>CAVRVX010000001.1:0-148787 GCA_963724735.1 uncultured Alphaproteobacteria bacterium
TTGCTTCCCGTTCGCCAGCTTTCGCATCATCGTCTCGCAATGACCAGCGGGCCGCCGCCAATGACCCCGCCTGACCACACTGATCGCAACCGCCCTCGGCTACGACCATTCGTTCTGATCGGCAAACCGAGCCGCAACGGTCGAGCTCTCACCTGAAAATTCCATAGCCTTTCGCTGGACGCACTTCCCACCGCGTTCGTCCAACAGAGTTTCTGCGTCGGCTACGCGCCGCAGAAACTCTTAATCCGTTCCCGAAATTGCGACGTTCCTGGCGGATGCGCTAATCGGACGCTGAGTTGCACGTGATGGTACTGCTGCGATGATACCGGTTCTTCGGCGCGCCGACGATCGGCACCCCCCAAATCTGGTTCGCGCGCACGAACTCGAATTGCGTAGGCGTATTGTTCCATTGTCTGCGAGAAAAGACACGAGCCGAGCATGGGTCTTACAGCGTGAACCCGATTGGCGAGCCTCGCCAGGCAGTGCGCGTCACTGCATAAGCGGCGGCGCGCACCTACGCAATCCAACCGAGAACATCCGAGCGCTGCGGTATGGCCTGTGCCGCCCTATCTTTGCTCGGCGCCTATGCGATAGTGCAACGTCGATTCGCCGGTTCCTTCACTTCAACGCAAAGATAGATATGGCGAAATCCGCGCAAAGAAAGGCCGCCCGCGGTCCCGATCTGTTTCCCGACGCCACGCCGGCGTCCGCCGCCCCCGCTCGGGCGCGCGCCGGCGAGCGCGGGCCAAGGGCGTGCGCCGCGCCGCGAACGGGCCGGCCGAGGCCGGCTACACCGCCCATGACATCGAGGTGCTGGAGGGGCTGGAGCCGGTGCGCCGCCGGCCCGGCATGTATATCGGCGGCACCGACGAGAAGGCGCTGCATCACCTCTTCGCCGAGGTGATCGACAACGCCATGGACGAGGCGGTGGCCGGTCACGCAACCTTCATCGAGGTGGAGCTTGCCGCCGACGGCTATCTCGCCGTCACCGACAACGGCCGCGGCATTCCGGTCGATCCGCATCCGAAATTCCCGAAGAAGTCGCGCTCGAAGTCATCATGAGCACGCTGCATGCGGGCGGCAAGTTCGACTCCAAGGCCTACGAGACCTCGGGCGGCCTGCACGGCGTCGGCGTTTCGGTGGTCAACGCCCTGTCGGAGCGGCTCGAAGTCGAGGTGGCGCGCCAGGCCAGCTCTATCGCCAGGTCTATCGCGCGGCATGCCGCGAGCGGCTGGAAAAGGTCGGCCGCGTGCGAACCGGCGCGGCACCAAGGTGCGCTTCAAGCCGGATCCGCAGATTTTCGGCGAGAAGGCGCGATTCAGCCCGCAGCGGCTGTTCAAGATGGCGCGCGCCAAGGCCTATCTGTTCGGCGGCGTGGAAATCCGCTGGCGCTGCGAGGCGGCGCTGCTCGCCGGCATCGAAGGCGTGCCGGCGGAGGAGACCTTCCACTTTCCCGGCGGGCTGAAGGACTATCTCGCCGGCGAGATCGAGGGCAAGGGCTGGTCGCATCCCGAGATATTCACCGGCCGGTCGGACGGCCCGGCGCAACGGTTCGGTCGAATGGGCGGTCGCCTGGATCGCGGACGACGACGGCTTCGTCTCCTCCTATTGCAACACGATTCCGACCGCCGACGGCGGCACGCATGAGTCGGGCTTCCGCACGGCGCTGCTGCGCGCGCTGAAGGACCATGCCGAGCGCATCGGCCAGGGCAAGCGCGCGGCCGCGGTCACCACCGACGACGTCATGACGGGCTGCGGCGCGATGCTGTCGGTGTTCATCCGCGAGCCGGAATTCCAGGGCCAGACCAAGGATCGGCTCGCGACCGGCGAGGCGCGCGCATCGTCGAAGGCGCCGTGCAAGCGACGCGTTCGACCATTGGCTCGCCGGCCGCCGGGCCAGGCCACCCGGCTGCTCGACTGGGCCATCGAGCGGGCCGAGGAGCGCCTGCGCCGCCGCCAGGAAAAGGAGGTCGCGCGCAAGACCGCGGTGCGCAAGCTGCGCCTGCCCGGCAAGCTCGCCGACTGCACCGCGACCGCGCGAAGGCTCTGAAATTTTCATCGTCGAGGGCGATTCGGCCGGCGGCTCCGCCAAGCAGGCGCGCGACCGCGCGACGCAGGCCGTGATGCCGCTGCGCGGCAAAATCCTCAATGTCGCCAGCGCCGGCAAGGACAAGCTCGCGCAGAACCAGCAGCTCTCCGATCTCGTCCAGGCGCTCGGCTGCGGCGCCGGCGCGCATTATCGCGACGAGGACCTGCGCTACGAGAAGGTCATCATCATGACCGACGCCGACGTCGACGGCGCGCATATCGCCTCGCTGCTGATCACCTTCTTCTACCGGCAGATGCCGAAGCTCATCGAGAACGGCCATCTCTATCTCGCCGTGCCGCCGCTGTACCGGCTGGCGCAGGGCGGCAAGACGTTTTACGCGCGCGACGAAAAGCACAGCGACGAGATCATGCGCGCCGGTTTCACGCCAACGCCAAGATCGAGATCAGCCGCTTCAAGGGGCTCGGCGAAATGATGCCCGGCCAGCTCAAGGAAACCACGATGGACCGCAAGAAGCGCACGCTGCTGCGCGTCCCGCTTGTCACCGAGGACCGCGCCGACACCGCAAGCTCGGTCGAGCGCCTGATGGGCACCAAGGCGGAAGCCCGCTTCGCCTTCATCTACGAACGCGCCGAATTCGCCAGCGAAGAGATGCTGGATGTGTGAGGGACGTAGCCCGCATGGAGCGAAGCGGAATGCGGGGATTACGTGTGAAGGGATTATACCAATCCGCCGATTGAGTCATTCTCGGCATTTCCAAATCAGTCGTGAAATAATTCACGGTGGCAAACGGAGGGTCGTTTGCCATGGGGCGAGCCATTTCGGTACGGACGGATTATTTGAGCGGCGAGGTTCGGCGGTTGGCGCAGCGGGCGAAGAATGCGGGGCAGGCGCGTCGGTTGCTGGCGATCGCGGCGGTGCTCGACGGGTCCACGCGGGAAGACGCGGCGCGGGTCGGCGGCCTGGATCGTCAGACGGGACTGGGTGATCCGGTTCAACGAGCAGGGGCCGGACGGGCTGATCAACATTCCGTCGCCGGGCGCGCCGGCCAAGCTCAACGCCGAGCACAAGGCCTTTCTCACCCGCATCGTCGACGAAGGCCCGACGCCTGCTATCCATGGCGTCGTCCGCTATTGCGGCTGCACCGCCGCAGCGGCACGCGCGGGCGCTGCCGGCTTCTTCGGAACCTTAGCCGTCTGCGGCCGTGGCTTGCGCGCCGGCTTATCTTTCTTCTCGGGTGGCGTGTCCGCCGTCTTTGTCCCCGATTGCCCGCCCCCAGCGAGGGCTGTTCGTCTCCGCCCCAGGCGTTATTTGTCCCCAAGCAAAACGCCGCCTCCGGACGGCCCATGCTTAACCAACCGTTTATCGTCGGGTGTTACGGTTCCCATCTCAACGTGGTCCCAGGCCCGGCGCGCGCCCTCCCACACACCCGCCGGGCCTTTTTGCCGTACGCCGCGGGCGACTGGTTGAAATACTCGCTGAATCTGCTGACCGCGTAGATGTAAGATTGCTGTGTCGCCGGCGAGAGGTTGCGAACCATCATGTCGTCGATCATTCGCCGACGCAGCGCGCTCATCGTGGCCGTCTGGGGCTCCTGTCCTGAGAGGGTCGATGTGAGAATCCACATCTTCTCAGACAGGGGCCTTCGCCTCGCCCCGCCTCCATTCCCGCCTAGCGGGTTCGTTGTGTGCCGGGCATGTTCGGCAGCTCGGAGGTGCAAGTCCTCCACCCAACCTGATGGAGGTGAAGGGTTAGCGATGCGCAAGGGCTATCACCGCGAGGCGATGTCTGAAGGAAGCGCGGAGCAAACGTGCGAGTTGATGGACAAGAACCGGATACAAGGCGCGAGCGTCGGACGAGCAGGCAACGTACTGCGAAGTCCATATCCATCAAGGACGCGAGGCGTAGATCCGGCAACTGTGCACGGAAGGCGGCTGAACTTACCCCGGGAGATCTGCTCTGTGTCGCTTCGGCGACTGGGGCCGCCGAGAGACGGCCTGACCGCAGGGCAGAAGTCAGCAGAGGGCGTATTAGGCCATGTCGTCGGCAAGGTTAGTGAGGCACTCCGAGACCGAAAGGTGGAGCAAACAGATAGGCCGAGCCGGAAACGAGGACTGAAGGCCCGAACGAGAGAAGTGGCAAGTAGGACATGAACCTCGAGAGCGACAAGCGGCTGAATATCCAGTTGAGACTGGACTTCTCGTCGCCGCCGACGGGTGAAGCCCGGCAGGCGGGACGTGGAGACATCGAATCGCCCTCGGCGGTGAATGAGCCCGAACGCCCAGCCGGTACGAATCGAATCATGGAGGAAGTATGTGAGCGAGGGAATCTGAAGGAAGCACTGCGGCAGGTGAGGGGCAACAAAGGTAGCGCAGGCATCGACGAGATGACGGTCGATCAACTTGACGACTATCTGAAGCAGCACTGGCCAGTCATTCGGGGGCAATTGTTGAACGGAACCTACGAACCGAAACCGGTGCGACGGGTGGAAATCCCGAAGCCGGATGGAGGAGGGGTGCGAAAGCTTGGCATCCCAACCGTACTGGATCGCTTTATCCAGCAAGCGGTGATGCAGGTTCTGCAAAGGCGATGGGACCCGACGTTCTCCCCACACAGCTATGGGTTCCGACCGGGACGGTCGGCGCATCAAGCCGTGGCTCATGCTCAGCAGTTTATCGCGGCAGGCTACGGATGGGTGATTGATCTCGATTTGGAAAAATTTTTTGATCGGGTCAATCACGACAAACTGATGGCGCAGATTGCCAAACGCGTCGAGGACAAGCGGCTGTTGAGACTCATCCGGGCATTCCTGAGTGCCGGAGTGATGGAGAACGGGTTGGTCAGTCCAAGCGTGGAAGGGACCCCGCAAGGCGGTCCGCTTTCGCCACTGCTGAGCAACGTCGTGCTCGATGAACTCGATCGCGAGCTGGAGCGCCGCGGACACCGCTTCGTGAGATATGCGGACGATGCCAATATCTACGTGCGCAGCGAACGGGCGGGTCTGCGGGTGATGGAGAGCATCAAACAATTCATCACACAAAAGCTGAAGCTCAAAGTGAACGAGGCAAAGAGCGCGGTGGCGCGACCGCAGGAACGGAAGTTCCTTGGGTTCAGCTTCACGGCTGGTCCGGACGTCAAGCGCACGATTGCGCCAAAGGCTCTGGAACGGTTCAGGCGGCAAATCCGGGAGATCACGCGAAGGGCCAAGGGCGTCAGCATCAAAACGACAATGGACGAGCTGGCTTTGTATATGCGGGGCTGGCGAGGCTATTTCGGCTTCTGCGAAACGCCTGCGGTGTTGATCGCCCTCACTCGCTGGGTCCGGCTGCGGCTGCGGGCCGCTCTCTGGCGGCAGTGGAAAACACCACGGCGTCGGCGAGCGGCGCTGGTCGCAAACGGGGTTCCGGAGCGCACGGCGAACAATGCTGCCGGTAGCGGCCGTGGTCCCTGGCGCCTAGCCCGGAGCAGGGCCCTCTCCTTAGGGCTCTCCAATGCGCACTTCAGATCGCTCGGCCTCCTGTCCTTGTTCGGTGCGTGTTAGCCAAACTCTCGAACCGCCGTGGTACGGACCCGTATGCCAGGTGGTGTGGGAGGGGCGGCGTCGCGAGGCGCCCCCCTATCCCGATCAATGAAGCACTCTGCCGCGCTTCACATTAGGTGAAGAACATGGGCATGACATTCCGCCATTCCGCAGGCTTTGGACGGCGCATGGAGTACTGGCTGATCGGCCGGATGCTGCGCGAGGGGCTGGACGTCTACGTGCCCCTGATGCACGACTTCGGCGTCGACGCCGTGGTCCGCAAGCAGGACAACCAGTTCATCGAGGTTCAGATCAATGCGCGCTCAAGTGAAGTGCTGCTCGGGGACGCAGCACTTTTCGCGGCCATCGACCATCCCGAGCCGCGCAAGAACTACTATTTCGTCTTCTATTCGGAGCGGCTCGACGCCATGTGGATCATGTCGTCAGACGAGTTCATCAAAGAGGCCGTCCAGAACAAGACCGGCCAGAACGCGGGCAAGCGCTCAATCTGGTTCAACGGCACCCAGAAAGGCGTCGAATATCCAAAGGAGCGCTACGAACCGTATCGGGCGCGGGACTTCTCGATCTTTCGTGCGGTCACCGGGCTGGTCATTACGCCGTAGTTTAGGCGGAACTTCCCTCTTTCAAAATGACAAGCCGTTGATCTCGCACTCGTTTATCGAGGGCGAGGGGTAGGTTACTGGGTACGATCCGGGTTGATGGCGAGGAGTTCGAAGGCGCGGCTCTGGATCGGGGTTGGCCTGGTGTGGAGGGTGAAGACGTATTTCTCGTTGAGCGCGGTGGTCGCCTGGATCCGGCAATAGGTGGCGAGATCAGCGAGCAGGCTGCGGAAGCTGTGGACCGGCAGACCGTCGTCGGTGCGGCCGGTCGTCTGCTTGCGACGGGCGGCGTCGGAGCGCTCGGCCTTGGCGACGATGCTTGTGCGCATCGCGGCGGCGGCCTCGTGATCGGTCTCGTCGTAGAGCATGGGGGCGAGCCTGGCGCGCATGTGAACGTGATAGGCGAGCATGCACAGGAAGACGTGGGCGCGCACGCGCGGCGCCGTCCAGTGGAAGATCGGACGCAGGTGGATGTCGACGGTCTTCAAGGAGCGGAACGCGCGCTCGACCTGGGCAAGACTTTTGTAGGCGCCGACCGTCGCGGCGTTATCGAGCGCTTTCTTCGGCAAGCTGGTGCGCACGACATAGACGCCGTCGAGCGACGCCTCGGCGGCGATCGCCGCGGCCTTGCGATGGAACGCGAAGTTCGCCTCGCCGATGACGAGGTCGAAGTGCTTGGCCATCTTGTGCCGGTTGACGACGGCGCCGACCTTGAGCGCAATCGCGGCCTCGCCGCGCAGCGGCTTGCGGGCGCGCCGAACCGCCGCTGCGATGATGGCGAGGTCCTTTTCGGTCGCGGCCAGCAGGTCTTCGCGCTTGCGGGCGCGCTCGCGGGCGAGATCGGGGTTGCGGCAGACGATCAGCCGCTCGCCCGGATAATCGGGCGACGTGATGGCCGCCATGTCGCGGTCGTCGAACAGCGACATCTGCAGGGCTCCGGCGTCCGCAAGCTCCCGGATCGCTGGCGCCCGCAAAGCGGTGATCCAGTCGAGCCCCGCCGGGGCGATCTCGGCGTCGATGCGCGCCTGCGTGATCATTCCGCGGTCGCCGACCAGGACCACATGATTAAGCGCGAAGCGTTTCTTGACCTTGTCGATCTGTGCGGCGAGCGTGCGCGGATCGGCGGTATTACCCTCGAATGCCTCGATCGCCACCGGGCAGCCGTCGGGCGCGCACAGCAGGCCGTAGACGATCTGCAGCTTGCCCTTCTTGCCGTCGCGGTTGTAGCCGCGCTGCGCCAGTTCGCAGCAGCGGCCCTCCAGATAGCTCGACGACACGTCGTAGAGCACCAGCGTGCCGGCGTGCAGATGCTTGCGCGCGAGCGCCCTCTCGACCGCCGCCTGGCGCTCGCCCAGCCAGTCGAGGGCGACGTACGACAACGGAGGTGGAGGTGAAGGGGGTGAGTGGTCGAGCATGCGGCGTGGATTGGAAGCGGGAAGGGAATCATCGCGATGACGAGGTCGCGACAGCGGTTGCCGGCAGGCCCGAGCAGACGATCGAGACCGATGTCGCGCAGCGTGCCGAGCACGGCCGCCACATGCCCGTGCGGCAACGCGCGGCGCACCACGATGGTCTCCTGACCTGCTGTGGCCATCGCAGCCTCGGCGTCGAGGCAATCGCGAACATCGTTTCGTCGCTCAACCAGTACGGTCTGCATTTCGCGCTGCTCGATCCGCACAATCTCGGCGCCCTATCGTTCTCCATCATTGAGTAATTGGCGAAGCTGAAGCACATCGACATTCTTGTCCATGTCAGTGTGTCGGACCTGCAGCGGAACGCAGATCTCTATTTGTCGGAGGTCCAACGGCAATTCGACGAGTTCGCGCCCGAGTGGCGCAAGCATGTCAGGCTGGACGCGAATCTGCAGTCCTTCCGGGCCTCCATGATCGAGTATTGGTCGGATCTGGCGGAGCGCTTTCTGCCGCTCCAAGGCGATGCTCTCCGCGAACGACGGGCGGCCTAAAGGACTCCTGTCCTTTGCGGCCTAAAGGGCCCCTGTCATTTGAAAGTCGTGTAAGGCAATAACAATGGCTGCCACCGGTCGACATGTTTCCCAATTGTCGGGCTACACGCCCGCGCTACCGACACCCTTCGACGCTGATGGGAATATAGACGGTGCCGCATTACCGCGCGCGGCGCGTGGGAGTCGGTGAAGCGGCACTTTAGCGCCGCCCTCTTCAGCTCCTTCCAGAGTAAGTGGACACATTTGGACTCCCCCTATGGAGGAGACAAGTAGGGGCGGCGTGCTCCGTTGAAACACAAGCGTAAAGCCAAGATGAGTCACGCTCCGAAAACTATCGCGGCATATAAAAAATCTTTTCTGGAAAAACTCGAGAAAGGCATCTCGCCACGATATGCCGCAAAGCTTGCCAGAATTGCGCGCTCGACGATTTATAATTGGAAGCGCGACGATGCGGAATTTGCTGCAACGTTGGACGATGCGATTCAAACCAGTGTAATCTGCATCCACTGACCACAACGCGGGCAGCACACCCAGTATTTCACACACTGCGACCAATATGCAGTCGCCTTGCCACGCGGCCTGATGCCCAGCATCCACAGCAGATCACTCATCGATACGATCACCCTCAATTGCTTGAGGCACTGTAATATCCTCGTCCACGCAATCGCCTTCGATCATCGGCAACGGCACGCCGAGCTGACGCAGGCGCTCACGCGATTCCTCCAGCGTCATACGCTTAACAACATTCGGCGAGGTCTCATGGCGCCCATAAGTCTCCGGTCGATGCGCACGCAAATAGAATTGCGCATTGCTGTCGCTGTTCTTGATCGCGCGCTGCACCAGGCGTGTCTCGACCAAATCAACGCCGGTTTGAATCGCATCGTCCCACGCTGCAGCAAACTCCGCGTCGTCGCGCTTCCAATTATAAATCGTTGAGCGCGCAATTCTGGCAAGCTTCGCAGCATATCGTGGCGAGATACCTTTTTCGAGTTTTTCCAAAAAAGATTTTTTATATGCCGCAGTGCTCTTCGGAGCGTGACTGATCTTGGCTTTGCGCTTGCGTTTCATCGGAGCACGCCGCCCGCAGTTTCGGCGAAGTTTTGGGATAGGACGAGCCTTTCAAGATCGAACGGGTCGAGTTTGGAGTCCTGGGTCATCGCGCCTCTCCCGTCTTGGCACGCTGCGCGATCGCACAACTCGCCATACCCGCCTTGAAAGCCTCCAAGGCGCGCCGAGAACGAAACTTGCGGTTCCTGATGCGGATCGGCGGCGGCCAGCCCGCCTCGATGAGCGTGTGGTCACGATCCCAGCGCCAAATCGACATCGCGGTGATGCCCAATTCGCGCTGAACGTGCGGGTCAGGCACAAGTTCATCGTGCTCGGGAGCAGCATTCGAGGACATGGAAAGGTGGCTCCGTTAGCAATATCGGAACCACGTAAATAATCCGCGTAGCGGCGAAAAAAATTCCGCAACGATTCTTTTTGGTGCGGTGATTTGATTATTGCGGCTGCTTGGTCGGCGCTCCCGGATCGCCCCAGTTTGCTCCGGTGATCTTGCGCTTGTCTCGTTCGCCATCTCGGGCCGAACGAGATATTGCTCGCGTTCATCCTTTAGGTCGAGCAAGAGAAAATCGCGCCGGTAGGCGGGGCTCGGATGGGTCCGGACAAAGTCTTGTGCGTTAGGCTTCCGCACCGGCACGATCGTCAGCAGCTTTTTTACGCCCGCAGTTTCGGCGAAGTTTTGGGATAGGACGAGCCTTTCAAGATCGAACGGGTCGAGTTTGGGGTCCTGGGTCATCGCGCCTCTCCCGTCTTGGCACGCTGCGCGATCGCACGACTGGCCATACCCGCCTTTAAAGCCTCCAAGGCGCGCCGAGAACGAAACTTGCGGTTCCTGATGCGGATCGGCGGCGGCCAGCCCGCCTCGATGAGCGTCTGGTCACGATCCCAGCGCCAAATCGACATCGCGGTGATACCCAATTCGCGCTGAACCTGCGGGTCAGGCACAAGTTCATCGTGCTCGGGAGCAGCATTCGAGGACATGGAAAGGTGGCTCCGTTAGCAATATCGGAACCACGTTAATAATCCGCGTAGCGGCGAAAAAAATTCCGCAACAATTCTTTTTGGTGCGGTGATTTGATTATTGCGGCTGCTTGGTCGGCGCTCCCGAATCGCCCCAGTTTGCTCCGGTGATCTTGCGCTTGTCGTCCCAGATGCGATCGAACTTGCGCCCCGGCACACCAAATTTCCGTATAGCCTCGTCGCGCAATTTGGCCTTCGGCTTGGGCCGTCGCTCGGGGCTTGTGCGCATGAGACCCTCCAGCCACTTCCCACAAGCCTCCTCGGCAGGCTGAGGTCGGCATCGCACCTGTTTCTTCAGCCACAAATCGAACGCGACTTCTTCGATCAGCACCCTTCGCCCGTCGTGACGTTCGATGTCTTCGCACGCTGCTGCGCGCACGCCGCCACCGATGATGATGTAGCGCCAGAACGCGGCGCCGCGCCAGTCCGAGGTAGTAAGCTTAAACATCTCGCCCGAGACTGGATCACGCACCATCGCAAGCAGGCTTCCGTCGCATAGCGCGGCGTATAGGTCGTTCATTGCGAACTCTCGCTTCGCCCAAGATAGGCTTGCTGGATCGGGGTTAAGGTTCGCGGGCTCTATTTCACTTTCGTTTTGAGATTGCTCATTCCCCTTTTGAAAAAGCGACCTAACGCGACGCATTTGCTCGCGGAACTGTTGCATCCTTTCCTGATATTCGCGATCGGAGATGTCGTCCGCCCGACGCGGCACCGCCTGATTGAGTTCGATATACCCAACCGGCACTGGATCGATCATCACGCCCTCTCCCGGACGGGCAAGTTCACGATTTTCTCCGTCGGCTTGCCGGCGACAAGGCGTTCGACATGCGCGGCCCAGCGCTCCAATGCGGCGCGCCGTTCCGTAAGAAGCTGACTTTTGTTGTAAATACCTGCCACACCGGCTCGCGTTCCCGAGATGTGGTTGATGGTCTGCTCGACGACGTGCGGCGGCACACCCATTTCAACAAGGCCGGTGACGAAGGTGCGGCGCAGATCGTGAAGACGCCAAGGCTCGATCACTATATCCGGGCCACGTTCCTCTTGCGCGAGTGTGAGCATGGCAGCGTCGAGCCTGGCTTTGGGCCCACTCCAACTCGTCGGCGGACGGCCGGCGCTCGTGGTGAAGATAAATTGAGTTCGCCCCGCCGGCATGCCAGCAATGATCGATAGCGCCAGGGCTGGCAGCGGTACCAAATGTGCCAGACGGTTTTTGGTGCGGCTACCGGATAGATGCCACATCCCGTCGTCGCGCAGCTCCTCGCGACGCATGCCGGCGACCTCGTTTAAGCGCTGGCCGGTCAAAGCCAGCAACCGGAAGATCGATCGGAATGGCTCCTCGACCTCGTCACAAGCCAGCCACAGCCGCCGCAGCTCGTCACTACTCACCACGCGCTCGCGTGGCTTCGATGCCGGCGGCCGATGGATTCCGGCGCACGGGTTCGTAGTCACGCGGCGCTGACGTAGCAGCCATCCGAACAGGCTGCTCAAGATGGCGAGCAGAGCCCGTCCGCGCGCCTCGGAGATGCCGGGATTGCGCACCTCGCGACCGGGCACACCAATGCGTCGCGCTTCGTCGATCACGCCCCAGACGTCGTGGCCATCGATCTCCCCGACCGGCCGATCGCCCCAGCGCACGACGAGGCCGCCCGGGATCGGCGACAAGTCTTCGGGCTGATATCCCAACATCCGTGCCGCTTCCGGCCAGCGGCGCGTATGAGGACGCGCGTGCTCCTCGATGAACTGGCGCGCGGCGAACGCAAACGAGCTAGCACTGCGCTCCGCGATTTCGGCTCGCTGACGATGTTTTCTAGCCTTATGGTCGCCGACTGGGTCACGCCCCAATGCGCGCTCACGATGTACCGCCGCTGCAAGCGCCCGAGCGGCTACAAGTGAAAGTGGCTGCCCGATCTGCGGCTCACCCATCAGCTCACGCCCCGACGCATCGAGGGGTCCAAGCACGATCTTGCCGGGCTTCCCGCCAGGACGGCGGAATCGCATCATCCAGCTCTTGTGTCCGCTAGGTTGAATGACGAGGTACAGGCTGGTTGCGGCGGCATCACGGATGACTCGGCGCTGGGGACCGGGCCGAAATTTGCGGACCGCGGCGTCAGTAAGAACGCGGGCCATTGATCCGCCTCCAGGGTGCACATGGGGGACACAGGCGACCCTGTTATGCACTGTTCGCCTTTGTGCCAAACATAGGCGCACAAAGGGCCGAAAACAAGCCCATTAAACAGGAGATAGGGGGAGAAAACTGTTCGGCAATGTTCGGATTAGTTAGGCCTTGTTAGGCGCTTGCTACGAACAGGTCAATCGCAGCGATCGCCTCCGCATGGTTGCGCAGGAATGTCCTCCAGTTCTGCGAGGGTGGACGCCGTCCTCGGATCATGTACTTGGAGACCGTCGACTCAGCGAGATCGAATCCAAGCTTGAGCAATTCACCATGGATCCGGGGAGCACCCCACAGCGGGTTCTCCTGGCTCATTCGTCGGATCAGATCGCGCAGGTCGCGATCAATCCGCGGTCGCCCCGCCGCTTTCGTGATTTCCAGCACCAACAGCGCTTGAGTCCTGCTCGATGCCACCGCAGGATCGTCGCCGGCTCAACCACCTGGATCGTACCGAGCAGGCTCGGCCACAGCCGGGTATAACGCACGATCGCTACCGCGCAACGGCAGGCGTGCCCGTTGTCGCCTCAAGGCGATATTGAGCTGATGACGGAGGCAGGGGATCTCAGCCTCAAGCCGACGTCGCGACTTGAATAGATTGGCGATAAAGACTGCGAGCAGCCGTAGGAGCGCAAGCATCAAATCCGATCATGCGCTGATTCTGCCTCAGCATGCGAATCCGGCCGGATGGGATTTTCGGGAACCACACAGGTACGACTGCATCGGCCGTGCGCTCGCCCGCGCGATCAACGCGGGCGCGCGATAAGTCGACGGGAGCAATCCTCAGCGGAACAGCCCGAAGAAGTTGAACCCGCGCCGAGCGAAAAGAACCGGGATCGAAACTCTTCGTATCTCAGCGCGCGTCTTTACGGCGCCGTGTCCGGAGCGACGATCGCGTGCTCAGGCTCACGCTCTACGCGGCGGGCGCAAAGCCGCCGCACGCTCGCGCGGCTGGTCGAGGAAGCCCGATGCGAAGGGCACACTCTCATTCGTCTTGTTTCAGGAGGCCACGATGCAGATCGCCGTCTTCGGACTTGCGGCGTTCTCCACTCTCTGGACGCCCGACGTGCCGCCAACGAATGCGCAGAGCTACCCCGTGTACCCGTGGTGTGCCGAATATGCCCACCGGACCGGGAACCTTATGCTTGTGGATGGACCAGGTGGAGGCACAAACTGCTACTTCGCGACTCTCGAGCAATGTCAGCAAGCGGTTCGCGGGATTGGCGGCGCATGCGTACAAAATCCGTTCTATGGCCAGGGGGGTATTTCGGCGGACCGGCCGGCCCATAAGAAATACCGCCACGGGACTCGATCCTGACCAACCCCTGAGGGGCAAGCGGGCGGGGACTGGAGCACCAGGCGGCCATGCAACATGCGGGAGGCGCGGCCTCTTAGAAAGAAGGCAGGCGGCTGTTGAGCGGCCGCCTGCCAGTGGCTGTGTGCAAGGAGGAACTTGCTCACGGAACAAAGAGTAGCCCGGGACTTCCCCATACGGCTGTGATCTACGCCACTGGACGGCAAAAGTGCCCGCAGCGACCTGCTGGGTTCATCAAGCCGCGCCCGACATTCGGCCGTGGGGAGATGACGCGCACTGGAAAAGGATCCCGCCGTTAAACAGCCGGCCGCTTTACGCCGCGTGCATCTTGATCCACGCGACGTAACGATCCATCCAGCCCTGGAGGAATTTCTGGCTCCCCGACCCGATTCGGCCATCCGCCTCGAACAGACCGTCCTTCATCTGGATGAAAGCCTCGGGCTGGCCAAGCGTGGGAACGTCGAGATAGGCGAGGATGGTGCGCAAGTGCTGCTGAGCGACAGCCGTTCCGATCGCCCCAATCGAAATGCCGATGACCCCCGCAGGCTTTCCAGCCCAGGCGCTCTGGCCGTAAGGTCGAGACGCGTTGTCGATCGCGTTCTTGAGAACGCCTGGAATAGACCTGTTGTACTCCGGCGTCACGAACAAGAGCCCGCTGGCGGCCTTGATCTCCGACTTGAGTCGCTTGACTGAGGGGGCTTGGGCGTTGTCGTCATCTTGATTGTACAGAGGCAAGTCCCCGATTTGCACGTCGTGAAACGAGAACTCAGCCGGAGCTAACATTTTCAGCGCTCCGGCCAGCTTGCGGTTGAACGAGTCGCGGCGAAGGCTGCCGATAATGACCGCAATCTTGTATTCGCTCATTTGCCACCTCCTGATACCGGTCTAACGCACGCCACGTAAGAATGTTGCGACCCGCGGGCAAATCCATGCCGGTCGCGGGGATCGCCGGTTAGAGCATTTTCCGGCGAAGTGGAAACCGGTTCGCCGCAGAAAATGCGACCACTGAGGGATAACGAGAGCGAATTCCGATTCCGTTGGAACGGAATTCGCTCTAGCGACACGAATCGAGGACGTGTGGTTTTGTTGGACGGGCAAATAACCGTGGCGAGCGTAGGCACGCAGCGGGGCGCTCCTGGGTTCGGGCGCCCCGGGACGGATGGCGGGCGCGGCTCTTCGGTTTCCAAATGCTTGTCGCGTCACCTTTTCACGAGGCGGCGAGCCCAGCCAACCAAAACCAAAACGATGAGTTTCAAAAAGCCGGTAAGAGACCGCGTCGAGACATGCTGGAAAACGACGATGCCGTTCGCCGGCAGGGTGGCGTTCAACGTCCCACGGGAAGGGATCAGCCGTCCCTTGTTCGTCATGCCGCCGCCCCCGTAGGCCGGCGCATCGCTGTTGAGCGCCTCGATGAAGAAGCCGCGACGCAATGCGTTATGTGAAATCTGGTAGCCGCCGGCGAATGGGGTATTGCTGAGACTCGCGATAACGAGAAACTCCCGATCCCCGAGCCATCGGCGGAAAGCGATCACGCGATTGGCGTCGTGCACATGGAGAACCTCGACATGCGGCGATCGCAACGCTCCGTGCTGCCGACGCAGACGGATCACGTCGCGGTAGAAATTGAATAGCTTTGCCCCGCTCGTTTCCCGAAGCGCCTGGAAGTCCTCCCGGTGAAAAAGCCAGTCGTGGTAACGATACGGCTCCTTCGCGCCCACCTCCTCACCCATGAAAAACATCGGAATCCCCGGAGCGAGAAGAGTAAGGCCGGAAACGACCCGACAACGCGCTTCCGCCCAAGCTCGGTTGCCGTCCAGGCTGCCGTTGACGGCGGTCTGGATCGTGCGGGCCGAATGCACCTCGCGCGGTCCGTCCCAGTAGGAGGCGTTGCCCGCCTGGTCGTGCAACTCGTGATAGATGATGCGCCCGGGGGTTTTCGGCAGCGCCTTGGCGAGCGACGACATCGCGAGCGGCTCGTTGCCGCCGAATCCGGCGAAATGCAGGAGGCGGGCCTGGCGTGAATCGTTTTGCGAGTCGCCGATCAGTTGATGGTACCACTCCGCCCACCAGGTCATGTCAAAACCGATCCCGCCCCGCTCCTGCGGTTCGGTGATTGCATTCCAGCTCGTGTGGTCTTCGGCGGTCAGCATGACCGCGGGGTTGAGCAGGCGGAGCGTGCGCACCCATTCACGTAGGAACTTGGTTCCGAGCAGGTTGGCTTCCGCGCAGATCGCGCCGTTCCCTTCGATCACGTTGTCGCGGTGAAACGATTGGGTCAGGTCAACGCGGAATCCGTCGACGCGAAACTCGCTCAACAGCATGGCCGCGCTGCTGATGAACAGTTTCCGAACCATCTCGCTGCGAAAATTCGGAGTGGCGCCGCTTGATCCGTTGCTGAGGTAGCCGCCCTCCGGCCGCGGCCAGTCGGTTTCCTTTCCTTGGAACCAGTAATAGATGTTCTTGGAATGTCTGTTGCTGTCGTACATCCACTGCGCGCGCTCGGCGTCGTGGATGAAATGATTGTAGACGACATCGACCAGCACGGCGATCCCGCGCCGGTGGCATTCGCGCACAAAATGCTTGAATCGATGGGGACCTCCACCGGAATGCTCGATAGCAAAGTAATGCGAGGTGCCGTATCCCCAGCTCCAGCCCTCGGCTTCCGTCAGCGGCATCAACTCGATTGCGTTGACGCCGAGTTCGACCAAATGATCGAGCAGGTCGACCGCGTCGTGGAATGACCCTGGCAGTGGGTTGCCGACCGCATCGCGTTTTCCGGCGCCGAGGCCATCCACATGCATTTCGTAGATGACGAGTTCATCCAGGCGTCTGGGCACTGGCCGGCGCCGATCATATTCGCTCGCCCAGAAGTCGGCGTCGTCCAACGATTGCGCCGGCGGAAAGGCGTCATCGTCGAGGTGGCTGCTCACGACCTCCGGATCGATGACGATCGAGCAGCTTTTCGCGCCGTCGAGATCGTGGCGGGTGTGGTTCCAGGGGGCCTCGCCATCGCGCGGATTCTCAGGCTTCTTATGTCCGGAACCGATTTGGCAGCGCGAATGGAGGTCCGTCCGGTAAGCGAAGGAACCATCATCTTTGCGAATGCAGAACATGTAGGACTGGTGATCCCACCTCGCGAAATCCGCGAGCGCGGGGTCCGCGGGATCGCTCTCCCAAATGCCGCTGCCATCGGCTCTTTTTTTCAGTCGGAAGGCGTGCTTTACGCCACGTCCGTTGCTCCAGATGTATCCGGTCGCGGGATCGCCGATGACGGCGGCGACCTCGCGGGCGTTGGGGGCCCAAACAGAAAATTGAAGGGCGGGTTTCTTCTTGCCCTCGAGCCAAAGCTTGTTGGCGCCGAGCCGGCGGCAGTGGGTGAACCAGTAACGTTCGAGCTGCCCGTCTGCGCGAAGTTCAAAGCTGCGGTACTGCGCACTCGAGTTTGGGTCGCCGACCTCGGTCGAGATGCCCGATGCGCCTTTCCGGTGTTGGGTGTCGACGAGGACGCTCCAACGGAAGGTCCACCCCCGTTGCCCATTGTCGAGCATGACGTCGGCGCGCCAAGCCGGACAGCCGTCCGGTGCGGTGAACTCCTTCATGGCGATGGTGCGCCGGTGATTAGAATAGCGGCCATGCCGGTCCCAGCTGCCGACCAGGCGCACGTTGCGGAAGATCGGTTGTTTCAGGCCGGTGAGCCATTCGAATCGCACTTTCAGGCGAGCCATGGATCCCTCTGTGGTTCGCCGCTCACGCTACGAACATGTTATCGAACAGTTGGCGGACACCCTGTACGAGCGCAGTGTCATGCTAAAGTCGGTCCGCCCGCAACAGCGGAGGGCGATTTTGGATGACCGGCTGTGACAGCCTCGTTGCCGCAGATGATGATTTCGTCGTGCATGACCGGATCAATCTCCATCAGCAAGTGTTCGGGAATGCAAAATACCGTCCCAAGATTTTTATCGGTCTCAGCAGAACGCGCTTGCCCACGACGAACCCTCCGCGGACGCGCGCAGTTCAAAATTCATTGAGGATCAATCCAGGCGGCACAGCCTCCCCGTACAAACTGAGTCGTTCGGCGCGCTCAATCGGCGTGACATTTCTGATGCGGCTGGTCTTGGTTGACGCAATTCCGCATTTCTCCAATTTGTTGGCGATCTGATTGCGCAGCGATCGCGACAGGTCGAGGCGGCGGTCATCAATGGCGCGAGCGGCGCGCTGGAACAGGACCTGCACCTCCGCAAATTCCGGATCGGTCCAATCAAACCGGCGAAACGCCTCATAAGCCCGTTCCACGAGCGCCGGCGGCACGACGCTTTCCGGCCCGCCGTAGAACGGCGTCCGATTGAGAAGCAGTCCGAGCGCTGCGAGATAGGGGGCGCAGTGCTTGCGTTGAGACGCAAGCTCCACGACCGTTTCGATAAAGCGCCCGATCAGCTCCGCCTTGAGTTCGGGCCCGATCCGTTCGAATGAGCCGACCATGCGGATCAGTTCAGGGGGAACGTTTTTCTGCTGGAACATCTTGTCTTTTTCCGCTGCGAGCAGACGCTCCTGCCGTTCGCGTGTGAGGCCGCCCGCCAAACGTCTCCACAGGATGTATTCCTGAAGCTTGGTTCGCTTGCCGGGAAAACGCAGTCCGCCGGAGCAGATGCCCCACAGGGCGTCGATGCGAAGCTCATCCATCGCCACGCCAAAGCCCGGCCGCAGCAGGAATCCAGCGAGGATCAGCCACGTCTCCTCGTGTTCGACCGAAAGCGCTCGCCCGGATTGGCTTGCCTCGAGGCTTGTCCAGAGGTCGCGCAGGAGGATCGCATTCCAATCGCCTTTGGATTGGCCGAGGATTTTCTCCAAGTTCTGAAGGAGCCGCGACGCGGTCGGCTTCTCGCCCTTGCGGGGCTGCGGCGTGAATGCGACGCTGATCCGCTCCCCAGCGGCCGCAAGGACGTCCGGCGCGACAGCGGGTTCGGCCTGCGTCGGCTTTGGGGGCTCGACCGCCGGCCGGGAAGGGTCGCGTTCAAGCGGGCGCAGGTTGAATTCGAGCGGCCAGGCATGCAGGACGTCCGGCGCGAGACTCCGGCACGAGACCTGCAGCAGACCCAGTTCATTCACCTTGGCATCCAGCGCGACAGGGATCACGGATTCCGTTTCGCTCGCCAACTCCGGAACCGTTGCGATCGTCTCAAGCGGGGGCAGGGCGCTAAACTCGTTCGGGGACATTTCGACAACGTCGCCCGCGTTATTCTCGTCGTGACGCGTCGACGTGTAGATCTGAAAGCGCACCAGCGTGTTGACGCGGAGGTGGAGATCCAGGTCCGCGACCTCATAGGTGCGCTCGGAGGGGGCGCCGTGCGGAAGAATGCAAACCAGCGAGCGTCGCGCCGTCTCCTCGCCGCGCGCGACGGATTTCCTGTGCGCTTCGAGAAAGACCGCGCGGGCGGCGCCCGCTTCGATGTGGCTGCCTTTCTGGCGCAGCGGCCGGCCCGCATAAGCCGCGCCCCGTGCGACCGCGAGATCGAGTTCAGGGTTCTCCAGAACCTGCGGCAGACGCCCATCCTGCCACCTGCCGATCTGTTCGCGCATCTTGTCGCGCAAGCGTGGCGGACTCAGGGCGCCGCCGTTGAATAGGACGGCGTCGACGCCGGGTCGGCCGTGCAGAAACGCGGCGAGATGTCGGGTGACCGCGCCGTCGAAGGCATACGGAAGTCCCCACTCCTTGATCGCGCCAAGCGCCCGCCTCGGCCGGTCGGTCGACAGGCAGTCGGGAAAGAATCCATCCAGAATGAGCCCTTCCAACTCCGCGCGCGTCACCGGCGCCGACAGCGCGCCGGCGAGGAGATTGGAACCGCGTCCGGGAATCGAGACCGTGAAGCTTTCATCCGGCGCTGCGTCGCTACTCAGCACCTTTTCCTTGAGAGAGCGGCATGCGGCGACCAGATGGTCCCACTGCCCGCCGGACAGTCCGCTCCCGCCCACCGCGAGACGCGGTTCGAGCAGATGGGCGATCGCAAGATCCATATTATCGCCACCGAGCAGGATGTGATCGCTCACCGCGATCCGCTTGATGACGGGATGCTGATTGCCCTCCTGCCGGTGCAGCTCGAACAGACTGAAATCCGAAGTGCCGCCCCCGACGTCGATCACCAACACATGGCACACGCCGGTCGGCGGATTCGGAAGCCCATTCAGCGGTTCGCTGGACGCGGCCTGCTGTTCCAGCCAGCGATAGAACGCCGCCTGCGGCTCCTCGAGCAGGCGCACATGGTCGGGGAAACCGGCCTGCTGCGCGGCGGCAAGCGTCAGCCGCTGCGCGACCGCATCGAAGGATGCAGGAACGGTAATCGTGACGTGCTGCGCATCGAATGCGGCGCGTTGCTCGGCAAAGCGGGCGTTCCATGCTGCGCGAAGATGGCCGAGAAGCAACGCTGACGCGGAAACAGGAGAGATTTTCTCCTGCTCCGTCAGCTCATCCGATCCCCACGGCAGGAAGGCCGCCGAGCGGTCGGCCGCGTGATGACAGAGCCAGGATTTCGCCGAACCGGCGACGCGTCCGGGGGTTTCGCTGGCTTTGCGTTGCGCCAGCCTGCCCACGACCCACCCGCCGACATCGAAGCCGCGCCCCCGGATCTGTGCGGCGATTGCTTCTTCCGGCAGATAGAGGAAGGAAGGCAGCGTCGCCGAATCGATCGCCGTCGACGGCGTATCCCACTGCGGAACAGGAAGAACGTCCGAAACGCCCGGGCCGGAAAGCGAAGAAAACGCCAACACGGAGTTGCTGGTGCCAAGATCGATGCCGATGCTGAATTTGGGCTGCGCCATCAGCTGTCCATGTGCGACCTGTCCCAGTAATGAGTTGTTCGGCTCGCTGCGGCTATTCGGTCCTGACCAGGAATTCGACCTTCCAGCGGCGATCGGAATTGATGTGCTTCATCCAAAGCTCAAGGGTGCCGACCTCCGTAATGACGGAATTGATCTGCACCGGCACCGGCTGCCCCGGCGGAATGTCCTCGACCGCCTCCAGATTGACTTCGAGCAGGCTGATTTCCAGCAGCTCTCGTTCGGCGTCGGGGATGATCTGGCCTGGCGTGTCGCCGCTACGCACCTCCGACGAAAAAAATCGGAATTCCGCCGGCTGTCCCGTCACCAGGGCGAGGTCGCGCGCGTCGATAAAGACTTGGGAGCCTTCCTCCATCCCTTGCGGCACGACGCATAGCGCTTTCAGCGGCGGGCTGAAACCGGGCACCGCGGGCATCGATGTCTCAAGTCCGATATAATAGGATCGCGATGCGCCCGCCTTGATGCGGATTCCTTTTCCGGTGATGCGGTTGCGGCCGAAGAAGGACGCCCCCTTGGCCACCGCCAAATCCGGCTCGTGTCCCGCAAGTTCACGAACAGGCTGGCCTTCGTTCCAGCCGGTCAGGATGTCGAGGACGCGCCGTCGCAGCGCAGCGGCGTTGAAGACGCCGCCGTTGAACAGCACCGCGGTGGGCGCCAAGAACGCCTTCGAGCGAGCCTCGGCGCTGACCAGGGAGGACAGCGTCTCGCTGGAGCGCACATTCTCCAGGCTGCGCGTGAGAAAGCGGGCGAGATGCTTGCTGATGACAGGATCCGCCGCATAAGGAAGGCCGAACTCCTGCAGCCCCACGCGCCGTGTTTGCTTCGGAAGATCATCGATGGCGGTGATCGCGAAGAAGCTGTCAAGGACGATCTGCTCGACGGTCGGCCGTTCGAGCTTCGTCGAGACCGTCTTGCCAAGCAAACTCGATCCGCGGGTCGGCACCGCGATCGGAAACGCGGCCATCGTTTCATCTTCGAGCAACGCGACCTTGGCCTTGCCGGCGGAATGAATGAGAGACAGAAACTGCATGTCGCTGATCGACTTGCCGTCCGCCTCGAGCTTGGCGCGGAGCGCATAGGCAAGCGCTAAGTCCATATTGTCGCCGCCGAGCAAGATGTGCTCGCCAACGCTGATGCGGTTGAGGTCGAGGGCGCCATCCTTCTCGGAGATCGCGATAAGGCTGAAGTCGGCCGTCCCGCCGCCGACGTCGCAGACGAGGACGATGTCGCCGGGGCGAACATGGGTGCGCCAATCTTTTCCGGCGTGGGCAGTCCAAGCATAGAACGCAGCGAGCGGCTCCTCCAGCAACACGACTTTACCGAGGCCGGCAGCCTCTGCCGCTTCCGCGGTCAGGTTTCTCGCAATGTCATCGAAGGAGGCTGGAATGGTCAGCACCACCTGGCCGTCCGCGAGGTCCAAGTCTTTGCCCTGGTTGCGCACCGCGTAGGAAAAGCTTTCCCGCATATGCTCGAGATAGCTGCGCGAGCAGTCGAACGCGGAGAGTCGCTCCTCTTTGATCTCCGATTTCCACGGAAGGGTCCGCTGCCGGGGATCGATATGCGGATTCGACAGCCAAGATTTCGCCGACGTGACCAGGCGGTCGGGAACCAGCGCGCCGTGCTCGCGCGCGAAATGGCCGATGATCAGGCCATGCGCGTCGGTCCGCCACGGCACCGGGAACGCGCCCTCGGGAAATTCGTCCGGATGGGGAATGTAAAGCGCCGAAGCCAGGGTCGGTTTTTCACCAATTTGATTGGGCCCCAAGACCTGGGTGATTTCGATAATATGCGTTTGGTCGCTATCGACCTCCGACAGCGCGATCGCGCTGTTGCTTGTGCCGAGGTCGATGCCGAGACTGAACCGAGGGGCCATGGAAAAGCGCTACATTATTGCCGCTGAAATGCTGATGAAGACGGCTGCGATTTGCGTGACGTGCGCCGCCGGCGATGTGCTGAAACGGGCCCGTGCCGTTCCGAGGAGTTATTACCGGAGTTCGACCTCGGCAGGAGCAATCGCCGGCAGCCGGTCAGGGCTCGCCCGCAACAGACGTGGGAGCTTTACCCATTCCACCCGCCACCCGTGATGGACGAGCGTCCCGGTGAACGGCGCCTCGCCGCTGATCTTGCCAACTAGGCGGTAGTCGTCCGGTGCGTATCCGGTCGGGACCGTGACCTTCGATCCCTCGCTCTCTTCGCGCATCGGGCGTATCCCGAAATGTTCGAGGAATACGGCTTTGCATCCGCCGTGGAGAACGCGTCCCGCCGCGCCCACCTGGGCGTCGCTGTAACCGGCGATGTCGTCCATCAGAAAGTCGACGAAGCGTCCTCTTTCCTGGAGGATGGCGAGGAAATTGACGACCTCCGAGTCGGCCTGGTTCGCAATTGGCATTGGAGCGACCGGGCCGGCCGTTTTGGCGGCCGGGAGAGTGGATTCGGCCTTCGGGCGATCGGCGAGGAGGGCGACGAGCAACAGAACAGCGGCGCCCGCAATCGCGATCGACGAGATGGCCCGATATGACGTCGGGACACCCGGCACCAGCGCCAGAACCGATAGCGCGAGGAGAATAGCGGCGAGAGGGACGGCTAGTTTTCGCATTTGCCTTCTTACTTCTTTGTTCCGGGCTCAACCTGCGAAATCACGAAAAGCGATTAAAGTCGTACGTCTTTAAGAGCGATGCCGCGGCACGGTCCGGATATGCGGCGCCGGCTGCACTCCAATGGTTAAGCCGGCGCATCGGCCAAAGATACCGTCAACCGGCAAGGCCCTATGCGGCCTGATCACAATCGGACTCAGATTCGAGCAACACCAGCGCATTGACCCGCCGGGCAGGGTCCAACCTTGCCGTTGCTTCCGCGAGCTGGCGCGCTGTCTCGGCTTCCATCGCGACTTCCGCCAAGATCTGGCTCTCGGCCGCCAGCCAAAAATAAACGTCGTTGCCTGCCCCAGCGTTGTCGAGCCAGAGAAAATAGGCACGTTGGCGGATGCGGTCTTCCAAAGGCAGTTCCATGCCGAGCCTCCTTTCGCTCAGACAAGTCCAGGCGGCTCCCTCAGTGGTTATGGCTAACGGTTTATAAACGCGCCAAACTGAACGCGCACCGGGCGCCTGCCGAAACGCATTGGGCCGATTGCCGTCCTTCTGTTGATCACGGCTGGGACCTTTACAATACGTCATGCTGCGCTGCAAGCCCTCCAGTACTCCTTGATTCTAACGGAGTTTTTCGAATCATGCGCACCGCTGCGAGGATTGCTCTGTCCGGCTCGGTTCTCTCTAACGCTTAGTGATTCGCGACGCTGAACGAGGCTGTAAAGCAACCCCCTGAGTCGCGTGGAAGTGTTCTCGCTCGATGGAGCAGCATTTATGTTGCAGTGCAACAAAGTCCATGGTAGATAATAAGCCCACAGTCCTTGCGTACAGGAGGTCGATATGACTGAAGCTCCTAAATTCGAGGTTCCCGCGGAACTGCGGGGCATGGCCGAGCGTGGCATTGAGCAGGCGAAGCATGCTTTTGAGAACTCCATGCAAACGGCCCAGGAAGCTCTTTCCGCGCTTGATCAGTGGTTGAAGACGGGCCAAGCCGGCGCTCAGGACGTCGGCAGGAAGGCGATCGACTTCGCCCAGCGCAACGTGTTGTCGGCGCTGGAATACGCCCAAAACCTTGCGCAGTCTCAGAACCTGGAGGAAGTCGTCAAGAAGCAAACCGAGTTCGTTCGGTCGCAGATCCAGGTCCTTGGCGAACAAGCGAAGGAATTGGGCGAAACCGCCGCGAAGCTTACGACGGAAAGCGCGAAGGACCTTGGTCAGAACGCCAAAGCGGCAATCGACAAACTCAAGAAGCTGACGGACAGCGCGCGGCCGCAGTAAGCGTCGCCGAACGCAAATTCCGGAGGTTGGGGAAGCGGGCGCCGCGCGCTAAGGCGCCGCGTCTCCATATCTAGATTGGATAATGCTTACGGCCTGCCGATGACGCAAGACTACGTCAGCGGCATCTTCGTCGATTCCAAACTCGGAAAACATTCCAGCGCGCTGACGCTCGACGATATTGCGCTCGAGGGGACGGCCATTACGCCGCATCCGGCCAATGTCATCAGTTTCCGTTCTTTCGACACCGTCTGCGGAGGACCGGTCCGTTGCACCGTCGAGGTCGCGGACACCGTGCTCCAGCAAGGCCAGGGAATGCATGGCTCGTTCAGCCGAGCCGACACCTAGAGCTTCATGGCCATGCAGGGGCCGGACTTCAAAAAACAGCAATTCGTTGGTCCGGCCCCCGCCAGCAATGCCGACGTCGGTCGCACCATTGCTTACTTGATGCGTAACGGTGCGCTTCCGGAGGTCGCCAGCCGCGTCGTGCCAAACGCGACGCGGAACTGGCGCTGCAAACTGGAATGAGCGGAGCGAATGTCGTGCGCTTCGAAGTGATCGATCACATTTCAATTCCCTCTCCGACGTCAGATCTTAACGAAGACGCGGTTGGAGCGGCAAACAACGCTGCCTGGGTCATTGACGGAGCAACCGGGGTTTCCGACCTGCCGCCATTGGTCCCCTTTCTGACCGACGCCGCTTGGCTGGCGATGCACTTGAATGACGGGCTTCAGGCTGCTTTCGCGCGCTCTCCGGTCGAACCCTCTGCTGCCTTGCGCGCGATCGAAAGCGGCATCAGCGCGCAGTTCAACAGCGCCAATCAGCTGCAGGACCGCGCGCCGATTGAGCAACCGACCGCGGCTTTTGCCCTGTCGGTGCTGGACCGCGATACGGTTCACCTGCTCGGCCTTGGGGACTGCCGAATCATCGTCGAGAATCAAGCCGGCGAGATTCAACAGTTCGACCCCTCGGAAAGGGCGCATGCGGAGTTGCTGATAATCCAGGAGCGAGCCCGGCTGCTCGCAACCTATCCCGGCGAAGACCCCTGGCCGCGGCTCAAGCCTTTTATCCGATCCCTGCGCGAGTTCGCGAACATGGAATACGGATATTCGATCGTGCATCCGACCCTCGCCTGGCACGATCGCGTGAAGCGACAAACCCTCCATGCGCAAGCAGTCCAGCATCTGCTTGCCGTGAGCGATGGTCTCTATCGACTGGTTGATGTCTTCGCGATGCTGACGCCTGACCAGCTCCTGAGGAGGGCGGTCGAAGACGGATTGGCGCCGCTTTGCTCAGAACTCCGCGCCCGAGAAACTGCGGATGACCGCGGCCTCGCATACCCCCGGGTCAAGACATACGACGATGCGAGCGCTGTCCTGGTCCGGCTCCGATAGCTGACGCAGCCGCCGCCCGCAGACGGGAAAGACGATCGATACGCGGCGCAGCCACCAATCGGTTCGGCCTTCACGTTCCGGCGAATGCCTCTTTGGTCCGGCCTGCCCTCGACGGCTTGATCTGTCGCATCGCGCGCCACGATCGGCACGGGTTGTCGGGGAAACGGGATTACGGCGCGATCACGATCTCCCGACAGGCCGCCGGCAGATCAGTCATTTTGGGCCCGCGGCGCGGCGTGGGGGGTGGCGAGCCCGGTTGGGGAAGCGGCGCAGTTTTGCTGGTCAATTCCTTGCCGTGGCAGCCGTCGCCCGCATCGCGTTGCAGCTGCGGTTCGCAGTTCGGACTATCCTCCGGGCAGAGGAGACGGACGTGAAAATGCCAGTCGTGCCCCCACCATGGCTGCACTTTCTGCAGCCAGGCGCGATCGTTGCCAGCGTCCCGGCAGAGCGCCTTCTTGATCGCGGCATTCACGAATATGCGCTGGACCTGCGGATCCTCCGCCGCAGCCTTGATCAGCGCGACATGGACTGGCGTCCAAACTTTGGGGTCGACATCCTTGCCGTCCGCGGCGACGATCTCCGTCGCCATCATCTGTTCGCGGTCTTCTCGCGTGAGCCTGTGGTCGGGCATGGGGGTGAGCCAGATATCGACGTCGAGACCGACCTGATGGCTCGCATGGCCCGCAAGCATTGGGCCGCCGCGCGGTTGCGACATGTCGCCAAGCAGAAGACCGGGCCAGCCGATGGTCGACGCCTTGTCGGCCAATCGTTCGATGAATTCGATCAGATTGGGATGGCCCCAAAAGCGGTTGCGTGAAAGCCGCATCACTTGCCAGGTCGCGCCGTTGACGGGCAGTGCGACCGCGCCCGCGAGGCATCCTTTCGCATAGAACCCGATGGAGCGCGTCGCCGTGGGCGTGGGCGTCGTCTGGCGGCCGAACAGTTGCTTGGCCGGTAAGTTGGGATCGTCGAGCTTGGCGAGCGGCGGCAAAGGCACGGGATTGAGCGTGCCTTTGTCCTGCGCGTTCGCCGGGCCGAACAGAAGAAGCAACATAAACCATGCCGCAAACACGGCTGACCACTTAAGCCTGCGCTGGGCTGGATTCGCTGACCTGTCGATGGCCGACCACTCAGACGGATTGGCGGTCCGGATTGGCCGGCAATTGGCTTTGGAGATGCGTGATTGCATTTTTCACGGCCTCCCTGGCAAGCAGAGGACGACGCGATCGCCGCTGTACGCTTACGCAGTTCGACCAGGGCTCGCCCAAGTTTGGCGTGGCCGCCCTTCATATGTCTCAGACCTGTATGGCTGAGTGGTGTCAATGCGCCTGGCTGTCAAGCCCAGTGTTTTGGGCAACGGCCAGTGTTCGATGCATCCCACGGGTTGAATATCTCTTCTTGGCTAAGACTTGCAGGCCAACGCCTCGCCGGACAGAGCGACCCTGATCGTCTTATCGCGAACGGCCCCAGGGGGGCGTAACGGCCCGGAACCAATCGAAGGGCCATCTCGCCCTCTGAGACTCATATGCCCGTGCTCGCCGTTGACGCGTCGAGGACTGCCGATTGGCGCTCGGCTGAGCGGATCTGCTTTCAGAGGCCTTCTCTTCGGGCGCGATCAGAGCGGACGCCTCGGGGCTCGGTTCGGCCGGTTCGGTCGCAGTCTTGACCGCGACCAGAAGATTCAACTCGTTCGGTCGCCAACGATATCCGATGCCGAAATCGATGGGACGGCTGTTCCTGAACAGGACCGCATATTTCGCTTGGTATTTGCCGGGGAAGATGCTGATCGGACCAAGATAGCGGCCGAACGGCTGCAGCTCCCATTTCTTGGGGTCATAGTATGCGACCGGGACGCCGGAATCGTCCTGGACGAGGACTGCGCTGTTGGCGAGCAAAAAATCGCGGACCGCGGTGAAGCCGCCCGAATGCAGGAGATAGGACGCGCTCTTGATGAGGCTGTCGCCAGGCGCGAGCGTCTGGCAGAATTTGAGGAAGCCGCTGCTCTTGACGCCGTCATTGGCAAGGTTCGTGCTGAAGTAATACAGCGTCTTCGCCTCGCCGTCGGTCCCAGCGAAGGTGATCTTGACGCCCTGCGCGACCCCGCGGCCTGCATCCGGATCCAGTTGCGCCGCTCCGTTGCCGTCGAGCCGCACGGGGACGACCTCGCGAATGGTCTTCCCCGACCGCGCCAGAAATACGTAAAGGATCGGGAGCGTGCCGTTGACCCGACCCGCGCGCAGGTCCGACTTCATATGCTTCGTGATGAAGAAGCTGTACGACAGGATCGAACTGAGCGAGGCCTCCAATTGGCGCAGATTCGGCGCGACGGCCCCGCGCAGCGCGGTGAGGTCGGGCACGGAGCCGACCGGTTCGAGACCGCTCAGGACATAGGTGGCGGCGTTCGGAAAAAAGGCGTTTGCGTAAAGAAAATCCGGACCGCTGAACATGTAAAACATGGTTGGCCGCGACGTCGTCAGGTTCTTGGCTGACCAGGCGCGAATGCGCGCGAGTTGACGGTTTTCGAGACGCCCGAAAGCGGAATCGAAGGTGCGCGCATGTTGTTGCCAAGCGCGATCGTTGGTCATGGCCGCGAGCGGAGAGTCGGGAGCAGGCGGCAATCCCGCGAGAAACCGCGCCGTGTCATTCGGCGACGCGGTCTCGGCGGCGCGCAGCGGCGCCGAGACAACGAGTGACAGAACCGCGGCGGCGGCGAAGACCAGCATTCTGAGCTGATGCATCATGCAGGCTCATGTCGATGTTGCGAGACCTGCAACAGCGCGGGGCCTCGACAAGTAATAAAGGGCAAAGCCCACCCCCATGATCACGACGCTGACGAACGACTGCACGGGACGCTGGGTCACAAGATAATACATCATGAATGCCGTCACAGAGAGAAATATAAGCGGCGTCACGGGATACCCCCACGCACGGTAGGGCCGCGGCAGATCGGGACGGGTAAATCGCAGCTTGATGACGCCCAGCACCGTCAGGAAAGAGCAGGCGAGCAAGCTGAACTGAATAAGGTCGAGCACCGCCTCGAAGCTTTGCGTAACGAGCATCAGCGTTGCGACGGCAAGCTGAAACAGGATTGCGACGGCGGGCACTCCGCGTTCCGACCGGCGGCCGAAGATGCGCAGCATCGGAATATCCTCCCCCATCGTCAGCGTCACGCGCGGACCGATCCACATCATCGCGCTGATCGAGGAGACGAGGCCGATACAGATGAGCGCGCCGACGATGCGGCCGCCGAAATCACCGAAAATGTATTTGCCCGCGATGACTGCGACGTCGATTTGCCCGGAGAGTTGGTCGATCGGCGTGGTGTAGAGGAACAGCGCGTTAAGCGCGACGTAGAGCAAGATGACGATCGATGTTCCGACCAGGAGAGAGCGCGGCAGGCTGCGCTGCGGGTCATGCATCTCGCCGACGATGTAGGTCGCCGCATTCCAACCCGAATAGGAATACATGACGAAGACAAGGCTGATGGCGAAGGAGGCGCTCACGATGTGGGATGCGTCGGCGGCGGAGGGGGCGAACGAGATCGGCTGCGGGTTGCCGAACACGACGCCGGCAATCAGAAACCCCAGAAGCAAGGCCACCTTCAGCAAGGTCCAAGTCATCTGGAATGCGCTGCTGTGGCGGAGTCCCAAGAGTCCTACAAACGTTACGATCCAAACGACGCAGACGCCGAGAACGACCGGCGGAATGCCGGGAAAGATCGCCCGCCCATACTCGCCGAACGCCATCCCGGCGAGCGCGACCGGGGCCGCGAAGCCCACCGTCGCAGATATCCAGCCCGCCAGAAAGCCGACGGCGGGATGGTAGGTATGCCTGAGAAAATTGTACTCGCCGCTCGACCGGGGAAACATCGCGGCGAGTTCGCCGTAGCAAAAGACCCCGCACAGCGCGACCAGGCCGCCGACGAACCAAACAAGCAACAGAGAGAAGCCGGACGGAAGCCCCTGCAGCTGAAACCCGAGGCTGGTGAACACCCCAACGCCGATCATATCGGCCACGACAATAGCGGTGGCCGTCAGCATTGATACCGTGTGGCGGCCTGACGGAAGCCGGATCGCTTCCGCCGAGCCCCCAAGCTCGATGATCGCCATGCGCTTCCCCCCCCCCGCATTCCCTCGGCGTACTGCGCAAATATATCCGCCACTGCAGGCAAATCGGGGGCTGGCGCGGTTAACGCTATGTAAAAACTATTATCGTAGTAAATGGGCCACAGGTTGAGGCGGTAACCGGGCGCTCAGCATAACGCATCAACGCAAATGAATAGGTAATTACCCTTATGGTTCGGCGAAGCGCCTCATAATGCCGACATAATCCGGTGCTCTGCTGCTCAAAAGGAGAGGCGGGGGAGTTCCAAACGACAGACGTGGTGTTTTGGAGTAGCGCGTCCGCGGCTGATCCGGTTTGGAACTGTGTGGGGATGCTTTCACCGGGACCGACTATCCCGAATATCGGCAACGCGCGCGCTCGCCTGCAAGCGCGAGCGAGAGGCTCGTGGCGGCGCGGGATGGCGTTGTCCTCAGCACCTATCTTCCTCCTGGGCCTTCTTCTCCAAGGTTGCGTCGACCCTGAAACCAAGATCGCCACCAAGGCGGATCCGCTAATGCCGCCTGCGGCAACCACGCGCGGTCTCTCGATCCAACCTGCCTCAAGCAAGGCCGAGGTGTCGCAGCCGATGGTCGCGCACACATTCGAGCAGAGGTTTCCCAGCCAGTCGTTCGACGATCGGTTTTCCGCCGCGACCGATTTCGCTTCCAGATCGTCGATCCGCGCCGGCGCCGGCGAGCGCACGGCGACCGTTCCGTCGGGCTCGTACAAGGTCGCATCCCTGTCTCCGGAGCTGCCCCGCAGCATGTCCGTCGTCAAGCAGGGGCACACCCAGCTGATAGCGTTCGAAAACTCCGCCTTTCCCTATTTCGGGAGCAATCCGCGCTCAGGCAGCCAGGCATCCTCTCGCGGTTCGCGGTACAGCGACAACCGGGTGCTTGTGCACGTGCCGCCGGGATTCAATGTGCGCAAGCCGGGCGTGATCGTCGTGTTCTTCCATGGGCACGGGGCGACGCTGGAACGCGACGTGCGCGACCGTCAGCTTCTTCCAGCGCAGATTACCGAGTCAGGCGTCAACGCCGTGCTGGTCGCCCCGCAGCTTGCGTACGATGCGGCCGATTCGAGTGCGGGCAAGTTCTGGGAGTCAGGCGGACTGAAGCGCTTCATGGCCGAGGCCGCCGATCATCTTGCGCGCGTCTACGGCGATGCCCATGCGTCGGAAGCCTTCTCGAAAATGCCCGTCGTGATCGTCGCCTACAGCGGCGGCTTCGTCTCCGCCGCCTGGAGCCTTCATGTCGGCGGCCTCGGCAAGAGAGTGACCGGCGTCGTCCTGTTGGACGCCCTCTACGGCGAAATGGACAAGTACTCGTCGTGGATCGTCAACAACCGGTCGGCCTTCTTTATTAGTGCATACACGCATCACACAAAGCGCCGCGACGACGAGCTCGTGCGCATCCTGCAGGACAAAGGCATCTCGGTCACCCGTGAGCTTAATGGTTCGCTCAAGCCCGGCACGGTCGCCTTCCTGGCCACTGGCGAAGGCATTCGGCATCGCGACTACGTCACGCTCGCCTGGACCGAACACCCGGTCACAGATGTGCTTCTCAGGGTTGCGAAGCGCTAGGGCATTCCGCGCGCAGACAGATTCGCACCCCGCCCCGGCTCGCGCCACGGCCTTTAGCTTCGTCACGACTGCACAATCTTAAAGAGGGGCAGATTGACCACGGCGCGGAGTCCGCCGTGTGGCGCGTCCTCGAGCCGCAGCGTTCCGCCATGCGATTCGGCAACGGCGCGAGCAACGGCGAGGCCAAGCCCGGCGCCCCCGGTGCGGCGGCTGCGCGAAGCATCCTGCCGCACGAACGACTCCATCATGGCGGCGCGATCCTCCTCACGGATCCCCGGTCCGCTGTCGTCGATCGTGACGACAACTGTGTCCTGGCAGAGATCGGCGGTGATCCGCGCTTCGCGGCCATAGGCGATCGCATTGTCGATGAGGTTCGCAAACAGCCGCCGCAAGGCGATCGCGTCCCCCAAGACCTCCGCGTCCTTTGCGCCGTGCAGGAGACAGATGGTCACCGATTTGTTGGCGCGGGCGCGATCTTCGACCTCGCGCGCGAGCAGCAGCGCGACTTCGACGAGCTCTTCGTTGTGAACCGGCGTGCCGGATCGGTACGCCAGAAACGAATCGTCGAGCAATCGGCTCATTTCGTCGAGATCGCCCACCACCTTCGAGCGCTCCGCAGCATCCGGAATGAGATCGGCGCGCAGCCGCAGCCGCGTCACGTCGGTGCGAAGGTCATGAGAAATGCCGCCAACCAGCGCCATGCGTGCGCGCAACAGATCGGCAATGCGTTCGGTGAGGCGGTTGAAAGCCCCGATCAGGGCGCGGATCTCCGGCGCGCTGCGCGGTGAGTCGGGAATGATCGCCGCTTCGGCGCCGAGCGGCATTGGCATCGACCGTCTCCGCCAGTCTTCTGATCGGACGGGCCTCGCGCCGTAAGAGATAAAGCGCGACGGCGGCAATCCCAAGCCCGAGAATGCCCGCCCAGAATCCGGGCGGCAGTCCGAGGACCGAAAGGCTGAGCACGCCGCCCGCGGAAACGATCAGCAACTCGCCGCCCTTCAGGCCGGCCTCGATCTCGACCGAGCCAGGCGACACCCAGGCGAGCGCCTTGAGCGGGCCTTGCAGGAACTCGCTCGAGGGTTCGACGCGGACCCGGACTCCCGGTCGCCGAACGCGCTGGCCTGATCGCTCTCGAGACCAGCCCCTCAGCGCAGGGGAGCGCGGCTCCAGTCCTTCATCAGGAAAGCCGCGCCCGCAGCAACGGCGGCGCCGAGCATGAGAAACCAGGCCGGGGCCTGGAGGTCGCCTGTCGCGCCAATCAGGCTAGTCGCGACGGCGGGCGCCGTGCCGCCGGCAATGCCGATGCCGATATTGAAGGAGGCTGAGTAGCCGCTCATGCGATATTTGCCCGGGAACAGTTCTACCAGCATCGCCGGCTCTGCGCCCATGACGAAGGCAAACAGAACCCCGAATGTGATCTGAGCCACCGCGAAACCGATGACGCCGCCGGCCCCCGCCAGCGCGAAGCAACCCCACGCCACCGCGCCTTCGCAGACAAAGACCGCGATGAGCAGGCTGCGGCGGCGAACCAGGCGATCGGTGAGCCAGCCGGCAAAGGGTACGAGCATCAGCGCGGCCGCCTGGGCGGAGGTGTTGATCTGCAGGACCAGGCTTTTGCTTACGGTTCCGAACTCGCTCGCATAAACGGGCAGAAATACCATCGTCAGATAATTGACGATGCCGTAGCCCGAGGTGAACAGCACAGCGCAGACCATGGCCCATGGCGCGAGCGTGATCGCCTGCTTCAGCGGAAGAGGCTCGTCTGCCTGCGCGGAGGGTTTGTAGCCGCTTTCACGCAGCCGTTTGCGCAAGAAATAGACGCCCGCAGCGGCAATCCCGCCCAGCAAGAAGGGGACGCGCCACGCCCAGCTGTGAAGCTGCTCCGGGCTTGCCAAGGTCACGGTCGTCGCGGCGACCGCGGCCGCCAGCAGCATTCCCGCGGTCGAACCGAAATTGGCGAAGCTTCCGGCGAATCCGCGCCGATGTTGCGGCGCCGTCTCGACGAGATAGCTGACCGAACCGGTGAACTCGCCACCGACCGAAAAACCCTGCAGGATGCGCAAGAACAACAGCAGAAGCGGGGCGCCTACACCAAGCGTTTCATAGTCGGGCAAGAAGGCGATCGCCGCGGTCGCGAATCCCATCAGCACGACCGAATAAATGAGGACAAAACGCCGCCCGAGCCGATCGCCGAGATGTCCGAGCACGATGCCGCCGATTGGCCGCATGGCGAACCCAGCAGCGAACAGACCGTAAGCGCCGATCAGCGATGCGACGCGATCCTCCGCCGGAAAGAAGACCGTCGCCAGAACCGGCGCCAGCAGGCCGTAAATACCAAAATCGTACCATTCGAGGAGGTTGCCGCTTGCGCCGGCGCTCAACGCCGTCACCGACAACTGACCCTCATGGGCCGATATCGGCGCAGCCAACTCGATGTTCGCCCCCGCCTCTGTCGCATGCTCTCCGTGCTGCATCATTGGCCTGCGCTGCATCAGTGCTACAAGTTGGTGCACGCACCGTCCGCGTCACGTTGCAATCCCCGCGGCCGCCGCCGCGCAGCATCGAACTCGTTCGCTCGGAAAACTCTAAAGCAAGAAATCTGTTTCGAAAGGGTATGTGGAACCGCCCTCGGTTCATATCGTTATCGCGAGCAAGTGCAAGCTGACTCGCAGCGCCTTCGCCTGCCTATGCTTGGATCTCCCCGTGCGGTGACGGACTCGTCAGGCCCAACTGCGCCGACCCCGCGTCAGATCACATGTGGGTTTTGCGCGAGGCGGCAGTCCCATTCATCCGCCGCTCGCCATGTGCGCCGAGCAATGCCTGAGGTGACCCGCGGCGTCCGGCGATCCCGTCTTTGTGATCGGTCGTGAGTAGAGTCGCGTTCTCAATTGGAAGATATGCGAATGGTGCTTCTGGCGCCGGCCAGTGCATAAGGTCGACGCTTCTCCCTGGAGGCTGCGCACCATGACGGACGGTTTCGATAAGGCGCGGGAACAGCTCAAGAAGTTACAGGAAGATCTGAAACGCGGGCTATCGCGTCGCAACTTCCTCGGTCGGCTGAAGGGTGCAGGCGTCGGTTTCGGCGCCGCGTTTGTTTTGGGCGTAAAAGGCGCTGACGCCCTCAGCCAACCCGATGTCGGCGTGGGCGTGAAATCCACGAACCCCGCCGTCGACGACATCCTGGCTGACAGCAAGAAAGGCCCGACGGGCGAGGAGGGCGAGGATCTGGCGGCCGACCGTGAGGTCGATCCCGACGATCCGATGACCCACATGGCCTATCGTCGGTTCTATCGGCGCTTCTATCGTCGTGGATATCGCCGCTTCTTCTACCGCCGGTTCTTCTATCGGCGCTTCTATCGTCGTGGATATCGCCGCTTCTATCGCCGCTTCTACCGCCGGTTCTGACGAGCGAGCGATGGTCATGCGGGCGGCGCGCACGAATGGCGCCGTCTGCCGCCGTACGGCACGAGGCCGTGCGTGCGCCCATATCCGGGAATTGGTCGTCACGCCGGATTTGGATTGAATAATGGCCAATCTCGAAACCACGGCCCAATCCCGCGTCGATCGGCCTGCGGTGCAGCCGCAGGACGTGCCGGTGTTCACGTTCCTGCTGGTCAAGCTCGCCTCCCGCTGCAATATCCAGTGCACGTATTGCTACTGGTTTCGCGACGCCGACGTTTACCGCCGACCTGCGGTGTCTAACCGTCGAAGCCGAAGACGCGTTCTGCAAGAGGCTCGAGCAGCACATAACCGAGTTTGGCCTGGATCATTTCATGATCGTCTTTCATGGCGGCGAGCCGTTGCTGTTTCCCAAGCATCGGTTCGTCGCCCTGCAGGAAAAGCTTCTCGACATCGAGGAGCGGACCGGCTGCGAGATCACGCGGGGCGTCTGCACCAACGCGATCCTCATCGACGAAGAATGGGTGGAAATCTTCCGCGAGTTCGAGGTCGACGTCAGCGTCAGCCTGGATGGTCCGCCGGAGATTCACGATAAGTACCGTGTGGGCTTCAAGGGCGAGGGGACGCACGCCGAAACCGTGCGGGGCCTCACATTGCTGCGGGCGGCCGACATCGAACCGGGGCTGATCGTCGTCTGCAACCCCGCCACCGATCCGGAACGCGTCGTGTCGTACGTGGTCGAGGAGCTCGGCCTCAAGCAGTTCGACGTCCTGCCTCCGGATGCGAACCACAACGACAATCCGCCGCCGATCGACGACTATTTCATCAAGTTGTTTGATGTCTGGTACGACAAGTATGCCAACCAGGGCGTTCGCATCAGCACCTTGGACGCCATGATTCAAGGCTTGCTGGGAGAGATGTCGGTTTGCGACACGATCGGCCTCGGGCCGATCGACACCGTCACGCTGATGACCGACGGCGGTCTGGAGCCGCTGGACGTGCTTCGGATTGCCGGGGACGGCAGCACGCGGACGGACTCCAGCGTGCTGAAAAACGCGCTGCAGGATGTGCAGAACGATCCGCGGTGGCGGGTTGCGTTTCAAGCCAGCATGCGTCCGTGCGAGACCTGCCAGAAATGCGAATACTTGGACGCCTGTGGGGGCGGCCACTTGGCGCAACGCTGGTCGCCGGCGCGCGGATACGACAATCCGAGCGTTTATTGCGAGAGTTGGAAGCGCATTTTCGAGCACATCTGGAATCGTGTTTCTCCCACGCTCGTCCTCGACTGCGAGGGGCCGCCGGCGAGTCGTCTAGCCCAGAATTAGAGGCCGACGCCGTGACTCCGAATTCCGCCGGCGCTTCGCTGAACGAGGCGCCGGCTCGTCCAATCCAGAGGGGGCGGGAGTGACGGTCAATGCCGACATCGTACGCGTGGCGGTGGTACAGGCGTCACCGGTGTTTCTCGATGCGAATGCCACGCTCGAGAAGGCTGTGCGATTGATCGCGGAGGCGGCCAGCACGGGAGCATCCCTGGCCGCTTTCGGCGAAGGATGGCTGCCCGGATATCCCATCCACGCCTTGTCGACGGCGAACTCGGAGCTCTGGTGGGAACTGGCCGCGGCCTATCTGGATCAAGCCGTCGATCTTCAGAACCCGTTGATCGACGCGCTCTGTGCGGCGGCGAGGTCAGCGAACATCGACGTCGTGATCGGCCTCGGGGAACGCGAGCCGATGACCCGCGGCTCGGTCTATTCGACGCTGCTGTTCGTCGGTCGCGACGGTCAGCTCATCGGCCGGCATCGTAAGACGAGGCCCGCGTCGCACGAACGCGCCGTGTGGGCGGATGGCGATGGGATCGGTCTTCAGGCCTATGATCGCGGTTACGCGAATTTGACGGGCCTGACCTCGACCGAGCATCAAATGGTCCTTCCAGCCTATGCCCTTGCGGAGCAAGGAGCGCAGATTCACGTGGCGAGCTGGCCCGGCTGCGCGCCCCCGTCGGCGACTTCGTCCCAGACTGCTTCCGCTCAGCATCTGCTTTCGCGCGCCTTCGCCCTGCAAACCGGAAGCTACGTTCTGTGTGCCGCGAGTACGATCGCGCGAGATGACGTTCCGGAGAGATACCGGGATTATCTCACGCAAGAATTTACCGGGGACAGCGTCATTATCGACCCGTACGGAGAGATTATCGCCGGTCCGGCGACAGGAGAGAGCACGATCGTTGCGGATTGCTCGATGGCTTTGTTGCGCGCCGCCAAGGTCGCGTTCGACTGCGCCGGTCACTCCTCGCGGCGCGATCTCTTGAAGCTCAGCGTCGAGGTCGAGCAGGACTACGAACATGCCGACGAGCCGGACCTGCCGCAGGGCCCAGACGCAGCCGGCGAGCCCTAGCGCGGCGAGCCCTAGCGACGGCGGAGATGCCACCGCAAGCTGATCGGTAATGGCCTCTGGCCAGGGCTTGTGCGCACCGCTCGCAACCCCTCACGCCGATTCACTTAGTAGCGCCTGCAGATCGAGCGGGCGGGTGTGCATCTCGAGATGACCCTCCGGCGTCCGCGGCCATAGCTGCTGCGGCCGGTCCCAGTAGAGCTCGATGCCGTTGCCGTCAGGGTCGCGCAAATAGAGCGCTTCGCTCACGCCGTGATCGCTCGCGCCATCGAGCGCGATTCCCGCGGCCAGCAATCGCTGCAGGGCGTCGGCGAGCGCTGCCCGCGTCGGATAAAGGATCGCGAGATGATAGAGCCCGGTGCTGCCGCGCGGCGGGAGAGAGCCGCGCTCGCTTTCCCAGGTATTGAGGCCGATGTGATGATGGTAGCCGCCAGCCGCGAGGAAGGCGGCCTGACGGCCGTATCGCTGGGTCAGTTCAAATCCGAGCACGCCGCAGTAGAACGCCAGCGCACGGTCGAGCTCCGAAACCTTTAGGTGGACATGACCGATGCGGGTTGCCGGATGAATCGGGCGCGGCGTGAGGCCAGGCGCGATCGAGGGCAGCCCCAGCGCGGCATCGGTCGGGGGCCTTTGTTTATTGTCTTCGGTTTTTACATCCATTCTCGTTGATCAGCCATGTGATGCAATCGTCGCATTGCGGCGATCGCATCAGACGGCCTACCTGCTTGCCGCGCCGTTCAGGCGGGGCGACCTGCCGCGAGAGGCCTTGCCGTGAACAGTGCACGGCTCAGGGCGAAAGCGCCATCGCCGAGCAGCGCCTGTACGATCAGCGCGATCGTCCAGAATACGGGGAACTCCCAACCGCCGCCTTTGGCCGAGAATGGCCAGCCGTTGCCGACATGATGCAGGGTGGCGCCGATCATGATCGGAATGAGAAGAAGCGCAATGGGACGCGTCCAGACTCCGAGAATGAGGGCGATCCCGCCGCCAATCTCGCCGAGCATGACGAGGTAGGCGAAGAAAGCGGGGTAGCCGCTGGTCTCGAAAAACGAGACGGTCCCGGGGATCGTGAAGGTGAGCACCTTCAGTAGGAGGCCATGGGCCAGGAACATGACGCCCAGACTGACGCGCAGCAGAAATGCGCCATAGGGGGCAGTGCGGGCATCGATCATGGAAAGCCTCCGATTTGTTCGTGTGTCCGCAATATACGGTCGCATTATTGGTTTGATAATCTGGTCAATTCGCAATACTCTTCACACTGCGGGTGTGAGCTATCCACGCATGCTCGATCGCATAGCCGGAATGAAGGTCTTCGCCCGCGCGGCCGCGCTCGGCAGCATATCGGCGGCGGCGCGGGCGCTCGGCATGTCACAGACAATGGCGACGAAGCACATTGCCGCCATCGAGGCGCGGTTGGGCGTCAAGCTGCTGCATCGAACCACACGGCGGCTCACGCTGACCGAGGCGGGGCGGCGCTATCTCGAACTCGGCCGAGCGCATCGTCGCCGACTTCGAAGAAGCTGAGGCCGTGGCGGCGGCCGAGCCCATCGAGGCGCGGGGAACACTGCGGGTCAACGTCCCGGTGTCCTTCGGCACGCGGGAAATCGCGCCGCTGCTGCCGGAATTCGCCCGATGCTATCCCTCGGTCGCGGTCGAACTGGGCCTGAACGATCGAATCGTCGATCTGATCGACGAAGGTTGGGATCTGGCCGTGCGCATTGGCCGCTTGGCCAATTCGACGATGACGGCGAAGAAGCTTGCGCCCTGCCGGATGGCTGTGTGCGGGGCGCCTGCCTATCTCGCGGAAAGAGGCCTGCCGAGCAGGGTCACCGATCTGAAGAACCACAACTGCCTCGGCTACACCCTGTCGCGAACGGTTGGTCCGGATCGATGGTCGTTCGGCGTCGATGGCCGGGTAACCGTGCCCATCAGCGGGAATTTGCGAGCCAACAACGGTGACGTTCTCGTCGCGGCGGCGGTCGCCGGACAAGGCTTGGTCTATCAGCCAACATTCTTGGTCAGCGCGGACATGCGGGCGGGACGGCTTAAGTCAATCACGCTCGATCATCCCCTGGTCGAACTTCACGGGATCTACGCGCTCTTTCCCTCCGACCGGCGTCCGCCGGCGAAGGTGCGCGCCTTTGTTGATTTTCTCGGACAGCGATTTGGGTCCGTTCCGCCTTGGGACCGCGCGGACGAGCGAGAATGATGACGCTGCCCAGCGCGCCGTCGCCGTGGGTTGTTAGGCGAAGCGCTGGGGCTTATCTCTCCTTCCAGGCCGACACGGTAATTGGCAAGCCGGATGTCCGACACCCCGATCTCCCAGCCTCCGCTCAAGCGGACCGCGCGCCTGCAGCGGATGGCCGTGACTGCCGCGGCGATCGGCGCTGGGCTGGTTACCGCCGTCGCGGTCGGATTATGGGCTCACTACGGGACGGCCGTGTTCTACGAGACCATTCTGGCCGGCCTTGCCGCCTGCTTCTGACGAGGAAACCGACATGCCCCGAAGGCCTTCGCGCCTGATCGTTTTGGCAGGCGCCTTCGCGCTCGGACTTGCCGTATGCGCCGGCCTTGTGTTCGTCGTGACCGGGCGCTTCTCCGACGCACCCTCATTTCAGGCGGCCACCGTCGGCGGGCCCTTCCAACTGGTCGACGAGAATGGCCGGCCGTTCTCGAACCAGGATCTCCGCGGCAAGCCATTTCTCGTCTTCTTCGGTTTCACGCATTGCCCCGACGTCTGCCCGACGACGCTGTTCGAAGTCTCGGAAATCATGCGCGGACTGGGGCCCGACGCCAAGCGGACCGCGGCCCTGTTCGTCAGCGTCGATCCCGAACGCGACACGCCGGCGGTGCTGAAGGACTATCTGTCGGGCTTTGACCCGAATGTGCGGGGGCTGACCGGCGATCCGGCCACCGTCGCGGCCGTCGCCAAGGCCTATCGGGTCTACTACAAAAAAGTCCCGCTGGAGGGCGGCGACTACACCATGGACCACACCGCGCTCGTCTACCTGATGGACAAGCAGGGGCGGTTCGTGGCGCCGTTCAATATCAAGCGCCCGCCGGAGGCCGCCGCAGCCGAACTGCGCCGGTACCTGTAGGCAAAAGACCGCCGCTTCCGGCCTCACGGGGCGATGCCGGCTCGACCAGCGGCATGGGCTGCAATGTTCCTCAATAGACTTGCGATCGCACGGCGCCGCTGCCTTGCGGGCCTAGGAGGCACTCCTATATGACCCAGTGAACCCGCCGGGGGCGGCGGATCAAGACGTTAAGGGGGCCGGACCCAAGGCATCCAAAAGGCGCGAGGCCTGCGGACGCTCCCGGGTGCTCATCAGGCTCGGCCGGCCTGCTGCAAGGAAAGGACAGGACCATGGGAAAGGTCATCGGCATCGACCTCGGCACGACCAACTCTTGCGTTGCCGTCATGGAAGGCAAGACGCCGAAGGTCATCGAGAATTCGGAAGGAAAGAACACCACTCCCTCGATCGTCGCGTTCACCGACGACGGCGAGCGGCTGGTCGGCCAGCCGGCGAAGCGCCAGGCGGTCACCAATCCGGAGAAGACGTTTTTCGCGGTGAAGCGGCTGATCGGACGGCGCTACGACGATCCGATGGTCGAGAAGGACAAGAAGCTCGTCCCCTACAAGATCATCCGCGCGAGCAACGGCGACGCGTGGCTGGAGGCGGACGGCAAGAGCTATTCGCCGTCGCAGATTTCCGCCTTCATCCTGCAGAAGATGAAGGAAACGGCGGAATCCTATCTCGGGCAGAAGGTGACGCAGGCCGTCATCACCGTTCCCGCCTATTTCAACGATGCGCAGCGCCAGGCCACCAAGGACGCCGGCAAGATCGCCGGGCTCGAGGTGATGCGCATCATCAATGAGCCGACCGCGGCCGCGCTCGCCTACGGGCTCGACAAGCAGAAGACCGGAACCATCGCCGTCTACGACCTCGGCGGCGGCACGTTCGACATTTCCATCCTCGAGATCGGCGACGGCGTGTTCGAGGTGAAGTCGACCAACGGGGACACCTTCCTCGGCGGCGAAGACTTCGACATGCGGCTCGTCAATTATCTCTGCGACGAATTCCAGAAGGAGCAGGGCATCGACCTGCGCCGCGACAAGCTCGCGCTCCAACGCCTCAAGGAAGCGGCGGAAGCGGCCAAGATCGAGCTCTCTTCGACCGCGCAGACCGAAATCAACCTGCCCTACATCACCGCGGACGCGACCGGGCCGAAGCATCTCACCATGAAGCTGACACGGGCCAAGTTCGAGGCCCTCGTCGACGACCTCATCCAGAAGACCGTCGAGCCGTGCCGGCTCGCCCTCAAGGATGCCGGGCTCTCCGCCGGCGAGATCAACGAGGTGGTCCTGGTCGGCGGCATGACCCGCATGCCGAAGGTGCAGGAGGTGGTGCGGCAGTTCTTCGGCAAGGAGCCGCACAAGGGCGTCAATCCGGACGAGGTGGTCGCGGTTGGCGCGGCGATCCAGGCCGGCGTGCTGCAGGGCGACGTCAAGGACGTGCTCCTGCTCGACGTGACCCCGTTGTCGCTCGGCATCGAGACTTTGGGCGGCGTGTTCACCCGCATTATCGACCGCAACACCACGATCCCGACCAAGAAGAGCCAGGTGTTCTCGACCGCGGAGGACAACCAGAACGCCGTCACCATTCGCGTCTTCCAGGGCGAGCGCGAAATGGCGGCCGACAACAAGCTGCTCGGCCAGTTCGACCTGGTCGGCATTCCGCCGGCGCCGCGCGGCGTGCCGCAGATCGAGGTGTCTTTCGACATCGACGCGAACGGCATTGTCAATGTGTCGGCGAAAGACAAGGCGACCAGCAAGGAGCAGCAAATCCGCATCCAGGCCTCGGGCGGGCTCTCGCAGTCCGACATCGAGCGGATGGTCAAGGACGCCGAGGCGCATGCCGAGGAGGACAGGAAGCGCAAGGCCGCGGTCGAGGCGAAGAACCACGCTGAGGCGCTCATTCACTCCACCGAGAAGGCGCTCGCCGAGCATGGCTCCAAGATCGGCGACAGTGACCGCCGCATGATCGAGGACGCGATGAGCGATCTGCGCGAAGCCCTCAAGGGCGATAACGCGGAGGCGATCGCCGCCAAGACCAATGCGCTCGCCCAGGCTTCGATGAAGCTCGGCGAGGCGATGTACAAGCAGGCGGAGGAAGGCGGTGGCGGCGGCGGCGAGGCCGGCGGTGGCGGCGCCAAGAAGGAAGACGTCGTCGACGCCGAGTTCACCGAAGTGGACGACGACAAGAAGAACAAGAAGTCCGCGTAATGAGCGAGCGTCCTCCCCCTCTCGGGGGAGGACAGCGAGCGAGGTCAGCCCGGAGGGGGCCCTTGAGTTCGATTACCTGCTGCGAGCGGCTACCCCCCTTCCTGATCCTCCCCCGAAACGGGGGAGGATGCGCGCCTTGCGCTCACGCGGCCCTCCTGACCGGCGATCGCTGAGGGCGAACAGGTATGCCCAAGCGCGACTACTACGACACCCTCGGCCTCCAGCGCGGCGCGAGCGATTCCGACCTCAAGGCCGCCTACCGCAAGCTCGCGATGAAACACCACCCCGACCGCAATCCGGGGGATAAGCACTGCGAGCAGCGCTTCAAGGACATCAACGAGGCCTACGAGGTTCTCAAGGATCCGGACAAGCGCGCGGCCTATGACCGCTTCGGCCACGCGGCGTTCGAGCACGGCATGGGCGGTATGGGCGGCGGACCGGCCGGGTTCGGGGCCGATTTCGCCTCGACGTTCGCCGACATTTTCGACGACTTCTTCGGCATGGGCCGGCGCGGCGGCCGCGGCACTGGCCGTGAGCGCGGGGCCGATCTCCGTTACAACATGGAGATCACCCTGGAGGAGGCCTATTTCGGCAAGACGGCGCAGGTCCGCATCCCGACGTCGATCATCTGCGAAGTCTGCTCCGGCACCGGGGCGAAGTCCGGCACCAAGCCGAAAACCTGCGCGACGTGCGGCGGGTACGGCAAGGTGCGCCACGCCCAAGGGTTTTTCACGCTCGAACGGACTTGCCTCACCTGCCAGGGACGCGGCCAGGTGATCGAGGATCCCTGTCCAGCCTGCGCGGGAGCGGGGCGGGTCACCCGCGAGCGCACCCTGTCCGTCAACATCCCGCCTGGCGTGGAGGACGGGACCCGCATTCGCCTCGCAGGTGAGGGTGAAGCCGGGGTGCGCGGCGGTCCGGCCGGAGACCTCTACATTTTCCTCTCGATCAGCACGCATGTTTTTTTCCAGCGTGATGGCGCGGACCTGCACTGCCGCGCGCCTATCTCGATGGTCACGGCCGCGCTCGGCGGCGAATTCGAGGTTCCCACGATCGACGGCGGCAAGACACGGGTGAAAGTGCCGGAGGGCACCCAGTCCGGCCGTCGGTTCCGCCTCGGTTCGAAGGGCATGCCTGTGCTCCGCTCCAAGCAGACCGGGGACATGTATGTGCAGGTCGTGGTTGAAACGCCGCAGAAGCTCACCAAGCGTCAGCGCGAGCTGCTCGCCGAATTCGATAAGCTGTCATCGACGGAGACCCATCCGGAATCGGCCGGATTTTTCGGTCGGGTCAAGGAGTTCTTCGGGAACAAGGCGGGCTCTACCTGAGACGTTCTGCGTGAGTACTATTGACCCGAAGGCGGGGCCGCTATACGCCGTGACGCTTCCGTGACGGAATTTTGTCAGATTCGTTGCAGTCGCCCGAGATGACACTGCAGTCCGATTTAAGGGGCCCCCGAACCAAGAATCAACGCATCGACGACGATGTGAGGTTCATCCGTTCGTGGTTTGAGAAGCCGCTCTCTACGGGAGCGGTGATGCCGTCCAGCAAGTTGCTCGCGCGCACAATGGCGAGCTTTGTCGATCCGGATATCGAAGGCCCCGTCGTCGAGCTCGGCCCGGGAACCGGCCCGATCACCGAGGCGCTGGTCGAGCATGGGGTGGATGAGCGCCGTCTGGTTCTGGTCGAGTTCAACCCAAGTTTCTGCCGGTTGCTGCGGACGCGCTATCCGAAGGCCACGGTCGTCCAAGGGGACGCCTATCGCGTGCGCCGGCTGCTCGGCAGCGTGATCCACAACCATGTTGCGGCCGTGGTGTCCGGCCTCCCGCTGGTGACCAAGCCCCTGCGGACGAGACTACGGCTTCTCACCGAGGCCCTGGGCCTTTTATGGCCGGGCGCTCCCTTCGTGCAGTTCACCTATGCGGTGGTGCCGCCGATCCCGCGTTCGCTCGTCAATGTTCGGGTCGAGGCGTCCGAGCGCATTTGGCTGAACCTGCCGCCGGCGCGCGTGTGGGTCTACCGCAAGGATTGACGGCGGCGTTCGCAAGAACGGACCTCCTTCCGCGGCGCTGCACGTCCGGGATCGATTATGCGCTAGAATTATAAGATGACGGCTGCGGGAGATCGGGCTCGCCCGGAGAGGGGGCTCGCCCGGCGCGATGAGACATCATGCGTGTTCCGAAAATCTTGGTCTTTGCCTGATCGATGCACCGGGCTCGTTCAATGCGCGTTCGGCCGGACTTGCGGCGTGGGAGCTTGTTGGAAATCGCGGCGACGCGCCTTTATGCGGCCTCCGGCTGATCGCCTGGGGGTAAAGCTACGTTGCCTCCCCCCTTGAGGGAAGGTCGGCGAGCAAAGCGAGCCGGGAGGGGGGAATGACTGCAAAGGTTAAGAAGAATACCCCCCTCCCTAACCCTCCCCCCTCAAGGGGGGAGGGGTTTAAACCGAGCTTCCTTCTTTCAAGATTGTAAAGCGTTGATTTCGCTTTCGTTTATCGAAAGCGAGTGTCGGTTACTGGGTACGGTCGGGGTTGATGGCGAGGAGTTCGAAGGCGCGGCTCTGGATCGGGGTTGGCCTGGTGTGGAGGGTAAAGAGGTATTTCTCGTTGAGCGCGGTGGTCGCCTGGATCCGGCAGTATGTGGCGAGATCGGCGAGTAGGCTGCGGAAGCTGTGGACCGGGAGACCGTCGTCGGTGCGGCCGGTTGCTTGTTTGCGCTTGGCGGCGGCGGAGCGCTCGGCCTTGGCGACGATGCTGGTGCGCATCGCGGCGGCGGCCTCGTGATCGGTCTCGTCGTAGAGCATGGGGGCGAGCCTGGCGCGCATGTGATGCTCGACGTGATAGGCGAGCATGCACAGGAAGACGTGGGCGCGCACGCGCGGCGCCGTCCAGTGGAAGATCGGACGCAGATGGATGTCGACGGTCTTCAAGGAGCGGAACGCGCGCTCGACCCGGGCGAGGCTTTTGTAAGCGCCGACGGTCGCGGCGTTATCGAGCGCTTTCTTCGGCAAGCTGGTACGCACGACATAAATGCCGTCGAGCGCCGCCTCGGCGGCGATCGCCGCCGCCTTGCGATGGAACGCGAAGCTCGCCTCGCCGATGACGAGGTCGAAGTGCTTGGCCATCTTGCGCCGGTTGACGACGGCGCCGACCTTGAGCGCAATCGCGGCTTCGCCGCGCAGCGGCTTGCGGGCGCGCCGAACCGCCGCTGCGATGACGGCGAGGTCCTTTTCGGTCGCGGCCAGCAGGTCCTCGCGCTTGCGAGCGCGCTCGCGGGCGAGATCAGGGTTGCGGCAGACGATGAGCCGCTCGCCCGGATAATCGGGCGACGTGATGGCCGCCATGTCGCGGTCGTCGAACAGCGACATCTGCAGGGCTCCGGCGTCCGCAAGCTCCCGGATCGCCGGTGCCCGCAACGCCGTGATCCAGTCGAGCCCCGCTGGGGCGATCTCGGCGTCGATGCGCGCCTGCGTGATCATTCCGCGGTCGCCGACCAGCACCACATGATCAAGCGCGAAGCGCTTCTTGACCTTGTCGATCTGTGCGGCGAGCGTGCGCGGATCGGCGGTATTGCCCTCGAATGCCTCGATCGCCACCGGGCAGCCGTCTCCCGCGCACAGCAGGCCGTAGACGATCTGCAGCTTGCCCTTCTTGCCGTCGCGGTTGTAGCCGCGCTGCGCCAGTTCGCAGCAGCGGCCCTCCAGATAGCTCGACGACACGTCGTAGAGCACCAGCGTGCCGGCGCGCAGATGCTTGCGCGCGAGCGCCCTCTCGACCGCCTCCTGGCGCTCGCCCAGCCAGTCGAGGGCGACGTAGAGTTCGTCTTCGTCAACCGATCCAAGACCAAGCGTCTCGCCAAGGCTGAAGGCGGCGGTGAGCGGGTCGAGCATGCGGGCAGTGGCGAGCTTGGACGCCGGCGCGATCAGCCGCGCCACGATCATCGCGATGACGAGGTCGCGGCAGCGGTTGCCAGAAGGCCCGAGCAGACGATCAAGACCGATGTCGCGCAGCGTGCCGAGCACGGCCGCCACATGCCCGTGCGGCAAGGCGCGGCGCACCACAATCGTCTCCTGACCGGCCGGCGCCGCCGTGCCGCCTTTGAGCAGCGTGCGCAGACCTTCGACGATCTCGGTCGGCCAGTGGGACAGGTTCGCTATGGTGCGCTTCTTGATCTTGCCGCCGTCGCGATAGCTCTCCCGCAGCAGGATGGCGGGCGGCGAGTTCCGGTTCGGGACGGTTTCGATATACATGGCGCAATAATGCCATGCCCGTCACAATGACTCAACATAATTATCGCAAATTACATGGCTACACTTCAGCGACAGAATCCCGGGAAACTCACTACCTTCAATCGCTTACAGGTTTTGCAAGAGGGAAGTTCGGTTTAAAAGGAACCACGCGCTCACAAATGAATACCGATTTGATCACGCGGATGCTGTATTACTCGTCGTCGCCTCATAGGGCGCCGCAAACGGTATGCGTGACGAAGGGAAGGGGGGACATGGAGAATCCGCGTGACCGGCTGATTGTCGCGCTCGATCTTTCCTCCGTCGAGGAGGCGGAGGCGTTGATCGCTCGTCTGGGCGACACGGTCAGCTTCTACAAGATCGGCTATCAGCTCGCCTTCGCGGGCGGGCTTGCGCTGGCGGAAAAACTCATCTGGAAGGGCCGGCAGGTTTTCGTCGACCTCAAGCTGCACGATATCGGCCACACGGTTGCGAAGGGCGTCGAAAGCGTCGCGCGCATGGGCGCGACGTTTCTCACGGTGCACGGCTATCCGCAGACCATGAAAGCGGCGGTCGACGGGCGCGGCGATTCCAATCTGCGCATCCTCGCGGTCACCGTGCTCACCTCCTACGACGATGCCGACCTCGCCGCCGCCGGCTATGATTTCACGGTGAGCGAGCTGGTGCTGGAGCGGGCGTGTCAGGCCCGGGATATCGGGGTCGACGGGCTCGTCTGCTCGGCCGAGGAAGTCGAGGCGTTGCGGGCGGAAATCGGCCATCACCTGGTGCTGGTGACGCCGGGCATTCGTCCGGCCGGCGGCGAAGCGGGCGACCAGAAGCGGATCAAGACCCCAAGGGAGGCGATCGCTTTGGGCGCCGATTATCTCGTGGTCGGGCGGCCGGTGGTCGAAGCCGCCGACCCGCGGGCGGCGGCCGAAGCCATCATCGCCGAAATCGCCGCCGCGGCAACCGAATGAGGCGAACGCAATGGCGCTGAAAGGATATTGGATTGCGCGGGTGACGGTGAACAACCAAGCGGACTACGACGAATACCGCAAACGCAATGCGCTGCCGTTTGCGAAATTTGGCGGCAAGTTCATCGTTCGCGGCGGGCGCACGGAAAGCGTGTTGGGCGCCCCGCGGCCGCACAATGTGGTCATCGAATTCCCGAGTTTCCAGGCGGCGCTCGACTGCGCCCATTCGCCGGAATACCAGGCGGCCTCGCAATTTCTCAAGCGCAGCTGCGACGTCGATCTCGTCATCATCGAGGGCTATGCCGGTCCGCAGCCGTGAGGTGGCGGCGGCGCGCTTCAAGGAGAAGGGCAGGCGAAATGGCGAAGGCCTACTGGGTTGCGCATGTCGATGTCACCGAACCCGAAGGCTACAAGGCCTATACGGGCGCGGACATGGAAGCCTTTCGCAAATATGGCGGCCGGTTCCTCGTGCGCGGCGGGCAGTTCGAGCGCCTGGAAGGCGCGACCCGCTCCCGCACCGTGGTCATCGAGTTCCCCGACTACCAGTCCGTCGCCTGCTATCACTCGCCCAAATATCAAGCGGCGGCTGCTCTGCGCAAAGGCCGGGCCGAGTTCGACCTCATCGCCATCGAGGGCTATCACGGCCCGCAACCCTGACTCCGCTGTTCGGCGGCGTGATCTTCCCATGTCTGTCCGGCCCCGCTATACCCGCGCGGAGTTTTTGGGGGTCTCATGGCTGACATGCGGCTGATCGTGGCCGGCGCCGGCGGGCGGATGGGCCGCACCGTCGTCCAGGCAATCGCTGCGTCCGCGGGCGTGACGCTTGCGGGAGCGGCGGAAGCGGCGGGGTCGCCCGTGATCGGCCGCGATGCCGGCGAACTTGCCGGGCTTGGCCCCAATGGGGTGCTTGTCGCGGGCGATATCGCCCCCCTGCTCGAACGGGCGGACGGGGTCATCGATTTCACCGTGCCGGCTGCTTCCGTCGCCTTGGCCGAGCGCGTCGCCGCCAAAAGCCTCGTGCATGTGATCGGCACCACGGGGCTTTCGTCCGAGCAGGACAAGGCGATCGCTGCGGCTGCGGCACGCGCGGTGATCGTCAAGTCCGGCAATATGAGCCTTGGCGTCAATCTTCTCGCCGCGCTGGTCAAGCGGGTCGCCCGCACGCTCGATGACGAGTTCGATATCGAAATCGTCGAAATGCATCACAACAAGAAGATCGATGCGCCGTCCGGCACCGCCTTGATGTTTGGCCGCGCGGCGGCGGAGGGACGCAACATCGATCTCGCCGCGCATTCGGTGCGGGCGCGCGACGGTCATACGGGCGCGCGCAAGGTGGGCGACATCGGCTTCGCCGCGCTGCGCGGCGGCACCGTCGTGGGGGAGCATTCGGTGATCTTCGCCGGTCCCGCCGAGCGGATCGAACTTGTCCACAAGGCGGAGGATCGCATGATCTTTGCACGCGGCGCGCTCAAGGCGGCGTTGTGGGCGCGCGGCCAGAAGCCGGGGCTCTATTCGATGGCCGACGTGTTGGGATTGACGAACTTCTGATGCGAAGGCACGCGCTGCTCGCCAACCCGAGTTCAATTGCACGCAAGTTTCTGCGTGCGAACCTTCCAAACCCCTCAATTTAATGGCTAAAATCTAGGCCGGTCGTAGTCCACGTTAGCGGACGTGATAGTGGCCGCGCAGTAACGATTGTGAAGGATTACGTTGCGGGCTGGCGGCAGCGCGACCAGGAGATGTTCGTGCCGCTGGTCCACCCGCCCGGGAATGCCCAGGCGGACTTCGGGGAAGCCATTAGGATCATCGGCGGGGCGCAATGCAAGATCCACTTCCTTGCGTGAACGTATAATGCGCTCGAACCGCCCGACCTTGAGTTCGAGTTAGCCCTAGTCAACATTCTCGCCACAGCCGCCCCGCTTTCGCGCGGCAGGCAAGCCTGATCCGCGCACGCCTGCTCGCCGGCAGCGTGCTGCAATCGGACGAGACCAGCGTGCGGGTGGACAAAAAGAACTGGTGGCTGTGGGCCTTCCATCACGGCGCGGATTGCTGCTTCATCATCCGCGCGAGCCGTGGCAAGGACGTCGTCGCGGACATCCTCGGCGAGGTTCGTCCCACCTTCTGGGTCTCCGACCGCTCTTTCTGTTTTTCTATCTCGCCCTCCCCTGGGCAGCGACTGCTGCTGCTGCTCGGGCAACTTCTTCGGGATCGCCAAGGTAGTAGTGCTTGAGCGGCTTGAGCTGCGCGTCCAGCTCATAGACCAAGGGCACACCAGTAGGAATGTTCAGCCCGACGATTTCCTGATCCGAGATGTTGTCGAGGTACTTGACCAGCGCCCGCAGGCTGTTGCCGTGGGCAGCGATGATTACCCTCTTGCCGCTCTGGATTGTCGGCACGATTGCTTCGTGCCAGTAGGGGAGAAACCGCGCAACAGTGTCCTTGAGACACTCAGTCAGCGGCAGCTCGGCCCGGCTCAACCCCTTGTAACGCGGATCGGCGCCAGGGTAGCGGGGATCGGACTCCTCCAGAGGAGGCGGGGGTATGTCATAGCTCCGCCTCCACACGAGGACCTGCTGGTCACCGTACTTGGCTGCGGTCTGTGCCTTGTTCAGGCCTTGTAGCGCTCCGTAGTGCCGCTCGTTGAGCCGCCATGAGTGCTCGACCGGAATCCACATCAAGTCGAGCTCATCAAGCGTGAACCACAGCGTGCGAATCGCCCGCTTGAGCACCGAGGTGAACGCCACATCAAACGTAAACCCCTCGGCCTTGAGCAGCTCACCGGCCCTCTTTGCCTCGGCCTTGCCCTGCTCGGAGAGATCGACGTCAGTCCAGCCAGTGAAGAGGTTTTCTTTGTTCCAGATGCTTTCGCCGTGGCGTAGCAGTACGATCTTGATCATGGGTTCTCCTACGAATGAACACGATGGGGCTCTAGCCAATGACGGCATAGCCCAATCAAGTCGAACGAAAAACAGAAGACGCAAGCGCGTGCAAGGCGGCGTGCCGATGGTCTACCAATTCAATCCCGACACCACGATCGCCTCGAAGCTCGATCTGGCGGCGTGAGGGGCGTAGTCGGGTTTGGGGATGTAAGTTCGGCCCGCGACGCCGGCGATCGCCGGTCAGCAGGTCGTCATCTCGTGGTTAGGCTGCGTGGCGCTCGGCGCCGGCCCCGAAATGGTCGATATAACGTAGATTGATCGCGGCGACCGGCAGCACGACGATGATATCGGTCGTGCCGAACTGGTAATCGATCACGGCGCCGTCGCCGACGAAGGCGCCCAGCCGCAGATAGCCCTTAATCAAGGGCGGCAGAAGATGCAGCGCCGCCTTGGGGTCGACCGCCTCCTTTGGCAATCGATCGAGCGGGCGATAGCGATGCGGCAAGGCCCGTACCTGCCATTCCTCGGGTGCGCGCGCAAAGTGGTGCAGGAACGCGAGCGGCAGCGCGAGCGCGTTCGGCTCCGTCCCTTCCAGGCTCGCGCAGCCGATCATCACATCGACCTTGTGACGCAGGACATAGGTCCAAATCCCGTGCCAGAGCAGCTCGACCGTGCGCTTGTTGCGGTAGGCGGGAAGCACGCAGGAGCGGCCCAGCTCGAGGAAGCGCAGGGCGCGGTGCCGCGCGAGCAAGGGACCGATGTCGAATTCACCAGCGCTGTAAAAGCCGCCGCACCGCTCGGCGATCTCCTGCCGCAGCAGGCGATAGGTCCCGACCACGGCGGGGCCCTTTCGGTTGGGGCGACAGCTGTGATCGAGAACGAGCAGGTGATCGCACATCGCGTCATAAGGATCGACGTCGCGTCGGGCGATCAGGGTCGCCGCGTCCGCCACCGCCGACATTTCCTGATAGAAAACGTCGAAGCGAAGCCGCTGCGCCTTGCGGATTTCGGCCGCCCGGTGGGCGAGGCGGACTTCGAGCGAGCCGATTCGCCCGAGCGTCTCGCCGGTGCGGGAGAGGCGCGGGTCGGACACGCGGAGCCCGCCATAGGCCTTTAGCGCCGGAACGAGCCGCGGCATGCTGGCGACGATTGGATGCTCGCGAAACCGGTCCAGAAGGCGACGCGGCGGGTTATCGCGGACGCGGGTCTGCATCGATCGCTCCGGGCGGCGATCACTCGACGGCTTCCCGCCCACGCCATCGCGGTCGGAAAACGCCGCTCGCCCCCAACCCTGCCACTATGCACATGGCGGGCACGGATTTGTGACAATAGGGCTAAACGGGACGTGTGTGAACAAGACCTTTTCGGGCGGGAAGGCCATCGTAACAAAATAAGTCCAGTGTGTTGATTCTGCCGCTGTTGCGGCTATCACGGCTGCCTGTCTTGCCCGGCAGGACAATGCTCCAAGGGCACGGGCCGCCGCGCGGCAGGCGGACCGCGGCTGCGCCGCTCCTGCAGAGTTTTTTGCGCGGCTACGCCGCCCGCCTGAGATCGTCGGCGACGAGACGGTAGGATAGCGCTTCGGCCAGATGAATGCGGGCCACCTTCTCGCTGTCATCGAGATCGGCGAGCGTGCGCGCGATCCGCAGCACGCGATGATAGCCGCGCGCAGACAGCCGCATCGCTTCGGCGGCGTCGCGAAGGAGCTTGAGCCCGGCGCCATCGGGCTGCGCGATTTCCTCCAGCACCGATCCCTGCGCCGCCGCATTGATGCGGACATGCGGATGGCCGAGCAGGGCGTAGCGGCGCGCCTGCCGCTCGCGCGCCTGCGCGACGCGCGCCGCCACCTCGCGGCTCCCCTCGGCGGGCGGTGGGAGGATCAGGTCGGCGGCGGTCACGGCGGGGATGTCGACATGCAGGTCGATGCGGTCGAGCAGCGGGCCGGACAGCCGCCCCTGATATTCCGCCGCACACCGCGCCACCGGGCCGCGGCGGCAGGCGTAACCGGGCTCGCTCGCCCGCCCGCAGCGGCACGGGTTCATGGCGGCGACCAGCATGAAGCGGGCCGGATAGGTGACGCGATGATTGGCGCGGGCGATCGCCACTTCGCCAGCCTCCAGCGGCTGGCGCAGCGCATCGAGCACGCGCGGATCGAACTCAGGCAGTTCGTCGAGAAACAGCACGCCATTGTGGGCAAGGGAGATTTCCCCCGGCCGCGCGCGCAACCCGCCGCCGACCAGCGCCGGCATGCTCGCCGAATGGTGCGGGGCGCGGAACGGCCGCCGGTCGGTGAGCGCTCCGCCCTCGATCTCGCCCGCGACCGAGGCGATCATCGACACCTCCAGGAGCTCCGGCGGAGAGAGCGGCGGCAGGATGGAGGGCAGGCGGGAGGCGAGCATCGACTTGCCGGCTCCCGGCGGCCCGACCATCAGGAGATTGTGGCCGCCGGCGGCGGCGACTTCGAGCGCGCGCTTGCCGCTTTCCTGACCTTTGATGTCCTTGAGATCGAGGCTTTGTCCCTGCGTCTCGCGGATGCGCGGCTGCGGTCGCGACAGCACCTGCGTGCCCTTGAAATGATTGGCGAGCTGGATCAGCGAGGCGGGCGCGACAATCTCCATGTCCGGGCTCGCCCAGGCGGCCTCCGGCCCACAGCCGTAGGGGCAGATCAAGGCTTCGCCGCGCGCGTTCGCCCCGATCGCCGCCGGCAGCACGCCCGCGACAGGGGCGATCGAGCCATCGAGCCCGAGCTCGCCCAACACCGTATGGCCCTCGACCGCATCGGGCGGGATCGCGCCGATCGCAGCCATCAGGCCGAGCGCGATTGGCAGATCGTAGTGGCTGCCCTCCTTGGGCAGATCGGCCGGGGCGAGATTGACGATGATGCGGCGCGCGGGAAGGGCAAGGCCGGAGGCGGTCAGCGCCGCGCGCACGCGCTCGCGCGCTTCCGACACCGCCTTGTCCGGCAGCCCGACAACGTGAAAGGCGGGCAGGCCGGGCGCGACCTGGACCTGTACGTCGACGGCGCGCGCCTCGATCCCCTCGAACGCCACCGTCGACACTCGTTGGACCATTGGTCACCCCCACCAGACGTTGAATGGTAGCTGAACCTTCGCGCTCGGGCAAGAACAATCAGAGAACATCCAGAAACATCGAGGGGAGCCGCTCCGCAGGGAAGAATGCGACGACGGGCGAACGAGCGCGCGCGGCGTTTCGTCTGCAGAGGCTTCTCTGTAGAGTGAGTGCATCGGAATCAGTCAAAGAGGCCCCATGCACTCCGACCTGTCAGCGCCGGCGCGGCTATGCCTCGCCTTTCGCCGTCCATTTGGCGGTCTCGCCGCCTCGACGCTCGTGGCCGGCTCCCTCGCGCTCTTGGCTGCTCCCGGTCTTGCCCAGAGCGGTCCGCCCGCGCAGGGCGCGCCGAGGATCGATCGCAGTTGGACCCCGCCGGAGGTGGGGGCGCTGCCGGATGATCCCCACGGCCGGGCGGCGCGGCGGGGGCGCGACCTGTTCACCGCGACCTACGCCCATATCGGTCCCGACGTCGCCGATCCAGCCAAGCGCTACGCCGGCAACAACCTCGCCTGCGCCAACTGCCACTTGCAGGCCGGCACGAAGAAATTCGGCCTGCCGGTTTACGGGCTGAGGGACGACTTCCCGGAATACAGCGCCCGCCACGGCGCGGAGATTTCACTCGAGGATCGCCTCAACAGTTGCATGACCCGCAGCATGAACGGTCGCGCGCTTCCCAACGGCTCGGCCGAGATGCAAGACCTCGTCGCGTACATAGAATTTCTTTCGACCGGGCTTCCGGCGGGCGAGCAACTGACCGGCTACGGGTCGGGGAACATGCGCGAGCTCAATCGCGCCGCCGATCCCGAACTCGGCAAGGCGGTGTACGCGAGGGCCTGTCTCTTCTGCCACGGCGGCAAAGGCGAAGGCATCCCCAGGAGCGGAGCCGCGACCGATCTCGGCTTTCTTGTGCCGCCCTTGTGGGGACCCGGCGGCTTCAACGACGGCGCCGGCATGAACCGGCTGATCACGGCGGCCAATTTCGTCCACTTCAACATGCCGCATGGGACCGACTACCTGAATCCGCAGCTTACGGTCGAAGAGGCATGGGACGTCGCTGCCTATATGCTTTCGCAGCCGCGTCCAGATAAATCAGGGCTCGAGAAGGATTTCCCCAACCTGCTGCTCAAGCCGGTCGACACGCCCTATGGCCCCTATGCCGACGGATTTACCGAAAAGCAGCACAAGTACGGTCCTTTCGCGCCGATCCGCGCGGCGATCGAAAAGCTGAAGGCAGAAAAAACGGAAGGCGGGAAGAAGCCATAGCGGGAGAGTGACGAAACGTCGGCATTTCGCGTCCGCCCCGCTTTGGCGGCCGCGCATCGCAGCGGTTCACCCACTACTCTGAACTCTGATTGGATTGCGATTCCCGCGACGGACGGGGCCTGTACAGACAAAGTCTGGACAAGATCGCGATCAAACTCGCGGAGCCGACGCCTGTCGGCGAAACGTAAACTCGACCGTGCGAGAGCACGTCGGCGAATTTCGAGCGGCCGTGTTGTCTCACCTTGGCAGTGGATCGCTCTCAACCCGACCGAGCGACATCTTAAAGATTCAACATGAAGTGGCTACGTGACATCGCGGTCAATGTCGGCGTTTCGCTGGGAGCGATCGCGCTCACGCTGCTCGTGCTCGAGCTGATCGTTTTCCGGTTTGTGTTGCCCGGCTCGGATCTGCCTTCGAACGCCTATATCGACAGTGTCATTCGCTACGCGCCCAATCAGGCCGGCATTTGGCGCGTGCGCAATGAAATCGCCGCTCCGTACTCCATTAACGGCCAGGGCTGGAATTCGGGCGTGGGCGACTACGCGCTGGAACGGCGCCCCGGCATCCGGCGCATCGCCGTGATCGGCGACAGCTATGTCGAGGGGCTCCAGGTGCCCTATGACCAAAGTCTCGCCGAACAGATCAGCTATGCGATGGCGGCGGCGGGCCAACCGACTGAAGTGTATCGCTTCGCCATCAGCGGCGCGCCCATGAGCCACTATCTGTACATGGCCGAGCGCGAGGCCGCGAAATATCGCCCGGACTGGATCGTCGTCGTTCTGGTCGATAACGATTACGACGAGTCGTTTCGATTCCGTCCCGGCCGTTATACCTCGGCGTTTCAGAAGCTCCGAGTTGAGAACGGGCGCGTCGCCGGCGAAATTCCTCCCACACCGTGGAGTCCAAGTTGGGGCGACCTGTTCCGTCAGAGCGCCATCATGCGGTTTCTTGCTTTTCGGTGGCAACTGAAGCCGGAGCGGTTGTCGGCTGCTATTTTCCCGGATGCGCGAGCGGGGCCCGTCGATCCGGACGCCGATATCAAGGCCGTCACGCGCTACACGATTGCTCGCCTCGACGCCGTGGCGCGACAGATCGGGGCCCAACTCCTGGTCGTCGTCAACGGCGATGCCGGCGCGATCTACTCCGGCGCCGGAGAAACGCGCGCGCGAGCCCTCAATCGCATAGCGGCCGAGGCCGCCGCAGCAAGCAAGGTGGCCTTTCTCGACCTCGATACGGCGTTTGCGACGGACTGGCGAGCAAACCGGAAGCCGCTCAATTTCATCAGCGACGGGCATTGGAATGCGCGCGCACACGGGTTGGCTGGCGCTGCCATTGCGCGGTTTCTGCTCGAAGCGCAATAGGAGCGCCCGCGTGCCAGCAACGGACGGGATTGAGACGGCGCACATAACCTTGTGGAATCGACCAAATAACAAGAGTCCCGCGCCATCGAACCGTGGCGCGTGGTACAACTAGCAGGAACTCGCTATCGGAAGTCGGAGCGAATACACGGTTGTGATCGCTGATGGCGCGCCACGGCGCTCGACCCGTCGACCGCGGATATATTGACTTCGGGAATAGGATTGGCCTACGGAAAACCTCCGCGCCTGCGAGTAGACCCCAGCACATGATCGACCACGACGCAAAGCCCGGGAGATTGGACCGGTGCCAGATCACCGGTTCGACCAATCTTCATCTCGTCATCGACCTCGGCCATCAGCCGCCCTGCGATTCTCTGCTCACGGCGGACCAGCTCCACCAGCCGGAGAAAACCTATCCGCTTCGGTTGATGCTTTGTCCCGAGTCCGGTTTGGCGCAGCTTGATTATGTCGTCGACGGCGCAGAGATTTACTACCCGGATTATCCCTATCGCAGCGGCATCTCACGGCCGCTCGAGGTCTATCAACGGGCTTTTGCCGACGGCATCGTGACGCGGTTCGGCGTCGCCGCGGGATCGCTCTGCGTCGACATCGGATCCAACGACGGAACGCTGCTGACGGGATTCAAGCGGCACGGTTGTCGCGCGCTGGGCGTCGAGCCGACGAACATCGCCAAGATCGCCCGGTCGGAAAACGACATTGAAACGATCCAGCAGTTCTTTACCGAGGCGCTGGCGCGCGACATCGTCCGCGATTATGGCCACCCGAAGATTGTGACGATGACCAATGTGTTCGCGCATATGGCGCCGCTCGGCGAGGTCATGCGTGGACTCGTCCTTCTGCTCGGCGATGGCGGCGTGTTCATCACCGAAAGCCACTATTTGCTCGATGTGCTGGAAAAGAATCAGTTCGACACGATCTACCACGAGCACATCCGCACCTATAGTCTGAAGTCGCTGGTGACCTTGTGTTCCTATTACGGGCTCGAAGTGTTCGACGTCGAACGGGCGGAACGCTACGGCGGCAACATTCGCGCCTATATCGCGCGCCAAGGCCGGCACCCGGTTTCCGCGGCGGTCGGCGATCTGCTCGCGCTGGAGGATCGCGTCGGCCTGCACACGCGGGAGGTCTGGGATGGTTTCCGCGCGCGCGTCCTCGACAACCGCGACAAGTTCATGGATTTCGTGTACCGGGCGCACCGGGAGGGGCGACGCCTGATCGGCAATTCCTGTCCCGGCCGCGCAGCGACGCTGCTGAACTTCTATGGCGTTACGCCGGACCTGATGCCCTATATCGGCGAATTGCCGACCTCGCTCAAGCTCGGGCTTTTTCTGCCCGGCAAGCATATTCCGATTGTCAAGAATACCCGCATTGTCGAGGAGCAGCCGGATTATCTCGTGCTTCTCTCGTGGCACTACATGGAGCCGATCGTGAAGCGCGTGCGCAGCGAAGGCGTAAGATCGACGCTGATAACGGCTCTCCCCGACTTCGCGATCCTCGATGCCTGACAGGCCGCATGACCGACGTTTGGCGCGGTTTCTCGCGCGCTGGGTCAGCTTGTCGATGCAAACTTCGCGCGACCGGCAAGGCTTGACGTGGAACGACGGCGTCCTTGCGTCATGAGCGCCGAGACCTTCTGATGCGCTTCGGCTGGAGCTGGCGATGAGCGGCGCGCAGTATGGTCTCGACGATAAGCCGTCTGCGTCCATCATGGCGGGCAATAGGCCGATAGCCGCCACGCTCGCGATCGTTTTGCTTTGCAAACTTGCGCTGCTTGCCATTTACGGCCCGATCGTCATGCCGGATACGGGCGACTATCTCACTTATGCCAGGACGATCATGAAATCCACGGACTGGCTGCACGAGGCCAATCTGGCGGCGTCGCCGCTTCCGCTTGCCTATCGGATGATAGGATTTCCCGCCGTTCTGGCAGCGGGTCTGACGATCGGCGGCGCCGCGTGGCAGTATGTCGTGATCGCCGTTCAGTTTGCGCTCTCGCTGTGCGCCTGCTGGATGATCTACCGATTGGCGCTCGAACTCGGTTTGACCTGCAAGGCGGCGATCGCAGCCGTGATTGCGTTCGCAACGTCGATCCAGCTCACGCTCGATCAAACCCTCTTGACCGACAGCATTCATGCAAGCCTGGTCATCATCGCCGTCTGCCTGCTGTCGGAAAACATCGGCCCACAAAGGCCGATGCGCCTCGGCCGGGTTGCGCTTGCAGGGGCTCTTCTCGCTCCCGCGTTTCTGCTTCGCGATGCGATGCAATTCCTTTTCGTGGTCTTCTTGCCGGTGCTCGCCGTGCGGCTGCTGGTGACGCGAGGCGGTGCGCTGCGCAGTCTCGCAGTCTGTGTCGCCCTGCTTCTGCCGCTGCTGGCGACGATCGAAGCCTACAAGACCTGGAATTACTACCGGACAGGCGAACGCTTCGTGGCGCCGATCGGCCAACTGACCATTCTCTATTTTCTTACGAGGGCCGCCCAGTTCGATCCCAATGTGTTTAGCGGCGACACGACGCTCCAGATCGTCGCGCGACGTCATGTGCAGGATCGCGATCCCAAAGTCCTCAATATCGCTTACGCCGTCAGCTACGAGCTGTTTGACCGCGGCTTGCGCGCGACCGATGTCGCAAAGGAGAGCTACGCGCTCTATTTCAGGAACTGGCGCGAGCATCCATCCGCAATGTTCATGGTCATCAGGGCGCATGTGAGCGAGAGGCTGCTTAAACTCGCGTTCCGTCCGCTCGCCTCGGTTTGTCAAACCGTCGAGTGGGCGACTTTGGTGAAGCAGTGTCCGGATGAACGGCTTCTCATGCGCGCGGCGCTGTCGGGATTTGCCGGAGAAAGCTGGCCAATGCCGGTGCTGTTCATTTTGGGAAGCAGCGAGCGCATCATCAGCATCGGCGTTTCATTGGCTTTCATTATCGGTGCGCCGCTCATGCTGGTCTTTGGCTTGCGTCGGCGCGGGCTCGCCGTCGAACCGTCCGTGCTCCTTGTTGCTGCGTTCTGGGCGATGGCTATCGGATGGACTGCTGCTTATGCAGCCGTCGTCATGGAGGAGCGGTACCTTGCGCCTATCGTTCCGTTCGTCATCGTGGCAGGACTGTTGGTCATTCAGCGCATGACCCTCTTGTTGACGCAAACGCGCCTGCGCGCCGCCTGACGGCGTTCGCATCAATCAATTCAGCAATCGGGGGCGGTCTGCCGGGGCGACGATGTCGCGTCCGGTTCGAAGAGATGGGTCGTTCGCACCACCGAGAGGGGACGCCGTTTGGCGTTTTCATTCGCCCGCCAGGCATAGGCGCCGACGATGGCGATGCCCAGCGTGTTGAGCGACCCGAAGAAGGTAATGGCGATGATCGTCGCCGCATATCCGGGGGCGTCGATTTCGCCCAGCAGCCGTAAGGCCGCGACAAATATGCCGTATCCCGCACCGAATACCAGGCCGACGATGCCGCAAAGCGCCAGCAGGCGAATGGGTAGATCGGTGAACGCAAACACGCTGTCCAACAGGTAAGTGAATTTCTTCCGGACCGTCCAGGCGCTCTTGCCGTAGGCCCGCTCTCGCCGCGTATACGGCGCTTCCGCTCGACGAAAGCCGACCCAATAGAGGAGCCCGACAAGCGAGCTGTGCAATTCTTCGAGACGGAGAAGCTCGTCACGCACCTGTCTGTTGCAGCCGAAAATATCGACCCCGCCCGGCGGGATTTCCGGGTTCACGAAAACCCGATAAAGCCGCCAGAACACGTTGGCCGGAATGCGCGTGGCCGCAGGGTCCTTGCGTCCTTCCCGCCGGCCGACGACGACGTCCGCGACATTCCTGGCAAGCGGGTCGAGGAAATCCACGAGCAGTTCGGGCGGCTCCTGCAGGTCGGCGGCGATGATTCCGAAATAGGCGCCGCGGCCCGCCTGCAGTCCGGTTCGGATCGCGGAGAGCGAACCGAAATTGCGAGCGTGCAGCACGAGCTGCGACGGGAAGGGAGCTTTCGGCAGCATGTCCCGCAGCAGTCGGTAGCAATTGTCGGGACTGCCATCGACCACGAAGACGAACTCGGTGGTCAACTGGAAACGTTCGGCGACGATGGCCGCGATCCGCGAAAACTCGGAGATGAGCGAAGGAATGAACTCTTCGTTTCGGTAGACGGGGATGATTACGGAATACACGGGCGCCACTCGTTGATGCGGGCGATCACGAAATCCACCTCTTCGTCGGTCAATTCAGGAAAGCAGGGCAAGGTGAGAATGCGGTCGTTGAGCCATTCCGACGCGGAAAGAGCCGGCCACGCCCTTGCGCCGGCCAGCGCCGCCTGTCGGTAGTCCAACACGGGGTAGTGGATTTCCGTCATGACGCCGGCGGCCGCAAGATGGTCGCGCAGGCCGGCGCGGTGCTCGCACACGATCACGTAGAGATGGGCGATGGCCTCGGCGCCGCAGGGGGCCGGAGTCTGGACGAGCGGATTGTGCACGCCCCTCGTATAACGTCCGGCGATCTCCCGGCGTCGCGCATTCCAGCGATCGAGGTAGGGAAGCTTCGCCGACAAAACCGCCGCCTGCATTTCATCGAGACGACTGTTGCGACCGCCGCGCATCGTGACGTGGTATTTGGGATTCCATCCGTATTGGCGCAGCAACCGAACCTTGGCGGCGATGTCCGGGTCATTCGTCACCAATGCGCCGCCGTCGCCGACGGCGCCGAGATTCTTCGTCGGATAGAAGCTGAACGCGCTCGCATTCCCGAAGCTGCCGGCCTTTCGCGCGTTGCGAACCGCCCCATGCGCCTGCGCGCAATCCTCGATGACAGGCAGGTCCGGGCCGACGACCCGCCGCACCTTGTCCATGTCATGCAGCATGCCGTACAGGTGAGTGACGACGACGGCGTCGACACCCTCCGCAACGACCTTGCTCAGGGCGTCGAGATCCATCAGATGCGTGACGCGGTCGACATCGACGAAGACGGGCCTTGCCCCGATCGTCAGCAGCGCTGTCGACGCGTAGAAGCCGGCATTGGCGACGGTTGCAACGCGAGAGCCAGCGGTAACACCCACCGCCCGCAGCGCCAATTCGAGCGCATCCGTGCCGTTTGCGAGTCCCACGCAGGCTCGGGCGCCGCAATACGACGCGAACTCCTCCTCGAAACGCGCGCCTTCGCGTCCGAAAATGTACCAGCCGCTCTCCATCACGCGCTCGACCGCGGGAGCGACAAGGTCCCGGGTCGCCTCGAAGTGGCGCTTCAAATCGTTGAACGGAATTTGCATGTGTGTAGTTTCCTTGGCGCGCCAGTTCTTTCGCATACTACCCGGCCTCCCTCAACCCGCATTGGTCTTGCGCTCGAATGCGCCGAGACGACGCCGGTGATTGAGAAGCCGCCAATCGTCTCGATCGGCTGGCGCAAGGCCGCGCGTCATTGCGGGACGCGCTTCAAGCCGGCGCATTCGCGCATTTGAGCGAGTTTGCTGGAGCTTGACTTCCAAGCGAGGATTGCCCTATCCCATGCCGATACGATCAGAGCCCAACTTGATGATTTTGCGGAAATCCGTCGGTCCGGCCCTCGTCGTCGTGGGGGCCGCGCTATTGGCGGCGGCTCTCGCTTGTTTCTTTGCCGCGAAGATTAACGCGGCCTACTACGCCAACCACCCTTTCATCGGCAACTCGTCGAGCTTCTTTTATGTTCAATTCAAGCTGTATTTTGATTCTCTGGTTACCTCAAAAGCCGATGTGATCTGGCGCCGCTTTATCGAAGATCCGAAAAATCCTCTCAGCTATTTACACTACCTGCTCTTTCCGCGCACGTTTCTGCTGTCGATGAATTCGCACCTCGTCTATACGGGCGCGACTTTCGCGGTATTTTCGGCGTTGCTCGGCTGGGCCGTCTACAAGCGGACCGGGTCGACGCTCTACGCCGCCGTCGCGCCCTTCCTGATCTTCAGTGCGGAGGGTCTGTTCCACCCGATCTATCAGTTGCCGTCCAAGCTCGCCGATCCGCCGGCCGCTTTCATTTTCGGAGCGGCAGTGCTCTGCCTCGTCATCTCGGATGACGCGCGGTCTCTGAAATGGCTCGCTGGGTTCGGCCTGTTCGCGGGCCTCACTCTGCTCAGCCGTTTCACCGCATCCGGATATTTGTTCTGCGTGTGCGCCCCGGTGCTCGCGTTCTACTTGCTGCGCCGACTACGCGATCCGGCGTACGGGTGGCGGCATGTGGCGTGGGCGGTTCTGGCGATCGCCATCCCGCTCGTCGCGGTGGGAGGCTGGCATTTCACGACGCATGTTCGCGAGGTGCTGTTCTTCTACAGCGTCGCAGGATCGAGCCTCAATCAGACGTTTGCGAGCGCGTTCGAGCTGACGCTGCTCAAGTTCCTCGTGAACTTCGCTGGCGGCCTTGGGATCGCGGTGTTGATTCTGGTCTGTGGCTCCTATGCCGTGATGTTTTGGCCGCCGCCCCGAGGGATCTCGGACTTCCTCGTCACCGCCTGGCTCGCAATTGGGGTGCCGCTGGTCATTGTCGGCGTGCTCCGCGTCGAAGACAACTCGCCGCAGCTGGCCTTTGGGCTCGCCGGCTATCTGCTGTTCGCTTTGACCCCGTTTTCGATCGCCGCGCTGCCCGAAAAGGAACGACGCGGCGCAACCCGCCATGCATTGGTGGTCGCCATCGCGCTCGTGCCCGCGACTATGTTCGCCTTGGCGATCCGTCCTTACCGAAGCTATGTCTTCAATATCGAGCCGCAGGAGCTTTCCGTCACAGCGGCCAACCGGAAAATGGCGGAATATGCGGCGACGCGCCAACGCGAGCAGGGGCGCGAGCAGGCCATCGACGCCGGCTTCGACTATCAATGGCGACATCTGCAGCCGACGGCCTTGTATCGGTTCGGCAGCCTGCTGCGAACCGATCGGCAGTTCGAAATCCGCAAAGAGCAGTGGTGGCTGAAATACCGCGACCGGACGCCTCAGGAGATCGCGCGGCTGCTCGCAGCCGACTATGACGCCAACACCGATATCCTCTACTTCCTGGCCGACCCGGCGGCTCCGGAAGCCCGCAACGTGGTGAAGGACGACTTCACCATCGCGGTCGCCGAGGGCGTGATCGATTGGCTGCGATCCTCGCCCAACTGGTCTAAGCTTGGCGACGTGCCGAGCCCTTGGGGCGCGGTCGAGGTCTGGGCGAACAGGAAGCGACAGTGACGCAAGCTTGGGTCGACGCGCGATCATGATCCGGCCCGCCAGCTCGGATAATGCATGGTGCATGGTGACGGGCGGCGCCGGCTTCATCGGCTCGGCATTGGCGCGCCGGCTGGTCCATGGCGGCCGTGGCGTGGTCAATGTCGACAAGCTCACTTATGCGGCGAACCTCGCCAACTGCCGTCCGGTCGAGAATGCAGCGAACTACCGGTTCGAGAAAGCCGATATCGCGGACGGCCATAGGATGGCCGAGTTATTCGCCGGTTACCGACCGAAGATCGTCTTCCATCTTGCCGCGGAAACGCACGTCGATCGATCGATCGACGGACCCGGACCATTCGTGCAGACAAATGTGGTCGGGACCTCGGTTCTCCTGGATGTCGCGCGCGCCCACTGGCAGCGCCTGCGCGAGAACGAGCGGGCGCAGTTCAGGTTCATTCTGGTTTCGACCGACGAAGTCTATGGCTCGCTGGCAAGCGAGGGGCGGTTTGATTCCGATTCGCGCTATGACCCGAGCTCTCCCTATGCCGCTTCAAAGGCGGCGGCAGATCATCTCGCCCGAGCTTGGCGCCGCACCTATGGACTCCCGACCATCGTGACCAACTGTGGCAATAATTTCGGACCGTACCAGTTTCCCGAGAAGCTCATCCCCTTGACCATCTTGAACGCCTGGGAAGGCCGGGAGTTGCCGGTCTATGGGCGGGGCGAGAATGTCCGCGACTGGATTTACGTCGATGACCACGCCGCCGCGCTGGAGCGCGTTGCGGATGCGGGTCAGCCGGGCGAGACCTATTTGATCGGCGCGCGGGGTGAGCGGCGCAACATCGATGTGGTCCGCGCGATCTGCGACGTGCTCGACACGGTCACGCCCAAGCGGGAGCTTGCGGGCGGACATGCCGACCTGATTCGGTTTGTGACGGATCGGCCGGGCCACGACTTTCGCTATGCCATCGATCCGAGCGCCGCCGAAACCGCCCTTGGTTGGCGTGCGGAGCGGTCGTTTGAAGATGGGCTGCGCGAGACGGTCCAGTGGTATCTGGCGAACCGGGGCTGGTGCGATGAAGCAACGGAAATCTATCGCCGGGCGCGGCTAGGGCTGGCGAAGGGGGCTGCCTGATGCGCGGAATCGTGCTGGCGGGGGGGACGGGAAGCCGCCTCTTTCCGGTGACGCTCGGGGTCAACAAGCATCTGCTGCCGATCTACGACAAGCCGATGATCTATTACCCGATCGCGGTGCTGATGCTGGCAGGCGTGCGGGAGATTCTGCTGATTACGCGATCGCCCGACATCCCGTCGTTCAAGCGGCTGCTGGGCGACGGCAGCGCTCTTGGGCTCGATATCACCTATCGCGCCCAGAACAAGCCGCGCGGCATCGCCGAGGCGTTCATCATCGGACGCGATTTCATCGAGGGTCAGCGGGTCGCGCTCATCCTTGGCGACAATATATTTTTCGGCGGCACGCTCCGCTCCATTCTCAAGCGCTGCGGCCGGTTCGAAAAAGGCGCCGTCAATTTCGCCTACCAGGTGCTCCACCCGGAACGGTTCGGGATCGTAAAGTTCGACGGCCGCGGCCGGCCGATCGAGATTGTCGAAAAACCAAGCCCTGCGCCATCCAACTGGGCGATCACCGGGCTGTATTTCTTCGACGAACAGGTCGCCGATATCGCGGCGGATGTGAAGCCGTCGGGCCGCGGCGAATTGGAAATCGCCGAGGTGAACAACGCCTATCTCCGCGCCGGCAAGCTAATGATCGAGCGGCTCGGACGCGGCATGCTGTGGCTCGATGCGGGCACGCCGGAAGAGCTTCTCGGCGCGGCTCACTTCGTGCAGACCGTCGAGGCGCGGCAGGGGCTCAAGATTGCGGCGCTCGAGGAGATCGCCTGGCGGGAGGGCTTCATCGACCGCGCCGCGTTTGCGAAGCTCGCTGCGGCCCAGCGAGGAACGGCATACGCCGAACATTTGCGCCGGCTCGCGGGCGTAAAGACATGACCGCGACTATCGGCAGCCCGTGTTTGACCAGTTCGGATCGCCGCCCGTGAGCGTCTATGTGCATCCGCAAGGACTCTGCGAGAGCCCGAATGTCGGGAGTGGAACGCGCGTGTGGGCGTTTGCGCATGTCCTGCCCCGGGCCGTGATCGGCGCGGATTGCAACATCTGCGATCACGTCTTCGTCGAGAACGATGTCGTTATCGGCGACCGGGTCACGGTTAAATGCGGCGTCCAGCTGTGGGACGGGGTTCGCCTCGAGGACGACGTCTTTGTCGGCCCGAACGCGACGTTCACGAACGACCCGATGCCGCGCAGCAAGGTCTATCCGGCCGACTTCTCAAAAACCATTATCCGGCGCGGCGCCTCGATCGGAGCGAACGCGACGATCCTGCCCGGCCTCACGGTTGGAGAAGGCGCCCTTGTCGCGGCGGGCAGCGTGGTCACGCGCGATGTGCCGGCCCGGGTTCTGGTGCGAGGCAGTCCGGCGCGTCCCGTATCCTTCCTCGACGCGGTGTTGGTCGAAATGGCCGCTTGCGTTGCTGCGGACGGCCCACACGAGCCGCTGGCCGGCGTCAGACTGCACCGGCTTCGTTGGACCAGTCGGGCCGGAACGCTCGTCGCGACCGCGATCCAGCGCGATGTCCCGTTTGCCCCGCGGTGCTTCACTGCCGTGGCGGAGCCTCCGGCCGGAGGTCTGGTCGGCGACCACGCGCGCGTCCGTTGCAGCCAGTTCCTTTTGCTGGTGTCGGGCGCGGTCACGGCGCTTGTCGACAATGCGCTTGAACGCCGCGCCATCCGCCTATCCGCTCCCGGCGACACGATCCTCATTCCGCCCGGAACCTGGGGCGGTCAACTTGCCTTCGCGCCGGGAACCGTGCTTGGCGTCTTTGCGTCGGACGAAGACGACGAGGCGGATTATGTCCGGGACTACGGAGAGTTTTTGACGAGGTTCGGGCGGTGAATGACACGGGGCTCGCCCGCGCGCCTGATCGCAAGGGCGACGATGCCCGCGCGCGACGATGGATTGCATTTGTACTGACCGGCGGCCTCAACACGACGACGACGGTCTTGCTGGCGTGGGCGTTGATGTTGGTCGTCGACTATCGGATCGCGTATCTGGCGAGCTTTGCGGTTGGGATCGTGATTGCAAACTACCTCTATTCTGCATTCGTCTTTAGAGTGCCTGCACGAGCAAAGAACACGCTGCCGCTCGGCGCATGGTATGTGGTGAGCGGCGCGTTCGGAACCTTGCTTGTTTCGTTGTTCACCGAGTTCTTCGGGGTCGTGCCGCAGGCGAGCGTCGTCCTCGCGGCGGCGCTGATGACGCCGATCAACTACGTCGCGTCGAAAACGATCCTGTCGACGCGCCCGCCCAGCGCCTGAACGGTTGCGAGCGGCCAAGCTTGACAGGTTTCCAGCTCGCCGCATCAGGCCTGCGCTACGATGTCGCCGTGTGCTCGGACTGCCCCATTGTTCCGGGTGGCAGCCGCTCGGCAGGGTAGGGCGGTCGGTCGATCTCAGGCAAGCGCGCCTCGCCCATCGCGATCAGACGCTCGGCCCACCACAGATCCTTCGGCCGGTTGATGTCGAGCCCCTCGTCGGCCTCGGTAAAGAACGGCAGCATCGCCGTGCCCGCGATGGTGCCGGTGTCGCGGATCACCCGCGACCAGGCGATCTCGAGGCTCGCGTTCTGGACATAGACCGCCGGCAGGGCGGCCATCTGCTGGCTGTGCCAAGGCGCGTCCGCGGGAGAGAGCGGCAGCAACGGCAAGAGCCTGTCACCGCGGACGACCCACATTTTTCCCGGATGCTGCTCGACGCGCTCGACGGCCCGCAGCGAGTCGATTCCGTCCGCGGCGAGGAACCGGGCCCATGCGCGCCGGATCGTCTGCGGCTTGCGGAAGGGAGAAGTCGGGCGAAGGATCGAAAAGGCGTCGAAAGGCCGGCCGGCCGCGTCAAGCCGTTCGACCGTGAGCTTCACCCACTCAGCGTCGGGCGAGCGGTCGCCGGAAATCTCGGCTGGGCGGAGGAACGGCGCCTCCGCGCCGTAGTGACGCGCGATGTCGGCATAAATCTCCGAATCCGTGGACACGATCACGGCGTCGAACACGCCGGAGGCGCGCGCGGCGCAGATGGAGTAGGCCACGACAGGGTGGCCGGCAAGGAGGCGGATGTTCTTGTGCGGCAATCGTTTCGAGCCCGATCGCGCAGGAATGAAGGCCACCGCCGACGGCTGCGCATCCATGAGGTCGTCCAGTCGGATTTCGCGTGAGGCTGGCAAGCCGAACGGTCCCGTCTACGCATGCCCGACCGGACGCGTCAAGCGCACCGCGCGGCCTCGGCCGCCAGACGGCGGATGAACCGCGTGGTGGAGAGGTCCTCTTGCGTCTCCTTCACGCGGGCGCGCAGCCGGGCGTACAGGTCCGTATCCGTGGCGAGCCGCTGCATCGCGTCGGCGAGCGCCTCCGGCGTCACGTCTTGCGCGATCAGCCCGGTCTGTTCGTGGTCGACCTGCTCGCGCAGCCCCCCGACCGGCGTGGCGACGACGGGCAGGCCGCAGCCGAAGGCCGAGGCGGCGGCGCCCGATTGGCTTGCCTCCGTATAACTCAGCACGGCGGCGTCGTAACGAGCGTGGATCGCGCCGATCTCCGCATCGTCGATCCACCGGTTAACGACTTCGGCGCCGAGCGCCTGCAGCCTCGACTTAAGCGCCTCGATATCGCCTTTGCCGGCCACGCCGAGGCGAAAGGGAACCCCGCGCCATCGCAGAATCTCGGCGGCGGCGACCAGGAGGTCTGGACCCTTGTAGGAGGCGATCCGCCCGAAGAAGAGGAAGCCGAACGGCGCCGGCGAGCCCGAAGCTTTGGCCGCCGATAGGTCATGGCGAAACGCCGGCAACGGAACGACTCCGATCGCCTCGACAGGCGCAATTCCGCGCTCGACCAGGAGATCCGCGACATGCCGGCTCAAGGCGACGACACGGTCGGCCCTTCGCGCATCGCGCAGCAGCCAATCGGTCAGAAGCGCGGTCGAGTCGCCGGGATGCGCCTCGGCGTCGTGCACGACGACCACGTAGCGCGCTCCGGCGCGCTTGACTGCGCCGCCGATCAAGGGCGTCCATATATGCGACATCAGGACGATGACCGAATCGATGCGGTGACGGGCGATGAGTGCGCCAAGCTCGCGGCGAAGCGCCCGCAGGCGGTCGAGCCGCATTGCGCCGATCCCGCTGTCGAAGGTGGACACCACGTGGACAGGGGCGCCGGCCGTCCGGCACAGATCGAGCAGTTCGTTGCTCGCGGACACGACGATGTGGCCTTCGATCTCGGCGATGTCCGGCAGCGCTCTGGCAATGTCGAGCGCAAGTCGCGGCAGCGCCCCCCTGCGGCCGAGATAGACGAACAGGAGCCGCTGCGGAGTGGCGGTCACGCGCTGTGCTCCGCCTTGGGCAGGAAAATCACATTGTTGACCGGTCGTCGTGCCGGCGAGCCGCAGGCGGCTGCCTGCAGGCTCGCGAGCCGGTCGGCGTCGATCGGCTCGAGTTCTCCGTCCTTTCCGAGCACGAAACCGGCATAGCCGGAGCCGGCCAGCAAGGCGAAGACGGCCCGCACGTCGGCTCCATGGCGGAATTCGGTTTCGACCATCAGGTTCGGCCGGTGGTTCGCGAGCAAGACGGCCGCGCCGCGCAGCACGTCCAGTTCGAAGCCTTCCACGTCGATCTTGATGAAGCCGACCCGTTCATTGCAAGCAAGTCGGACCGCACAGACAGCGTCGAGCGATATCGTGGCGACGGAATAGCGCATCTCCGGCGCGCCGGGCTCGAAGGCGCGGGGCGCCGTCGCAAGCTTGCCGAGGCCGTGGTGGATGTCGGGAACGACAAGGGTCGCCCGGCCCGCCGTTTCCGCCGCGGCGGCCTCCACGACATCGACGCGCGGCAATTTCAAGCGCCGCAAATACGCTGCACAGCCTGGATTGGGCTCGATCGCGACGACCCGACGGCTGCATCGGGACAGCACGGCCGAGTAGAGTCCGACGTTAGCCCCGACATCGAAGGCGACGTCAGTCTTCGCGACAAGCCGGGGAAGAATCGCAAGCTCGCGCTCGAACGGCGCGAGGTGAATATGGCGAACCATCCGATAGGCATGGAGCGCCTTCGCCGGAACCGTCCGGCGCGCAAACCGCCTGACCCAACGCGCGAACGCCATCGCCGACCCGCCGCTCACATCGCTCATTGAGAAAAGTTCGAAATTTTGCCAAACACTAGGCGAATGAACGAACCTTGGAAACAAGGTCGGGGCTGAGACGATCCGTCATGCAATCTCCGGGAAGCCCCGCTCAGTCAGCGCGTCCAAAATACCGCGCGGATATTGATGGTCTGCGCGCTGTCGCCGTGTTGGCCGTTGTCGGGTTCCACGCCTTCCCTGACGCGATCAAGGGCGGCTTCATCGGGGTCGACATCTTCTTTGTCATCTCCGGCTTCCTCATCTCAACGATCATCATCGAAGGGCTGAAAAGCGGCACATTCAGCTTTGCCGATTTTTACACCCGTCGCATTCGCCGCATCTTCCCGGCGCTGTTTGTCGTGTTGGCCGCCTGCTTTGCGCTCGGGTGGTTTACCCTGCTCGCAGATGAATACATGCAACTCGGCAAGCACATCGCGGGCGGCGCCGGCTTCGTCTCGAACTTCGTGCTGTGGAAGGAGAGCGGCTATTTCGACAGCGCCGCAGAGACCAAGCCGCTGCTCCATCTGTGGAGCTTGGGAATCGAAGAGCAGTTCTACCTCGTCTGGCCTTTGCTGCTTTGGTTGGCGTGGAGAATCAACCGATTGGCGTTTGCAGTCATCGCCATCGTCGGAGGAGCATCGTTCGTATTTAACCTTGTGAATTCGAACCCGGTCGCAGCGTTCTATTCGCCGCTGACGCGGTTTTGGGAACTGCTTGCCGGGTCCGCCTTGGCCTACGTCGCCCTGCACGACCGTCAAATCTTTCGCGAATTCGTGCGCACCCGCGCGTCATCCATCAAAAGAATTTGGGCATGGCCCAGCGACCGATTATTTGCTTTGCCGGAGGGCGTGACGAGCCAGGCGCTGCGCGACACCCAATCGATTGCGGCTGCGGCGCTCATCGTTGTCGGCCTGGTGATCATCACGAAAGAAAAACATTTCCCCGGCATCCTGGCGTTGTTGCCCGTTCTTGGCGCCGCCCTGATCATCGCGGCCGGCGAACGGGCTTGGCTCAATCGCGTCGTCTTGTCCAACCGCGTGCTGGTTTGGTTTGGGCTTATCAGCTTCCCACTGTATCTTTGGCACTGGCCGTTGCTGTCGTTTTCGCTCATCCTCGAAGGCGACACGTTGAGCGGCACGATACGCGTCGCTGCCGTGATCGTCTCGATCGCGCTCGCGTGGCTGACCTACAAGTTGATCGAGCGTCCGCTCCGGTTCGGCAGTCACGGCAGGATCATCGCGTCGGGACTATTCGTGCTGATGGCTTTTGCCGGTCTTGCTGGATACTACGGCTACAGGCACAACGGCCTGCCGCTGCGCAGCGCAGAGAGGCTTTATGCCGTCAATCCCGATGATTTCAAGAAATACCTCCCGGAGGCCAGCGATCGGTGGATTTGCGCGGACCCGCGGCTCAAGGACGCGCACTGCGACGTGAGCGGCGCCGGGATGCCAACGGCAGTCGTTATCGGCGACAGCCATGCGCGCTCGATCTATTATGGCCTGAAGGACGTCTACCTCGAACAAGGAAAGAATTTGGCGCTGCTCAGCCAGGCCGGCTGTCCGCCCTATTTGAATTTGACGTGGACCAGCCAAGCAAACGGCCCCGAGCACCCTTGTGTCGAAACGAACTCCGTCATCATTGATGAGATCATCGGGGATAGCTCCATCAAGGAAGTGATCATTACCAGCCGCGGCCCGATTTACGTAACGGGCGTTGGCTTTGGACGTGTTGAGAAGGAGGTCAGGAGCCTGCTTCGGTTGAATCACGAACCCTACGGACGGCGCAGCAACGAAGAGTCGTTCAAGGTGGCGCTGCTCGATACGCTGTCCGCGCTGGAGAAAGCGGGGAAGACCGTTATCTTCTTGCACGATGTCCCGGAGTTGGAGGCCGACCCTCGAACGTGCATCGGAAGACGCGGGCGATTGTCCGCGAAGAACAATTGCGTGGTCGATTATTCGACGTTTAGCGAAAGATATCGGAGCTTCAAGGCGGCGGTCGATCCAACTCTTCGCTCGTTTTCAAATGTCCGGGTGATCAATCTTTCCGACGCCCTATGCGACGAAACCTATTGTTATGTCGCGCACAACAAGCGATCGATGTATGTGGACACGCATCACCTGAACCGGTATGGGGCCGTCCACGTCGCGCAACATATTAAGGGCGAATTGGCCGACGTCTTCGCTGAGTCGTCGGGAATTCCGTCGCGCTAGCCGAGAACCGCGAAGGCGTTCGCTTTCGCGGTTCATGATAAGTATCACAATGGCCTCCAGGCAGATTGGTAAACAATTATTCCACTTGCTGCAATCGCCCGTCGTCGGGATTACTGCTGTGCTTGTGGGAAGCACATCTGTACTCTACGGATTTGCATTTGGATACATCAACGATGTTGAGGACTTCTATTCGACCGCTCTAGGGACATCCTTATTCGTCAATGCAGCTTTGAGCGGCCAGAATCCATTTTGGACGGATTTGCTTGGCCTGGGAATGCCGCAGCCGTTCCGCATTAGTCTAGATTCAACATCCGTTGGCATTTCTTTTCGCGTTATGCGAGCCGATGATAGCCGACAAAATCATTGTTGTTGTTCAAGGCTTGGTCGGAACCGTTTTCTTTTACCTTCTGTGCCGTCGGCTTCAAATGCCGACTTGGATAGCCGTGACGTGCAGCCTCTCATTTATATCCTGTTCGTCAGTTGTCGAATTCTTGTTCATTGATGACTTTTTCAGTTCGTTCTTGAGTTTTTGTCTTTATCCCATCGTATTGTACCTTGTCGTCATCCTCGGGGATTTCCAATCGAAACAGATGGCGCGTGCAACTGGTGTGGCGATTGGCCTGATCACTGGATTGATGGTCGCCACCGGCCACGCGTCGCATATTATGTCCTACCTCCTTGTGCTCGGCGTGTTCATCTCCTTCTCTCCTGATTTGATTAGAACGAAGTGGAAAGTCCTTTTCGTGGCGGCAATTGTCTGTGCTTTGGTTTCCCTTGGCGTCGTCAGTCTATTGGCGAGTGAATTTCATCGTTTTCCGAAAGACGTCGCGCGATTTGTTCATCCGAACTCATCGGTTTATCTGAACGAGCTCTCAGCCTTTGGGCTTGCATATTGGGACGGAATCGGGAGCTCATGGAGCCAATTTGAAGCGCTCGTCCTGCAAATGGTTTTCGCGTAATCGCGTTCGTCCCGATTGCCGCAGCCGGCGCCGTGATCGCGCTTTTCTTCCCGTTAGGTCGACAAGGGATACGTATAAAAGCGGCTTTGTTGGCGACGTTGCTATTCATGTTTTTTCCTCCTTCCCCACTTTCAAAGATAGTCAGTGCGACTTGGGTGTTCCGGGATGGTGTGAATGTTTTCGGTCTGTTGTTGTTTGGACTTGTCCTTGCGCAGGTGTCGACCGGACCGGCGGCGGCATCCAGATCGGTTGTCGGAACGGTGTGCGTTGCACAGGTGCTGCTGTTGATGCTGTTCTTGTCTCCGCGCTGGCACCGGGCGATTGAAAATGATGTGGCGCGTGATGCTGTTCCGGCCAGTCAATCGTCCCTAAGGAACGGTGGGATTGTTTTCAGGGAATTGAAGAAATTAGTTGGCTCTACGGTCAGCCGGATTCTCATGACGGAGGAACTTGCAAACGAAGCCCGTCGCGGCCGTTTGTTGTCCGGCGGCGTCGTCGTCAACGGAGCGGCTTTACATGGTCTGGCCATTATCAACGCGTTTCCGCGAGGCATTGCGACCGGCGCTCTTTATCCCGACCATCAGCCTGATGGAGGGCACGATCAACGCGACCGGAACAAATACGAAGGATAAAGCATTTCTGGATACGCTGGGTATAGGTCATGTATTAGCGCTCGATAATGAATCGGTGGCTGCCGGGCTGGAAAAAATAGGCGATATTCGAGTTTCAGCCGCAATCAGCATATCAGTGTGGCGCAATCCCGATGCTTGGCCGAAGGTGGTCGAACTCGATGAACAGGCGCTCCATCTCATTCCAACCATAGACCCGGAATGCGGGCACGATCGGTTCTTATGCTCTACATTCGAACCCCTGCGGCGATTATTGAGAGATCGGCCGGCGATCGAAATCGTTCAGCAAGGCGGGCGCATCGCGATAGCGTTGAAGCCGGCCGAACGGGAACGCATCCTGCTGATCAACAGCTGGTACAGACCGGAATGGAATGCGACCAATTCCCAGGCAGCGGTCGTTCCGTTATTTGGGCAACTGCTCGGAGTTATCGTGCCAAAGAGCACAACACATGTGACAGTGACGTATAGGCCGGCCGGCGTGTTGTTCGGCTATGCAATAAGTGCGTTTACAGTCTTGTTCGCCAGCGTGGTTATTATCGTTCTCATCGTTCGCACAACATCGAAGTATGCGAGCCGGACGAGCCGGGTCGCACAACCATGAGCGATCGCCGATGACCGTCCGCTGGTGGAATTGAGCGGGCGGGGCCGTTCGCCGTGCGGCTTCAGGGGCGGGACGAAAGTCGGACCAGTGAGACTTTCGCGAGCGATGATGGCGATCTGAGCCTTCCGGTCATTTTGTCGGAGCAATCCGCTGGATCGCCTCCTTGACGGGGCCGTCGAAGGTCATGCGGCCGCTCTCGAGCACGATCGCGCGTGTGCAAAGGCTCTCAACGAGCGGGAAGTTGTGTGACGCGAACACGAGAATATGCGAGCGGTCGATCATGTCGCGCAAGCGGCGGTCGGCCCGCGAAAGGAACTCGCGATCGCCGGCGGCGATCCATTCATCCAGCAGCAGGACTTCGGCATCGACGCTGGTGGCGAGCGAAAACAGCAGGCGAAGTCCCATCCCGCTGGAATACGTGCGCACGGGAAAGTCGAGGAAATCGCCAAGGCCGCTGAAACTTGCGATATCGTCGATCTTCCGTTCGACCTCGCTCCGGGTCAGCCCCATCAACAGCCCGCGCAGCAGGATGTTTTCATAGCCGGTCGCCTCCTCGTCGAATCCGAGCTTGATGTCGAACAGAGGCACCAGCCGGCCGCTCGTGTCGAGACGCCCCGCAGTGGGATGGTAAATGCCCGCCATACACCGCAGCAAAGTGGTCTTGCCCGCCCCATTGGCGCCGAGCAGGGCAACTCGTTCCCCGCTGCGAATCGTGAGGTCGATATCGCTCAACGCTCGCACGACAACGCGGCCGGTCTTGTCGGACGCGCCGATGAAACCGCCAACGGCGGTGCGAAACAACGCCTTTCGCAGCTGGCGTCCTGCCTTCTGATAGATCGGAAACTCGATCCCAATATTTTTGAGCAACAAATGCGGCATGGCGGCCTATCGTCCACTGCAATGCATGATCACAGCCAAAAGGCTATGCGATGAGAAAACTTTCCGAACATCGTATAACCGATCAACAAAGCGACCAGCGCTGTTCCTGTCGCCATGGACAATTCGAAGAGCGAAGGCGGATGGCCGAGGATAGGCCCGCGAACCACGTCCACGAGATAGTAAAGCGGGTTGAAATCCATAAAGATGACGGTTCTCTTTCCGCGCAGGCTGCCCGGCATCCAAAGGATCGGAGTCAGAAGGAAGAAAAGTTGCAGCGCCGCGCCGATGATCTGTTGGATATCGCGAAAGCGCGTACAAAGAACTCCCAGCGTAAGCACCGCGCCGGTGAGCGTCGCGACAACGATGATGATCCCCGGAATGACGAGCAGGATCGACAAGTTGATCGGCCACCGGAAAATGAGCCATACCAGCGCGACGAGTGAAAGATTGTGGGTAAAGACGATCAGCTGGCGCGCCATCATGCGATAAACATGCGTTATCAAAGGCGTGATGGTCGACTTGATGAGACCGGCCGATTGCGTAAAGACCGCGCAACCTTCGAGGATCGTGGAGCTGATTAGCGTCCATGTAATGATGCCCGTCGCGAAGAAAGGCATGTAGGCGGATAGGTTCGTGCCGAAGATCGTGCCGAACACCAGGCCGACCGAACCGATCATCGCTCCCATGCTGAGCGTGACCCACCACGGTCCGAGGACCGTCCGACGGTAGCGCAGACTGGTATCGGTCCACGCCAACGTGAACCAACGATCGAAGTCGCGCAGGCCCGCAACGCTTTCGCCGAACGCGGACGCGATATAGCCGGAACTCATCGAGAGCGATCCATAATCCGAGGCGAGGGCGCGATGACCGCCGACCGCGCATGCCGGTCGCAGAGCGGCGTCGCGAGAGGGCAACAATGCGCAAGCTCGAGCGACAAATCCAAGCGGAAAGGCGGCTCTTCCTGCAGCATCGAACACCACGGCAATCGAAACCGATCGGTTTCGATTGCAATCACGCGAACTCGCCCCAAGTCAGCAGCGCCCCAACCGAAGCCATGTCATCGGCGAATCGCGGCTTTGGCTACACATAAGACGCTTGCCAACGGGTCTGCCGCCGCCAAGAAAAGTCGATGTGTTGAAGCCTATTGCAAACATCTCGTCAAGTCGTTTGACGGTCGGGAAAGGCGGGTGCGAAGCGGCAGAATATACAGGCTGAGTCGCGTTCGCTCGGTGCAGGCGCACTGCTGTATCCCGCCTCGTCGAAAGCAAAACACGGGGGTTCGCCGCGGGCCGCAAAGCGGAGGCGTCGAACACAAATCCAGACATCGTCGTCCGAGACAGTGTCAGCAGGCGTGGGCGACGTTCACGCGAAAGCAGATAAGATGATCGTTGATCAGACAACGAAGCTCCGCCTCTGAAATCGTAACGCGGAATAGGGACGTCGTCAGTATTCTGCCTTTACTGCGCAGCGCGGAATTTATCGTACTGCGAGAGCGGCGGGCGAGACGGTGATCTCCGCAGCCGTTTCGGCATGCGTTGCCGAAGGTGATAGCGATGATCGGGTCGCAACAGTTCGGTGAAGGGATTGACGAACCGAGCTCGTATCATGTTCTGCCAATCCCGCGGGATACAGCCGAATACCGGTTCCTGCGAGCTGATGGCCATGCGCTTCGACGAGATCAGCTGACTGACGGCCAACCAGGCAGCACGCCGAACAGTCCAATACGGCGACCATCGGTTGAGAAAACCGTACTTTTGGATATAAAGACTGCGGAATTTTTCGTGTTTTTCCATGAGGCTCTTGTATTCCGCACTCAAATTGTCTTCCGGCCAATTGCGGTAATGAAGTAAGGCGACCGACCGCGTGTACACCACGTCGTAGCCGCTCAGCAGGACCTTGGCCGTCAAATCTGGGTCGATGCCGTAATCGCGGAACGCAGGACAAAAACCGCCGACCTGACGCAGCACGGTAGTCGGCAGCAAGCCCTGGTTGACGTTGAGGATGCCAAGCCATGACACCCCGCCGATATAGGGATGATCCGAAAATGGACCGATTACGTCGCGGGTCTTGAGAGCGATGAGACCAATCCGCGGATCGGAGCGCGCGATTTCGAGCGCACGGTCAAGTCCATGGTCGACAACCTCGTTGTCGTCGCTCAGCCAGCACACATAAGGCGTTTCGATCCGGTCAAACACCGCGTTATAGGCTTGGGCCTGGCCGACCCTGCGTCCTTCCAGCACCGGGCGGACGCGGTCCGACGCGATTTCATTCAGATATTCAACCGTTCCATCGGTCGAGCCGGCATCCGTGACATAGATGACGTACGGCGATTCGGTTTCGCGGACGATGCTGTCAATGCAACGCTTGATCTGGTCGATCCGATTGAACGTTCCAACAACAACAGAAAGCGTTGGCGTATCAGGCATTTTTGATGTAACCGCAGTCGCCAATCGTGTGTCCGTGAAACGTAGCCCAGCAGCGGGCACGTCTGTTGGTAGCTGAGATTTCGAATTGCAAAAACATATAATCGCATAGTTTGAAGTAATTCGGCAACCAGGACGTTGGCATGGTTTCCGATCGGCCCCGGCCAGGCTCACCTTCCTCGGGATCGATTAATCGCCATTGCATGGGTTCTATATGATCTGCTTTAGCAGACAGGCAAGGCAATACGTTGCGAGCGGTCAATGCCCGCTCGGTTTTCGCCGCTCGAAACGGTCGTAGAGGCGAATTGGTCGCGGCAGGGGGCTGCCGATTTGGGGCAAATGCCGAACAGACTAAGAGAACGACAGGCCGTACGATGAAGGCGATCGCCATAAATGCCCAATTGAATCCGTTCGTCGGAGGAGGTGTCGAGACTAACCTGCAGTCCCTGTTGGGCTGCAAGGCGATTCGCGCCACCGACTTGTCGATCAAGCTCCTGGCGATCGAGCGATATACGGAGGCCGTTCGCCAGATCAGCCCGTCAAACGCCGAAGCCGTCCCATGGCCTTGGGGACAGGACCCCATCACGGTCAGACGGACGCTGTTTGACGGTTGGGTGTCGCGCCTGCCGCCGCCCGTGCGGCGGCAGAAGGTCGAACGATGGCGCGTGCAAACCGAACTGAAAAACGAGCGCGCGCTGAGGGAACTCGCCGCCAAGGGGGACGCGGACCTGAAGCGCCTTGGGGTCGGGGCCGTCCATTTCCCGGCTTCGTACATATTCGCGACTGAACTGCCGTTTCTCTACGAACCCTGGGACCTTCAGCACCGGCATTATCCGGAGTTCTTCACCCTCCCGGAGTACAAGCGGCGGGAGTTCGTCTACCGGAGGGGCTGCGAGCGAGCGGCTCTGGTCATCACCGCGACGCATTGGATCAAGGACGACATTGTCCGGCAATATGGGATCGACCGATCGAAGATCGCAGTAATTCCACGCGCAAGCATTTTTACCGCCAAGCAAATCGAGGACTCGCAACGGCGCGCTTTGCTTGCCGCGCTCGGCGTTCCGGATCAGTTCATATTCTATCCGGCAATGGCGTTTCCGCATAAGAACCACATTCGGCTGTTTCAGGCGCTTACTATTCTGCGAGACAAACGCGGCATCCGTCCGACCCTGGTCATGAGCGGCCGCATCCACAAGCCGTTCTGGCCGGAAATCATGAGGCAGATCAAACAGCTTCATCTGAGCGACCAGGTCCGACCGCTCGGGCGAGTGACCGAGGATCAACTCGCGGCGCTGTTCCAGTCGGCGCAGTTCATGGTTTTTCCGTCGTTGTTCGAGGGTTTGGGCTTGCCGCTGCTGGAGGCTTTCATGCATCGCCTGCCTGTCCTGGCGGCGGCGGCGACGTCAATTCCGGAGGTCGTGGGCGACGCCGCGATGCTGTTCGACCCGAATGATCCGGAGGCCATCGCCGAGGCGATCGCCGCGGCGCTGAACGATCCCGCGCGATTGAGCTCGCTCGTCGAGAAAGGCCTCAACCGGCTCGCAGCCTTCGACTGGGACGTCGCGGGACCCAAGTTTGTGGCTTGCTATCGTCATGTCCTCGGCGCCCCGCTCGATGTCGAAGAGCGCGTTTGGCTTGACGCTGCGCTTGTCTGAAATCAAGAGGGACGCCCATGTTTGGTTGGAAGACTCAAGAGAAGAAGCAGGATCCGCTGCCCTGGGCGCCGGGCTATTCCAAAAACAAGAACCGATTCATCGACGCGACATTGCGCGATCCCTCTCTGATGGCTCGGTTTCGTGCTGGCGCAGAGCTGCCAGCCGGCTTTGGTCCGCGGATCGATGAGCGGGTGGTGGAGTATCCATGGGTATTGTCGCGGCTTGCGCCCGCCGGGATGATCCTTGACGCCGGTTCGACCTTGAATGCGCCTTTCCTCATCGACGGCCCGCTGCTCGCCGACCGCCGCATTCTCATCTACACGTTCGATACGGACTGGATCGGGCTCAACTCCAGAGTTTCCTATCTGTTCGGCGATCTGCGCGACATGATTCTGCAGGATGCCCTATTCGAAACGATTATTTGCATTTCGACGCTCGAGCATATCGGGATGAGCCTTGATCTGAAGGCGTATTCCGCTGCGCGTCCATACCCGCAGGCCGACTACGACAGCTACCGCCTAGCGCTGAAGGAATTTCATCGCGTGCTTAAACCCGGCGGACAGTTGCTCTTGACGGTCCCCTATGGGCGGCGGGAGGACCACGGTTGGCTGCAGCAGTACGACGCCGCGGGCGTCGAGGCCATCAAGAACGGCTTTGCGGCGGATGTCGCCGCAGAGACCTATTATCGCTATTCGGCCGAGGGCTGGCAGGTGGCGAAGCCGGCGGAATGCGCGGAGCTGAGCTATTTCAACATCCACGCCACGCCAAATTTCGATCCCGATTTCGCCGCCGCGGCGCGTGCGGTGGCTTGTCTCGAATTCGTCAAGCGCTGACGGCAAGGCGCCCGGGCAGATGTCGTCACCTCCGGATGTGAGGGAGTATCCGTAGAATGATCCGGAATTGGTTTAAACGTCGAGCCATGGCGCACGGCGCCGACGACATTGTGCGCCTGCTCGCCACGAATCGCCGCGCTTGGCGCGCAGCGCTCGCGAGACGACCGAAAGGGCCGCGCGTGCTGATCGCCACAAATGTTACCGGCTTCCAGCACGCGTCGTTGTTGGAAGCCGTCCTCGCGGCGGCCTTAACGCTGCGCGGAGCCGAAGTTCATCTCACGGCCTGCGACGGCGCGCTACCGGCCTGCCAACGAGTGGAGCAAGATTTGGTCCCCGACCCGGCCGTGCTCTGGCGCGACGGCATCTCACGACAAATTTGCCGCCGTTGCATGGCCGTGGGGGATGCGCATTTCGAGCCTCTCTCGCTCAGGCAGCATCGCTTGTCGCAATACATCACGGAGGCGGATCGCGCCGACGCGCGGGACCGCTGCGCCAGACTTGATCGGGCGGCCCTGTGCGCGCTCAGGACCGACGCCGGTGACGAGGTCGGCATGCAGGGACTGGCCGGGGCCCTGCGCTATTTCGCGACGGGAGACCTGCCCCCCGGCGAGGATGCGGACAATGTGCTGCGCCGGTTCGTCGCGGCCGCTGTGCTCATGACCTGCGCGTTCGACCGTCTCCTCGACCGAGAGCAATACGCCGCAGCGGTGTTCCACCATGGGATTTACGTGCCGCAAGGTCCAACGGGGGATGTGCTACGCCGGCGCGGCATCCGCGTCGTCAACTGGAACCCGTCCTACCGCAAAAGCACGTTCATCTTCAGCCACGGCAACAGCTATCACTACACGCTGATGAACGAGCCGACGGAGGCTTGGGAGGGGATGACATGGTCGCCAGACCATGAAGCGGCGATCCTCGATTATCTGGCAAGCCGCGCCGAGGCGACGCGCGATTGGATCTGGTTCCATGAAAAGCCGGAGCACGACGCCGGCGTTTTCGCTCGGCAACTCGGCCTCGACCTCACGCGTCCGCTGATCGGGATGCTGTCGAATGTCTCCTGGGACGCGCAATTGCACTATCCCGCCAATGCGTTCGAGAACATGTTCGATTGGGTGTTCAAGACGTTTGACTATTTCGCCAAGCGGCCTGAGCTGCAGTTGCTGCTGCGCATTCATCCCGCGGAAATCCGCGGAACCACCCCGTCACGTCAGCCGCTCCTGGGCGAGATCCAGAAGCGCTATCCCGAGCTGCCGAAGAACATCTTCGTCATCGCGCCGGAAAGCAACGTGTCGACCTATGCGGCCATGGCCCTTTGCTCGACCATCATCGTCTACGGGACAAAGATGGGGGTTGAGCTCTCGGCCGTCGGAAAGCCGGTGATTGTCGCGGGCGAGGCCTGGATTCGCAACAAGGGGCTGACATGGGACGCCCAAAACCAGAGCGATTATTTCGCCCTCATGGATCGGCTACCGGACATGCCGGCGATGTCCGCGGAGCAAATTCAACGCGCGCGCATGTACGCGTATCATTTCTTTTTTCGCAGGATGCTGCCGCTGCCGTTCATCGTGCCGGCCAAGGGAAAGTTGTACGGTCTCGACATCGGCGATCTTACCGAGCTGGGCCGTGGAAAGTATCCCGGCCTCGACGCCGTTTGTGATGGGATTCTCGAAGGCGCGCCATTCGTTTACGCCGCCGAGCGGCTTGGAACGCATGCGTGAGCCCCGCGGATGCTCGCCCGAGTCAGCTGCATGGCTCCCCGCGCCCTTGCGAAGCTTGCCCCGGAAAGGTTACTACTCAACCGGCCCAGGTCGCCTATTGAAGCGATCATGCTCGACACGCTTAAGTCGTCCGGCTGGTATGACATGTCTGCCGACGCGCCTATCCGCGTCGGTGTGAGCATGCGTTGATTGTAATCGAGGTGTTATGTCCGCACAAAATCCGACCACCACTCTTCGACGCAAGACCGCGCTGGTCACCGGCATCACTGGGCAGGACGGGGCCTACCTCGCCGAGTTACTAATAGAAAAGGGTTATATGGTCCACGGTATCCGGAGACGGTCTTCGTCTTTCAACTCGGCGCGGATCGAGCGCTTTTACCAGGACCCGCATGAGTTGAACTTGCGCTTTCTGACGCATTACGGCGACCTCACCAATTCGACGAACCTAATTCGTATCGTGCAGGAAACCCAGCCCGACGAGATTTACAACCTCGCCGCCCAGAGCCATGTCAGGGTGTCGTTCGAGACGCCCGAATACACAGCCAACGCCGACGGGGTCGGGACGCTGCGATTGCTCGAAGCGTTGCGCATTCTCGGCATGGAGAAGACGACCCGCTTTTATCAAGCCTCGACGTCGGAGCTGTACGGCCTTGCCCAGGAAACGCCGCAGCGCGAGACGACGCCGTTCTATCCGAGGAGCCCCTACGCCGCGGCCAAGCTCTATGCCTATTGGATCACGGTCAATTACCGCGAAGCCTATGGGATGCACGCCTCGAATGGCATTCTGTTCAATCACGAGAGCCCGATCCGCGGAGAAACCTTCGTCACGCGCAAGATCTCCCGAGCGGTGGCGGCCATCGAGCTCGGCCTGCAGGAACGCCTGTATCTCGGCAATCTCGACGCCAGGCGCGATTGGGGACATGCCCGCGATTATGTCGAAGGCATGTGGGCGATCGTGCAACAGGATGAACCGGACGACTATGTTCTCGCGACCGGCGAGACGCATGCGGTGCGTGAGTTTGTCGAGAAGGCCTTCGCCGAAGTTGGGCGGACGATCGAATGGCGAGGAGCAGGCATCGACGAGAAGGGATACGACAGCAGGACCAAGAAGGCGCTGGTTGAAATCGACCCGCGCTATTTCCGGCCGACGGAAGTCGATATCCTTCTAGGCGATCCAAGCAAGGCTCACCAGAAGCTGGGGTGGCGGCACCGCACGACATTCGAAGCGCTCGTCAAGGAGATGGTGGCGGCGGATCTCGCGGCGGTGAAGCGTGATTGCGAGCTGCGCGGACGCAGGAGGCTGTGGGACAGGGCGGAATGACCGGGCCATTCGACCTGCGCGGCAAACGCGTGTATGTGGCGGGCCACGGGGGTCTGGTCGGTGCGGCTATTGTGCGGCGGCTGGCCGCGGAAAAGTGCGAACTGATCGTCGCGCCGCGCACCCGTGTCGATCTGACGCGACAGAATGCGACAGAGCGGCTCTTTGCCGAAACGCGGCCGGAGGTCGTGTTCCTCTGCGCAGCGCGGGTCGGCGGCATCAAGGCGAACGACACGCTCCCGGCCGACTTCATTTACGACAACCTCGCCATCGCGACGAACATCATCAACGCGGCCTGTGCGACGGGCGTGGCGAAGCTGCTTAATCTCGGGTCGTCTTGCATCTATCCGAGGCTCGCCGCGCAGCCGATGACCGAGGATCAGTTCCTTACCGGACCGCTCGAGCCGACCAACCAATGGTACGCCGTCGCCAAGATCGCGGCGATCAAGCTGTGCGACGCCTATCGGCGCCAGCACGGCTGCGATTTCATCTCGGTGATGCCGACCAATCTCTATGGCCCGGGCGACAACTACCATCCGGAACACAGTCATGTGCCGGCGGCGCTGATCCGCCGGTTTCATGAGGCAAAGTCGAGCGGTGCGCCCGAAGCCGTGGTGTGGGGCACCGGCACCCCGCGGCGCGAGTTCATGTTCGTGGACGATCTTGCCGACGCCTGTGTGTTCGTCATGCGCCACTGGTCCGGCGAAGGATTCCTCAACATCGGCACCGGCCAGGACGTCACGATTGCGGAATTCGCAACGGCCATCGCCGAGACGGTCGGATATGGGGGAAAGATCGTATTCGACAAGACGCGCCCGGACGGCCCACCACGCAAGCTGCTCGACGTTTCCCGCCTCGCGGCGCTGGGGTGGCGCTCAAAGACCCCGCTGCGGGAGGGGCTGCGTGCGACCTACGCGGATTTCGTGAGCGGCGGCGGTCGCGGGCGCAGTTGAGGGCGGAGCAATTCCCGCATCCGACGCACGGGTTGCCCGCGTGGGCAACGTTCGCTCGCGCGCAGCGCCGATAATGGATTAGAATTGGAAATAAATGAAGGGCGATATGCGCGTCATATAGGCGACTGAAGCAAGCAGCATCACGCCGGTGGCGAATCCGAAGGCTGCGCTTGGTCGAAATTGATACCACAACAGCGGCGGCTTAGCCTGATGCGGGTCGTACCCAGCCCATTGAATCGTATTCGGCAGCAGGAAGCAGATCGCCGCAGACGTCAGGAGCAACTCCTCCCGCAGCGGCGCTCCCGTGCCTGGACCGGTCATGGCGCCAGTGGTCATGGCGCCGAGGATCGAAAGGGCGACCGACATGTTCGGAGCCCGAAAGAAGACCCATGCCATCACGACCGCCACGAAGGTCAGCGGCCATCCGATAATACCGAGCGGCTTGAGGCGCGGCCACCTCGCTTCGAGCGCACGCCAGCCATGGTTAATGCACAGATAAATTCCGTGCAAGGCGCCCCAGACGACGAAAGTCCAGCCGGCCCCGTGCCAAAGGCCGCCCAGGAACATGGTCAACATCAAATTGACGTAGCGGCGCGTGCGTCCCCGCCGGTTGCCGCCCAAGGGTATGTAGACATATTCGCGCAGAAAACGCGACAGCGTCATGTGCCAGGTATGCCAGAAGTCGATGATATTGGTGGACTTGTAAGGCGAGAAAAAGTTGAGCGGCAGGCGAACGCCGAAAAAGAGCGCTAGCCCGATCGCCATGTCGGAATAGCCGGAGAAATCGAAATAGATCTGAAAAGTATAAGCCAGCGCGCCGAACCAAGCCTCTTGGAACAAGAGCGGGGCGTTGGTCGTGTTCGAGAACACTGCGTCGGCGACTGGCGCGAGGCTGTCGGCCAGCACGAGCTTCTTGAAAAGGCCCACGACGAAGATGAAGCCGCCGACTTCGTATTCCGGTTTCGGGAAGCGGCTGGCGCGAATCGCTTGGAACTGGTGGATCAGATCCTGATAGAGCACGATCGGCCCCGCGATCAGATGCGGGAAAAAGACGATGCAGCTCGCATAATCAAGCAGGCGGCCCGCCGGGTATTTCCGCTGCCATACGCCATTGATGTAGACGATGTTCTGGAAGGTGAAGAACGAGATGCCGAGCGGCAAGATAACCTCGATCGGCGTGAGCGATCGGCCCGCGAGCACGGCGAAGTTGGACAGGGCGAAATTCGAATATTTGAAATAACAGATCGCGGCGAGGTTGATGACGACGGCCGCGCCGTAAATCAGCGCGCGCGTCCGCTCGCCCGACACCCGGTCCAGCGCCTGCGCAATCGCGTAGTTGAACAGCACGGAGCCGAGAAGAAGGGGCAGAAACCGGATGTCCCAAGCGCTGTAGAAAATGCTGGACAGCACGACGATCGCGCCGATCGCCCATGTCCCGCCGAGGCGCTTGGCGACGAGAAAGACGATCAGGGCGAAGGGAAGGAAGCCGAAGACGAAGTCGGGACTGGAAAAGATCAATGCTCGACCTCGCACAAATCCGGCAGATCGAGCTTCTCAAGCAGGGCGCGCAACCGGTCTGGATAGCTCTGTTCGGTTTCCCGCGCCGTCCCGGCGACAATGTCGTTCTGCATCCTGTCGCTCACCACAGGAAGAAAGTGTGTCTCGTCGACGAAGGCGCCGCATTTCGCCGACATGTCGGCCAGCCGGTCGCCGAAGTCGTGATACTCGAAGTTCGGCAGCGAGTGCATCCTGTGCAGGAACGCCTGTTTCACGGCCGGCGCGTCGGGCCCAGCCTCACCCGAATATCGACGCCAGACGAGTGAGATATGCTCGGGGGGCTCGAAAGATACGAACCGGATAGTCGGGTTTTCCGCGACCAATCGATAAAGGGCATCTGCGCCGCAGTGGAACTGCCGGCGCGCCTCGTCGGACATGGGCTTTGCGTCGATGTCGATTGGGCGATGCGACGGAGCTTCGTTTCGCACCTTGGCAATCAGAGAATTCATCCTCGCCGGGGCGCTGGCGACATGTGCGGCATGCGCCTCCAGCCAGCGCGCCGCCTGGTCGGGATTGGTCGTGAAAAAATCGCCAATGCCGGCTCGCTTGACCTTGGATATGAAGACCATGTCGGCAGACATGAAGTAGAGCACGTCATTAAGCGGGTTCTTGTCGAACAGGTAAGTGGGAAACCGGCTGCTTCGAACACGGCAGGCGCCCTCGATATTCATCGGCTTGATTTCGAAGAAGATCGTCTTGAGGGTCGGCTGTTTGCGGATCGCCAGCTGCGCCACCGCGATTCGATCGGCAAGCAACGCCCCGAACGCACTCGCGTTGCGCACTTTTTTCAGGTGGAATCCCTCCTCGAAGATGCGCGGGTTGAGGTTGCCCGACAGCGAGCTGCCTACGATGAGGCCGTCGAAGGTGGTGTTACGAATCTGGCCGGCGATCGCATGAAACTGGTAATCCTGGCGAAGGAGATACCGGCCGTCGTTGCGGAAATATGAGATCGGATCGAAACGATAGACATAGGAGAACGGCACGGCGGAGGCGGTCGTTGCCCCCAGGACCAGGAACAGCCAGAATAATAGCTTTGAGCGGTGCATCGGAACTCCGGAGCGAAGAGAGAACCTGATAGCCGACGTCAATTCAAGGAGGCATCATATCGGGAGGGGCTCGGATTGGCTGCTCATCGAGATCACGCCGCTGGGCCCCTGTCCGGCTCCTCTTGCGACAGCTTGCGCGCCTTTGGATGAAGCGCATGTGCTGTCGCTCTCCGAGCAGTCAGCCGCGGCGGGAACGCTCGTCGGATATTCATCCTTGATGATATTGAGGCGTTTGTGTAGCCATTGGGGCATTCGAGAACCGTCGCCGGCCCTGCGCTGGGGGCGCGGGTTGGCGCCGAGGCTGTCCCGCCCTTCCGCTCGTCGATCAGACTGGGACCTCAATCCGAACCACGTCCCTTTCGCGGGCGAGAAGAGACGCGGCCCGCATATGCAATTCCGCGATGCGTCGAAGGACGTTCGGTCATTCTGCAAGCGATGGTCCCTGTTTGCTCTCTCTTGGATGCAATCGCGCACGCTGTCCGCGGCGCACGACTGGCGAAATCGCAGGTGAGTTGATGCCGTGGGTGATCTGATCGGCGACGTGGTGGAAAGCGAGTTGTATTACGTGCCGCGCGCCGAGTTCGAGCGTGTGCGCCGGCTGAACGCAGCGCGGCCGGAGATCGTCGCGCTCTATGCCGACATGGCCCGATTGAATGCGCTGTACATGATCGCGCGGGCGGGCTCCGGGCACATCGGTTCTTCGTTTTCCTCGCTCGACCTTGTCAGCCATCTCTATCTCGACGAATTGGACGGCGCGGCGGGCGACGTATTCTTTTCCTCCAAAGGCCACGACGCGCCCGCGCTCTACGCCGTGCTTGTGGCCGAAGGTGTGCTCCCCGAAAGGCTGCTGCACGCGTTGCGCAGGCTCGGCGGACTGCCCGGTCATCCGGACATCGGTACGCCGGGACTCGTGACCAACACCGGCTCGCTCGGCATGGGGATTTCCAAGGCGAAGGGAATGCTCGCCGCCGAACGCCTGCGCGGCCGTTCCCCTCGGGCTTTCGTCATGACCGGCGACGGCGAATTGCAGGAGGGCCAGATCTGGGAATCTCTGGTTTCTGCCGCGAATGCCCGGCTCGGGGCTCTCACGGTGATCGTCGATCACAACAAATTCCAGTCGGACTACTCGGTCGAACGCACCTCCAGCCTCGGTGATCTTGCCGCGAAATTCGCCGCCTTTGGCTGGCATGTGGTCCGCGCCGACGGCCACGACACCGCGGCCCTTGCGCATGTGTTCGGCGAATTGCGCGGTATCGTCGACAGGCCGAAGGTGCTGATCGCCGACACCGTGAAGGGCAAGGGCGTATCGTTCATGGAGGGCACGTCGATCGATTCCGACGTCGACATGTTTCGCTTCCACTCCGGGGCGCCGACGGCCGACCAGTACCAGCGCGCCGTCGAGGAGATCGAAACCCGCATCGCCAAGCGGCTCGGCGCTCTGGGAGCAGCCCCGATCAAGGTCGAACGGGTGGATCGACCGGCCGTTCAGCCCGCGCCCGCCAATGCGGCCCGTTTGTTCCCGGCCTATACCCAGGCGCTGCTCGCGCAGGCTTCGGCGCGGCCGGAGCTTGTCGTGCTCGACGCCGACCTCGTTCTCGACATGGGGTTGATTCCCGTCAAGGAGCGCTTCCCGGATCGCTTTATCGAATGCGGCATCGCCGAGCAGGACATGGTGAGCCAGGCGGGCGGTATGGCGTTGAACGGCGCGTTGCCCGTCGTGCATTCGTTTTCCTGCTTTTTGTCGACGCGTCCCAATGAGCAGATCTTCAACAATGCGACCGAACGCACGCGGGTCGTCTATGTCGGCGGCCTTGCGGGCGTGCTTCCGGCAGGGCCCGGGCATTCGCACCAGAGCCTCCGCGAAGTTTCCGCGGTCGGCGGGATTCCGAACCTCGTGATGGTCGAGCCGAGCTGTCCGGATGAAGTGGCGCCTCTGTTCGAGTGGTGCCTCGACTATGTCGGGCCGAGCTTTTTGCGCCTCGTCTCGGTTCCCTATCCGACGAGCGCGAGGCTGCCGCGTCCGTACCGCCCCGAACCAGGGAAGGGCGTGACCCTGCGTGACGGCACGGACGTTGCGATCGTGACCGCCGGCCTCGTGATGGTTTCAGAAAGCCTGGCGGCCGCGGAAATTCTTGCCGGCCGAGGCATATCCGTCCGCGTGGTGAACCTGCCCTGGCTGAACCGAGTGAACGAGGCTTGGATCAGAAGTCTCGCGCAGGACGTCGCGCTCCTTGTCACGGTGGAAAACCATTTCCTCCCGGGCGGGCAGGGCCAGCACGTGCTCGCGGCCCTCGCGACTGCGTTTCCGGCTCGAATGCCGGATTGCTTGCGCATCGGCATCGAGACCGTGCCGCCTTCGGGGCGCAACGACGAGGTGTTGGCTGCTCTGCGGCTCGATGCAGCGGGCCTCGCCGCGCGGATTGCCGAGCGCCTGAGCGGGGCAAGCCGGTCAGATTGTCCTCGATGATTTCCGGGATCCGAACGGCGCTTCGCGGCCGAGCTTTCTCCTGGGCTCGCTTGCTGCGCTTGAACTGGCTCGCGCGGCACGGAGCGAATCAGGACCTGTCGCCGCTGGTCGCCGCTGAGCAGGGAGTTTGGCGCAATACGCTGGACGCGGCGCGTTCGGGGCCGCGCGTCGTTCTTGCCACCAATTCCGGCGGTCATTTCGGGCTCGCGGCCATTGATCGCGTGCTTGCGCTCGCCTTGTCATTGCGCGGCGCCCACGCCATCACGGTGTTCTGTGATGGCGTCCTTCCCGCCTGTCTCCTGTGCGAGCTGAACATCCAGCCGAATGTCGCGCGCTTCGCCGCGCAGGGGCCGTCCCGCCTGCTGTGCGGTTTTTGTCATGCGCCGGCGGCCCGCGCGACCAGCATGTGCGATCTGCCGGTCTCTCTGCTCGGCGAATATGTCACGGCGACCGACCAGGAACGTGCGCAGGCGTTCGCCGCGGGCGTCCACATCGATTCGCTCCGAACCGCATGCTGGAACGATATTCCGGTCGGCGAGCACGCCCATGCCGGCGCGCTACGGTATTTCGCGCGCGGCGCGTTGGCGGGCGAGCCGCAGGGCGAAGCGGTGGCCCGTCGTTTCCTCGCCGGCGCCATCGTCGCGGCGATCGGCTATGGACGTCTATTCGACCGGGTTTCGCCCGACGTCGTCGTCGCCCATCACGGAATCTACGCGCCGCAGGGCGTCGTCGCCGCGCTTGCGCGGGCGCGTGGCATTCGCGTCGTGACCTGGAATCCGGCCTACCGTCGGCACTGCTTTATTTTCAGCCATAACGACACGTACCATCACACGCTGATGGAGGAGCCGACGGAGCGCTGGGACCACGCTCCGCTCGATGCCAGGCAGCGACAACGGATCATCGATTATCTGTTGAGCCGCCGCGAGGGGCGGGAGGATTGGATCCGTTGGCATAAGGATCCCGATTACGGCGCGCGTGTCCGTCTGGTCGAACTCGGGCTCGATCCGGACAAGCCACTGGTCGCGGCCTTCACCAATGTGTTCTGGGACGCTCAGCTGCATTATCCGCACAATGCATTCGTCGATCAGACAGAATGGCTGACGGAGACCATTCGTTTTTTTGCAGCACGACCGGACCTGCAGCTCGTCATTCGGGTGCATCCCGCCGAGGTGTCGGGCAATCCGCCGTCCCGGCAGCGTGCGGCAGACGAGATCGCCACGCTGCTTCCGCGACTGCCGCCCAATGTCGCGATCGTGCCGCCGGAAAGCGCATTGTCATCCTATCTGATCGCCGAGATGGCGAATGCCGTCCTGATCTATGCGACCAAGATGGGGGTCGAGCTTGCCGCTATGGGCATGCCGGTGGTCGTTGCGGGCGAAGCCTGGGTGCGCAACAAAGGCTTTACCGAGGATATTCGGTCGAAACAGCATTATCGCGACGTGCTCGCGGGGCTGCCTTTCGACCAGCGCCTCGACGACGCGCGGCGCGAACGCGCGCTCGCCTACGCCCATCATTTTTTCTTCCGTCGCATGATCCCGCTGCCTTTCGTCGAACCGGACGCCGGCACCCGTCGCTTCACGATTCGGGCAGCCTCGCTTGATCGGCTGGGTCCCGGGGCCGATCCCGGCCTCGACGCCATTTGCCGAGGCATCCTGGAAGGCGCGCCATTCGAGGCTTGATCTGCGAATCCGATGCTCCTAAGAGCATCTTGACCGCGAGGTGGGCAGGGTCGCCCGGCCGAATGGAGGATGGTTTGGACCGCGTATTCAAGTTTGGTGACAAGGTGGTCACCGACTCGGGACCTTCGTTCGTCATCGCCGAAGTCGGGCACAATCATCAGGGCGACGTCGGGAAGTGCAAGGCGATCTTCAAGGCGGCCGCCGACGCCGGCGCCGACGCCGTGAAGATCCAGAAGCGCGACAACCGCGCGCTGTTCACCCGGGAAATGTACGAGTTGAGCTACGACAGCGAAAACGCCTATGGGCCGACCTATGGCGCGCATCGCGAGTTTCTCGAGTTCGGGCGCGAGCAGTATCTCGAACTCAAGGCTTATTGCGACGAATTGGGCATCATCTTTTTCGCCACCGCGTTCGACGAATCGTCCGTGGACTTCCTCGCCGAGATCGAGATGCCCGGTTTCAAGATCGGCTCGGGCGATCTCACCGACATCGGCCTTCTCAAGAAGGTCGCCTCGTTCGGCAAGCCGCTCATCGTCTCGACCGGAGGCGCGACGTTGGATGACGTCCGGCGGGCCTACGAAGTGGTCATGCCGATCAATCGTAACCTGTGCATCATGCAGTGCACGTCGGGTTACCCGGCGCCTTATGAAGAGCTCAATCTGCGCGTGATCGAGACCTTCCGGCGTGAATTTCCGGACATTGTCGTCGGGTTTTCATCGCATGACCCGGGAATTGCGATGCCTTTGATCGGGTATATGTTGGGTGCGCGCGTGTTCGAGAAACATTTCACGCTCAATCGGACCTGGAAGGGCAGCGATCAGGCGTTTTCGCTCGAGCCTGCCGGACTGAGGCGCGTGGTTCGGGATCTCGAACGAACGCGACTTGCGCTTGGCGATGGCGTCAAGCATCCCTATCCGTGCGAAGCCGGGCCGCTGAACAAGATGGTCAAGCGGATCGTTGCGGCGCGCGACCTCAAGGCAAACAGCACGATTCAGTACAGCGACCTGGCTTTTCGCGTTCCGGTCACCAGGAAGATTTCGGACCAGACGCTGAAGCCATTCGAGGCTCACCGGCTCGTCGGCCGCAAGCTCTTGCGCGACGTTCCCTCCGACGATGTCTTGCGCTATTCCGACATTGCTTCGGAGTGATCGATGGCTGTGTCGTTTGGTCTCGACCAGCGCGTCATCGTGGTCACGGGCGGACTCGGGCAATTGGGGCGGAGATTCGCGGCCGACCTTCTCGCGCAGGGCGCGCGCGTGGTCGTGCTGGACCGCGTGGCCGGTGCGGACCCGACGCTGGGCGGCTTGGCGCCGGGCGACCAGGCCGCCAACCTCATGATGCTGGGCTGCGACGTGACATCGCGCGGCGAACTCGAAGCCGCGCTTGACGCGATTGTCGGGCGATGGGGGGCCCCGTTCGGGCTGATCAACAATGCCGCGCTCGACAGTCCGCCCGATGCGCCCGTATCGGAGAACGGTCCGTTCGAGAACTACCCCGAATTGTCGTTCGACAAGGTGATGGACGTCAACGTCAAAGGCGTCTTTCTCTGCAGCCAGGTGTTCGGGGCTGCGATGGCGAGCGCCGGTCGCGGCTCCATCGTCAATATCGGCTCGGTTTACGGCCTGGTCTCGCCGGACCAGTCGCTCTACGAATTCCGGCGCGAGAAGGGCGAAGCGTTCTTCAAGCCCGTGGCCTATTCGGTTTCGAAGTCCGCGCTCTATAATCTGACGCGCTACCTCGCGGTCTATTGGGGCGGTCGCGGCGTGCGCATCAACATCGTCACTTTCGCGGGCGTGTTCAACCATCAGGATCCGCGCTTTCTCGAACGCTATCTGCCGAAAGTGCCGCTCGGGCGAATGGCCAATCCCGATGACTATAGCGGGCCGATCGTGTTTCTGATGTCGGACGCCTCGCGCTATATGACGGGCGCCAATATGGTCGTCGATGGCGGTTTTACCGCGATGTGACGGCTGCATTCCGGATCTCCATGTCTCTCTTTCCGAATTTCGTTCCCAACCAGATCGGCGGCGCCGGCGCCGCAGCCGAAGGCGGCGCGACAATCGACGTGCTCGATCCGCACGACGGGGCTGTCATCGCGCGCATTCCGCGGTCCGGAAAAAGCGAGATCGACGCGGCCGTCGCCGCCGCGCGTGCAGCTCAGTCAAGGTGGGCCGCCACTCCTGGGGTGCAGCGTGGCGACATCCTGCACCGGATCGCCAACGCCATCGAAGGGCGGAAGGACGAGCTCGCCCGCATCGTCGCGCGCGAAGCCGGCAAGCGGTTGCCCGATTCCCTCGGCGAAGCGGGCGCCGCCGTGCAGTGTGCGCGCTTTTTCGCGGGCGAGGGCCAGCGTCTATTCGGCCGAACTACGACGAGCGGCATGGCGGGCCGGTGGGCGATGACGGTCAGGCGGCCGTGTGGCGTCGCGGGCCTCATCATCGCCGCCAACACGCCCGCGCCGAATTTTGCGTGGAAGGTGTTTCCGGCGCTCATCTGCGGCAATGGCGTCGTGCTGAAAACGGCCGAAGACACGCCGATCTCCTCGTGGTTCCTTGGCATGCTGTGCGAACAGGCGGGATTGCCGAAGGGCGTTTTGAACGTCGTGCACGGATGGGGCGCGGAGGCGGGGCAGGCGCTGGTGGAGCACCCCGGCGTCGATGTCCTGAGCTTCACCGGGTCGACCCGCGTCGGCCGAATGATCGCGGAGACTGCCGGCCGGCAACTGAAAAAGCTTTCGCTTGAACTCGGCGGGAAAAACCCGCTGGTCGTCTGCGACGACGCCGATCTCGACAATGCCGTCCGCTGGGCGCTGCTCGCGGCCTTCTCCAATGCCGGGCAACGCTGCGCGGCGGGCAGCCGCATCATCGTCTTCGAGGCGATCTATGAGCGGTTTGCCGAGAGGTTCGTGACCGCCGCCAAGCAATTGAAGCTTGGCGTGGGAGACGACTGTGATCTTGGTCCGGTGATCAACGCCCGGCAGCTCGGCAATATGCTCGGGGCGATCGAACGGGCCGTCGGCGAAGGCGCGTCAATCTTATGCGGCGGCAAGCGCGCTTTGCGCCCGGACCTTGCCCAGGGCTTCTACCTCGAGCCGACGATTCTTGCCGGCGTTTCGCCGCAAGCGGACGCCTCGCGGAGCGAGCTGTTCGGACCGATCACCATCATCTACCGCGTGGGGTCGTTCGCGCAGGCGCTCGCGCTCGCAAACGACTCGCCGTACGGACTGACGGCGTCTATTCACACGCGCGATATCGGACGGGCGCTGGCGTTCGTAGACGGAGTTCAGGCCGGCGTCGCGGTCGTGAACGGCGGCACGCACGGCTCCGAGCCGCATATGCCGTTCGGAGGCGTGAAGGCGTCGGGCAACGGCACGCGCGAGCCGGGAACCGAAGCGCTCGACGTCTATAGCGAGCTCAAGGACGTGTACATAAATCCCATGCCGTTGGTTTGATCCGAGGATAGAAAACGATGGCTTTATCGTTCGGGCAACACGACGGACGAGGAACGACGCGATGAGCCAAGCCGAAGAGGGAAAAGCGACCGCTAGGACGACCGACAGGTTGGTCTTTGCCCATGACGTCAATCTCGGCTTCCCGACCAACGATCCGGAATGGGCGGCCTTTTTCGCCGAGCATGGCTGGCGCGCGGCCGGCTACGACGACATGGGCAAACTCACCGAAACGCTCCGATCGCATGCGGCGGCAGCCTCGTTCTTGCCCGCGGCGAACTACTTTTTTCTGCGGGACGATCCGTTCTATTCCGGCTTAGCCAGCGCGCTCGCGATGAAGACGGGCGGCAAGACGGTGGACAGCGTGCTGATCGTCCCCACGTCGAGCAAGGCCGAGAGCATCGTCAATCTCAAGGGCAAGCGGCTCGGCTACATCAACCTCTATTGCACGACCAGTTATTTTTCTCCTGCCATCCTCCTCGCAGAGCACGGCATTCCGTTCGAGGGCTTCTTTTCCAGCATGAAGCCGGTCGGCGCCTGGCAGCGGCAAATCGATGCCTTGGCCGCCGGCGAGATCGACGCGACCATGGTCGAGGAAGGCATATGGCGCAGCAAGCCCGCCAATGCCGCGGCGACTAAGATCATCGGCCGGATCGAACGATTGCCGGGCCCGGTGGTCGTATTGGCGAAAACGGTCGACACGGCGTTCGCCTCTGCATTTCTGGCAGGCTGCTCGCCACACGCATCGCGAGGGCGGATCAGCCCTTCGCTGGATACGCTCCGTATTGCCAAAAGGAAGTCCAGGACTTCTTCGACCGGAGCGCGCGCGCATTCGCGCTCGCTGCGGCCTGAGGGTGAAGAGTTTGGTCTGGAGCGAATACCGATTTACCCGAAACGGAATTCGCTCTACGGGCCGTCCGGCTTCTTTGCTGCCTGCCGCAGCGTCTCGATCAGAGCGGCGAGGTCGCGGTTGCCGGGCACGATCGTGGCAAGTCGCTCGGCGTACCGCAACGCGGCGGCGGCATCTCCGGCGTCGCGGTTGAAGCTGATCAGCGCACTGAGAATGTCGCGATCGTCCGGATGCCGCGCCAAAGCGTCCTTGAGGACGGCGATGGCGTCGGCTGCGCGTCCGGTCGAGTGCAGTCCGACTGCATAGACATACGCGTATCGTGCGCGGTCGGGCACAAGCTCGGCCGCTTTTCGCAATTCCTCGACCGCATCGTCGCGGCGACCCATCCGAACAAGTGTCAGGCCGAGCGCATGATGCAGTGCGGCGTCGTCGGATGACAAAACAAGCGCTGTGCGCAGGACGGCTTCGCCGTCGGCGTCGCGCCCGAGGCCCCGATACAGATCGGCGAGATTGATCGCCGCGGGTCCATATTGCGGGGCCAGGCGGAGCGCCGCCTTGTATTCCGCTTCCGCTTCGGCGAACTGGCCGCGCCGCGCATGAAAGCCGGCAAGCGCCGAGCGCGCCTCCGGCCGATCGGCATTGAGGCGTTGCGCGGCCAGGAACTCCGCCACTGCGCGCTCGAAACGATCGCGCTCGGCCGGCGGCACGCTCGCGGGCGGAACGCCGGCAAGGACGGAGGCTGCGCGAATGCGCACGCCACGGCTGGGATCGGACAGGAGCGGGGAGACGAGCGGCCAAAGCTGCGCCGGCGGCAGCGCTTCCAGCATGTCGAGCGCGCCAATTCGCACCATCGGATCGGGATCGGCAAGTCCCGTGCGCGCCAAATTGATGTTTGACGGCGAAATGCGCGACGCAAGTTCGGTGAGCGCGCTCGCCCGCACGATCGCCGGCGTCGCAGCGTTCGCAGCGATATCCGCGAGCTGCGGCGCGGCGTTCGCTTTGCCGGTCCATGCGGCGTCGAAGGCTTCGCCAAAGGCTTGGAAGCCCTTTCGGTTCGGGCCGTGCCACTGCTCGATTGCCGCCGCCGCCCACGCGGGCGTCTTGTCGGCATGACAGTCGGCGCAGGCGTTCGGCGCGCCGAGCCTCGCCGACAAGTCAGGCCGCGGGACGCGGAAGCTGTGATCATGCCGCACGTCGACGACCATGTAGCTGTGCGCTGGCATGTGGCACGCAACGCAGGTGAGCGCCGGATTTACGCTTGCATGTCCGTTATGCTTGGCGTTAGCGTAAGTCTCGGATGAGTGGCATTGCAGGCATGTATTGTCGCCGGAAAAGCGCAGCTGCCCGCTATGCGGATCGTGGCAATCGCTGCAGGCGACCCCCGCGACGAACATCTTGCTCTGCTTGAACGAGCCGTAATTGTAGACCTCGTCCCGCATCTGCCCGTCGGCATGGTAGAGCCCGCGCGCGATCGGCGAGACGACATGGGTGTCGGACAGCCAACGCCCCGGCACCCAGTCCTCGGAAACAACGCCACGGCGCGCATGGCAAAATCCGCATGTCTCCACCTCCTTGCGCAAGACGCTCGCCGCCGCGCTTCGTCGCGCATTGCCGGTCGGGTTATCGAGCGACCATGTGACGCGCGCTCTTTCGTCGAAGCGAACGACGAGCCCCTTGTCGGGATCATCCCTTTTTCCGAACGGCCACCAGCTCAGTTTGTCCCGCGCCCATGCGACGTGACGCGAGCCGCGGCCGTGACAGGCCTCGCAACCCACGCTGATCTCGGCCCAGCTCGTCGCGAAGCGATCCTTCGCCGCATCGTAATTCTTGCGCACGCCGGTCGAATGACATTCGGCGCACATGAAGTTCCAGTTCTGGTTCAGCTTGGTCCAATGAAGAAAATCATCGTGTCGAATTTGTTCGCCCGGATAGAGGTGGAACCAGCGCTGCCCCCTCTGGCCTTTCGGCCGGCTGTCCCAGGCGATTGAGAGAGCTTGCAGACGGCCGTCGGGGAATTCGACCAGGTATTGCTGCAGTGGATCAAGACCGAACGTGTATTTGATTTCGAAAACGCCGAGCTTGCCGTCTGGCCCGTCCGTCTCGACGAAAAACTTGCCATCCTTGCGGAAGAATCGGGAGCGCGCGCCGTAATGGACGAATTGCGCATTGTTGAAATCGCCGAGCACCGTCTTTTCGGTCGCATGATCCATCGCATGTTTGTGCTGCGAGGTGCGCCAGAGCGTCGCTTCCGCCTTATGGCAGCCCGCGCAGGTTTCGCTGCCGACGAAGGCGGCTGGCGCGGCGGAGCCTGCGACGGGACCCCCGCCGCCGCCGGAAAAAAATCGCACGGCCATCAAAATCGCGACGACTGCCGCCGCGAGCGGCACCGCGATCCAGATTTTTGCGCTCGACGACCAGCCGCCTGCACGGTGCGAAGCGGGATCTTGCATCGCCGCGGCCGCGTCGCGCGGCGCGCGGTCTTGCATCGTTGTCGCCGAGACAGTGCCGCTTGATCGCTTCGCCGATGATTTTCTTGCGGCCGAGCGACTCCGGCCATTCTTAACCATCACTGGCCTTTTGCGCGTGGCGTGGCGAGAGCGCGGCGTACGTCCGCAAGCGCCTTTTCGCAAGCGCTCTTGTCGTTGGCGCTGTCTGCGGCGCGCGCCCGTGCGAGCGCCGCGACGGCCTCTGCCATTTGGTCGCCTTCGCCGAGCTTTTCTTCAGCGGCCGCGAGCGCGCCCGGCGTCGGCTGACGGTGAAGCGTAGCGGAAGTGCTTTCTCTACCCGGAGGGCCGGCGCCAGCGATCGCCTCGACCCTTGTGTCGACTTCGATTTGCATCCGGTCGATTTCCTGCAGGCAAGGACCCGCGACGCAGGGCAGCGCCATGGAAGTCAGCGCAACCGCGCCGATCGCCAGCATGGAATAAATGGTCAAGATAGGATCTCGCAATCTGCTGGTGGGCCCATTGCGCCACGCGGGCGCACGCTACACGGCGAGAATGTAGCCGTTTGGCGGGGCCTTGTCTCGGGCAGGCCGCCGCGGAGAAAGCGCGCGGCCGATATTCAAGCGGCGCAACGCCCGGCGCCTCAGCGCGCTTCGAGTCGCAAAATCGCGGGCGCCCCATCGGGACGCCCGCCCTGTTGGTCCCGCCTGCGGCTAGTCGCCCGCGTGACTGGCGTTCGCTTTCTTCACCTGTTCGACGACCTGACTGAGGTTATAGGACTCAGGCGCTTGCAGCGGCGGGAACTTCTCGTATGACAGCAAGTGCTCAAGCCACAGTTGCTGGCCGATGGGCAGCATGTTCCAGTCGTACTGGAAGGCGGTTGCCGGGGCGCCGAGCGCGCCGCCGGTGCTCATCGCAGTCTTCTGATCGATGCCGACGGCCTGCTCGAACGGATCGCGCTTGATGTTCGAGACCAGGGTGAAGTGGAAGGGGATGAGAGGCATGATCCAGCCGGTCGGTCCGGGCTGCGACATGGTGTAATACATCTTCCAGTTTTTGTAGCGCACCGCTGACGGCGTTGCGCCCGAGAAATAGAAGAAGTAGTCGCGCGCCGATTTTTCCGACTTGCCCTCCAGATAGTCGCGCTGATCGACGCCGTCGAGCGTGGTCTTGACGATGCCGGGATATTGGCCCGCCTCGATCTGCTGCTTCAGTTCGTTGCCCTTGGGTCCGCCGGCAATGTCGACCAGCGTGGGCACCCAGTCGAGGGCGGCGAACAGTTGATTCTTGACCGTGCCGGGCGCGATAACGCCCGGCCAACGGATAACCATCGGGGCGCGGTAACCGCCCTCCCACGCCTCGCCTTTCTGACCTTTGAAGGGGGTGACGCCGCCGTCCGGGAAGGTGATCGCCTCGGCGCCGTTGTCGGTCGTGAAGACGACGATGGTGTTATCAAGCTGGCCCATGTCCTCCAACTTCTTGAGGACGAGGCCGATATTGTCGTCCATCTGTTTCATGCCTGCTTCGTTGACGCCCCAGTCCTTTCCGCCGGGCTCACCGACCATGGCCATGTACTTGTCAGACAGCACGGTCACGACGTGCATGCGCGCCGGGTTGTACCAGACGAAGAAGGGCTTGTTGGTCCGCCGCGGATCGTTCCGATCGAGAAAGTCGATCACCTTCGCGGAAATTTCCTCGTCCACGGTCTTTGAGCGCTCCAACGTCAGCGGGCCCTCGTCCTTACACGTCTGGTTCTTCGCTGTGCCGTCGGAGGACTTGCACGCGAGCACCGGGCGCGGCGGCGTCAAGCAAATCGTCGTCTTCGGATCGACCGCGCCTGGGACCTCTGGCACACCGGGAATCGGTGTGTTGCGGCAGGGTGGAGCGACTCCCTGCACGGTCGGACTCTTGTTGATGTCGGGGAAGCTCACCTGCTGCATTGCATCGAGGTGATAGAGATACCCCCAGTACTCCTGGAAGCCATGCGCGGTCGGCAGCGATTCGGTGTGATCGCCCAAGTGGTTCTTGCCGAACTCGCCGGTGTTGTAGCCGAGATCGAGCAGGAACTTGGCGAGCGCAGGGGTGCCCGGTCGCAGATAAGACGGACTGCCGGGCAGTTGCGGTGGGATCATGCCCGTGCGCAGCGGATACATGCCGGTGAAGAAGGCGTTGCGCCCGGATGTGCAGCTCTGCATGGCGACGTAGTCCACGAACATCGCGCCCTCGCGCCCGATGCGGTCAATGTTGGGCGTTTCCCCGACCATGAGGCCGCGATGATAGATGCTCGGCTGCATCCAGCCGATGTCGTCGCCCATGATGAAGAGGATGTTGGGCTTCTGCGGCTGTTGCTGCTGCCGTTGCAACTGTTGCTGCTGCTGCTGTTGCGGCGGCCGTTGCTGGGCGGCCGCCGGCAAGCCTGCCCAGAGCACAACGGCGAACAGGGCAATCAAGCAGAGCCACACATTCCGGATCACACGCATGCTCTTCGTCCTCCGCGTTGACGGGCGTCGCGGCTGAGCGCCATGCGCCCGAGAGATGCAGCAGCTCCGCCCTCCGGGCGGCCGATCCATTTATTTTGCTGCTGATCGTCGTGAAATTATCTGCTGGATATGTTCAGGACGTCGCGACAAACGTTATGCAAAATTCATTAGACACAAGGGCATCACGAACGGTTGATCGGCTCACGGCGCGGAAGGGGCGATGCGCGCCATTTGCATGATCTGCATCCGCACTCAGTGCAGCGATTATGGTGTTACTGCAACACGAGGCTGGAAATCGTCCTATTCAAATGTGTCGATTTAGGCACAGACGATCGAATTTTAATCGAGAGGGTTCGCGGTTTGCGCTTTTTGCATAGTCGGATGCGCGCGAACGCCTAAAATCATCGAGGGGCAATGCGATGTGATTTTGCCAATCCGGGGAGGGGGCATGCTTTCACGGAAAGCCCTGAAGGCGCTGTTATCGGTTGCCGCGGCGCTCTCGCTGCTTTCGCAGCCTTCGTTGGCGGACGAAGGCGGGGTGAGCTTCTGGATTCCCGGCTTCTTCGGGAGCCTCGCGGCGGCGCCGATGGTGCCCGGTTTCTCTCTGGCATCGATGTATTATCACACGTCGGTCACCTCCGACTCCGACGTTGCGCGCGCGAAAGAAATCACCATCGGACGAATCCCCGCGACCATCGCGGGGCGTGTAACCGCCAGCCTGAACGCGGACGCTGATATCGCGATCGCAATTCCGCAATACACATTCGCAACCCCGGTGCTCGGCGGTCAGCTGACGCTCGGGATGATCACGAGCTACGGTCGCAACAGCGCGTCGGTCGATGCGACGCTGAACGCCGCTTTGCTCGTCGGGCCATTCGCGTTCACGCGTTCTCGCTTCGATACCATCGCCGACTCGGTTACCGGACTCGGCGACATACTGCCGCTCGCCTCCCTGCGATGGAATGCGGGCGTTCATAACTTCATGATCTACGGCACTGGCGACGTACCGGTCGGCGCCTATCAATCGACCCGTCTGGCGAATATCGGCATCGGGCACGGCGCAGCGGATGGCGGGCTCGGCTATACCTATTTCGATCAGAAAACCGGCCACGAGTTTTCGGCGGTGGCGGGATTCACCTATAATATGCTCAATACCTCGACCCAGTATCAGAACGGGGTCGATTTCCATCTGGACTGGGCCGCGTCGCAATTCCTGACCAAGCAGTTCCAGCTTGGCGTGGTGGGGTATCTCTACAATCAGGTCACTTGCGACAGCGGGTCGGGGGATCACGTCGGATGCTTCGAATCGCGGGTCGCGAGCGTCGGGGCGCAGCTTGGCTACATCATTCCCATGGGCGCGGTGCAAGGTTACGTGAACGTCAAGGCTTATCGGGAGTTCGAGTCGGCGCACCGACCGGAAGGTTATAACGTGTGGCTCACTTTCGTGCTTTCGCCCGCGCCGCCCTCGGGGGCGTCGCCGGCCATGCAGACGCCGACAAGGCCCATGTACACGAAGTAGCCGCTGATCAGGCGACCGGACCGCACCAGCCCGGCAGAAAGTGTGCGTCGGTCGATTTGGCGAGGGTCATCGCTTCGCCAAGCGCGGTGTCGAAATCGCGCTTGACCAATCCCCGCCCGATCCGCCGCCTGAGAAAATCGGCCCAGAGAAATTCGCTGAACGGCGTCGTGTCCTTGGCGAAGCCACCTGCTTTTCGCAGCTCGCCGGCAAGGCTACGATAGGGGTCGTCGCGCAGATCCGCGATCGTTTTCGGGATGTCTGCGAAGGGGCAGCGCCGACCCTTCTGGTCGTACGGGTGGCACCAGCCGCGATTGTCAAGAAATACCCAGAAAGCTTCGCGGTCGAGCATGCGCAGGTCGGTGACGACGGACACGAGGACATGCTTCTGACCTTCGTCGTGCAATGCGCGCGCCAGATGATGCTGGTCGATGATGTAGAAGCGCTCCTTCAGGCCGTGGATCACCGGAATCATATGGCGGCCGAGGAATTCGGCCTTGTCCTTCTTGGCCTGCCAACTCTCCCGCTTCGCGCGCACTTCGTGCAGGCCGACGGTGATCTGGGTCGGCCGCAGATCGGAAATGTCGATCGGGTCAACAAGCGGCTCGCGGACGTGCATGGCATCCTCCCTCGATCGGACGTCGGGCCGGCGTCACCTCCCATCGGACGTGCGCAAGCCGAGCTCGCGCAGCGAGCGATCGATCCACAGCTTGGTCAGTTTTTCCTGGACGCTGTTCTGGCTGAGACGCCCGCGCAGGCACCCGAAATCGACACGGTCGAGGTCCTGGTCCTGATTTGCGCAGGAGAATACGACCGTCTCGACGCCCGTGACGGGATCGCGATGCGCCTGCAGGCATTGGGCGCAGATTTCCTTCATCATGCACTGCATCGGCGAGTTGATCGAGCCGATCGCCTTGTGGCCGGACTTGAGATGGGCGGCGAGGATACCATGGCGCGCGCGCGCCACCGCGCCCATCATGCCATCGGAGCCGATGGCGATCACCCGGTCGGCTTCGCCGAGGGCGATCGGCTGCGGCCCGAGCGTGCCGGCGCCGTAGGCCGCGAGCGCCTCGACGATATTGCCGACAAAGCTCTTGTCCTGCGGCCGGTCCGGCGCAAAGCCCGGCCCCTCGTCGCAGCACCACACGATCGCGTCGGCGGCCCGTTCGATCTCGGCTACCTTGTAGCGGTCCCGCATCGATTTGTAGCCCGCGAAATAGAGCACGCGATTGCCGCGCGCGCGCATCGCTTCGCCGATCGAGAACAGCACGGCATTGCCGAGCCCGCCGCCGATCAGCAGCACGGTCTCGCCGTCCGGAATCTCGGTCGGCAATCCGGTCGGCCCCATCAGGACAACCGGTTCGCCGGGCTTGAGCAGCGCGCAGAGGTCGGACGATCCGCCCATTTCGAGTACGATGGTGGAGAGCAGGCCGCGCTCGCGGTCGACCCACGCGCCCGTCAGCGCGAGCCCCTCCATGGCGAGGCAGGTTTCGTCGCGGCGGCGCGCCAGCGTTTCGTAATTCTGCAGGCGATAGAACTGTCCGGGATGGAAAGCGCGCGCCGCCATCGGCGCTCGCACCACCACCTCGACGATCGTCGGCGTGAGCCGGATCACCTCGTGCACCGTCGCCCGCAATTCATGATCAAGCCGCGCCAGCAGTTCCGCGGGCGGGACCCGGTTGCGCGGGAGCTTCGCCATCAGCCGGCTGACGACCGGATAGCCTTGCTTGGCGCTCGCCATCGCCTTCACGACATTGCCGGCGAAGGAGGGATGGAGATCGCCGAAAAAGCTCACCGCACGGCCGTCCGGTCGAATGCTCGACAGCACATGCGCATCCGCAGGCTTGACGTTGCGTTCGGGCGAGACCGGCGCACCATCTTCGTCGCTCGCCCGGAAATATTTCCCGTCGAGCGCCATGTTGTTCGGGTCTTCGCGCACAAGCGTGGTGTTGGGCAGCGTTCCCGCCGCCACCAGGATGGTCCGCGCCGGCAGCACGGCCTCGCTCGCGCCTGCGTCTCCTTGTTGCGTGAGTCGCAGCGCCTCCGCATGGCCGAACTCGTCAAGCACGACCTCTTCCGGCACGAGCCGCTCGGCGAAGCGGATGCCTTCCTCCATCGCCTTGGCGACTTCCTCGTGATTCAGCGTGTAGCTCGGAGCGTCGATCAGGCGCCGGCGATAGACGATGGTGGCGCCGCCCCAACCTTGCAGCAGCTCGGTGATGCGTGGCGCGCGGTCCTTCCGGTTCGCCGCGGCGCGCTCGGCGCGGATCGCGCGCGCATGCGCAAGAAATGCTTCCGCCGCACGGGTCTCCGCTTTGGTCCAGGCCGCGCGCACCGCAGCCTCTCCCCGCTCGGCCGTGAGCGCTTCGTAGCGAGCGAGGAACTTCTCGACCTGGACGGGGTAGTAGGCGAGCGCTTCGGTTGCGGTGTCGATCGCGGTCAGGCCGCCGCCGATGACGACGACCGGCAATTCGATCTGGAGATTGGCAAGATTATCCGACTTCGCTGCGCCGGTGAGCTGCAGCGCCATCAGGAAATCGGAGGCTTGGCGCACGCCGGGAGCGAGCCTGTTCTTCATCGGCACGACGGTCGGCTTTCCCGCCCCGGCGCAGAGCGCGATGTGATCGAAGCCAAGCGCGAACGCCTCCTCGATGCCGAGCGCGCCGCCGAAGCGCACGCCGCCGAACATCTTGAACTCGGCGCGCCGCTCCAGCAGCAGACGCACGAGCTTGAGGAAGTTCTTGTTCCAGCGCACGGTGATGCCGTATTCGGCGACGCCGCCGAAGCCGGCCATCACGCGCGAGCCGAGATTCTCTTCGAGCGAGGCCGCGTCGCGGATCGGACGGAACGGCGTGCGCGCGCCGCTGATATCGACCCCGGAAATGTCAGCCGGCAGCGGCTCGATCTTGAGCCCGTCGATCGCCACCACGGCGTGGCCGTCGTTCATCAGGTGATGCGCGAGCGTGAAACCCGCCGGCCCCAAGCCGACGATGAGCACGGTGCGGCCGCTCTCCGGCTTCGGCAGCGGGCGGCGGATATCGAGCGGGTTCCAGCGGGTGAGCAGGGAATAGATTTCAAACCCGAAGGGCAGGGCGAGCACGTCCTTGAGCGTGCGCGTCTCGATCTGGGGGATATCGACCGGATCCTGCTTCTGGTAGATGCAGGCCTTCATGCAGTCATTGCAGATGCGATGGCCGGTCGCCGCGCACATCGGATTGTCGATGATGGCGATGGCAAGCGCGCCGACGGATTCGCCCCGCGCCTTGACGAGGTTCATCTCGGAGATTTTTTCCTCGAGCGGGCAGCCGGCGAGCGCGACGCCGAACTCGTTCTTCTTGAAGCCGCCGGTCTTCTCCTTGAGCCCCTTGGCGCAGCTGTCTTTGCCCTGGTTGTGGCACCAGATGCAGTAATTCGCCTGATCAAGCGCGCCGGTGAGGTCCGTGCCGGGGTCGGTGAGCGCGAATCCTTCGCGGCGGCGGCGGTGGTCCTCTCCCAGCTTGAGCATGGTGACGCCGTCGATCACCTCGGTCTCGACCGGGACGAGGCGCAGCGGATCGACTTTGCCCGGCGCCTTAAATAGGACGCCGGCCTTGTGGAGCCGGTGCCCTTCATCGGTATGAGTGGCCCAGGCGGCGTAACGTGCGGCGACGTCGAGTTCGGCGGCGTGCTCGGCCTCCTTGTCGAGACGCGCGGCGACCCATTCCGCGAAGCGCTGCTCGGTCAACTCGCCCCCGATCAACGCCTCGACCTCGCGCCGCAGCGCATCGCCATCGAAGCCCTGCGCGACCTGCGGCCCATACTTCTTCATGGCCCGCCGTTGCACGAACAGCCGCTTCACCGAATATAGCGGGGCGAGCGCGTCATGGCGCGCCTTCAGCGCATGCAGCTCCTGGCTGACTCCGAATAACTTGCCGATGAAATCTTCAAGATGCGGCGCGAGATCGATAACGAACTCCGACTCGTCCTTGCTCGAAATGGCATCGGGCGCAGCGCGCGCGGCCATCAGCCGATTGTGCAAAGAGGCATCCGCACCCTTGAGGAAGGCGACGAACGCCGCATCGAGCCGAGCGAGGCCCTCGCGCCGATAAAGGTCATCGAAGCTCGCGTCGAAGCCGAGCAGATGGCCGCCGTTCGGCGTGTCGGCACTGCCGCTATGGCTCGCTTTCTCTATTCTGGCTGCTAAAACGCTAGAACTCATTACCTCTGTCCGATGGCTGGCACAAATGCAAAAGGGCCCGATCGGGCCCCTGCGCCAGGCGATCAACGGCTTCCGAGATAAGCTGCTGATCGCTGGTTTTGACCCACCTCCCGGTCATGACCGGACTCGCCCGGCCATTGCGACGATTTCCTCCGAGCCGGTTTCCTTCGCCATCGCCCGGCGGAAAGCCGGGCATGACGGGGACCTTCTTCTAGGCGGTTGCTTGGCTTGCCTTGCTTAGCTTGCCAGCATCCCCGCCTTGCCTTTCGACCATCGCTGGAACTCGGTCTCGAGAAGCGCGACGTGTTCGACTTCTTCGGCGGCGAGTTCCTTGTAGAGGTCCTGTTCGGCCGACCCGGCCTGCACCTTATTGGCCCGATCGCTGAAGAAATCCACTGCCCGCTTCTCGAAGGCGATGGCGGTGCGGAACAGCGTTTCGGGATTGTCGATATTGCCGTCGACGCCGGCTTGGACCGCCGCAAGGTCGACGCGGAAGCCGTCGGCCGGATCGGGAACCTGCACATGGTAGCGCCGCGACAGCGTATCCATGTGTTCGTGCTCCATCTCGGAGAACTTGGAAAACAGCGCCTTGAGCACTGGGTCGGCCACCCGCTCGGCGGCGCGTTCGTAGAAGGCCTTGCCGCCCAGCTCGATCTGGAACGCGGTGCGGATCGCGTTCAGGCCCGCTTCATCGGAAATCCCAGCGCGCTCCAGCATCTTGAGCTGGCCGCCGCAATGCGGGCACATGCCATAGGGGAAAGCGAAGCCCTCGCTGACTTTGCCGCAGCTCTGGCAGCGCCACTGCAAGGTCGCGTCGGCGCAGCAAATATAGGACTCATCCGTGTCCAACGGTTGATGGCATTTGGGACATTCGCCTACCCCTACCATGATTTGACCCTTCCTTGAAAATAGTCGGCACATTCAAGCGAATGCGCGTTCCCGGCTGATAATCGCGGCTGACCATAAGAGCGCGCGGCTCCCTGTCAACCCGAGCGTGCGGCGGACGGCGGCCCGCGCCGGCACGCGTGTCGCTACGCGCGGCCGATCACTCGGCCGCGGGGGCGCTCGCGGCGGCGTCCTGCGCTGCCGGCCGCGCGCCGACCGGGGCGCCGGGAACGAACGCCTCTGCGTCCTCCTTCGTGATCGGCCATTTGCTCTTGCCCATTTGCAGCCAGGTGGCGATCGACCGCGCCGCGCGCCGCCCGGCGCCCATGGCAAGGATCACCGTCGCGCCGCCGGTGACGATGTCGCCGCCGGCGAACACGCCCGGCAGGTTGGTCCCCTGCGTTTCGCCGTCGGCGGCGATATTGCCCCACTTATTGAGGGAGAGATCCGGCGTCGCCTGGCCGATGATGGGATTGGGCTTGGTGCCGAGCGCGTAAATGACGGTGTCGCATTCGAGTTCCAGGAACTCGTCGGTCGGCACCGGCTTGCGGCGGCCGCGCTCGTCGGGCTCGCCCAGGGTCATCTTCTGCACCTTCATGCCGCGCACATTGCCCTCGGCGTCGATGAGGATTTCGACCGGCGTGTGCAGGAAGAAGAACTCGATGCCTTCCTCCTTGGCGTGGCGCAGCTCTTCGACGCGGCACGGCGCTTCGGCCTCCGAGCGGCGATAGACGCAGCGCACGGTCGGCACGCCGAGGCGCTTGGCGACGCGCAGGCAGTCCATCGCGGTATTGCCGGCGCCGATGACGACGACGCTCTTGCCGACGCTGATCGGCGTGTCGAGGAAGGGGAAGCGGTCGCCGCCCATCAGATTGACGCGGGTGAGGAACTCGTTCGCCGAATAGACTTGGCCGGCGAACTCGCCAGGAATGCCGAGGAAGGACGGCGCGCCGGCGCCGGCGGCAACGAATACGGCGTCGTTGCCCATCCTGCCCATCAGGTCAGGGAGGGTGAAGGTCTTGCCGATTACCTTGTTGGTCTCGAACCGCACGCCCATGTCCTTCAGCCGCTTGATCTCGCGGTCGATGATGTCGCGCGGCAGGCGGAAGCTTGGAATGCCGTATTGCAGCACGCCGCCGAGCACGTGCAGAGCCTCGTAGACGGTGACGCTCGCGCCGAAGCGGACGAGGTCGGCGGCGGCGGAGAGGCCTGCGGGCCCGGAGCCCACGATCGCGACCTTGCCGAGCGGATGCTCGATCACCGGCGGCACCGCTTTCGGCGGGTGTGCGTGATCGCCGACAAAGCGCTCCAGCCGGCCGATGCCGACCGCTTCCAGCTTGCGGCCCTTGTTGCGCACGAGGATGCACTGCAACTCGCACTGCGTTTCCTGCGGACAGACGCGCCCGCAGACCGAGGGGAAGATACTCGACTGGTAGATCGTCTCCAGCGCGCCGTCGACATCGCGCACCAGAAGCTTGCGGATGAAGGTCGGGATGTCGATGCCGACCGGGCAGCCGGCGATGCAGGTCGGCTTGGCGCATTGAATGCAGCGCTCGGCCTCGCGCAGCGCGTCGGCGATCGAATAGCCGAGATTGACCTCCTTGAAGTTCTGCGCGCGCTCGTGCGCGTCGCGCTCCGGCATCTTCACTTGCTCGGCTTCGAGCGCGGAGAATTTCTTGTAGTTGCGCTTGCCGTCGATGATCAGCGTCTTTTCGACCTGGCAGACGTGGTCGAAATCCTCGTTGGCCTGCGTCTCCTGGCGCTTGAAGCGCTTCTGGCGCGCGAACAGCTCCTTGAAGTCGACGAGGTGGCCATCGAAGTCGGGCCCGTCGACGCAGGCGAACTTTACCTCGCCGCCGACGGTGACGCGGCACGAGCCGCACATGCCGGTGCCGTCCACCATGATGGTATTGAGCGACACCATGGTCTTGACGCCGAACGGCCGCGTGGTCTCAACGCAGGCATTCATCATCGGCAGCGGGCCGATGGCGATCACGAGGTCGGGCTTGTCGCGCTCGAGCACGTCCTGCAGGGCCGCAGTGACGAAGCCCGGCCTACCATAGCTGCCGTCGTCGGTGCAGATGAGAAGCTCGTCCGCGCAGCTGCGGAACTTGTCCTCCCAGAACACCAGATCCTTGTTGCGGAAGCCCATGATCGCGGTGGTGCGATTGCCGGCCTCCTTGAAGGCGCGCAGCTGCGGGTACACCGGGGCGACGCCGAGACCGCCGCCCACCAGCACGACGTGCCCGACCTTGTGCACGTGTTGCGGCAGGCCCAGCGGGCCGACGAAGTCGGGGAAGCGGTCGCCTTCCTTGAAGTCGTCGCGCATCTCATGCGTCGTCTTGCCAAGCGTCTGGACGACCATGGTGATCGTGCCGCGGTCGCGGTCAAAATCGGCCACGGTGAGCGGGATGCGCTCGCCGCCCTCATAGAGACGCAGCATGACGAAATGGCCTGGCTTCGCCGATTGCGCGATATCGGGCGCTTGAACCTCCCATAGGAACGTCGTGTCGGAAAAGGCTTCGCGGCGAACGATCGGATACATTCCTCACCTCGGTTTTGGGCGTGCGCGGGTTGTTCGCTTGGCCGGCCGGGAGACAGACGCCCGGTTTTCGGGGGTAGCACGGCCGTGCCTGCGGCTGCGGGAACACCCACGCTGGTGCAATATCGTCCATAATGCTCCGTGCGTGTTCCGTCCACCGGAACCAATACGTATGAACTCTAGCGCATCCGCAATTCTACGTAGTTGGACGCAGGCGGGCGGGCAAGTTTGAATTTTGGTCTTTGAGCAAAGCCGTAAGACCTTCCGGTTCGCCGGCCGTGAGGGGAGTGCGAATTGCCCACGTTTCGACGAAGTTTGCATGTCAAACGCCCGAGAGCCGTACCGATTCCGAACGCCGTGCGGGGCCAACTGATGAATGAGATCGTGCGCCATTTTCGCAGGATTGGCAGTGTGTTAGCGGGACTGTTGCTGACGACCGCATCGGCTCTTGCCGCCGATGTCGCGGGAGAATGGTGGATCGAGGGGAAGTTCGGTCGGGTCCGCATCGAAAAATGCGATGACCGCATGTGGGGCCTGATTTCGTGGGAGCGCGCGTCCGGTGCGACGGATTACAACAATCCCGATCCCGCCAAGCGCAAGCGGCCGACCCTCGGCATGCCGATTTTGCTCGGCTTGAAACAGACATCCGCCAACCGCTGGGACGGAGAGGTCTACGATCCGAAGCGCGGCCAGACTTGGACCATCAATATTAGCCTAACGAACCCCGACCAGCTCCGCCTGCAGGGCTGCCTCTTGTTCTTCTGCGGCGGCCAGGTGTGGTCGCGGGCCCCGGTCGGCCTGAAGGCGAACGCGACCGGCGATGCCGCGCTGGCGAAGCAACCGCCGCCTCCGTCCAACGAGTCAATGCCCAAGGGCGCCAATGGGCCGCCGAAGGCCGCTCCGTTCGAAACAACGAAGGACGTCTGCAACGCGGTCGACAAGGCGAACCGCTCCTAAGGTCAGCAGGCGGTCGGCAAGGCACAAGATCGGCCTGCTCGGGGCGTCACTCCGGGCCGCTGTTGCGGGTATCGATCGCGGCGCCCGGTTCTGTGTGCTGCGATGACGCGCGGATCTGACCGCGTTCGGTCAACAAGTCGATGACGCGCCTTGCCTCCTCCGCCGGCGTTTCGGTCGCGCCGTCGAGCCGCAGGTCAGGCGCTGTCGGCCGCTCGTAGGGCGCGCCGACGCCGGTGAATTCATTCAGCAGTCCAAGCCGGGCGCGCTGGTAGAGGCCCTTGCGATCGCGCGCGGCGCAGAGTTCGAGCGGCGTGTCGACGAACACCTCGTAGAACGGAATGGCGCCGGCGATCGCGCGCGCATTGGCGCGATCCCGCGCATAGGGGGCAATGGCGGCTACGATCGCGATCAGACCCGCGTCGGCGAGGATTTGTGCGACTTCGGCGAGCCTGCGGACGTTCTCGCTGCGCTCGGCGGGCGAGAAGCCAAGATCGCGATTTAGCCCGTGTCTGATGTTGTCGCCGTCGAGCACATAGGCGTGGCAGCCCGCCTGCGTGAGCAATCGCTCCAACTCGTTGGCGACGGTCGACTTGCCGGCGCCCGACGGACCGGTCAACCACACAACGGCCGGCAACTGCCGGCGCGCGGCAGGCCGGTCGGCCCAGCGCACGTCGAACGTCTGCCAATACGCGTTCGCAGACGGTTGGATCGCCTCGACCACCGTACCCGCCGCGAGCGTCGCGTTGCTCAGCCAATCGACCAAAAGGAACGCGCCGAGCGCGCGGTTGTCCTCGTAGCGATCAACGATGACGGGGCGGTCGGTCGCGATCGCCACGAGGCCGATTTCGTTGACCCCGAGGGTTGTCGCGGGATCGTCGGCCAGACGCACCACATCGAGCCGGCTGCGGACCGCCGTGATTCGGCACGGCACGAAGCCGGTCGCCTGCCGCATCAGCAGTCGCCGGCCGACATCGAGCGGCATGTCCGACAGCCACACAAGGCGGGCCACGAGATGATCGACACAGGCGGGCGGCGCATCGGGATGGGCGAACACGGCGCCGCGGCCTGCTTCGATCTCGTCGGCCAGCACAAGAGTAATCGCCTGGCCGCTGCCGGCTTCGTCGAGGTCGCCGTCGAAGGTGACGATGCGCTCGATCCGGCTCGGCTGTCCGCCGGGCAACGCGACGATCGGATCGCCGCGCCGAACGCATCCGCCGGCGACCGTGCCCTGATGGCCTCTGAACTGCGCATCGGTCCGGCACACCCGCTGGACGGGAAAGCGGAACTTGGCGGCCCGCTGCGACGGAGCCGCGATGCTTTCCAATCGCTCGAGGAGCATCGGGCCGTCGAACCACGGCATGGCGGAGGCACCATGCACCACATTCTCGCCGCGGCGGGCGGACACCGGGATAGCGATGACCCGCAACGAGAGGCGTTCGGCGTGAGCGTCGAAATCGGCGGCGATGGCTCGGAATACGCTTTCGGCGTAGGCGACCAGGTCCATCTTGTTAACGGCAAGGACGACGTCGCGGATGCCCATCAGGCTCGCAATCGTCGCATGCCGCCGAGTCTGCGGGAGGAGGCCCTTGCGGGCATCGACGAGCAGCACGGCGACGTCGCTGACGGAGGCCCCCGACGCCATGTTGCGGGTGAACTGCTCGTGGCCAGGGCTGTCGGCGATGATGAAGCTTCGCCGGCCGGTCGAGAAATAGCGGTAGGCCACGTCGATCGTGATGCCCTGCTCGCGTTCAGCGGCGAGGCCATCGAGCAACAGCGCATAGTCGAAGCCGTCGCGGCTCGCGCGGGCGACCGCCGCAAGCTGGTCATCCGGCACCAGCCCGGCATCGACCATCATCCTCCCGAGCAGGGTCGACTTCCCATCGTCGACGGCCCCGCAAGCAAGCACGCGCAGCACGTCCTGTTCGGCCGCCGCGCTCCTCAGATCGATCACGCCCTCATGCATGTTTCGCGAAATCTCAGAAATATCCCTCCGCCTTCTTCGCCTCGATGGAATCGGCGCGATCGCCGTCGATGAGCCGGCCGGCCCGCTCGGAGCTACGCGAGCAGCGCAGCTCGGCAAGGATGGCGTCGAGGGTCGCCGCCGTCGAGGGAATCGCCGCGGTCAGGGGATAGCAGCCGAGCGTGCGGAATCGCACCGACAGGATTTCCGGGCCTTCTCCCGCAGCAAGCGACAAGCGTTCATCGTCCACCATGATCAGGCCCTCGTTGCGGCGCACGACCGGCCTTGGCCGCGCAAAATAGAGCGACACCACGGGAATCGCTTCGGCGCGGACATATTCCCAGACATCGAGCTCGGTCCAGTTCGAGAGCGGAAAGACGCGCATCGTTTCGCCGCCGGAAAGACGGGTATTGGCTAGGCCCCAAGGCTCGGGCCGCTGTGTTTTCGGGTCCCAGCGGTGTTCGCGCGAGCGCACGGAAAAAATGCGCTCCTTGGCGCGGCTCTTTTCCTCGTCCCGCCGCGCGCCGCCGATCGCCGCATCGGCCGCAAGCTTTGCGATGACTTGGCGCAGCGCCTCGGTCTTCATCACGTGCGTATAGAGCGTGGCGCTGTGCGTGATCGGATTGATGCCGGCCGCGAGTTCCTTCCGGGTTCGTATGCACGACGAGGTCGAAGTCCAATTCCCTCGCTTGCCGATCGCGAAAAGCGATCATCTCGCGAAACTTCCAGGTCGTGTCGACATGCACGACAGGAAACGGAATGCGCCCCGGATAGAAAGCTTTGCGCGCAAGATGCAGCAGGACCGACAAATCCTTGCCGACTGAATAAAGCAAGATCGGCCGCGCGAACTCGGCCTCCGTCTCGCGCAGGATATGAATGGCCTCGGCTTCGAGCGCGCGCAGCCGCGCCGTCAGCGGAACGCGGGCAAACGCATGGGTCTGCGAAGTAATGTCGTTCATCGCCTGAGTATTCGTATTGTCTCAATCCGCAACGGTCGGGAGCAAGGGTTATCGGGCGCCGCCATAAGTCTAATGGTGCTCAACCTAATGGCGCGTGCGGCCGCCCTTATCCTGCCGCCGCGCCTCGATTTTATCCCAGATCATCGCGGCGATGTCAGGGCCGCCGAAATTCTTGATGGCGCGGATTCCCGTAGGCGAGGTGACATTGATCTCGGTGAGAAACCCATCGATCACGTCGATGCCGACGAACAACAGCCCGCGTTCGCGCAGGGGCTCGGCGAGCTTCTGGCAGATTTCGCGTTCGCGCCAGGTCAGCTCGGTCTGCTCGGCGACGCCGCCGCGCACCATGTTGGAGCGCAAATCGTCCGGCTGCGGCACACGGTTGATCGCTCCGGCGAACTCGCCATCCACCAAAATGATGCGCTTGTCGCCGAATCGCACGGCCGGCAGGAATTTCTGCACCACCCAAGGCTCGCGAAACGTATTGGCGAACAAGTCGTAGAGCGAGCCGAAGTTGAGGTCCTGGGAGCTGAGCCGGAAGACGGCATCGCCGCCCTTGCCGTATAGCGGCTTCATCACGATGTCGCCGTGCTCGGCGCGGAACGCCTTGATCTCGGCGAGGTCGCGGCTGACGAGCGTCGGCGGCATCAGCTCGGGAAACAACGTGACGAACACCTTCTCCGGGGCGTTGCGCACATGGGCGGGATCGTTGACGACAAGCGTCTTGGGGTGCACCCGCTCGAGCATATGCGTCGCCGAGATATAGGCGAGATCGAACGGCGGATCCTGACGCATCAGGATGACATCGAAATTCGCCAATTCCACCCGCTTTTCTTCGCCCAAGGTAAAATGGTCGCCCAACTCGTCGCGCACCGCGAGCGACTGTACGGTCGCAAACAGCGTCCCGTCGCGCAACGCCATCCGGTCCGGCGTGTAATAGGCGAGCCGGTGGCCGCGCGCCTGCGCTTCGAGCATAAGGGCGAACGTCGAATCGCCGCGGATATTGATCCGCTCGATCGGGTCCATTTGGACGGCGACGAGTAGCGACATGAGAATCCGTGTGAGGTGGAGCGGTCCGGGCGCGCCCGGCGTAGCATTTCACGCGCTGCGTTGGAAGGCGGCGGGGAGCGTGCTGCCGCCCCCGGACATGCGCAACCGCGGGATGGGCTGCGGCCTACGCTGGTCGTCGACGGCGTTCCGGATGCAGGAGGGTTACGGATTGATCAGAACGCAGAGCAGCCTCGGCGGCGAGGGGGGCCTCGCAATCATCTCAAACAGCTCTTTCGCTGCACTGCACAAGCAAATCAGGTTGCATTCCGAGATTGAGCCACATCAATGTCTCTTCAGCGAAAAGCGAAAACGATTTGTTTCAAGCGGGCCATTGAAGCCCGCTAACAAGAGCGAGGGCGGGGACCAGGAGCGATAAATGAGCAACTCAACGAAAATCGTGTACGAACATCTCAAGGACTATCCGACGTCCACTGAGGGCTTCAACGATATAAGTGCTCCGGCGCTGGCTGCGGCGCTGTATTGCGAGCACCTGCCGGCGCCGAGCGACGAGTATTCCACCGGCCGCGGCCGCGAATCCCTTCGAGCCGACCGACACGTCGAATCCGAACGCCGCGCCGGTTAGAGCGTGCTCGGATCCGCCGGCTTCCGCTGGCGTCGTCAACTATCCCTCTGATTGCTGCGACCGCGATCGCACGCGCGCGCCGCTAAACCAACAAACGGCAAGATGTTGGGCGGTGCACAATTCCCGTAGCGGCCGCGACGTGAAACGACGTAGTTTTTCGGCTGCGGCCGGTTTGGCACGTTCCGTGCATGAAAATACGGGCCCTCTTGGGCGTTTCCTCCCTGACTTGCCCCGCCACCCCAGGGCGGCGGGGCCCTTCGTCGGGAAGCGCGCAACGTACGTAGGCTGAACCTATCCGCCTCGCCGCGTTGCGTCGAATGCGCCCGCCAAGTGACGCGGGATTTTTCCGGGCACGATCAGAACGGCGTCGAAGCGGAGCGGGCTTTCAACCGCGGAAGGGTTCGCTGCGAGCCAATACTGGGCGGCGTCAATGATGCGCGACTGCTGACGGGCGGTCAGTGCTTCCGCGGCGGCGTCAAAGCTTTCGCGGGCCTTGACCTCGACGAACACGATTGTGCCGCGGCGAGACGCCACGATGTCGATTTCGCCGACCGGCGTTTTGAAGCGGCGCGCGAGAATGCGATAGCCCTTGGCGAGGAGAAAGGCTGCCGCGCGACTTTCCGCCGACAGGCCGAAGCGCAGCGCCGCCAGCCGCTTCGGCTGCGCTTGTCTGCCGGGAGATGATGGAAATGGGCGATCAGGCCTGCTCATCGCCGCCTTCCCTGGAGAGGGCAAGCGCCCGCTGATAAACGAGCCGACGCGGCAGCCCGGTCGCCGACGTCACGCTCTGCACGGCATCTTTGAGCGAGGTGGCGATAAGCATATCGCGCAAGAGCTCGTCGACGCGTTCTTCCGTGATCTTTTCCGGTTCATCGGGCGGCGCGACGACGATGACGAACTCGCCGCGCCTCTCGCCACCTTCCGCATACGCGGAGGCGAGGCGTGCGAGATCGCTGCGGCGAACCTCTTCATGCAGCTTGGTCAGTTCGCGGCAGACGGCGGCCTCGCGTGGCCCGAGGCCGTCCGCGAGATCGGCAAGCGCTGCGGATAAGCGCGGCCCCGTCTCGAACAGGACGAGCGTGCCCGGGATGGCGGCAAGTTGGGCGATGCGCGCTCGGCGCGCAGCCTCTCGCGCCGGCAAAAAGCCTTCGAAGAAGAACCGATCGGTCGGCAGGCCTGCGACCGCGAGCGCGGCGAGCACAGCCGACGGCCCGGGAATCGTGGTCACGCGGTGGCCGGCTGCCTGCGCTTCACGCACCAGCCGGTAGCCGGGATCGGAGACGAGCGGCGTGCCGGCATCGGAAACGAGCACAATGGCGCGTCCGGCCTGTAATTCGTTGAGCAGCCGTGGCCGCATGAGGGCGGCATTATGCTCATGGTAGGAGAGGAGGCGGCGCGCAATCGCGTAGCGGGCGAGAAGCTTGCGCGTCACGCGCGTGTCCTCACAGGCGATCAGGTCGGCGGCCGCAAGCGTCTCGAGCGCGCGCAAGGAAATGTCGCCGAGGTGACCGATCGGAGTTGCGACGATATACAGTCCGGGCGCGAGCGTGGGGCAGGCCCGGTCCGCGCCGAACAGGGTGTAGGTTCGTCTGCCCGCGTCCCCTTGATCGCGCGCTTTTTCGGCTATGGGTTGCGGCGTGCTCATCGGCTTAAGTCTAGCGCAGGCTTAAGGCTTGATTAAAATGGCAAATGGGCGCGGAGCGCGATTGAGCGCCAAGGGTTGTCGAGGATGACCGCCAACGCAGACGACAGAAAAGGCGCCGGCCGGACGCGCCGCGCCGTGGTGAGCGCTCTCGGCGCGGGCGCTGCGGCGCTTGCGGCCGGTTGCTCCGGGCTCGGCAATCTGGGCAATTCGCTGCCCGGCAATTCCAAGCTGCAGCCGGAGCCGGATGCCACGCCGACCGCGGCGTTGCCTCCGGCCAGCGGTTCCGAACCCGATTCGAAGAAGACCAAGATCGGCCTCATCCTTCCGCTGTCCGCGAGCGGCAATGCGGGCGCGGCCGCCCAATCCATGCGCAACGCCGCGGAAATGGCGCTTGCCGATTTCAACAATCCCGACGTGGAGCTGATCGTCAAGGATGACGGCGGCACGGCGCAGGGCGCGCAGGCGGCGGTCCGCCAGGCGATCGACGAAGGCGTGAAGGTCATTCTGGGTCCGCTGTTCGCCCATGCCGTGACCGCGAGCGCGCCGGTTGCGCGCGGCTCCCGCATTCCGATCGTCGCCTTCTCGACCAACTCCAATGTCGCGACCCGCGGCGTCTTTCTTTTGAGTTTTTTGCCGGAATCGGACGTCGAAGGCATCGTCGATTACGCGATCGCCCAGGGCAAGCGTTCGTTCGTGGCGCTCGTGCCGGACAATGCTTACGGCAGCGTGGTGGAGGCCGCGTTCAAGCAGGCTGTCCCCGCCAAGGGCGGGCGTGTGATCGCGCTGGAGCGCTACAAGCCGGACGACGCCGGTATGCAGGGTCCGGTGCGAGAGATCGCGCAGGCCGCCGCGCGCGCCGACGCCTTGTTCATCCCGGACTCAGGCGATGCAGTTCCTCGCGTCGCCCGCGCGCTTGAGGCGGTCGGCGTGAGTCCGAAACGCCTGCAGGTGCTCGGCACCGGCCTGTGGGACGATCCGCGGGTCTTCTCCGACGCGTCGCTCGATGGCGGGTGGTTCGCCGCCCCCAATTCGAAGGGCTACAAAGCGTTCGCCACGCGCTATCGCACCAAGTTCGGGCAGGATCCGGTGCGGACCGCCACGCTTGCGTATGACGCCGTCGCGCTCATCGCGGCGCTGGCCAAATCGCAACCGGGGCAGCCGATCACAAGTGAAGCGTTGACCAATCCGTCCGGTTTCTCCGGCATCGACGGCGTGTTTCGCTTCCGCTCCGACGGCACCATTCAGCGCGGCCTTGCCATCCACAAGGTCACGCCGTCCGGCAGCGAGGTGATCTCCGGCGCGCCGAAGAATTTCAGTTGACCGATGCCCGCGCCGTCCGTCGGCGTTCGCCGCCGCTTCGAGAGCCCGTTATGGAACGGCCGTCTGATTCGCCTCAGGACGTCCAGTTCACTTCGCCTCCGGCTTGTTCGTCGTCGCGTCGGGTTTGCCTGCGGATGGCTGGAGCTTGTCCACGCTGGCGCGCAGGTTCGCCAGCGCGGATTTGAGCGCGGCGATCTCGGCGTTCGCCGCATCGAGCCTCTGCTGCGCGGCCGCCGTATTCTTCGCGATGAGTTTCTGCAGGTATTCGACATTGCTCTGCAGGCAACCGGTCCGCCGGTCAATATTGTTCTCGCGCGTGCAGAGTTCGATCCCAGGCACGTCCTGAGCGGGGGTCGGCGTGTTGGCGCCCGCGATCAGAACAAGCGCGATGAGCAGTCCGAACCGCAGCATGTCGACACTCCCTGGCGTTTGCGCATTCCGGTCGCGGACCATAGTATGTGGGGCATCGACGGAGATCGATCGAGGTTCGGTCTCCGGGTCAGTTTTTTTTGCGCTTACGTGTCCGAGTGGCGCTGCCGCCGTGGTGCGCTCGCCAGCAAGCCGAACTCAGCGGCGATGACGGAATTGAGCCGGAAAGCCGCACAAGCGTGCAATTCTTTCCGAGTTGATTTGGGAATCGAGGAGCGATCGCATGGAGTCACATCAAGGCGTGTCGGGGACGGCGGACCCGGCCGCATCGGCTACGGCAAGCGCAAGCCCGGTTGCTCTCCCGGCCGAGAGGCCGCTCCCCGGCTCCGAGCCAATTCTCAGCGCGCCGCGCCCGGATTGCCCACGCGTCGCAATTATCGGCGCGGGCTTCGGCGGGCTCGCGACGGCCAAAGCGCTGGCGCGCACCCCGGTCGAGGTCGTCGTCGTCGATCAACACAACTACCATTGTTTTCAGCCCCTCTTGTACCAGGTCGCCACTGCAGCGCTGTCGCCTGCCGATATCGCCTGGCCGGTCCGCTCTATTCTTCGCAACCAGCGCAATGCGCGGGTCGTGATGGCGCGGGTGATCGGCGTCGACAAGGAGCACAAACAGGTCATCACCGACATGGGGTCGTTCAACTATGATTTTCTCGTTCTCGCGACGGGGGCGACGCATTCCTATTTCGGTCACGACGAATGGGAGAGCGCCGCGCCCGGCCTGAAGGAGATCCCCGACGCGACCGGGATCCGCACCCGTATCTTGCAGGCGTTCGAGCGCGCCGAACTGACCCGAGATGAGCAGGAGCGGCGTCGCCTGATGACGTTCGTGGTGGTCGGCGGTGGACCGACGGGCGTTGAGATGGCCGGGGCGATCGCGGAAGTCGCGCGCCAGACGCTGCGCAATGATTTCCGGCGCATCGACCCGCGCGTGGCCCGCATCGTGCTGATCGAAGCAGGGTCGCGTCTGCTCGCCACCTTCCCCGACAATTTGTCGCGCTATGCCGCAGCATCGCTGAGTTGGATGGGCGTCGAGGTGAAGACCAGCACGAGAGTGATGGGATGCGACGCGCGCGGCGTCAGCATCGGCGACGAGCGCATCGAGGCGGCGACCTTGATCTGGGCCGCCGGCGTGGTCGCCTCGCCGGCGGCGCGGTGGCTCGGCGCATCGCATGACCATAGCGGCCGCGTCCTGGTCAATCCCGATCTCTCGGTCGGCGACATTCCCAATACATACGCGATCGGCGATACCGCCGCGGTCAAGGACTCGTCGGGTCATCCGGTTCCAGGCGTTGCACCCGCGGCCAAGCAGATGGGGAGCTATGTCGCCCGGCGGATCGCCGCGCAGCTCACCGGCGCGCCGCGGCCGCAGCCGTTCGTCTACCGGGATCTCGGCGAACTTGCCACCATCGGCCGCAAGTCGGCCATCGTTAAGCTCGGGCGCGTGGAACTCACCGGCCTCGTCGGATGGCTGTTCTGGAGCATCGTCCATATTTTCTTTCTGATCGGGGCGCGCGACCGGCTCGTGGTCGCGGTCAACTGGTTCTGGAATTACCTGACATTCCAGCGCGGGGCGCGGCTGATCACCTGAGGGACATCCGCGAGGATGAGCCGCGCCGGCGCGAATTATCTTTGTGCGTCAAGGCAAAAGACGACCAGCCGGAGGCCCTATTGACGAAGCCGGCGGCCGGCGCTCTTTAGTCCGCAAGACCAGGCGGCGGGAGGACGAACGGTTGCCGTTCCGCCCCGACGGAGAACAGCGTGCAGGATATTCATGGACACGCTGGACCGGCGCGCGCCGGTTCGGACCGAAATTTCGGCGCGGTGTTTGTCGCCTTTTTTGTCGTGGTCGGGTTTTGGCCGCTGCTGTCAGGCGGATCGCCGCGGCTGTGGGCGTTGCTGGCGGCGCTTGCATTCCTGGTGCCGACCCTGATTGCACCATGGGTGCTGCATCCGCTCAACATTCTGTGGTTCAAGTTCGGCATGTTGCTTCATGCCGTCGTGAGCCCGGTGGCGATGGGCTTGATCTTCCTCCTGACTATAGTACCGATGGCGGTGCTGATGCGTCTCTTTGGCAAGAATACGCTCGATATCGACCCGCATAGCCGGGGCCAGCGTGAGAGCTTTTGGATATCGCGAGACCAGCGCACAATCGACGCAGAGTTGATGCGGAACCAGTTCTGATGGCGGAGCAGAAGAGCGGATGTCTATTTTTTACGAATTATGGAACTTCTTGCGCGCGCGAAAGAAGTTCTGGCTCACGCCGATTATTCTCATCTTGTTGTTATTCGGCGGGCTGGTGGTGCTGTCGTCGGGGTCGGCGGTGGCTCCGTTCATCTACACGCTGTTCTAATGCAAGCGGTCGCACCCGGCTGATGCGGAGGAAGCAGGCCGCGTGACGCGGATACTCGGAATCTCCGCCTTTTATCACGACAGCGCCGCTGCCCTGGTGGTCGACGGCGACATTGTCGCTGCAGCCCAAGAGGAACGGTTCACGCGGGTCAAACATGATGCCCGCTATCCGGAAAACGCGATCGCCTATTGCGTCGCTCAGTCCGGCGGCGGCCTCGCGGACATCGACCTCGTAGTCTTCTACGAGAAGCCGTTCCTTAAATTCGAACGACTGCTCGAAACCTATCTCGCTTTCGCCCCGCGCGGCTTCCTGTCGTTCAAGACGGCAATCCCGGTCTGGATTCGCGAGAAACTGTTCCAGAAGGATCTGCTGCGGCGACGATTGCAGGAGCTCGCGCCCGACTTCGACTGGCAGAAGCGGCTCCTGTTCAGCGAGCACCATTTAAGCCACGCGGCGAGCGCCTTCTATCCGTCGCCGTTCGACGAGGCGGTGATCCTCACCATGGACGGCGTCGGCGAGTGGCCGACCACCTCGGTTGCGATCGGCCGCGGGCGCGACATCACGATCCACAAGGAGCTGCATTTTCCCCACTCGCTCGGGCTGCTCTACTCCGCCTTCACGTATTACACGGGCTTCAAGGTGAATTCGGGCGAGTACAAATTGATGGGTCTCGCCCCCTACGGCGAACCGCGTTTTCGCAATCTCATTCTCGACAAGCTGATTCAGCTCAAGGATGACGGCACGTTCCATCTGAACATGGATTATTTCAATTATTGCGTCGGTCTGACCATGACGAACGACGCCTTCAATGATCTCTTCGGCGAACCGGTGCGCCGGCCGGACAAGGATCTGCTCACGAATTTTCATATGGACGTCGCGGCTTCGATCCAGGCGGTCACCGAGGAGGTGATCCTGCGGCTGTCCCGTTCGCTCGCGCGCGAGTTCGCCATACCGAACTTGTGTCTCGCCGGCGGCGTTGCGCTCAATTGCGTCGCCAACGGCAAAGTGCTGCGCGACGGCGCGTTCCCCAAGATCTGGATCCAGCCGGCGGCGGGCGACGCCGGCGGCGCGGTGGGCGCCGCCCTTGCCGCCTGGCACCTGTTCCTGGGCCGCGAACGAACCGCCTCGCAGATGGCTGACCGAATGTACGGCTCCTATCTCGGACCCGCGTTCGAGCAGGCGGACATCGAGCAGCGGCTTTCCGCGCGGGGAGCCCGCTTTCAGGTGCTTCCGGAAAACGAGGTCATCGAAGCGACGGCGCAGGGACTTGCGGCGGGACAGGCGGCCGGCTGGATGCAGGGGCGCATGGAGTTCGGGCCGCGCGCGCTCGGCGCACGCTCCATCCTCGCCGATCCGCGCTCGCCGACCATGCAGAAGATGCTCAATCTGAAGGTCAAGTATCGCGAGAGCTTCCGGCCTTTCGCCCCGTCCGTATTGCGCGAAGACGTCGCGAACTGGTTCGAGCTGGATGCCGATTCGCCGTACATGCTGCTCGTCGCCGATGTCGTGCCGGAACGCCGTCGCGCCATGACGGCGGAGGAGCAGGCTTTGTTCGGGATCGACAAGCTCAATGTCCCGCGGTCGGAGATCCCTGCCGTCACGCATGTCGACTATTCGGCGCGCGTCCAGACGGTGCACGCCGAGACCAATCCGCGCTATCACGCGCTCTTGACGCGGTTCAAAGAAAAGACCGGGTGCCCGGTGCTGGTGAATACGAGCTTCAACGTGCGTGGGGAGCCGATCGTGTGCACCCCGGAGGATGCCTTCCATTGCTTCATGGGCACGGAACTCGATCTTCTTGTCGCCGGCAATTGTCTGCTGCGCAAGGACGAGCAGGACCCTTCGCTCGCGCGTAACTACAAGGATGCTTTCGAGCTCGATTGACGCCGCGTTTTTGTCAGGCGACCGAAAGCCGCGCTATCCGGCGGTGGAAATCCGCGAGGCGCGGCTCTGCAGGGCGCGAATGCGCTCGCCCAGATCTCCCGGGCCTGTGCGCCCAGCCTCGCCATGCCCACGCAGATTTCCGTTCCCGCCAGCCGGAACGCCGATGGTCTTTTCCTCGGCGAGCAGAGCTTCGATCGGCGAACCCGGCCCTTCGAGAGCGAGCGTCAGGCGGGCGACTTCCGCTGCAATGTCGTTGATGCGCTCGCGCAGCAATGCGCTCTCCACTCGTTCGGTGGACCAGGCCGCCTCGGCGCCTTGTCGCAAGGAAGCGACCTCGCGCTTGAGCCGCGCAGTTTCCTCATGCGCCGCATCGCGCTCTTCCTGGAGTTTCGCCTTTTCCGCTTTCAGGCTTTCCACCTTGTCGATCTCGCCGCGGGTCTTTCGCGCGTCGTAGTCGCGCTCGGCCAGCACTCGGCCCTGTTCGGTCAGCCGTTCTTCCAATTCCTGAACGCGCTTGCCGAGCACTTCGGCTTCCGTCGTCTGAGCGATGAGCTGACGTTCCAGCTGGGCGATGCGGCTGCCGAAGTTCTTCGCCTTCGTCCGCTCCTGGGCGAGTTCCTGGGTGGCGGCCTCGGCGGCCTTGCGCGCGTTCTCGAGATTCGCGCCGGTCTGAGCGAGGTCCTTCCCCGCTTGATCGAGTTGCGCCTTGTGTCGTTCGACCTGCGTCTTCAGCGCGGCGATTTCGAGCCGCTGGCTGTCGGTGATGGCGGTCCGCTGATTGAGCGCCGCGGTCAACTTGGCAAGTTCGTTCTCCTTGCCCATCAGCGCGTGCTCGGCGTCGTGCATCTTGTTCGTCTTGACGCTGTATTCCTGTTCCGCTGCGCGCAGCTGTTCGCGCGTCGCGTTCTCGCGGGCTTCCAGAGCGAGGAGGGCGGCCGACTTCTCGTTCAGCTCGCGCTTGAGCTTGTCGATCGTGGCCGACTTCTTGCCGAGATCGTTGAGTTGGGCGGTGGTCTTGGCCTTCAGTTGCTCCACGCTCATTTCCAGTCGCCGCGTCGACATGGCGAATTCCGCGCGCAGCTGGTCCTTCTCGGCTTGTATCTCCGCCATCGAGTACGGGGTCTCGGCTTCGAGCCGCCGCATAGTCAGGCGGACCGCGCGGTTATGGACCAGCGGAACGAAAATGAGATTGAACAGGCTCGCAACCAGGAACCCGATCGCGAAGTACATCAACTGTTCGATCACGTGGGACGCCTCCGATCACAACAGCGCCGAACGGCCGAGGTCGCCGCGTGCACCACGGGCGCAGACCACCACGTGACGAATTTACACCTTCTTGGCCGGCGCCAAGTGAAAAACCCCATAGATCACGCAACATTGTCAGGGCGACGACGGCCCGGACAGGCTGCCGGTCAGAACGGATTCCAGGTCGCCTGGGGGGTGAACTTGAGATATCCGATGCTGGCGCCGAGACGAAGCCCAAGACCCGAGCGGATCGGGACGACCACCACATTGTTGGCGGTAAGCGCCGTCATGCCGAGCCCGCCAATAAAATAGGCCGAGCCTTCAATTCCGGCGAACCTTTGGTAGATCGCTTCGGTCGCCGGCAAATTGTAGACGAGCATCATCGTGCGGGCGCCCTCGCCGCCAAAATCCCATCCAAAGGACGGGCCCTGCCAGAACACCCGCAAATCGCCTGCATTCTTGGTGTAGAGCACGCCTTCGCCATAACGCAGCCCGCCGAAGAACGCTCCGCCGGCTTCCTCGCCGAGGACGTAGCCGTTCGGAAGGCCCCATTGGCTGACCGCCTTTTCGACGATCGTCGCCAGGCCGCGCGACACCCCGCCGAAAAACCGGTGGCCGGCGGCGATGACTTCGTTGGGGGAAAAGCCGCCCGGCGGGTGCGCGGGCTGCGGCGTCTCCTGGGCGAGCGCCCCGATCGGACCCAAACAAAGAAGCCAAATGCAGACCGCAACAAAGCGCAAGGCTCTGTTCATTGTTGCCACCCCGAGGTTTTTGCCGGAGCCCGCACGCTGCACCCATGCAGATGTCCGAGCCGAAGGCCGCCCAAATCACAGGTTCCAGCAAGACTATGACGCGAACGCGGCGGACCAATCCAGGCGATGCGGTCGGCGCCTGTGAAAGCCGCCGCGGGTCCCCAGTTGAGCCGCAACGTCGCCGCGCAGCTTTGGTTGCGGCGCAAGGCCCGGCGGAACCGAGCCCGGCTCAGCGCGCCGTTAATCGACTTGGATCGCCCCATGCGACAAAGGCCGGCACCAGGAAGCCTTCCTCGGCTCGCCCATAGGTGATCGCCGTACCATCGGGACGAACCACCGCGCCGCCGGCGGCGGCGAGCACGGCGTGGCCGGCTGCGATATCCCATTCATGCGTGGGCGCAAGGCGCGGATAGACATCAGCCGCGCCTTCGGCAAGCAAACCGAATTTGAACGAAGAGCCGCAGGCAATTCGGTCGGCGACCGGCAACCGATCGAGGAAGCTCTTGGTTGTCGGGTCGAGATGCGACCTGCTGACCATCGCGATCAGGCGCGTTGGGGCAGGGCGGGCCCTGATCGGCGCGATATCCTCCGCGGCCTCGGGCAACTCGCCGGCCGCAAGGCGTAGCCGCTCCGCGAACTGGCCGACGCAACCCCGGTAAAGCAGGCTGCGGGCGGGCAGGAAAACGAAACCCAGGGTCGGACGCCCGGCCTCGACGAGGGCAAGATTGACGGTGTATTCGTCCCGGCGAGCGATGAATTCCCGCGTGCCGTCGAGAGGGTCGACCAAAAGGAAACGGCCGTCCGGGCCGATCGCCGGCGGTGGCCCGGACAATTCCTCAGAAACGACCGGAAGTCCCGGTAAGATCTTCGCGATGCCATCGAGGATCACCATCTGCGCCGCTTCGTCGGCCGCGGTCACGGGGCTGAAATCGACCTTCTCGCGCACCGCCAACGCGTCGCTGGCGATATCGAGAATGGCTCGACCAGCCCGGGAAACGAGGCCGGTCAGCGCCTTGACGAGAGCCGGGTCGATTGGACGCATCAAAAGTGCCGCCCCGCGAGCATGTCGTTTGCCTTGCTTACGAGGGCCGGTGTATCACACGAAGCCACCTGCGGCGCGACCGCACCGGTCGCGATCGCCGCACAGGCCGTCCACGTTGGAGACGCATTGAATGTCCACCGCCATGATGCCCGAGCCGCTCGATCTTTCCGCCTTGCTCTGTTCGCGGGTATGTCACGATCTGATCAGTCCGTCCGGCGCGATCGTCAACGGGCTCGAGGTTCTCGAGGATGCGGAGGACGAAGAGACCAAGACGTTCGCGCTCAACCTGATCAAGAAGAGCGCCGCTACCGTATCGGCGCGGCTGCAGTTCTGCCGGCTCGCTTTCGGCGCGGCAGGATCGGCGGGCGCCCAGGTCGATCTCGGGGATGCGGAAAAGGTCGCGCGCGGCGCCCTCGAGGATGAAAAAGTGAAGATCAACTGGGGTCTGCCGCGGGCGCTGCTGCCGAAGAATCGGGTCAAGCTGGTGCTCAATCTCTTGTTGGTGGCGGGTCACGCAATTCCGCGCGGGGGAGTACTGACGGTCGATCCGGCCGGCGAGGGGGACAACATGGGGTTCCGCATCGAAGCCTGCGGGCTCAATGCGCGCGTGCCCCACGCGATGGCCTCGCTCGTCGCTGGGGGCGAGGAGGGCCAGTCAATCGACGCGCACGCGATCCAGCCGTTTTACACGGGGCTATTGGCGAGGACCTGCGGGCTGACCGTCTCGATCCAAAGCGAAGGCGAGGCGGTCGTCGTCCTCGCGCGCTGATATGGGCGCCAGACCATCGGAGCGATGACGCCGGGCCCGAGCTTTCAACCGAAATGGCCGGCCAAGACGAAGCCGCCGTGGCACAGGGATGCCACGGCTGGCCGCGCGACAGGAAAGTGCGCTTCATAGGCGCGTATCGCTTGATACAACCCGGGTTCGGGACGCTTACACACCCCCGATGGCCCGCGTGACGCGCATGCTGGCTTCTCGGCCGCGATCCCAAGCGCGTGCTTCGACGCCTTGCGTGGGCATGGCCTGATAGGGGTTGCGATGCAGGCCATCGCGGTAATCGACAAAGCCCTCCCAGAACGCCTCATAGGGCGAATAGTCGGAGGTCGTGATCTCGTCTGCGTTTTTCATGTAAGTCCCATGTGTAGTTGAAGATTCGAGCAACAGCCGATGTATAGTTGAAGAATCGTACACCAAACTGAAAGTGAATTAAGTGACAAGGATCACTAAATCGCAAACACGGAAGTCAAGAACACTCGATAATCATCGAATGACGGCTGTTCGAGTCGGCGTCTTCTCGCACGGCATTGTGGACGAATGTTGCCGAGCCGAGTAAAAAATTTCTAAACATACCCCGTTCACGTCATGACCCGAAAATCCTTTGGGTTGATGACGCGGAAATTGTCGGTGACCGAATCACAAAGGTCCGCCCAATTCCCCGGAACCTTTCCACGCAGAAAACTGAGCGTCGCATCGGCGAACTGGGCGCAAGTTGCGTAGCACTTGTTGTGAGTGACGTTTCTGTGCATGAGGCCCCATAACCGTTCGATCGGGTTCAAGTGCGGGCAATACGTTGGGATGAAGTGCAGCTTGATGCGTCGTCCCGGCAGGGCCAACCATTCCTGCACGAGCTTGGCATGATGATAACGCGCGTTGTCCAAGAAAACATGGATGAGCGCCAGCATCGGATAGAGCGCCTCGATCGATTGCAGCAGCCTGATCGTCGAGGCGGCGTCGATGGTCAGGGCCTCGATCATCCGGGTTTGTCCGGTCTCCAGGTCGATCGCGCCGTGAATGTTGATGCGTTGACGCCCGCTCGTCTGCTCGATCGCGAGCTTCTCTTGGCTCGGCGCCCAGCAGCCGACAGGCCGCGCCGCATGGGTCGGATGCACGGCGTCCGCAAACAGCACGGCCTCGTCGTCGCCCAAGGAATTCAGCAGCTTTTCGTAGCCCTCAATGAAAGCCTTCTGCTTTTCTTCGTCGAGCTTGCGCGGGATGACATTGGGTTTGTGATATTCGAGCCCCAGGCGATGCAACAACGCGATCAGTCCTGACCGGCCTTCGTAAACGACGCCGAATTCATTCTCGATCCAGGCGCCGACCTGGCGCGTTGTGCGCGGTAAGGCCGTGGCGACCCAGGCTTTCAGCTTTTCCTGTTGCTCGCCGCTCAACTGGCAAGCGCTGCCCTCGTAGCTGAAGTTCGTCAACCCCTCGATCCCATCCTCTTCATACAGGCGATACCAAGTGCGGATGGTGTCGTCGTCCAGCAACAGGACCTTCGCAATCGCCTCGCAGCTCATCCCATCGTCTAGCAACACCAGCGCGTTCGCACGTCGGGCCAGACGATGAGCGGCCGACCCGTCCCGAGCCAACTCGATCAGGTTTTGCCGCGATTTTATGTCCAGAAAGCCGGGCCGTATCATCCGTTCGGTAGAATCCGGATCGCGCCGTTTGGCAAGGGGGGTCTTCGGATTCTCGCGGAGTCGGGGTACAGATAAAATATATTGTGATCGATCCCCCAATTGTTTGTCACAACCCTGTCTCGGGGGCGCGGCGGCGGGCAAGGCGAGCGCGATTCGGGCGTCAGCCGCCCAGCAACCAGATAAAAGCGCCCATGTACTGCAGCCCGGTTTTGAGACATCCGGCTGGGCTTATTCAGGCCGCCAACTTTAGATCGGCCATTGCGTTCTGATCAAGCTGGCTTTGAGCGGCTCGTACCTGGGCTGGGGTACGATTACCGTGGCGGGCGACGAGCCAGGTTTCGTTGTAGTGCCTGGCGAACTCGACGAGCGCGGCTCGCAGCTCTTCGATCGTATCGAAGGTCCTCGCCCACAATAGGTTCTCCTTCAAGGTTCGGATGAAGCGCTCCGCGACGCCGTTGCCCTGGGGCTCTCGCACGAAGGAAGGCGAAGCCTCAATTCCCAAGCATTCGATCTCGTCCTGGAAGTCACCGGACATGTAGTTGGAGCCATGATCGTGACGCAGCATCAATCCACGCGCCACACCAGGTGCGGTCGATCCGAAGCACCGATGCACCCCCTGGCGCACCGGCTCCAGCGCCTCGAAGCGATTGGCCGAACGCGCGGCATGAATGCCGACGACTTCCGAATTGGCGTGTTCCACGGCGACGAAGACATAGGCCCTGCCTTCCTCGACGGTGATCGTCTGCGTCATGTCTGTTCCCCACATTTCATTGACCTTGTTGGTGACGATCGTTCCATCGTGCAGCTTGCTCTCGGCGCGTCCAACGCGATGAGGAGCGAGCAAGCCGTTCTCGCCCATCACGCGTCGCACCCGGCGGGGGCTTGCGCGAACGCCAGCAAAGCGCAATCGCGCCCATAACTTGCGGTACCCCTCACCGTGAAGGCGTGAGGCAGCTATTTGCCGGCGGATATGGTCGGCCAATTCCGTGTCCGAACATGCCCCGACCGGGCCAGGGCGACGGACGATCGTGTTCGGCGGCGTCTCTTTGAGGCAGCGATAGACGCTGGCACGCGAGACCGTCCACACACGCGCAACGCGCGCCAAGCCATAACAGCGAGCACTGGAGGGCGAGAGCGTCTGGCTCATCGTCTCGACCTCCTGTGCGCCAAAGGGCGTTTGCCCTCCAGCGCCGCGATCTTGGCGTTGAGCAGTTCGTTGTCCATGGTGATCTCGCCCACCTTGGATTTCAGCCGGGCGATTTCGTCGTCGCGGTCATCGCGTTCGCGTTCTTTCAAGGCCGTAGCCGCCCCTGCAAGCGCGCGATCGCGCCACTCGGTCAGCTTGGCGACCGAGACATTCGTTTGTCGGGCCACCAGATCCAGCGGCTCGCAGCGCAACAGTCGCGCGACAATCGCCATCTTGCGTTGAACAGAAAAGCGCTTCGGACCATTCCCGTCGACGCCCGAAGCGGCGCCTACGTCAGCTTTGGGGGAGCGCTCCGGCGCCCCTTCGGGCTTGAGCCCTTCATCACTCGTCATGTGTAACACTCCGGTTGAGGTTCAATTTACCTCAGCCGGGTGTCTCAATTATCCGTGCCGCACCCCACACATCCGACGGCCAGGATGACTGGAAATTCGGTCGAATAAAGCTGGAGCATCGGGGCATTAGGGTGTTTGATCAAGTAAACCCATGAACGCGCCTGTCACGATGGCTCATTTGTGTGGTCCGCTCGGGCAAGCTCTAGCGGTGATCAACGGCACGACGTGGCTGTATGAGGGGCAGGAGCGTCGTCGTCCGACGAGCAACGACATTCGATTTTTCTTCGATTTCGGATTGGAGGTGCGGCCGTTTGATCCGTTCAAGGATGGCGCGCTGAATGAGGGCAGCCTGCGTTCCGTACTCGAACTTGAGGCGTGTCGGTTTCGGGCGCTTGAGGGTCTGTTGATCGGAATGGATTCGGAGCTGGATGATGATCTGCGCAGCCGAAGCATGCGCCGCGCCAATCGAGTGTTGACCGATCCGGCCGTTGGTGATTTTGTTGAGAGGCGTTTCCTGAGACCGATCCAAGATAAAGCATGGGACTTGGCGGGAGCTCGCCGTCTCGCGCAAACCGAAGAGTTGGCAGCGGTGCGCGTCTTTATGCGATCGTTGATGGACCTCTGCTCCTTCGATTGGAAGACGACGTTGCGGCTTGGGCGACCGCCCAGGGGCAAAGCTCAGTCGAACGCGCAGTCGCGGTCGACAAGGCTTACAACTCCGGCTTGATAGCGGTTCTCGCCACTGCGCTTCATGACGGCGAGGAGAGCAGCGTTCGGGCAAGAGTCTTCTTGGCCAAGAATGTTGAGTGGGATCGCCGATTGGCGACCTATCTCGTGGCCCGCTGCGTTCCGATCGGCGCTCGAACAATCGAGCCCGCAAGCGGCGAGCCTGCGGAATTAGGCGCGATCGATATAGTGTCTAAGGTTCGGTCACGCATCGGCGAGTTGCTCGATGAGTATAAGTCGCGCAAGCGCCGTGAGGGACATCGCCATCGCGGCGAGGCAATTGGCGCCGAGGCATTCGAAGCATACGAATCCGCTCTCAAGCAGATCGACTGGATCGCAGGGCGCTTCGAAAGCGGTCGGGTTGAGGCTGCATGGCAAGATGTCGTGGAGCTTGCAGAGCGCCAACTTACCGAGGGCGACCCCGGCAAGTTGGCGATGTCTTTCACCAACGTGGCGACGCGACTTGCGCGTAACGAAGAGGTAGCCTGGGTACTTTGCGAGTTGGCCGCCGAGTGCGCGCCCGATGATCCGGCGGTGTGGAACGCTCAATCTGAGTTGTTGCGGAGCTTGGGGCAACTGGACGAGGCGCTGGCGGCCTATGATCGGACGGTAGAGGACTTTCCGGAAAATGCCGTCGCGCGGACCGGCCGGGCGGAGACGCTGCGGGCGCTCGGGCGGTTTGACGAGGCGCTGGCGGCCTATGAGCGGACGGTGGAGGACTTTCCCCAGAATGCCGTCGCGCGGACCGGGCGGGCGGAGACGCTGCGGGCGCTCGGGCGGTTTGAGGAGGCGCTGGCGGCCTATGATCGGACGGTAGAGGACTTTCCGGAAAATGCCGTCGCGCGGAACGGCTACGCTGTCGTTCTCGGAGAACTCGGTAAATTTGATGAGGCTCGAAAGGCTCTAAGTTGTATCGGGCCGAAGCCTCATTCCTTCGAAGACTGGGTAGGATTGCACATTCTGTGCATGATTGATTTCCGGGAGGGCGTCTCAGAGCAGCTAGCGCAACGCCTTGAGTTGTTCACTGCCCAGTGTCCTTTTCCGGCGCAAATGCTTTATTTTGAAACAACGTTGGCCGTCGTGCGTATCGCGTTGAAGCGGATGCGGGAGGCTCGCCGTGATCTCGAAGCGATCGTCGCGCGGCCCGGACTTGGGTTTGAAGAACGAGCGGCGATGAAGCTGATGGAAGCGCATATCGAGGCTGCCGACGGCAATTTCGACGCTGCACGGGGAAAACTCGCGGAGGCTTCGAACGTTGTCTCCTTTGAGGAGTTCACGCTGCGGCGGCTGAAAAAGGAAATTGAGCGGCGCTTTGGTCTGGGATCCGAACCGGCGCTCACGCAAGCCGACGAAATCGCAGAATCTGAGAGAACGCTCGGTCGGCTTGAAATGGATTTCTGGGTCAGCCGCGCTACCGAGACCACTGAACTGCGGCACGCCGCCTAGTCGAATACCCGATTGATCGACCGCTGCCGCCCTACACGTTGTCCGCGAGAAACTGCGCAAACGCGGTGTCCTTGGTGCGGATATGGCGGAGCACCCAGTCGCGCAAGGCGGAGAGGTCGTCGGCGACGAGGGTTCGTTCGCCCGACCCGATGCGCTTCTGGAAGTCGCGCATCTGTTCCATGAGCTGGTCGTGCTCCGCCTCATGGGCCGGCAAGCCTGGATAGACGTGCTGGCGCATGATGAGCTGCTCGCTCATGAAATGGATATTCGTGTACTCGACCAGGCCGTCGAGCAGCCGGCTCAGCTGCGCCGGGTCGCGCGCTCCGCGCAACTCGGCCTCGACGGCAAGCAAGAGATCAATCTGGCCTTGATGCTCGGGGTCCAGTTCAGGCCGGCCGAGGTGGGAGGCGCTTGCGGCCTCAGGGTCCATCGTCATCGCTTACCCCTTCGGCGGGCGAGGCTCGAACGGCGTGTCCCCGCCGGGGATGCAAGAGTAGCCCCGCCGGCCTGGCGCGCAAAGGCACTGCTTTGTCGCGCGAGACTCGCTTGCCCGAAAAACAAAACCCCACCGCAGGCGGCGGGGGTCGGATTGCTTCGAGTCGGGAGGAAGAGCCCGTCGGCTCCTGGAAAAATCGGTGTCTCCGCGCCTGGGTCCTTGCCCTTCGGTCACGCTGGAATGCGCGCTTCGTCGTCGCTCGGCTCGCGCAGCACGTAGCCGCGGCCCCAAACGGTTTCGATATAGTTGCGGCCGTTCGAGGCATTGGCGAGCTTCTTGCGCAGCTTGCAGATGAACACGTCGATGATCTTCAGCTCCGGCTCGTCCATGCCGCCATAGAGGTGATTGAGGAACATCTCCTTCGTCAGCGTCGTGCCCTTGCGCAGCGAGAGGAGCTCCAGCATCTGGTACTCCTTGCCGGTCAGGTGCACGCGCTGGCCGGTGACCTCCACCGTCTTGGTGTCGAGATTGACGATGAGGTCGCCGGTCTGGATCACGGACTGGGCATGGCCTTTGGAGCGACGCACGATCGCATGAATGCGGGCGACCAGCTCGTCCTTGTGGAACGGCTTGGTCATGTAGTCGTCGGCGCCGAAGCCCAGGCCCTTCACCTTGTCTTCAATCCCGGCAAGGCCCGAAAGGATGAGGATGGGCGTCTTCACCTTCGAGATGCGAAGCGCCCGCAACACCTCGAAGCCGGACATGTCGGGCAGATTGAGGTCGAGCAGGATGATGTCGTAGTCGTATAGCTTGCCGAGATCGACCCCTTCCTCGCCAAGATCGGTCGCGTAGACGTTGAAGCTCTCCGACTTCAGCATTAGCTCGATGGACTGCGCGGTCGCGGCGTCGTCTTCAATCAGCAGAACGCGCATGCCATTCCCCTTCCATGCGAGGTCGGATTGAGGGTGGCCAGCCAGCTCGGCGGCCTTGCCATACGCCTTGGGATCCAACTGATTCGAAACGTTAACAAGCGATGCTTAACAAAACATAATTCGTGCATGCAAGGGGGGTCCTGATTTTTTTGCCAGGATCCACATAAATTGCTGACACGAATAAGTTTTTTACGCACCTGACCCCTCACGTCTCACTTGAGGAACCGGAATTAACCGATTCAAACAACTCACCCCCCGTCAAATGTGAGTCGCGACGTTCAGCCCCAAGGACGGTGATGCAATGATTAACGCATCGGGTAAATACAAAGTTAAAGGTTTAGCTTTGGTTTCCGGCAGTTAATCGGTCTGTTGCCGTTTTAGCACAGCATATACAAAAAAGCCCCGCAAGCCCTGTCGCGCGAGGATAGAATTGTCAGTAAATAGGCCATTCTGCATTGCCCGGCAGGTGGTTCGGTTCGCGGACGGATAAGTCTTTCCAACAAATCTTAACCTCACTGGCGTAGAACGCAGTCGAAACTGAAAACTAACACTGTACCGCCACAATTACGTCGGTCGCGCCTGAAAAGGGCGTCGCTCCAAGCTGAGGTTGCCTTTGGGCTGCTGGGGAGTATGGGTCGATGAAGTCGCGCGTATCGATTATTCGGCTGAAGAAATTTCAGGTTGACGAAAAGCGCCGCAAGGTCGCGCAGATCGAGGCGATGATCGCCGAATTCGAGCGCATCGCGGCTGATCTCGACCGCGAAATCCAGGCCGAGCAGGATCGCACCGGAATCCATGATCCTGCGCATTTCGCATACTCGACCTATGCCAAGGCGGCGATTGGGCGCAGCGAGAACCTGAAGCGTTCGACCGAGGAGCTGGTCGGTCAGCTCGAACACGCGCAGGCCGCCTTGCGCAACTCATTCGAGGAGCTGAAAAAGCTTGAATTGCTGGACGAACGCGATCAGACGCGCGAACGCGCCAGCGAGGGGACGCGCGATCACGTCGAGTTCGATGCGATCGGCGTATTGCGCATGCGCGGCGCGACCAGCTGACGCCCACAATCCACGATATTTCACCTTACGGTCGCCACGCCATCGCGTCATACTCGTCCCTCGCCTGCGGTTCGCGCAGGGCGGGGCCGTTCTGAATGCTCACATCGGCTGAACTCGTGTGGCTCTTGGCCGCGGTCGCCAAAGGCGACCAGGCGGCGTTCGAGCGACTGTACGTAGCCACGCGTGCGAAACTCTATGGAATCGTGCTCCGTATCTTGCGCCGTCCGGACCTTGCCAACGAGGTCCTGCAGGAGACCTATTTGAAGATCTGGTCGAGCGCCGGAACATTCGATCCGGCGGTCGCTTCGCCGATCACCTGGATGGCGTCGATCGCCCGCAATCGCGCCATCGATGTCGTGCGCAGACGAACCGAAACCTCGATCGAGGAGGAACCGGAGGTTATGGCTGTGGCCGCCGAGAGCGCCGATCCCTTGGCGCGACGCGAAACGAGCGAAGAGCTGAAGCGACTGCTGACTTGCCTCGGGCGGCTCGAAGCGGATCGCCAGAGGCTCGTGCTGCTCGCCTATTACAACGGTCTGAGCCGCGAGCAACTTGCGCAGCAATTCGACCGGCCGGTCAATACGATCAAGACGCAGTTGCGGCGAGCGCTCGCCGACATTCGGGAGTGCCTGGATTCATGACCGCGGACGAGGACAGAGCCGGTCTCGCGGCCGAATATGTGCTTGGCACGCTCGACGTCGCCGAGCGCGAACAGGCCGAGGAGCTAATTCGCTCCGACCCTGCTTTCGCCGCGATGGTGCAGAGCTGGGAGCGGCGCCTGGGATCTCTGCATGCGATGGTTGATCCGGTGCCGCCGCCTCCCGAACTTTGGGTTGATCTTCAGCGCCGACTTGGAGAACAGGCGCCCGCTGCCGAGACGCGCCTGCCGGGCTTCTTGGAAGCGCCGACCGCGCGCGTCGAACCGCAACAGCCCAATGTGATCGACCTCACCAAGCGGTTGCGCCGCTGGCGCGGCGGGGCGGTCGGGCTCGGCGCGATCGCGGCGGCGCTCGCCGGGCTTGTGGTCATGGCGGCGGTTGCGCCCGAGCGTCTGCCGCCGCCGCTGCGGCCCAAGTCGAAGATCGAGACGGTGGAAGTGATCCGCGAAGTGGTGCGCACTGCCGAGGTTCCCGCGGCCAGCCGGTTCGTCGCCGTCCTTCAGAGCGGACCCAACGCGCCGGCTTTCATCATGACAGTCGATCTGGCGCAGCGCAGCCTCACCGTGCGCCGCGTCACCGCTGAAGATCAGTCCGGAAAAAGCTACGAGCTCTGGCTGGTCTCGGACCGGTACCCCGCGCCTCGTTCGCTCGGCGTCATCGGCGCTGCTGAGTTCACCCAGGTCCCGGCCCTGTCGGCCTATGACCGCAACACGATCGAGGGCGCCACCTTTGCGGTGTCGCTGGAGCCGGAGGGCGGCTCGCCGACCGGGGCGGTGACCGGACCGGTCCTGTTTTCCGGAAAGCTCTTGGAAGCGGTGCCGCCGGCGCGCACGCCATGACCGCGGCGCGGGGCCGACGTCGTGATCCAGATTCTTGTGGAAGCGAGAACCGCGCCTCGCCGAATCAGCTCGATTATGACGTCAATCCAGCCGGTTAGCGACGCGACTTGCGGACAACGGGTCGCGCGCGATAGAACCGGCGTTGCGTCAGCGCGAAGCGGTTGGGCTTCCCGTGGGAAGGGTCTGTCCGATCTGAACGACGCCATAGCCGTTCATATCGTCGGTGGCTCGGGCGGTGATCCCGATCAGCATGATGATGAGCGACGCCAGCAGCGCGGCTACGACGACTTTGACGTGACTGATACGGTCGCGCGCGGCGACCGCCGGTGCGTTGCTGCTCATGGTACGACCCCACATGATCGAACCTTGGTCGCCGCAACGTGCGACCCGGTTCAATCCCTCTTAACGCGGTTTACGAGTAAAATTCACGACTTTGCCCCGTGCGAACCAAGCAACGGCCAGAGCTTGAAAAGGTTCTGCGACGCGGCATCACGTTGCTGTGAAAGCCTGTTTCGGTGTCCGGCTGCTCCTCGCCACTGCGCCGCCCGCATGATCGGCAAAGTTCTGCGTCAATAATCGGTAAAATAGAACAGGAGGAATTACCTGTCGTCGCATGCAACATGACAGAAATTTAATGTTTACATAAGTGTAACTTGCCGCTCCCGTTTCATTGACTTAGCGTCTCCGCCTCAATCCGAGGAGGCACGCATGTGGAAATCGATGCTCGCAGGCACGGTCGCGCTTGCGCTGATGGGTTCGGGGGCGGCGTTTGCGCAACAGCGTCCGGAGAGCAGGCCCGCTCAACCATCGCCGGCCGCGCCGGCTCCCCAAGCCGCCCCACAACAGCCGGGACAGCCGAGCCCCTCAAATCAACAGCAGGCGAGCGCTGATCCCCAGGCGGTGGCCGATGGGCGCCTTTCGAGTTTGCGCTCTCGCCTGGCGCTGACTCCGGACCAGGAGAAGAACTGGCCCGCTTTCGAACAGGCCTATCGCGAGTTTGTGCGGCTTCGTTCCGAGCGCTGGCGAGACCTGCGCGCCCAGCAGCGCAGCGATAATCCGGTCGAGAATTTCCAGGCGTGGGCAGACTTTGCGAGCCGCCGGGTCAACGGCATGAAGCGGCTCGCGGACGCCGCGCTGCCGCTGTACCAGAGCCTCGATCAAAACCAGCAACGGCGCTTCGTCGATCAGATCTACGATTGGCATCCGCGCCTGGCTCGTCTCAACGATCGGTTCGCCTCGCGCTCGGGTGACGAAGGCTGGCAGGGGCGAGGCTATGGGCCTGGTCCAGGGCGAGGCATGGGTCCCCATTGGGGCTGGCGCGGTCGGGGCGATGATGACGACCACGACCGAGGCTACGGCCCTGGTCCAGGGCGAGGCATGGGTCCCCACTGGGGCTGGCGCGGTCGGGGCGATGATGACGACTACGACTACGACCGAGGCTACGGCCCTGGTCCCGGACGAGGCATGGGTCCCCACTGGGGCTGGCGCGGTCGGGATGATGATGACGACTACGGCCGAGGCTACGGCCCTGGTCCCGGACGAGGCATGGGCCCACATGGGGGCTGGCGCGGCCGAGACGACGACGAATACTACAGCCGCGGCTACGGACCTGGTCCCGGGCGAGGCATGGGTCCCCATTGGGGCTGGCGCGGCGGCGACGATAATGGGCGCGCGTGCGGGGGAGGGCCCGCGCAAAGAATGGATGGACGCGGCGGATGGTGCGACCGCGATCTCGACGGGCGGAACTCCGATCGCCGAGGCGGCGATTGGGGCGGTCAGCCCGACGAGGAACGGCTCTAAGCATCCGAAGGTTTCCGAGAGACGGTTTGTCGTCTTTGGCTAGGCTAGGCGGTCGTCTGCAAGTCCCCCATGCCCCCAGAGATCGCTTGGCCGCGCAGGCCGCCGAGTTCGCTCGGTGGCCTGCGTCTTTTTGCGCGTCCGGTGCTGTGCCGCGCCGACCGTCACTTGATTGACATGACCAGTCGGACTTGGCTGCGCCGATATCGAGCCTATATCGCAGCGTGATCGCCAGCCGATGGATGAGGCGCTGCCGACGACTCAAGCGGAGCTCGTTTCTGGACACTCAAGGGGAACGCGTTTCTGGAAACGGCCGGCAAGTGAAGCTCGTTTCTGGACACGGCCGACGGCTCACGTGGAGCTCGTTTCTGGACACGGGGCGGCCTGTTTGCTAAGGACGCGCGCCGTTCGCTCCGGGCGTGCGGGCGCATAGCTCAGTTGGTAGAGCAGCTGACTCTTAATCAGCGGGTCCAAGGTTCGAGTCCTTGTGCGCCCACCAAAATTAGCAAATATAAGTCAGTCAGTTAAACGGTTCGTGTGGAGCGGGGCCGGGACCCTCGTAGGCGATGCTCGGCAGTTTTTAGGCGCGGTAGGATGTGCGACGAACCCAAAGAGCCCCTCGTCGAGGAAGAAGCGCCGGCTAGGTGGCAAAAACCGCGGGGGCCGAAATACGCGCCTGAAGAGCCAACTCCGCCCGATCGGATGGACCCGCGGCACGTCAAGACGCTGGCGACGCTGGTGAAGAAATACGGCGCGGCCGTGGTCGCCGAGGCTGCTGGGATGGTTGCCTCGTCAAGTCGTGCGCGCGGCCGGCCACGTAAGGGAAACTTACCTCGGCTCGAAGGGATTGCTCTCGCCAACCTCTTCGACGACCTCGTCGAGCAATACCGCGCCGCCGGCAGCCGCCATCCCAAGAAAGCCGCCATGCACGAGCTATTCGAGATCGCCCACCCATCCCGTCGCAATGACGTCGCCGCGCTTAGTCGATTCACCCGCACGACAAAACGCAAGCTGCCGCAAGGTCGGCGCGACTTGAAAGCCGCGTTAGAGAGGGCTGCTGCCATCGAGCAGTACAAACAGGGCAATTCGACCAAGCCTCGAAAAAAGACGCGCGAATAAATCACGCGAATATTTCGCGCTCTCGATCGACACCTTCCCTCGGCCTATTTCGGAAATAGTCGGTGCGCTACGGCGCACTTCGGCGTCTGCGTATGTAATACGTGACGCTAAAGCGCCGTGCGTATGTATAGAGGCGCGCTCCAGAGTGGGAGCCGTCGATGAAGGAAAGAGTGGACTGAAAATGGCACGAGAGAAACTCGCACTCGGTCGTCGCCTTTATCGTCGGCGGACGTCGATGCAAATTTTGGACTGCAGTTTAAACATGATCAAAAAGTTGGAGAACGCACGCAAGCTTCGAAAGATCAGGCTGGGCGGGCGCGATGTCTATCACCTCGTTGAAGAGGTCGAGGCGCTGGCTCAAGGCGGGGACGCGGAGAGCGAGCGCGGCGATGATGCTTACGTGGCGAAGGCGGCGGCCGTACGCGCGGCGAAGGCAACTCCCCACAAGACCGACGCGAGGCGGCGATGAAGACGACGGCGAGATGCGGCGGGAGGAACTCCATACCGCGCGCCTGGTAGCCTGGATCGCCGAGCGCGAGGCCATCCGTCGCCGTCGCGAGGACGGGGAACCGCCGCCTTGGTCGGACGATCCGATCTTCGTCGAGTGGTCGTTCTGCAACGTCCGCCGCGAGCACGACCGCGTCACGCGCTGGGTCGCGGTGAACTGGCGCGAGCGGCACGCGGCCGATCCCGATCTGTGGTTCGCGCTGACGCTAGCGCGGTTTGTCAACTGGCCGGACACGTTGCGCGAAATCGGCTTCCCCGTTCCCTGGAAGCCCGAACATTTTCTTCAGGTAATGTCAGAGCGCCGTGCGCGAGGCGCTAAGCTTTACAATAGCGGCGCTTACATGATCCGCGGCGACAACCGCGAAGGCCGGCCCACCCCCGCGTATCAAGTCGCCGACGTGTTCGGCCCGCTTTGGCGAGACCGGAGGGAGCTGCGCCCGCGTTCGGGGGAAACGCTCGCGCGTTACCACGAGCGCCTCGGTGAGTACCACGGAATGGGTGGCTTTATGGCCGCCCAGGTGGTCGCTGATCTCAAATATGTCGAACCGCTTCGGTCGGCCGCGGACTGGACGACATTTGCGGTAAGCGGACCCGGAGGTCACCAGCCCGAAAAGCCGAAAATCTTTCTCGACTATCGGCTGATCATCGCCTCCGACGACGATTGGAAAACCCAAGGCAACCCAGGTTTGATGAAGGGCCTTTCGGCGGCGCGGGCGGCGAGCGCACTGATCGCGGTGCCCGACTTCGGCGACGGGAAGCGCGAGGACAAATGGACAGATTTTAATGATCTCCGGGCGGCCTTCGACGACGGTTTGGACGCCGTAAGGTCCGACATCGAAGCCGCCGTTAAGCCAGCTGAGCTGGTGGAAAAGCGGCTGTGCGCCGACCCCGCTGCCGCGGTTGCCCCGGAATGGGGAACGGAGCTAGCGCGCCTTAAGACCGCCGACCCCGCGGCGTTCGAGCGGCTTTTGCCCAAGCTGAAGAGCGCCGGAGCCCGCATTCGCGAAATTGACGGTGCCGTCAAGCGCGCGGCCGAGGCGGCCAAAGCGAGTCGTGCCAAGGCTCAGAAGGCCGCCCCTTCAAAGCCCGACCCCGCCGCGCTCGCCCGGTCGGCGAAGGAAATCATCGCCAGCCAGGACGTGCTCGCCCTCTTCGGGTCAGCTTTCGCTCGGGCCTATGCGGGGGAGCGCAACAACGCGCAGCTGCTATTTCTCGCCACGACCAGCCGGCTTTTTGAAGTGAAGGACACCATGCATATCGCGATCAAAGGTGCGAGCGCCGCCGGCAAGAGCGCTGGTCGCGCGCGTGTTGGAGTTCCTCCCGGCCGAGGATGTCGTCGCTTTTACCGCCTTGAGCGAGCGGGCGTTGCTCTACTGGGAGGGGGATTTCAAGCACAAGGTGTTGTCGATGGGCGAATCGCTCGACAGCAATTCGCAACAGCTCCAAGATTACTTGTTGCGCGAATTGATGTCGACAGGACAGCTCAACTATCGGGTACCGATGAAGGTTGATGGCGAAATTAAAACCGTCCCCATCGAAAAGAACGGTCCGGTCGCGTTCGTTGTCACAACGACGCGGACCAAGCTCAATCCCGAGAACGAAACCCGCATGTTATCGCTCGAACTCAGCGATACCGCCAAGCAGACCGCCCGCGCGATGAAGATGATCGCACGGGTGCGGGGGCTTAACGAGGCGGTGGACGATGTCGATTTCGCCCCTTGGCGCGATTTCCAGCGCTGGTTGGCCGCCGGCGAAACGCGGGTCTACATCCCGTTTGCGACCGAGTTGGCCGACCTCATTCCTCCGAAGGCGGTGCGCGTCCGGCGCGACTTTGCGCAAGTGCTTGCTGCGATCAAGGCCCACGCGCTGCTGCATCGTGAGCATCGCGAGCGGGACCGCGGGGAAATTGTCGCAACTATTAAGCATGACTATCGCGTGGTCCGCGGTCTGATGCGCGATATTCTCGCGGAGGCCGTCGAGGTCAAGGTGCGACCGGCGATTATTGAGACGGTTGAGGCGGTCGAGCGAGCGCAACCCGAGCCCGGACGCGGCGACGGCGGAACGCAAGGCGCGACCTTAAGGGCGGTTGCCGCAGAGCTGCGGCTCGATCAGCAGGCCGTCCGGCGTCGGCTCCACAAGGCGATGGATTTGGGGCTTATTGCTAATCTCGAAACCCGCCCGCGCCAGCTTGCGCGCTATGTCGTCATGGGTCGAGCCGCTAAGGCGGTCGAGATGCTGCCGCGGCCTGAGGTCTTGCAGGAAGCGCACGATGCCGCCGTCGCCGCCGAAAAGGCCGAGGCTGAGAAATCAAGGCCCGTGCGACAGCCGGTGCGGTAAATGTCTAGATCGATCGACGCCCCGCCCCGGAGAGCCTCACCGGTAAGTTTTCCGGGCTGGGCCGCTAGGGGGGGCCCCGAACACGTCGAGACGCCGGTGCAGCCCGAGGAAGGCGTGGCGGTGCTACGGTGATCGGAGAGAACGAAGATGATCGCCGACAACGAGGAGTACGATGTCGAGGGTGCTACTTGACTTGGACCGGCCGGCGGAATGGCCGGCACACTTAAAAACCCATCTCGATAGACACCATGATCTGTCCGGCCTCACAGATGTGCAGCGCTACGCGATCACCGGCTGGCATTGTACGCGCCTCACCGATGAGGAGATCGACGACATCCGGACCAACGGGATGCAGCTACCTAACCGCGCTTTTCTTGAACGCCGTATTGATGCGCTCGTCGAGACTGGCAGAGTCACTACCGACATCGCGAAACTTCTGAAGGCGAAGAACCAAGCTCATGAATCGAACCGAGCAGGGATGATCTATTTCTGCTTCTTCCCTCCGCGAAGGGCGGTGAGCACGGGATTGCGCGTCTCTTTCGCCATTGGGGTGGTGAGGCCCTTTACAATTTTCACGAAAAAAATCAGTGCACCTCGCCTGTCATTAGCCGCATTGGAACGCCGAGCATTGTCGAAGCCGAAGTCCCCATCGAGTTGCTCAAGAACAACGGCCTCCGCCTTGCGTCCAATATCGTTGAACGACTTTTGATCAGCCGCGGCGATCGCAGAGGCGCGCCAATTGACTACGAGGATCGCATTACCCGTCCACTACCGCCTGATTGCGTCCGGCGCGTCATTCGTTTTCCTGATCCGGATTTCTGCTCCCTCACCGGCTGCAATGAGTGGCGAAAACCACTTCAACCTTAACCGGCGCATACTGCTCCACCGCCGGCATGCAAGCGCAGGCATGACGTCTGACTAAGTCGGACTACATCGAAATGCAGACGACTATCGTATCTAATTGATAGATTTACCGAAATCGCGACTACTATCGCTTTTTTACTCGTTTCCGAGGGACAGAGAGATAGAAATATCTCAGACCCCGCCTTGCCAGAGAGGTTACCGGCACGTAGTATAATCTTGGGTTTTTCACGGCTTTCGAGCTTCTCGCATTAAGGGGTTTCGCGTTTTTCGCCGTCTTACCCCCCGAAAAAGAGTATAAAAGCGATGTAGTCGCTATTTCTCCCTTACTTTCAATGACCTACTATAGTCGCGTGATTTTTGACGTAGTCCGACTTAGTAGCGAGGAGATTGTTTTTGTTATAAAACTCAGTCAGCTACTATAGTCATTTAGGTTTTTTGCGCCATATTCACGCGAAAGGTGTGCGATCCGGGAGTATGGTTTAAGCGGGAAAGCAGCAAGGAGAGCTTTCATGTTTTTAAACAATCCAGATGGAACGTTGAACCGACTAGGCTGGACAGTCACGCGACAGCATCTCCAACTGCGGAAGGACGAGGAGCCCGCTGATGACGTGATCGCGGGTACGCTCATGCTTTTGCAGAGGCAGCGTCGCCAGCACGCCGACGAGCGTCAACTGTGGACGCAGCTGATCGAGTGTTTGGCCGAGTCACCACTGATCGATTGAACCGAAAAGGGTGCCCTCCCCCGAGACCTAACCCCCCCTTTTCAGGAAAAGTTTCCCGGTCTCAGCCCTACCATCGTGCCCCCTACCATCGTACCCCGCCGGGACCCCCATCCTGTACCCACTAGACAGACCTGCTTATTCCGGATAAAGCGCGCATTTCCAGAGACTGCGGTGATATCAACATGGTACGATCGCAGCCTTTACTTTAGGCGCGCTCTTAGGCTATATAGGTCACCAGAAAGGTAGGGCTAGCCGTCTTCATGACAACGATCCGCAGATCGTGCCGCGCTCGTAAGCCGTCCGTCCCCTCGTTGTCCCGGGTTCGTAGCGCCATCTCGAACGGGTCGTCCCTGTTCGTCGATCACCTCGACGCCCGCTCGGCCTGGGCGAGACGGCTCCGGGACCTAATCGCGGACCACACTAGCGACCTAGGCGGAAACGAGGCGGTAAGTCAGGCCGAAAAGGTTTTGGTCCGGCGCGCGGCGATGCTCACGCTTCAATGCGAACTAATGGAACAACGGTTTGCCGCAAACGAGGGTGGTGAGGCATCCGCCAAACAACTCGAAACGTATCAACGTGTGACGAATACCTTGCGACGCACTCTTGAGGCGTTAGGCCTACAGCGGCGTGCCCGCGACGTTACGCCGAGTTTGAATACCTATCTGCACTCGCGGCGGGCTGAGCCCGAGGACGAGGACGCGTTCGAGGAAGCAGCGGAGTAAACATGGTCGCCCGATACGCACCCCGCGCCTTACTCCGCGATGCCCGCATTGATATACTAACAGCGATGCGGGACCCAAATCTATTCGGCCAGCACTTCCGCAACACGGCCGATTGGGAAACATGGCGGGCCTTCTTAGCAGCCCTATTTGGCTTATCACTCACCCCGCCCCAACTCGCCCTATTTCACCAGTGTACAGGCCGCACCAGTCCACCCCCTAACGGCGCGACCGAAGCATGGTTGGTCGTCGGCCGTCGTGGCGGCAAGAGCTTCATGCTCGCGACCATTGCATGCTACTTGGCGTGTTTCAAGGATTGGCGACGCTATCTCGGTCCGGGCGAGCGCGGCACCATCATGGTGATCGCCGCCGACAAAAAGCAAAGCCGGGTGTGTCTGCGCTACATCGACGGACTGCTTTCCGCGGTACCGATGTTACGCGCACTGATCACTAACAAGACCCGCGAGCGCATCGACCTATCCAATCGCGTCACCATCGAGGTCCACACCGCATCGATGCGGACTACGCGCGGCTATTCCCTCATCGCCGCGCTACTCGATGAATTGGCTTTCTGGCCAACAGACGAATACAGCGCCGAACCCGACCGGGAAATCGTCGCCGCGTTACGTCCCGGCTTGTCAAACATTCCCGGCTCAATGCTGCTCTGCGCGTCCTCGCCCTATGCCCGCAAGGGCGAGCTGTGGACGGCCTACAATCGCCACTACGGCAAGGACGATAGCCCTGTCTTAGTGTGGCAGGCGCCCACCCGCGTCATGAACCAGCGCATTCCGCAGCGCATTATCGATGAAGCGTACGAGGCTGACCCGGCGTTTGCATCTGCCGAATATGGAGCCCAATTTAGAACCGATGTTGAAAGCTTCGTGATGCGCGAAGCGGTCGAAGCCTGCATCACGCAGAAAGTAGTCGAGCGGTTCCCCGAACCTCACTACTTCGGTTTTGCGAACCCGAGCGGCGGTTCGGTGGACGAAATGACATTATGCGTCTCCCATTACGACTACAGCAAACAAACCGTCGTGATCGACGCCTTACGTGGGTTTAAGCCCCCCTTCAGTCCCGAAGTGGTCGTGCAGGAATTCGCACAAACCCTTAAGACCTATCACATCAGCACGATTGTTGGCGACCGGTATGCTGGCGAGTGGCCCAGGGAGCAATTTTCCAAGTTTGGCATCCGGTACGAGCCCTCCTCCAAAACCAAATCTGAACTCTATACCAACCTCTTGCCGCTAATCAATTCAGCGCGCATTCAGTTACTCGATCACCCTCGCGCTATCAGTCAACTCCTCGCGCTCGAACGGCGCACGGCAAGAGGCGGTAAAGACAGCATCGACCATCCCAGCGGGGCGCATGACGACCTTATCAACGCGGTCGCGGGAGCCGCATCTTGCGCCACGGCTAAGATCGTTGATGTGAACCTATCATGGGTTTCCGGGCCGGCTGTCGATCCAGCGGAGGAAGCCCGTCAGTGGCGGGTTTCTCGGCTTATGCAACACATCGCCTATCACGGATGAAAGGAAACCATTCAATGCCGAAATTCTATTTCGAAGACAGTCCCTATGAAGGCGAAGACGCGGACGGCCGACGCCGTCGCTTCGATGGCCGTGTCCGCCCTGTGAAGGACGATGGCACGGTCGAGCCCCGCGCCGAGGTCCGCGATGCGGACGCTGATCTCCAGCGATTACGCCGTCCCCGAACCTGAAGAGGAACAGATCAATGCCCCGACACAACAACGACGACGCGTTCGACGAAAACGGCGTGCTCAAGGACGGCCGCTCTGTGCGCGTCGCACTGCTGATGATGGACGGCAAGACGCAGCGCTCCGTCTCGCTCTCGGACGGTCTCGGCAATCGAGCCGGTAACTGTCCTGGCTACGTCATGCTCGACAATGACGACCGCGCCGAGCATCGCCAGCAGATGTATGATTTCCAGAAGGCGGAGTTATCGGCTCGTTGGAAGGGCGGTCTCACAGAGGGCGACACTCTCAAGCTTGGCGACCGTACCATGGAAGTGTAAGGCCGCAATCCCAATACGGGCAAGGTTGTTCTCTCCGATACCGCGGAAGTCGATACTGACGCCCTTTTGCAGGATGCGTACTCCGATTACGAGCGCGACCTAACTTCGGCATACCTGCGGACCCGCGATATCGGTAGTTGGAATGCCAAAAATATCGGTGATCCGTGCAGTGTCGATGGTCATCCGGGTCGCGTCGTTGAACAGAACGGCACGCTGGTCTGTCGTCCGACGCGCGGCAAAGGTTCCGGACTTCGTGAGCCCTCGGACCATGAATGGAATTTAGCAGGCCCCCAGCGATGCAAACGACGCGCGTGCAGTGAAGGATGCTGCTTACGAGGATTATCGCCACGATTTGGAAAATGCTTGGAAGAGATAATTACCGACAAGTTAAATCCGAAAAGTTTTCGGATTTGGAAAGCTCGGCGACACGCATGGAGGCGGCGGACATGTTAGATACAAAAGCCAAACAGGCCAAGGCGGAGCCAAGTCTTGATCAGCGCATTGCCGAAGTGCTCGCTGACGACACCGCAGACAGGGACACCCTTGTAGCGTTATGGCAGGAAGCCTGCGATGCTGCCGTCGCTGCTAAGGCAATCATTGATGCCGAAACCCCCCGCATCCTCGATTTGAGTAATCCTGATCCGTCGGCGAGCGACAACGCGGTCCGCAAAGCCAGGCGGACAGTTGAAAGGTTGACGGCAGCGACTCATCAATTCGCCGCACGCGTGAAGAAAATCGACACTGCGGCCTATGCAGTGAATTGGAATGCCGAGGCCGACAAGGTCGAGGCCGAACGCGACAAGCTCGCGAATGAATTAGCTAAGCGTTATCCCGCAATTGTCGCCGAACTGATCGAGTTGTTTACGCGTATAGACGCCAACACCGCCGCGATATCTGACTTGCACGGTAAAGCTCCGAGCGGCAAGTGGGGCGAGACGCCAAGACGGTTGCTCGACGCCGAATTGACCGCTCGCAATCTCGACGGCTATTCGGCCGAGCAGCCTCCCCTGCGCGACAAGCTGCAACTGCCCGATTTCGCCCACTCGCGTGACATTGCCTTCCCGCCTCCCGCACCGCTCAATCCCTTCATTCATGTCATGGTCAACGCCGCTCGCGTGTACGAAACGAGGGTAGCAGGCCGTTATTCCGACCATTGGCATGAAGCCAAAGCGATTGAAGACGAGCAAAAGCGGGCAGAGATTGCGCAGCGTGAAGCTGAATTGGCTGCGCAGGAAGCCGAGGCGAAGGCCGCGTTCGAACGCAAAGTGGTCGAGGAAGATCGCGCCCGCAGGACGAGAGTCGATCGTGAGCAATCCAACATTTGAGGCGAGACATCTGTGGGCCGCGCAGCGCGTGCCGTATTTCGAACCCGACAAAATCGAGGTTGCGACAGTCATTCGCACCATCTTGTCGCCGATAGTTGTGACAGCCCAGTTCGAACTGAGCGCTGACGCCGAAGTCGTGACACCATGATGAAATCACCAACCCCGCACGTATCCGCCCGAACCTCCACGTGCGGCGGGCCCCGCCCGTGTTTGTGCATCCTCCTGGTCGCCGACGGGCAGGGCCACCTTCACCAATCGCCGCGCGGGAAATCCTTCTGGGCTCGCACCGCGACTAACCGCACCGGTCGTATACAGCCGGGGCAGGACCAGTCGGAGCGTGTCCTGGGGTTTAGAACAACGCCGACTGCGGGCGGCTCATCCTTTCGGGGCGTGGCTCGCACAAAAGCGACGGGTGATCGTTTGGCTATTCGGTCTCCCGTCGCTTCTCGATTTTCCAGCCTGTTTACTTGCCGGGCTGGCGTGCGTTAGTCGGGCGAGTGGCACGTTAAATAGAACCACCGACAAGTGGGCGGCTCCCATGACAAGCGCGGCCCGCATCCTCCGCTCTCGCTCTTCGGCCCGACCGCGGATGTACCGGCGAGCCGGGGCGCGGGCGGGGGGAGGCCCCACTAATTCGGTTTCCGGCCCCGTCGTTCAGGCCGGGCAGCTCCACTTGACGAAAACAATGGGCGCAGGCTGGTCCGAATGCACCATAAATGGGCGTCGGGTGTTGGACGCAAACCGTCCGTGGCCGGCAAGCCCTCTGCACGGCAGCCGGTGACCCCAAGCCGACAATCGCGACGGGGCTTGAGTTCTCTCAATCAGTAGTCGCGCTTGTCCGCCACGACGAGATGAAGAACTTTCCCTGCTTGTCAAGTTCGGCGAATTCAGCAAGCCAAGCGTCTGCCTCTTCCCCAAGACCTATTCCAGACATCGAACTGTTGGACGCCATCATATCGCGCCAAGTCTGAGTATCAGATTGCTCGCAAACCATGGGTCGTCCAATTTGAAAGTTAGAGGCTTTGGATTGACGGATTCGCGCGTTAATGCGATTCCGTCCGGATAGCCTTGAACGTTGACAATCTTGTTCAGCCGAATGCGCATGCTCTTTATAGGCCCCAAGAAATAGAAACTCCGATCGGTTATAATGAGAGAACCACGGTCTTGCCGAACTAAATCTTCGAGTCTGTACACGCTCACCTTTGAACGCTCCGACACGATAATACAAACCTCTCGCGATCCGGATGGAAACGCCGTGTGAACCACCGACATACGAAGTGTGACTCTTTATCTCGTAAAGTTCAACATTATTGAATAACCAAAGCACCACCTCGCCCTTGAGTAGGTTGATCGAAAGCCCCTCGACTTTCAGCCGCGAATTGATGATTCCAGCGCCTACGTCCCTCAAGATCGCGGCTTTTGCGACTGGCTCGATGGACCCGCCGAGTTCAGCCTGCGTCAGTGCAAACTCCTTCTGCAAAAGGACCAGTTTGGCTTCCTCTTCCTGCGAAAGCAGCTGATCTTCAAGCACTGTATCTACAGCATTTTTAAAGGCCCCGATTACCAGCGAGTGTAATTCAGCAGAGGACACAAAATGACAATCAGCCATTTCTAGTGCGCCCTTACCGAGCAAATCGGCAGACATGTCGCTTTGGAGGTACCACTTGAGGTGTTCAATTATCTGGGTCTTCAGGGAATCGAGTGGGTGATTTTGCGGGATCATAGCGGCAGAACGTCGGTCAGAGCGGCGGCAGCATGCAGGTGAGACCTTGAGGCGAAGATATTCTTGGTCGCGCAGGCCGTAGGCGCGTCGCTGGAAGACGCGGATTTTGTTGTTAAGTCCTTCGACGAAGCCGAGCGAGACCTTGTTTTCCGGTTTGCAGTAGGCGGCGATGCCATCCCAGTGGCGGTCGATCATGTCGGCGAACTTCTCGTAGGGCTGCAAGCGCTGCCATTTGAGCGCCGCGCGCCAGTTCTCGAAGAAGCGCCGCGCGAAGCCCTCGCGTTGGTAGCCCCACAACTGTCCGAAGGACTCCTTGAGCAGGTAGGCGGTGTTCAATCGTTTGTTGGCGCGCAGCAGCGTCTTCAGGGCCTGGCGGCCTTCGAGCGTCAGGTT
>CAVRVX010000002.1:0-260380 GCA_963724735.1 uncultured Alphaproteobacteria bacterium
GGCCAGTGCCGCGACCAAAATTGCAGGTGCGCCAGCCACAAATCCCCTCACAAGCCGCCCGCGCCCGTCTACAATATACCGCGAATCGGTGTGCTCTACCGCAAAATTCTCCGACACCGATTACGCTCGCCGACCCGCGAAGCTTCCTGATCGTCTTCGCCGTTTCGCTATCCGCCGAGTCCTATTCGTTGCCTGCCATGTAGGATGCCGCGCACGCTTCAACCGCGGGCGTCTCCGCCGACCGCCTAATCAACCCTGTCCGGCTCGATCATACGCTCCGATCCCCGCACCCTCCTGCCATCTCAATCAAACCTCCCAACGCTGCCCGCATCGCAACAGCCGCGCTCAATAAAGAAGGGCGCGCGGAAAAAGCAAACTTGAGCCGCGTTCCACTCTACCGCTGCCGCGCATGCGGGCGACACCTTCGCGCCGGGCCCGGGCCGGTGCATAAAACCTATCCCGTCAACGAAATCTCCGAGCCCTACGTAATATCGACCGCGACAATACCCTGGAAGAAACCTCCCGACACCATCTCCATCGCGCCACGGCATCCGGTCGCGGCCTCGACTATCTCCCGATGGTCCCAGACATCCCGCTCACCACTATCGCCGGCTCCGCGCACGCGGTCGTCGCCTTTTCGACTCCGACCCAGGTGATCCGCGCCCACAAGCCTCCACCATCGCCGAGTCACGACTTTGCCTTCCATCGCGCCAAAAGCTCGCCTTTCTCCGGACGGCTCGCTCGACGAAAAAGCGGCGCGACGGCCGCCTCGACCCGCGTGCTTTGCCACGCTCGCAAAATTCCTGTAGTCGGTTCTGCCGCCTGTCCGCACATCTTTTCCGCCGCGACCACGGCGCTCGGCAGCTCCGCAGCTCGGTGCAGCGACCGGCTCCACATTCATCACCGACAACGCGCGGCTCGTCGTTATCGAACGGCAGAACACGGCGACCGAGACGGCCGCGCTCATTCTCCCCTCGGTCGGCACCAACTACGAGCGCCATCCGAAGCTCCAACGCTTTATGCTCGCCAACGATTTAACGACAATCGCGGTCGAAGTCCCGATCTGGCTCCACGCGGAAGACATCGCCGCTATCGAGCGGCGCTGGAGCATCGAGCTATTCCCGAAAGCAGCGACCGCTTTGTCGGAGGGCGAGGTGCGCTCGATCACCGGCCATATCGACTTCCTGCAAATCCGCAATGGCGCGATCCACATCCTCGACTACAAACCCGACGCGACCACCGGAAGCCGTTCCCCCAGCTCACCCTCTATGCGCTCGCCCTCTCGCACCTCACGGGCATCCCGCTTTTCGATTTCAAGTGCGCGTGGTTCAACGAGCGCCAGTACTGTGAGTTCTTCCCGCGCACAATCCTTGCGCGCAAGAACGCTCGCTAAGCGCGGTAACGCGCGCACCTACGATGCGCTTGAACATTGAAAGGCGGCTACGAACACAGCCGCGAGGCTGTCTTTCGCGCTTCAATTCCCTCTTGGCTGGGGCAAACCCCGACACACGGATTGCGATTTCGGTGCCTGACCCTTGGATGCGCACGCGACGCCGCAGCGGATTTTTTATGTGCCGCCGTTTCAAATCCGAAGTGCAACAGGGCAGCATAGACGGCATGGCGGAGTGAGTGGCGGGGGAAAGGGTCGGGGTCAAGGGCTTTAGTCGCCGGAGACGATGCGAGCGCAGCGAGCACCCTTGAGGCCGACGTTTTCTCCCGCCAGACTTTGCCATGTTGTGTATGCCGGTTTTTCTGGCGGTCAGATGGAGACTATCCTTGCGTGGGACAGCACATCTCACGGAGGAAAAATGCCCGAAGGCTATCTCCATCTGACCTGCGAACAACGCTGCCAGATTTACGCGCTCTTGGAAAGCGGCCACTCGCAAGCCCACATTGCGCGGCAAATTGGCGTCGATCCGTCGACGATCAGCCGCGAGCTTGTTCGCAACACCGGCGCGCGCGGCTATCGCTTCAAGCAAGCGCACGAGAAGGCCTCGCAGAGACGCCAAGAGGCCTCGGACAAGCCGCGCAAAATGACGCCAGATTTGGTGGAGCTGATCGAAGAAAAACTGACGCAAGAGCAGTGGAGTCCCGATCAGATCAGCGGGCGTCTGGCGAAGGATGGCGTCGCCTTGATCAGTCACGAGCGCATCTATCAGCATGTCTGGAAAGACAAGAAAGACGGGGGCACGCTGTATCTTCACTTGCGTCACAGCGGCAAAAAATACAACAGGCGCAAGGGCAAGAATTCGGGGCGCGGGCTGATTCCGAACCGCGTCGATATCGATCAGCGGCCTCCTATTGTCGCCGCAAAAAGCCGCATCGGAGACTGGGAGGCCGACACGATTATCGGCGCCAATCACAAAGGCGTTGTCATGTCGCACGTCGAGCGAACCTCCAAATACACCAAGCTCGCCAAACTGCCGGACAAGAACGCGGACTTTGTCGTGCAGGCCTGCGCACGCGTGCTTTTGCCGCTCGCTGACCGCATCGAAACAATCACTTACGACAATGGAAAAGAGTTCGCCTCTCACACCCAAATCGCAACCTCGCTGGGGGCACTATCCTATTTTGCCAAGCCCTATCACTCGTGGGAACGCGGCCTCAACGAACACACTAACGGCCTCTTCAGGCAGTACTTCCCAAAAGGTTCAGACCTCTCTATTTTGTCCGATGCCGATGTCCAAAGGGTCGAGGACAAACTCAACTCTCGCCCCAGAAAGATACTCGGCTACCAAACCCCTCGCGAGATTTTCTTCAGCGCCAGAAATCTGCCCGTTGCACTTCACTGTTGAATGGGCGTGCTAAAAAAGTGACAAAATGATAAATAATACAACAAACTCAATCATCGGTGACAATTGATCAAGATGTGGCTGGAAAGCCCCGTGGAAGAAACCGACGATCGAGGAAGGAAGACACGCACGACGGAGGCTCGGGACAACAGGCGCGGCATTCCGCAAGGCTCACCGATCTCACCACTGCAGGCTAACTTGTACATGCGCCGGTTTGTGTTGGGATGGAAGATGCTCGGGTTGGAGCGAAGGCTCGGCACTCGCATCGTGACTTACGCCGACGATCTCGTGATCTTGTGCCGGAAGGGCAAGGCCAAAGAAGCCTTGCAACGGCTGCGCGAGATCATGAGAAAGCTGAAGCTCACGGTCAACGAGGAGAAGACACGAATTTGCAAGGTGCCAGAAGAAGAGTTCGACTTCCTGGGATGCTCGTTCGGGCGGATGTACTCAGCGAGAACCGGCCAGGCGCGCCTGGGATACCGGCCATCGAAGAAGAGCATCAAGCGCATGGTGGAAACCATCCACGCGCTGACAGCCCGAACCGGGACATGGCAAGACACCACAGAGCTGGTGAACAAGTTGAACCGCACGCTGCGCGGCTGGGCGAACTACTTCAATGTAGGCACCGTCACCAAAGCGTACCGGGCGCTCGACAACTACGCCGCTGTGCGGTTGCGCCGGTGGTTGCGCATCAAGCACAAGGTCAGGCGACGCAGGGGCGGGACCTATCCACTCTCGCACCTCTATGGGCACTTCGGGCTCGTACGCCTGGGCCGGCTTGGACACGACGTGCCGTGGGTGAAGGCGTGAAGTTCTGTCCGAGAGCCGGATGCGGGAGACCCGCCTGTCCGGTTCGATGAGCGGAATGTGGAAACGGAGTCACGGTCGAACCACTAAGGCACCGCCAAACGAAAGAGGCGGCAACAGATATGTTCAGCCTACAGCCACCGCGCCACATTCCGACTCTACCACTTCCAGACATGGATCGCTGGGTCGGTTGCGGTAAGTTTCGCTCACCGCGAGACACGGCCGGGCGATTTATGAGTACACGCCCCAGCGCCCCAGCGCCCCAGAGGCGCATGCCTTCACCCCGTCGGCCGGCGACTCTATTTTCGGCAGATCGAACGCGAAATGACGGTCACGGCGCGCCGGTGCTGTACGATCCAGGCAAATCCGAATTGCGGTCAGGTCGCCGGCCTTCGCCAGGTCGATCGCTTTGCGGGTGATTTCCTCGGACTCGCCGTCGAGGAGCGCTTCAATCGCAAGCGTGGTTTTGTGGCGCGCACCCTTGGGCTTACCAGCAAGATTGATGGCGTTGCCCTTCGCGAACGTGCCGTCCGGATTTCGTCCGGTATTTTCCGGCGAAGGAGCGTGCTCTGTCGTGGGCTGCCAGCGGCCGGTCTGTTCTGGCCTGAATTATCAGGGTTCATTCGAAGCGCCTCGTTTTTCCTCGCTCTCCGGCGGCCAGCCCGGCACCTCCATGCCGAGATGCAGGCCCATCTGCGCCAGCACTTCCTTGATCTCGTTGAGCGACTTGCGCCCGAAATTCGGCGTGCGCAGCATTTCCGCCTCGGTCTTCTGCACGAGATCGCCGATATAGACTCTCTTCAGTGCGCCAGCCTCACGCCGCAGCTCCTTCACTTCGTCCGAGGTCGCGGCCCGGGCGGTATCGCCAAACGGCGTTTCAGGCCATGGCCTGCTTCGGTTCGTCGATCTGGATCCGTCAGGACTAATTCTGTCCTGGGGATTACTGGATTGGCTTGGGGCCTATCGTCATGCGGTCTTCATCGCAGCACCTTCGATGACGACGCCGGCGGTCACATATTTCCAGAGAGCGACAAGCAGCTTTCGCGCCAGCGCCACGATGGTCGTCTTGCGCAGGCGGCCGCCGTTGCGCTTTACGCGGTCGTGGAACCAGAGAGCGAGTGCCGAGTTCGGGCTGATGCCGCAGCCATAGCCAGGCGAGCTGGATCATCGTTGTTCGTAGTCGCGAATTGCCTGATTGCGAGATGCCTTGCTCGTAAGAAGCGGGGGACGAATCCCCGCAATTGGCAGTTTACGTTAATTCAAAATCTAACAACACAGCGCGCAGGAACGCCATAAGTGAGCCCCGATCTCGCCTTGTTTAACCCCTAGGGAGCCGCCGGGGTTCGCATTCCACAGCGAAGAGGGGACTGCATGCGCATTAGGAAGCATGAGGAAAGCCACATCGTCGAGCTCGAAGACGGCTCGGAATGGCGTATTTGGCCGGGCGATCTGGCTGCGACCTTATTGTGGATGCCCACCAGCCGACTTGCGGTCTCGGAAATTGATGACGAGTGCTGCACGCATGTGCTCGTCGATCGCTCGTACGGTACGGCGGTCCGCGCGATCGAAGCAGACGCGACATGGACTCCCGAGCACATTGAGGCGTCGCTGGTAAGCTGACGAAAGATGCCCCCGCCCGATTTCGACGAAGCTATTAGAACGGCGAGAGCCGCCACAGCGGCCTCGCCGAGGAATCCTCATTGCCACATCGAAATAGTCCCCTTGTAAGGGCGAGTCGAAGATCGTCATGCCACATGTAGCGCATACAGTATCGGTGCCTGGCCAGTCGCGAGCCATGTGCGACAACACGCTCGCATGACAGGTCGCACACCGCGCGATGATCCTGGCTCCACCCTCATTCCGTCTGTAGCTCCCCATCACTCACTCCCGTAGCGACCTCCGGATACTCGTGCAGTGCAATACGACGTTTGTGCGACGCGCAAACGAAGGTTTGCGCTGCAAACAGCGGCAAGGTCACACCGCTTCGTCTCCGCCGTATACGCAAACAGTGTAACTGCCCAGGTTGTCGTGATGGGTCAGGAGAGGCGTAGGGATATAGCCAGGTTCGAGGGGTCGCGGGTGAGGGCGTCGATGATGTTCCAGCCCTGTTTCTTGGCGGTCGAGAAAAAGGAGCGGATGAGCGCGAAGTCCATCGCGCCTTCCGGCGAGCGAAAGCCGCCGGAGATTTTTTGCCGAAGCTTCATCATGCGCCCGTCGCGTTCGGCCTGATTGTTGGTGAAGGGAACCGTCGGGTCGTGCAGGAAGCGCAACGTGTCCTGTTTGCGCGTTGCGAGACCTCAATTGGCGGACCATGCGCTATTACAATGCTCCCGGTTAGCGGGCGCACATCGACATTCAAGACGCCGGGAAGGGACGCAAGCCCAGCGGCGATGGCGGCGAAGGATACCGCTCAACCAGTCGGGCGGGACATCGTCGACGGCGAACAGTCGAGCGCCACGCCCAAGTCCTTGAGCCAATAGGTGTTCGGGTCGGCCGATGAACAGGAACAGGTGGCGCTTCGAGATGCAGTCCACCAAGGACTGGGCGGCGGAATACGACTAACCGTCTGGATTGCATGGGCAACTAAAGGTCCGACGTCCCTGTGAATTACGGTCACATCTGCTGATGATGGCTTGTGCGTGCCAGAAATGTGCCGGAGGCTATAGCTTTGCATTGCAATATTCATGCTGCAGTGCAATATACTGGGCAGCTCAGCTCCCGCCATTAACAGGAAGGGAGGAGACAATGAATGCCGCCGGAATGGCACGGGCAAATGCCTGGATAGATTACCACCAGGGATATTGCTTTGGAAAACAGCGCGGGTTGTTGAGCCGGGATGCCGTGCTCGAGGCCATCCGCAAGTTCACGGGCGAAGAAAATTGCCGGGGTATCGGGCACCGGTTCTTCAAGGGTTACACCGACGCACTAATCGATGCGGCAGTGTGGCGGCCGGGACGAGGAATACCGCCGCCGTGGGATAACTGGAAAATGCCGCCGCATTGCTAATACTCACCAAGGTGGCTGGGCCTTAATTCGGCTTTCCGGCGCCCCTGCGATTGCTAAACCTCGAGAGCGCCTTCCGCGCTGTGCTCAGCGATGCCAGGCGTCTGAGGCTCAAGGCTCTGCTGCGTGACCTCGACCACGATCGGCCGATGTAGCATCCTCCGATCTCCTCGGCTGTGGCTTGAGATCCTGGCTGTGTAACCGGCCTGGACCGAATAGCGACCGCCGTGCCTTTGCACCCCTGCTCGTGCCGGCTTCCTTCCCGGTGAGTTCTGTGTTCTTGCCCCCTTTACCCTCGTGAGCTCCACGAGTTTGGGCATAATGCCGAACCAAGTGTTATGCCGCGCCGATCTGGATTCTCGCGCAAAACGCGACCAGACCGGCGTCGCCATGCGGCATAATCAGAGCGACTTAAGGAAGCTGAGTAGAGCATCGTCGGGCCTATACCGCCCTGGTCGCGCGTTGGTGGACGCCACACGGGCCAGAGCCTTCTCTTTGAGACGCATGTCGGCATGCATGTAGATTTGCGTTGTCTCCACGGGACTCGTGTCCGAGCCACAACGCAATGACGGTTCGATCCACGCCGTTTTGAAGGAGGTCCATCGCCGTCGAGTGGCGTAGGACGTGTGGGCTCACGCGTTTCCCGATGAGCGAGGTACACGCTTTCGACGCCGCCAATGTGTATTTTCGGACGATGTGCTCCACAGCGTCACGGCTTAGCCGATCCCCTCGGATTGTCAGGAAGACGGGATTGTCGTCGTTGCCAGAACGCTCCTTGAGCCACGCCTCCAGGATTCTGGCTGCATCGCGGCGAAGCGGCGTGCTGCGCTCCTTGCGGCCCTTGCCTTCGCAACAGATGTGCGCGCCCGTTCCGAGTATCACGTCGCAGCAATCGAGATTGATCAGTTCTGAGACGCGCAAGCCGGTTTGCAAGGCCAACAGCAGGATCGCGCGATCCCTGCGACCAGCCCACGTCGATTGATCGGGTGCCGAGAGCAGCGCCTCCATCTCGGTCCGGTCGATGAAGTCCACGGTCCGGCGCACATAGCGCTTGTTCGGCATGGCGAGGATGCGCTGGCAGTGGAGTGCATACTCGGGTTCGTTCATCGCCACGTAGCGATAGAACGAGCGGATCGCGGCAAGGCGCGTGTTTCGGCTGCGGGCGCTGTTGCGGCGGACCTTCTCCACATGGGTGAGGAAGTCGCCGATGAGCGCAGAGTTGAGGTCCTCGATCCTCAGCTTGGTAGGCGGCTTGTTGCGCCGCTGGCTCGCATAGCGGAGCAACAATCGGAAGGTGTCTCGATAGCCCGCAATCGTGTTCGGGCTGGCCTGTAGTTGCGCCGTGAGGCGGTCCGTGAAGAACCGCTGGAGCAGCACGGGAAGCGTGGATGTGTTCATCGGCCACGCTCCTGTGTTAGAGCGCGGGCGGCCCGCTTCGAGGCAAGCTCAAGCAATTCCGGGACGGCCTCGATGTACCAATAGGTGTGTTCCGGCTCGGTGTGCCCGAGATAAGTCGAGAGCTTGATCATCTCCCGCTCAGGGTCTTTGCCGGTGCGGTACCAACTCACCATCGTGCGCGCCGCGAAGGTGTGCCTCTAATTCCGTTGGCGGAATTATCCGCATAATTCCGGCACCCGGATTATTCCGGCAACTGACGTGCAACGGATGTATTTCCTGGAGAATTGCGGGGTCGTGGGTACAAGATTGGCGGAATAATCAGAGCGTCTTCAGGAAAGCCAAAACACGATCGGTGGGCTGGTAGCGAGAGGCGCGAGCCCGCGTGGCCGTAGTCTTAGCCAACGCCTGCTCTTTGATCTGCATGTCGGCCTGTAAGTAAACCGACGTGGTTTGGACGTCTTCGTGGCCTAGCCAGAGAGCGATAACGGAACGATCAGCACCGTGATGAAGAAGATTTATCGCGAGCGAGCGCCTCAAGGAATGGGGCGTGATGCGTTTTTTGTTCAGGGAGTCACAATGACGGCGAGCCACAACCAGGTGTTTGTTGAGCAGGTATTCCAAGCCGTCATGACCTAAGGCCTGCCCTCGTGTGGTTGGAAAGACCGGATCGGAAGCTTGACCCTGACGCTCTCGCAGCCAATTGCGCAGCACTGCGACGGTCTCTTTGCGAAGCGGGGTGCACCGGCTTTTGCGTCCTTTGCCCAAGCACTGCACGTGCGCACCGGCGCTCAAGGCGATGTTCTCACAGCGCAAGCCGGTGAGTTCTGCTGCGCGCAATCCGGTCTGCACGGCCAGCAGCAACAGGGCTCGATCGCGTCGTCCGCTCCAGGTGTTGAGGTCCGGCGCGGCGAGCAGAGCTTCAATTTCGACCGGCGTGAGGAAGCAGATCGGTCGACGCACGTAGCGTTTACTTTGCATGGCGAGCACGCGCTGCGCCAAGGCGTTGCACTCCGGCGCATGCAACGAAACGTAGCGAAAGAACGAATGGAGGGCGGCGAGACGCACGTTGCGGCTGCGGGCGCTGTTGTCGCGTTTTTGCTCAAGATGATCGAGAAAGGCGCCGAGGAATGGAGTATCCATATCCGGCATGGTTAACTGTGAAGGTGCTTTGCGGAGCCGCTGCTGTGCATATTGCATCAGCAAGCGAAAGGTGTCGCGGTAGCTTGCGATGGTGTGGGGACTTGCCTGTCGCTGCCTCATCAGTCGATCCATGAAGAATGACTTCAACAGAGTGGGAAATTGGCTGGCTCCTTTCATGGGTGAGCCGCGAGTGAGCCGACGCAGGCGCGTTGGGTTGATGCCGTTATAGTACCCTTGCGATTTATCGCCATCATCTGTCTCCGCAAAGCTGGGGCCAAATCCCCAGCGGGAGACGAGAGCCGAACATGACAGCAACAACGAGATCGGAATCCACAATACATGCTCGCGATGATTCCGCTTCATCACGGCATCAGCCATTTTGTGTTGGTCCTCCCGCCACCGGCCTACCGGTCGTGTTTTGGCTTTCCTGAAGACGCTCTGATTATTCCGCCAATCTTGTACCCACGACCCCGCGATTCTCCAGGAAATACATCCAAGTAATCGGCCAGAAGACCCATGCGTTGAACGGCCGGGTTGGAATTCAGAACAATGCGGTCCGCCAAAGCCCCTGCCTGTCGGACCACCTCGGCTTCCCAAGGGTGTAAGCCGTCCCGCTCTATCCGCGCCCAGCGAGGCGTCAGATTGACCGCAGCCGCACCAAGAGGCGCTGCGCGGGCCGCAGCAGCAGCGGCAGAACGGGCGCCGAGCGCATCATCGCGAGAAACTCAAACAGAATGTCTGAGCGCTCCAAGCGGCTGCGCATCGTTTGAAACAATCTTCAAGCTCAACCTCAGATGTCGGTGCGCTCGTCGCGCCATAAACAGTTGCGGTCAGAACGCCCTCGGCGTGGTAGCGGTCGCACTCCGATGATAAGCGCGGCTGCACATAGGGGTGGGGCCTCGCGCCGTTGCTGACCGGCGGTCCGCGCCCTCGTCAGCGACCAAAACGGCGGTTGCGCGCCTGATAGGCTCGGATAGCCCGGAGAAAATCAACTTTACGCAGTGCCGGCCACAACGCATCCGTAAAGTAGAACTCACTATGTACGCTTTGCCAAAGCAGGAAGCCCGACAAGCGGATTTCGCCACTCGTTCGGATGATCAAGTCGGGATCGGGCAGGCTCGCTGCATAGAGGTGGCAGGCTATCGCCTCGGGGGTGATGCGCTCGATTACGTCGGACAACGACGCTCCTTGCTGCGCCTGCGATCTGACGAAGTCACGGACAGCGTCCGCAATCTCCTCCCGTCCCCCGTACCCGACTGCAATCGTCAATGTCATCGAATTGTATTGCGCAGTCGCCCTCTCAGCGGCACGAATTGCCGCAACGACCGACTCTGGTAAGAGGTCCAGGCGACCGATGGCCTGTATGTGGATGCGCTCTTGATGCAAGAAAGGATCATGCGCAAGCGCTGCAACCTTGGTTTCAATCGCCGAAAGAATTCCGGAAACCTCCGCCCGAGATCGCTTTAAGATTCTCGGTTGAGAACACCCAGAGCGTCACGGCGGGAATACACAGTTCGGCGCACCAGTCCAGAATATCGTCAAGCTTCTCGGCGCCACGCTGATAGATTTCACATGGATCGCTCAAGCCTCGCTTGCGAGCATGGCGGCGATTCCCATCCAGAATGATGCCAACGTGGCGCGGCATCGGCTGCTGCTTAATCTGATCGAGAAGCCGGCGCTCATAAATCCAATATAGGAAACGGAAAAGAAATGAGGGTCTTCGGGAAGTCGTGTGGGTGATTTGATGGGGTGGACATGGCAGAAAGCGCTGTGGATATTGGCTTTCAGGCATTTCGCAGGGTGTTGGAGTTTGGCATCCGGAGTGGATGGCGGATTCATCGAAGCGACAGCGGCGTCTGTCGGATGGATATTCATTCGCAGGCTTTCGGGCGCAAGCAGCGGTACGCGGGGTGTTTGGTGCGCCGGACGTTGTGATCGTGCGCCTTGATCGGCGCTGAAAAAAAACGGTTTGCGGGTGCTGTGGGCTGGCGCAGAAGGGCTGGTACGACCGGCGCTTGCGGCAGGTTCGCGACCTGCCGAGTGCGGGGTCTCGGGTTGTCCTGGAACTGGAGGTGCGGCGCGTCGACTGCCGTCGTTGTGGCAGCGTGAAACGCGAGCGCCTGGATTTTCTGGCGGACAACGCGCATTTCACCAAGCGCTTTGCGTACTATGTCGGCCGCCGCTGCCAGCAGGCATCGATCCGCGATGTCGCCCGCGACCTCAAGCTTGACTGGGACACGGTCAAGACGCTGGAGCAACAATACATGCGGGCCCAGCTCAGACGTGCCGGCACGCCCGCCCCGCAAGCGATCGGCATCGACGAGATCGCGGTCCGCAAAGGCCACAGCTACCGCATCGTGGTCAGCGACCTCGTTCGCAAGCGGCCGATCTGGTTCGGCGGCACGGATCGCTCCGAGGCCAGCATGGCGGCGTTCTATAACTGGCTGGGGCGCAAGAAGAGCCGCAAAATCAGGCTCGCCGTGATGGACATGTGGAGGCCGTTCCGCACCGTTGCGCAAGCGCGAGTACCGCAAGCGGCGATCCTGTTCGACAAGTTCCACGTCATGCGCCACCTGGGCGAGGCGCTCGATGCCGTGCGCAAGAGCGAATATGCCCGGCTCTCCGGCAAGGACCGCCGTTACATCAAGGGCCAGAAGTACACGCTGCTCTCGCGCCGGGAGAACCTGACGCTCGAAGGCCGCCAGGCCCTGAAGACGCTGCTGCGCGCCAACAAACGATTGAACACCGCCTACCTGCTCAAGGAGTTCCTTCGGACAGTTGTGGGGCTACCAACGCGAGGGCTTCGCGCGGCGCTTCTTCGAGGGCGCGGCGCTCAAATGGCAGCGCTTGCAGCCCTACGAGAAGTTCGCCGACATGATCGACCGCCACTGGGATGGCATCGCCGCCTACTGCAAACCGGAAAACAAGGTCTCGCTCGGCTTCGTCGAAGGACTCACAACAAAATCCGCGTCTTCCAGCGACGTGCCTACGGCCTGCGCGACCAAGAATATCTTCGCCTCAAGGTTCTCACCTGCATGCTGCCGCCGCTCTGACCGACGTTCTGCCGCTATGATCCCGCAAAATCACCCACTCGATTCCCTGAAGACCCAGAAATGATGCCGCCCTACCTTTGTAAGTGCGCGTTCGTTCCGTTGCCTTCTTCCAGGCGTCGAGCCGAGGAAAGGCAGCCTGTTTGTCAACGGCTACCGTGCTCGCGCGTTCGCGGCCTGGACTCCAATCGGGCTTCATCTCGTTTACCCCAACTCGCTGCCCACGGCTGTGTCCTAAAAAAGAGGGCAGTTCGTGCGGTGTAGACGTTAATTGTCGCAAATATGGGAACCCTGTTGGCTCGTTCATGTATCTCATGGCACCCGCGAGTTCGCGGATCGCCTGTTGTCTTTCGACGCTTTTATCGCCACATGCCGCGCATGCGTGCGGCCACATCCACGCGCACGCCTTGGCCGGCCGGCCGCGTCGCGGTTTGCGCGGCCGAAACGGGCCAGGTCGTGGCCGTGAAGAGGTGGAGGATGTTGCTTGGCACGAAGCGTGTCCGCGACGCATAAACATGCCGGTCGCCCTGCGCATTCTGCTGGTGCGTGAAGAACCGCTGCGGCACGACGAGGTGCAGGTCATCCTTGGCGCGCGTCATCGCCACATAGAGAAGCCGGCGTTCTTCCTCGATTTCTGCCGTCGTCCCGGTGCTGAGGTCGGATGGAATGCAGCCGTCGACGACGTTGAGCACGAAGACCGATTTCCATTCCTGGCCCTTGGCGGAATGAATGGTGGAAAGGATCAGGTAATCCTCGTCGAGCAGTGGCACGCCCGCCTGGTCGCTCGTGGCGTCTGGCGGATCGAGTGTCAGCTCCGTCAGAAAGCGCTCGCGTGATGGATACCCGCCGGCGATCTGCTCGAGCTGGATCAGGTCGGCATGCCGCGTCACCGCGTCTTCGTGAATCCGATCGAGGTGCGGCTCGTACCAAAGGCGCGCCGCCTCCAGTTCCGCGGGCCAGCCGGCCGCTCCGGAATGCATCGCTTGACCGTCTTGATGAACGCCGACCAGTCGTCTCCGGCTCGCGGCGGCGTCGGCGCGAGAGCCAGCGCCTCAATCGGATCGGCCGCCTCCATCATGTGGTCGAGTACCCGTTGCGCAGACGTCGGGCCGATACCGGGCATGAGCTGCAACACCCGAAACCCGGCGACGCGGTCGCGCGGATTCTCGACGAAGCGCAGTAGCGCGAGCACATCCTTGACGTGGGCGGCATCGAGGAATCGGAGCCCGCCGAATTTGACGAACGGAATGTTCCGGCGGGTCAGCTCGACTTCGAGCGGCCCGCTGTGATGCGAGGCGCGGAACAATACCGCCTGTTGCTTCAACAAGGAGCCGCACTCGCGATTGTCCAACACGCGCTCGACGATGTAGCGCGCCTGGTCGGTCTCGTCGCGCACGCTGACAAGCTGCGGCCGTTCAGCCGACGTGCGATCGGTCCAGAGATTTTTGGTGAAGCGTTCGGCGGCAAGATCGATCACGGCGTTTGCTGCAGAAAGGATCGGCTGCGTTGACCGATAGTTTCGATCGAGCGTGATGATCTCCGCCGGCGGGCTGAACTGCGACGGGAAGTCGAGGATGTTGCGAACCGTGGCGGCCCGGAACGAATAGATCGACTGGGCATCGTCTCCGACCACCGTGAGACCGCTGCCTTCAGGCTTGAGCCCCAACAGGATCGACGCCTGCAGCCGGTTTGTGTCTTGATACTCGTCGACGAGCACATGATCGAAGCGGCTGCCGACGTCTTCGGCGAGGGCTGGCTCGCGCACCATTTGTGCCAAGTAGAGCAGAAGATCGTCGTAATCGAGCACGTTCTGGCGCTGCTTGGCTTCGACATAGCAGGTGAACACTTCTCGGAGTTCGTTGGCCCAGCCGGCGCACCACGGAAACGACGCGCGCAGCACCTCCTCGATCGGCGTCTCGGAATTCACGCAGCGGGAATAGATGGCAAGACATGTGGCCTTGGTCGGGAAGCGCGTCTCCGTCTTCGAGAACCCGCGTTCGTGTCGCACGAGATTCATCAGGTCGGCGGAATCCTCTCGATCATGAATCGTGAAGGCCCGATCAAGGCCGATCTGGTCGGCGTATTCGCGCAGGAGACGCGCGCCGATAGCGTGAAATGTGCCCGCCCAGGTCAGCGCGCCAGCCATGATGCCAGCGTTCTCGCCCATGACTTGCGCCGAAATCCGCTCGACCCGGCGGATCATCTCGGCCGCCGCCCGGCGGGAAAACGTCAAGAGCAGAATCCGGCATGGATCGGCGCCCTCGACAATCAGGTGCGCCACGCGATGCGCCAATGTGTTGGTCTTGCCCGAGCCGGCGCCCGCAATGACCAAGAGCGGTTTGGCGAGGCCGTCAGCCTGCGGCCCGACGCCATGTTCGACGGCCCGTCGCTGTTCCGGATTGAGCTTGGCAAGGTAGGTGGCGGACACGGCCGAATTGTTCCCTGACCTGACCTTCACAATTCATGTTTCTGGACGACTTGTCGCCATCATCTTCCGTTCGAGCGCCACCCTCCGGAGAGAGGCCAATTGACTCTTCGGCCTATGAGAACAAATATAGAACATACCATCGGCCGAGAGCGTTGCAAGGGGCATGAGTACGCCCAATACCCGTCCTGCCGTCGCGGAACTTCGCGAGCGCATCCAGCGCCTTGAAGGTTCCGCTGCGCGCCATCGGACCGTGCTTCCCTTCGGCCTCCGGGACATCGACCGGCATCTGCCGGGAGGTGGGCTGCCGCTGGGCGCCTTGCATGAAGTGGCCGGGGGTGGAAATGGCGCGATCGACGGTGCGGCTGCTGCCCTTTTCGCCGGCGGCATCGCTGCGCGGACGCGCGGAAAGGTGCTGTGGTGTGTCACCCGCCAGGACCTCTTCGCGCCGGCACTGGCGCAAGCGGGCCTGGCGCCAGACCGCGTGATCTACGTCGAGGCGGGTGACGAGAAATCCGTCCTCGCCTGCTTTGAAGAAGGATTGCGCCATGGCGGGCTCGGCGCCGTTGTCGCCGAGGTGGCGCAGCTCTCCATGACCGCCTCCCGCCGGCTCCAGCTTGCCGCGGAGAACTCCGGCTCTATCGGCATCGCCGTCCGCCGCTGGCGGCGACAGACCGAGGCAGCCGATTTTGGTCAGCCGACGGCGTCCGTTACCCGCTGGCGCGTCAGCGTTCTGCCGTCGACCCCGTTGCCTGTCCCGGGCGTCGGACGCGCCCGCTGGCTGCTCGAACTGATCCGGTGCCGTGCCGGCGAGAGTGCCGATTTCGAAGTAGAGGCGTGCGATGCCGAGGGTCGTCTCGCTCTTCCTTCCCACCTGGCAGACGGACCGGATGCGAAGGAAGCTGGCCACGCCGCGCCTCCGCCTGAGGCGCCGCTCGTCCTGGTCGGCCGCGAAGGGAGGCGGCGGGTGGTGCTGGCCGCAGACGCCGCCGCAAACCGCGCCGGCCTGCGCATCGGCATGCCGGCGACGAGGCGGAGCTTCAGGGAGATGGCCGCTTAAAATATCAGCTGCATGAAGAAAGCCGGCCGTTGCCGCGCCGAGATGCTGGCCGCATAATTGGATTATGCCAACCCGGCGCTTCGCAGAGACCACGCCCGACCTGTTTTCGGTCACGCCAGCAAAGGCGCCGCGCCCGGCCGCTTCACACGGGAACCCCAAACCGGACAAGCTTGCTTCGCAATCGCGTCACCTCCTGCCAAAGGACTTGGCCGGGGCGCTGAAGCACCTGGACGATGCCGAACTTCATGCGCTGCTTGCGGCGGTCACGACCGAGGCCGAGCGTCGCGGTCGGCCACGACCGAGCCAAGGGAAAGAGCCACAAACGCGTCAGGCTGAGGAGACGCCTTGCCGTTGAGATATTGCCGCCTGGACAAACTCGGTCTGCATCCGGATGAGTTCATCGATATCCTTGGCCTGAACGATCTTCTGGGCGAATTCGAAGGCTGAGAGCACGTTGGCCCCCTTCAGGCATTGGCGGGGACCTTCGCGGCTAACGAGCGCAGGTAATCTGAGTAGTCGTCGAGGCTGGCAAAGGTGCCGTTTTCCGGCGTTTCAATCTCACCGCTAGGACGCATCAAAACATACGCTCCCGAATGCGAGCCCATTACACCCGCGCTCGTGACCGGATAAACCGAGGTATGGAAGACTACATTGCTCGCCGCACCGGTCCGTTGACACACCAGGAATCCGAGCACTGGGATTTTGTCCACGACTTTGCCTTTACACAGAAAAACCAGCGTGTAGCCATGTGCCGGCAGCGAAGTCAGGAATGTTTCGTCGCTTTTGATCATGAAAATTTAATAACAAAAATTTGGATTTGATGCATTGATGCAGAACAAGAAAGCGCCGCAAGCAGGCTCGCCCGGCCGGCCTCGCCGTGATCGAGCGGCATTGCCCGACGCGGTGGCCGAGCCGAGACGCTGATACTCGCCTCCCTTTTCGACTGCCCGCAGCGCGCGGATGAACGAGGCCGTGCAGCGCTATGCGGAGCCGCTCGCGCCGTCCGATCGATCGCATTTCTTGGCCGTTGTCGCCATGCGCTTGCGCAGCGAGACCATGGTCGGGCCGGGCCTGATCGCGCGGATCTGCGCCGAGGGTGGCAAATCCAGGTTTTGAGCGAGCAGGTCAAGGACTTGGGCGAGACCGCCGCAAACACGACTGAGACCGCCACCAAGCAGGGGCAGTGATCGGGCGGACTGCCGGATTAAGGCGCAGGCGCTCCTTCCCGGCCTGATCGTCAGGGATGTCGAACCCACTGCCGACGTGGAGGCGCTCGATCGCCTCGCTCTGTGGGCTGCAACGCTATTCGCCGATGGTGGCGGCCGATCCGCCGGACGGACTCGTGATAGACGCGACCGGCGCCGCGCACCTGCACGGCGGGGAAGCCGCCATGGTCGAGGGGATGGTCGCACGTCTCGCCGCGTCGGGAATTGCCGGGCGCGCCGCACTCGCCGACAGCTGGGGCGCGGCCCATGCCTTCGCTCGTTTTGTTGCCCGACCCACCCTCGTGCTGCCGCCCGGCGAAAGCGCTACCGCAGTCCTCGATTTGCCGATCGCGGCGCTCCGCCTGCCACTCGATATGGTGGCGAGTCTCCGTGTTCTCGGCTTCGAGCGGATCGCAGAGCTCGCCGCGCAGCCGCGCGCGCCGCTCGCGCTTCGCTTCGGGCCTCTACTCGGCCGCCGGCTCGACCAGGCCATGGGGCATCTCGCCGAGCCGATCGATCCGATCCGCCCTCCGGACCTGATCGAGGTGCGCCGCGTGTTCGCCGAGCCGATCGGCGCGCCCGAAACACGCCCGCTGCACCGGCAAGCTTGTAATCGAGCTCTGCGAGGCGCTTGCGGCGAAAGGATTGGGAGCGCGGCGTCTCGATCTGCTGTTGCATCGCGTCGACAACCGGATCGAAGCGATCCGCGTCGGAACGGCAATGCCGGTACGCGACGTGAAACGTCTGACGCGGCTGCTCTGTGACAAGATCGAGACCGTCGAACCGGGATTCGGCATCGAGATCATGCGGCTTGCCGCGATGTGCGCAGAACCGCTCGCGCCAAAGCAGGTCATATCGCCGCTCGCGGAAAAGCCGGAGGCGGACATCTCCGATCTGATCGACGCGCTCGCCAACCGCGTGGGCGAGCAACGTCTTTATCGGTCAGGGCAATCTATTGAACGGACCGAACTGATTGAACGGGCGCGGGTATTTTGATTTAAGAGGCTTCCTGATTCGAGGAGGCCGCGGCATTGCAGTTGAAAACGATTTTGCGGCAGGTTCCGGACCCGCGCGGCAAGCAAGGGCAAGACTACATGCTGTGGTCGATCCTGAGCCTGATCATCGTATCGCTCTTGTGTGGACGGCGCGGAATGAAGGCGGCCTTTCTTCTTGGGCGGAGCCTGAGCCGGCGTCAAAAGGCGGAACTCGGCTTTATACGCGGGACGACGCCTTGTCATGCGACGCTGACCGAAACCTTGCGCGTCATCGACGCGCAAGCTCTGGCCGATGTTCTGGGAGCCCTGTGTCTCGAGGAAGGCGGGAACGCGCGTCACATCGCCATCGACGGCAAGACGATGCGGGCAAGCAAAGACAGTGAAGGCAAGGCCGAGCATGTGCTCTCGGCGTTCTGCAGCAGCTTGCAGACGGTTCTCGGACACGAGGCCTCGCGCAGCAAGGGTCTGGAAATTCCCGATGCGCTGAAGCTCCTGGAGCGGCTCGACTTGAGGGGCAAGATCGTCACCGGGGACGCAATCTTCTGCCAGAAATCGATCGCTGCGAAAATCGTCGAACGCGGCGGCGACTATGTCTTTCCGGTCAAGGACAATCAGAAGACGCTACGCCAGGACATCGAAACGGCTTTCAACGAGCCGGTTTTTCCCCCTGTGCTCATGGAATAGCGGTGTCGAAAAGGCGCATGGGCGCATCGAATGGCGCGCGATCGACGTGCTGCCTGCCGAAGCCGCCGGGATTCAAGGCGAGTGGCCGACGGTTCGGCAAATCTGTCGCGTCATACGTTCGCGCCAAGTCAAGAAGAACGCCGAGTGGCAGAAGCCACAGCACGAGGTCGTCTATCTCGTCTCCAGCTTGCCCGCCGCCGCCTCGCCACAGGCGTTGCTGGGCGTCAATCGCGATCATTGGCGGATCGAGATCATGCATCGAAACAAGGACGTCATCCTCGGCGAGGACGGCTACACGAATCGTTGCGACAACGCTCCTCGAAACATTTTCTCCCTCACCGGCTTCGTTCTCAAAATCCTGAAATCCGTGGCACCCTCACCAACCCGCGCCATCGAGCACTTTCAGGACGACAGAAACCGCGCAATCCGGCTGTTCTCAGGTTTTTACTAAATCACCCTGTTTATCGGTTTATTCCGGTTGCCAGCGATGTGCCGGAGCGCTCGGTGCAACGGATCGCGCCGGCGGCTCCGCCCACCGGCCAGGGATGGCCGGATCACTGGCCGCGGCCGGCACGGCTGTTGCCGACCCCGGAGCCGATCGAAGCGATCGCGCTGTTGCCCGACCATCCGCCCGTCAGCTTCACCTGGCGCGGTATTCGCCGGCGCGTGAAGCGCGCCGACGGCCCCGAGCGCGTGTTCGGGGAATGGTGGAAATGCGATGCCGAGCTGATCGCGGTCAGGGACTATTTCCGGGTCGAAGATGAATCCGGCGAACGCCTCTGGATCTACCGCGCCGGCGACGGCGGAGATGCCGCCACCGGCTCGCACCGCTGGTTCATGCACGGAATCTTCGGATGAACGATGTGCGTTACGCCGAATTGCAATGCACCTCGCACTTCTCGTTCCTGCGGGGAGCAAGTTCCTGCGAGGAACTGTTCGCCCAGGCGGCGATGCTGGGCATCGAGGCGCTGGCGGTCGTCGATCGCAACTCGCTCGCCGGCATTGTCCGCGCCCATGAGGCCGCGAAGACGGCCGGCGTGCGGCTGATCATCGGCTGCCGTCTCGATCTCATCGACGGCATGCCGCTGCTGGTCTATCCCACTGATCGGTCGGCCTATGCACGGCTCTGTCGTTTGCTCTCCCTCGGCAAGAAGCGCGCCGGCAAGGCGCGATGCCATCTTGATTGGTCCGATGTCGTCGCTTACGGCGAGGGACTAATCGCGGTCCTCGTTCCCGACACAGCCGACCAGACCTGCGCTCTCCAGCTTCGGCGATTGCGCCAAGCCTTCGGCGACCGCGCCTATATGGCGCTGACCTTGCGCCGGCGGCCGAACGATCAGTTGCGGCTCCATGAATTGTCCAACTTGGCGGTCCAGGGGCAGGTGTCGACCGTCATCACCAATGACGTTCTGTTCCACGAACCGGCGCGACGCATCTATGCGTGGCTTGGATTTATGTCTATATCGCTCACCACACTTTGTAGAGCACAATTGAGCCTTGAAGCTGCGCGCCTTAAAACCTGATACCACACCCCTTACAAATGTACCGCTTATAACGTCTGAGCGCTGCTGCAGCAGCCGCTTGTGCTTTCGCTCCGTGCTTCGAATTTGCGAGCGAAGTTTCAAATGGGAGATCAGGCGCGTGATGACGCCGGTGGCGAAGGTGCGGACCCATTCCCCCTTTTGAATTCTTCCAGTTGTCCCAAATTCCGGCGATGCCGAAGGGCGAGCGATCCTTCATCGCAATCGCGTAGGGCTGTTTGCGTCCCTTTATCGCCTTCCACTCATAAAATGCGTCCACGGGCAGGATACATCGTCGCCGCTGGTAGGCGTCGCGGAACGTGGGCAGTTTTGCTACGGTCTCCGACTTCGCATTGATCGGCTTACGACCTCCGCTTGGGTCTTTACACCAGTACGGGATGAGACCCCATTTTATCGAGGAGATCGAGCGAAACGTTGGCCAGTCTTGTGGTTCTGGCGAATGACCAGGAGTTCTTGGCTTCGGAGCGCCGTTCCAGCGGCGGGGATAATTCGAGAGCCGAGTGTCACGGACGTTCAGCCCCTCAACGATTGAGAGCCTGATCGGATCGGAGACCTGCACGACGCGTCCACACATGGGCGATTATTCCTCGGCTCCAGCGACGACAGCCGATGGGCTTGGCGGACGAGTGCTCCCGACCTCTGTGTCGTGACGACGCGATAAGGGGCAAAGCAGACGATCCAGCAAACGCGCGATCCCGGCGCGAATGACCCAAAGGCGAACATTGGAAGGTCTATCGGTCCGTGCTCGAAATCTGTGCCGATCGCTGTTCTTTAGCGCGGATCGAATGCGCCGTTTCAACGCCCGCCCGGCCAGCGGCCTGTTGCAACTCCCGCCGAATCTCGTCGCGCTTTTCGTGGATAGAAGCAATGACCAACCCTGTCGCCAGCCCTAATCCCATCAGTGCTGCTTCCGACAACTGCAGGCTTGCCTCAATAGTCGCCGGAACGGCGTCAGTGACGCCGATTGTGTAGAGATGCCTTGCGTGGGCGGCGTCGCGAGCACGCGAAACGATAAGGATGTTAGGTCTCAGCGTGCGTACCTGCTTTACGATTTCGTCAATTGCGTCCGCTGAAGCTACCGTGACGATCACAGCTTTCGCGTCCATGAGGCCACATCGCTTTAGGAATTCCGGGTTCGCTGCGTCACCGTAGAAGACTTCACGCCCGCTTCGCCTATGTTCAAGGACGGCGGCGGCGTCGTTGTCAACGGCGATATAACGGAGGTCGTGCCGATCGAGCATCTGGCCGACGACTTGTCCAACCCGGCCGTGCCCGATGACGATGGCATGAGCCGTGCCACCGCTCGGTGCAACGGCAAGCTCCGGGTCGATTGCCTTTGGCACGCGAAACTTCGGCTCCAGGCGCCGTGCAACGAGAGACAGCGATGGAATAAGAGCCATCGTGATTGAAGTCACCGCCAGGGTGAAGCTCGATACATCGGCCTTGATAAGGCCGAGCGTCGTTGCCATTCCGATGCCGACGAATGCAAACTCACCGCCGGGGCCGAGCAGAAGGCCCGCTTCGATCGCTGCGGGCCAACGTATGCGGAAGATCCGAGCGAGGCCAATGAGACCGATAGATTTGACGGTGATTAGCCCTACGACGGACGCAAAAAGCCACAACGGTTCGCGCGCAAGTTCGCGGAAATCGATGTTCATGCCGACCGTCAGAAAAAACAGTCCGAGCAGAAGTCCTTTGAATGGATCGATGGTCGTTTCGATGGCCTTGTGGAACTCCGTCTCGGCGAGCAACAGGCCGGCAACGAATGCGCCCAGCGCCATTGAAAGTCCTGCTATGGCCGTTGCAACACCGGTGCCGACAATCACGAACAAGGCTGCCGCCACGAACAGCTCATTGCTGCCGTCGGAGGCGACGAGGTGAAAGAGAGGCCGCAGAAGCAGACGGCCAATAACAACGATCGCTCCCAGCGCGATCGCGGCGTTCAAGAGCGCCATCAAGAGACTGGTCAGGACTGAGCTGCCCGCACCGGCGCCGACAATGGAGACAAAGAGCAGGATCGGAACCACCGCCAGGTCTTGCGCGAGGAGAACGGCCAAACTTGCGCGGCCCGCGATCGTCGCGAGGCGCCCTTGATTGGAAAGGACCTCCACGACGATCGCGGTCGACGACAATGAGAGGCACGCGCCGATGATGATCGACACGGCGGGTGTATTGCCAATCAGTGCCACGACGCCGCCGATTGCGATTGTAGAGAGGACGATCTGCAGGCTTCCAAGTCCGAACACGAGCCGGCGCATGGCCTTCAGTCGTTTGTAGGACAGCTCCATGCCGATCAGGAAGAGCAAGAAGACGACGCCAAGCTCCGCGATGCCGGCGACATTCTTGGCATCGACGACGGTGACCCAGTAGAGAAATGGCACTGTACCGATGAACGAGCCCAACCCCAGCGGGCCAAGGAGCGCCCCTGCCGCCAGGTAACCGAGCATGGGACTGAGCCCCCAGCGGCGCACGATCGGAACAACAATGCTGGCCGTACCAAGCACGACAAGTGCGTCTTTGTAAGCACTGATGTTGATCGGTGCCGCCATGTGATCCCCCTACTATCGTCTTTGTGCACCTGCCTTACAGCACAAGATAGCGCGTGCAGGTGCCGGGTGCGTCTGCAAACCCAACTAGGCGACAGCGACGGCATTATTATTGGAGATTCTGAATATAAGGGCCCATCGGGGAATAATCGAATCAAGTCTGAGTGCGCGTTGCATGGCCCACTGGGGACTTTGACGATCCCAATCGAGCAGTTATTCCCCAAAAGAGCCCTAAGTGCCGCGGTGCTTGGGCTCGCAGCCGCACAAGAATTCATCCTTCCAGAACGCGTCTGCTTTTGTGCAGGTTTTCGGTCGTCGGCGTGAGGCGTCTATCCACGCGCTCATGCGGCGGCAATCAAAAAGCGCCAATGAACGAAATCGCGGGAATGGATACGTGGGAACGCCGCGTGCGCTACGGCGAATTGAACCTCCGCGCGAAGCCTGGGGAATCGCGATCATATGGCTTGAAAACGAGTACAACTTCGGCGTGACGGCATGAGTATTGCTATATGGAAAAAGTACCTTTTGGGGCCTCTGCGAGGCGATGGGAGCCGTGGTTGCGAACCCGAGTGTCCCTGAACTGGAAAAGGAAGTTGCCCGTCTTGGTATTTCGCTTTCAGTGTTTCACGGTGACGCGGGACGCAAGCCAATACCGATTATGATCGATCAGGTTGCAGTTAAGATTAGCGGTAATGGATCCGCTTAGAGGAGTAGGTCGGGTGTTGTCGTATGCGCGGAAAGCCTTTGCGAACATCGTTACGCGCAAACAGTCATTGAAAGTTGGCGATCCTTGCCGTGCATATTGCGCGGCGCTGCCGCGATATCTCGGTCAGGGAAAATGTTTGTACCTTTCCTCACATAATGATTTGTACGTAGATGACGCTGTAGAAGGCAAAGGAAACGAACACGAATTTCCTTTGCCTTCGGCGACCAGCTGCAAGATACGCTTACCCTTCTTAACGCCCCGTTGAGGCCCCGCGGTTCTATGTGGTGATGGATGCGAATGAGCCAAACCGCGAGGTGCGTAAAGGGCATGCATGAGTGTGGTGCTGACGTTAGACAGTGTCCATCTGCTCAGGCAACTTGCTTATGCGCGAGCGGCTAACGAGTTCTATGTTTTTCGCCAGCTTACCAATCCAACATTGAAGTGGGGCTGGTTCACGTACGTTCTGGCTACGACGCTTCAGGAGTTCTACGCTGACTACCTAGCGGGCAAGCGTCCCATTTTGATGATTAACACACCCCCGCAGCACGGCAAATCGTTAACTGTTATCGACTTCCTCGCGTGGATTGCGGGTAAGGATCCGAGTGAGAAACTGGTTTACACGAGCTTCTCTGATCGGTTGTGTGTGCGGGCTAATCTTAGAATGCAGCGGGTGATGAACTCCGTTAAGTACCAGGAGATTTTCCCAGGTACCGAGTTGTCCCACTCTTCCAACTCGGGATATTTGCGTAACACCAACATCCTCGAATTCGTCGCCAACACGGGTTATTTCCGGGCGACCACGGTGGGCGGGCCGATCACTGGTGAGGAGCTGAGCATTGGAGTGATTGACGACCCGATTAAAGGCCGGGCGGAAGCCAACTCAGAAAAGGAACGCGAGCGCGTCTGGAATTGGTTGACAGATGATTTCCTGTCGCGTTTCGCTGAATTCGGCGCCATGATTTTGATCATGACACGCTGGCACGTCGATGATCCCGGGGGACGACTACTGGCGAACTTTCCCGGGAGCGCGGTGAAGGTGCTACGCTTTCCGGCGATTGCTGAAGTGAACGAAGAATATCGCTACGCGCGTGAGCCGTTGTTTCCCGAGCACAAAAGTCTAGAATTCCTAAAGCGGCAACAACAGGCGCTTTCGCGGTCATCGTGGGAAGCGCTTTGGCAACAAAACCCAATCGTGGTCGGGGGCGAGCTTTTCCCGATTGAGAAGCTTCGCACGGTGAAGGTGTTCGACCGCTCACGTATTCGCATTTCGGTGCGATCGTGGGATAAGGCTGGTACGACAGCTAGTGAAACAGCAGCCTATACCGCCGGCGTGCTAATGCACAAGATGGATGATGGTACGTTTATCATCGAGCATGTTGAGCGCGGTCAGTGGTCGGCACTAACGCGTGAGCAGCGCATACTCTACATCACCCAGACCGACGCCGCGAGCTGTCGAAACTACACGGTCGTCGTCGAACAGGAACCCGGCTCGGGCGGCAAAGAAAGCGCCGAGGCAACAATTCGGGCCTTGGCTGGCTATAAGGTTATTGCTGATCGCCCGGTGGGCAATAAGGAACTGCGGGCTGAACCGTTGGCTGCACAAGTTCAAGGCGGAAATGTTTCTTTGTGTGCTGGCTCGTGGCAGTATTCATTCTCGAATGAAGCCGCGAAATTCCCAAACGGAAAATATAAAGATCAAGTCGACGCGGCATCGGCAGCCTTTAATTATTCGACTGCGTTAGGGCGCCACAAGCGTCCGGTGGATGTGACGCTGAGTTGGGTGAATTGATGCTGAATGTTCATTTTGCTGAAGCCTGCATTGCGCTCACCGGTTGGCATTGCATGCTGGCCGCATGGGCTGCCTGGTTATGGAATTAACCATGGTCGATTGATGTTCAGATTAACTAGCGCACAAATGGCACTGATCCGCCAACACGCCGCATTTGTACCGATCAGATGGAGAGAATGGTTCCTGTCTGAGGTGACGAGCGCGCTGGACGGTTGCGGCCACGACGATATCCTCGATATCGAGGTGGATGAGGTCATAAAGAGGACAACGGCGCGCCTTAAACGTGTGTATAAGTCGTTGCGCCTGAAACGTATGTATAGATTGAACGTATGTGTAGATTGAGGGCGGTCTCGGTGCTCACCTGGCGCGAAAAGGCCCAGCAGCGTCGCCCCGGCTGGGATCGCCCTCACCCCTTTTTGTGTTTCGAGGCGCTACCATGACCACGGTTAATCACCCGAGCGTGCTGCGTATCTACGCGGCTATTTTTGAGAGCCCGCCGCGCGATCCGGTTAGCGGAGAGCCAATAATCTCTGCCGAGGCGCGCGCCGCTGCTGCGAAAGCGTTGCGGTACCAAGCCGAGGCGCTGGACCGTTTGAAGGAGTACTGAACCTGTGATTTGGATCACCTTGATAATCGGTGTTGTCGTTATATTCGCAACGCGTGCGATAATTGATGTGGCTGCTTGGTCGCGTAAGCGACGTGCCTCAGATAGAGGTAGACCTGTAGAAGGCAAATAAAGTGGACGATCTTGCGCGAGTTGAGCTGAAGCTAGATGCCATCCTGTCGAAGATCGACGACGTCAAAGGGGACATCAATCTTCTCTACCGCTACCAAACGGTTGTTGGGTAGGCTTGGCCATCATCATCATTGGCGCCATTGCGGTTGCCACGTCAGCGATGGAAACTCCGGCTTCTTCGCTAGCGCTGCCTTAATCCTTGCTGCCCTTATGATGCGCTGCAAAACTCGGCACTCTCGTCCCAGAAGTTATCGCAGCCCTGGCGGAGACGCTCTATCTCCAGTTCAGTTAGCCAGCCGCTCGCGTGCCTTTATCTCTTCTTGTACCCGTCCACGTATCGTTTTCCATTTTTGCTTTCACTCGCCTCGCGACGCCCGCCGCTTTCGCTCCTCATCCAAAATCGCCATTTGGATTTCCGTTTCGATCGGACATTCATTGGCAAGGTCGGATACCATTTTTGCCTCGTCGCACAACTCGCGACACCGATCGAGCCCGGATCGCCGGCTTGGATGTCGAGCTTTTAACTTGGCGATGCTTGCAACGCATCTTTGCATAGATGTTCGACGCGCTGATCCCACTGCTTCCACTCCAGATTGGCCTTGCCGCTCGGTACTGGCTCGTGGTTCAGCGCCGCAAACAGGCCCGTGAAGGGTGTGGATTGCATCACTTGCCTCGCGCCGCCGCGATTTTGGCGACGACTGCATCAACCTCATCTTCGACGAAACCAATACGGCGCTGCGAGATACGCACAGGTTTTAGTCGACCTGTTTTGACGAAAGTTTCATAAAAACATGTACGCCCGAGGTCGCCGAGACGGTGCCGCGTCTCTTTATTAGGTAAAATCTTAACAGGCTTCGGAACATAACGACGTTGCATTTGTGGCCCTCCTTTTTGGGTTATATATCTAGACATACGTTCGTCGAACGAACGTGAACGGTAACCAATGTTAAATATAGGCCGGCCGCGAGCGTAACCAAGAACTAAGTTTCGGGTTTTATCTAATGAAATCAATAGTCGCGGTTCGCCGCGCCCGCTCGGTAAAAAAACGCGCGGCCTATCCCTTAGGTTGGGGTAGGATCAACAGTTATTTTCGGCGCCGACACTACCCCAACAGATGCGATCAAAGGCGATCAAACGCGATCAAACGCGGTCGATCCCAAAACGGGTTGGACTAGCCAAGCACGGCGGCGACCGGCGATCGGCAAAGGCAAAGGCGGATCAAGTTGATAATATCAACTTGAAAGGGCGTGGCTCAGGAGGCGGCAAGAGCGGATCAAGGTGACAATGTAACCTTGAAAGAGCGTGGCAACTCCCGCGCCTACATCCTCGCCCGCCAGTCAAAGGTTCGGTGAACGGGGTTCAAAGCGGGTTGCACGGCCTGTTGTGGACGGACCGTAAATCTAGAACATAAGTTAACTCATTGACTTACGGACTGAAACCTATACGGTCTGGTGGGCCGAGTGGTACCACCATCTCATCGGCGACTCGCAAAACGACACGCACAATGCGCGCCTGCTTTATGTCGCCGGCTTCGGCGGCAACGAGCCTCTCGCGATGTCCTATCTCGCGGGCGCGCTGCAGGCGACGCCGGGTCGCGTCATTTATCACGAGTCGCACGATCAGGCCGGCAACGCCTACTACATGGACGGCGAGCGTCGCGTGAATTCCGCCCGCACGATCCAGACCGCGGTCAACGGCGCGCTCAACGGCAATCGCTATCGGGCGGAGGGCCGCTGTCGCGTCGCCTGCGGCCTCACTCTGCTCGCCGCGGGCATCCCGATGTTTTTCATGGGCGAGGAAGTCGGCGCCAAGGAGCCATACCGTTACGACGATTGGATCGATCACCGCGAGGATTTTGCCGCCCTCCGCACGACAAGCGGCGCCAAGCTATTCGCCTTCTATCGGGACATCATCCGACTACGCCGCCGCTACGCGGCGCTGAAGTCGCCCCATGTCGAGGTGCTGCATGTCCACGACGCCAATCGGGTGCTGGCGTTCCGGCGCTGGCTCGGCGAGGCCGAGTTCCTTGTCTTCGCAAGCCTGAACAACGCCGCCTTCGGCGACGGCTACTGGGTCTCACACCCTGCGCTGCGCGACGCCGCCTGGATCGAAGCGCTCAACAGCGACGATCAAGCCTATGGCGGCCCCGGAATGACGGTATTCCGCCGGCACGCGGCGCGCATTCAATGCGCCGCCAGCGGGAGTAGAGCCGCCGGTTCTTTCAGCGAATATGAAGGGGGGCGGCATGATCCACCAATTCATCTTCGCCGGTCCGAAACCGGGCCTCTCCGACGCGGCGTTTACAAGCTACTGGATCAATTTCCATGCGGTCGATTTTGCGGCGAAGATTCCGCAAATCAGGCAGTATCTCGTCGCCGCGCGCCTGCCGCTGAAGACGGGACGCGACGTTCCCTGGTTCTACCAGGGCGTGGCGGAAATCTGGCTCGCAGACGAAGCCGCGCAAGCGCTCGCTGCAGTCGCCGGAGTTTCTGCAAGGCGCACGGCTGGACGAACCGCGCTGGGCCTCGTTCTGGCGCACCCTCGTGCTCGATACAGAGACGCGGGCGCTCAAGGACGATGGCGGAGCGAGTGCGCCCGAGTGCGCCAAAATCTACGTGCTGCTGAAGCGGCGGCCGGAACTGGCGCTGGCCGCGTTCCGCCAGCGCCTCAGTGAGGACCGCGCCGCGGTCGCCGGCCGCTACGGGATCGACCTCCACACCGTCGGCTTTTCGCGCGACGCCTTGTACGGGTTCGGCGAACCGCCCTTCGATGCGGTCGAACTCCTTGCGCTGCGCGAACCCGCCGCGGTCGAGTCGCTGCTCGCTGACCGCAGCTTCACCTCCGCGCTCACCGCGCGACCCTATGTGCACGAGACCTACGCCTTCAATTTCGTCGCGCGCGAGCGCTGGATCATCCCGCCGGGCCAACGCTGACGTGCAAAAGAGAGGGGACGAGCGATGCTGTTCTATGTGCAGATGCGGTGGAACTACCAGGGGCGGATTCCGCAGGACCAGCTCTGGGATCTCGAGGCGCTCGAAGGCGCGCACGGAGTGGAAGGCATCCGCGCGGGCTTCGTCCAGCTCTACAAAGTGGTCTCGCAGCATCGGATCATCGCGATCGTCAACGCCAACTCGCTGGAAAATCTCGACCGCAACTCGATGGGCTGGCTGCCCATGCGGGAATTCCTCGAGTTTGAGCAGGTGTGGGCGCTGCGCAAGTATGAGGGCTTTCTCGATGACGTGAAGGCGAAATTCCCGCCGCGCGACCAGCTGCCGGCGCTGCCGGCGCCCGCGCAAGCGCCCAACCCGGCCGACACGCGCGCGATCGCAACGGCCTGGTTCCACAACCTCGCGCAGGGCAAGTTCGACGACGCGCTCAAGCTCGTCGATCCGGACGTGGTGTGGGACAACATCCCGCCGGTGCCGGGCGTGAGCGACCTTGCGCCCTGGCTCGGCTCCTATCGCGGCTTGCCGGCGGTGCTGCGCAGCTTTGACGTTTGGTCGGCGCATTCCCGCATGCTGGCCTTCCAACCGTTAGGCGAGCCGATGATCGACGGCGACCGCGCGATGTGCGTCGTCCACGAGCACGCGCAATGCATCGCGAACCAGAACGAATACGATCTCTACGTCGCGACCTTCCTGCGCGTGCGCAACCGGCTGATCAGCGAGTGGCGGGTGTTCTGGGACATCTCCCCGCTCGTGCGCGCTTACCGCAATCTGTGAGGAAGGGAGCGGCCATGAGCCCGCGACGCAGGGGCGCACGATCCGACGCAGGCTGCGCAATCGACCTGGCGCAAGCGGTCCGCCATCGCTCGGTCGAGGGGACGCAGGAGGCGCTCGCGCGAAACGGTGGTAACCCGAATGTGCTCGATCCCGACAGCGGCCTCACGCCGCTGATGCTGGCTGCGGGCTCGGGAACGCAACAAATCGCGCAGCTGCTGCTGAAGGCGGGCGCGCTTGTCGATGCCGTGGATCGGCGGGCGGGCGCCGCGCCGCTTCACAAGGCCTGCCAGGGCGGCCATCTCGCCGTGGTCAAGCTGCTCGTCGAAGCGGGCGCCCATATCGACCTGCAGGCGACGACGACCGGCCACACGCCGCTCGTCGAGGCGATCTGGTTCAAGTCCGACGACATCGTCGCCTATCCCTTCATCACCGGGCGCTCGACGCCCGATTCCTACATGACCGGGCGCATGGTGGTGGAGGTGATCGAGAACGGGCTCAGGCGCTACGGCTGGTGAACGCCGGAGCCGCCGCCATGCGGAACGAAAACACAGGCCGCTTCGCCTTCTTCCGTCAGTTGCTGGCCGACGGCGTCACCTGCATGTTCGGCAATCCCGGCAGCTCGGAAGAAAATCTGTTCGACGCGCTGCGCAGCCCAGAGTTCAAGGACTTCCGCTATTACCTCGCGCTCCATGAAGGCCCGGCGGTAGCGATCGCCGACGCGTTTGCGCGCGCATCGCCGCCGATGGCGTTGAATGGCGACGCCTTCGCCTGGCGGCGGCCCGCGCTGGTGCAATTGCACAGCTACGCCGGGCTCGCGAATGGGCTCGGCATGATGTACTACGCCCGCCGCGGCTACACGCCTATGGTGGTCATCGCGGGCGAAGCGGGGCTGCGCTACGAGGCGCTGGACGGCCAGATGGCGGCCGACCTTGCGGCGATCGCGCGGCCGTTCGTGAAATCCGACGCCAATGGGCCGTGTGGGTGGCGGGTGGTCGACCCCGGCTCGCTGCTTCGCCTGTTGCGGCGCGCGATCAAGACCGCCGCGACGCCCCCCATGGGCCCGGTATTTCTGGCGCTGCCCATTGACGTGCTGGATCAGCCGAACCGCGAGCCCGTCGCGCGCTCGTTCCCGGTGCGCTCGTCCATCATTCCCGAGCAGGAGATGATCGCCGAGGCCGCGCGTCTCTTGCGCTCCGCGACGCATCCCTTGATCCTGATGGGCGACGGCATTGCCGCCGCGGGCGCGCAGGCGGAGCTGACCGAGGTCGCCGATCTTGCCGGCGCCGTCGTGTGGGGCGGCAATTGTTCGGAAGTGAACATGCGCGCCTCGCATCCGCTGTTCGGCGGCTATCTCGGCCACATGTTCGGCGACGACAGCTTGCCGATCATCTCCGCCGCCGATGTCGTGCTCGTCTGCGGCACGACCGTGCTGCCGGAGGTGTTTCCTTCGCTCGAAAGCGTGTTCGCCGAAAACGCTAACGTCATCCAATTCGATCTCAATGCGACCGAAATCGCCAAGAATTTCCCGCTCGCGATCGGCGCGCTAGCAGAGCCGAAGATGACGCTCGCGCGGCTTGCCGCGACCTTGCGCGAGACCATGACGGCGGGGGAGTGCGAGCGGGCGGGCGAGCGCCGCAAGCAACAGGAAGCGGAGAAGACGGCGCGCCGGCGCGCCGAGCTGGAACGGGATGCGCAGGTGCGCGACAGCGTGCCGATGCAGCCCGCGCGCTTCATGGCCGACCTTGCCGAGCGACTTGCGAAGCTCCCGCAGCCGGCGCTCATCTTCGACGAGGCGCTGACGAGCGCGCCCGACCTGTTGCGCTATCTGCCGCAGGAGGAGCCCGGCACCTGGTTCCAGACGCGCGTCGGGATGCTCGGCACCGGGCTGCCCGGCACGGTGGGGCTGAAGATCGCGCATCCTGGCCGCACAGTGTTCGGATTCGCCGGCGACGGCGGCGCGATCAGCACGATCCAGGCGCTGGCGACGGCCGCGCGCCATGGCGTCGGCGCCAAGTTCGTCGTCTGCAACAATAAGAGCTACCGCATTCTCAAATACAATCTGCAGCACTGCTGTCCGGCAATTAACTGAAGAAATTCAATTGATTGGAATCGACTGAATCTAGATTTTGTAGAGCGATATCGTTAAGCAGTTGATCCAACGGTGTTTTCTCGAAAAGCGTGAGGCTGAGAATTTGTAGGATTGTGTAGAGCGACGCTGCGACGCCGAGACGTTTTTTGACGATGGCAACGAGCACGTACACACTGATGGCGCCAGATTTGCGTTTTCACCGCGTTCTCGTTCGTGCCGAAAAACGCCTTGATGCGCAGATGCTGCTTGATCCATTTGAAGAACAACTCCACCTGCCAACGGCATTTGTAGAGCTGGGCGATGGTCAAAGCCGGAAGCTCGAAATTGTTGGTGAAGAACCCGAGGCGTTTGTCGTTCTCTTCGTCATAAAAAACGACGTAGCGCAGATATTGCGGATGGTCGTTGGCTGACGTGACGCCTGTGAGCCGAACGGTCTGATCGCAGCGCAAGCCTGTTGTTTTTTCGACGGATCGTGAATACACGCGCTGGAAAGCCGTGTTGCTTTTGGGGCGGATGACGAAGAAAGCACCCGCCTGCGTCAGGCGATACAGGCGCGCAAAATCAAGGAAACCGCGATCCATGATCGAGAAGCTGCCGGGTTCCGGCGTCATGAGGTCGAGTACGTTCACCTCATGCATTTTGCCGTCGGAAACGTGGATAAACGAGGGAATGTTACCGCGCAGATCAATCTGCGTGTGCATCTTCACGGCAGCTTTGGCCTTGCGAAAATGTGCCCACGGAAACACTTTGAGCGATAGGTCAATCGTTGTCGTGTCTAAAGCGTACACGGTGTTGTCCAGATCAACCGCGAAGGCATCGTCCGCGTAGAGCCGCCGCGCTTGCGCGATCAAGCTGTTCGCGAAATCGCGATAAATGCGCCAATCGCGTTTCTCGTTCGCATCGCCCAGATTGCTGCGAGCGACGTGTCCGCGAATGCCGAGATGATAAAGCTTGGCTTCATGCGCACGTAAACAGACTTCGATATCGCGCAAGCTTTCGCGAAACGTTAATTGCGCAAACGCCATGCTCAAATATTGATCGAGATGTGAAAAGGTTTTGGTCGGATATTCGAAGGGTAACGCGCAACGCAACGCCGGAACGTATGGAGTGGGAGAAAGTCCATAAGCTGGGCGAAAACCAGTTTGCCGATCGGCATGAGAAAACTCCGGGGTCGAAAAACCCCAGTTTCTCAAAATCACTTCGGAATCGGTGACACCCCCCAAAATCCGTTTTCTTAGTCCTTATCAGCGCGTTACACTATGCCCCCGGCAGAATTGCCGGACAGCAGTGTAATCTGCAGTAATATTGGCGCGACCGGCGCGAGCCGGAGGACCAGGCGCAGCCCGAGAGTTTCGATCTCGCTGCGCCCGAGCTGCGCTTCGACACGCTCGCGCAAGGGTAGGGAGTTGATGCGGTCCGCGTCGAGCGGCCTGCCGAGATCGCGCCCGCGCTCGACCGCGCGCTCGGCGACGACAAGCCCTTTCTCATCGATTTGGTGCTGAGCGCAGAACTCTAACGAGAGTCGTCCGCTCCGTCGGAGCGGGATAAATTGACGTGCAATCGACAAATTTTCTGCCGTCATCGCCCGCACATGCGGCGATCCAGTAAACGCAAACGCTCTCTGCAATTGTTGGATGCCCCGCTTCCGCGGAGCATGACCACGAGGACGAAGGTTGGCGGTCCAAGCCGAAATCATCACGCTCTAACAGAAGCCATGGTTTCCGTCACACGTCACGTGCTAATCCTGCAGCCCGAAACTCGCCGGCTTGCTGGATATGTCCCATGGCGACGCATGACGTGGCTCAAGGTGCGGTTAGAACGACGGCCGCCGGCAATGCGATCGAAGTGCTCGCAGCCTTTACGCGGCTCGGGCTCACCTCGTTCGGCGGGCCGATCGCGCATCTCGGCTATTTCCGCGAGGAGTTTGTGGCCCGCCGGCAATGGCTCGACGACCATGCCTATGCCGACCTTGTGGCGCTTTGCCAATTCCTCCCGGGACCTGCCTCCAGCCAGGTCGGCATCTCGATCGGGCTGTTTCGCGCGGGCTATCTCGGGGCGCTCGCGGCCTGGGTCGGCTTCACGCTGCCGTCTGCGCTGGCGCTCGTGCTGTTCGCCTATGGCGTGAGCGCCTTGGGCGACCTGTCCGGCGTCGGCTGGATCCACGGGCTCAAAGTGGCGGCGGTGGCGGTGGTGGCGCAGGCGGTGCTCGGAATGATGCGCACGCTCGCGCCCGACCGCGAACGCGCGACGCTGGCGGTCGCCGGCGCCGCGATCGTGCTTCTGGTTCCGACCGTTTGGGGGCAGCTTGTTGCGATTGCGTTCGGCGGCTTGATCGGCGTGTGGCGATTGCGCGCGGCGGCGCCCGCGAACCACGTTTCGTTGCCCCTGGGCATGGGCTACGCCGCGGGAGCGGCGTTTCTCGCGCTGTTCTTCGTGCTCTTGATGGGCCTGCCGGTCTTGGCCGCGGCGACGCAGTGGCAGGCGATCAAGCTGTTCGACGCGTTCTACCGCGCGGGCTCGCTGGTGTTCGGCGGCGGCCATGTCGTGCTGCCGCTGTTGCAGGCTTCCGTAGTGCCGCCCGGCTGGGTGAGCAACGACACGTTCCTCGCCGGCTACGGCGCGGCGCAGGCGGTGCCCGGACCGCTGTTCACCTTCGCCGCCTATCTCGGCGCAGTCATGGGGCCAAAGCCGAACGGCTGGGCGGGAGCGGCGTTGTGCCTGGTCGCGGTCTTCCTACCGTCTTTCCTGCTCTTGTTCGGGGCGTTGCCGTTTTGGGGAGAGCTGCGCCGGCGTCCCGCGGCGCAGGCGGCGCTGCGCGGCGTGAACGCCGCCGTGGTCGGTCTTCTGCTCGCCGCGCTGTACAATCCGGTATGGACGGCCGGCATTCTCAATGCGAGCGACTTTGCGCTTGCAACCGCCGCCTTCCTGCTCCTGCATATCTGGCGGACGCCGCCCTGGCTGGTGGTTCTGCTCTGCGCCGCCGGCGGCGCGGCCTTGACCGTGACGTGACCGATAGTCCCGCGCGATTGCGAGGCTCGGAGGCGGTAGGAGGGAGCGCCGGCGTCGTTAGGGGTGCTCGCTCCCGACATAGGCGATCTGCACCATATTGGTGGTGCCGGGCATGCCGAGCGGCAGGCCGGCGACAATGATGATGCGGTCGCCCGCGCGCGCAAAACCCTCCGCGAACGCGACCTGGCACGCGCGCTCGACCATGTCGTCCTGATCGCTTGCGTCGGCGCCGACGACGCAATGGACGCCCCACACCAGCGCGAGCCGGCGGGCCGTCTCCTGTTTCGGCGAGATCACGACGATCGACATGTCCGGCCGCTCCCGCGCCACGCGGTAGGCGGTGGCGCCGGAGGATGTCCACGAGACGACGGCGGACAGGTCGAGGGTTTCCGCGATCTGGCGAGCGGCCGCCGAAATCGCGTCCGCGCCGGTGCGTTCCGGTTCGGTGCGCTGCGCATGAATGACGGACCGGTAAGTGGGGTCGCGCTCGACCGCCTCGGCGATCCGGTTCATGGTCGTGACCGCCTCGACCGGATACTGGCCGGAGGCCGATTCCGCCGAGAGCATCACCGCGTCGACGCCCTCGAAAATGGCGGTGGCGACGTCCGAGACTTCGGCGCGCGTCGGCACCGGACTCGTGATCATCGACTCGAGCATCTGGGTGGCGACGACCACCGGCTTTCCAGCCCGCCGCGCCGCGCGGGTGATCTGCTTCTGCACGCCGGGCACCCGCTCCAGCGGCATTTCGACGCCGAGATCGCCGCGCGCGACCATCAGCGCATCAGCCGCTTCGATGATGTCCGCGAGCCAGCCGACCGCCTGCGGCTTTTCGATCTTCGCCATTACCGCCGCGCGCCCGCGCGTGATCTTCTTGGCGGCGGCGATGTCCTCGGGACGCTGAATGAAGGAGAGCGCGACCCAGTCGACGCCGGCGTCCAGCGCCGCTTCGAGGTCCTTGTAGTCCTTGGGCGTCAGCGTCGGCAGCGCGATCACCGTGTCAGGGAGATTGAGCCCCTTGCGGGCGCTGAGCTTGCCGCCAAGCTCGACCTCGGCGACCGCCCGCGACGGGGACGCCTCCACGATGAACAGGCGGACGCGGCCGTCGTCGAGCAGCAGGCGGTGCCCGCGTTCGAGCGCGGACAGCACCTCCGGATGCGGCACATGCACCCGCCCGCTATTGCCGGGCGCGGGATCGGAGTCGAGGACAAACGTCGCGCCTTTCTCCAGATAGACCACGTCGGATTCGAACGTGCCGATGCGCAGCTTCGGCCCTTGCAGATCGACCAGCGCCGCGATCGGCCGCCCCTGCGCCCGCTCGATCTTGCGGATCATCTGCACCATCTCGCGCATCCGCTCGGGCGCGGAGTGACTCATATTGATGCGGAACAGGTCGGCGCCGGCCTCGAACAGCCGTTCGATCGCCGCCTGGTCGGAAGAGGCGGGACCGAGAGTCGCAATGATCTTGACGCGACGCTGACGTCTCATCGGGCCGGACTTCCGCCGGGAAACTGCGGCGGGGAGGGCGCGTTTCGCCCTTGCGCCGGCGGAATGGTCGTGAGCGGCGCCCCGGGCGCTGGGCGTTGCGTGGTCTGCTCGGTCGAGTCGGTGAGCTGCACCGTCCAGGTCTGCTGCTCGCCGGTGTCGACTTCGAAGAAACCGGTGCGGTCATAGCCGCGCGCGAGGCAGTCCTCGGTGCCCCAAATCGTGAACTCCTTGTCGCGCGTGCACATGAACGCCTGCCCCGACCATTCGCCCCCGCGGTCGTAATCGACCGCGTAGATGTAGTAATAGCGCGCGATGAGAGTGCCCCGCAGCAATGTCTCACACGAACGGGCGGCCAAGTTCCACCACCCCTCGGTCGCCCAGCCGTCGCTGTCCTTGTATCCGATGGCGACCCCCACGCGCCCGCCGGTGTTGTTGCACAGGCGGAAATCAGCGTGGGCGGAAGTGATCAAACCAAAGGCGAGCAAGAACATGCATGCGGCGGCCGCCGTTGTCAGCACGGCGAAGTGAGACAAAGCGAGGAAAGACGACCTCGTAATGACCGATCGTTGCCACATTCCTGTCCGCACGGATCGTTCCGACCCTATCGCCCCTCAACGAGGATCGCCCGAAAATCGTTGATATTCGTACAAGTTGGCCCAGTGACAAGGAGATCGCCGATACGGGTAAAGAACCCCGTCGCGTCGTTGTCGGCAAGAAAGACGGCGGGATCGAGGCCGATTCCGCGTGCGCGCGCAAGGGTTGTTTCGTCGATGAAGGCCCCGGCGGGGTCCTGGGCGTCGCCGGCGCCCCCGTCGGTGCCGTCGGTGTCGGCGGCAATTGCGGCGATGCCCGGCGTTCCCGCAAGCGCGATCGCTAAAGCGAGTGCGTACTCCTGATTCGGGCCGCCGCGTCCTTGTCCGCGGACCGTGACCGTCAACTCGCCCCCTGAAAGAATCACGGCAGTGCGGCCCTCGCGCTGCAAGGAGCAGGCGAGCTCGGCGTGCTGCGCGGCGACCTCGCGCGCTTCCCCCTCGACGAGGTCCCCCAGGAAGACGCATGCAACGCCCGCGGCGGCGAGGGTTTCCTGGACGGCTCGAAATGCATCCAGGGGGCGCGCCACGATCGAGAACCTGGCATTGGCAAAGACCGGATCGCCCGGCTTGGGTGTCTCGTTGGCGGGATCGTCAAGAATTTGCCGGACCGAAGCAGGCGGATCGAGACGATATCGCGCGATGATGGCGCGGGCGTCGGCAAGCGTCGAGGGGTCGGGCGCCGTCGGGCCGGAGCCGATCACTGCAGGGTCGTCGCCCGGCACATCGGAGATGGCGAGCGTGATGAGGCCCGCGGGATGGACGCGCCGCGCAAGCCGTCCGCCCTTGATGCGGGACAGGTGCTTGCGCACCGTGTTGATCTCGCCGATGGCGGCGCCGCAGGCGAGCAGCGCTCGCGTGACCGCCTGCTTGTCGCCAAGCGAAAGGCCCGCGACCGGCGCGATCCAGTTCGCCGATGCGCCGCCCGATATGAGCGCCAGCACGAGGTCGTCCGCATCCGCCTCGTCCGCGAGCGCGAGCGCCGTCTCCGTGGCCGCCAGCCCCGCCTGGTCGGGCAGGGGGTGTCCTGCCTCGACGACCCGCACGACCCGCGTCGGGCGGCCATAGCCGTGTCGCGTCACCGCCAGTCCAGTCAATCGGTTCGGCGGCCAGCCCAGCCGGTCGAGGTAATGCCGCTCGGCGGTTTCGGCCATGGCTCCGGCGGCCTTTCCGGCGGCGAGAATCACCAAGCGGCCGTCCGCAGGCGGCGCGGGAAGGCAGGGGGGCAGGCAGGAGGACGGATGTGCGGCGGCGACGGCCGTATCGAACAGCCTGCGCAGCTTGGCGCGCGCGCCGTTGGAGGGGTTTCCCAGGTTCATCGCTAGACCGATCCGGGCGCAGCCATAGCACGGCCGACGCACCGTCCGCGACCGATGGCTTCGCCCCATGGAAAGGCGAGGGAAGGGGCCCTATGTTCGGTTGCGAACCACGGAGATCACCGATGGACGAGAAGATCCGCACCGAGCTGGAAGCCGCGGTGTTTCGGCGGCTGGTCGATCACTTGCGCGCGCGCACCGACGTGCAGAACATCGATCTGATGAATCTCGCCGGCTTCTGCCGCAACTGCTTGTCCAATTGGCTCAAGGAGGCGGCCGACGCCAAGGGGGTTCCACTCACCAAGGACGAGAGCCGCGCCGAGGTCTACGGCATGCCTTACGAGGAGTGGAAGGCGAAATACCAGCGCGAAGCCACGCCCGAACAGCAGGCCGCTTTCCGCACGCGCATGCCGCTGCGCACAAGCACTGAGGCGCCCATCTCTCCGCCGTTAGTCGTTTGTTATTCACACCGGAAGCTTTGTGTGGATCATGTGCAGTTTCGCGCGCGTCCGCCTTGAAGTTGCCGGCTGAATCCTTCGGAATGGGCGCACGACCAAGGGTCATCCCGGCCAGACAAGGAGCGCCCATGCCAGCGACCGCTGCGGTCCGCGAGACCGAAAACGCCGCCCCGAACGCCATTGCCAATCAACTGAAGGCGGTGGTCGAGCGGATCGAGCGTCTCGAGGAGGAGAAGAAGGCGATCGCCGATGACATCCGCGACGTCTATGCCGAGGCGAAGGGCAACGGCTATGACGTGAAGGCGCTGCGGACGATCATCCGGCTCCGCAAGCAAGACAAGACCGAGCGCCAGGAGCACGAGGCGATTCTCGAGACCTATATGCACGCCCTCGGGATGCTCTGACTCGCCCGAGAAATAGTTCCGGCCTCTCCAATCGAAAAAAATGCCCGGCCTCAGGCCGGGCATTTCATTTTGCTGGGCAGTCTAAAACTGGCTCATTGCATTCGCAGGGAGGCGGTGCGCTTGAAGGTGACGGTCGCGAGGAACACCACGGCGCCGCCGCGGAAGTGCTCGCAAACCAATCCGTTCAGCGGATCCTCCGAGAAGGTCATGACGAGCGTCGTCACCGGCTTCTGCATGAGTGGCCGGATCGAGCCATAATCGAGTTCCCCATAGGTGCTCATGGTCAGCGACGTGTGCAGGCTTGGCGCGAACATTGCCGCCCGCAGCCAGGGATCGTCAAACGCCATGCCGGCGGTGACCGGAGCGGCCGCGCGCAGCTTCGTGGTGGGCACGGGCGACTCGGCGTTCGAATCCGTGGTCAGCCTGGCATCGCTCTTTTTCACCACCGTGACCGGGTCGGCCTCGGGCCCGCGCTCAGCCGCATTGGCTCCAGCGCGGCCACGATCGATTGATGGCGCCATGGCGGCGGTGCGGACGGCCGTGGGACCAGGGCGCTGCGACTCGGCGGCGTAGGCGAGTGCAAGATCGATCGGGACGCGGTCCGTTTGCGCCTCTGGACGCAGCGGCCAGGGAGTTACGCTCGTTGCCGGCTCTGCGTCCGAGTTCGTGCGGGCCGGCGGGTTTCCCAGGCTGGGCACGGATCCATCGGCCGAGGCCGTCCGGACCGACTTATCCGATTCATCCTTCGCAGGGGTCTCTGGGCGGCGCGCCTCGACCGTTTGCTCGCGTTTCGCATTCGATGCCGCGGCTGTCTTGGCCCCGGCGCGATTCGCGACCGAATTGGACGACTTCTTCGCAGGCCGAGCGGTGTCTTCCTCGTCGTCCGAATCGTTTGCGCCGCCGACCAGGGACGCGAGGAGGTTCGGACGCTGAGCCGCCGCGGCGGTGTCGATGCCGGCGGTGCGTGCGGCATCGAGCGACGTCTGTGAGGGCACGCGGCCCCGCTTCGAAATATCGGCCAGCGCCAGCTGATAGCCGGGCAACGGCTTGCCGTTCGACGGCACGTGAACGGTGCGGCCATTGGGGAAGACGCGCGCAAGCTGGTCATAGCTCATGCGCGGCCAGTGGCGGATGCTCCCCACGTCGACATGGATGAAGTTCGAGGACGGATAGTATCCGACGCCGCCGCGCTGCAGCCGCATGGCTGCCGCGCGCTGCGCTTCGAGCGAGACGCCCGGGATGTACAGGTCGATCGCCTTGCCGAGCGTATGTTGGCTGGCGCGAGCGACGCCACTGCTGCGCCGCCGCAGCATCTCATTGGTCGCCGGCGCACGATACCCGCAGATGATTTCGATCGGCTGCGTTGCGCCGACTTCGCGGTACAGCTCCCACACCGCATCGAGGACCTGCGGGTCCATGCGGACCGCTTCATTGCGCCGCCAGTCGCGCAGCTCCCAATTAAGCTTCTTCAGCGCATCTTCGTTGTAGCGGCCGTCGCGCTTGTAGGTAATGGTGAGGTCTTCGTTGGTGTGGGTGTGGTGAAACGAAAGCGTGCGCGTGTCGCCATTGGCGCCAGCCGTCTGCAGGGAATTGCAGCCGAAAATGAGCACGAGTGCAGCAAGACCGAGATTTTGTCCGCTGCGGAGGACTCTGTCGACGGTTGACTCGAGGCGTGCGTTCAACACTGGACTCATCTGCACTGTCGATCTCTCATCGAGACCGCATCCAACTGCTGCGCGACGAGCGTCGCGCAGCAAAGGTTTGAAGCAGTCTTTGTGGGATTTAGTTAATGCAGCGTTATCGCCCCCAGCCCCCGATAGCCCCCAACCCCCGCTCACGGGCGCTTCACTAATTCGTGATCGTGGCAAAAACATGCCCTCGATGCCACGCGATTGAAGAAATGCCTGATAAATCGAATCATTGCGTGTTGATACGGACATCGCCGTCTGCGCGTCATCCCCTAGATGAGGGCGCTCGCAGGGCAATTTCGTGAGGTTCGATCGGGCCAATTCGCCCAACTCCACGATGCCCGGGAAAAGGAAACGGCGCGCTGCAGATCATGCAACGCGCCGTCTAAATCGGCTGGTCTCGGATGGCGGCGGCGCTCGATTACTGCGTGACCGAAAACTGCACCGTCTTGCGACCGCGGTTCAGAGCGGCAAGCTGCTTGACCCAATCTTCCGGATAGAGGAGATGCGAGCCGGGAACCCGCATGCCCATGAACTGGGCGATGTCGGAGATGAACACCACGCAGTTATAGGTCGCTGCGTTCCACAGCGGTGAATTCGCCTGCTTCCGTTTGATGTAGGCGAACACGGCGCGCGCCTGCGCTTCAGTCAGATAGACGCGATAGGTCGCCGTCAGATAGTCTTCATCGAGATCGCCGTAGCTCGCGCCGGTCTCGGCCGGCACCGGGATGACATGTCCGAGAATATAGGGCACGACGCTATCGGTGGCCGGATGCAGGCCCGCGACTTCCACCTTGCGCTCGCCCGTGCGGCCGTACCAGATGAACGCGTGGCCATAGCTCGCGGCCGTACGCGCGCGAAAATCGACGTAGTAGGGCAGACGATTTTTTTCCGTCGCCGCAGGCTGCTGATCCGCATCAGCCGATTCGGTGACCGGGCCCTGCGGGTTCGCATGTGCGACGGCGACCGGCTTCGCCTCTCGCGCGAATGCGGCCGACGGATTCAGCCCAACCGTAACCGCGATCAAGCAGGCGCCGACCGCGAGCCCAAGCTTCTGTGCAAAGTCCTGCACCGATACCTCCCAAGTCTAAACTCGGTTCAGCCAGCCGGAGCGGGAAAAACTGGGTTGTCGAAAAAAACCATCTCGGAGGCGCCGATGCATGCATCGGCTAACCTCGCGAGAAGGAAACGGAGGGACGCGGAGCGACCCTCCGTTAAGGTCGCTTGGCTCAGTACCGCGCGACGACCGGGCCCTTACCAAAGGGCAACTTGCCGATCGGAGCCTTGCCAACCGGGGCAACCGGAGGCGGCGGCTCCTTGCGAGGCAGATCGGCGGCCACAGCGGCACCCACCATGGCGAGAGAAGCAGTAGCTGCTAGAAGAATCTTCAACATGGGACCCCCCCTAAGTGTGTGGACACCACTGTCCAGCAACCTGACGCGGCAACTTCCAGGTGGGTGTAGCTTTGGCCAAAGGGCGTCGTTTTGCAATGAAAACTACATGGACTCGGGCCTTCCGTGGCCGCTTTTCAGGGAGTCGTTGCACAAACACCACGATTGTGTCCGGCGCCTCAAGAGGGCTTCAAGGAATTTTAAGCAACTCGGTTAGGATTTGATTATCAATTGGGCAATCCTACGGGCTGCGGGTACGAAGTCCCAGCACGGCTGCATGATTTTACAGGGCGATCTCTCGGTGCTTAACGGCGAGCGTGAACCACGATTCGCACCCTGGGCGGCCCGCAGCGCTCCGGCTCAATAGATTCCCGGAATGATGCGACGGGTCCGCTCCATATAGGCGCGATAGGCATCGCCGAAGCTATCCACCATCATCTGTTCTTCCTGCCCCACGCGTCCCAAGAACAGCGTGCCGAAGCCGACAATGCCCGCGAGCCCGGCAAACCAGTTCGGCAACAAGAGCGCCTGCGCCACCGCCCAGAGCCAAAATGCCGTGTACATCGGGTGCCGGACGTATTGGTAGACGCCGTCCGTGATGAGGCGATGATCTTCCCGCACTTCAAGGCTGATGGACCAGTTGCGCCCAAGCGCCTTGTGGGTCAGGCGAAACATGACAAGCGCGGCGACCGCGCATACGAGACCAAGCCAAGCGAGCGCCGGTTGAAAAGGGTAGTCGGCAAAGCCTGGAAAGCCGGTTGCAACATAGATGAAAGGTATGATGCCGAGGCCGGTCAGCGAAATCAAAAGCAGTATGGTTTCGCGCGGCCCGCGCGCGCTACGCGCCACCGGCGTGCGGCGAGATCGCCGTGCATAGCGAAAGCGGATCACGTACCAGCCGACCATGATGAAAACGACGACGGCCTTGGCGAGCGTGGGTGTCATCGATCGCTCACTCGCCCGCCTGCGCCTGTCGCTCGTGCGCGGCCGTATCGTGCGAAGCGGGCGCCAGCAACTCGCCATGCGCGCCGATCTCGGAGGCGGCGCCCTCGGGCAAGGCGACCTGTGTCTTCACCGACAAGGGACCGCACAACAACATGAAATAATCGTAGGCGGTCCGCCGATCATTGGCGCTGACGAATTGGCAGTGCACGCGGAACAGATTGCGGCGGATGCGGCGATAGGCGGCCGGATCAAGCATCTGCTTGATGCGCACGATCCGCACCACCGGATGGGTCGTGGCGGTCAGGCCCATCTCCGCCACCGGATCGGTCTTGTAGAAATTCATCACGTCGGTCAGCGCCTGGTACTCCGCCCAGAATATGCCCGGCGCGGAAGCGACGCGCTCGACTGCGGCGTGGAAGCGCTTGGCGCCGCGGTGCAGCCCGATCTTGAGAATGGACGAGCCGACCGAAAGAAAGGCGATCGGCGGGCCGTCGCGGCCGAGCGCAGCATTCAGCCGCAGCGCCCGATCGAGCAGGTCGATCGCAAGCACGGCGCCCAGGCTGTGGCCGACCACGAGAATCTCGTCCGCCGCGCCGGCGCGCGCGGCGGCGGCCAGTTGCTGCGCCAAACGGTCGAGCCTTTGCTCGAGCAGCGGATCGCCGCCACGAATATAAGTGCGTGCGAAGATCCAGTCGTCGAAGAGTTGGGGAAGCAAAAGCCATCGCCCGAGCCAATGCAGCAGCGCGATAAAAGCGACGATGCCTACGGCGATCCCCGGCAGTGCGGATCCGCTCGTCTTCGCAATGAATGCGCCGGCCAGCCATGCGATCGCAGCAAGACCGGAAAAAAGCACGTAGGGATAGAGAAAGAACAGCGCGTAGCGCCAGTTCGTGCGGAGATAGCCCCACAGGGCGCCGCCCGCGATGTAATCGACAAAGGCAAGCAGAGCGCGCGGAACGCGTTTCCATGCGGGTTGCTCGCCGGCCGCCGCAATGAGGTCGTCCCAGCGGACGAAGCGGTAACGCGTCTCGACGCGCCAATCTGCGCCGTCCGTCAATACATCCCATAAGGCTGTGTCGGCGTCGATCGCAGGCGGCGATGCCGTCGCCTTCGTCGACCAGGTCCGCTCAAATCGGCGCAACTCGCGGACGAAACGCCGGTGCACGGCGTCCACCGGCAGGGTGAAATCATAGCCGCCGATGTGATACACCAACCGCCGGGCGACGATGGGTTGCGTCATGCGCTCTCCAGTGGCGAGGCTGCCGTCGCGGGAGATCGCCCGCCGGCCGGATGGACTACCCGCGGGAATAGTAGGAAAGTCGTTCGCAATTGTGTTGCATCAAGGGCCGGCCCTATGTCCAGTGGCGGTGACCGGATGATCGTCAGCGTGCTCCTTGACTGTGCGGGCAAATTCGCAGGGTGCGCCGCCCTGGCGCTCGCCGTCGCCTTGGCGATGCCCGCGCGCGCGCAAATGCCGCCGGTCGAATTCGGCGGCGGAGTTCTGCCTCACGGTCAACCGCGATCTCACGCTCGGCGTTTCCCTCCGGCGCACCGCGGCGCGCTTGCGGTCGGGCGAGCCGCTCAAGGTGGTGGCCATCGGCTCATCGACGACGAGGGGCCTGTGGATGCTCAATTCGGCCGCGACCTATCCGGAGGTGATGCGGCGCGAACTCGAAAAATTCCGCCCGAACGCTCGGATCGAGGTCGTCAATAGCGGCCGTGTCGGCGAGACGATTCTGGACAACATGGCGCGCTTCGAACGCGATGTCTTCGCCCACCGGCCCGACCTCGTGATCTGGCAGCTCGGCACCAATGACGTAGCCTGGGGGGGCAGCGCTGACGGGCTGAAGGCGCATGTGATCCAGGGCCTTCGTGCGCTCAAGGCAATAGGCGCCGATGTCATTTTGATGGATCTGACAATACGCGCCGATGGTGCTCGCATCGTCCGATCATCGGATCATGGAGACGCTGATCGCCGAAGCGGCGCGGGAGGAGCAGGTCGGCCTATTCCCGCGCTTCGCCCTGATGCGCCGCTCGGTCGAGGCCGGCCTCCCGCGCGGAGCCCTGGTGTCGTGGGACGGGCTGCACAATTCGCGCGAGGGGTACGACTGCATCGGTCGCGCGCTCGCCCGCGCGATCAACGCGGGCGCGCGATAAGTCGACGGGAGCAATCCTCAGCGGAACAGCCCGAAGAAGTTGAACCCGCGCGATTGCGGCTGCATCTGGTACACCTGCCGGCGCGACGGCGACGCGACGCGGCGCGGGGCTTCGGCGGCCGGAGCGTCCGCAACCCTGCGCTCCTCGGACTTGAGAGCGGCGATCACGCGCGCGTCACGCCCGTAGACGTCGTCACGCAGCACGAGTTTGCCCGCGCTGTCGACATAGGCGGTCTGATAGGTGAGGTGGACCGGGATCGGTGTCGGGAACTTGAAGTCGATCTCGCCCTGTCCGTACAGGCGCCGGATGCGTTCTGCGGTATAGCCTTCCTTCGGCAGGGCGATCGACAGAAGCACTTCGGCGTATTTGTCGGGGTCCTGGATGCGCATGCAGCCATGGCTGTACGCGCGCTTCTCGTGCGCGAACATGTATTTGTCCGGCGTGTCATGCTGATAGACGAGGAACTTGTTCGGGAAGTTGAACCGGATACGGCCGAGCGCATTCCCCGCTCCCGGCGGCTGCGAGATATGCACGCCGCCGTCGCGGTTATATGAAACACGCAGCCCCATGCGAGCGAGCACGGTCGGGTCCTGGCGCAGCGCCGGGAGATATTCGCCGTAAACGATCGAAGGCGGCACGTTCCAGGTGGGATTGACGGTGATGTACTTCATCGTCTCGCTCAGCAGCGGCGTCGGCGTGCCGGGCTTGCCGACCACAATCCGCGTCTGCCACAGCAACGAGCCGTTGTCGTACACCCGCAGCATGAATTCCGGAATGTTCACGATCACATGCGATGGGCCGAGATCGTGCGCGATCCAGCGCCACCGCTCGAGATTGGCGGCGATGATATCGGCCGCGCGATCGTTGCGCGGACCATTCATTGCGTCGACGGTGGCGGAGGTGAAGGCGCCGTTCGCCGCGAGTCCCTTCTGCTTCTGGAAGTCCTTCACGGCGTCGGCAAGCGCCTTGTCATAGACGAGGCTGGTCGGATCGCCGGAAAGGCCGAGACGCTCGCGCAGCTCGGGAACCCGCGTGTCCTGCATGCCGACCTTCAGCGTCGGCCCATAGCCCATAGGCGCCGCGCCGCCCTTGTGGCCGCGGACTTCGGCGAGCTTCGCCTTCAGCGCCTTGTAAGCGGCGTGCTGCGGATTGTAGCTGTCGAGCGCCGCGCGTGCGTCGCTCGCCGAGGCAAGCGTCTTGAGCACGTCGGCGGGCTCGAGCGCCGGCCGATCGTAGTAGATGTCATGGGCGATGCGCGACCAGTGGACGCGGCCGATCGCGGCGTGGCGGGCGTAATTCAGCACTGCGCTGGTGAGCTTGAGCTCGAAATCGGCGAGCGCCTCGGGTCCGGCATTCGCCTCGAGCTTCGGAATGGCGTAATCGGACGGATCGAGCCCGTCGGCGTCGGCGGCGTTGAGCTGCGCGATCACCGCCTTGGCGCGCTCATGCATCGCGCCGTTCTCGGTCCACACCGGCGCGTATTTGCGCTCGCTATAGAACGCATCGAGGGAGGCGCGGGCCTTGGCGTCGAACATCCGATCGGCCGGCTTCGTGAGCGAATCGCGCAGCCGTTCTCCGAACGGGTCGAGCACCATAACCGGAGCGGGCGGAGCTGATGGGGCCGGGGTAGTGGAGGCGGGGAGCATGCCCCGCGCCGGCGTGGTCGCGGCATCGGCAGGCGAAATGATCACCTCGGCCGGAGCGGGAACGGGAATGGCCGCCGGGACTGCGGACGCAGTCGGCGTCCCGGCAGCGGCGGGAGGCGTGGCGGCGATGTCGGCGGGTGTAATGACGACTTCCGCCGGCAGCGGCGCCGAAATGGCAGGCCCCTCGTCTGGCTCCGCTCGCGGAATGGCGACGGCTTCGACGCGCGGCGCGATCGGCTCGGATTGGTCGACGTCCCCGGGCGTTATGCTGACTGCGGCCGGCTCGGTTACCGGGACGCCGTCCCCCGCGGGTCCAGCCTGTGCGGACATTCCCGCGGAAAGAATAAGCGCGATGGCCGTACCGGCCAGGAGACGTTCGAAACGCATCCCCCATGCCCTCCCCAGGCAGTAGTTGAACCGGCGATCAGCCGAAATTAAGACATGACGCACCGCAGCCGCGGTTGGTTCATCGTACCAAGGCAGCCACCCACCAAACGAAACTTTAACCCAAGATCGTAACTACGCTCAGTGTTTCGAACGCCCAGCACAGTTGCGCTGTCGCTTTTTTCGGCTGCTGTCACCCGAAGGACACGGTCGAGGCATCGTCGGCCGTGACCGACGCAGCCTCCAGCCTTTCGAGTTCGCGGAGACGAAGGCATGCGCCGGTATTCCTTAGGGTGGGGTGAAGTGTGTGAGGGGGAAGGGGAGGAGAGAGTGACGATTCCGACGTGTACGTGTGCCAGGGTGGCGGTGAGAGGGTCGCGGGATACCAGCCCTTGCGCGCAGAAAAAGGCGTAGATTTTAAGCGAGAACGAAAATACGCCGAGCGGAAGGGACGACCGGCGCAGAGAATAGCGAAGATAGATCTCGGAGAAAAGAAGGAGGGGACGGAGAAGATGGTGAAGAAAAAAAGAAAAAAAAAAAAAAAAAGAAAAAAAAAAAAAATAGAGAGTAGTAAAACGGCGGAACAAGGAGAAAAAAAAAAAGCAGGAGGATAGCGCAGAGGAGGTCGAAAAGCGAGGAGAGGAGAAAAGAAGAGAAAGCAGCGGAAAGGGAGAAAAAAAAAAAAAAAAAGAAAAAGAAAAGAACGAGAGAGAGAAACGGTGTGCGTGGGCGAAGAAAAGGTAAGGGGGGAGCGCGAGGGAGAGAGCTTAAGGAGGGAAGGAAAAAGAGAGAAAGACGAGAGAGAGGACATGAGGACGAGAAGAACTACACGCAAGATCAAAAAGTAAAAGAAGACGCGGAGAAAGCACGAAGAGAAAAAAAAAAAAAAAAAAAAAAAAAAAGAAGAGAGATATAATAAGGAGATAAAAAAAAAAGATAAGATAAAAGAGTAGGAGAAAAAAGAAAGAAAGAATAAAAAGAAAAGTAAAATAAAAAAGATAAAATAAAAAAAAAAAAAAAAAAAAAAAAAAAAAAAAAAAAAGGAAAAATTCTTAGACCGGCCATTCGGATGCGTTGACGATGGGGATGACGGTCAAGCGAATCAGCTCGACCGCGGCCCCACAGACAGGACGAATCCGTTCCGTGCCTACACGCGAAGGTGGCATCGCCAGCACATTTTTGCGGCAGCGACGCTGGATCGCTCCGTGGTCGACACTGAACTGGCATTTCGCCACGGCAGCACCGGACTTCGTTGATGGGCACAGACGGCCCATGTCATTAGCCGGTCATGCTTAACGGTTTGTTACGCATCGACCCACGAAAAAACCGCGCGGTATGGCATCTGATCGGAGCGAACGGCTACGCTGCCATTGCTTTGCCATCGCAGGCCTCCATAGGCTCCGCGATCGCCACCGGAGCCGACACCCTCATGCTGACCCGCACATCCCGATCACGATCAAAGTCGAAGGCGCCGTCGCGCCGCAGCGCGGCGAAGCGCCCCACGCGCGCCCGCAACGCGTTGCCCGAATGGAATCTCGCCGACCTCTACTCCGCGATCGACGCGCCCGAGATCCGGCGCGACCTTGATCGCGCCCGCGCCGAGGCGGTGGCGTTCGAGGGGGCCTATAAAGGCCAGGTTGTCGAGATTGCGAAGCAGCCGGATGGAGGAGATCGCCTCGCGGAGGCGATCAAACGGCTCGAAACGCTCGACGACCTGATCGGGCGGCTGATGTCGTTCGCAAGCCTCGTCCACGCAAGCGACACGACCGACGCGATGCGTGCGAAATTCTTTGGCGACGTGCAGGACGAGATCACGGCCATCTCGCTGCACCTGCTGTTCTTCACTCTTGAGCTCAATCGCATCGAGGAGGACGCGCTCCAGGCGGCGATGGCCGATCCCGAGCTGCGTCACTACCGCCCCTTCATCGACGTGGTTCGCTTGGAGAAGCCGTATCAGCTGGAAGACCGCGTCGAACAGCTCTTTCACGAGAAATCCGTGACCGGCTATTCCGCATGGAACCGGCTGTTCGACGAGACGATCGCGGGTCTGCGCTTCCGGGTGGCGGGAAAAATGCTGCCGCTCGAGCGAACGCTCAACCTGATGCAGGACAAGAGCGAACGGACCCGCAAGGCGGCGGCGGACGCTTTGGCGGAGACCTTCCAGCAGCATCTGCGCACCTTCACGCTCATCACCAACACGCTCGCCAAGGACAAGGAGATTTCCGACCGTTGGCGCGGCTTTGCCGACATCGCCGATTCCCGCCATCTGTCGAACCGGGTCGAGCGCGAGATCGTCGAGGCGCTGGTGACGGCGGTGCGCGCGGCCCACCCGCGTCTTTCGCATCGCTATTACGCGCTGAAGGCGCGCTGGCTCGGCAAACGGCGGCTCGCCCATTGGGACCGCAACGCGCCGCTGCCGCAGGCGCCGAGCCGCGCCATCGGTTGGGAGGAGGCGCGCGAGACCGTGCTTACCGCCTATGGCGCGTTCTCTCCGCGCATGGCCGAGATCGCGGAGCGCTTCTTCGCCAATCGCTGGATCGACGCGCCGGTCCGGCCGGGCAAGGCGCCGGGCGCCTTTTCGCACCCGACCGTCCCCTCGGCGCACCCGTATGTGCTCCTCAATTTCCAAGGCAAGCCGCGCGACGTGATGACGCTCGCGCACGAGCTCGGCCATGGCGTGCATCAGGTGCTTGCCGCGGTGAACGGGCCGCTGATGGCGCCGACCCCCCTCACGCTGGCGGAGACCGCGAGCGTGTTCGGCGAGATGCTCACCTTCCAGCGCCTGCTCGCCGCGACGAAAGATGCAAAGCGCCGCCGCGCGATGCTCGCTTCAAAGGTCGAGGATATGCTCAACACCGTGGTGCGCCAGATCGCGTTCTACACGTTCGAGCGCATGGTCCACACCGAGCGGCGCGAAGGGGAACTGACCGCGGATCGGCTGGGCGAAATCTGGCTCCAGGTGCAAAGCGAGAGCCTGGGGCCTGCGATCGAGCTGAAGAAAGGCTACGAAACCTTCTGGTGCTATGTCGGCCACTTCATTCATTCGCCGTTCTACGTCTATGCATATGCGTTCGGTGATTGCCTCGTGAATGCGCTTTACGCCGTCTACGAGAACGCCCATGAGGGTTTTGCCGAGCGCTATCTCGCCATGCTCGCCGCCGGCGGGACCAAGACGCATGCGGAACTGCTCGCGCCCTTCGGGCTCGACGCCCGCAACCCCGGTTTCTGGCAGGGCGGCCTCGGGTTGATCGAGCGGATGATTGATGAATTGGAGGGGATGGAGCAATCTAAGTGAATTATGAGCTATCGCGTCTTTATTTCGCATGGCTGGCACGACCGGTGGGTCGCAAAGCAGCTTGCTCGGGCTGTTCGCGAAGACGCGCGGGCTGAGCCATTCATCGATATTTTTGATCTCAAGAAGGGGGACCGCATTGAAGAGCGCATCTTCGAGGAACTCCCGAAATGCAAAGAGCTGGTGGCGCTACTGACTCCGTGGTCGGTGACGAGAAACTGGGTTTGGAACGAGATCGGCGCAGCTTGGATTCTCAACATGCGAATCGTCGCCGTTCTGTATGGCGTCTCTTTGGCGGAGATAGATGCCGAAAAAGGCGGTCGTGCATGTCTCACCTCCCGCAACGCTGTTCTGCTGGACGATTTTGATGACTATATCGATGAACTGGCCGTCCGCGTGAAAGGAGCGTTGTGATGGGACCACATCCGTCGGTTTTCATGTCGTTCGCATGGGTTGACCGCGAACTTGCTGATCAAGTCACGAAATCGCTGAACGATGCAGGCCTCACGGTCAACAGACCGGATACCGAACTTCGGGCAGGTGATCGCTGGGCAGAGGCGGTCAAATCTGCGTTGACCGATTCGGATTTGATGGTCTTTATCGTTCCTCCGGAGGGAGCAGCCGGCAGCAACAACGTGTTTTTCGAGGCAGGCGTGGCGGAGGGCCTCAAGAAACCTGTTGTTGCCGTGGTAAAGAACCCCTCTGACATCCAAAACATTAGGTCTGTTCCTTTTGTCTCGGCCCAGGACATGTCTGGCTTGATTCGCCAGGTACATGCGACGCTGAATGAGACATCAGTGATCGAAAACTAAGTTATCCTGCATCCGGCCGCCGCGCTTCCGCCACGCCGATTTGTGTAAAGGGCGCGCTATGCGCTTGAGGCGTTCGGTCCGAGCGCATAAATCCGTGGCGGGCGGGGCGAGATTTGGAGTGAACGCCGGCTCGCCCCGAGGCTTGCTCGTCCAACCCGTATGAGCCGCCCGTGCATGGTACGGATGTCGCATAATCGAAGCAATGTCGGCGCGGACGAGGGGCCGGCACGAAGAGAAACTGAAAGGATGGCGCATGGCGCATTTGCCATTCGGCTCGGCGCTTTTCTGGCCGATGATGGCGGCAATGTCCGCGAGCGAGGCGACGTCGGCCTTCGTGCACCAGATGGCGCGCATGACGGCGGCCGACATCGCCATGCGGCCGGAGGGAGCGCGGCCGGAATGGGCGACGCCCAATCGGCTGACGATCGAGCTGCCGACCGTCCAGCTGCGCGACTTTTCCGCCGGCAGGACCGGGACGCCGACGCTGATCTGCGCCCCTTATGCCCTGCACGGGGCGACCGTCGCCGACTTCGCGCCCGGCCACAGCCTGATCGAAGGTCTGCAGGCGCAGGGACGGGCCAATCTCCATGTTCTGGAGTGGCGTTCGGCGACCGCGCAGATGCGCCTCTACTGCATCGACACGCTGCTCGCCGATTTCAACGTCGCGGTGGACGAGTTCGACCGGCCGGTCGACCTCATCGGCCTGTGCCAAGGCGGGTGGATGGCGTTGCTCTATGCGGCGCGCTTTCCCGCCAAGGTGCGCCGGCTCGTGATTGCGGGCGCGCCCATCGACATCGCCGCCGCCGAATTGGGGCTGTCCAAGCTCGCGGGCCGCACGCCCATCGGCATGTTCGCCGAGTTGTTGAAGGTGGGCGACGGACGGCTTCTCGGCCAGATGATGCTCGATCTGTGGGGGCCCGCGCCGACCGAGATGGCGGCGATCCGCAGCGAGCTGCAAATCCAGCCGGCCGATGCGAATGCACCGCTTTCGCCGGAGGAGAGCGCGCTGCACGATCGCTTTCGCAAGTGGTACGACTGGACCGTCGATCTGCCAGGCATCTATTACCTCGAAGTCGTCCAGTGGCTTTACAAGGAGAATCGGTTGGCGCAGGGGACGTTCTTCGCCCTCGGGCGCCGGATCGATCTCGCCCGGGTGAAGCTGCCGATGCTGCTGCTCGCCGGTCGCGACGACCATATCATCGCGCCCGAGCAGGTGCTGGCGGCGGCGAAGTTGGTCGGGACGCCGCCTGAGCACATCAAGACATTGGTCGCTCCGTCGACCCATCTCGGCCTGTTCATGGGACGCGACACGCTCAGTCGTTTCTGGCCGGACATCGTCTCCTGGCTCGACCAGCCCGAATTGCAATAGCGACGGCCCGACCGCTCCTCGCGTTATTCCGCGCTCCGCTGTCCGAGTGGCGCGCGAGATTGGTTTTGCCTATATCCGTTTGAGCCGAGGTCGCGCCGCCCCGAATGGTATCGGGCCTGCTTTACGCCAATGCGACACGCGCAAACTGGACGATTCCGGCTGGGTCGCCGGATGGCGTGCACACGATGACGGATCCTGAGAAGAATCGATTTTCGGCCCGCGCCCGCCGCTACGCGCAAGTCGGAGCGAATATGAGCGGGGTTGCCGCGCGGCTCGCCGCGACCCGGTTTTTCGGGGTCGATCTCGATCGCGGCAGGAACGCGGTGGAGCTTGCGGAAGCGCTCGGCGGCCTCAAAGGGCCGATCATGAAGGTCGCGCAGCTGCTCGCCAACATTCCCGACCTTCTGCCGCCCGAATACGCCGCCGAACTTACCAAACTGCAGAGCGAAGCCCCGCCCATGGGCTGGGCCTTCGTCAAGCGGCGGATGGCGGCGGAGCTCGGCCCGGACTGGCGCGCGCGGTTTGGCGAGTTCGAGCATGCGCCCGCCGCCGCCGCATCGCTCGGCCAAGTGCATCGAGCGCAAGCGCACAACGGCGCGCCGCTGGCCTGCAAGCTTCAATATCCGGATATGCAATCTGCAGTTGAGGCCGACCTGCAGCAACTCGGCTGGCTGTTTGCCATTCATCGCCGAATGGACCCGGCGATCGACACCACCGAGATCGCCACGGAAATCGCAGCGCGCGTGCGCGAGGAGCTCGATTACGAGCGAGAGGCCAAACATGTCGCCCTGTACCAGGCGATGCTTGCCCCCATTTCCCTCATTCGCGTCCCGACCCCGTGGCCGGAGCTCTCGACCCGGCGGCTGCTCACCTTGGACTGGCTCGATGGCGAACGCTTGCTTGCCTTCAAGCCGGCCCCCCTCGACATCCGCAACCGGCTGGCGACGGCGCTCTATTGCGCGTGGTGGTACCCGCTCAGCTGGTACGGCGTCATCCACGGTGATCCGCATCTCGGAAACTACACGGCGTTCTCCGAGGGAGGCGAGGCGGCGGGGATCAATCTGCTTGATTACGGCTGTATCCGCATCTTTCCGGCGAAATTCGTCGCGGGCGTCGTCGATCTCTATCACGGCCTGCAGAAGGACGACCGGACGCTGATCGTGCAGGCCTACGAGGCCTGGGGCTTCAAGGAGCTCAATAACGAACTGATCGACGTCCTCAATATCTGGGCGCGCTTCATCTTCGGGCCGGTCTTGGAGGATCGGATTCGCACGATCGCCGACGGGATCAAGCCTGCCGAATACGGGCGCCGCGAGGCTTTTGTCGTTCACCGCGCGTTGAAGGAAAAGGGGCCGGTGCGGATCCCGCGGGAGTTCGTTTTCATGGACCGCGCCGCGATCGGCCTCGGCGGCGTATTTTTACATCTCGAAGCGCGACTTAATTATCATCGCCTGTTCAACGAGGCGATCGAGGATTTCTCGGCCGCACGCGTGGCGGAGCGGCAGGCGGCGGCGCTTGCGGCGGTCGGCCTGCGAAGCGCTCCCACGCATTCTTGATCTTCCGCAAAGATTCTTCCGCGACTCTGCCGCAATCCGACGCTCGCCGGGCGCCGTTGCGTCCGGATGGCGCTGAGCCGCGCGCCCTGCGCGGCGGTGTGGAGAATGGAAATGGCCAAGCGCGACCGCCGGAACGTCCGCGATATCGCGCTGCCAACGCTATGCATTCAAGAGGCGCCGCAGCGCCCCGACATCGAGCCGTTCCCGCGTGCGCCGATCTGGCGAAAGCCGCGGCCGAGCCGCGCCGCACGAAGCGTCGAGGCCCCAGAACGCGTTGACCCCTCGACCTTTCTCCGACTTGACGGCTCGCCGTATGCCCCTGCGCCGGCGGCGCCCTTGCCCGCGCATCCTGCGCGCGAGCGCGACAACCCAACCAGCTTTCCTTTCTTTGCTCTTTAGATCCCCGGAGGAGTGGATATGCGCCTGAAAGAAGAAGTTACGATTGTCACTGGCGCGGGGCGCGGCATCGGTCGCGCGACAGCTCTCCGGTTTGCCGAGGAGGGGTCGAAGGTCGTTGTGGTCGATCTCGATCTCGATGAAGCGCAAAGCGTGGCGGACGAGATCGTGGCCATGGGCGGCGAATCTCTGGCCGCCAAGGTTGATGTGTCGAACCGCTCCTCGGTCGATGCGATGGTTCAAGCCACTTTGGACCACTTTGACGGACGGATCGACGTGATCGTCAATAATGCCGGCACCATTCGCGACGCTCAGCTGCTGAAAATGACCGAGCAGAATTTCGACCTGGTCATCGCCATCAATCTGAAAGGCGTCTTCAACTGCACGCAAGCGGTCGTGCCGACAATGGTCGCCCAGGGGAGCGGAGTCATCCTGAGCACCTCGTCGCTGGTGGCGCCTTACGGCAACTACGGTCAGACCAATTACGTGGCCAGCAAGGCCGGCGTGGTCGGCATGACCAAAGTGTGGGCGCGCGAGCTCGGTCGCAAAGGCATTCGGGCCAACGCGGTCGCGCCCGGCTTCATCGAAACGCGCATGACCGCCGGCATTCCGGAAAACGTGGTCGACAAGATGCTGGAGCGTATCGCCATGGGCCGTTTCGGCAAGCCGGAAGATATCGCCAACTGCTTCGTGTGGCTGGCCTCCGATGAGGCCCGCTATGTGTCCGGCCAGGTCATCGGCGTGGATGGCGGGGCTACCCTGTAACGTGCGAAAAACCCAACCAGGAATCCGAAACGAGTTTCCTGTGTTCCGTCGAGCGATGCCCTAGGTAGGGTAACCCCTGGAGGTGAACCGTGTTAAAGGTGAAAGATATCATGACCACAGGCGTGGTCACGATAGCGGCCTCGGCCCTCGTGTCCGAGGCCATCGGGCTGATGCGGTCCAAAAAAATCCATTCTCTGATCGTCAAGCCGCGCGCGTCGGAGAAGGGTTATGGCATCCTGACCGAGGCCGACATCGCCTACAAAGTGATCGCCATCGGCGAAGACCCGAAAGCTTTGAAAGTCAGCGATATCATGACCAAACCCTGCATCGTGGTTAATCCTGACATGACGGTCGAAAACGCCGCTCGATTATTCGCCAACAACCACATCCATCGCGCTCCGGTCATCAAGGATGATCTGCTTGGCATCATCTCCGTGACCGACATTCTGCGGAAGGGAAAGTGGTGGTAGGGCGGGGCGCTCGGACCCGTCGATAGGAGCTGAGTCATGCAAACTGCAAGAGAAGTGATGACCACGCCGGTGGTCACGATCTCGGCTTCGGCGTCCGTCGCTGAGGCGATGCGAGTGATGGCCGAAAAGCATCTGCGCGGTCTGATGGTGGAGCCGAGCAGCGCGGGAGACGCGTACGGGATCGTCACCAACGCCGATATCGTCTACAAGGTGGCCGCCCACGGCAAGAATCCCGAAACCGTGACGATCGGCGAGGTGATGACCAAGCCGTGCATCGAAGTCGATCCCGACATGACGGTGCAGGAGGTCTGCCAAATCTTGGCTCAGAATCACCTGCGTCGTGCGCCTGTGGTCAAAGAGAAATTGATGGGCGTGATCACCGTCGCCGACATCCTGCGCGAAACGATGTGGTGGCAAGGGTAGCTCTCTCGACTGAACAACGAGCGCGCGAACCGGCGAACGGCTGCGATCGGGATTGCGCCCGCGCTCGCATCCGGTAAATGTGCGGGTCGCCTCTGGTTGTCTTCAGCGAAGGCAGCGCATGCTGCGAGTGATCCAACGGTTCAGCTTGACCGATTGCCCCGACCACGACCATCGAAGTCCTGTCTTGGCGTTTTCGGGCGGTGACTTCGCTCGACTTCGCCCCTGGCCGTCCGGTCGATCGGCAGAGCCTCATCTCGCATTGACAAAGGGTACGTTCGGTGCCGCGCACGCTCGCTTGGCCGGCCGGGCAGCGTCTGCGCGACGCGGATGGCGCTTGCCGTTGCCCTGAGAGCACAATTGCGCTAAGTCCGCGCGCGGTGCCAATGCCGGAAGCGTGGGGATCAGGATGGCCGGGAACAGCGCGCTCGAACAAGAGACCGCATTCGGAAACGACTACGCGCAGCATGAAGCGACCTATCTGCGCTTCGTAAGGCTTATCAAATGGGTTATCGCGGCAGCCGCCATTATCCTCATCCTGATGGCCTACTTTCTGGTCTGAGAATTCGCGGCGGGGCGGCGCTCGGCCGCTTCGCCGCGGCGGCCGGTCAAGCCTGCGCGGGAGACAGTCATGAAAATCGCGATTTGTGCGGGAGCCGACGCTTCCGAGCCGCGGGTCTCGGCTACTCCTGAAACGGTCAAGAAGATGAAGGCGCTCGGCGCGGAGGTGCTGGTCGAGCCCGGCGCTGGCGTCAAGTCCGGGATATTGGACGGAGACTACGAGGCGGCGGGGGCGACGATTTCGCGCGACGCGGTGCGCGACGCCGATATCGTGCTGAAAGTCCGACGCCCGAACGAAATGGAGCTTAGCGCCTACAAGAAGGGCGCGCTGGTCATCGCGATCATGGATCCGTACGGCCATGAGGCGGCGTTGCAGGCGCTCGCGCGGGCAGGGGTGATCGCCTTTGCCATGGAACTGATGCCGCGCATCACGCGGGCGCAGTCGATGGACGTGCTGTCGAGCCAGGCCAATCTCGCCGGCTACCGCGCGGTGATCGACGGCGCGGCGGAATACGGGCGGGCTTTGCCGATGATGATGACCGCGGCAGGCACGGTGCCGGCGACCAAGGTCTTCGTGATGGGAGCGGGCGTCGCCGGCTTGCAGGCGATTGCGACCGCGCGCCGGCTGGGCGCGATCGTGACGGCGACCGACGTGCGTCCCGCCGCGAAGGAGCAAGTGGAGAGCCTGGGCGCGAAGTTTATCGCCGTGATGGACGAGGAGTTCAAGCAGGCCGAAACCGCCGGCGGCTACGCCAAGGAAATGTCGAAGGAGTATCAGGCCAAGCAAGCGGCGCTCGTCGCCGACCACATCAAGAAGCAGGACATCGTGATCACGACCGCGCTGATCCCCGGCCGCCCGGCGCCGCGGCTGATCTCGGCCGAGATGGTGCACTCGATGAAGCCTGGCTCGGTGATCGTCGATCTTGCGGTCGAACGCGGCGGCAATTGCGAGCTTGCGAAGCCCGACGAGGTGGTGGACGCGGGCGGCGTCAAGATCGTCGGCTATCTCAACGTGCCGGGACGGCTCGCGGCGTCCGCCTCGGCGCTCTACGCCAAGAATGTCTACACGTTTCTCGAAGTCCTGATCGACAAGAAGACCAAGCAGATCAACCTCAACTGGGACGACGAGATCGTCAAGGCGACGGCGCTCACGCGCGATGGCGCCGTGATTCATCCGAGCTTTGCGCCGAGGACCGCGGCGTGATCAGGGTTGCAAGAGTGCGTCTCGGGCGCGAACGGTCTAACACCTCCCTTTCTCCGCGGGTGGGGAGGGAGCATGGCGGGTTTTTGAGGGAGAGGTGACATGGAACATGTCGCGGCGGCGGTCGACCCGTTTGTCTTCCGGTTCTCGATCTTCGTGCTGGCGATCTTCGTCGGCTACTACGTCGTGTGGTCGGTCACGCCCGCGCTGCACACGCCGCTGATGTCGGTGACGAATGCGATCTCTTCGGTGATCGTCGTCGGCGCGTTGCTGGCGGTCGGGGTGTCGCTCGTGGGCAGCGGCACGGCGTTCGCGCGGTTCCTCGGCTTTATCGCGCTCGTGTTCGCGTCGGTGAACATCTTCGGGGGCTTTCTGGTCACTCAGCGCATGTTGTCGATGTACCAGAAGAAAAAGAAGTGAAGTCAGGGGCGCGCCAGCGCCTGCGCGGGGGCGCGGCGATGACGGCAGCGGCGCATGGGCGCCGCCCGGAAAAGCCGGATCGGGGATTGTGCGGTTTTGAACGGGGACTGACATGAGCGCCAATATTGCCGGGCTGCTTTATCTCGTCGCGGGCATACTCTTCATCTTGGCGCTGCGCGGGCTGTCGAGTCCCGAATCGAGCCGCCGCGGCAATCTGTTCGGCATGGTCGGCATGCTGATCGCCATTCTGACCACCCTGGCGCTCAGCCCGCCGGCGGGGATCGGGGCATGGACGCTGGTCGTGCTGGGGCTGGCGATTGGCGGCGGCATCGGAGCCGTCATTGCGCGGCGCGTGTCGATGACGGCGATGCCGCAGCTGGTCGCGGCGTTCCACTCGCTGGTCGGCATGGCCGCGGTGCTGGTGGCGGCGGGAGCTCTGCAGGCGCCGAGCGCTTTCGACATCGGAACCGTCGGCCATATCCACGGCGCGAGCCTCGTCGAAATGTCGCTCGGCACGGCGATCGGCGCGATCACCTTCACCGGCTCGGTGATCGCCTTCCTCAAACTGTCGGCGCGGATGAGCGGTGCGCCGATCATCCTTCCCGCCCGCCACGCCATCAATCTCGGCCTCGCGGTCGCGATCGTGCTGCTCGTCATATGGTTCGCGCGAAGCGAGAGCCATGCGGCGTTCTGGCTTCTCGCGCTCGCCTCCTTCGCCTTCGGCGTGCTCATCATCATTCCGATCGGCGGCGCCGACATGCCGGTCGTGATTTCGATGCTGAACTCGTATTCCGGCTGGGCCGCGGCGGGCATCGGCTTCACGCTCGGCAACTCGGCGCTGATCGTCACCGGGGCGCTGGTCGGCTCCTCGGGCGCGATCCTCTCCTACATCATGTGCAAGGGGATGAACCGCTCGTTTATTTCGGTGATCCTCGGCGGCTTCGGCGGGGAAGTGGCGGGGCCGGCGGGGGGCGGCGAGGCGCGTCCAGTCAAGCTCGGCTCGGCGGAGGACGCCGCTTTCATCATGAAGAACGCCGGCAAGGTCATCATCGTGCCCGGCTACGGCATGGCGGTCGCGCAAGCCCAGCATGCGCTGCGCGAGATGGCGGACCGGCTGAAGGCGGAGGGCGTCGAGGTCAAGTACGCGATCCACCCGGTCGCCGGCCGCATGCCCGGCCACATGAACGTGCTGCTCGCCGAAGCCAATGTGCCTTATGACGAGGTGTTCGAGCTCGAGGACATCAACAACGAGTTCTCGCAGGCGGACGTCGCCTATGTGATCGGCGCCAACGACGTCACCAATCCCGCCGCGGAGGAGGATCCGAAGTCGCCGATCTACGGCATGCCCGTCCTGCAAGTGTGGAAGGCGGGCACGGTGATGTTCAACAAGCGCTCGCTCGCCTCCGGCTATGCCGGCATCGACAATCCGCTGTTCTATCGCGACAACACCATGATGGTCCTCGGCGACGCCAAGAAGATGACCGAGGAGATCGGCAAGGCGCTGTAAGGCCTGCGTGGCCGCGCGCCGCTTATCCGCCGACGTCGGAGGCATGTCGAGCGAGGGCGCTAAAACCGTTTCGAGCGAAAACGCAGCCGGCGGGCGGCGGTGGTGGCTGCGCATGCGCGCGGTCGCGCTTCAGGTCGGGATCCTCTTGCTCTGCCTCGCGGGCATGGAGCTGTTCCTGCGCGTCGCCGATTTCCGCCAGTTGCGAGTCATGCCCGCCGAGTTCCGCTATCCCTACCAGCATGATCCGGAACTCGGCTGGGTTCCAACGCCGAACACGGTTGCCAGCCACGGCGTGAGGATCAACAGCCTCGGCCTGCGCGACATCGAGCCGGAGCCATCCGCCAAGCCGACGATCCTTTTCATGGGCGATTCGTTCGTATACGGCGCGGGGGTCAAGGACGGGGAGCGCTTCACCGACCGGCTGCGCACGGAGCTGCCGGACTTTCGGATCGTCAATGCGGGCGTCGCCGCCTACGGCACCGACCAGGAATATCTCTGGCTGCGCCGGCTATGGCCGAGCCTGCAGCCGAGCGTGGTGGTTCTCATCGTGTGCGTCGACAACGACCATCGCGACAACGCGACCAACTCGATGCACAGCCACACGCTCAAGCCCTATCTGGTGGCGAAGGACGGCGGCTGGCGGTTCGCTGGCATCCCGGTGCCGCGCAGTCCGAGTTGGTACTATTACAACAATTCACTGGCCGAACGCTCCGCCCTGGTCCGTCTCGGCACCCTGATCTACCTGCGCTTACGCTATCCGCCGGTCGTCGTGCCCGACCCGACCACGCGGCTGGTCGGCATGATGCGCGACTTCGTCGAATCGCGCCGCGCCAAATTCCTGGTCGGGCTGCAGCTCGCTGATCCCGCGCTCGAGCCTTACCTAATCGCCGAGAAAATACCGTATGTCCGGATGGAGGACGCCGAGACCCTTCCCAATGACGGCCATTGGAGTCCGCAGGGTCACGCCACGGTCGCCGGCCGCCTGATGACCTTGCTCCTCGGCGAGAAGGCGCTCGCGGCGCGCACGCCGACGCAGTGATCGCAGGCGTTCGCGCGACCTCGGCGGTCCCGCAAAAAGCAACCGGCACAAGTTGCGCCGCGGGTTTCAAGCTGCTCGCGGCTGTGCTATCTATCGGCCATGACGTTGCTGAAGTGGCTTTCATTGGCGCTCGCTTGTTATGTGCTCCTTGTGGCGGCGCTCTATGTCACGCAGCGCGGATTCTTATATCGGCCGCCGCAGACGACGCGCATTGCTCCTGCCGCCGCGGGATTTCCGGCGGCGGAGGAGGTCGTCCTTACAACCAGCGACGGGGAATCGGTGGTCGCCTGGCACGTGCCGCCGCGGGCGGGCAGGGCCCTGGTCATCTTCTTTCCCGGTAATGGCGAGGTGCTTGCCTGGCGGGTGTCCCGTTTCGAGGCGCTGACCTCTGAGGGCACCGGACTCCTCGCGCTCTCCTATCGCGGTTACTTCGGTTCCACCGGTCGTCCCAGCGAGCAGGGATTGTATCGCGACGCTATCGCGGCCTATGCTTTTGCGGCTGCGCGCTACGCCGTCGACCGGATCGTGCTCTGGGGCGTGTCGCTCGGCACTGGGCCCGCGGTCGCGCTTGCGGTCGAGCGGCCGATCGGCAGGCTCGTCCTGGAAGCGCCGTTCACCTCGGCGGCAGACATTGCCGCAACGGTCTTTCCGTTCGTACCCGTGCGCATGTTGATGAAGGACCAGTTTCGCTCGGATGAACGTATCGGCCGGCTCTCAGCGCCTTTGCTCGTGATGCACGGCGAGCGCGATCGTGTCGTCCCGCTGCGGTTCGGGGAGCGGCTGTTTGCGCTCGCGCCGGCGAAAAAGCGCTTCGTGCGGTTTCCGCAAGGCGGCCATGACGATCTCGACGCGCATGGCGCCGTCACGACTGTGCGTCAGTTCATTTACGACGCGGACGCCTAGCGGGCCTTCTTCGGCGTTGATCGGCTTCGCTGAGCAGATCGTGCGGTCTTTCCGGCCAGGGAACAACGACGGCGCAACCCGCTTGTAGGAATGAGTGTCCGGGCGAGCACGCTTTGAACCGGATCGCCCAAATAAACACCAAAGACTGAAACCCCGAACGCTCGGCCGCGTAGCCATTAGGCGGGGCGACAGGAGAATGCGATGCGGACGGCTCTGTTGGGACTGGCTGCGGCGGCGGCTGCGCTCATCCATGCCGGGGCGGCCCAGGCTCAGGTTCCGGTCTCCTATCCGGTCTATCCCTGGTGCGCCGAGTATGGCGGCCGCGGGGGCGGGGGAACGAATTGCTATTTCTCGACCTGGGAGCAATGCCGGCAGGCGGCGAGCGGCAATGGCGGGTACTGTCACCAAAATCCGTTTTACGGCTATGCCGGCTATCCAGGGGATCAGCCCCGCGCGGTGCGGAATCATCGTCGCTGACGATCGATCGGCCGGATGACAGCGGCAGCCACTCTACAAGGAGAGACGACAATGCGAGCCATGCTTTTCGGACTGGCGGCCCTGGCGGGGATTTCGGCGGCCGATGCGGTGTCGACGGCAGCGCAGGCCTATCCGGTCTATCCGTGGTGCGCGAACTATGGCGGGCGCGGCGGCACGAATTGCTATTTCTCCACCTTCGCGCAATGTCGGGCGGCGGTGAGTGGGACGGGCGGCTACTGCTCGCAGAATACATTTTACGGCGCTTCCTCGGGCTATGCCTACGGCAGTCGACGGTACCGGCGCTACTGACCGTAAGCGGCTCGCTCCGTTATCGAACCATTGCGGGACAAGGAGATGCCGCCGGGGCAGTGTCCGGCGGCTTCTGCTTTTTGCGCACGACCGTTGACCGGCTGCGCGGGATGCACCCGCGCGGCCACAGGTGAGCCGCGTGGCGCCCCGCGGCGGACGAGCCCGTGCCGCTTGTCTATAAGCATTCTAACCTACTGTAATATTGAGGTCTTAACTTGACTCGCACGGCCTGTTCCCGGAAAGTTCAACCGAGAAACTGACAATTATTATTATTAGCAGCAGGGGGCGAGGCTATGACACTTTCGATGACCGAGGGCGCGGCGGCGCACATGCTGTTAGGCGACGCTCCGCGCGGCTTTTGCGGACGCATCCGGGCGATCCATGTCAACGGTTATGCCGCCAGCCTGTCCGCCGTGGAATTGGAAACCCGGCTCATCGAGCTCGGCTTTGTCGAGGGGGCGCGGATCGAGATCCTGCACGAGGGGGCGTTTGGCCGCGACCCGATCGCCATCCGCGTCAATGACGCCACCATCGCGCTCCGCCGCCGCGAGGCCATGGCCATCTTGGTGGGATGATTGGAATTGCGCTGACCGGACTTTATTGCCATGAGCGCCCTCGACGAGGCGGGCCCCCGCAATCTCGCGATTGTCGGTAATCCCAACAGCGGCAAGACCGCCGTATTCAATGCCCTGACCGGGAGCCGCCAGAAGGTCGCGAACTATCCCGGCGTCACCGTCGAGCGGAAATCCGGCCTGTTTCGCACGCCTGCCGGCCGCACCGTCAACCTCATCGATCTTCCCGGCACCTACTCGCTACGGGCGCGGAGCCCGGACGAGGAAGTGACGCGCGACGCCGTGCTCGGCCGCCTCAAGGGCGAAGCGGCGCCGGACGTGCTGCTCTGCGTCGCCAATTCGACCAATCTGCGCATTGCGCTGCGGCTCGTGCTCGAACTGAAGCGAGTGGGCCGGCCGCTCGTGCTCGCCCTCAACATGATCGACATTGCGCGCCGCCGCGGCTTCGAATTCGACCTCGATCGCCTGTCGGCGGAGCTGGGCGTGCCGGTTGTGACGTCGGTCGCCGTGCGCCGCGGCGGGGTCGAGGACTTGTTGCAGCGGATCGATAATCTGTTTGCGGGACTTTCCCCGGCCGCGATGCAAGAGTCGGCCTGGTCGCCGCTCAGCCCGGCGGAGCTGCGCGCGATGCAGCGCGAAGCGGACCGGGTCTTGCGGGCCGCGGTGCGCGTTCCGGGCCGTCCCGACACGCTGACCGGGCGGCTCGACGCCGTTCTGCTGCACCCCGTCGCGGGGCTGGTCATTCTCCTCGCCATCCTGTTCGTGATGTTCCAGGCCGTGTTCTCTTGGGCGCGGCCGTTGATGGATCTGATCTCGGCTGGCTTTGATGCGCTCGGCGGTTTCGTGCAAGCGACGCTCCCGACCGGACTCTTGCAGAGCTTCATCCAGAACGGGCTCATCTCGGGGGTCGGCAGCGTCATCGTCTTCCTGCCCCAGATCCTGATCTTGTTCCTGTTCATCCTCTTTCTCGAGGATTTCGGCTACCTCGCGCGCGCGGCCTTTCTGATGGATCGCATCATGGGCAGCGCGGGCCTGCATGGCCGCGCCTTCATTCCGCTTCTGTCGAGCTTCGCCTGCGCCATCCCCGGCATCATGGCGACGCGCGTGATCGACAGCCGGCAGGACCGGCTGACGACCATCCTGGTCGCGCCGCTGATGACCTGCTCGGCGCGCATCCCGGTCTATGTGCTGATCATCTCCGCCTTCATCCCCGACGAGCGCGTGTTCGGCTGGGTCGGACTCCAGGGCCTCGTGATGTTCGGCCTTTATGCGATTGGCATCGCAAGCGCGCTTGCCGTGTCGTTCGTCGCCAAGCGCGTGTTCTGGCGGGATGCTCCGCCCGAGCCGTTTATGCTCGAACTGCCCGACTACAAGCTGCCGCGCGTGCGCAATATCGCGCTCGGACTGGTCACCCGCGCAAAAATCTTCCTCGAACGGGCTGGCACCACCATCCTTTCGATGATGGTGCTGATCTGGTTCCTCGCCTCCTTCCCGCGGCCGCCGGAAGGCGCCGAGGGGCCGGCCATCAATTACAGCCTTGCCGCCATGATCGGGCACGCGCTCGAGCCGCTGACTGCGCCGATCGGGTTCAACTGGCAGATCAACGTGGCGCTGATCCCAGGCATGGCGGCGCGCGAGGTCGCGGTCGCCGCGCTCGGCACCGTCTACGCGATCGAGGGTGGCAAGGAAGCGGCCGAGCAGATCGGGCAGACGCTCGCCGCGAACTGGAGCCTCGCCACCGCGCTCGCGCTACTCGCCTGGTATATTTTCGCCCCGCAATGCGCCTCGACGCTGGCTGTGATCAAACGCGAAACCGGCAGCTGGAAGTGGATGTGGATTACGGCCCTCTATATGCTGGCGCTCGCCTATCTGGCTGCCCTCGTTACCTATCAGGTCGCTGCCGCGCTCGGCGCGGGGTGACGGTCGAGCCTCGATCCCCCGTAGTCGAAGCCCTCGTCAGACCTGGCGACTGGCGATGACTTGTTGATAGCGTCAAGATACGCTCCCATTACCAAATCTGATGCTGACTAGCCGCAATTTCCGGTCCATACGGATCGGCAGGCGGCGAGCCAGGAATCGCGCCGCCACATTTGTGCGATTTTTTAGCCTGTTCACATGAGCACCTGAAATTGGACCAGCGCCGTGCATCTCTGAAACGTCGCCTGCAATATGCCGCCCTGCCTTATCGGCGGCGAGACGGCGGCGCCATCGAAGTGATGCTGGTGACGTCGCGCGAAACCAGGCGGTGGATCATCCCGAAGGGCTGGCCGATCGCCGGAGCGAAGCCGCATGCTTCGGCCGCCCGCGAGGCTCTGGAAGAGGCCGGCGTGGTCGGGCGGACGGACGCGGATGCGATCGGCACCTTCCGTTACACCAAGCGGCTGAAGAACGGAGCGGAGGCGCGCTGCAAGGTCGCTGTCTTCCCGCTCGAAGTGAAAGCGCAGCGCAAGCGCTGGCGCGAGAAAGGCGAACGCAAGGCGCGCTGGTTCGACATCGCGAAGGCCGTCAGAGCCGTGCAGGAGCCGGGCCTGCGGCAGCTTCTTCGCAATTTAGAGGGTGAACTCCCGACCGGCAAGCGCAGGGGATCGTCCTGAACATCCTCGGCGCGGGTTAGCTCGTCTGGGCCAAGGAAAAAGCGACGAGCGAACGGCTATCATTCAGGTGGGCCAACCCTCCCGGGAGGCGGCGTGAATTTCATCCGCATCTATCTGCGGACGCTGGGCTTGCTGGCGCCGGCCGCGCGGCTTGCCTGGACGCTTGCCATCGCCAATCTCCTGCTGGCCGCCGCGCAATTCGCCGAACCCGTGCTGTTCGGCCGCGTGATCGACACGCTGTCGCAGGCGCAGGCGAGTGCTGCTGCCTTCAGCTGGGCGAAGCTCGTGAGCCTGCTCGCGGCCTGGGCGGCCTTCGGCCTGTTCAACATCGTATGCAGCACGCTGGTCGCGCTCTACGCCGACCGACTCGCCCATCGGGAACGCCAGCGCGCGCTCACCGACTATTTCGAGCATGTGCTGCAGTTGCCGCTCTCCTTTCATTCGGCAACGCATTCCGGCCGCCTGATGAAGATCATGCTGCAGGGAACCGACACCCTGTTCGGCCTGTGGCTTGGCTTCTTCCGCGACAATCTCGCGGCTTTCGTCTCCTTCTTCGTGCTGCTGCCGCTCGCGCTCGTGCTCAACTGGCGGCTTGCGCTTGTCTTGCTCGTCCTGTGCGCCGTCTTCGCTGCGCTGACATCGTTTGTGATGCGCAAGACCGAGACGTTGCAGAAGCTCGTCGAGGAGAATTATTCCGAGCTCGCGGAACGGGCCTCCGATACGCTCGGCAATGTCGCGCTCGTGCACAGCTTCACCCGCATCGAGGCGGAGGTGTCCGGCCTCAAGACGGTGATCGACCGCCTGCTTGCGGCGCAAATTCCGGTGCTGTCCTGGTGGGCGGTGGTAGCCGTCCTCACCCGCGCCTCCACCACGCTCACCTTGCTGACCATCGTCATTCTCGGCGCGCTGTTGAACGCGCGGGGGCTTGCCTCGATCGGCGAGATCGTGACCTTCACCGGGTTTGCGACCATGCTGATCGCGCGATTGCAGGACGCGGTGTGGTTCGTCAACCGGGTGTTTTCGGAGGCGCCGCGGCTCGCAGAGTTCTTCGGCGTGTTCGACACCGCGCCGGCGATCCGCGACCGCCTCGGCGCGGTCGATCCCGGTCGCGTCGTGGGACGCGTCGAGTTCGACGATGTCTCGTTCTCCTATGACGGCAAACGGCCGGCGGTCGCCGATCTCACCTTCGTTGCCGAGCCAGGGGAGCGGATCGCCTTGGTCGGCGCGACCGGGGCCGGCAAGTCGACGGCGTTGTCGATGCTGTACCGCGCCTTCGATCCGCAGTCGGGCGCGATCCGGATCGACGGCCGGGACGTGCGCGACATGACGCTCGCCGCGCTCCGGCGCAATATCGGCGTGGTGTTCCAGGAAGGGCTCCTGTTCAATCGTTCGATCGCCGAGAACCTGCGCATCGGCAAGCCGGATGCAAGCGAAGCGGAGCTGCGCGACGCGGCCGCGCGCGCCCAGGCGCTCGACTTCATCGACCGCGATCCGAGCGGCTTCGACGCGCGCGTCGGCGAGCGCGGGCGCCTTCTCTCCGGGGGCGAGCGCCAGCGCCTCTCGATCGCCCGCGCGCTGTTGAAAGAGCCGCCGATCCTCATCCTCGACGAGGCGACGAGCGCGCTCGACGCCAAGACCGAGGCGAAGCTGCTCGTCGCGCTCGAGGAGGTGATGCGGGGCCGCACCACCTTCGTCATCGCGCATCGGCTGGCGACCATCAGGCGCGCCGACCGCATTCTGATGTTCGAGCACGGCCGCATCGTCGAGGCGGGGACGTTCGACGAGCTGATGGCGGCGGGCGGGCCGTTCGCCGAACTTGCCAAGGCGCAATATCTCTGGGCGGAACCGCCCCCGCCGTCCGGCGAGGCGGAAGCCCGAGCGGCGGAGTAAGGACTTCCGGTGTCACCCCCGCAGCATGCGCATCAGCACGGCATCCCTGCGCACGAAGTGGTGGTAGAGCGCGGCGGCGATGTGCGCCAGCGCGAGGATGGCGATGGTAATTCCGAGCACGCGGTGCACGAGGAACATGCGCTCGGAGAAGGCGCGGTCCACGGGCCAGATCGGCGGCAGCGTGAAGGTCCAGAACACGGGGATGGGCGCACGATAGGCCGAGGTCGCGATCCAGCCGACGATCGGCTGCACGATCAGGAGGACATAGAGCGCGTAGTGGACCGCGTGCGCCGCACTGCGCTGAACCGCGGGGACGTCGTTCGGCAGCGGCGGCGGCGGATGCTGGAAGCGATAAGCGAGCCGGGCGAGCACGATCGGCAGCAGCACGACACCAAAGGAGCGGTGCAGGTGAAACAGGAGGTCCTGCGTCGGGCCGGGGCTCGCATTGGCCATGTAGATGCCGGCCGGAATCATGCCGATCACGATGACGGCAGTGATCCAATGCAACACCCGCGCGGCAAAACTGTAGCCTTGCTCGTTCGACCGCGCCGTCATGGTCGAGACGGCCATGCTCCATCTCCTGCAACGCGACCTCCTGCAACGCGGCGATCCGCCGCCTTGGTCGCTTGAGCCAGCGCATGACAGGATAAAGCCGCTCGCAACGCAAGTCGTGCCTGCAACGCAAGATTTTCATTTCGTTTTGGATCGACCCTTTGGATCTGGTTTCCCGTTCAGATGTGGGAGTGGTTTCGGGCGACGGCTGGGCCGGCGTGCCGGCGGCGTTTCGCGCCCGGAAGCCGCTCTGGGCGCCGTGGGATGCGTTGTTCGCCCCGCTGCAGACCGGCGGCGTCGACGAGATGGTCGTGATCGGCCAGGTCGGCCAATCGATCGACGGGCGCATTGCGACCAATGGCGGCCCCCGCGAATTCATCAACGGCGTGGAGGGATTGGCTCATCTGCATCGCCTGCGCGCGCTGGTCGATGCGGTGGTGATCGGCATCGGCACTGCGTTGGTCGACGATCCCCAGCTGACCGTGCGCAGGGTCGCAGGCCCGAACCCGGCGCGCATCGTGATCGACCCGCGCGGCCGGCTTCCCCCGACGGCGCGTCTGCTCGCTGATGACGGCGTCCGCCGCCTTGTCGCGACCGCGGCAACGACGCAAGTCTGCTGGCCGGCCGGCGTCGAGCGCGTGGCGCTCGCGGCGGAAGAGGGACACATCGATCCCGCCGCCATTCTCGCCGCGCTGGCGGATCGGGGCTTCCGCCGCCTGTTGATCGAAGGCGGAGCGGAAACCTTGTCGCGCTTCCTCGCTGCGCAATGCCTCGACCGTCTGCACATCGTCGTGGCGCCGATCATCCTCGGCTCCGGCACGGCGAGCTGCACGCTCGCCACGATTCCGCATTCCGAGCATGCCATTCGTCCGCGCGTCCGCTCCTTCCCGCTCGGCGATGAGGTTCTGTTCGACTGCGACCTCTCATCTCAGCGCCGGCCGCTGGGATAGGCGAAAAAATCGATGTGACCGACTTGCAGCGATGAGCGTTTCGCAGCCAGCAAGCTCGTTCGGCGCTTCGTCCATTCCGCAATGTCGCGGCTTGCGACGCCGACCTCTGCCGCGGCGGTCGCAAATCCTGCCAGAATCTCACTCTGAAGATCGTCCCTCGGCCCCAACACCCAGTCGGACGCGCCTTTCACGACGGCGTAGCCGATCCGTTCGAAGCGCCTGACGGCCTCCGCCGCCGCGGCGGAGCCGAGCGCGGGTCCGAATCCCTTGTCGGTCGCTTGATGCCGTTTGAAGGCCGCAACGATGGCCCCATCCAGGGCGTCGGGCGGCGCCAGCGTGACGCGCTCGTCAAAGCTCAAAGCGGCGTAGAAGGGGAGATTGCGCGCGGCGACCTCGGTCACCAGCCGCTCGATCCACTCCGCCGAAGCAAGATCGAGGAAGGCCGAGGTCGTGACCAGATCGACCGGTCCGTCGAGCGCCGCTTCGAGGTCACGGGCAAGATCGACGGGGATCGCACGAACCGCGATCGCGGCGCTAACAGTCTGCTGCACGCGCGCAAGCAGGCTAAGATCGTTGTCGACGAGCCGCCAGCTCTGGCGATGCGGCAGGGCGGCCGACACCGCCCGCAGCGTCGCGCCGGTGCCGCAGGCGAGATCGACAACGGTGACCGAGGGGTGAGCGGCAAAGCGCTGCGCGACGGCGGCGAGCACATCGCGGCTGCGTGCGCGCCGATCGTAGGGTTCGCGGCGGGCAAGCCACTCCGCGGAAAAGCCGCTCATGCGACGCTCTCGATGGCGGACGCGACGAGCCGCGCCGCGGTCTCCCAGGTCGGGAGCCGGCTGGCGGCTGCGCGCGCCGCTGCGGCCAAGCGTTCGCGCTCGCCTCGGTCGCCGATCAGGCGGCGCAACGTGGCGGCAAGCGCCGCAACGTCATCGGGCGGAACGAGCAGCCCGACCCCCTGCGGGACGGCTTCAGGGATGGCGCCGGCGCTCGTTCCAATGACCGGCAGGCCGTAGCTTATCGCCTCGGCAAAGGCCATGCCGTAGCCCTCGAAGCGCGAGGCGAGCACGAACAGATCGGCCGCCGCGTACAGCTCGGCGAGGCGGTCGGGGGGGACTGCGCCGGTAAGCGTGACGCGCGCGTTGAGGCCCAGCGCCTTGATCTGCGCTGCGATCCGCTCCGCGGTCGCGCGGTCGCGGTTGCGCGGGCCGGCGACGACGAGCCGCCAGTCGAGGTCCGCGACTTCGGCGAGCGCGGCGATCAGCACGTCATATCCCTTGCGCGGCATGAGCGAACCGACCGAAAGGAGCGCGACGGGCCCGCCTTCCTTCCGCGGCGCCGGCGCAACGCGATCGACGCCGGGGCGAGCGACCGTGATCTTTTCGCGCGGCACCCCGTACTCGGAGGCAAGCAGACTCGCGGTCGCTTCGCTGGTCACGATCACCCGGCTGGCGCCCGCAAGCGCGGTCCGTTCGCTCGTCCGCAAGGCTTCCGCACCGTCGTCAGAGAGGCCGGTCTCGAGCGCCAACGGATGATGGACAAGCGCGATCACCGGACGAGCCTTGCAGAGATCGCCGGCGAGTTCCGGCAACACGCCGTAGGCAAGCCCGTCGATGATGACCGGCAATCCCGGCGGCAGGCCTGCGAGCGCCGCGAGCGCGGCCGCTTTCGTCTCGCCGGTCGGCCGCGGAAAACGGTCGCCGAGATCCAGCACCTCGATGACATAGCCGAGCTGGCGCAATTCGGCGATGATCCGCCGATCGTAACCATAGCCGCCGGTCGGCGCGTCGAGATGGCCCGGCACGGCGAACGCCACCCGTCTCACCACAACGGCGCCTCGTACCAGGCGCGTGCGAGATGAGATTCCGAGATGGTGACGCGGATCGCCGCAAGCTCGCGCCCGTCGCGGCCGAGTTCGCCTGCACGCGCGACCGCAGCCAGACGGTCGAATACGAAACGGGTGAGGAACTCGGTGGTCGTGTTGACGCCGGCAAACTCCGGGAGCTCGTCAAGATTGTGATAGTCGAGCGGGGTGAGCACGGATTTAAGCGCCTCGTGCGCGCGTCCGATGTCGACGACGATTCCGTTCGCATCGAGACGCTCGGCGATGAAGGCGGCGTCCACCACGAAGGTTGCTCCATGCAGGCGCTGCGCCGGGCCAAAAGCCTCGCCGCGGAAGGAATGCGCGATCATGATGTGATGGCGGACCGCGACGGCGAACACGGAAACCTCGCTCAGGCTGAAGCCGGGAAGGCGGCGGGATAATCGATGACTTGGCACAAGACGCCGCTGTCGGGCGCGAGAATGCCGGCGAGCTTTTCCGGCAGGTCGGCAAACGCGATGGCGGGGGCGAGCAGGCTGTCGAGGACGGGATCGGCGAGGAGATCGAGGGCGGCGGCGAGCCGCCGGCGCGGCGTCCACCGCAAGCGATGCGAGACGGCGACGCGACCGACCTGGCTCGATATGAGCTTGAGCCGCCGGCTGTGGAACGAAGCGCCCAGCGGAACCGCGACCTCGCGACGCCCATACCAGCTCAGTTCCAACACGGTCGCCTCGTCGCCGGCGAGCCGAAGCGCAGTCGCAAGCCCGGCCCCGCTTCCGCTCGCATGGACCACAAGGTCGCAGTCGCGCGGTGCGCCTTCCGGCGGCGCAAAGTCTAGTCCAAGACGGCTCGCGTGCGTTGCGCGTGTCGCATCGATGTCGACCACGGTGACCGCAGCGCCGGGAAGCTTCCCGCACAGCCAAGCGACCAGCAGACCCACCACGCCGCCGCCGACGACCGCGATCCGGTCCGCCGGGCCGGGCGCTGCGTCCCACACGGCATTGAGGGCGGTTTCCATATTGGCGGCGAGCACCGCGCGGCGCGCCGGAACATCGTCCGGCACTACGACAGCGGCATCGGCAGGAAACGCGAACAAGCTCTGGTGCGGATGCAGCGCGAAGACCGTTCGGCCGTGCAGGCTGTCCGGGCCGTTCTCGACCTGTCCGACGAGGCAGTAGCCGTATTTCACGGGGAAGGGGAAGGCGCCCGCCATGAACGGGCAGCGCATGCGCTCGAATTCCGTCTCCGGCACGTCCCCGGCGAAGACGAGCCGCTCGGTCCCACGGCTGAGCGCGCCATGCAACGCGCGCACGACAATGTCGGCGGGTCCCGGCTCCGGCGCGGCCTCGGCACGGATTTCCGCCGCCCCGGGCGCGACGTACCACAGCGCCTGAGAGCGACTTTCGCGAGCTCCGCTATCGCCACGGCCCCCCGCCACTCGCAAATCCTTTATTGGCCTGTCGGACTGCGACCAGCTATAGGCTGCACCGCGAAAAATATCGACTGCGTTGCGAAAAGGGCAGGGGTTTCCTGGCATGAGGGCACAGGCAACCGCGGCGCCGATCGCGGCCGTGGATACTGCTGTCTTGATCGGTCGCCGACGGGTGGCGTTTGGCGCGCTCGTTCTCACCACGATCGCAGGCCTGATCTGGCTTGCGGCGCAGACGCTTGGGCCGGGTGGTCTCGGCGTCGTCGATCTGGTCCTGATCGCACTATTCGCTGCCACCCTGCCATGGACAGTGATCGGCTTCTGGAACGCGATGATCGGGCTGATTGTCATGCTGGTCGCCGATGATCCGGCCGCCGCCGTGCTGCCCGCGGCCGCGCGGCTTGCCGGGGACGAACCGATCACCGGCTCGACCGCAATCCTCCTATGCATCCGCAACGAGCTGCCCGACCGCATCCTCCGCAATATCCAGCCTCTGCTCGCGGGCCTTGTCGAAGCGGGGGTGGGCGAGCGCTTCCATCTCTATGTGTTGAGCGACACCAGCGATCGCGCAATCGCGGACGACGAGGAGCGGCGCTTCGCAAAGCTGCGCGCGGATTGGCAGGATCGCTTGGCCGTCACCTATCGCCGCCGCGCAATCAACGAGGGTTTCAAGGCCGGCAACATCGCCGATTTTGGCGCCCGCTGGGGGGACCGGCACGACTTCGCCCTGACGCTGGACGCCGACAGCGTGATGCCGGCGGCCGCAGCGATGCGGCTCGTTCGCCTGATCGCATCCGATCCCAAGATCGGCATCCTGCAGGGGCTCGTGATCGGGCTGCCTTCGACCAGCGGATTTGCGCGCCTGTTCCAGTTCGGCATGCGGCTCGGCATGCGCTCCTACACGATCGGCAGTGCCTGGTGGCAGGGCGACTGCGGTCCCTATTGGGGGCACAATGCCGTGTTGCGGCTCAAACCGTTCATCGCGCACTGCGAATTGTCGGCGCTGTCGGATGGCGGGCCGCTCGCCGGCCACGTGCTCAGCCACGATCAGATCGAAGCGGTGCTGATGCGGCGCGCCAAGTACGAGGTGCGCGTGTGGGCGGAGGAGGACCTCGGCTTCGAGGAGAATCCGCCGACCCTGATCGAGTTCATCCGGCGCGACCTGCGCTGGTGCCAGGGAAACATGCAGTATCTGAGCTTCATCAATCTGCCTGGCCTCTACTTCGTCAGCCGCTGCCAGCTCGCCTTCGCCATCCTGATGTTCATCACCTCGCCGGCATGGATCGCTCTTGTCATGATCGCCGTGTTGATCGTGGCGTTCTCCGCCGGCCCGGCCGCTCTGATTGATCCACTGCCGGGGCTCGTGCTGTTCTGGAGCGTCCTTGCGATGTGGTTTGCGCCACAGATCGCCACCGCCGTCCACATATTGCTGCGCCCGCAACTGCGCCGGCGGTTCGGCGGCGGGTGGCGGGTTTTCGCAAGCGTCATTGCCGCGCTGTCCTTCAATCTGCTGCTGGCGCCGATCGTGTGGCTTGCGCATACGATCTTTCTTGCAGGCCTCGTGAGCGGGCGCGAGATCGGCTGGAAGGGCCAGCGGCGCGACGACCACGGGGTGACCGTTACGCTGGCCTTGCGGTGGCTATGGCCGCAAACGGTCCTCGGATGGGGCGTGATCGCGCTGTTGGCGCTCACGCAGCCGGCCGCGCTTCCGTACGCGCTGATCCTTGCTTGCGGACCTGCGCTTGCCGTTCCGTTTGCCGTCGTGACGTCCCGGCGCGCGTTCGGCCGCGTGCTGATGCGGGCAAGACTCGTCGCGCTGCCCGAAGAAATCGCGCCGCCGCTGATCCTGCGGGCGATCGGCCCGCCAGCGATCGAGGCCGCGCTCGCCGCCCCGTCGCCAAAAGCCGGATTGTCGGAATGCTCGAAGGCCTGCGGTCCGTAAGCGGCGTCATCAAATCGCTGCGCACCTATTATGGCGATCGCCGCCATCGCGCTGGGCTCGAGGCATTGTACCGCCGCTTCGTGCGCAAGGGCGACCTCGTCTTCGATATCGGCGCGCATGTAGGCGACCGTGTCGGCGTATTCCGCCGCCTTGGCGCGCAAGTGGTAGCGGTCGAGCCGCAACCGGCCTTGCTCGCGGTCCTGCGCCTGATCTATGGACGCGACCGCGCGGTGACGATCGAGCCCACTGCGGTCGGCCCGGCGGAGGGCTTCGTCGATCTGATGATCAACCGCGACAACCCGACCGTTTCGACCGTTTCGCGCAGCTTCATCGACGCCGCCGCAGGAGCGCAGGGCTGGGAAGGCCAGCGTTGGAGCAAGCGTGTGCGGGTGCCGATGACCACGCTCGACGCCCTGATCGCTCGGCACGGCGCGCCCGCCTTCGCCAAGATCGACGTGGAGGGGTTCGAGGCCGAAGCGCTGGCGGGCCTGAGCCGCGCCATTCCCGCACTGTCCTTCGAAACCACCACCATTCAGCGCGGTGTCGCGCTCGCTGCGCTCGCCCGCTGCGTCGTGCTCGGCTTTGCCCGCTTCAACGCTTGCCTCGGCGAGACGCATTCCTTTGCGCATGAGAGCTGGCGTTCGGCGGACGAGATGAGACGGTGGCTTTCCGACCTGCCGCACGAGGCGAATTCGGGCGACGTCTATGCCGTGCTGGGGGCTTCTCCCTCCCCCCTTGAGGGGGAGGGATGGGGAGGGGGGTGACAATCACGCGGTCAGCTAAAGACCCCCCTCCCGGATCGGACGCTCGCTTCGGGGTGATCCGCAGGAATGAACCGAATCCCGGCTGTGGGGCGCTCTGGTGGCAGGCGCTCGTGGCGGCGCTCGCAGTCGGCGGCTTCGCGCTGACGCTGTACGTATTCTACCCCGGCGTCATGACCTACGATGCCCGCTACGTGTACAAGGCGATCGCCGAGGGCCGGGTCGGGGACTGGCAGTCGCCGGTGATGACGGCGCTGTGGGCTTTGATCGATCCGATCGCGCCCGGCGCGGGCAGCATGTTTCTCTTCACGGCCGCGCTCTATTGGCTCGCCTTCGGCCTGGTCGGCGCGACGCTTGCGCGGCGTTCGCCGTTGCTCGGGGCTGCGGCGATGTTGCTCGCCTTCGCGCCGCCGGCCTTCATGTTCGTCGGCGTCATCTGGCGCGACGTGCCGTTCGCCTGCTTGTGGCTTTGCGCAGCCGCGTTCGCGTTCGCGGCGGCCGAGGCGCGCGCAAGCCTCCGCCTTCCGGCGCAGGCGGCTGCGCTCGCGCTCCTTGCGCTCGGCGTCATGCTGCGGCCGAATTCGCTTCTCGCCGCGCCCATTCTTGCGGCCTATGTCCTGTGGCCGCGCCGGTTCGCGTGGCGGCGCGCCGCCTTGGCCTATGTCCCTGCGGGCCTCGTCCTGTATGGCTTGATGAACGTCGCCTATTACGACCTGCTCGGCGCCAAGCGCCAGCATCCCCAGCATTCGCTCTACGTGTTCGATCTCGGCGGGATCACGCATTTCTCCAAAGAAAACCAGTTTCCGGCGGCATGGTCGGCGGCCGAACAGCGACGCCTCGTGACGGACTGCTACGACCCCTACAAGTGGGACGTGTATTGGTACGGCGCGCCGTGCAGTTTCGTCATGGACCGGCTCGAGAACGAGCTGCGCATTTTCGGCACCCCCGCGCTGGCGTCGGCCTGGCGGGAGGCGCTCCTGTCGCATCCCATCGCGTATCTGCAGCACCGCGCCGCCTTCATGGACACGTTCCTCCTGGGCGAAAATTTCACCATCTGGACGCAGGATCTGAACGACGCCGGCAGGCTCGCGCTGCCGGACAATCGCGGCTTTGCGGCGCTTGTCTCGGTCAACGACTGGCTGAAGCCGACGGTGCTGTTCCGAATCGGCCTCTGGCTCGCGCTGTGCGCCGTCGTCTGCGGCGTAGCATGGCGGCGGCGCGAGGCACCGGCCGGAGCGTTTGCGTTCGCGGTCGCGGGCTCGGGGGTCGTCTATGTGCTGACCTTTGCGCTGGTCGGCGTGTCCGCCGATTTCCGCTACGGCTACTGGGCCGTGCTCGCCGCGCTCGCCGGCGGCGCGACGAGCACGACAACACCCTCTCTTTCGAAGAAAGAATGAGCGGCCAGGCAGCCGCAGTTTGCTCCGCTACTCCGCCGCCTGCTTGAAGGTGGTGACATGCGCCTTGGGCTTCGCCTTCAGCTTCAGCTCGATCAATTCGGCGCGGTCGCGCTCGCTGTTGCGGAAGATCTGGTCGCGCCCGGCATAGTATTGCGGCGGACAGTGGATCGCCGGCGCGCCGTACCAGGCCGCCGCCTTCATGGTGAAGGACGGGTCCATCAGATGCGGGCGGGCGAGCGCGACCAGATCGGCGCGGCCGGCGGCGACGATCGTGTTGACCTGGTCGGCGGTGGTGATCGTGCCCACGCACATGGTGGCGAGACCCGCCTCGTTGCGGATCTGATCGGAGAACGGGGTCTGGAACATGCGGCCGTAGATCGGCGCCGCATGCGGCGTGGTTTGGCCGGTCGACACGTCGATCAGGTCGCACCCGGCTTCCGCAAACAGGCGCGCGACCGTGACCGCATCGTCGCCGGAAAGCCCGCCGTCCTCCCAGTCGGTCGCCGAGATGCGCACCGACATCGGCTTTCCGTCCGGCCACACCACGCGCACCGCACGGAACACTTCGAGCGGGAAACGCATGCGGTTCTCGATCGCGCCGCCATACGCGTCGGTGCGGATATTGGTCAGTGGCGAGATGAAGCTCGCGAGCAGGTAGCCGTGCGCCGCATGCAGTTCCAGCATGTCGAAGCCGGCGCGGATGGCGCGCTTGGCCGCGGCGACATAGTCGGCGACGACCTGGTCCATGTCGGCGCGGGTCATCTCGCGCGGCACCTGGCTGTTCGGGAAGTAGGGCAGGGGGGAAGCGGAGATGATCGGCCAGGCGCCTTCTTCCAGCGGCTCGTCGATGCCTTCCCACATCAGCTTCGTCGCCCCCTTGCGGCCGGCATGGCCGAGCTGCAGGCAGAACTTCGCCGCCGAGTTGGCGTGCACGAAGTCGACGATGCGCTTCCACGCCGCCTCCTGCGCGTCGCTGTACATGCCGGTGCAGCCATGGGTTATGCGGGCCTCGGCGGACACGTTGGTCATTTCGGTGAAGAGGAGGCCCGCTCCGCCGATGGCGCGCGCGCCGTAATGCACGAAGTGCCAATCGCCCGGCACGCCGTCCACCGCGGAGTACTGGCACATGGGAGAGACGACGACGCGGTTTTCGAGCGTCATTCCGCGCAGCCGGAACGGCTGGAACATGGGCGCTACAGGATGGATCGTATCGACGGCGAAGCCCTGGGTGCGCACGTCCGCAGCCACCGCCCGGTCCACCTCGTCGACGAAGGCGGGGGCGCGCAGGCGCAGATTGTCGTAGGTGATCGCCTTGGCGCGCGTCATCAGGCCGAAGGTGAAACGCTGCGGGTCGGTCTGCCAGAACCGGTCGATATGCTCGAACCAGACGAGCGACACGTCGGCGGCGTGTTGGGTCTTTTCGACCTCGTCGCGGCGCGCCGTCTCGAAATGGGCGAGCGCGGACGCGACGTCGCGCCCGCCGGTCGCGCGGAACGCTTCGAACAGCGCGATTGCATCCTCCATCGCGAGCTTGGTCCCCGAGCCGATCGAGAAATGCGCGGTCGCCTTGGCGTCGCCGATCAGGACGATATTGTCCTTGACCCAATGGTCGTTCGAGACGCGGGGAAAGTTGCGCCACATCGACCGGTTGATGAGCAGGCGGTGGCCGCGCAGCTCCGCACGGAACACGTTTTCCAGAAAGGCGGCGGACTGGGCCTCGTCCAGCTTGTCGAGGCCCGCGCGCGCGAACGTCTCAGGCTGGACCTCCATCACCCAGGTCGAGCGGCCCGGCTCGTACTGATAGCAGTGTGCAATGAAAATGCCGTGCTCGGTCTCGCGGAAGAAGAAGGTGAAGGCGTCGAAAGCCCGCGTCGAGCCCATCCACGCGAATTTGTTCGGCCGCAGATCGATTTTCGTGCCGAAATGCTCGCGCCGCGCTTCGCGGATCGCGCTGTTGATGCCATCGGCGGCGACGATCAGGTCGGCGTGAGAATTCGCGGCGAGACCGGCGTCGACCGTCGTCTCGAACTTGAGCGCGACGCCGAGCGCGCGGGCGCGCTCCTGCAGCAGGCGCAGCAGGGTGACGCGCGAGCAACCGCAAAAGCCGTTGCCGCCGATCCGCCGCACGGTCCCTTTGAAATGGATCTCGATATCGTCCCAATAGGCGAAGTTGTCGACGATCGCCCGGTAGCTCTCGCGGTCATAGGTCGCGAAGGTCGCCAGCGTCTCGTCGGAGAACACGACGCCGAATCCGAACGTATCGTCGGGGCGGTTGCGCTCGAATACGGTGATCTGGGCGTCCGGCCAGCCTTTCTTCATGAGGATCGCGAAATAGAGGCCGGCTGGCCCACCGCCGATCACATCGACTTTCATGGACGTCTCCTCTGGGCGACCCCGGCCGGTCGGGTTCAGGTTCCGTACAGGCGCGCTTGAGATATAATATGTGAAAACGAACGGCAGGGCCCTGCGAAGAGGATTTGCTCAACGGAGTGATACGGCCGTGCACGCGACAGACGACGACCAGCCGCTGCATCCTTCCGGGCATGTCGATACTTTTGCGCGCGACAACCTGCCGCCCCGCGAGCAGTGGCCGGTCTTCCTGTTCCGATTCCCAGAGCTGCAATACCCGCCGCGGCTGAATTGTGCGGTCGAGCTGCTCGACGCCTGGATCGCGCGCGGCCACGGCGATCGACCCTGTCTGACCGCGGCGAACGAATTGTTGACCTATGCCGAGCTGGCCGATCGCGTGAACCGCCTCGCCAATGTGCTGACCTGCGATCTCGGCCTTGTGCCCGGCAATCGCGTGCTGCTGCGCGGTTCGAACAGCCCGATGATGGTTGCGGCCTATTTTGCGGTCCTCAAGGCGGGCGGCGTCGTGGTCGCGACCATGCCGCTGCTGCGCGCCAAGGAAATCGCCTACCCGATCCGCAAGGCGCAGATCAGGCTCGCCCTGTGCGACAGGAAGGTGGGCGAGGAAATGGAGAAGGCGGCGGCGCTCTCTCCCGACCTCGAACGTCTCGTGTATTGGGGCGACGGCGCGGCGGATTCGCTCGAAACGCTCATGACCAAGCCCGGCTACGCGGACTTCGCCGCCTGCAATACCGCGTCCGACGATGTCTGCCTGATCGCCTTCACCTCCGGCACCACCGGCGAGCCGAAGGGCACGATGCATTTCCACCGCGACATGCTGGTGGTGGGGGACACCTATAGCCGTTACGTGCTGCGCGCTTCTCCGGATGACCGCTTCATCAGCACGGCGCCGCTCGCCTTCACCTTCGGCCTCGGCGGGATCGCGCTCTTCCCGTTCCGGCTCGGCGCGTCCTCGATCCTCATCGAGAAGACCACGCCGGCCGATCTGCTGGCCGCGATCGCAAAGTACAAGGCGACGGTGTGCTTCACCGCGCCCACCGCCTATCGCGCCATGCTGCCGATGCTTGCTCAGCACGACCTCTCGTCCCTGCGCAAATGCGTATCGGCCGGCGAGGCGTTGCCCAAAGCGACCTATGAAGCCTGGCGCGATGCGACCGGCATCAAGATCATGGACGGCCTCGGCGCGACCGAGATGCTGCACATCTTTATCGGCTCGCCTGAGGACGCCACGCGCGCCGGCTCGACCGGCCGTCCGGTTCCCGGCTACGAGGCGCGGATTATCGACGAGGATGGCCGCGAGGTTCCGCCGGGGACGATCGGCCGACTCGCCGTGCGCGGGCCGACCGGCTGCCGTTATCTCGCCGATCCGCGCCAGCAGAGGTATGTGCAGGACGGCTGGAACGTCACCGGCGACGCCTACCTGATGGACGCGTACAGCTATTTCTGGTTCCAGGCGCGCGCCGACGACATGATCGTGTCCGCCGGCTACAACATTGCCGGACCGGAAGTCGAGGCGGCGCTGCTGGCCCATCCGGCGGTCGCCGAATGCGGCGTGGTGGGGGCGCCTGACGAGGAGCGGGGACAGATCGTCACCGCCTATGTGGTCCTGCAAGCCGGAGCGGAGCGCATGGTCAAGGCGCGCGAGACGGACGCGCTCACCAAGGAATTGCAGGACCATGTCAAGGCGACCATCGCGCCCTACAAATATCCGCGCCGGATCATCTATGTGAGCGAACTGCCGAAGACCCTGACCGGCAAGCTTCAGCGTTTCGCCCTTCGGCGCTTGGCGGCCGGAGCGTAAGCGTCCCAGGAATCCGACGCGGAACAGGATTCGGGGCTCGCTCCCGCGGCCAGGTGGCGGACTGTCGTTTGCTGGCAGTCGGCTCAGCCGCGCCTATGCGCGCGTTAGCCGAATCTCGACGGGGGGTCCGTTCCGGATTGTCTGATACACGACGCAGTAGCGCTCGGTCAGCTTAAGGAGCTGATCGAGCTGCTCCTGCAAAGCGTCTGTGTCGACTTCAAAAGAAAGTCGGATCTGCGCGAACCCGACCGGCGCATCCTTGGCGACGCCGAGCGTGCCGCGAAAGTCGAGGTCGCCCTCCGCGCTCACCGCGCCGGATCGCAGCGGGACGCCGAGGGCGGTTGCGACCGCTTTCAGCGTCACGCCCGCGCAGGCGACCAGCGCTTCGAGCAGCATGTCGCCCGAGCAGAGTTCAAGGCCGCTGCCACCCGTCGCGGGATGGAGCCCGGCAATCGCGAGCGCACGCCCGGTCTCGACCTTGCAGGCGATGTTGGTATCGTCGAGTTTTCCTTTTGCATGCAATGTGATCCGCGCAGTTGCTGGGTCGGCCTTGTAGCGCTCTTTGATCGGCGCTTGCAGGGCGCGCAAGGCGGCAGCATCCATTGATCCGCTCCTTTGTCCGGAAAGGTCGGCAAAAAAAGAGAGCGACAAGTACAAAGGAAATGCCGTCCGGCACAAGACGCCGAATGCCGATTTGCGTCCCCGCGTCTAAGCTTGATTGGTTAATCGCGTCTTTCTTGTTAAGACATTGGGATTGCCGCAGATTTAACTGCAACCTCACATTTTAGCCACTTTAGGCAGCGATCAATAGAAACGGAACCGATCGTGCTCTAGTCTGATCGATCGATCGAAGGCGGGATCGGATTGCCGATCTAAGGGCGTTGGCAGGATTCCGGCCGTGCGGCGGGCGCCGCGCGTGGGGGGTTATTCGACAAGCGAGGTGCTGTTGCCGATGCGATCCCGTCCGCACGCCGCTTTTTGATGCTGTTCGAGGTTCGAACACCCATGAAAGAGCAGCTCGCTGAGTTCAAAACCGCGAAAGCTCGAGCGGTTGCGTCGAGTTGTGAGTTTCTCGCGGGCGGCGGCGAGATGGGTGCGCTGATGCGGGCGCACGATTGGAGTCGTTCGCCGCTGGGGCCGCCGGAGCAGTGGCCCGACGCATTGAAGATGGCGGTCAGCATCTGCCTGAATTCGCGGTTTCCCATGCTGCTGTGGTGGGGACCGGAATTCGTGATGGTCTACAACGACGCCTATCGGCCGATCCTCGGGATGACCAAGCATCCGGCGAGTCTGGGCAGCCGCGGGCGCGACACCTACCCGGAGATCTGGGCCATCATCGGCCCGCAACTCGCCAGCATCTGGCGGGGCGAGGCGACGTGGTCGCACGATCTGCTGCTTCCCGTCGACCGCAACAACTACCTCGAAGAGGCGTATTTCACTTATTCCTACAGCCCGATCAAACACCCGGACGGACGGGTCGGCGGCGTTTTCACGGCGGTTACCGAAACGACCGAACGCGTCCTGAGCGAACGGCGGCTGCGCATCCTGCGCGAGCTCGCCTCGCAGACCGCCGAAATGCGGGGTGTCGACAGCGCCTGCCAGAACGCCATTCACGTGCTCGGCGCCTACAATCCCGACATTCCATTCGCCCTGCTTTACCTCTTCGACGAAGACACCGGACGTATTCGCGCTATCGGATCGACCGGCCTTCCGTACGACAAATACCCTGCCGAGGTGGCTTTGCACGGCGGCGACGATCCGTGGAGCGTCGGACGCGTGATGCGCACGGGCGAGTCGGTTCTCTTGTATGACCTTGCCAGCAGGTTCGGCGTGCTGCCGGGCGGCACCTGGCCCGAACCGACCAATCGTGCCCTGGTGCTGGCGGTCGCCAAGCTCGGCACGGCCGCTTCGGCTGGCGCGCTCGTGCTCGGCATCAATCCGCGGCGCGCGCTGGACGACGACTATCGCGGGTTTTTCGAGCTCGTCGCCGGTCATCTGGCCACCGCTATTTCCAATGCCCGCGCCTATGCCGATAGCATCGACGCGCTGCGCATGAGCGAAGCGCGGTTCCGCGACTTCGCCGAACTCGGCGCCGGTGATGATCTGGGTCTCGGATCCCGGCGCGAAGTGCACCTGGTTCAATCAGCCGTGGCTCGCCTTCACCGGGCGAACCATGGAGGAGGAACTCGGGGACGGATGGATGGAGAACGTCCATCCCGAGGACTCCGCCCGCTGCCGGAACACCTACCGCTCGGCCTACGAGCGGCGCGAGCCGTTCCGCCTCGGCTTTCGTCTGCGCCGACATGACGGCGAGTGGCGGCATGTCGACAACACCGGCGTGCCGCATTACGCCGCCGACGGCGCCTTCATCGGCTTCATCGGCTCATGCGCCGACGTCACCGATGCGCGTCGCTGGGAGGCGGCGCTGCGCCGCAGCCGCGAAGAGTTGCTGCGCCTCAACGAAACGCTCGAGCAACGGGTCGCCGAACGCACCAAGGACCTCGCCGCCGCCAACCGCCAGCTCCTCGCCCAGATCGAGGAACGCGAGGAGGTGGAAACCACGCTGCGGCAAATGCAGCGTCTAGAAGCCGTCGGGCAGCTCACCTCCGGCGTGGCGCATGATTTCAATAATCTGCTGACGGTCATTCTCGGCAATGTCAGCTACCTGGAAAAGGCCTTCGCCGAATCGGACGATGCCAAGCTTCTGCGCCGCCTCTCGCACACCCGTCTGGCCGCCGAACGCGGGGCGAAGCTGATTGCGCAACTGCTGGCCTTCTCGCGCCGCCAGCGTCTCGAGCCGCGGACGATCGATCTCAAGGAGTCGGTTGGACGGATGCGCGACCTTCTCCAGAGCACGATGGGCGGCAGCTTCGAGATCGAAACGGTGCTGAGCCCCGATACGTGGCCGGCCCTGGTCGACCCGACCCAGCTCGAGCTGGTCGTGCTCAACCTCGCCATCAATGCGCGCGACGCGATGCAGGTCGGGGGCCGCCTTACCGTTTCGACCGGGAACGCGACGCTGGGACCTCCAAGCCGGCCGGAAGAGCCGCAGGCAGGCGACTATGTCGTCGTCTCGGTGAGCGATACCGGAACGGGCATGTCCGACGAGGTGCTCGCCAAGGCGTTCGAGCCGTTCTTCACCACCAAGCGGGTCGGCAAGGGATCAGGGCTCGGGCTCAGTCAGGTGCTGGGATTTGCCAAGCAATCGGGCGGGGGCGTGCGGATCGAGACAGAGCTCGGGATGGGGACAACCGTACGGGTCTATTTTCCGCGTTCGACCGCGGCGGCGGCCGACCAGGCGCCGCTCTCCGCGGAATCGCTGGCCGCCGCCATGCCTGCCTCGGCGGTCGTCCTCCTGGTCGACGATGACGACCATGTGCGCCACGTCACTGCGTCCATGCTCGAGGGGCTGGGCCATGTTGCGATCGAGGCGGGCAGCGGCGGGGCTGCGCTCGAAATTCTGTCCAGCGAGCGCAAGATCGACGTTGCGCTGATCGACTTCGCCATGCCCGGCATGAGCGGCCTCGAACTCGCCCGCGAGGCGCGTGTGCGGATGCCGGCCCTGCCGATCGTGTTCATTACCGGGTTCGGGGACTCGACCGTGCTCGGCGGCATCCGGCAGGAGCACATTCTGCGCAAGCCGTTTCTCGATCACGATCTCGACCGTAAGATCCGCGCGGCGCTCGCCCACAAGCATGTCGGCACGCTCGACGAGCTGATGTCGCTCAGCTGACCGGCACGGCGCCTCTGGTCTGGTCACGCCGGGGCGGAGCCATGAATCCCTGCTGTGCGCGGAATCCGTCGGCGCTGCCGGAACAGGCCTGCCCGAAACCGATCACCACCATAGCGCGGCGCCATCGGCGCTCCGGGCTTCGCGATCGTCGACGCTGCGCGGGCGCTCCTGCGCGCGGTCGAGCGCCGCCAGCACGCGGCGCTTGGCGAAATCGAAGGCGGCCGACTGACGGTCACGCGGGCGCGGGAGATCGGTGACGATCTCCTCGTACACCCGGCCGGGTCGTGGGCGCATCACCACGACGCGGTCACCCAGCACGATCGCTTCGTCGACGTCATGGGTGACCACCACCAAAGTCGGTTTGAGATCGACCCACAGGTCGAGCAGATGATCCTGCAAGTCGGTACGGGTGAAGGCGTCGAGCGCAGAGAACGGTTCGTCGAGGAGGAGAACCTCGGGGCGGGCGACCAGCGCACGGGCAATCGACACGCGCTGCGCTTGGCCGCCGGACAGCTCGCGCGGCCATCCGGCGGCCTTTTCGAACAATCCGACCCGTTCGAGCTGCGCCGCTACCCGTCGGTGACGGACCGGCTTCGCCAGGCCGGCAAGGCCGAACCCGACATTGTCCGCAACGGTGAGCCAGGGCAGGAGGCGGGGCTCCTGAAACACCAAGCCGATCTTCGGGTGAGGGGCAGCGATCGGAATTCCGTCGAGCGAGACCCGCCCAGCCGTCGGCGGGTCGAGTCCGGAGATCACCCGCAACAGAGTCGATTTGCCGCATCCCGAGCCGCCCACGACCGAAAGGATTTCGCCCGCCGTGACATTGAGCGTCACGCCGTCGAGCGCCCGCACTCCGTTTGGGTAGGTCTTGCCGATCCGGTTGAGCGCGAGCATTCAGCGCTCCCCGCTGCGCGGCAAGGCGACGTCTTGCCAGCGCAGGAACGGCGTCGATGCGGCGACCAGCAGCCAGTCCGTGGTCTTGCCGAGGATGGCGAAGGCGACGATCGCCGCGACGATCTGGGCCGGCTTGCCGAGTTGCTGGCCGTCCACCAAGAGATAGCCGAGCCCTTCCGCCGCGCCCATGAACTCGGCGGCGACAACGAACATCCACCCCAAGCCGAGGCCGGCGCGCAGCGACACGATATAGGTCGGAAGCACGGCGGGCAGCAGAATGCGGCGGATCATCGCCGGTCCGGACAGGCGGAAGATGCGGCCGACCTCGACGATCTTGCGGTCGACCGAGAGGATGGCGCCCATTACGCCGAGATAGACGGGAAAGAACACGCCGACGGCGATCAGGGCGACCTTCGAGGCTTCGAAAATGCCGAGCCACAGGATGAACAGCGGCACCCACGCGATCGAGGGGATCGCCCGCAACGCCTGCAAGGTCGGATCGGCGAGGGCGCGCGCCAGCGCCGAATAGCCGGCGATCGCGCCGAGCAAGGTTCCGAACAGCACGCCGAGCCCAAATCCCGCCGCCACGCGCAGCAGGGTTGCGAGTGCGTGGCGCGTCAGTTCACCGGTTGCGGCGAGCTCGGCGAAGGTCGAAAATATGCGCGACGGCGGCGGCACCAGCCGTCCGTCCGACAGGCCGGCACGCACCGCGAGTTCCCACAGCACGGCAAGGCCGACCGGCAGCACGAGCCCCAGCGCGACGCTACGCCAACGGCCGCGCCAGTCGGGCGTCGCGCGCGCTGCCGACTGGTCGATCCCGGCCGCGGATTGAGCGTCAACGGTCATCGCTTCACTCAACCGGCGCCCGAGCGCGGCATCAATTGGACGCCGGCGGAAGCTGGTCGGAAATCAACTCGTCGACGGTCGCCTTGACGTCGACCGACGGTGCGATGATGCCGGCCTGTTGCAAGGCAAGTCCGGCGGCAAGGATCGAATCGCGTTGCGCTGCTCCGATCCGGCTGTGGGTGAGCTCGGTGCGCTCTTTGAGCTGTTTGTCGACGACGGCTTCGGGGAGCTTGGTGACGGCGATGAACGTCTTCTTCGTGCCGTCGTAATCGGCGAGCGCAGCCTTGCGCGCCTCCTCGTAGACGGCAAGCACGCGACGCACCAGATCGGGATGATCCTTGAGGAACGCTTCGCGCACATTGAGGACGCCCCAGGTATTGGCCTCCGGCTTGCGGTAGAACAGCTTGGCGCCGTCCTCGACCTCTGCCTGCGCCATCATCGGATCGAGGCCGGCCCACGCGTCGACGTCGCCGCGGATCAGCGCGGTCTTGCCGTCGGGATGCTGCAGCAGCACCGGCTGGATGTCCTTCTCAGTGAGGCCCGCCGACTGCAGCGCCCGGACCAGGAAAATGTGCGGATCGGTGCCGCGCGTGACGGCGACACGTTTGCCCTTGAGGTCGGCGATTTTCTCGATCTTGCTGTCCTTGGGGACGACAAGCGCCGTCCATTCGGGGCGCGAATAGACATAAATCGATTTGATCGGGTTACCGTTGATCTTGGAGACGAGGGCGGCGGAGCCCGCGGTCGAGCCGAAATCGATTGATCCGGCATTGAGGAATTCCAGCGCCTTGTTCGAGCCGAGCGTCTGCACCCAGCGAACGCCGATGCCGTCCTTGGCGAACTCCTTTTCCAGGAGCCCTTTGTCCTTGAGCAGCATCGACACCGGATTGTAGGTGGCCCAATCGATGCGGATTTCGCTCGGCTTGTCGGCGGCGCGCACGATCGACGCTGCGGCCAGGACCGCCAGGATCGTGAATACGGCCAGGGAGCGGCGAGACAGATTGATCATGCAACCTCCATGCGTCACGGCGTCCGTTCGCTTTGACGGCGATCGCGGACAGTTTGTCGGAGGCGGGACGTTGGCCCGCCAACAGCCTGGCGTCGGGCGGGCCCCGCGCTTTAGCTGCATTTGTTAAGCGCCCGCAAGCTGCGTTGCTCAAATCGGCGCTGACGGGTCGTCTTGGCGGAGGAACAACGGCGCGTCAATGGAATATTCCCGCAAATCAGCGCGATTGCAGAAAAGGACCTTCTCGCGGATCTGCCGGGCGCAAACCACCCGTTTCGTTGCAGCGCGGAAAGCCCCTTCGCGGCCCGTGACACCTCGCGCGCCGCCCGCTATCTATGCGGTATGGATTCCGCGCTCGAACAATCCGAACGCCCCGCCGCCGAACTGTTCAACGTCGAGGCGGCGAAGGCCGACCTCGGCCGCATCGCCGGCGACTATGGCGGTCGCGAGCGCGAGTTGCGCCTGGCGGTGGCGCAGCGCCTGAAGACGGCGCTTGCCGAGGGACGCGCCAAGGCCGAGCAGCTTCTGTTCGAGGACCGCCAAGGCCGCGCCTGCGCCGAGCGCCTCTCGCAGATGCAGGACAAGATCATCCGCGTCCTCTACGAGTTCGCCGCCACCCATCTCTACGCCGCCCAGAATCCTTCCGAGGGCGAGCACATGGCGATTGTCGCGACCGGCGGGTATGGCCGCGGCTTGCTGGCGCCCGGATCGGACATCGATCTCCTGTTCCTGCTTCCCTACAAGCAGACCGCGTGGGGCGAATCGATCGCCGAAGCGATTCTCTATTGCCTGTGGGACATGGGGCTGAAGGTCGGGCACGCCACCCGCTCGGTCGACGAATGCATCCGCCAGGCGAAGGCGGACATGACCATCCGCACCGCCATTCTCGAATCGCGCTTCCTGTTCGGCGAGCAGCAGCTGTTCGACGAGCTCGTCACCCGCTTCGACAAGCAGATCGCCCAGGGCACCGGCCCCGAATTCGTCGCCGCCAAGCTCGCCGAGCGCGAAGAGCGCCTGCGCCGGGTCGGCCAGTCGCGCTATCTGGTCGAGCCGAACATCAAGGACGGCAAAGGCGGCCTGCGCGATCTGCACACGCTGTTCTGGATCGCCAAATACGTCTACCGCGTGCGTGAGCCGGGGGGGCTGATCGCTTGCGGCGTGTTCGACGAACAGGAATATCGCCTGTTTCAGCGCTGCGAAAATTTCCTCTGGTCGGTCCGCTGCCATATGCATTTCGCCACCGGCCGGGCGGAGGAGCGGCTCGCCTTCGACATTCAGCGCGAGATGGCGAAGCGGCTCGGTTACACGTGGCATCCAGGCCTGCGCGACGTCGAACGCTTCATGAAGCACTACTTCCTCGTGGCGAAGGATGTCGGCGATCTCACCGCCATTCTGTGCGCCGGCCTGGAGAGCCGGCACCAGAAGGACGTGCCGATGCTCAATCGCTTCGTCGCGCGCCTGCGCAAGCGGTCGCCGCGCGTGCTGAGCGAGAGCGACGATTTCGTCGTCGACAACAACCGCATCAATATCGCCGACGCCGACGTATTCCGGCGCGACCCGAAAAACCTCATTCGCATTTTCTGCCTCGCGCAGCGGCACAGTCTCGCTTTTCACCCGGACGCGATGCGGGCGGCGACGCGCTCGCTGCGGCTGATCGACAAGCATCTGCGCGCCGACCCGCAGGCCCACCGGATGTTCTACGAAATCTTGACCGCGAAGAACGACGCCGAGATCGTGCTGCGCCGCATGAACGAGGTCGGCGTGCTCGGCCGCCTCATCCCCGATTTCGGGCGCGTCGTGTCGATGATGCAGTTCAATATGTATCATCACTACACGGTGGATGAGCATCTGTTGCGTTGCATCGGCGTCCTGGCCGAAATCGAAGGGGGAAAGAACCCCGAATACGCGCTCGCCAACGATCTGATGCGCACCATTCTCCCGGAGCACCGGGATCTGATCTACATCGCGCTGTTCCTGCACGACATCGCCAAGGGGCGCACCGAGGATCATTGCATCGCGGGCGCGCGCATCGCACGCCAGTTCTGCCCGCTGATGGGGCTTTCAGCGGTCGACACCGAGACGGTCGCCTGGCTTGTCGAACATCATCTGGTGATGTCCACCATCGCCCAGTCGCGCGATCTGTCCGACCGCAAGACGATCGAGAATTTCTGCGCCATCGTGCAATCGCTCGAGCGCATGAAGCTTCTCACCGTGCTCACCACCGCCGACATCCGCGCGGTCGGCCCCGGCGTCTGGAACAGCTGGAAGGCGCAGCTCTTGCGCGCGCTCTACTACGAAGCCGAGCCCGCGCTCACCGGCGGCTTCTCCGAGGTCAACCGGGCGCAGCGCGTCGCCATCGCGCAGGCGCAGTTCCGCGCCGAGCTCGCCGATTGGTCCAGCGAAGAGGTGGACCGCTATATCGCTCGCCACTATCCGGCCTATTGGCTGAAGGTCGATCTCAAGTCGCAGATCGATCATGCCCGCTTCGTGCGCGCGGCCGAGGCGGCCGACAAGTCGCTCGCCACCAAGTTCGCGTTCGATTCCCATCGCGGCGTCACGGTGCTGACCGTCCTCACGCCGGATCATCCCTGGCTGCTGTGCCTGATCGCCGGCGCCTGCGCCAAGGCGGGCGCCAACATCGTCGACGCGCAGATCTACACGACGACCGACGGGCTCGCGCTCGACACCATCTCGATCTCGCGCGAGTTCGATCGCGACGACGACGAGACGCGGCGGGCCGGCCGCGTCACCGAGGCGATCGAGGCGGTGTTGCGCGGCGAATTCAAGCTGCCCGAGCTGTTGATGAAACGCGAAGCCCCGAAGGGCCGCGCCAGGGCCTTCGCCATCGAGCCCGAGATTTCCGTCAACAATCAGTGGTCGAACCGCTACACCGTCGTGGAGGTGAACGGGCTCGACCGGCCCGGTCTGCTGTACGAATTGACCACGACGCTGTCGAAGCTCAACCTCAACATCGCCTCCGCGCATGTGGCGACGTTCGGCGAGCGGGCCGTCGACGTGTTCTACGTGACCGACCTGCTCGGCGCGCGCATCACCTCGCCGCCGCGCATCGCGACCATCAAGCGAGCGCTGCTCCAGGTCTTCGTGCCGCGCGCGGAGCCGGAGGCGGCCGCGAAGGCTGTCGCGGCCGGAGGGTGAGCACGCTTTTCGCCTCGCCATCCTGCCCGTTTCCTTCCTTAACGCGCCCTTAAAGCGAGCCGCTGTAGGTTTGCGCGCGGGCCTGCGCGTCGAGCGGGCTGGTCCGGCGAGGCGGGACATGGCTCGATCACAGAAAATCCCGATGGAGCGCCGCGAGCCCGTCATGGATGCGCTCCCCGCGCCTGCGGGCGATGCGGTTCCGCCGGGCGCCGAGGCACGGGAGCGTTCGCGGTCGCGGAAGCCGTCCGATCGCCCTGGCGCCGCCAAGGCGGTAAAGCCTGCTCTCCGCGACAAGGCGGGCGGCGCGAGCGCTGCCGGCAAGCTCAAACGGGGAGCGGGCAAGCGCCGCGGCGGCGGACGCCGTGGCTCGCTGCTCAAGCGGTTCGCCTATTGGCTCGCGGTGGTCGCGCTGTGGGCCGGGATCGGCGGCGCCGGCGTGATCGCCTGGGTCGGGATGCATCTGCCGCCCATCCACGCATTGGAGGTGCCCAAGCGCCCGCCGACCGTTCAAATCATCGGCCTCGACGGCCGCCTGTTTGCGACGCGCGGCGAAATGGGCGGAACGGCGCTCGCCGTCAACGAAATGCCGGCCTATTTGCCGCAAGCCTTCATCGCCATCGAGGACCGGCGCTTCTATTCGCATTCCGGCGTCGATGTCATGGGACTCGTGCGGGCGCTGGTCGCCAATCTTGCCCGGCGCGGCATTTCCCAGGGCGGCTCGACCATCACCCAGCAGCTTGCGAAGAACCTCTTCCTGCGGCCCGAACGCACCCTCACGCGCAAGCTTGAAGAGGTCATTCTCGCCCTCTGGCTGGAGCGCAAATTCACCAAGACGCAGATTCTCGAACTCTATCTCAACCGCATCTATTTCGGCGCGGGCGCCTATGGCGTGGAGGCGGCGGCGCAGCGTTATTTCCGCAAGTCGGCGCGGGACGTGACGCTCGCGGAGGCCGCGCTGCTCGCGGGGCTGGTGAAATCGCCGTCGCGGCTGATGCCGACCCGCAACTATGACGGCGCCGAACGCCGCGCCCAGCTCGTGCTGGCGGCCATGTCGGAGGCTGGATTCGTGTCCGAAAACGCGGTCAAGACGGCAATGGTGCAGCCGCCCAAGGTCGTGAAGGCGGGCAGCGGTTCGGCCAACTATGCAGCCGATTGGGTGATGGACGTGCTCAACGACGTGATCGGGCAGGTCGAGGACGATCTCGTGGTCGAGACCACGCTCGATCCGGCTTTGCAGACCGCGGCGGAGAAGGCCATCGGGGAGGCGCTCGCGCAGCGCGGCGAAAAATTCGGCGTCCAGCAGGCTGCGCTGGTTGCGATGACGCCTGAAGGGGAGGTGCGCGCGCTGATCGGCGGGCGCGACTACCAGGAGAGCTCATTCAACCGGGCGGTGACCGCACGGCGGCAGCCGGGCTCGGCCTTCAAGCCCTTCGTCTATCTCACCGCGATCGAGCGCGGCCTGACCCCGGACAGCATCCGTGAGGACAAGCCGATCGTGCTGAAGAACTGGAGGCCGGAGAACTACAAGCATGAATATTATGGCGCGGTAACGCTTGCGCAGGCGCTTGCGCTTTCACTCAATACGGTGTCGGTGCGGCTCACGCTCGAATTCGGGCCGACCGCGGTGGTGCGCACGGCCTATCGGCTCGGCATCGCTTCCAAGCTCGAGCCGAATGCCTCGATCGCGCTCGGCACGTCGGAGGTCTCGCCGCTCGAACTGGTGGGTGCTTATTTGCCGTTCGCCAATGGCGGCTATGCCGTATCGCCGCATGTGGTGGAGAGGGTGCGCGACGCCGAGGGCAAGGTCCTCTACGCGCGCCAGCAAACCGCGTTCAATCGCGTGATCCAGCCTGGCTATGTCGCCATGATGGACCAGATGATGCGCGAGACGATCCGCATCGGAACCGCGCGCCGCGCCGATCTTCCCGGCTGGCCGGTCGCCGGCAAGACCGGCACGAGCCAGGATTTCCGCGACGCCTGGTTCGTCGGCTTCACAGGGCGGATGGTGACCGGCGTCTGGTTCGGCAACGATGACGCCTCGCCAACCAAAAAGCTGACCGGCGGAAGTCTCCCCGTGGAGGTGTGGAGCAAGGTCATGAAAACCGCCCATCAGGGCGTGCCGGTCGTCCAATTGCCGGGCGCGTTCCCCGTGCCGATGAATGACACGCCCGCCGCGCCCGCATTCGCGCCGGCCGGCGACGTATCGTCCCGCATCGTTCCGCCAGCGAGTATCGGGGCAACGCATACCCGTCAGCCGCGCCAGGAGGCCGGCGTCGACGGCTGGCTGCTGGATCGCCTGCTGCCGCGGCGCTGACGACGTTCACGTGCGCGACTTGGACGGGTGCGTCCTCATCTTGCGGGTCGCAAGCCACAGCAGCAGCGTGAGACCTCCGGGCACGGCGATGCCGAGAACCATCGGCCAGGCGGTCGCTCCCAGCGCGTGGCCGACGATCGCGCCGACGAGGGCTCCGACGGTTTGCTGGACGCATCCCACGAAGGAGGATGCCGCGCCGGCCCGTTCGGGGAACGGCTGCAACGCGGCTGCTATCGACAGCGGCAAGACAAGGCCGAGGCCGGCGAGATAGACCATCATCGGCGCGGCGATCGCTATGGCCCAAGAGGGAGCAAGCCCGATGCTCGCCACCAGCAGCAGCCCGCCGCCCGCGAGGCTTGTGGCGCCGAGGCCGATAGTGCGGTCGAAACCGCGCCGGCTCACCAACTGCGCCCCGATCAGCGTTCCGGCGATGAAGCCGAGGCTGGTCACGGCATAGAACAGGCCGAAAGCGAGCGGCGACAGTCCGTACAGGCCCTGAAGGACGAAGGACGAGCCGGAGATGTAGGCGAACAGGCCGGCATAGCTTGCCGTCGCAAGGCCGAGATAGGCAAGGAAGCCGCCGCTTCGCGCAACCACGGCGTAGGATCGCGTGAGCGCGACGAGAGGATGTCCGGGCGCTTTGCTCCGCCGCCCGGTTTCCGGCAAGAGCCGCCAGACGGCGCCAATCGCCGCGATTCCTGCGACGAAGATCAGAACAAACCCGAAGCGCCAGCCGAACGTGGTCTGGGTGAATCCGCCGATCACGGGCGCGATGATCGGAGCGACGCCCATGATCGCGCCCATCAGCGACAATTCGCGTCCGGCGCGCGCCCCTTCGTAAAGGTCGCGCACGATTGCGCGCGCAAGCACGATGACGCCCGCCGCGCCCGCTCCCTGGAGCGCCCGCGCCGCGATCAGGGCGTCGATCGTCGGGGCGACCGAGCACGCCAGCGTTCCGACGCAGAAGATCGCGAGCGCGGCGCCCAGCACCGGCTTGCGCCCGAACCGGTCCGAGACCGGTCCGTAGATGATCTGCCCGACCGCAAAGCCGATCAGGTAGACGGAGATCGTGAGCTGAACATAGGCGGCGGTGGCGGCGAGCGCCGTCCCGATCGCCGGCAGCGACGGCAGGTACAAGTCCATCGCAAGCGGCCCGAGCGCAGTGAGCAGCGCGAGCAGCGCGGTTAGGGCAAAAGTGTCGGGGGAAATCATATGAACGGAGCTTTGCAAGCCATGGACGGTCATACGCTGGCTTGACCCGCGTATGAAGCATCGGTTCCAGAAAGATGAGCGCCAGGTCTAGCCCGGCAATGACCCGCGGTCCTGGGGCGAAAGTCTACTGGGGCGAAAGTCTAAAAGACTAATAAGTCGCCATTGCGCGTCGGCGGCTGCGGGCGAGGCCAGCATCCTCGGGACGCATGCCATAGCGGTGCAGGTCGCCGCCGTTGAGGTCGAGCCAGATTTTCGCGCGCCGCATGTCCGGGCAGATGCGATGGAGCAGCCGCCAGAACCGAGGCGAATGATTCATCTCGACGAGGTGGGCCACCTCGTGCGCGGCTAGGTAATCCAGCACATAGCGCGGGGCGAGAATGAGACGCCACGAAAAGGAGAGCGCGCCGGTGGTCGAGCACGACCCCCAGCGGCTGGTCTGATCGCGAATGCTGATGCGCTTCAGCGTCAGGCCGAGACGCTCGGCATAGGCATGCGCGGCGGCTTCCAGGTCGCGCTTGGCTTCGCGATGCAGAAAGTCGCGGATCCGGCGCTCGACATGCGGGTCATCGCCGGCAACGCAGAGGAGGCGCTCGCCGTTGCTTCCGAGCTCGGTCCACACCGTTCCGCGCGCAGCGCGCCGGTGCACCACGCGATGGGGCAGTCCGCGAAGCGGCAGAATCGTACCCGGCGCAAACGGCGCGGCTGCCGGGAGGCGGCACAGACGGGTCGCGATCCAGCCGCCGTGCTTGCGGGCGAAGTCGCACGCCTCGCGCAGGCTGGCGCGCGGCGGCATGGTGAGGACGACGTCGCGCGTTGCAGCTTGAATCCGTAGCGTATAACGGCGCGCCTGGCGGTGCCGACGAAGGCGCACAAGAAAGATCGCCTGGTCGAAAATCACCTCAATCGCTTGGGGCTCGCTCGGACGTCGATAAAGCATGGCGCGGGTCGACATGGACTTCCCATTTCAGACTGATTTGCAGTCGGATAGTGCCATATTCGCAAACCCTTGCAGCCCCCGGCCCATCGCGACGGCGGAGGGGCGAAATCTAGGTGGCGTGACGGGGGTCAGCCGCCACATCTTGGGCTCAAAGGGATGAACCTAGATTCACTTCTACAGGCATTGGCGGCGCTCGGAATCAGGCTGAATTGTGTAATTTTGTCAGGCGCTTGAGGATTCCCTCACAAAACTCTTGCCAGCCGGGCCGTTTCGGCCCGTAGCGGCTGCTTCGTTTCCGCCGCCACAAGGCAAATTCGCCTCTCCGGCGCTCGATCAACGATACGTCCGGAGCATTCGGCGCTCATTGTGCTTGAATGCGTGAAGCGCTGCGTCGCAGCGCGGATGTCTGCGATGCTTCGTCCATCTTGCGCATCGTTCGTGCGCCAATATGCGGCGCGAAGGGGCGCGGCTCGCGATGCAGGCATCGAAACCCGCATCGCCCGGTCGTCCGAGACGTGTGCAGATCGCGCGCGGGCGGGGTCAGCCCTGCAAACCTTGGACGATCGACATGCGCGCCGCGCGAACGGCAGGAAGCAGGCCGCCGATCAGCCCGACCGCCAGAGCCAACGCCAATCCTTGCGCGGCCAAGCCGGGCGTCAGCTGGAAGCTAAACACCACCTGAGTAAAGCCGGCTCCGAGCGTCGAAGTCGTGAATCCGTCGAACACGAGATAGGTTGCGACGGCGCCCACGATGCCGCCGAGGGCGGCCAGAAGCAGCGACTCGGCGAGCGTGCCGACGAAGGCCGGGAAGCCGTTGAAACCGATCGCGCGCAGTGTTGCGATCTCGACCGAACGTGCGGCGACCGAGCTGTACATCGTATTGAGGGCGCCGGCGAGCGCGCCGAGCGCCATTGCGATCGCAAGCGGCCAGCCGAGCTTCTGGATCAGGTCGGACGTTTGCGAGGACTGCTCGGCGAAATAGTCCTGTTCCGATTTGACGTCGAGCTTCAGGCGCGGGTCGGTGTCGGCATAGCGCTTCAGCTCGGCGAGCGCAGCCGGGCTCTCAATCCGGGTGCGGATCGTCTGGAAAACATTGTTGCGCTTGAACAGGCTCTGCACGACCGGCAGGTCGCCCCAAATCTCCGACTCGAATACGCTTCCGTCCGCGGAAAACACGCCGACCACGGTCCATTGCGTGGTCAGAAACTTCACCCGTTCTCCCAGGTCAAAGCCCTGGAACTGGCTGAGCAGGCTCTTGCCGACGACGATCTCGTTGGCGCCCGGATGGAACATGCGGCCGGCGACCAGCTTGATATCTTTGCGGATCGCGGCGCCTTCCTCGCCGATCCCACGCAGCGGGATGTTGGCCTTGGTCTGGCTCGACCGCTTGATCCCGTCAACGACGATGTAGAGTTCGGCCGACACCAGCGGCTTGCCGTCGGCGCCGGGCGCCACGCCCGGGCCGTCCTCGATGAGACGGACCTGCTCGCGCGAAATCACGCTGTTGATCTCCGACTGCGAGCCCCCGCGCAGGATGATCGCGATATCCTCCGCGCCGGCGCTCTTCAGCGTGCGCTGGAAGCCGTTCGCCATGGCGAGGAACGACAGCAGCACCACCACGACCAGGGCGACGGCGACTACGGTGGAGAGCGACGTCCAGAATCGCTGCGGGATGCTTTTGATGTTGATCAGCGTCACGGCGACGATCTGCAGGAGCAGCGAACGCATGGCTCAACCCCGGCCCAGCGCGTCGGCGATCTTGAGGCGGAAGGCGTTCAATGCCGGCACGAGGCCGGTCGCGAGCCCGAGGCCGACCATCAGCGCCAGACCGATTGCGACGATCGACGGATGCAGCGTCAGGCCGGGAATGAAGTTCCCCAGGCTCTGGCGCATGCTGAGCGTTGCGAGCGCCGCAACGGCGAGGCCGGGAAGCCCGCCGATCAGCGCGAGCAGCACGGTTTCGCCGAGCACGAGCCGCAACACGCGTCCCCCCGAAAAGCCGAGCGTCTTCAACACGCCGATCTCGCGCGTGCGCTCGCGCACCGCCATCACCATGGTGTTGCCGACGATCATCAGGATGGTCACGAAGGCCGCGCCGACGACGAGCTTGACGATCAGCGCGATGTTGCCGAGCTGCGCCACGAACGCCTTGTTGAAGGCCTTCTCCGTGTCCGTCGCGGTCTCAAAGGAGGAGTTGGCGAAGGTCTGGTCGATCGCCTTGGCCACGCGGTCATTGACCGTGGGCGAGGTCGTCTGCAGCACGAGCCAGCCGATCGTGTCCTTGCCGAACGAGCGGGTCTCGTCGAAATACTTGTATTGAAAGAACATCTGGTTGGTGTCGGCCTGCGGTTTGCGCTTGCCGAAGATGCCGACAATCGTCACGTCCCAGCTGCGCGACCCGTTCTTCTGTGAAAAAATACTGCTCCCGATCGGGATGCGATCGCCGACTTTCCAACCCCATTTTTCCGCGACGGCTTCGCCGACCAGGAGGCCGGTGCGCTCGCGAATGAAGGCCCCGCGCATCTCTGGCGTATATAGGAAGTCGTTCTCCGACATCTGCAGATAGGTCACCGGGTCGACCGCGAAAGTGACCAGGAAGTTCTTCGGATCCTGATAGTAGCCGCCGAACCAGTTGGCGTGGGTGACAAGCCGCACACCCTCCATGTTGCGCACCCGGTCGACATAGGAGATCGGCAAGGGCTGGGTGAAATTGATCTTGTTGACGACGACCAGCCGGTCGTCCTCGGCGACCTCCTCGCCCGCATTGAAGGCGCGCTCGAAGGCCGTGAGCACGCCAAAAATCGCAAAGGCGATGAGGATCGATACGATCATCAGCGCCGCCCGCAGCTTCTTGCGGAACAGGTTCTTGCGGATAAGAGCGAAGTCGTTCACGCCGCGAGCTCCTTCTCGACGAAATGCCCCTTGTCGAGGTGGAGGGTGCGGCGGGCATAGCGCGCCGCCGCGGGATCGTGCGTCACCATCACGATCGTCTTGCCCAGATCGCGGTTGAGGATGGTTAGCGTCGCGAGAATCTCGTCGGCCGAATGGCGATCGAGGTCGCCGGTCGGCTCGTCGCAGAGCAGCAGCTTTGGGTCCGACACGATGGCGCGGGCGATGGCGACGCGCTGCTGCTGGCCGCCCGACATTTCACGCGGATAATGCCTGGCGCGGTCGGCGAGATTGACGACGGCGAGCGCCGTCTCGACGTGCTCCCGCCGTTCCGCCTTGTTCAGATCGGTGAGCAGGAGCGGCAGCTCGACATTCTGCGCCGCGGTCAGCATGGGCATGAGATTGTAGAACTGGAACACGAACCCGATGTTGGCGGCGCGCCAGCGCGCGAGTTCGGCTTCCGACAGCGTATCGATGCGGTCGTCGGCGATCTGAATCTCGCCGAGTCGGGGCGGTCGATGCCGCCGAGCAGGTTCAGCAGCGTCGTCTTTCCCGATCCGGACGGCCCCATCACGGCGACGAAATCCCTGGTCGGGATCGTCAGATCGAGGCGGTCGAAAATGCTGATCGCCTCTTTGCCCTTCACGAAGCGCTTGGCGACATGTGACAAACGAACGAGCATGTCGGACATCGACATAAGTTCCCGGTGCGAGCGGTGTTGAGACTATTGGGCGGCGGACGTCTTGCCGACGACGCCGCCGTTTTCGACGAACGTGACCTTGACCGCCATGTCGGGGAGGATGCGCGGGTCCTTCTCGCGGAACCCGATGCGCACCCGCACGGTCGCCTTTTCGCGATTGGCGGTCGGCACGATGGCGATCACATAGGCGGGGATCGTCCAGTCCGGATAGGCGTCGAGCACGGCGGCGACGTCGCCGCCCTTTGCGACCCGGCCGATGAACGCCTCGTTGACGTCCACTTCGATCTCGATCGAGTCCATGTCGACAATCGTGCAGATGCCGGTCCGGGTGAAGCTGCCGCCCGCCGACAGGGGCGAGATCATTTCGCCGGGCTGCGCGCTGCGATCGACCACCACGCCGCCGAACGGGGCGCGGATGCTGTGCTGCTCCAGCACCTCGCCGTAGCGCTGGGCTTCGAGCTTCGCCGTTTCATGCTGGGCGCGCGCCTGATTTAACTGGGCGCGCAGGATATGGACCCGCGCTTCGGAGCGGGTCATTTCCGCTTCGCTGGCGAAATTCTTTTGCGCAAGGCTCTGGGTGCGGCCCAAAATACGTTCGGCCTCGTGCAGATCGGCGGTGATGGCGGCGACCGCCGCGTCGGCGGCGTTGGCGCGCGACTTCGCGAGCGCCACGTCGGTTTCGGTCAGCCGGCTCTTGATCCGCGCGAGCACCTGCCCCGAACTCGACCACCATGCCTTCCTCGATCAGCACCTCCGTGACTTTGCCGGTGATCTCCGCAGCCACCGTGGCCTTGCGGCGGGCGACGACGTAGCCGGATGCGGCAAGCCCGGCCGGGCGCGCGCGAGGGACCAGGGAGCGCTCCTGAGGCGCCGGTCGCGCCGCGGGCTCCGCGTTCGCGACCGCCATGCTGACTTTGCCGCGGGCCTCGCTACGCGGGAAAACGACCCAGAGCGTCGCTCCGCCGATCACGAGCGCCGCCAGCGCCGCGGATGCCCACACCGGGTGCCATGGCCAGCGCGGCCGCCGCGAGGCCCGCAGCCTGTCGCGGTTGATCGCCAAGGAATTGAGACGTTTGGTCCGATCGTCCATGTCCTGCTCCGGCGACCGCCGATTGAGCGGTGCGGGGCTTAGCATTTCTTCGCTTTTCGAGCGAACGACACGACGCCCCCTTTTCGCAAACGCAAGCAAAGCCCGCAATACACCGTCGGAATCCGCAGCGCGGAAATTACAGACCAAACGGTTACACGTTAATTGCGTCGAAACGTGATCAACGCGTGGGGTTTCGTCGCAGTCGGCGACCAAATCGCTCTAACCGCCGACGAGGGCGCTCCGGATCAGGACCAGGGCGGCGCCGGTTGAAAACAGCGCAAATCCCAGCGAGACAAGCGCGATGCCCAGCCCGACCGGCGAGTCCCAGCTGTGCCAAGAGCCCGTGCTGACGGCAAATTCCGCTCTTGCCGAGGCATTACCCGCATTGCTCCGCAGGGTTTGCATGACTTGCTCCATCCGTGACGCTTGCCAGCCGGCTTCCGCCGGGGCAGAATGCTCACTGTCTTAATATCTCTAAAACTAAGATATATGATAGATAAGATATCGCCCGTGTCAACCAAAAATTCGGCAGAGCGCGACCGGCGACTCGATGCGCTCGAGATCGCCATGCGTCAAGCGAGCGGGCTGGGCGTGGTTTTCAGCGGAGTGGTGGCCGACCGTCTCGGGATTTCCAGCAAAGACCTGGAATGCCTGGACATGATCGTGATGAAAGGCCGCGTTACGGCGGGAGAACTCGCCGCCGCAACCGGATTGACGACAGGCGCGATCACCGGGCTGATCGATCGGCTGGAAAAGGCGGGTTTCGCGCGGCGCGAGCGAGACGATCAGGATCGACGCAAGGTGTTCGTGCGAGCGCTCCTGCGTGTCCAGACGGACATCATGCCGCTCTATGCATCGCTACAGTCCCGCATGCAAAAACTCATGGCTGCGCTATCCGATCAGGATATCGAGCGCCTGGTCACGTTTTTTTCCGCGGCGCGCGACGTTCTGCTGAGCGAGATCGACGCGATGAAGGCGCCCGCCGACAAGGGCCGGAGCGGCGCGGCTGCGCAGCCCGGTAAGCCGAACTAGGCGGCAGAGGGGAATGTCGTGACCTACGAGCTTTACTATTGGCCGACGATCCAGGGACGCGGCGAATTCGTCCGCCTCGCGCTGGAAGAGGCGGGCGCCCGCTATATCGATGTCGCACGCGGCACGAAGAAGGAAGGCGGCGGCATGCAAGCCATGCTGGCGCTCCTCGATGGCACGAAGATTTCTCGCCCGCCCTTCGCGCCGCCGTTTCTCAAGGCCGGCCGGCTCCTGATCGGCCAGACCGCGAATATCCTGATGTTTCTCGGGGACCGTCACCGGCTCGCGCCGGCTAATGAGGCGGGGCGGTTGTGGACGCATCAGCTTCAGCTCACCATCGCCGACTTGGTCGGCGAAATTCACGACACCCACCATCCCGTCGGGGCAAGCCTCTATTACGAGGATCAGAAGAAGGAGGCTCGGCGCCGCGCCGCCGAGTTCCGCACGCAACGCGCGCCGAAATTCCTCGGCTATTTCGAAACGGTGCTCGCGCGCAACGGACGGGGAACGCATCTCGTCGGCGGGTCGCTCACCTATTCGGACCTGTCGCTGTTTCAGATCGTCGCCGGGCTGCGCTATGCCTTTCCGCAGATGATGAAGCGTCTGGAACGCAAGGCGCCGCGCGTCCTCGCGCTGCATGATCGGATTGCGGCGCGCCCCCGCATCGCCGCGTATCTATCGTCCGACCGCCATCTCCCGTTCAGCGAGGAGGGAATTTTCCGGCATTACCCGGAGCTGGACGGCTGAGTAATGACCTGCCGGCGCCGGTCGATGACGGCGCAGCGCGTCACCTCGCCGGCATGCGCGTTCCGTCGCTTGCGCTCGACGCGACGGACGGCTCGACGATCGACCTCGCGCGATTGCGCGGCCGCAGCGTCGTCTACGTCTATCCGCGCACCGGCCGTCCCGGGCAGCCGCTCCCGACCGGATGGGACGCCATCCCCGGTGCGCGCGGCTGCACGCCGCAGTCCTGCGGATTCCGCGATCATTACGCGGAGCTGAAGGCGCAAGGCGTCGCCCACGTGTTCGGCCTGTCGACGCAGGACACCGACTACCAGCGTGAGGCGGTCGAGCGGCTGCATCTGCCGTTTCCGCTTCTCTCCGATGCGGCGCTGCGGCTGACCCATGCGCTCGCCCTGCCGACCTTCGAGGTGGACGGCATGCGATTGCTCAAGCGCCTGACGCTCGTCATCGATGACGGGGCGATCACGCGCGTCTTCTACCCGGTGTTTCCTCCCGACAAGAGCGCGGTCGAGGCGCTCGGCTGGCTCGCCGCATCAAGGTAGGATCGCACCTGCGCGAACAGAGCGCGGAACATCTCGTTCGTCAGCACGCCCGTATTCGTGTTGTATCGGGAGCAGTGATAGCTGTCGAACAGCACCGCGCCGTCCAACGCATGGACCGCGCCGTGCGCGAATGGCGCCGAGGCGAGCTTGCGGCCGAGCGCTCCAATCACGCCGTCGTGGGCGATGCGCCCGAGCGCCACGATCGCCCGCAGCCGCGTCATTGCGGCGATGTCGTCCTTGAGGAAGTCGCGGCAAGTCTTGATTTCAACTGGCAGCGGCTTGTTGTCGGGCGGCGCGCATCGCACCGCATTGGCGATGCGCGCATCGACCAGCACAAGCCCGTCGTCGGCGCGTTCGGCATAGTCGCCTTGCGCGAAACCATAGTCTCTCAGCGTTGCATAGAGCAGGTGGCCGGCAAAGTCGCCAGTGAAAGGCCGGCCAGTTCGATTTGCTCCCCGTAATCCGGGACCAAGCCCAACGATGAGCAAGCGCGCCTCGACCGGGCCGAAGGAGGGGACCGGCGCGTTGAACCAGCCCGGCTCTCGCTCCCGCCAGGTCTGCCGGAATGCGACCAGCCGCGGACAGCGCGGGCAGTCACGCCCGGGCTCTGCAGCCGCCCCTGCAGCGGGATGCATCAATCACTCGTCGTCGAAGACGTCGCTGTCGCTCGCAGCCGGCTCCGGCCGAACGTTCGTACTGCGTTGCAGGAATTGCGGCGTATGGCGCGGCTCGCGCGGCGCGCGCTCGACCCGCTCGCCGGGATCGCGGCCGATCTTCGGCTGCAGCTCGACGATGTCGAGGAATATATCGGCTTGGCGACGCAGCTCGTCGGCGACCATCGGCGGCTGCGTCGAGATCGTCGAGACGACCGTCACCCGGACACCGCGGCGCTGCACGGCCTCGACCAGCGAGCGGAAATCCCCGTCCCCCGAGAAGAGAACCATGTGGTCGATGCTTCCGGCGATCTCCATCGCGTCGACCGCGAGTTCGATATCCATATTGCCCTTGACCTTGCGGCGGCCGGTCTGGTCGACGAATTCCTTCGTCGCCTTGGTCACGACCGTGTATCCGTTGTAGTCGAGCCAATCGATCAATGGGCGGATTGACGAATATTCTTGGTCTTCCACCACCGCCGTGTAGTAAAAGGCGCGAAGAAGATACCCGCGGCTATGGAATTCGCGTAGAAGCCGTTTGTAATCGATGTCGAATCCAAGCGATTTCGCCGTCGCATAAAGGTTCGCGCCGTCGATGAACAGGGCAGTCTTTTCGCTGGGAACTGTCATGTCAGTAGTCTCTTTTCAACTGAGCAAAGGGTCATTCGGGCGAGTGGCCCGCTCTGGTTGTACGTGTTTCGGAAACCACCTATGTGTGCGTCGCGGCAAATTCCTGCGGCGCCCGGTCGCGGCTCAAGCACAAATCCCGCGTCAAGTCGATGTCGCCCTTAGATAGTCAATGTTCAAGACGTCTATGGCAATTCACAACGGAAATAACCGATAAGTGTAGCGAATGCAAATCAATGTTGCGATCCACCGCTGAAGGGATTACGAGAGCTTGAGACCCCGACATCGCTTCGTCACCAGGAGATCGAGCCTATGGCCCGTGTCACCGTAGAAGATTGTATCGACAAAGTTGAAAACCGGTTTGAGCTCGTCCTTTTGGCGGCGCATCGCGCCCGGATGATCTCCTCCGGTGCGCCGATCACGGTAGACCGAGACAACGACAAAAATCCGATCGTCGCCCTCCGGGAGGTCGCCGACGAGACGATATCGCCGGGGGATCTCAAAGAGGACCTCATTCATTCGCTGCAGAAATATGTCGAGGTGGACGAGCCAGAACCCGAGGCTATTCCGTTGATCGGCGGCACCGGCGAAGGCGTGGATGCCGACGACACCGAAGTGGCGATGGAGCGCATGACCGAGGAGGAGCTGCTGAGGGGCCTCGAGGGCTTGACGCCGCCCGAGGAACGGCCCGAACCGCCGGAGCCCGACGACGAGGACTAGAGCGGATTTTGCTCGCATCGACGCTCGCGTTTAAAGGTCGGCGGCGCGCAAAGCGTCGCCGACCTTTTCTTGTGGGGCCGCTCGCGACATAATCGGCCGGCTGCGTCGTGAGCTTGCGGCGTGGCCCGCCGGCAACCACATCGTCGCCGAGAGGAGCATCGTCGTTGGGTCCGCCCATCACTAGCCTGCCGCGGATGCAGGTTCAGACGCGCATCCATGCGCCGCGCGAACCGTCGCTGCAGAGCGCTCCGAACCCGGCCCCGCCGCCCGTCGCGGCGCCGAAGCCGATGATGCGGCAATACGAATTGGTCGAGCGGGTGCGGAAGTACAATCCGAAGACCAACGAAGATCTGCTCAATCGCGCCTATGTCTACGCGATGAAGGCCCATGGCGGGCAGAGGCGCGCGTCCGGCGACCCTTATTTTTCCCATCCGCTCGAAGTCGCCGCCATCCTCACCAACCTCAAGCTCGATGACGCGACGATCGCCGCGGCGCTTCTGCATGACACGCTCGAAGACACCGACGCGACCCGCGCCGAACTCGACCAGGTGTTCGGCGAAGACATCGGCGAGCTGGTCGAGGGCCTGACCAAGCTCAACCGGCTCGAATTGGTGTCGCGCGAGGCCAAGCAGGCGGAAAACCTGCGCAAGCTTCTGCTCGCCATCGCCGAGGACGTGCGCGTGCTCCTGGTGAAGCTCGCGGATCGTCTGCACAATATGCGCACGATCTCGCACATGCCGGCCGAGTCGCGGCGGCGCATTGCCGAGGAAACGATCGACATCTATGCACCGCTTGCCGGCCGGATGGGCATGCATGCGATGCGCAGCGAGCTGGAGGACCTTGCCTTCGAGGAGCTTCATCCGGAGGCGTTCCAGGTCATCACCGCGCGGCTGGATGCGCTCGCCGCGCGCAACAGCGATCTGATCAGCGAGATCGAACACCAGCTTGCCACCAAGCTCGCCCACAGCGGGATCGCTGCGCGCGTGACCGGGCGACGCAAGCACGCCTATTCGGTCTGGCGCAAAATGGAGATGAAGGCGCTCGGCTTCGAGCAGCTCTCCGATATTCTCGGATTCCGGGCGATCGTGAAGACGGTTCCGGAATGCTATCAGGCGCTCGGAATTGTCCACACCACCTGGCCGGTCGTGCCTGGCCGGTTCAAGGACTACATTTCGACCCCGAAGCAGAACGATTACCGCTCGATCCATACGACGGTGGTCGGCCTGCGCAATCAGCGCGTCGAACTGCAGATTCGGACGGCGGCGATGAACGAGATCGCTGAATACGGCATCGCCGCGCACGCCCTTTACAAGGACAGTCAAGGCTCTCCGTCGGAAACCCTGTCGCGGGAGTCGAACGCCTATGCTTGGCTCCGGCGAACCATCGAGCTGCTGGCGGAAGGATCCAATCCGGAAGAATTCCTCGAACACACCAAGCTCGAACTGTTTCACGACCAGGTCTTCTGCTTCACCCCGATGGGCAAGCTGATCGCATTGCCGCGCAACGCGACGCCGATCGATTTCGCCTATGCGGTCCACACCGACATCGGCAATCATGCGGTCGGCTGCAAAGTGAACGGCAATATCAGCCCGCTCGTCGCGGCCCTGCACAATGGCGACGAGGTGGAAATCCTGATCTCGCGGGCCCAGGTCGCGCCGCCCGCCGCCTGGGAGTCGGTGGTGGTGACCGGCAAGGCGAGGGCGGCAATCCGGCGCGCGACGCGGGCCGCGGTGCGGGCGCAATATGCCGAACTCGGCCGGCGCATCGTCGAACGCCTTTGCGAGGTGTCCAAGCGGGATTACTCGGACGAGAAGCTGAGCGGGGCTTTGCCGCGCCTTGCCCGCCACACCATCGAGGACGTCTTCGCCGCGGTTGGGCGCGCCGAGATGAAGGCCGCTGATGTCGTGCGGGCGATGTATCCCGACTACAAGGAAGAGCGGGTGACCGCGCCCAAGCCGGACTCCGGCTGGTTCGGCCTGAAGATGGGGCGCGCGGTGAAGTTCAAATTTCCCGGCGCCAAGGATGACGGCGGCGGAATCCCGATCCGAGGCCACAATGGCGATCTGCCGGTCCGTTTCGCCCCCGAGGGCGGCGCCGTGCCGGGGGACCGCATCGTCGGCATCATGACCCCGGGCGAGCAGATCACCATTTACCCGATCCAGTCGCAGGCGCTGAAGGCGTTCGAGGACGCGCCCGAGCGGTGGCTCGACGTGCGCTGGGACGTGGACGAAAAGAACCCGCAGCGTTTTCCCGCGCGCATCGTGGTCCAGTCGGTCAACGAGCCGGGCTCGCTCGCGCAAATCGCGCAGGTGATCGCCGAGCATGACGGCAATATCGACAATATTCACATGTCGCGCCGCGCGCCCGACTTCACGGAGATGATCATCGATCTCGAGGTCTATGACCTCAAGCACCTGACCGCGATCATCTCCCAATTGCGGGCGAAGACCGTGGTGGCGAAAGCCGAGCGGATCGCCGGTTGACCGCGGCGCGCGCTCCCGCTGTTCACTCGATCGGAATGCCCCGCGCCTCGAACACCCAAGCCACATATGGGACCTGCACGTGAGCCGACCTGCACCTCCTCGCCTCGGCGTCAATATCGATCATGTCGCGACGGTCAGGAACGCGCGCGGCGGGCACCACCCGGACCCGGTGCTTGCGGCCGAGATCGCGATCGCCGCCGGCGCGCACGGCATCACGGCGCATCTGCGCGAAGACCGTCGTCACATCCGCGACGACGACATCGCGCGGTTGAAGCAGCTTCATAAGCCGCTCAATCTCGAAATGGCGGCGACCTCGGAAATGGCGGCGATCGCGCTGTCGACCAAGCCGCACGCCGCCTGTTTCGTTCCCGAGCGGCGGGAGGAGCGCACGACCGAAGGGGGCCTCGACGTCGTTGCGCGGCGGGCCGAACTGGTCGACGTGGTCGCCGCCCTCGGCGAAGCGAAGATCCGCGTGTCGCTTTTCATCGCGCCGGACGAACGTCAAGTCGAAGGCGCCATCGCGCTCGGAGCGCCGGTCGTGGAAATCCATACGGGCGCCTGGTGCGACGCCATTGCGGCGGGCGAGGAGGCCCGCGGCGCTGCGGAGTTCGCGCGCATCTCGACGGCCGTGGACTTCGCTTTCCGACTCGGCCTCGAAGTGCACGCCGGCCACGGGCTCGATTACGCCACGGCAGAGACGATCGCGGCGCTGCCGCACGTCGTCGAGCTCAACATAGGCCATTTCCTCATCGCCGAAGCGATCGTTGTCGGACTTGGCACCGCCGTCGAGCGCATGCTAGGAGCGATGCGGCGGGGCCGCGCCATGGCGAAGGCGCTTCCGTGATCATCGGAATTGGAACCGACCTGGTCGATATTCGCCGCATCGAGCGAACGATCGCCCGCTTCGGCGAGCGGTTTCTCGACCGTATCTTCACGCAAAAGGAGCGAGCTCGCGCCGACCGGCGGGCAAACCGGGTCGAGACCTACGCCAAGCGCTTCGCCGCCAAGGAAGCCTGCGCCAAGGCGCTCGGCACCGGGTTCCGCAAAGGCGTGTTCTTCCGCGACATCGGGGTCGTCAACCTGCCGTCCGGTCGGCCGACTTTAAGTCTCACCGGCGGCGCCTCCGCGCGCCTTGCTTCGCTGACGCCGCCCGGATATGCGGCGCGCATCGATCTCGCTTTGACCGACGAGTGGCCCCTGGCGCAGGCTTTCGTCATTATTTCTGCGGTTCCGCGTGAGGGGGAACAACGAATAGCCTGATTTGCGCGATTGGTCCTGAGCGGCTAGAACACCGCCCTCCAGATTCTTTTGACCGGAATGACCCCACGCCAAAACCCTTCATACATGACGGTCGAATGTTTTGGCGGCGACGCACGCAATCTTCCCGCGCGGGCAAGGCGCGAGAACCATCCATGGGACGGCAAACCGACGAGAGGCCGATGAGCGTGTCCGGTCAGGAAAAACAGCGCGAAAAGAAGAAAGAGGGAGGTCTCGCCGAGACCGCCCGCGTCATCTTTCACGCGCTGATCATCGCGCTCGTCATCCGGACGTTTCTGTTCCAGCCGTTCAACATCCCGTCCGGATCGATGATGGCGACGCTCCTGATCGGGGATTATCTGTTCGTCTCCAAATACAGCTACGGCTACAGCCGTTACTCGCTCCCGCTGTCGCCCCCGTTGTTTTCCGGTCGCATCTTCGCGTCTCCGCCCGATCGCGGCGACGTCGTCGTGTTCCGCCTGCCGAAAGATGATTCGACCGACTACATCAAGCGGGTGATCGGCCTGCCGGGCGATCGCATCCAGATGATCGGGGGCGTGCTCCACATCAACGGCCAGGCCGTGAAGCGCGAGCGCGTTTCCGACTATGTCGATGAGGAAAGCGGTTATCCCGTGCGCGTGCGACGCTTCCGCGAGACGCTGCCCAACGGGGTGAGCTACGACACGCTCGATCTTCAGGACAACGGATTTCTCGACAACACCCAGGTCTACGAGGTCCCGCCCGGCCACTATTTCATGATGGGCGACAATCGCGACAACTCGACCGATAGCCGGGTGCTCAGCCAAGTGGGCTATGTGCCGTTCGAGAACATTGTCGGCCGCGCGCAGATCATATTCTTCTCGATCGGCGACGGGGTGCCCGCCTGGCATGTCTGGGCGTGGCCTTGGGCCGTCCGCTGGAGCAGGTTGTTCACGATCGTCAGATGAGCCAGAGGGCGGCGCAGAGCAGACGCGACCTCGAGGCCCGCATCGGTTACTCTTTCGCCGATCCGGTCCTCCTGGAAAGCGCGCTCACGCATAGTTCGGCCTTGTCCGGAAAGGCGCGCGTAGCCAGCTACCAGCGGCTGGAATTTCTCGGCGATCACGTGCTCGGCCTCGTGATCTCGGACATGCTCTATCGCGCCTTTCCCAAAGCCGCCGAAGGTGAGCTGTCGCGCCGGCTCGCCGACCTCGTGCGCCAGGAGACCTGCGCCGACATCGCGCGCGCGATCGAGCTTGGCTCGGCGATCAAGCTCGGCGTCTCGGAGGCGAACGCGGGCGGCCAGCGCCGCGTCGCCATCCTGGCCGATGTCTGCGAAGCCCTCATCGGGGCGGTGTTCGTCGATGGCGGCTATTCGGCGGCGGCCGGCCTGGTGGAACGGCTGTGGGGCGAGCGCATGGTCAAGCTCGTGCGCCCGCTGCGCGATCCGAAAACCGTGCTGCAGGAATGGGCGCAGGGACACGGCCTCCCGACCCCCTCTTACCGGGAGGTCGAACGGAGCGGCCCGCATCACGATCCGGAGTTCCGGGTCGTCGTCGAACTGCCGGACCTCTTGCCGGCGGAAGGGATCGGTCGATCGAAGCGGGCGGCCGAGCAGGCCGCAGCCGCAGCCTTCCTCGCCCGTGAAGGCGTGACGACCGCGCTTTCCGATGCCTGAGGGAGCGGAAAGCCCGCCGGAGGCGACGCGCTGCGGCTTCGTCGCCGTGATCGGCGCCCCCAATGTCGGGAAATCGACGCTGGTCAACGCGCTGGTTGGCGGCAAGGTCACGATTGTCAGCCCCAAGGTGCAGACGACGCGCAGCCTGGTGCGCGGCATTACGCTCGCGGGGCGCGCCCAACTGATCTTCGTCGATACGCCCGGCTTGTTTGCGCCGCGCCGGCGGCTCGAACGCGCGATGGTGACGACCGCGTGGGCCGGCGCGAAGGACGCCGATGTCGCCGTGCTCGTGGTCGACGCCAAGCGCGGGCTCGATGCGGAGGCGGACGCCATCCTCGCGCGGCTTGCGGGTCTCGCCGTGCCGAAGGCGCTCGCGCTCAACAAGATCGATCTGGTGGCGAAGCCCGTCCTGCTGGCGCTCGCGCGCACGGCGAACGAGCGGGTCGCTTTCGCCGCCACCTTCATGATCTCGGCGCTGAAGGGGGACGGCCTTGCCGACCTCAAGGCGTGGCTCGCAGGCGAAGTGCCCGCGGGGCCGTGGCTCTATCCCGAGGACCAGATGTCGGATGCGCCGCTGCGCAGCCTCGCCGCGGAGATCACCCGCGAGAAGCTGTTCTTGCGCCTGCACCAGGAACTGCCGTACCGGTCGACGGTCGAAACCGAGGCGTGGAAGGAACAGCCGGACGGCTCGGTGCGGATCGAGCAGACGATCTATGTGGAGCGCGACAGCCAGCGCAAGATTGTGCTCGGCAAGGGCGGCCAGATGATCCGGGCGATCGGCTCGGAGGCCCGCAAGGAGATCGCCGCGCTGATCGGCCAGCCGGTGCATCTTTTCCTGTTCGTGAAGATTCGCGAAGGCTGGGCGGACGACCCCGAGCGCTATCGCGAAATGGGACTGGAGTTCCCGCGCGAGTGAGAACGGCGTAAAGACGGCCAATGCAATGGACCGAGGAAGGCATCGTGCTGGGCGCGCGCCGGCACGGCGAGGCGAACGCCATCGTCGAACTGATGACGCGCGCGCACGGACGTCATTTCGGCCTGGTGCGGGGAGGGGGAGGCTCGCGCCTGCGGCCGGTGCTGCAGCCCGGCAATGTGGTGAGCGCGACGTGGCGGGCGCGGCTCGACGAACATCTCGGCCACTACGCCGTGGAGGGCGTGCGCCTGCGCGCCGCCGCGTTCCTGCCGGCCCCGCATGCGCTCTACGGCGTGAATCACCTCGCCGCGCTGGTCCGGCTCCTGCCGGAGCGCGATCCCCATCCCTCCGTGCACGATGCCCTGGAAGCGGTGCTCGACCATCTCACCGATGTCGCCGTCGCCGGCCCGCTGGCGCTGCGGTTCGAGCTGCAAATGCTCGCTGAGCTCGGTTTCGGGCTCGATCTGGCCCGTTGCGCGGTGACAGGGGGCACCGCCGACCTCGTCTATGTTTCGCCGAAATCGGGGCGGGCGGTGTCACGGACGGCCGGCGAGGCTTGGCAAGACCGGCTGCTCGCGCTCCCGGCCTTTCTGGCCCCCTCCCAACCCTCCCCCGCAAGCGCGGGAGAAAGCGGAGCGGAGCGACGCGGGAGGGAGCTCATCGTTCGTGACCGCGAGGAAGTCTCGCCAGACGAACTCGCCGCCGGCTTTGCCCTGACCGGATTTTTTCTCGCCCGCCATTTGTTCGAACCACGCGGCCTTGCCTTGCCGGATAGCCGCGCTCATTTCCTCAACGCCGTCTTGCGTCCGGCTTAGCGACCGCGGCACGCCGCAATGCAATAGCCCCGAAGTCGTGCGGTTAACCCTGATTGGAATGAGGTGCACCGCACCGCAGGCGTCGGGCTGATCGCGCGAATTCGCGACGAAAAAGCGGAACCGAGTGGCGAAAAAAATGTTATTATATCCTCCGCTGAAAAGGATACTGCAATGCGCGCGTTTGTTAGGCGCTTCATCATGCATTACGGCATCTATCGCCGTTATCCGCTTGCCCGTATCCCGGCCTTCCGGAACGCATGGCGCATCTCGCGGGCATGAGGCGCAGGTGGACGTAAAGGGCTTGATTACAGCCACTCATTTGGAGGCGGGGATCGCCCCGTGGCAGCGGCGGCGATCACCTCCAGATAAAGCCGAACGGTTGGCTCGTTCAACGTGCTCGTAACCTCGTCCGCGTCGATCCCGGCGAATACATCCTCTCCCGCAAGCCACTGCGCCTCCGCATCTGGGTGCTCGAGCGCGATCCGCAGCGCCTGATTGAGTTCGTAGCCGATGCAAGATAGGCCCTTCGCAGCGAGCCCGCTCCACAAGGCCTGACGGCAAGCGCGCCGCAGGAAAGCGTGGATCGCGGGGGTTGGGATGTCCTCCGAGCCGGTTTCGAACGCCTGCTCGCACCGCTGCATGGAAAAAGAGGCGAAGGCCCGGCACGACATCGGGCGACCCGCATAGGCGCTGCATTCGTTCGCGACCAGCATGGAGCAGGCCTGTCGGGTGGCGAAGCGCTGGACCTTGTCCAGGCCGGCGATCGCAGCGATGGTCGCGCGGACCCGTTCGAGCACCGGCCCGAGGTCCTTGTTTGCCGTGCGAATGGTGCGGGCGAGAAGAAACACCTCGGGCGCCGTCGCTGTGACGAAGGAATGACAACAAAACGCGCAGCCACGGGCGCACGCAAGCGGCGCTTCCGGCGGGTTGCGCTTCACGGACAGGTCGAAAATTTCCAGGGCGCGCCGGGCCGTCTCGCTCGCCCGCTGTTGAGAACCTCCCTCCAGAACATCCAGCAGGATGCGCGTGGCCCCGATCGTTCCCCAGATGCCCTGACGCGGCGAGATTCCGCGGGCAGTCACCTCTTTCACTGCCTGGCGCAGAAGGGCCCGTCTCTCCTGCCGCATCGCCATGCGGTTACCCCTCCGTTCGTGGCTGCACGCCGGCCGTCGCGGGCAGTGGGCGTGGCGTTCGTCGGCTCGGCTTCGCTGAGCTCGTCAGCGGTTGCTAAAACCGAGTAGACGGCGGCTTGGCAGCCGCGTTCATCCCGTCAGTCGCGCTCTTCCGTCTTGCCGTTGCCGGACCCGTTACCCGGAGGCGGCGTAAACCGGTTGGTCCGCGGGAAGCCCTTGGGAGCGATCCGGCCCGCGTCGGCGCGATTGCTGCGCCAATCCGCGAGTTCCTTGAGCGCCAGGGTGAACACCCGCCCGGCGGCGTCGGTCCAGGACAGGCCGTCCGCCGACTTGAACGTCGTCACGTCGGAGAGGCCGCCGTCCTTGTAGCGCTGCAGCCGCACGCCGCGTCCGCGGCTCATTTCCGGCACCTGGTCGAGGCCGAAAATCACCACCTTGCGGTTTTCGCCGATGACGGCCGCGAGGTCGCCATCGACTGTCGCGAGCGCACGCGCTTCGTCCGGCGATGTCACGTTGAGCACCTGCTTGCCCTTGCGCGTATTGGCGAGGCACTCGTCCTCGGCGACGACGAAGCCGCGCCCGGCCCGGCTCGCCACCAGGAATTTGCGCTCGCCGGCATAGGGGAGGGCGGCGACGAGATCGGCGTCCTGTTCGAGATCGGCGAACAGCCGCACGGGTTCGCCATGGCCGCGGCCGCCGGGAAGCTTCGACGCTTCGAGCGTGTAGAAGCGGCCATTGGTGGCGAGCAGCAGGATTTTCGAGGTGGTCTCGGCCGGAAAGGCGAATTTGAGCCGGTCGTCGGCCTTGAAGGCGACGCCGGAGAAATCGCTGACGACCCCTTTCAGCGCACGGATCCAGCCCTTGTCGGAGACGACGACGGTGATCGGCTCGCGCACCGCCATCGCTTCCTCGATCGCCGCCTCGTCATGGGCGGGCGCCTGGGCGAAGCCGGTGCGGCGCTTGCCGAGCGGGGTCTTGGGGCCGAACGCGTTGCGCACGTCCTTGATCTGCTCGGCGACCTTCGCCCATTGCTTCTCCTCGGAGCGCACCAGCGCACGCAGCTCGCGCTCCTCGGCGCGCAGCGCCTTGTCCTCGGCGCGGATTTCCATCTCCTCGAGCTTGCGCAGATTGCGCAGCCGCATGTTAAGGATGGCGTCGGCCTGCACCTCGGTGAGGGTGAAGGTCTCGATCAGGACGGGCTTGGGTTCGTCCTCGCGGCGGATGATGCGGATCACCCTGTCGAGGTTGAGATAGGCGACGAGATAGCCGCCGAGCACCTCCAGACGATGGGCGATCTCGCCGAGCCGGTGGTTCGAACGGCGCAGCAGCACGTCGCGACGATGGTCGAGCCATTCGCGCAGCGCCTCGGCAAGGCCGATCACCTTCGGCACCTTGCCGCGCACCAGCACGTTCATGTTGAGCGCGATGCGCAACTCGAGGTCGGTCAGCTTGAACAGCGACTCCATCAGGAGTTCGGGATCGACCGTGCGCGCCCGCGGCTCCAGCACGAGCCGGATGTCTTCAGCCAACTCGTCACGCACGTCGGCGAGCAGCGGCAGCTTCTTGTCGTTGAGGAGGCCGGCGATCTGCTCGACCAGGCGCGACTTCTGCACCTGCCAGGGGATTTCCGTGACCACGATGACGTAAGTGCCGCGTCCGGTGTCCTCCTTTATCCAGCGCGCGCGCACGCGGAAGCCGCCGCGGCCGGTCGTGTAGGCCTCCGCGATGGTCTCGCGCGAGTCGACGATCAGGCCGCCGGTCGGCAGATCGGGCCCCGGCACGAACTTCAGGAGATTGCGGCTCTTGGCGCTGGGATGCTCGATGAGATGCAGGGCGGCGTCGCACAGCTCGGCGGCGTTGTGCGGTGGAATCGCGGTCGCCATGCCGACGGCGATCCCCTGCGCGCCGTTGGCGAGGAGGTTGGGGAAGGCGCCCGGCAGCACCACCGGCTCTTCCTCGGAGCCGTCGTAGGTCGGACGGAAGGCGACCGCATCCTCGTCGAGCCCGTCCAGCATCAGCCGGGCGACCTCGGTCAGCCGCGCCTCCGTGTAGCGCATGGCGGCAGGATTATCGCCGTCGATATTGCCGAAATTGCCCTGGCCGTCGATCGGCGGGTAGCGCTGGGAGAAGTCCTGGGCGAGCCGCACCAGCGCGTCGTAGACCGCCTGGTCGCCATGCGGGTGGAACTTGCCGATCACGTCGCCGACGACGCGCGCGCATTTCTTGCAGGCCGCGCCAGGGTCGAGACGGAGCAGACGCATGGCGTAGAGCAGCCGGCGGTGCACTGGCTTCAGCCCGTCGCGCGCGTCCGGCAGCGCCCGGTCCATGATCGTCGACAGCGCATAGGCGAGGTAGCGCTCCTCGAGGGCCGTGCGCAATGCGACGTCGTGCACCTCGGAGGGATCGGGGGGAATCAGGATGTCGCTCATGGGGGATGGTTAACGCGCGACCACGGCGCGAACAACCCCAGACGTCACACCGAAAAACTCGTGCCGCACCCGCAGGAGGCGGCGGCGATCGGGTTGTTGATCTTGAACGACGCGCCGATCAGGTCGTCGACATAGTCGATCTCGGCGCCGGCCATGAATTGCAGCGACACGGGGTCGATCAATACGGTCGCGCCGTCGCACGCGAGCACCAGATCGTCGCTTGCGCGGTCGTGATCGAGATCGAATTTGTACTGAAATCCCGAACAGCCGCCGCCCTCGACGCAGATGCGCAGCATCGTGCCTTCGGGCTCGGCCTTGAGGATTTCGCCGATCCGCCGGGCGGCGCGGTCGGTCAGCGTCACTTGATTGGTCATCGGTCCGCAATTGCCTAGTGTGACGCAAATTAGTTAAGTGTCCGCTCGGCTTTGGTCAATCGCTCCGGGAGGCGGAGTTGGCGGTTCAGGCGAGCGCGGCGCGCGCGCCCTACGCGGCCGATCCGGGCGCGAGCCGCGGCCGGCTGCATCCCGAGCCGCCGAGCCTGACCCGCAGCGCGTTTCGGCGCGACTGTGACCGCATCATCCACGCGACCGCGTTCCGGCGGCTTGCTCACAAGACCCAGGTGTTTGTGTATCAAGAGGGCGATCACTATCGCACGCGTCTCACGCATACGCTGGAGGTCATGCAGGTGGCGCGCTCGCTCGCCCGCGCGCTCGGCCTCGACGAGGATTTGGCGGAGGGCTGCGCGCTCGCCCACGATCTCGGCCATCCGCCGTTCGGCCATGCCGGCGAGCGCGCGCTCGACCAATGCCTTGGGGATTTCGGCGGGTTCGACCACAATGCGCAGACGCTTGCGGTGGTCACCCGGCTGGAGCGGCGCTATGCCGCCTTCGACGGCCTCAACCTCACCTGGGAGACGTTGGAGGGGCTGGTCAAGCACAACGGCCCGCTGCTCGACCCGCAGGGGCGGCCGACTGCCCTGTATGCCGCCAAAGGCATCCCGTCGGAGATCGCCAACTACAACCGGATGCACGATCTTGCGCTCGATACGTTCCCCAGCCTGGAGGCGCAGGTCGGCGCCATCGCAGATGATATCGCCTATGATTCCCACGACATAGACGACGGACTTCGCGCGGAGCTTTTCACGCTGGACGAGCTCGCCGCGCTGCCCCTGGTCGGCGATATATTGGCGGAGCTGCGCGCCGCCTATCCGGAACTCGAACCGGCCCGCCGCACCAGCGAACTGATTCGCCGCATGATCACGCGGATGATCGAGGACGTGGCGGGTGAGACGCGGCGGCGGCTCGCGGAACTGAAGCCCTGGTCAGTGGAGGCCGTCCGCCGGGCAGGCGCGCCCATGGTCGGATTTTCGGGCCCCATGGCTATGGCGGAGGGCGCCATAAAGAAATTCCTGTTCGAGCGCATGTATCGGCACGAGACCGTCATGCAAATCGTGAGGAAGGCCGAAGGCGTGCTGCGCGACCTGTTCGCGCGCTACGCCAACGATCCGGCGGCGCTGCCGCCCGAGTGGCGTCACGCGCTTCCCGCCGACGGACGCTCACGCGCCCGCCATATCGCCGACTTCATCGCCGGCATGACCGATCGCTATGCCCTTGGCGAGCACAGACGGCTCTTTGACGCGACGCCGCTTCTGCGCTAGGCCGGCCGTTCGCAAGGCCGGAGGGCGCTCATTAATGCATGAAAAATCAAGCAAATACAAAAATATCTTTGCCTATGTTCGCGAGCGAGTTGAGGCCGCGAATAGTTCTCTCATCGTGGCTGGCATGCTTCCGTCCGGGATTGATCAAAGCCGGGTGCTAGTTGAGCCGCCGCGCGATCCGACCCATGGTGATCTTGCAACCAATGCGGCGATGGTACTTGCGAGGGATGCCAGGCGAAACCCACGAGAAATTGCAGACGCCATTGCTGGTCAGCTGCGTAGTGATGGCTGGATTTACAAGGTCGACGTCGCCGAGCCGGGCTTCATCAACCTGACCCTCAAGCCGCTTGTGTGGCAGGAGGCCTTGCGAGCGGCGATTCTGGCCGGGCCCGATTTTGGCAAGCCCGACAACGGCGAGGGGCGGAAAGTGAATGTCGAATATGTCTCCGCCAACCCGACCGGGCCGATGCATATCGGGCACTGCCGCGGGGCCGTGTTCGGCGACGCGCTCGCCAATCTGCTGGAGTTCGCCGGCTTTGCGGTGACGCGCGAGTACTATGTCAACGACGCGGGCGCCCAGGTCGACGTGCTCGCCCGCTCCGCCTTCCTGCGCTACCGCGAGGCGCTGGGCGGGGACATCGGGCCGATCCCGGAGGGGCTTTATCCGGGCGATTACCTCAAGCCGGTGGGCGAAGCGCTCGCCCGCGAATTCGGCCGCAGCATGCTCGCACAGCCGGAGCAGGAATGGCTGCCGGTCGTCCGCGCCAAGGCGATCAACATGATGATGGCCGCGATCCGCGATGACCTCGCAGCCCTAAATGTCAAGCATCAAGAGTTTTTCCATGAGCAATGGCTCGTAGAAAGACCACGCAAGGCCAGTACCTGGACACCGGAGCTAGTTGAAGCGGTCGAGTCTGCCCACCGCGAACAGACGACATGGGGAAGTACTAAAATTACAAAACTTTTGAAGGATAAGGGCTTTTCAATCTCTGATACTACGGTTGGTCGAGTATTATCATTTATCATCGATCGTGATGGCGTCCCTCAAGACCGCGTTGCCAACGCGATCAAGTGGCTGCGCGGGCGTGACCTCGTCTACGAAGGCCGTTTGCCGCAGCCCAAGGGCGCGCCGGTCGAGGACTGGGAGGACCGCGAGCAGACCCTGTTCCGCTCGACCGCGTTCGGCGACGACATCGACCGCCCGCTGAAGAAGTCGGACGGCAGCTACACCTATTTCGCCGCCGACATCGCCTATCACAAAAGCAAGCTCGACCGGGGTTTCCGCGATCTGATCGACGTCTGGGGCGCCGATCACGGCGGCTATGTCAAGCGCATGCAGGCGGCGGTTAAGGCGCTGAGCGGCGGAGCTGCCGCGCTCGACGTCAAGCTCATCCAGCTTGTGAAGCTGCTGCGCGCCGGCCAGCCGGTGAAAATGTCGAAGCGAGCAGGGGAGTTCGTCACTCTTCGCGAAGTCGTGGAGGAGGTCGGGCGCGACGCCGTCCGCTTCATGATGCTATTCCGCAAGAACGACGCAGCGCTCGACTTCGACCTCGCCAAGGTGATCGAGCAGTCGCGCGACAACCCGGTCTTCTACGTGCAGTATGGTCACGCGCGGGCGCAGTCCGTCTTCCGGAACGCCGCCGCGGTGATTCCCGACCTGCCGGCGCGGCCCGCCGACCGGGCGGCGTTCGTCGCCGCGGCTCCGCTCGATCAATTGTCCGATCCTGCCGAGATCGAATTGATGCGGCTGATCGCGCAATTTCCGCGCTTGGTCGAGGCGGCGGCCGCCGCCCATGAGCCGCATCGGATCGCCTTCTATCTGTTCGATCTGGCGAGCGCGTTCCATGCGCTTTGGACGCGGGGCAGCAAGGACTCGCCATATTTACAATTCATTATCCAAGATGATAGAAAACTAACATGTGCGCGTCTTGCCTTGGTGCAGGGCGTGGCTACGGTCCTCTCCCTCGGGCTCGGGCTGCTCGGGGTCACCGCGCCGGATGAGATGCGATGAGCCACGGCGCAAATACTTTGGCCGGACACGAACGCCCGTCGTCGCGTTGCGGTCCACGCCGACTTGGATGACGGGGACACACCGGAAACGGTGAAGGACAGGCATGGCGGACGAGCGATATCGTCGCACAACCAGCGCAAATCCTGCACCCCCGAACCCGGGCGCCCGGCGCGTGGCCGTTTCCGCCGCCGCGCCGCGACCGGCGGGACCCGATCCGCTCGTGGAGCTCGCCCGGCTGATCGGACAGAACGAAGGCCCCGCTCACGATCCTCCCCGCGTTCCTGGACGCCGCGAGGAAGGCGACGTTTCTGGACAGCCAACCAAGCCGCGACAGCGTCCCGCGCCAACTCAGCCGCCGGCCGCCGGCCCAGCCGATCATGGCGGGGGTTTTGAGCGACAGCCGGACCAGCGCTACAGCGGCTATACCGAACCGAAGCCGCCGACGCCCCAGGTCCGCGGGCAGGCGCCCCGCGCTCCAGCCGCGCCGGCTCCGCCCTCCGGCGCGAGCAACTCGCCACGTGTGGATGCCGCCCGGCCGCCGCCGCCCCCGAAAGGGCAAGCGGCGCGTGCGGATCAAATGGCTCCCGCTCCTCCGGTTCGCGAAGGCGAGGGCAGGCGCCCCGTCGAACGCGCCCCCGCGCGCGCGTCCGAACCCGCGCCTCCGGTCGCGGGCGAAAAACGGCGGCCGCAAGCGCCCGCGGGCGGCGATTACGCACGTCCGCCATCGGCCGAGAAGGCCCATGCGCCAGCCGCCGGAAGGGGCAACTCATCGGCCGCCGCAAAGACCAATGTGCCCCCGGCCGTGAGCGCTTATGCGCCGCGCGCGGACCGGCGCCCTGCACCACCGGCGGGAAGAGCTTACGCGCCCCCGGCCGAGCGCGGGGCTGTGCCGCCCACGGAAACGGCGTACGCACCTCCGGGTCAGCGCGGCGCGGCGCCGCCCGTTGCGAAAGCCTACGCGCCCGCGGCGGACCGGGCCGCGCCGCCGGCTCGTAAGCCGTCTCCCGCGCGCGGTTATGAGACGCGCGAATCCTACGACGATGGGCAACGTGCCGGCGCCGCGCCCGACGATGAATATGGCTACGACTATAGCGGGCGCGACTACGAGGCAGGCGAACCGCGGCGCAGTCGGAAACTCCCGCTGGCCATCGCAATTCTCTCGCTTGCCGTGATCGGGACCGCCGGCGCCTACGGCTACCGTGTCATGTTCGCCGGAACCACCCAAGAGATGATTCCGCCGGTGATCAGGGCGGATACGTCGCCAAAAAAAGTCGCTTCGACGCAAGCGGGCGACAAGCAGGTTCAGGAACAGGTATCCAACAAGAACGCTGGCGAACAGATGGTTTCGCGCGAAGAGCAGCCGTTGGCGATCAAGGATCCGGCGGCGCGCCCGCTGCCGAGCTTCGGACCGTCCGGCGAACCTCCGGCCGTTGGCGCCCCGGCGACGACCGATCCGGGCGGCGCCCGCTCGACCGCGGGATCCGCTGCCGAGCCCAAGAAGGTGAAGACGGTGACCATCCGTCCCGAGAGTGGAGCGAACGACGTGCCCCCGGCCGCGCCAGCGGCCCGAGCCCCGGCGCCCACGGCGCCCGCCGCGGCGCCAGCGCCTGCCGCAACGGCGCCCGCGCGCACCCAGCCGCCCCGCCAGCAGGTCGCGGTGGCTACGCAGCCATCCGGAGGCTATGTCGTTCAACTCTCGGCGCAGAAGTCGGAAGCGGACGCGCAGGCTTCGTTCCGCACGATGCAGGCGAAATATCCCTCGGTCCTGAGCGGGCGGAAGTCGATCATTCGGCGCAAGGAAAACGCCAGCAAGGGCGTTTATTTTGGCGCACAGGTTGGGCCTTTCGCCTCGCGCGAAGAGGCGCACCAGCTCTGCGAGCAGCTCAAGGCCGCGGGCGGGGCCTGCTTCGTCGAGAAGAACTGAGCGGATAGGCTTCGCGCGGCCTTGGCCGCGCGTCGGGTCGACGCCCTCACCGCAGTCCGGAATTGATCTTCGCCAGCGCTTGCGAGCCGGGACACAAATCGTCTTCGGTCAGCCTGTTGAGCGGGGTTGCGACCGTGTCGAGATGGTCGTGCAGGTCTTCCGGCATGCGATCGATGAAAAGAAGGCCGGTGACGATCTGGCCGCGCGCGGCGTGAATCTGCAGGAAGTTCACCGCCGCCAGCCGGTCGTGCACGTCGTAGTCGGCGTCGAGCTTGCGTAGGGCGAGGATTGAGCCGTCGGGCTGCTCCACCAGTTCGACCGCGCCGGGCGGATAACTCACCGTGATCGGATTGCGCGGCGGAACGAAATCGAGCCGGTTGACCGCCTCGTTGTGGGCGCGCACATAGTCGAAGCTCTTGGTCGAGCCCGGGTGGTTGTTGAAGGCGACGCAGGGGCTGATCACGTCGATGAAGGCCGAGCCCTCGTGCTCGATCGCCGCCTTGATGAGCGGCACTAGTTGTTCCTTGTCGCCGGAAAACGAGCGGGCGACGAAGGTCGCGCCGAGCTGCAACGCGACGGCGACGAGGTCGATCGGGCTGTCGCTGTTGACATTGCCGCGCTTCGATTTCGAGCCGCGGTCGGCGGTGGCGGAGAATTGGCCTTTCGTCAGCCCGTACACGCCGTTGTTCTCGACGATATAGACCATGCGCACGGCGCGCCGGATCGCGTGCGCAAACTGCCCGAAGCCGATCGAAGCGGAATCGCCGTCGCCGGAAACGCCGAGATAGAGGAGCTCGCGATTGGCGAGGTTTGCGCCGGTCAGCACCGACGGCATGCGCCCATGCACCGAGTTGAAGCCGTGCGAATTGCCAAGAAAATAGGTCGGCGTTTTCGACGAGCAACCGATGCCGGACAGCTTGGCCACGCGGTGCGGCTCGATCGCAAGCTCGTAACAGGCCTCGATGATCGCCGCCGAAATCGAATCATGGCCGCAGCCCGCGCACAAGGTCGAGATGGTGCCCTCGTAGTCGCGTCTCGTGTAGCCGAGGGGGTTTTTCGGCAGCGAGGGATGATGGAATTTGGGCTTGGAGAGGTAGGTCATGGCGGCGCGACGATCCTCGACGTCTCAGTTCTTGCGGCCTCTATAGACGCTGCTTCAATTGCTCAGCGCCCGCAAGCGGCTCGTTTCGCAAGGTCCTTACGGCGGCGGCCGCTGCGGCCCTCTTTCCGCTGTCGACGCTGAAGCGCCGGCGGAGCGCGCGCGTCGTCGGCGCCTCCAGATATTTATACATCGCGATCGACATTGCGATCCCCACGAGGATCGAAATGACGAGCAGGAGCCACGGTGCGCCCGCCGGATTGAAGCCGAGCCAGATCCACAGATGCAGCACCCCGCGAATGGGGAAGGAGTGGAACAAGTACAGCGACAGGGACGCATCGCCGATGATCGACATGATCCGCGCCGGCCGGCCCGGCTTGACCAAGTCGCCGAGCGTCAATCCGCCGGCAATCATGGCCGCCGGTGCGCCCAGCAACATCACGCGGGTCGTATTGTAGGCATCGCCGTCCATCGGCCAGAATACCAGGATCGACAATCCGGCCGCGACCAGAATCCAGCCCAACCAGGCGGGAATGCGCAGGCCTTCCATGAAGGCGAGCCCGAGCGTCATTCCGAATATGAACTCGAGCAGGATGGGCTGGCACCAATAGTTCCACGCCGTCGGCAGCGAGAACAGGCGGCCGATGATGACGGCGATAACGATGAAGAGCGAGGCGAGCGCGACCGCCGCCCGCCGCGGCGCGAAGATCGACACCGCAAAGAGGACGTAAAAGAACATCTCGTAATTGAGGGTCCAGCCCTGGCCCACGACGGGCTGGATGATTCCGTCGGGACGCGGAACCGGAATGAAAAGATACGAGGCGATGATGGTTTCGGTCGTGAAGCTCTTTCCGAGACCAGGGATGGCGAAGGCCATGATCACGTAAAGCGTGGTGGCAAGATAATAGAGCGGCAGCAGACGGATCAGCCGGCGCGCGAAAAACGTGGTGGGGCCGGACGTCGTTCCGAACAATGAATCGCTCGAATAGACGAGCACGAAGCCTGAGATGATGAAGAAGAAATCGAAAGCGCCGCGCGCCACCGGCATGAACGGGGGCAGGGCGCTCGCCGCGTCGACGAGCCTGTTGAAATCGATCTGGAAATGGGTTGCGGCGACGGCGATGGTTGCGAGAGCGCGAAGAACCTGAATCCCGAGATTGATTTCCATTCCGTCTGCCCCCGGCCGACGACCCCGATTTGATTTTCCCATTTTGGCACAAGCCAGATGGGGTCGGCCACACGCCGTATCGCAACTGTAACAGCTTTTCTCCGTTGGATCACGTGACGAACGGGAAACCGGCGTTTGGCGCCGAACTTACTCGCCGACCTTGCGCAGCGGGGTCACCTTGCGCGCGTCGAGGTGGTTGGAGATGGCGCCCGCGATGAATCGGGCGGTGATCGGCATGCCATTATAGTGCAGGATCGGCGCCAGTCGCGAACACTCGAGGCCGCATTCCGCAACGAGCAGGGTGCGAAGCTGGGCGTCGCGGTTCTGCTCGACCACGAAGACGAGGTCGTGCTCGTTGACGAAGTCCGCCACATCCTGGTGGAAAGGAAAGGCGCGCACGCGCAAACGATCGAGCCCGGCGCTTTCCAGCAGCACGATCGCCTCGTCCATCGCCGGCGCCGTCGAGCCGTAATAGATCACGCCGTACCGGGTTGGACTTCCGGCGCTGGTGCGCACCGGGCGCGGAACCAGACTCTTGGCCGTGTCGAACTTCTTGAGCAGACGCTCCATGTTGTCGACGTAATGCCCGCCGTCCTCGGTGTAGCGGGCGCCGCGGTCGCGCGAGCTTCCGCGGGTCATGAACGAACCCTTGGTCGGATGGGTGCCGGGGTAGGTTCGGAACGGAATCCCGTCGTCGTCGACATCGTCGTAGCGCATGAAAGCGTGGCCTGTCTCGATATCGGCGGCCGTCATCACCTTGCCGCGGTCGTAGCGGCGCGCGTCGTCCCAGGCGAACGGCTTGCATAGATGGCGGTTCATGCCGAGGTCGAGGTCGAGCATGACGAAGACCGGCGTCTGCAGCCGGTCGGCGAGATCGAAGGCTTGCGCGCTGAGCTCGAAGGTCTCGTTCGGATCGGCGGGAAAGATCAGCACGTTCTTGGTGTCGCCGTGCGAGGCATAGGCGCAGGCGAGCACATCCGACTGCTGCGTCCGCGTCGGCATGCCGGTCGAGGGGCCGCCGCGCTGAACGTCGAAGATCACCGCCGGGATTTCAGCAAAATAGGCGAGCCCGAAAAACTCCTGCATCAACGATATGCCGGGTCCCGAGGTGGCGGTGAAGGCGCGCGCACCGTTCCAGGTGGCGCCGATGACGATGCCGATCGAGGCAAGCTCGTCCTCGGCCTGGATGATCGCGTATTTGTTTTTGCCGGTGGCGGGATCGATGCGGAAGCGCTTGCAGTAGCGGTTGAAGGCTTCGGCAAGCGAGGTGGAGGGCGTGAGCGGATACCAGGCGCACACCGTGGCGCCGCCATAGAGCGCGCCGAGCGCCGCGGCGGCGTTGCCGTCGATGAAGATGCGGTCGCCGACCGCATCCGTCGGCTCGAGTCGCAGGCCGATCGGGCAGGGGACGTTCTGCAGCGTCCAGTCGCGGCCGAGCCGCAAGGCATGCGTGTTCGGCTCGATGAGTTTCTCCTTGCCGCGGAACTGCTCGCCGACGAGGGAATCTATGATGTCGATGTCGAGTCCGATGAGGGCGGTGAGCACGCCGAGATAAACCATGTTCTTGAACAGCTGGCGCGCGCGCGGCTCGTCATAGGCGCGATTGCAGATCGCCGTGAGCGGAACGCCGATGACGGCGATGTCGTCACGGAATCGGCTGGCCGGCATCGGCTTGGTCGAAATCGTAGAGGAGATAGCCGCCGGGCTCGATCGCGGCCACGTCCTTGTTCCAGGTCTGCGGGTTCATCGCCACCATGAGGTCGACGCCGCCGCGGGTTCCGAGATGGCCGTCTTCCGAGATGCGCACCTCGTACCACGTGGGCAGGCCCTGGATATTCGAGGGAAAGATGTTGCGCGCGGCCACCGGCACGCCCATGCGCAGCACCGCGCGCGCGAACATCTCGTTGGCGCTCGCCGAGCCGGAGCCGTTCACGTTGGCGAAGCGGACAACGAAGTTGTTTACGCTGCTGATCGGGCTGGTTGCTGGCATGGTGGTCCTGCGAGAGTCATGTCGATGAGGTATTTCCTCATGTCCCATGCGCCGGTCGGGCAGCGCTCGGCGCACAAGCCGCAATGCAGGCAGACGTCTTCGTCTTTGGCCATGATACGGCTGGTCTTGAGCGGGTTCGAGACATAGAGGTCTTGCGTCAGGTTCGTCGCGGGCGCCTTCAGCCGCCCGCGCAGCTCGGCTTCCTCCCCATTCGCCGTGAAGGTGATGCAATCCATCGGGCAGATATCGACGCAGGCGTCGCACTCGATGCAAAGCGTTGAGGTGAAGACGGTCTGCACGTCGCAATTCAGACAACGACGCGCCTCGCTGAGGGCAAGCCCGAGGTCGTAGCCGAGCTCGACCTCCGCCCTGATGTCGGCGAGGGCCACGACCTTGTCGCGCAGCGGCACGCGGTAGCGCCGGTCCGGCGTGATCTCGTTATCGTAGCTCCACTCGTGGATGCCCATTTTCTGGCCGACGACGGTGACCGCCGGCTGCGGCCGTTCGTTGATGTCCTCGTCGCGGCAGAGCTTGTCGATGGAGACCGCCGCTTCGTGGCCGTGCGCGACCGCCCAGATGATGTTCTTTGGCCCAAAGGCGGCGTCGCCGCCGAAAAAGACCTTCGGGTGAGACGAGCCCATCGTTCGGGCATCGACGACGGGCATGCCGCGCCGGTCGAAGGCGACGCCGATATCGCGTTCGATCCACGGAAAAGCATTCTCCTGCCCGACGGCGATCAGCACGTCGTCGCAGGGAAGATGCAGGTCCGGCTCGCCCGAGGAAACGAGATGGCGCTCACCTCCGGCGTCGTACTCGGCCTTGACCTTGGTGAACACGACGCCCGTAACGCGCCCGCCCGCATGGGTGAATTCCTGCGGCACGAGGTAATTCATGATCGGGATGCCCTCGTGCATCGCGTCTTCTTTTTCCCAGGGAGAGGCTTTCATTTCGTCGAACCCGGAGCGGACGATCACCTTCACGTCCTCTCCGCCGAGTCGGCGCGACGAGCGGCAACAGTCCATGGCGGTGTTGCCGCCGCCGAGCACGATCACGCGCTTGCCGATTCGGTTGGTATGGCCGAAGGAGACGCTCGCGAGCCAATCGATGCCGATGTGGATGTTGGCGGCCGCCTCGGCGCGGCCTGGGATCTCGAGATCGCGTCCGCGCGGCGCGCCGCAGCCGACGAAAATGGCATCGTAGCTTTCCTCGAGCAGCGCCTTCAGGCTGTCGATGCGCGCGCCGCCGACGAACTCAACGCCGAGGTCGAGAATGTAGCCGCACTCTTCGTCGATCACCGATGTCGGCAGGCGAAATTTCGGGATCTGCGTGCGCATCATGCCGCCGGGCCGCGGATCCTGATCGAACACGACGCAACGGTAGCCAAGCGGGGCGAGGTCGCGGGCGACCGTGAGCGATGCCGGTCCCGCTCCGATGAGCGCGATCCGCTTGCCGTTCGGACGCTGCGCCGGCCGCGGCAAGCGGGCGCGAATGTCGTCCTTGTAGTCGGCCGCGACGCGCTTGAGACGGCAGATGGCGACCGGCTCGTTCTCCACGCGTACGCGCCGGCATGCCGGTTCGCACGGTCGGTCGCAGGTGCGGCCGAGAATGCCGGGGAAAACATTGGAATGCCAATTGATCAGATAGGCATCGCTATAGCGGCCGGCTGCGATCAATCGAATGTATTCGGGAACAGGCGTATGCGCCGGGCAGGCCCACTGGCAGTCGACGACCTTGTGGAAGTAGTTCGGATCCTGAATGTCGGTCGGTTTCATGTGCAGCTTTGCGAACGCCCGCGGCGGGGGCGTAGCGATTTTCGAGGGGGTTCATCGTAGTGCCGTGTACGTGCCTGATGACAGTCCAATCAGGTCAATTTTTGGTCAACGGCGCGACCGTTAGCCACATGAAAAGACATGAGAAATGTCACTGCGCCGCGAGCGCAGCCCTTGTGCGCTGCACGCTCCCCAGGTGGCCTTGCTGCGAATGCGAAGGCGGCAACCATCGTACAAAGGACCCTCCCGGTCTGGCCGAGAGGAGGTCCTTCGGATCGCGCCCGTTGACGCTGTGCCGCGGCACTCGGCGAGGCTATGCGTCAACAGTAATTGACCAACCGTCACTCGCCGGCCCCACCACACCTGACGCCGGCAGCGGGATAGGAAGCATAACTTTTAGTATCCAGTATAGCCATAGTAGCCCCAGCCCGGATAGCCATAGTAGCCCCCGCCCGGATAGGCCCATGAACTGGCGGCAAGGCCAACGCCAACGGCGGCCGCTCCGATCGCAAGACCCGGACGCCAGCCGCCGTAACGGTAACCCCGGGCGCCGCGCCAGGCTGGGGCCCAGCCGGCGTGCCAACCGCCGCCGCGCCATCCACCGCCGCGCCACGCGGCGTCAGACGGGGTGGACAAGGTCAGGCCGATCAGACCGGCCGCCACAATCGCAAGCATTGCTTTGCCTCTTGCCTTCATCAGGTGCTCCTATGCATTAAGTCCGAAATAGCCCTGTGGGGATTCGGAACCAATCGGCGCCGCCCAAGGCCCTTCTTTCCAATTCGCGTAGTAGATTGCGATGAACCGAGCCGACTTGGGGGCCGCCGTCTCCGACGCTCCTTGATCAGGAACGTCCATCGGGGTGATTGGTTTCTTTACTTTCATACCGCTTCGCGCCGACAGTACGTGCAGGAGCCTGCCGCAACCACGAAACAAATCCATGGTTGACCTTTTTGAAGAGATTTTCAGCGAACCGACGACAGATCCAAACGAGACGGCGCGGCAAAGCATGCGCTCCCTGCGCCGGCAATTCTATACGACGGCGACGGCGCGCGAGACGAGCAGCGGGTTTGCAGTCGAACTCGACGGCAAACCGGTGCGCACGCCGGCGCGGCGGCTGCTCGCCTTCCCCGACTTGGCGCTCGCGGAACGCGCGGCCAGCGAGTGGCGCGACCAGGACGAACATATCGATCCCGCCAAATTGCCGCTGACGCGCCTGGCGAACACCATCATCGACGCGGTTACGGACGCCCGCGCCGAGGTGGCGGCGGACATCGCAAAATATCTCCGCTCCGATCTGCTGTTCTACCGGGCGGATGCGCCGGAGCGGTTGGTGGCGCGCCAGCATGAGAAATGGAATCCGATCCTCGCCTGGGCGCGCGACGCTTGCGGGGCGCGATTTGTTTTGGCGCAAGGCGTCGTCTTCGTGACCCAGCCGGAGGGAGCGGTCGAGGCGATGCGGCGACTCATCCCGTCAAACCCGTGGCGGCTCGGGGCGGCGCATGTGATCACCACGCTGACCGGATCGGCGCTGATCGCGCTTGCGCTCTCGCGGCAGGCGATTTCTTCCGACGAGGCCTGGTCGGCGGCCCACGTCGACGAGAAATGGAACGAGGAAATCTGGGGACGCGACGATGTCGCATGCGCGCGTCGCGCGCAGCGACGAGCCGATTTCGACGCGGCGGTCTGCGTGCTGCATTTCGTTTCCGAGGCCGGGATGTAGCGCTGCCCGGGCAAGCCGAGCGCACTCGCTCCGGCTTCAGGCGCCGCCTGATCTTTTCTCCAACAGAGCCGGCGGTCGTTGCGGCATTGGCTGGTCTTTGCTGCGGCGCGGTTTTTTGTTGCAGCGCCCTCGCGGTGATGAAAGAGGCATGCTATTGACGATGTTCGTGAATAGGATTTTCGGCCGCGGGGCCGAGACGGGTCGGCGTTTAGACTTAAAAAACTTGTTATAATACAATGACCGAGAACGACTTCTTCACACGGAAGTTTGTTCCAACATTGGGCGAGTGTGACGGCATGAAGGACATCCTGGAGAAGCTGGAAGAGCGCCGCGCCAGCGCACGCCTCGGCGGCGGAGAGGCGCGCATTGACGCGCAGCATCATCGCGGCAAGCTCACCGCGCGCGAGCGCATCAATCTCCTCTTGGACCACCAGTCGTTTGAAGAATACGACATGTTCGTCGAGCACCGGTTGACCGAGTTCGGCGCAGATAGAACCAAAATTCCGGGCGACGGCGTGGTGACCGGATGGGGCACGGTGAATGGCCGCACGGTGTTCGTCTTCGCCAAGGACTTTACCGTGTTCGGCGGATCCTTGTCGGAAACGCACGCGCAGAAAATGACCAAGATTCAGGACATGGCGGTCAAGGCGCGGGCACCGATTATCGGCCTGTTCGACGCGGGCGGGGCGCGCATCCAGGAAGGCGTCGCCGCGCTTGGCGGCTATGGCGAGGTGTTCAAGCGCAATGTGCTCGCCTCCGGCGTCATCCCGCAGATTTCGGTGATCATGGGGCCGTGTGCGGGGGGCGACGTCTATTCTCCGGCGATGACCGACTTCATCTTCATGGTGCGCGACACGAGCTACATGTTCGTCACCGGCCCGGACGTGGTGAAGACCGTGACGAACGAGGTGGTCACGGCCGAGGAGCTCGGCGGGGCGAGCGTGCATGCGACGAAGTCCGCGGTTGCGGACGGCGCGTTCGAGAACGACGTCGAATGCCTCCTGCAGATGCGGCGCTTGATCGATTTCCTCCCCTCGCACAGCCTCGGCGGCGTACCGGAATGGCCGACTTTCGACGACGTCGAGCGGGTCGAGAATTCGCTCGACACGCTGGTTCCGGAGAACCCGAACAAGCCTTACGACATCAAGGAGCTGATCCTGAAGGTCGTTGATGAAGGCGACTTCTTCGAGCTGTCGCCGCAGTTCGCCCGCAACATCGTGATCGGCTTCGGCCGCATTGCCGGGCGCACGGTGGGCTTCGTGGCCAATCAGCCGATGGTGCTTGCGGGCGTGCTCGACTCCGATGCAAGCCGCAAGGCGGCGCGCTTCGTGCGTTTTTGCGACGCCTTCGAGATTCCGATCGTCACCTTCGTCGACGTGCCGGGGTTCCTCCCTGGAACGGCGCAAGAGTTGGGCGGCCTGATCAAGAACGGCGCTAAACTCCTGTTCGCCTACAGCCAGTGCACGGTGCCGCTTGTCACGCTGATCACCCGCAAGGCCTATGGCGGCGCCTATGACGTCATGGCCTCCAAGCATATCGGCGCCGACGTGAATTATGCCTGGCCAACGGCGCAGATTGCGGTCATGGGGGCGAAAGGGGCGGTCGAGATCATCTTCCGCGCCGATCTCGGCGACCCCGAAAAGATCGCCGCGCGCACCAAGGAATACGAGGCGAGCTTCATGTCGCCGTTCAAGGCGGCGGAGCGCGGCTACATCGACGAGGTGATCATGCCGCATTCGACCCGCAGCCGGATTGCGCGCGCGCTGTCGATGCTGCGCACCAAGGCTCTGGAGATGCCGGCCAAGAAGCACGACAACCTGCCGCTTTGATTCGGGTCGCGAGCGGCGCAGGCGCTTGGCCTCGTTTCGGCGCAAAGTCGTTCGCGTCGCGGCGACGCTGACGGCTGTTTCGGCTCAGGCATGCGGCTGCTGGGCGGGAGACGAACGCGCATCGCGCGGGGTGAGGTAGAACAAGGGCGTCAACCCGTAGACGACGAACGCCGCATAAACGTTGATCCAAGCCAGGCACGCCCCGAGCAGATAGGAGGCTGGTCCCACCAGCCCCTTCAACGCGGCGCGTGGCTCCTGCAGCGGCGCCAATTCGGGCTTGATCAGCCGGCGCAGGATGTAAGCGTGGAGCGCGAGGAACAGCAGCGTGTTGAAGGCGAACACAAGACCGAAGAAGCTCACCGCCAGCCGGTTGTCAGGATATTCGCCCATCAGCGCGGACGGGAATGGAATGAAGGATTGGCCCAGCAGAAAGATCGAATTCAACCACACGAAGCCGTAATCGGCGTGGCGTGCAAGTGCGAGAATATGGTGGTGGTTGAGCCAGAACTTGCAGACGATGATGAAGCTGATTAGCCAACTGAGAAATTTCGGCAGGATTTCCCGCAGCGCGTGAGCGCGCTCGGCCACGCTTGCATGGTCGGTGAGCGAAGGCACCTTGAGCTCGAGGACAAGCAGCGTGACGACGATCGCGAACACGCCGTCGCTGAACGCCTCGATCCTATTCAGGCGCAACTGGCCGCCAGAGAAGCGCGACAGAAGACGCATGAGCGGGCACCGGTGAGTGGCGGCCGCATGATAGCGCGCTTGCCCGCGTGACGGAAATCACTTGCCGTGCCGCGCGCGTCGCCTGGGCTATGGCGAAAGCGCGCTCGGCGTCATTCACGCGCCGCCGCCGGAATGACCGGCCGGGCAATCGATTGGGGTGCGAGGAGGCAGGAGCTTTCCGCGCTGCCAGCTCAGGCGCTCAGAACCAATCCGGGCACGGATTGATGATCATCCACAGATCGGCGCCGTTCTTCAGCCTCTTCATTTCCGGGGTGAGGCCGCCCTGGCGGTCAATCCACTCCTTGACCGGGTTCGGATACACCGACAGCAGCTCTTCCGTTCCGGCGATGCTCGTCACCTTGACGCCCGCCGTCCAGCGCTTGTCGAAATAGGCCTGATGGAAGCCGAGGCTCGCGCGCGGCGTCACGCAAATGCGCTGCAGCGGAACGATCCCGAGCACGAGCGTGCAGGCGGAATTGCAAATCCCGTCGATAATGACGCGCTCGCCGGTGTCGCGAATGCGCTGGTACTTGGCTTTGTATTCCTCGACATAGCCGCCGAAATCGCGCGTGATGCGCAGATCGGCGAGCGCAGGTGACGTAATGGCGAAGGCAAGCAGGAAAGACGCCAGGCGAAGCATCGCCGCAAACCCCCTCTTTATTTCCCCAAGGGACTCCTGGGACGGAGACTGGGCGAAAGTTTGACCGGGCTTCGTTTGAATTTCGTTAACCACGCTCGTTTGTTTTCTTTTTTCTACGCGCAAATGCCTATGTAGAACCACGCATGGGCGACACAGAGTTCAGGCGCGGCGCGCGCGAACGCCGAATTGGGGAAAGTTATCGGATGCCGCCGCGCAAGCCGGAAAATTTTGCGATCTACGCCGCGCCCGCCATGTTCGTGGTGCTGTGGGCCTCGGGCTTCATCGGCGCAAAATTCGGCTTGCCCTATGTCGAGCCGCTCACCTTTCTCATGCTCCGCATGATCGTCGTCGTCGCGGTGCTCGCAATCGTCGCGCTTGCGACGCGCCCGCGCTGGCCGGGCCTCGCCGGCGCTGGGCACAGCGTGGTCGCCGGCCTCCTCGTGCACGGCGCTTATCTCGGCGGCGTGTTTGTCGCTATCGATCGACGTTTGCCGGCCGGCCTGTCGGCCCTGGTCGTCGGCCTGCAGCCGGTGCTGACCTCCACGATCGCCAACCGGTTTCTCGGCGAGAGGGTGATTGCGCGACAATGGCTCGGGCTCGCGCTCGGCATCGCCGGAGTCTGTCTCGTGGTGGCGGACAAGACGGTCGCCGGCGAAGCGACCGGGCTCGGCTGGGGGGCCGCGGTATTTGCGCTGATGGGGATCACGCTCGGTACGCTCTACCAGAAGCGCTTCGGCGGCGCCATTGATTGGCGCCCGGCGCTCATCATCCAATATGGAGCGGCAGGCGCGTTGTTCGCGTTCGGATCGTTTCTGTTCGAAAGCCGCACCATCGTGTGGACGGCGGATCTCCTCATCGCGCTCGCGTGGCTCGTCTTCGTCCTGTCGCTCGGCGCGGTATGGCTCCTGTACTTCCTCATCCGGCACGCGGCGGCGACTCGCGTGACCAGCCTGTTTTACCTGACGCCGCCGGTCACGGCGCTGATGGCTTGGCTGATGTTCGGCGAGCGCCTCGGCGCTTTCGCGCTGGCCGGCATGGCGCTTTGTGCCGGGGGCGTCTTTCTGGTGAACTGGCGCATCCGCTGAGGGCCGCGCGATTGGTTATCCGCGCGGCCGATCGTTCCATCAGCGCAAGAGACTCGGCCGGCCCTCAGGAGACATCGGCCGGCGAAAATCAATTCCCGCTTTGCGGCGGAGGACTTGGCGTTCCGCCTCCCGAGCTTGCGCCTGTTGTTTCGATATCGCCGAACCCGGTCGTCGCGGGTACGCCGGTGGAGACGGCGCTCGCGGGGCGCGGAGCATTGCGATCGAACGCCGTTTGCACCTCACGGGTCATGACGCCATAGACGATGGCGATAATGAAAAGGACCGCAGAAAGCCCCGCCGACCAAGCCCAGATTGAACCGCTGGTTTGCGTGTCGGTCAGATTGTTCTCGCGATCCACGCTACGCCGATGGTGCGGATCAAAGCGGTCGTCGCGCGGGTCCTTCATAGCGTCCTCCTGCAAATACGTCCTCATCGGCTAACCGCGCACCGCGGCCGTGGTTCCACTCGCGCCGCAACGCACCCGAGGCGCATCGCCGCGCCATCGAGATCGAAAAATCCGGTGTCTTCGCGCCTTGCTTTCAAAGGTCTAAAGGCGCATCTACTCGGCGCGCCGCAACGCACAAAAGCTCTGCCGGGGTACTTTCAATGGGTCTTTTCATTCTGATCCTAGGTCTTGTTCTCTTCATCGGGGCGCATGTCTTTGTCACGCTGCGCCCGCAGCGCGAGGCCTCGATCAAGCGTATCGGCGAGGGGCCGTACAAAGCCCTGTTCGCGCTCGTCGCCATCGCTGGAGTCGTCTTAATCGCCTGGGGTTATGGGCTTTATCGCGAGAGCGAATGGATCGAGGTCTGGCGACCCCCGGCCTGGACGCGTCATGTGACGGTGTTGCTCACCTGGCCCGCGATCATCTGCGTGACGGCCGCCTATATCCCCGGCAACATCAAGCGCACGCTGAAACACCCGATGCTCGTCGGGATCAAGCTGTGGGCGGTCGCGCACCTCATCTCGAACGGCGATCTCGGGTCGATCATCCTGTTCGGATCGCTGCTCGCCTGGGCGGTGTATGACCGGATCACCCTGAAGAGACGCAGCGATCCCGGCGCTCCGCCGATACCGGTGGGCGGGCGGCGCAACGACCTCATCGCGATTGTCGTCGGTACGATCTTCTATCTGGGCCTCGGGTTGGTGTTCCATCCGCTCGTCATCGGTCGCGCGGCGTTCGGAACGCCTGCGCTGGGAACCTGATCATGTCGGTTCGTGCGGAAGAGAAGCGGCTCACCGCTCCCGCCATCCGTGCGCGCAAAGGCGGCCCGCCGATCGTGATGCTCACGTCGTACCACGCCCACACGGCGCGGATCGTGGATCGCCATTGCGACGTGATTCTCGTCGGCGACTCGCTCGGCATGGTGATGCATGGCTTCGAGACGACCATTCCCGTCACGCTGGACATGATGATCCTGCAGGGCCACGCGGTGATGCGCGGCTCGCGCCGGGCGCTTGTCGTGATCGACATGCCGTTCGGAAGCTATGAGGCCTCCAAGGAACAGGCCTTCCTGTCCGCGGCGCGGGTGATGAAGGAAACCGGGTGCGGCGCCATCAAGGTCGAGGGCGGACAACGCATGGCCGAGACGATCGCCTTTCTGGTCGAGCGCGGAATACCGGTCATGGGCCATGTCGGGCTGACGCCGCAATCGATCAATGCGATCGGCGGATTCAAGGCGCAAGGCCGCGACCCCGCCGATTGGGAACGGATCGAGGCGGATACGCGCGCGGTCGCCGACGCGGGCGCTTTCGCGGTCGTGATCGAAGCCGTCGCCGAGCCGCTCGCCGCACGCCTTACCGCAGCGGTCGCGATCCCGACAATCGGCATCGGCGCGAGCGCGACGTGCGACGGGCAGGTGCTGGTGCTTGAAGACATGCTCGGGCTGTCGCCGCGCGTCCCGAAATTCGTCAAGCGCTTCTCGGATCTCGGACCGTCGATCGATGCGGCGGTGGAAGCCTATGCAAACGAGGTGCGGGCGAGAACTTTCCCAGGGCCGGATCACGTCTATTCCATGAAGAAAACGACGTAATTCAAGGCGATAGAGAGAGGCGCCGCGCCGCTTTGCCTTGGCCGCGCCATACGGCTAGGTTAGCTGCTCAAGCTTGAAACGGCAGGCTGCGGAAAGGTGAGTGTGCGCGCGTGAGCGATATTTTTCGCGAAGTCGATGAGGAAGTCCGGCGTGAACAGCTGAAGAAGCTGTGGGACCGCTATGGCCATCTGATCGTTGGCGCCGCCGTCCTGGTGGTCGTCGCGGTTGCAGCCTGGCGCGGCTATCAGTGGTATGAGGCGAAGAAGACCGCCCAGTCGAGCGCAGCTTACGACGCAGCGATGCAACTCGCGCAAGACGGCAAGCACGCCGACGCCGCCGCGGCTTTCCAGCAACTCGGGGGGACCGGAACGTCGGCCTATCGGAGCCTTGCCCGCCTGCGCGAGGCGGAGGAATTGGCCCAGCGCGACGTCCCGGCGGCGATCGCCGTGTTCGACGCGGTCATCGCCGATGCGGCGGTCCCGCGTCTGCAACGTGATGCCGCGGCGATCCGGGCCGGCTTCGTACTGGTCGACAAGGCGCCCTTCACCGACATCACCCGCCGGCTCGAACCACTCGCGCAGCCGAACGGACCCTTCCGCCACACCGCGCGCGAACTGCTCGCGCTTTCGGCCTGGCGTAACGGAGACCCGGCGGCGGCGCGGCGCTGGGGCGAAGCGGCGCTCGCCGACCCGGAGGCTCCGGCGAGCCTGCGCGCGCGTGTCGAGATCCTGATGGGGCTGACCGGCGAGAGCGGCAAGAGCGGCAAGAGTTCATGAGGACCAAGATGCGCACCCATACTTGTCTCGTGCTCGCCGTGCTGACCGTGTCCGGAGGCCTCGGTCTCGCCGGTTGTGACACGATCGATTGGTTCGCCGACACCATGCAAGGACTGGTCGACACCAAGAAGAAGCTGCCGGGAGAGCGCAAAGCCGTGTTTCCCGAAGGCGTGCCGGGCGTGACCCCCGGCGTTCCGCAGGAGTACACGAAGCGGCCTTCGGGGGAGGGAGCGAGCGAGGGAGCCGCCAAGGAAGGCCAAGCGAGCGCCGAACCGAAGACGGCGAACCCACCCGAAAGGAAGGAGAGGCCGGCCCGCAGGCCGCCGCCGCAGGAATCCGCTGAGGCGCCGAAGAAGCCGGCAGCGGCGACTCCGGTTCCGGCCCAGCCGGCCCAGCCGATCCAGTCGCAAGACGCCACCTCGTCGTCGCCGCAAACCTCGCCGCCGCAAGCGCCCTGGCCGGCGGCGCCGCCGCCCGGAACGTTCTCCCGCTGAGCAAGGCCGGCTATTTGATGGCTTGTTTCGCCGCGGCAGGGCGTTGCCGCGGCTCTCACCGCCGGTTGCCTGCATGGGTTTCACGATTGCAATTGTCGGGCGGCCCAATGTGGGCAAGTCGACCTTGTTCAATCGGCTGGTCGGCAAGCGCATCGCCTTGGTGCATGATCGGCCTGGCGTCACGCGCGACCGGCGCGAAGGCGCGGCGAGTCTCGGCGACCTTGCATTCACCGCGATCGACACGGCCGGACTCGAAGAGGCTCCGAGCGCAGCCCTGGCCAGCCGCATGCGCGCGCAGACGGAGGCGGCGATTGCCGCGGCTGATGCCGTGCTCTTCCTGATCGATGCGCGCGCAGGCGTGACGCCGAGCGATCACGCCTTTGCCGATGTCGTGCGCCGATCGGGCAAGCCGGTCGTTCTTGTCGCCAACAAGAGCGAGGGCCGGGCGCAGGCGGCGGGCGCCTACGAGGCCTATGCCCTGGGACTCGGCGAACCGGTTGCGCTTTCGGCGGAGCACGGCGACGGCCTTTCCGAACTGTATGATGCGCTCCGCGCCGCTCTTCCGGCGCAGGCAGGCACGTTTGCTGTGCCCGTAGAGGATGCGCTCGAAAAGCCCGAAGAGCCGGATGCGCGCGCGCCGCCGGCCGAGGAAACGGGCCCGGCTCGTCCAATCCGCATGGCCGTGGTGGGCCGGCCGAACGCCGGCAAGTCGACACTGGTCAATCGTCTGATTGGGACGGAGCGGCTGCTGACCGGCCCCGAAGCCGGCATCACCCGCGACGCGATCGCGGTCGCGGCGAAGTGGGAGGAGCGGGACTTTCTGGTGTTCGACACGGCCGGGCTGCGGCGGCGCTCGAAGATCGCCGACACCCTGGAAAAGCTCTCCGTCGCCGATGCGCTGGAGGCGATCCGGTTCGCCGAGGTCGTCGTCCTGCTGATGGATGCGAGCGCCGCATTCGAGGAGCAGGATTTGCGCATCGCCGATCTCATCGAGCGCGAGGGCAGGGCGCTCGTGATCGGCCTGAACAAGTGGGACTTGACGGACAGCGCGCCCGGCGCGATCGCGCGGCTGCGCGCGGAAGCGGACCATTGGCTGCCGCAGCTCAAAGGCGTGCCGGTGGTGGCGGTGTCCGGCCTGACCGGGTTCGGCCTTGACCGGCTGATGCGATCGGTCGTCGAGATCCATGCGGTCTGGAACCGCCGGTTGCCCACCCATGCGCTCAACCGTTGGCTTGAAGGCGCAATCACGGCGCATCCGCCGCCCGCGGTGGCCGGCCGCCGGCTCCGGCTCAATTACATCACGCAGCCGAAAGCGCGACCGCCGAGCTTCGTGTTGTTCTGCACCCGCGCCGACGCCGTGCCGGACGCGTACCGGCGCTATCTCGTCAACGGCCTGCGCGAGGCGTTCGACCTGCCGGGCACGCCGATCCGCCTGACACTGCGCGAGAAGGCGAACCCGTATGCGAAACGCACGCGCGAGCGACGACGATCTTAGCAGCCGAAGAGCTGCTGGAGCATCGCTCGCGCGATCGGTTCAAAAGTCATTTCATCCTGCGCTTGGGCGTGTACTTACAAATCGGAACAGTGCAACTCGCGGGCTGATGTCTGCCTAAAGCGCGATGATTCCGGCTTGGTCGCTCCACCTCACCCGCGGTGGTCATGCGCCGCGGAAGCGGGGCATCCAGTAATCACAGTGAACGTTGGTGTTTACTGGATCGCCCGCTTGCTGTTCAGTCCGGGGAGATAGCTGACACCTGTTCGGGGACGCGGGCGATGACGGTAGGAGAGTCGATTCCACATCAATTCATCCTGCGTTAGCGCGGGTTGTGCCAAGAGCAGTCCCACGGCAGGGCCCAGTTTCCAGCGTAGCTGATCGAGAACTTTCTGATAATAAGACAGATCACGATAATTACGGCCCAAAGGGAACCAAAGTCATTTCGATGCACTTTCGGCTCGCATGTATTAACCGAGACGGGTTCAATCGAGCGATTCCCGGTGTATTCGCGCGGCGTGTCGTCTGGCTGCTCGCCTTCGTTGCAATGGTGCCGGCGCTTTTGTGGCCGGCGCTAGCCAATCGCTTCCCGTTGGTGTTCTACGACACGGGTGGCTATCTCGTCCCTCTGTTCGACCAAGAGCTCTATCTCGGTCGCTCGGCCCTCTACGGCGCTTTTCTCGCCCTCGGCATTCCGTTCGATTTCTGGCCGAACGTCGTGATGCAGGCGGTGCTCGCGGGATGGCTCGTGATCCTGACGCTGCGCGTGCATGGCTTCGGCCGCAGCCTCGCTAGCGTCCTAGCCGTGGTGCTCGCGCTCGCCGCTCTCACTTCGCTGCCCTGGTACGCCGCACAGCTGATGCCAGACATCCTGGTGCCGACGGCCGTGCTCGCGCTCTACCTCGTTGCCTTCCGTCGGCGCGCGCTGCGCCGGTTCGAGGCGGTCTTGCTCTGCGCCATCGTCGCCTTCGCGGAGGCAAGCCACATGGGAACGCTCGGGCTGATGCTCGCCCTCCTGGCCCTCCTCCTCGCTCTGCGGCTCATGGGGATGCGCCAGGCGCGCCCCCGTCTCACGACGCCGGCCGCGGCAATTGTCGCCGGTGTCGCCTTTGCCCTGCTGTCCAACCTTGCCATTACGGGCAGCTTCGCCTTTACCCCTGGCGGGACGACTATTGCATTCACTCGCCTCGTCGATGACGGCGTCGTCAAGCATTACCTAGACGACAATTGTCCGAACACTGAAATCCGGCTATGCGCGTTTCGCAACGATCTGCCGCAGGGCCGTGGCGAGTGGCTTTGGAACGACACCGGCCCGCTCGCAAAGCTTGGCGGCTGGCAGAATTACGAGGATGAGGCGCGGCGCATTATGCTCGATTCGCTGCTGCTCTATCCGGGCCTGCACCTAAAATCCGTGCTGTCCGATACTTTGGAGCAGTTCGTGCACGCCGCGACCGGGGATGGTTTAGTCGGCTGGATGAGGCATGCACGGTGGGCAGTGGAGCATTATGCGCCGCAGGTCTACCCCCACTTCATCGCCGCGCGGCAGCAGACGGAAGAATTTGATTTCACTTGGCTCAACGCAGTCCACGTCCCGGTGTTCCTCATTTCGCTCGCCGCGCTTCCGATTCTCGTCGGACTTTCCGGCTATCGCGTGCGCCGGCCGGCGGCGGCGTTGGCACTGTTCGTCTTCTTCGCCCTCCTCGGCAACGCGGCCATTTGTGGCGCCATGGCCTCTGCTTACGATCGCTACCAGAGCCGCCTCGCCCCTCTGGCACCTTTGGCGGTCGCGATTGCCGCTCTCGGATGGCGGCGCGCGCAAAGCACTCCGTCACTCTAACGAATATCGTCGCACGTTTTGTCGTTACGTCATCTATGCCGATACCGCTTCCGTCGTCCGTTGCCCGCCATTCGAAGAAATCGAAAATCAGCTTGCGCGGGTCGATTTCTTCTGAAGCTGGCTTTACGGCGGTCAGCAGCGGGACGAGCAATTTAGTCCGCTCCGGGTGTGCGCCGTGACAAGGCGGCGCTTTCCAGTGGGTGCAAGTCCCACCCGGCAACCGCTCCAGCCGGAAGCAACCGGAGCAGTCATGGAGGTGACGAAGTGGCTGAAGCCTCCGGTTAGCGTGTCACGATATACGGTGACAGCGCGAGTGTGCAGGCCGTAACGCGAGTGAACGCCGAGCAAGCCTCGAAAAGGACGATGCGCAGGCCGACCCGACGACCCTTTCGGGGAAGGCTGATACGGCTGGGGGGAGTGAGCAAATAATACGTCCAGCCGCTGCGCCGGGGTAGTGGCGACAGCATGTACACAAGGAAGGCGTACGCAACACGGGAAGCCCCGAGGCGTGGTCAGCGATGACCAACCGGACGCCCGCGAGGGACAGGTCGGGCGCCCCGGGGTGGCGGAGAGGTTCGCAGTACCGCTGAAGCCGGGTAACTCCGGGGGAGGGAAGGGGCCTCAGTTCAGGACAGACGCAACACGTGGTGAGGGACCTGGAGATTGGGCAACCTATCAACTCCGAAGAGTGTTCAGAAACTGCAGACGGCGTTGCACGCGAAAGCGAAGGCAGAAGCCGGCTATCGTTTCTACGCCCTGTACGACAAGATCAGTCGCGACGACATCCTGGCTCATGCATACGCTCAGTGCCGCTCCAACAAGGGCGCACCGGGAGTGGATGGTCAGGAGTTTGCGGACATCGAAGCGTATGGGGTGCAACGGTGGCTTGGTGAACTGGCGCTTGCACTCAGGCAGGAGACTTACCGACCGGACCCCATCAGAAGAGTGTTTATACCGAAAGCCAATGGCAAACTCAGACCGTTGGGCATCTCGACCTTGCGCGATCGGGTCTGCATGACAGCAGCAATGCTGGTGCTGGAACCGATCTTCGAAGCCGATCTTCCACCCGAGCAGTATGCATACCGTCCTGGGCGAAATGCTCAACAGGCGGTGGTCGAGGTGGAAGCACTGCTGTTTCGCGGCCACCCGGAAGTCGTTGACGCCGACCTCGCGGACTACTTCGGGAGCATTCCGCATGCCGAGCTATTAAAGTCGGTAGCGCGCCGGATTGTTGATCGGCGCGTGCTACATCTGATCAAGATGTGGCTGGAAAGCCCCGTGGAAGAAACCGACGATCGAGGAAGGAAGACACGCACGACGGAGGCTCGGGACGACAGGCGCGGCATTCCGCAAGGCTCACCGATCTCACCACTGCTGGCTAACTTGTACATGCGCCGGTTTGTGTTGGGATGGAAGATGCTCGGGTTGGAGCGAAGCCTCGGCACTCGCATCGTGACTTACGCCGACGATCTCGTGATCTTGTGCCGGAAGGGCAAGGCCAAAGAAGCCTTGCAACGGCTGCGCGAGATCATGAGAAAGCTGAAGCTCACGGTCAACGAGGAGAAGACACGAATCTGCAAGGTGCCAGAAGAAGAGTTCGACTTCCTGGGATACTCGTTCGGGCGGATGTACTCAGCGAGAACCGGCCAGGCGCGCCTGGGATACCGGCCATCGAAGAAGAGCATCAAGCGCATGGTGGAAACCATCCACGCGCTGACAGCCCGAACCGGGACATGGCAAGACACCACAGAGCTGGTGAACAAGTTGAACCGCACGCTGCGCGGCTGGGCGAACTACTTCAATGTAGGCACCGTCACCAAAGCGTACCGGGCGCTCGACAACTACACCGCTGTGCGGTTGCGCCGGTGGTTGCGCATCAAGCACAAGGTCAGGCGACGCAGGGGCGGGACCTATCCACTCTCGCACCTCTATGGGCACTTCGGGCTCGTACGCCTGGGCCGGCTTGGACACGACGTGCCGTGGGTGAAGGCGTGAAGTTCTGTCCGAGAGCCGGATGCGGGAGACCCGCCTGTCCGGTTCGATGAGCGGAATGTGGAAACGGAGTCACGGTCGAACCACTAAGGCACCGCCAAACGAAAGAGGCGGCAACAGATATGTTCAGCCTACAGCCACCGCGCCACATTCCGACTCTACCAAACTCGCTCATTCGGCGACATCGGCTCAATGTCCAGTTTTGCCCGAAAGCGGGCCTTTTAAGCGATTTATGAGTACACACCCTAGTTCGGACGCCGGAAATCCAAGAACCGGGCGGTCGGCACGTCGTATAGCCGCCCCGTCTCCTCCAATGTCGGCAGACAGAGCTGCACGATCGCGTCGGCCGCGCGGTCGGGGAGGGGAAGCGTGGCCGGGTCTTCGCCCGGCATGAACTGCGCCCGCATGCGCGTGCGCGTCGGGCCTGGATTGATCAGATTGACGCGCACGCGCGTCGTCACCGTTTCCGCCGCATAGGTGCGCGCCAGCATTTCGAGGGCTGCCTTGGCGATCGAGTAGGGGCCGACATAAGCGCGGGCATTGTGGGCGGCGCCGGAACTGATGAACACGACGCGGCCGGCGGGCGCGATCCGCAGCAGCGGGTCCATGCAGCGGATGAGTTGGAGATTGGCGGCGACGTTGATGCGCATCACCCGTTCGAAGTCCTTCGGATCGACATGGCCGAGCGGGGAGACCGGCCCGAGCAGGCCGGCATTCCCGATCAGAATGTCGAGCCGCTGGTAGCGCTCGTTGAGCGCGAGCGCGAGCCGCGCAATGCCGTCGAAATCGTCGAGGTCGAGCGGCACGAGCGTGGCGCTGGCGCCCTCGGCGCGCACCGCGTCGTCGAGCTCTTCGAGCCCGCCGACCGTGCGCGCCACCGCGACGATATGCGCGCCCGCCCGCGCAAGCGCGAGCGCCGTCGCGTAGCCGATTCCGCGCGAAGCGCCGGTCACCAGCGCAATGCGCTCGGCAAGCGGTTTGTCAGCCATGGCGGATGCTTGTCATGCCGGCCTCCGTTCCGATTTCTGTATCGCTCACGGAGACGGCTCGCGCCACCAGGTTTCCGGCAGGAAGCCATACAGCGATGTCGTTGCGGGGTGGCGGATGGATCGCCAGCGCGCGACCCATTGGGCGGGCAGGTGATAGAGCGGCACGACGAATTGGCCGGAGATGAGGACGCGGTCGAGCGCGCGCACGGCGGCGACGAAATCGGCGCGTTGTTCCGCCTTCAGCATGGCGGCGATCATCGCGTCGACCGCGGCGGAGCGCACGCCCATATAGTTGCGGCTGCCCTGTTCGTCCGCCGAGGCCGAGCCCCAGTAGAACGCCTGCTCGTTGCCGGGCGAGAGCGACTGGTCCCAGCGATACTGGATCATGTCGAAGTCGAAGGTGACGCGGCGCTGCTCGTATTGGACGGCGTCGACCATGCGGATGGACGGTTCGATCCCCGCGCGGCGAAGGTTGCCCGCAAAGGCGAGCGCGATGCGCTCCTGGTCCTTGGTCGTCACCAGAATTTCGAAGGTGAGCGGTTTTCCGCTCTTGCGCTGCTTGAGCACGGTGCCGTCGAGGTCGTAGCCCGCTTCCGCGAGAAGCTTGAGGGCCGATTTGAGCCTGTTGCGGTCGCGTCCCGATCCATCCGAGCTGGCGGGCGACCAGGTTCCGTCGAACACGTCCGGCCGCACGGCGTCGGGGAACGGCGCGAGCAGCGCGCGCTCGCGCGCGTCGGCGGGACGGCCGCGCGCGGATAGTTCGCTGCCCTCGAAATAGCTGCCGGTGCGCTGGTAGCGCCCGTAGAACAGGCTGCGATTGATCCACTCGAAATCGAAAAGGCTCGCGATCGCTTCGCGCACGCGGATATCGGCAAAGATCGCGCGGCGCGTATTGAACACGAAAGCGAACATGCCCTGCGGCAGTCCGGTGGAGAATTCCTCCTTGATCACCCGGCCGTCGCGCGCGGCGGGAAAGTTGTAGCCGGTTTCCCAGCGGCCAGGATCGGTCTCGGCGTTAAAGTCGAACAGGCCTTTGCGGAACGCCTCGAAATGCGTGTTGGCGTCGCGGTAATAATCGAAGCGCACCGTGTCGAAATTCCAATTGCCGCGGTTCACCGGCAGGTCGCGCCCCCAGTAATGCGGATTGCGCGCGAGCGTGACGCTTCGCCCGATATCGACGCCGGCGACGACATAGGGTCCGCTGCCGACCATCGGCTTGGGCGAGGTTTCCTCGAACGCCTCGGGATCGACCGCATGGCGAGGGAGCACCGGCATGAGTCCGAGAATGAGCGGCAGCTCGCGATCGTCGGCGCCGGACAGATCGAAGCGAACGCTGCGTGATCCGATCACGTCCGCCTTCGCCACCTTGGCGTAATAGGTGCGGTAGTTCGGCCGGCCCTTGTCGCGCAGGAGCCGCCAGGAGAACACCACGTCTTCAGGCGTGACCGGCTTGCCGTCGGAAAACGTCGCCCGTTCGTCCAGGTTGAAGGTGACGAAGGTGCGCGCGGCGTCCGTCTCCACCGAGCGGGCAAGCAGCCCGTATAAAGTGAAGGGCTCGTCATAGCCGCGCGCCAGCAGGCTCTCGATGACGTAGCCGCGCAGCGACTGCGCCGGCACGCCCTTGACGATCAGCGGGTTGAGACTGTCGAACGTGCCGAGCACGCCGACGGTCAAGCGGCCGCCTTTGGGGGCATCGGGATCGACGTAACGGAACTGGGTGAAATTTTCCGGCAAGGCCGGCTCGCCATGCATGGCGATGGCGTAGCGGGCGGCTGGCGTATCGGGCGAGACTGCAGGTTCGGCGAGCGCCGATCCGAGCACGGCAACGAATGCCGCCGCACACGCGCCGCCGCGAAGCGCGAGCCATATGCGGCTTCCTGTTCGGAAGCCGCCCTCAAATCGAATAAGCCATGAGACGAGGGGCAACCTTGCGAGCCTTCCAGCGATTCGTCGCCGCCTCGGAGAACTCTGCACAGCCCATGTGGCAGACCTGTGGTGATTGGTTAGCAAATTAAACAAATAAAATCAATTAGTTGGTCTCGCTGGCCCAATGTGAGGGGGCGCACATAAAGTAAATAAGGATCGCCCTAATGAGCGTCATGAACGCCTGCCGTGGCGTTGGCAGGTTCCAAAGGTGACGAAGCTTTATCGGGGTGGACCATGTGCCAGCGCGCCAGCAATCGCTCCTTCGCTCTGATCCGCGACGAGCGGGCCGGAGTTGAATTTTGGGAAGTCTGGGACGAGCGAATGCCGTTTGGTTCCTGTGGCTACAGGATCATGGCCATATTTCACGACTTCTGGTTCACGGCCGGAGACGACGGGCATTGGAACGGCCCCTACCGCTCGCGAGAGCATATTTGCGCTTGTCAAGGCAATCGGCAGAGCGCCTTTGCCGACCTCTGCAAGCTTCGCCGGCAAGTCGGCCTTTGCGCGTTCAGCGAGCGAGTCACGCGGGCCGCCTGATGCGCCCGGTTATCCGCACGCGCGATGCGGAGGCCGTTGCTCCCCCAATGCTTGGCCTGCCGCCCGCGGAATCGGCGGCGGACCTATGATATCCCAACACGATGAGCGATGAGAGTCACGGTCTGGCTCGCTCAGCTGAATCCCACCGCCGTCCCGTGCAGATCGTAGGCGTCGGCGCGCTCGATCTTCACCGTCGCGATTTCGCCCACGCGCAGCCGCCGGCGCGCGGCCACATAGACGGCGCCGTCGATCTCCGGCGCGTCCGCCATGCTGCGGCCCTTGGCGACGGAGGGGCCTGCCTCGTCAATGATGACCTGCTGGCGCGTGCCGACCTTGGCCTTCAGGCGCTTTGCCGAAATCTCCTGCTGGCAAGCCATGAAACGATGCCAGCGCTCCTCCTTGACCTCGTCGGGGACGGGCGGCGCGAGATCGTTCGCGACAGCGCCCCTGACCGGCTCGTAGCGGAAGCATCCGACCCGGTCGAGCGCGGCCTCCTCCAGCCAGTCGAGCAGGAAGGCGAAGTCCTCCTCGGTCTCGCCGGGAAAGCCGACAATGAAGGTCGAGCGAATCGTGAGGTCGGGACAGATCTCGCGCCAATGGCGAATGCGCGCGAGCGTCTTTTCCTGCGCGGCTGGCCGCTTCATGCGCGCGAGCACCGCGGGCGCGGCGTGCTGGAACGGCACGTCGAGATAGGGCAGCACCTTGCCCTCCGCCATCAGCGGAATCAGCTCGTCGACATGCGGGTAGGGGTAGACGTAGTGCAGGCGCACCCATACGTCGAACTCGCCGAGCGCGCGGGCAAGATCGACGAAGCGGGCGCGCACGTCCTGCTCGCCCCAGGCGCTCGCTTCATATTTCAGATCGACGCCGTAAGCCGAAGTGTCCTGCGAGATGACGATCAGCTCCTTCACGCCGGCGTCGACCAGCTTCTCGGCTTCGCGCAGCACGTCGGCCGCGCGCCGCGAGACGAGGTCGCCGCGCAGCCGCGGAATGATGCAGAAGGTGCAGCGGTTGTTGCAGCCCTCGGAAATCTTCAGATACGCGTAATGGCGCGGCGTAAGCCTCACGCCCTGCGGCGGAACGAGATCGAGAAAGGGCGCATGCGGACGCGGCGCGGCGCGGTGGACGGCGGCCATGACGCTTTCGAACTGCTGCGGCCCGGTCACCGCGATGAGGTTGGGATAGCGGTCCGTGATCGTTTCCGGTTCGGCGCCGAGGCAACCGGTCACGACCACTTTGCCGTTCTCGGCAAGCGCCGCGCCGATCGCCTCGAGCGATTCCGTCTTGGCGCTGTCGAGAAAGCCGCAGGTGTTGACGATGACGAGGTCGGCGCCAGCGTGGTTGCGGGCAAGCTCGTAGCCTTCCGCCCGCAGCCGGGTCACGATACGCTCGGAATCGACGAGCGCCTTGGGACAGCCGAGCGACACGAAGCTGATCCTCGGCGTCGGCGCGGGTTCGCTTGCGGCAGCGCTGTCCGGCGCGTAGGAATCAGGCGCAGCCGCACCGGCTTCCGGACGGGACGAGTTTTGTGGTTCGATCGACATAACCGATTCAGGCTCCGGAACGCGCCAGGGCGCGTGCGCGCAGCCGCCAGGGGAGCAGTGCGAGCACGAAAGCAAGGCCGACCAAACCGGCGACGATGACCACCCGCTGGGGCCAAGGGCCGAGCGCCGCCACAAAGGGCGGAATGGACTTCTCCGACGCCGGGTTGCCGATATAGGCGTAATTCGCGCCCAGCCAGATATTGATCGGCATGATGACGGCAAGATAGCCGAGCGTGACGACCGAGGCGCGGCCGAAATCGCTCCAATCCGGCCGGAAGCGCAGCACGGCAAGGTCGTAAATGGCGTAGCCGAGGATGATCGTGTGGGCGATCCAGAAGCACCAGAACAGGAACGAGGTCGGCCCGAGCGTCAGGGTCGGCTGAATAAAGGCCTGGGTCGTCAGGGCGATGGCCCAGAAATACAGCGTCGCGCGAAGCCAGCGGTTGAGCGTCAGGATGGCAAAGGGCGCGAGCAGGCCTCCGAGGTCGCAGATGTGCAAGGGCAGGCCGGTGCGAGGGTCGATCCCGTTCCAGTTCCAGGCCACATTATAAGTCACCCATACAGCGATGGCGTAGGCGGCCATCGCCTGGCGGAGCCGCTTCTCCCCCGGCGTGCTCAAATGGAGGCCCAGCAGAACAAGCGCCGCGATCAGCGCTAGACACACTGCGACGGATGCAAGGTGCAGGCCGCTATAGGGGACGAAAATGTCCCAGAGACCGGCTTTTGTGACAGCGTTCGAGGTCGGCACGTTTGTTTGCCCTTGGGTTGGAGTTGCGTCGCCGCCGGATTTCTAGGACGCCAACGCAAACAAACGATAAAGCTGGCGCGGTCCAGGTCCCGCGCATCATTCAACCGGGGCGGGGGGCCATGCACCCGCGGCCGAGCATTTACCATAATTTGGGGTCCCGCGTCGGCTTAGGCCACGAGGCGCGAGACCAGCCTATATGGATGGCGTTTCTGCAGCGCATGTCGGAGTTACGGCTTGCCCGCCGCCGCTCGCTCGGCCACACTTTTTTCCACAGCGCGTCCGGCCGGCGGGTCTGCCGCGCACTCGGCGAACCGCTCATCGACAGGAGAGAGATTCCAAATGTCCACCCTTGCCGGCAAGACCGTCGTCGTTACCGGGGCGACCGGTGGGCTCGGCCTGCACGCCGCCCTTGCGCTTTCAGCGATGGGGGCGCGGCTCGTGCTCATCGGCCGCGATCGCGCGCGCGGGGAGGGGGTGCTTGCTTACGTCCGACAGCAATCGCCGGCGGCCGCCGCCGAGGCCTATTATGCCGACTTGTCCCGCCTCGACGAGGTTCGGCAGCTCGCTCGGACCTTGGCCGAGAAGCTCGACCGCATCGATGTCCTCCTCAACAATGCGGGCGGCATCTTCAACACGAGGCAGGTCACCGAAGACGGGCTCGAACGCACCTTTGCGCTCAATCATATGGGCTATTTTCTGCTGACCCGCCTCCTCTGGGACAAGCTCCTGAGCGCTGCGCCGGCGCGCATCGTCAACGTCGCCTCCGAGGCCCACCGCGGCGCGCGGCTCGATTTCGCCGATCTCCAAACCAGCCAGGGCTACGGCGGCTGGAAGGCCTATCGCCGCTCCAAGCTGTGCAACATGCTGTTCACGCGCGAGCTGGCGGGACGGTTGAACGGGACCGGCGTCACCGCGAACTGCGTTCATCCAGGATTTTGTGCGACCGGCATCGGCGGCAATACGACCGGCTGGTATCGGCGCGGCGTTCGGCTGCTCAAACGCCTGTTCGCCATCCCCCCGGAAAAGGGAGCGCGGACCCTGATTTATGCGGCGAGCGCGCCGGAGCTTGGCGCCACCTCCGGGGCCTATTTCATCGATTGCCGCCTCGCGACGCCATCGCGCGAGGCGCAGGATGACGAGACCGCGCGCCGCCTGTGGCGGGAGAGCGCCCGCATCGCCGGTTTGGAGGACTGAGCCTTATCGCCGGTTTGGGGGCTGAGCCTCCGGGAGCACAAATGGGGAAATTTGCCGATCTGCGGGAACTTTCCGCCCATCTCCTCGTTTTATGGTCCGACCACAAGTGAGGGGGGTCAGCGACTTTCAGGCTTGTCAGCGCGTTTTCGCGCCACGGTCGCGCATTCCCGTCCTTTCGACAGGGAGAGGTCAATGACAGTGAGGAATGGTGTGCCGCGCGCGTGTACGACGCTGGGGGTTGTCGCCGTTGCCGCCGTGCTGGGGTTTGCCGGGCCTGCCAACGCCCGGACCGACTTCGACGGCGAATGGAGCGTCGTGATCGTCACCAAGCACGGCGATTGCGAACGCGCCTACCGCGCGCCCATCACGATCAGCAACGGCAACTTCATCAATGTCGGCGTGAACATGGTGGACGTCTCCGGGAGGGTCAGCCCGGACGGCAAGCTGACGGTGCGGGTGAGCCGCGGCGACAAGAGCGCTGTCGGGCTCGGACGGCTGACCGCGACCGCGGGCGCAGGCTCGTGGAAGGGCGGCTCGTGCGCCGGCACCTGGACTGCCGAACGGCGCTGATACGGACGCAAAACACGGAAACCGGAGTTCCGGGCCCGGGAAAGGCCCGGAATCCGGACTTTCAGTTTTTTAGCGGTCCGGCGCGCCATTGACGCTGAGCCGGCGGCTTTACAAAAAATGTCGCGAAAACCCCCTCAGGCGCGCGCCGGGCGGCCTCCTTCGATCATCCGGAACAGGCGCAGTTGGCAGGACGGCGGCTCGCTCGCGCGAGCCCGCGACCTTCGCACCTCCTTCGGATGGGAGGCCTCGCCAGCGAGAAGGGCGAAGACCGCCCGCAACCGCGATGGCATCCGATCACCGGCGCTGGTGAGCGTTCTACAGTCCTCGAGCGCATGATCGAGCATCGCCCGGGTACGGATATCCGCCGGGTCGAGGGCGGCGCGTTCGGCCTTGATGGCTTCGAACAGGCGCGAAGCAAGCAAGGCCGCATACGTGGCGGACATCTTGCCGCCCGCCGGCGCCTCGATCGCGCTCGTCACGGCGGCGGCGATATCGATCAGCCTCTCCGAAACGCATGCCTGCATCGCATCATACCTGTCGGGTCTCTTTCCCAGCTGATTCTAACTGATTCGCTGCTGCGGTCTTCAAGGTGATTGCGCGCTCTTCCGAGGCCTTCGGGTGCGGCCCCATCGAGCGGCGCTGTTATTCGTTGTGTGACCCAGATCACAAACGGCCCATCACGGCCGGGGCATGCTCCGTTAATCGGGGGTTACCGCCCCCATGAACGGGAGCGTCCCATGAAGCAGCTCGGTCTTGCCGCGGTCCTCGCGTTGGTCAGTACGTCCGCATTCGCCGGTTCGTTCGAGATTCCGATCAATGGCGGCGTCGCCCGCATTCACTTTGGAACCAAGTGCCGCGATCGCGTTTGCGGCTCGGTTTCCTGGTCCGGGCGCGGCGAGCGCCGTGAATTCAAGCTGCCGGGAATTTCGTCGAAGACGATTTCGAAACTGATCGATGGCCGTGGCGGCGGATTGGGCTTGAGCGCCCTGAATGATCAAAGCGATACGGACACGTCGGCGACCAAGCTCCGGCCCCTGTCGGACGCTGCGGGAAAGCGAAAATCTGCGGGCTCGGAGTCAAGTTCCAGCCCGGCGAGCGAGACAAGCGTCGCCGATCGCGTGCCACCCGCTCCGAGTTCCTCAAGCGAACCCGAATCCGTCATACGCCCGGCGCCGAGCATCGATGCCACGCCCGAAGGGGAGGCGACACGCACGCTGCGCTCTCCAGGCCGTGCCGAGCCGAAGGTCGCAGCGGTTAGTCCCTCGAATACGTCCGCCGCGGGCGAAAAATCCTCGGCGAGCCCGATCGGCGAGTGGCTGATCGAGGGCGGCGAGGGCCGCGTTCGCGTCGAGGAGTGCGGCGACAATCTGTGCGGCTATGTCTCGGGCGCAAAGAAGTTCGGCGAGAAGGACCGCAACAACCCCAATCCGGCGCTGCGCAATCGCTCGATCATCGGCGTGCCGGTCCTGATCGACATGAAGCCCAAGGGCAATCGCTGGAGCGGCCGCGTCTACAACGTGAAGGACGGCAAGAACTACGGCGCCAGCATGTCACTCAAGGGCGCGGATGCGTTGCGCATCGAAGGCTGCGCGCTCGGTGGATTGATCTGCGGTGGCCAGACCTGGTCTCGCGTGAACTGATCTCAGAAACGAAGGCATCGCGCGGCGGCCGATACACACGGCTGCCGCTCTTCTTTTATTAGAAAATGTTTCTCGCGCGCCAGCGCTTTGGGGCGTGGCTATTCTAAAAACGCGCGATAGCGCGCAGGTGCCGAGCGTCCACAACTTAGACGGCCCTTGCGCGACCACCTCACTTTGCCGCGCGCCGAGACAGCGTTCGCGATAGCTATAGCCAATGCTCGACATGATCGGTACCATTGCCGCCACATGCAAAGTCACGCGACGATGGCGGCGGGTCGTCCGCGTTTCATTCGGCGTCCAAGCGTAGTTCCCGGGTTCGGGATCACGTTGGGCCTGACTTTGACGTGGCTTGGGCTGATCGTTCTCATTCCGCTCGGCGGGCTTTTCCTCAAGACGGCGACGCTCTCCTTCGGCCAGTTCTGGGCGATCGTAACGGGGGCGCGCGCGCTCAACGCGCTGAAGCTGAGCTTTGGTCTGTCTTTGGCGGCGGCGACGATCAATCTCGTCTGCGGCGGGATCGTCGCCTGGGCGCTGGTCCGCTACGAGTTTCCTGGTCGGCGTCTGTTCGACGCGATCGTCGACATTCCCTTCGCCTTGCCGACGGCGGTGGCGGGTATCGCTTTGACGACGCTGTTCGCCGAGAACGGATGGCTCGGCAGCATCTTCGCCCTCGTCGGGCTCAAGGTCGCCTTCACGCCGCTCGGCATTCTGATGGCCCTGATCTTCATCGGCCTGCCCTTTGTGGTGCGCACGGTGCAGCCGGTCCTGCTCGACCTTGACGCCGAGCTTGAGGAGGTCGCCGCGACGCTCGGCGCGAGCCGTTGGCAAACGTTCGCCAAAGTCATCCTTCCCTTGATCGGACCCGCTCTGCTGACCGGCTTTGCCCTCGCCTTTGCGCGCGCGGTAGGGGAGTACGGATCAGTGATCTTCATTGCAGGCAACCTTCCAAATGTGTCGGAGATCGCCCCGCTTCTGATCGTGATCCGGCTGGAGGAGTTCCGTTATGCGGACGCGACGGCGCTCGCGGTGGTGATGCTGATCGCCTCTTTCCTCATCTTGTTGGCGATCAACCGCCTGCAGCGCTGGTCCGAACTTCGCATCGGCCGCTTGTGAGCGTTTCCCATGACGGCCGTGATCGGAAAGCTGCGCCGCCGGCCCGCGGGCTCCCGCACGGGAAGCGGCGTGCGACAGGAGCCGGCGGTCGTACGCTTTGCCGTCATCGCGCTCGCCGTCGCATTTCTCGCGGCGTTTCTGGTTCTGCCGCTGGTGACGGTGTTTTCGCAGGCCTGCGTGCGCGGCGTCTGGCCTTATCTCGCCGCCCTTGTCGATCCCGACGCGCTGTCCGCCATCCGGCTGACGCTGCTGGTGGCCGCCATCTCGGTATCCCTCAACCTCGTCTTCGGCGTGATCGCCGCCTGGGCGATCGCCAAGTTCGAGTTTTTCGGCAAGAGCGTGCTGATCACATTGATCGACCTGCCGTTCTCGGTGAGCCCGGTGATTTCCGGCCTCGTCTTCGTCCTCCTGTTCGGAGCGCAGGGATTTTTCGGCCCGTTTCTTCAGGGGCATGACATCCAGATCATCTTCGCGCTGCCGGGGATCGTGCTCGCGACCGTGCTCGTCACGTTTCCCTTCGTCGCGCGCGAACTGATCCCGCTGATGCAGGAACAGGGTACGCAGGATGAGGAGGCGGCGATCTCGCTCGGGGCGTCGGGCTTGCAGACGTTTTTCCGGGTCACGCTGCCCAATGTCAAATGGGCGCTGCTCTACGGCGTGCTGTTGTGCAATGCGCGGGCAATGGGCGAGTTCGGCGCGGTGTCGGTTGTGTCAGGCCATATCCGCGGCGAGACCAACACGATGCCGCTCTACATCGAGATTCTCTACAACGAATATCAGTTCATGGCGGCGTTCGCGGTCGCTTCGCTGCTGGCGCTCCTGGCCCTCGTGACATTGGTCGCCAAGATCCTGCTCGAACGCGGTGCGACTTCGGAGTGATCATGCGTATCGACGTGCAGAACGTCACCAAGCGGTTCGGCGCCTTTGTGGCGCTCGACGCCGTCAATCTCGAAGTCAGGAGCGGCGAGCTGGTGGCGCTGCTCGGCCCATCCGGCTCGGGCAAGACCACGCTGCTGCGAATCATCGCCGGGCTGGAATGGCCCGAGCAGGGGCGCGTCCTGTTCAACGGCGAAGACGCGCTCGCCCGCAGCGTGCGCGAGCGCAATGTCGGCTTCGTATTCCAGCATTACGCGCTGTTCCGCCACATGAGCGTGTTCGAGAACGTGGCGTTCGGCCTGCGCGTGCGCCCGCGTGCGGTGCGGCTTCCCGAGCAGGACATCCGCGCGCGCGTTGAGCGGCTGCTCGACCTTGTCCAGCTCAAATGGCTGGCGGACCACTATCCGACCCAGCTCTCGGGCGGCCAGCGGCAGCGCGTCGCGCTCGCGCGCGCGCTCGCCATCGAGCCGCGGGTGCTCCTGCTCGACGAGCCGTTCGGCGCGCTGGACGCCAAAGTGCGCAAGGAGCTGCGGCGATGGCTGCGCAACCTGCATGACGAACTTCACGTGACCTCGTTGTTCGTCACGCACGATCAGGAGGAGGCGCTCGAGGTCGCCGATCGGGTGGTGGTGATGGACAAGGGCCGGATCGAGCAGATCGGGACGCCGCACGAAGTCTACGAGCAACCGGCGACCGCCTTCGTGCACGAGTTCATCGGCGAATCGATCATCATTCCGGTCTCGGTCGAAAGCGGCGCACTCCATCACGGCGGTAGACCGATCGACCTCGCGGCGCCGGGGCTCGCGAACGGCGCGGCCCGCCTGTTTGCTCGGCCGTACGACCTCGACGTGATCGACCCGGGCAGCGCGAAGCTGCAAGGAACGGTGCTGCGGTTGCACGGCATCGGCTCAGCCCGACGCGTCGAGGTCGCGCTCGCCCCGAGCAACGAGACGCTCGAATTGGATATTCCGCGCACGCTCGAACTTGCGGCCGGCCAGCGCATCGGCCTTGCCGTCCACCGTTACCGGGTGTTTGCCGCGGGCAATTGACGAATGGACCGGTCGCGAAAGATCGATCGCGGCTCAGCGCGAAGGCCGGCGTGCTCGCAGCCGGGCGACGGAAAGAACAATCCTCTGAAACCGACGATGTAGATATAAAAATAATTTATATCGCCCGACATCTCTTGCGGATTTTTGAAATATAATTCCATTTGTTGTGCCAAGCCTCGTTTGCGCCATTGGAGCACGGACTGCATGATTGTTTCACGTCGCTTTATCCTTGCCTCGCTTGCCTGCGGGATCGCTGCGCCGGCGCTCGCGCAGAGCGCGCCGGTCACGGCGCGGATCGGTAACATCCCAGTGCTCGGCGTCTCGCCAATATTCGTGGCCGATCGCGAAGGCTGGCTGAAGGACGCCGGAATCGCCGCCTCCTTTACGACGTTCGAGTCGGGGCCGAACATGATCCAGGCGCTGGCTTCCGGCACGATCGATGTTTATGTCGCCGGCGTCGCCCCGCTCGCGGTGGCGCGCGCGCGCGGCATCAATGCGCGGGTTGTGGCGGCCACCGCGATCGAAGAGATGACCTTCGTCGCGACGCCGAAGCTTGCGCGCTTCTTCGAGCCGGACGTCCCGGCGGCCGAGGCGTTCAAGCGCTATCGCGCAGCGACGGGAACGCCCGCGCGCCTTGCCACCCAGCCGGCAGGCTCGGTGCCCAACACCACCCTGCAACATTGGCTGTGGCAGGTGGGCAAGGTCGACAAGGCCGACGTGACGATCGTCCCGATGGGCATCGACGCGACCCAGCAGGCGGTGCTGGTCGGCGCGGTGGAGGGCGCAACGGTGCGCGAGCCGACGGTCACGATCCTTCAGAGTAGGGACCCCGGGATCAAGCTGATCGCGCTCGGCGGCGAGATGTTCCCGAACCAGCCTGGAACTGTGGTTGGCATGACCGCGGCGTTCATCGAGCGGTACCCGGAGCAGACACAAGGCCTCGTCAACGCGGTCGTGCGCGCGACCAAGTTGATCCAGGATCATCCGGACCGCGCGGTTCCTGCGATCGAGGCGGCGCTCGGCAAAGGCATCGTCGATGCGGCCACGATCAAGCGCGCGCTCGTTTCTCCGGCGTCGAAGTTCATTGCCGATCCGCGCGCCATCATCGATGCGACTGCGGCGATGCAGCGCTACCAGGTTACGCTCGGCTCGCTCGACCGCGAGCTGCCGCTCGACGGCCTGTTCGACCCGCGCTTCTTCCTCAAGGCCGCCGCTTCGCAATAGTCGTGCGCATCTCAACCGTCCTTTTGCCCGCCGCCGGGTTCGCGGCCTTCCTCGCGCTGTGGGAGGCCGTGCCGGCGTTCGGGCTCGTCAATCCGGCGTTCCTGCCGCCGCCGAGCGCGATTCCGCGCGCCTTCCTGCGCGAATTCTCGTCAGGGGAGTGGCCGCGCGCGGTCGCAAACAGCCTGGAGCACTACGTGGTCGGCCTCCTCACCGGCATCGCCCTCGGCGTTGCGCTCGGCATCGTCACGGGGATGTATGGGCCGATGGAGGAGTTCACGTCGTGGGTCGTGCGCGTGCTGCGGCCGATTCCCGGCCTCGCCTGGGTGCCGTTCGCGATCATCTGGTTCGGCGTCAGCCTCTCTGCGGCCGTCTTCATCATCGCCGTCGGCGTGTTCTGGATCATCTATTTCGCCGCCCATGGCGCGATCCGCGCGGTCGATCGCGACATGATCGAGGTGGCCGACGCCTTCGGCTTTCGCTCGGGCCCGGCGCGGCTCATCAAGGTGCTGTTGCCCGCGGCGACGCCGGGGATCTTGGTGGGCGTGCGCACGGCGATCGGCCAGGCGTGGATGGCGGTGGTCGCCGCGGAAATCTTCGGCGTCGCCGGACTCGGCCAGCGAATGATGCAGGCCTCGAGCCTGCTCGCGACCGACATCGTGGTGGTCTACATGCTCACCATGGCCGCGCTGTACGGGACTCTCGACACCGCGTTCGTCGCGCTGCAGGGATGGTTGTTGCGATGGAAAGCGTGATCGAGATTGAGGGACTCTCGCTTACCTTCGAGCGCGACGGCGGGCGGACGGATGTGCTGCGCGAGCTCGATCTCGATATTCGCCGCGGCGAATTTCTTGCGATCGTCGGCCCTTCGGGCGTGGGCAAATCGACCCTCCTGCGCGTCGTCGCCGATCTGGCGCGGCCGACGGCCGGGACGGTGCGCGTCGCCGGCGCACGCGATGGCCGCCAGCCGGTCGCGCTCGTGTTCCAGGACGCGCGCCTGCTTCCCTGGCGGCGCGTCATCGACAATGTCGCCTTCGGGCTGGAGCATCGCGACACGCCGCGGGGCGAACGGCGGCGGCGCGCGCATGCCGCGCTCGCAGCCGTCGGGCTGGAGAATCTGGCCTCCCGGTGGCCCCACCAGCTATCCGGGGGGCAGCGCCAGCGCGTCTCGCTTGCGCGCGCGCTTGCCGTCGAGCCCGATGTGCTCTTGATGGACGAGCCGTTCGCCGCGCTCGATGCGATCACGCGCGAGAGCCTGCAGGACGAGCTGATCCGCATCCGCGCCGAGACCGGAAAGACGATCCTGTTCGTCACGCACGACATCGAGGAGGCGACCTATCTCGCCGATCGGATCGTCGTGCTGTCGGGCGCGCCCGGTCGCATCGTCGCAACGCACGTGATCGATGCCGCGCATCCGCGGCGGCGCACCGATCGCGGGCTGCAGAGCGCCGCGGTGGCTATCCGCGCCGACCTCGAGGCCGAGGTGGCGGACGGCGCCGGAATCTGACGCCGGCGCGCGTTTTCGTCTAGCCGCCGCATTCTCACTGGCTGTAGATCTCGTCGAACATGCCCTGCTCGGCGAAGTGCTTCTTCTGCGCCGCGCGCCAGCCGCCGAACGCCTCGTCGACCGTGATGAGATCCACTTTCGGAAAGGTGCTCTCGAATTTCTTCGCCACGTCGGGGTCGCGCGGCCGATAGAAGTTCCGCGCCGCGAGTTCCTGCCCCTCCTTGCTATAGAGAAATTCGAGATAGGCCTTCGCGACGTACATCGTGCCCTTTTTCTCCGCCACTTTGTCGACCACGGCGACCGGGGGCTCGGCCAGAATTGAGATGGACGGCACGACCATCTCGAACTTGTCCTTGCCGAATTCCTTGAACGACAGGAACGCCTCGTTCTCCCAGGCGATCAGCACGTCGCCGACGCCGCGTTCGGCGAATGTGACGGTGGCGCCGCGCGCCCCGGTGTCGAGCACCGGCACATTGGCGAACAGCGCCTTCACGAATTCTTTGGCCTTGGCTTCGCTGCCATCCTTCTTCTGCGCGTATCCCCAGGCGGCAAGATAATTCCAGCGCGCCCCGCCCGAGGTCTTCGGATTCGGCGTGATCACCTTCACCCCGGGCTTCACCAAGTCGTCCCAGTCCTTGATGCCTTTGGGATTGCCCTTGCGAACGAGGAACACAATGGTCGAGGTATAGGGCGAGGCGTTGTTGGGCAGCCGCTTCTGCCAATCGGCCGCGATCAACCCGCGGTCGGCGATTTCGTCGATGTCGTAGGCGAGCGCGAGCGTGACCACATCCGCCTGCAGGCCGTCGATGACCGCGCGCGCCTGCTTGCCGGAGCCGCCGTGCGACTGCTTGATCTCGACCGTCTTGCCGGTCTCGGCCTGGAATTTCTCGGCGAACGCTTTGTTAACCTCGACGTATAGCTCGCGCGTCGGATCATACGACACGTTGAGCAGGGTGACATCGGCGGCGCGCGCCGCTCCAGAGAGCGCCACGGCCAGCACGATGCCAGTGAGCATTCGTATCATCGCAACCTCAATTGGTCAGCGTCGTCCGGGGTGGCGAGCACGCGAACGGAATTTCCGTTGCTGCGGCGGTGTTCACCGATCCGCGCCTTGGGCCTTCTCCGTCTCCGCGGCCGCCGGTGCGGCGTGTATACCGCATTCGGTCTTGCCGCGTCCGCGCCAGCGCCCGGCGCGCTGGTCTTCCCCCGGTTGCGTCCTTGTCGTGCATGGCATGCAGCCGATCGAACCGAACCCATACGCTTCGAGCGGGTGGCGCGGCAGCGCATGCGTGACGAAGAGGCGTTCGACCTCCTGTTTGGAGGCGTGCGCCAAGACATTGAACTTCAGTCGGCGCCCGTCCTGCTCGACCACCGGCAGCCGCTCGCGCTCATGCCCATGATAGCGTTTGCGTCCATTGATCCAGGCGTCAAACGGGCGCACCGCCTCGGCGAAGGGGATGACCTTGCGCATCCGGCAGCACGCATCCGGGTCGGCCGACCACAGGTCCCGCTCCGGGTCATGTTCGGCGAGCGCATGGGCCGAGGGAGTGAAGACGCGGATATCCGTCAGCTCGAAGAACGACGCGAGCGTGTCGCGGTAGGCGAGCGTTTCGGGAAACAGCCAGCCGGTGTCGAGAAACAGAACGGGCAATGTCGGATCGATGTCGGCGACAAGCTTCAGCAGGGCCGCGGTCTCGGTTCCGAACGACGCCACCACCGCGAGCCGTCCCGGGATGACCGAGCGAACGGCCTCGGCAATGATGTCGGAGGGGGAAGCGTCCGCGAGCAGGCGGTTCAGCGTCGCCGCAGCGGCCGGGATATGGTCTTCGGTCACGGGACGGTCTCCGTCCGGGCTTTGTCCTCGCGCGGAACAGCCTCGGTCAGGCGGCGGCTGAACGATGAGGCGCGCCGGTCGGCGGCCGGCTGATAGACCACGCTGTAGCGCGCGAGCGCGGCGGCGAAGGCGGCCGCATCGGACTCTTTCTTGACTTCGAACGCATCGAAGCCTGCGCGCGCAAGAAACAGGAACTGATCGCGCAGCACGTCGCCGGTCGCGCGCAGCTCGCCGCGAAAGCCGTAGCGCTCTCGCAGAATGCGCGCCTGGCTATAGGCGCGACCGTCGCGAAAGGTCGGAAAGACCAGCGCGACCAGCGCAAGCCGGTCGAGGTGAGGCGCAAGCTCGGCGATGTTGCGATTGTTCGGCCAGATTACGCCGACCGGCGCGCTGCGCGCGGCGAATTCCTGGCTGTCGGCGAGAAAGCGCGCCGCCGGAACGAGAACCGGCGCGTCTTCGGGCGCGGGTTCCTCGTCGCGCACGCGCACGAAACGGTCGTCCGCAAGACGGCCCGCCTTAATGAAGGGCATAGACGCGCTCCTTGAACGGCTCGATGCCGATCCGCGCAACGGTGTCGATGAACAATTCGTCCGGCCGCTCGCGCAGTTCGAGATAGGCGGCGACGATGTCCTCGATCGTGTCGGCCACCTGCGCGTAGGGGACGGCCGGACCGAGCAGCTCGCCGAGCTGCGCGTGTTCGTCGGCCCGTCCGCCGAGAGTGATCTGGTAGAACTCTTCGCCGTTCTTTTCGACGCCGAGAATGCCGATATGCCCCACGTGGTGGTGGCCGCAGGCGTTGATGCAGCCGGAGATGTTGATGTGCAGCCGGCCGAGATCGCGCGCGAGATCGAGATCGCGGAATCTCCGCGTCAGCTCCTGGGCGACGGGAATCGAGCGGGCGTTGGCGAGGCTGCAATAGTCGAGCCCCGGACAAGCGATGATGTCCGACACGAGGCCCACATTCGGCGTCGCGAGGCCGAGCGCGTCGAGCGCGCGCCAAAGCTCGGGCAGGTCGCGCTGCGCGACGTGCGGCAGCACGAGATTCTGTTCGTGGCCGACGCGGATTTCGCCGAATGAGTGGCGATCGGCGAGATCGGCGATCGCGTTCATCTGCTCGGCCGTGGCGTCGCCCGGCGGCTCGCCTTCCGGCTTGAGCGAGAGCGTCACGATCGCGTAGCCCGCGACCTTGTGGTTGGCGACCGAGTTGGCGAGCCAGGTCGCAAAACGCGTATCTGCGATGCGCGCCGCCGAAAGCTGCGGCGGGTCGTCGGCGAGCGCGTCATAGGCCGGGTAGCGGAAACGCGCGGCGGTGTCGGCGACGACCGCGGGGTCGAGCGCGAGCGCGCCGTCCTTGATCGCAAGCCATTCCGCTTCGACCTCTTTTGCGAAAGCGTCGGCGCCGAGTTCGTGCACCAGGATCTTGATGCGCGCCTTGTAGATGTTGTCGCGCCGTCCATACTGATTGTAGACCCGCAGGATCGCCTCGATATAGCTGAGGAAATCGCGTTTCGGCAGGAACGGCTTGATCACCTTGCCGATGAACGGGGTGCGCCCAAGCCCGCCGCCCACGCTCACCTCGAAGCCGGTCTCCCCCGCGCCGTTGCGATAAAGATGCAAACCGATGTCGTGCACCTTGACGGCGGCGCGGTCATGCGCGGAGGCGGTGATCGCAATCTTGAACTTGCGCGGCAGAAACGAAAATTCGGGGTGCAGCGTGGAATGCTGGCGCAGAATCTCGGCCCAGATGCGCGGATCCTCCACTTCGTCCGGGGCCGCCCCCGCCCACTGGTCGCTCGTGATGTTGCGCACGCAATTGCCGCTCGTCTGCATGGCGTGCAGTTCGACGGTGGCGAGGTCGGCGAGCACGTCCGGCATGTCGGCGAGCTTGATCCAGTTGAACTGGATGTTCTGCCGCGTGGTGAAGTGGCCGTAGCCGCGATCGTAACGGCGCGCGATATGCGCGAGCATGCGCATCTGTTCGGATGACAGCGTCCCATAGGGGAGGGCGATGCGCAGCATGTAGGCGTGCAGTTGCAGATACACGCCGTTCATCAGCCGCAGCAGCTTGAACTCGTCCTCGGTGAGTTCGCCGGTCAGCCTGCGCGCGACCTGGTCGCGAAACTCGGCCACGCGTTCGGTGACCAATGTGCGATCGAACGCGTCATAGACATACATGTTCAGATTCCGAGATCGGCCGGCAGATCGAAGGTGGGTCCATTGACCCGGATGCGCTCACGGAGGTTGCCGGGCTGAGCACGTCCATCGGGATCGAGACCGACCGGCGCCACATAGGGACCCACCACCAGAACGTCTTCAGCGACCGCAGCGGCAAGCAGGCTGCTCGCCGCTGGCGCGGTCGTTACGACCGCGGCGTCACTGATCCGCGTGGTCCAGCCGCCCTCCGGCGTACGATGGACGACGACGCCGTCGGCCAGACGGTTTGCCGTGACGACGACCGGCCCGGTGATTTTCAGTTTCTGCTGCTGTGGCGCGGTCATGCGGCGATCTCCGCGGCGTCCGCCAAGCTCGGATTCATGGTCACGCCGGGAACGAGAATCGTCGCCACGCCTGCCTTGCGCAGATGGTCGAGTTCCCCGTCGCCGTGCCTGAAAGGAAGCGCGTCGCCGCCCCTCAGCCGCACGACGACGCCTCCGCGGCGCGCGTGCGCGGCCAGCAGCCGGCCGATAGCGCTGTGGTTGAGCACCGGGCGGCCAGGCTGTTTGCCGACGAACGCGCGCTCGGCTTCGCGGCGCGCACGATCGAGAACGGCTGGAGAAACGCGTTCATCGTACAGGATCACGTCGGCGCTTTGCAGCGCCTGCAAAGCGCGCAAGGTGAGGAGATCGGGATCGCCCGGTCCGGCGCCGACGATATAGACGAGCCCTTCGGTGTGCTCGGAGGTGGCGGATGCATCGACCGCGCGGGCGAGCGCCGCTTCCGCCTCCGGCAGGCGGCCCGCCAACGCCGCCGCGCCGATCGGACCATCGACGACACGCTCCCAGAACCCTCGTAGCGAGCGCGAGGGATGCCGGCGTTGCGCAAATCCCTCGCGGAAGCGCCCCATCAAGCTTGCGAGATCGCCGATGCGCGCCGGAAGCAGCGCCTCGATCCGCTCGCGCAGCCGGCGCGCCAGCACGGGCGCAGCGCCGCCGGTGCCGATCGCGACCACCACATCGCCACGGTCGATGATGGCCGGGAAGAGGAAGCTCGACAGGTCGGGCCGATCGACGACGTTGATGGGAACCTTGGCCGCGTGCGCGCGCGCCGCCACGACCTCGTCGATCGGGCCGCCGGCTGCGCTGACGACCGCCATGAAACCGGAAAAATTCGCCTGCGTGGGGTCGGCGGCGACGATGTCGAGGGAGCCCTGGTCCGCGCCTCCATCCGGCTCGGCCTCGGCGTCGCCGGTCTCGGATCGCCCTGAACCGACATACCAGTGCACATGAGCGCCGGCCGCACGAAGCAGGCGCAGCTTGGTCTCCGCCGCCGGTCCCGTTCCCACCAGGGCAACCGGTCCGGTCGCGACGTCAAGAAACACCGGTAGGAAACGCATCGGGCGAAAGTCCGTATTGACGAGAATGATTTTCCATATAGTACTTAGCCAGCGCTCGTAAACAAAAAATTTTTCTCCTACTCAAGGAGCCGATCGTGAGACAGATCGCCCCCGAAAACGCCTTGGCGGAGAGCTTTGTTTCGCTGTCGCGAGATGGGCGCTTCGCAAAGCCGCACGGCTTGGCCGATCGCAGGGCGCTTGCGCCGCATCTGCGCAGGCTCGAAGCGGAGGCGATCTTCATCATGCGGGAGGTGGTGGCTGAGTTCGCGCGGCCAGTCATGCTCTATTCGGTCGGCAAGGATTCGAGCGTGATGCTGCATCTCGCGCGCAAGGCATTCTTTCCTTCCCGGCCGCCGTTTCCGTTTCTGCATATCGCGTCCGGATGGGACTTCCGCGCCGTGCTGGAGCATCGCGACCGCATGGCCCGCGTCCACGGGCTCGACCTGATCGTCCACACCAATGAGGAAGCCGCCGCGGCCGGCGTGAATCCGTTCGACACGCCGACCGGCGAATATTCACGCGTGATGCTCACCGAGGCCTTGAAGACGGCGCTCGACGCGCACGGCTTCGACGCGGCCTTCGGCGGCGGCCGGCGCGACGAGGAGAAATCGCGCGCGAAGGAGCGCATTTTCTCGCACCGCTCCGCCGATCATGTCTGGGATCCGCGCAACCAGCGCCCCGAGCTGTGGCGGCTGTTCAACACGCGCATCGCGCGCGGCGAATCCATGCGCGTCTTCCCGCTCTCGAACTGGACCGAATTCGACGTGTGGGACTATATCCGCGCCGAGAACATTCCGATCGTGCCGCTTTATCTCGCGGCCGAGCGTCCAATCGTGCGTCGCGACGGCGCGCTGGTGATGGTGGACGACCCCGCACGGGCGCGGTTCCGGCCGGGCGAGACCGTTGAGCGCCGGCAGGTGCGGTTTCGCACCCTCGGCTGCTGGCCGCTGACCGGCGCGGTGGAGTCGAGCGCCGCGTCGGTCGACGACATCATCGCCGAGCTGCGCGCCTCGCCTCTCTCGGAACGCCAGGGCCGGCTGGTCGACGCCGCCGATCACGCCTCGATGGAACGCAAGAAGCGCGAGGGTTACTTCTGATGCCGTGCTCCGCCACCGCGCACGCCGCGCCGCCACCATCAGCCGCCGAAGAATCGGCCCCCGCGCCCATCGGCACGCTGCGGGTCCTGACCTGCGGCTCGGTCGATGATGGAAAATCGACCCTGATCGGTCGCCTCTTGTACGACACCCGGGTCGTCCGCGACGACGAGGCGGCGACGCTTGCGCGCGACAGCCGGCGATGGGGCACGACGGAAGGCGAACCCGATCTCGCGCTGCTGGTCGACGGCCTCGAAGCGGAGCGCGAGCAGGGGATCACGATCGACGTCGCCTACCGGTTCTTTGCGACGCCCCGCCGCGCCTTCGTGCTGGTCGATTCGCCCGGTCACGAGCAGTACACGCGCAACATGGCGACCGGCGCTTCCAATGCGGATGTCGCCGTGCTCCTGGTCGATGCGCGCAAGGGTCTGCTCGATCAGACGCGCCGGCATGCGGCCATCGTATCCTTGCTCGGCATCCGCCGCGTCGTGCTCGCCGTCAACAAGATCGATCTGGTCGGCTTCGAGCAGGCGAGGTTCGAGGACATCGCAGCGGCGTTCCGCACCATCGCGGGCCCGCTCGGCTTCGACGGGGTGACCGCCGTTCCGATCTCCGCGCGTTACGGCGACAATGTCACCACGAAAAGCGCACGCACTCCCTGGTATGCCGGCGCGCCGCTGCTGCACTGCCTTGAAACGATCGAGGTCGGCAAGGCCGAGGCGCAACCGTTCCGCTTCCCGGTTCAATGGATCAACCGGCCCGACCTCGATTTCCGCGGCGCCTCCGGCACGGTCGCGAGCGGGCGGATCGCGGTCGGCGAGCCGGTGGTGATTGCAGCGTCAGGGCGCATTACGCGGATCGACCGCATCGTGACGTTCGACGGCGATTTGCCCGAGGCGGCGGCGGGCGACGCCGTGACGCTGACCTTCGCCGAGCCGATCGATGTGACGCGCGGCGATCTTCTGGCCGATCCCAAGAACAGGCCCGCCGTGACGCGGCGGTTCGCGGCGAATCTGGTGTGGATGGCGGAGCCAGCGTTGACGGCCGGGCGGCGCGTTCTTCTCAAAGCGGGCGGGGCGCTGTCGGCGGCGACGCCGACGCGGATCGTGCATCGGCTCGATGTGACGACGCTCGCGGCGCAGCCGGCGGAGAAACTCGCGCTCAACGATGTCGGCCGGGTCGAGATCGAAACGCCGATGCCGGTCGCGCTCGATCCCTACGCCGAGAACCGCGAGACGGGCAGCTTTATCCTCATCGACCCGGCGACGCACGCCACGCTTGCCGCGGGCATGGTGGTCGAGACGATCGAGGCCGGACGCAACGTCCATCGCCACCCGATGCTGATCGACGGGCGGGCGCGGGCGCATGCGAAGGGGCAGAGTCCGCTTGTCGTCTGGCTGACGGGGCTGCCCGGCTCCGGCAAATCGACGATCGCAAACTTGACCGAGGTGCGGCTGCACGCGCTCGGCCACCATTGCATGATTCTCGACGGCGATGCGCTTCGGCAGGGCCTCAACAATGATCTCGGCTTCGAGCCGTCGGCGCGCAGCGAGAACGTGCGCCGCGTGGGCGAGGTCGCCAAGCTGATGACCGAAGCAGGGCTGATCGTGATCGTCGCGCTCGTCTCGCCGTTCCGCGCCGACCGCGAGCGCGTTGCGGCACTGTTTCCCGAGGGGCGGTTTGTCGAGGTGTTCGTCGACGCGCCGGTCGAGACCTGCCGCGCGCGCGATCCCAAGGGCCTGTATGCGAAGGCCGACAACGGCAAGATCGTCGGCTTTACTGGGAGAGATCAGCCCTACGAGCCGCCGCTCGCACCTGCCCTCGTTCTCGACACCGCGCGGGAAGTCGCCGTAGTCTCGGCCGAACGGCTCACGGCGCTCATCCATGCGCGCGCGACGCCGACGGCGGCGAGCTCGCTTGATTCTGCGGAGCTTTGACCGCTACAGGGTGGGACGACCCGACAAGAAATCGTCCCGCTCCAGGACGGCGCGGAGAAGCGCCGCCGCAAATTGCCCGTTCCCACTTCGCCAGCGAATGCTTTAGAAGCGAGGCCATCCAAATAGCCGCTGCGCATGCGTCGCCGCGGCCCGCGGCGGAGGTTGCCTCATGGACACGGCTGTGCCGGAGCGTGCATCGTTCCTTGATCGCTGTTTCGCGTTGACGGCGAACGGCGCCGCGGTGCGCACCGAGATGATCGCCGGGCTCACCACGTTCCTCACGATGGTCTACATCGTGTTCGTCAACCCGACGATCCTCGGCAATGCCGGCATGGACAAGGGGGCCGTATTCGTCGCCACCTGCATTGCGGCGGCGGTGAGTACGATGGTGATGGCCCTCTATGCCAACTACCCGATTGCGCTTGCGCCGGGCATGGGGCTCAACGCCTTCTTCGCTTTTACGGTGGTCCTGAGCTACAAGTACTCCTGGCAGCAGGCGCTCGCGGCGGTGTTTTGCTCGGGCGCGCTGTTCTTCCTGATCTCCATATTTCGCCTGCGCGAGTATGTGATCAACGCGATCCCGCACAACCTCAAGCTCGCCGTTTCCGCCGGCGTCGGGTTGTTCCTCGGCATCATCGCGCTGGAGGAGGCGAAGATCGTCGTCCAGCAGCCCGCAACGCTGGTGACGCTCGGCAATCTGCTCGAGCCCGGCGCCATGCTTTGCCTGCTCGGCTTTGTGCTGATCGTCGCTCTCAACGCCCGCAAGATCATGGGCGGCACCCTTCTCGGAATCCTCGCCGTCACCCTGATCGGCCTGCCGCTCGGGCTTGCGACATTCTCGGGCGTGATCTCGTCGCCTCCTTCGCTCGCGCCGACTTTCCTGCAGCTCGACTTCTCGCGCATCCACGAGACGACGTTCCTGCTGGTGGTCTTCAGCTTCCTGTTCATCGACATTTTCGACAATGCCGGCACGCTGATCGGCGTCGCCCACCAGGCCGGGCTGCTCGACGAGAAGGATCAGCTTCCGCGCATGAAGCAGGCGCTGGTGGCCGACAGCTTCGCCGCCATGTTCGGCGCTTTGATCGGCACCTCGACGACGACGAGCTATATCGAGAGCGCCGCCGGCGTGGCGGCGGGAGGCCGCACCGGCCTCACCGCCGCGGTCGTGTCGATCCTGTTTCTCCTCGCGCTGTTCTTTGCGCCGCTCGCCGGCATGGTCCCGGCCTACGCATCGGCGGCGGCTCTCCTCTACGTCGCCTGCGTGATGACTCGCGGGCTGGCGGAAATCGAATGGAAGGACGTAACCGAATATGCGCCAGCGGTCGTGGCGGCCATCACCATGCCGCTGACCTATTCGATCGCGAACGGCATCGGTCTCGGCTTCATCACCTACGTCGCGTGCAAGCTCTTGGCGGGGCGGTTCAAGGAGATGACGCCCACGGTCATTATCCTGGCGCTGCTGTTCGCCGCAAAGTTCGCCGCGCCATGAGCGAAGGGGCGCCGCGTGCGCTCGGCGGCGCGCCGGGCGCTTTGACCCGTCATCCGCAGATGGATACGCGCGACAAGCCCACGTCCGACAAATCGATGTCTCGCAGCGTCGGATAAATCATGCTCTACGCTCTTGCGGCCATGCTGTTGTGCCAGCTTGCGGGCGAGGCATTCGTGCGCGCGCTGGCGGTTCCCGTGCCGGGTCCCGTGGTCGGTATGATTTTGTTGGCGTCGTTGTTGATGCTCAAGGCGCCGCTTCCGTCCGGGCTGGGCGGCACGGCGGACGGCCTGTTGAAAAACCTGTCGCTCCTGTTCGTGCCGGCCGGAGTGGGCGTGGTGCAGCAACTCGATCGCCTCGGCGGCGAAGCGGTCCGCCTGATCGTGGTGATCGTGCTCTCGACCGGGATCACGCTCGCCGTCACCGCGCTGGTGTTTGCGGGCGTGGCGCGATTTATGGCGGACCGTGCGCCGCCATCCGGACTGCAGGAGGCGAAGCGCCCGTGATTCATCTGGTCGATCTGTGGGTCTACCTCTCGCATGGCCCGCTGCTGTGGCTCACCGCGACGCTGATCGCCTATCTCATCGCCGACGCCATCTCGGCGCGGCTTCGGCGGCATCCGCTGGCGAACCCCGTCCTCATCGCCATCGCCTTGCTGTCGCTTGTTCTGCTTGCAAGCGGAACGCCGTTTGCGGCCTACTTCGCCGGCGCCCAGTTCGTGCATTTCCTGCTCGGCCCCGCGACGGTCGCGCTCGCCGTCCCGCTGGTGCGCCACTTGCCGCAGGTCCGCCGACTGCTTGTACCGATCTTGGCCGCGCTGCTTGTGGGGTCGCTCACCGCCATTATCTCTGCCGTGATGCTGGCCCGGGCCTTTGGCCTCGACGGCGCGACCATCCGGGCGCTCGCGCCGAAATCGGTGACGGCGGCGATCGCGATGGGGACGGCGCAGCAGATCGGGGCCGACCCGGCCCTGACCGCCGTCCTCGTGATCCTCACCGGCATCAGCGGCGCAATCCTCGTGACGCCGGTGATCCGCTTATTGCGGGTGAAGAACGTCGCCGCCACAGGCTTCGCCGCCGGGCTTGCCTCGCACGGCATCGGCACCGCTCGGGCATTCCAGATCGATCCGCTTGCCGGCACCTTTGCCGGTATTGCGCTCCGCCTCAACGGCCTCGCTACCGCGCTACTCGTTCCTAATATATTGCCATTCTTGGTTAATTGACGGTCGATGATGGTCCGTTTCGCGCTGGCAACGCAGCCTGCGAGCTAGAGCGCCATCGTCGCCAATGAAGAAAGGTCCGGCGCGATCAAGGCTGGCGGCGCGTCGGCGTATTCGTCCGGCGCTCCAGCGCGATTGACCCACACGGCGCGAAAGCCGAAGGTCGCCGCTCCCATGACGTCCCAGCGGTTTGACGACGCGAATACGACCTCGTCCGGATCAACCCTGAACGCGTCGGTCGCAAGCCGGTAGACCTCTGGGCGCGGCTTGTAGAGGCGGATCGCATCGACCGAGAGGACTGCGTCGAGCAAGTCGCCGAGTTGCGCGGCTGCGACCGCCGCGTCGAGCATGCGGGGAGATCCGTTGGACAAAATCGCGGTGCGCAATCCACGCTGCTTCAATTCGTGCAGGCAGGCGCGCGCATCCGGAAAGGCGTCGAGCGCGAGATAGGAGTCGAGCAGCTGCGAACGGAGGCCGCGGTTGGCCGTGGGCGTCCGCGCGAGCGCATAATCGAGCGCGCGTTCGGTCAGCGTCCAGAAGTCGAGGTGACGCCCGGCCAGCGTCAACGTCCAGGCGTATTCGAGCTGCTTCGTCCGCCAGATCTCGGAGAGACGCTCGGCGTCCGGGCCGACCGCTTCGCGGTGGTGGGCGATCGCTGCGTGAACGTCGAACAGCGTGCCATAGGCATCGAACACAAAATCCGGCCGCCCCATGTTATCTTCCCGGTTCGTTCGTGGCGGATCGGGGGTGCGCGCGGGCATCCCGCGGCAAAAGGCTTCGCGAACTCTATGGTGGCGGTATCGTGAGCAGGCTGGGGACGCCGCGCCCGCGGATGTCATAGATGCGCGCGTATACAACTCCGTCACGCGCGACCTCCGCGAGAACCGGCCGATCCAGCTTGGCGCAGTAGAACTCGTTCAGCGAGATCGCGAAGTCGGCGCCCGGCGGCTGCCAGTCGGTCGGGTAGTTCTTTCCGAGCTTGAGCCGCACCGGGCGCTGCGGTCCGCAAATGGCGATCTTCGATTTGTGCTCGGGAGTCGCAAGCTCGCCGCGGGCGGCGAGCACGTCGAGCAGCGCTTGCGAGGCCTGTTTCAGGGAGAGACCCCAGTAGTCGCGCATATAGCGCCCGTCGACCGCCCGCATTCCGCCGGCCGTCATATTGAAGAACGTGTATTCGTAAGGGTGCAGCCGGACCACCGCGATGACCGGCTGCGCCAGGAGGGCGGCGAGCGCGACCCCGGCAATCGCGGTGCGCCGCGCGTCATCGCCGCCGATCCAAGAAAGAAGCTTGGCCGCCGCCGCTCCGCCGAGCGCCGCCAACGGCGGCAGGATAAACACGAAATGACGCAGTCCGTTGTACATGGCCGGCCGCATCATGATGGTGAACGCGACCGGGAATAGCGCGCTCAGGGCGAGGAACAGGAGCGCGGCGCGGCGTTCGAGCGGGATGCGGTGGTTTGCCGCCGCGGCCAATCCGGCGACGATGCCGATCGAACCCAAGGCGAGAAATGCCTCCGGCATCGTGAACAGGAGGAGTTTCGGCACGTAAGTGCGCGGCATATCCGCGACCGACAAGAGCTGCCCGTCGAACAACTCCTTCCATGGCTTTTCGAAAAAGCGCGAAAAGTAGAACAGCGCGTGCAGCGGGTTGAGCGGGGACACGGCCGACCAAGGCCAAATCAGCGCCATCACGGCATAGGCGATGAGGAGGGCGGGGAGGAGGCGGACGATGAATTTGCCGAGGTGTGCGATGGCGTCGCGCAGACCCGTGCGCGCCTGGACGACGAGGATCAAAGCGAGCGCCGCCACCGCAGGGATGGCCGCGAGCGCGCCCATCACGCGGGTTCCGAACGACAGGCCCAGGCTGATTCCGACCAACGCAATCGTGGCGACGGACGGAGCCGGATACTGCTCAAAGGCGCGCACCAGCGCGAGCGCGAGCAACGCCATCGCGACCGCGAACGGCGCATCCTTGGGGTTGATGAACATGTGCCCGTAATAGAGCGGGCAGGTCGCAAGCAGAACAATCGCAACGAACCCGGCGAGCGGGCCGCCCACGCGGCGCGCGATGCGCCACGTGATGAACAGGCCCGCAATGCCCACGAACGCGCCGACCAGGCGGCGCGTTTCGAACAGATCGAACGGCAGGACTTTGGCGACGAGCGCCGCGAACATGTCGAAGCCGCCGCCATAGGCGTAAAGATTGACGAAGGAGAGCGCGCGCCGGTCGGTGAAGCCCGACTCGTAGAGGCGCAGCAGCAAGCCGCCATATTCGGCGTGCGCGTAGTCGTCCCAGCCGAGCCCGTAATGGCGGAACGTCAGCGCGGCGATGATCGCAACGCCGCCGAGCACGCCAAGCGACAGGGCGTCGGCGACAGCGAGCGGCGGGAAGGGGATGACGAACGGCGAAACGCCAGTCGCCACTCGGGCTTCCCCGCCCGCGAATCTGTCGCCCACCCGGTGTTCGCTACTCGCCACCGGCGCTTATTTCGTCGCCGCTTCATAAAGCTCGGCGACGTGATCCCAATTAATCAGATGATCGACAAAGGCTTTCAGGTAATCCGGGCGCCGATTGCGGTAGTCGATGTAATAGGAATGCTCCCAGACGTCGCAGCCGAGGATGGGCGTGCCGCCGTACACGAGCGGGTTCTCGCCATTCGCCGTCTTCGTCACGACGATCTTGCCGTCCTTGACGGCGAGCCAACACCAGCCGGAGCCGAACTGCGTGACGCCGGCCTGGACGAAGTCCTCCTTCATCTTGGCGACCGAGCCGAGATCGGCGACGATCTTCTTCTCCAGATTGCCGGGAATCTTGTCGCCGCCGCCGTTCGGCTTCATCCATTTCCAGAAATGGATGTGGTTGTAATGTTGGCCGGCGTTGTTGAACAATCCCTGATTCTTGCCGAACGATCCCTTCACCACCTCCTCGAGCGACTTGCCCTCCCATTCGGTGCCCTTGAGCAGGTTGTTGCCGTTGTTGACATAGGCGAGATGATGCTTGTCGTGATGGTATTCGAGGGTCTCGCGCGACATGAAGGGCGCGAGCGCATCATAGGCATAGGGAAGATCCGGCAGCGTGAAAGACATCGCCTTGCTCCTCGGCAGATTCGGGGGTGACCGTCAGGTCGGTAATGCCGCAACTTAGCGCGATGGGACATCAGGGCCAAGCGTGGCGCAAGCGCGCGGGCGTCGCTTCAGGCGGCGCAGACGGGGGTCCGCGAGGTGTTGTCCGGGGCAGGCCGCATCGACTATTGTATTGACGGGATGAGCGCAATTGCCGCGGCCTCTCCCGTCCTGCGTATGTTACCGGGAGTTTGCGGAGCAGCGCCTGCGGCTGATGACGCGCATCTTTCGTCGCGAAGAGGAGTGCGATGGTCCCGTTCGTGTTCTTGCTAGGCGCCATCGCCATCTTGCTCGGTGCGGGTGCGATCGCATTCGGCATCCCGATCAACGAATTCGGTCTCGGCAATACGTTGATCCTTGCAGGCACGACAGTGATGTCGGCGGGTTTGGTCGTGCTCGCGCTCGGCTGCGTGTTGCAGGCGATCGAGCGGATCGGTCGCCGGTTACCGCAAGCGACCGCCGCCAAACCCGGGGCCGAGGCCGAGGCGGTCCGGCGCCGTGCCGCCCCGCAGCCGGCCGAGTCGCATGTGGCCGCCGACGAATGGCCGCGGCCCGAGCCGATTCCAGCACGCACCGACACACCACAGCGCGAGCGCATGGAAGCGCCGCCGGCGGCCGCGCGACCGCCGCGCTCGGGCGCGCGCGAGGAGGCTGCGCGGGAGCGAGCGGCAGCGCCGCGTCCGGCTCCGCCATCCGTGCGTGTGAAGCAAGGTCCGGCGCCTCCGCACGAGCCTTACGCCGAACAGATGCGCGAACCGTTGGTCGAGACGCCGCAGCCCGGTCGACGCTTGGACCATGAGCCGGAAGCATTGGAGCCGTCCGAGCCGGACGAGGCAATTCCTGCGCAGATGCACGAGGAGGCGCCTGAGCCGGCGAAGCCGCCGGAGCGGCGACGCTTTTTCGCTTGGACACGCCGCAGCAGCGCAACCCGCGAAGGCGCCGGCGAGCCGTCGGAGCCGCGCGCGGAGCCGAGCTTGAGCGAGAGCGTCGAACGCGCCGAGGCCGCGCGCCGGCGCGACCGCGAGGACCGCGAAGCGATCCGGAGAATGGCGCGTCAGCCGGTCGAACGGCGGCCGCCTGAGCCGCCGGCCGAGCCGGTCGCAGAGGACCAGGTGGAGATCCTCAGGTCCGGCACGGTCGGAGACATGTCCTATACGCTCTATACGGACGGCTCGATCGACGCCGAATTCGCCGATGGAAAGCTCCGTTTCGAGTCGATCGAGCACCTGCGCCGGCATCTCGAAGAGCAGGGGTCCTGATCGTCCGCCGCGCAAGCGGCGGACACGAGGAGCGACTCCCGCAGGGGAGGGGACGTGGCGACGATCGAACGCACGCCGACCCGCCTGACGCTGCAAACGGGCGGCACGACGCTCGTCCTCGACAAGGAGCAGGGCGCCGCGAGCCTGCGCCGCAAGGCGCTGTTGTGGGAGCGCAAGCCGGTTTCCGTTCCCCTCGGTGACATCTGTCGGGTCGCCGTGACGCCTGCGGTCGATCGCTCCTGCGGATTTGCGACCTGTTACACGCTGCTGGTGACGCGCTCAGGCAATCATCTCGAGCTTCCGCCGGCCGGCAAGCCCAACGCCGAAGAGGCCGCCAACGCAATCCGCGCGTTTCTTGGGCTTGAGGCTGTTCCCTAGCCGCCGCTGCGGTTCCGTGAGGCAGAGGCCCGAGACGAAACTGGTTTTCCAACTCGCTACGGCGCGTCCTTTTCGATGACGTCCACGCGATCCGGATAGAAGGCGAGATAACCCGCGATCGCAGAGACGGCGGGGTATGGGTGCTCGTAGGACCATACGGCGTTCTCGGCGGTCCGCTCATCCGCCTTGATGGTGAAGTAAGTGGCTTCCCCTTTGTAGGGACAGCGTGTGACACGATCCGTGCGGGTCAGAAGAGTCGTAACGGCATCCTCGCGTGGCACGTATAGTACCGGAGGATACGACGCCTCGCGGAGTGTCAATGCACGACGAGTATCGACTATCGTGCGCCCACCAAATCGTACCTGAACGCGGTTCGGATTGGGTGTAATGGTGATCGGGTGATCGGGGCCAGGAATCTTCATATCATCTCCATGGAACGCCGCGTCACGATCATGCAAGCGTCGCGTCAGTCCGCTACGCTTGCAGCTGCCCCGTCACTTTGAGCGCAAAGGCGTAGGCGAGGGCGACCTCCTTCAGGCGTTCGAAGCGGCCGGCGGCGCCCTGGTGGCCGGCCTCGAGATTGGTGCGGAAGGCGATCAGCTTGTCGCCGGTCGCGCGCGTGCGCAGCCGCGCCACCCATTTCGCCGGCTCCCAGTAAGTGACGCGCGGATCGGTCAGCCCGGCGAGCACGAGCATGGGCGGGTAGTCCTGCGCGCGCACGTTGTCATAAGGCGAGTAGGACAGGATGGTGCGGAACGCCTCCGCGTCGGTGATCGGGTTGCCCCATTCGAGCCACTCCGGCGGCGTCAGCGGCAGCGTGTCGTCGAGCATCGTGTCGAGCACGTCGACGAACGGGACTTCGGCGACCACGCCGGCATATAGATCGGGCCGCGCATTGGCGACCGCACCCATCAGCATGCCGCCGGCTGAGCCGCCCTGCGCCACGACCTTATCAGGCGCGACAAATTTCTTAGCGACAAGAAATTCAGTCGCAGCGATGAAGTCGGAAAAGGTATTCGGCTTCGCGGCGAGCTTGCCTTCGCGATACCAGCGCCAGCCCTTCTCGGTGCCGCCGCGAATATGGGCGATCGCATAGACGAAGCCGCGATCGACCAGCGAGAGGCGATTGGTGTTGAAGGCCGCAGGAATCGAGATGCCGTAGGAGCCGTAACCGTAGACGAGGCCGGGCGCCGTCCCGTCGAGGGGCGTGGCCTTGCGGAACAGGAGGGAGATCGGAATGGTCTCGCCGTCGGCGGCCGGAGCGAACACGCGACGAGTTACATAGGCGGACGGATCATGTCCGCTCGGCACTTCCTGGCGCTTGCGCAGGACGCGCGTGCGGGCGGCGCAGTCATAATCCCACACTTCCGCCGGCGTGGTCATCGAGGAATAGTCGAAGCGCAGCGCATCGGTCGCGAACTCGTAACCGGCGTCGATGCCGAGCGCGTAGGCTTCCTCGTCGAAGGCGATGGCGTGTTCCTCGCCGCCGGCGATATTGCGCGCGATGATGCGCGGCAGGCCATCGGCGCGTTCGAGCCGGATCAGCCAGTCGGCCAGCACGTGATGAGAGAGGATGAAGACGCCGGGGCGATGCGGCACGAGTTCGCGCCAATGCGCGCGCGTTGTGGCCGCGAGCGGCGCGACGACGATCTTGAAATCCTCCGCGCCGTCCGCATTGGTGCGCATAATCAGCGCCGGTTCGCCGTCAATCGACGGATGGTGCTCGACTTCGTAGCGCAGCCCCGGCTCGCGCGCAGCCACCAGCACCGGCTGCGCCGCTTCGGCATCGAGGTCGATCAGCCAGGCCTCGGCCGTCTCGTGATCGTGCACGGAGATTTCCGCAAAGCGACCCGACTGGAGGCGCGACAGCGAGACGAAAAACCCGGCGTCGTCCGATTTGAAAACGAGCGCGTCCGCGCTCGCCGGCTGGCCGATGCGGTGACGCCGCACTTCGGTCGGACGATGCTGCTGGTCGAGCCTGACATAATAGAAGGCCGCCGAATCGCGCGTCCATACGACGGAGCCCGACACCTCCGGAACCGCGTCGCCGAGGTCGCGCGCGCTCGCAAGGTCGCGCACGCGCGCGGTGAAGATCTCCGCGCCCATGTCGTCCGCGGTCCACGCAAGCTTGCCGTGATCGGGCGAATGCGCCGAGGCGCCGAGCTGAAAGAAGGCCTTGCCGGCGGCGAGCGCGTCGCCGTCGAGGAGCAATTGCTCCGCGCCCCCGTCGCGCGGCGAGCGGCAGATCAGCGGATGCTGCCCACCCTCGCGAAAGCGCACGTAATAGCCGAAAGGGCCGTCGGGCTCGGGAACGGTCGACTCGTCCTCCTTGATGCGACCCTTCATCTCGGTGAACAGCGTCTCCTGCACGGCCGCGGTGTCGGCCAGCGCCGCCGCGGCATAGGCGTTTTCCGCCTCGAGATAGGCGCGGATTTCCGGGCTGAGCAGGCGAGGGTCGCGCATCACCGCCTGCCAGTTCGCGTCGCGCAGCCAAGCGAATTCGTCGACGCGCTCGACGCCGTGGTGGACGGAGGAGACGGTCTTTTGCGCCGCGGCGGGCGGAGCGGCGGATCGAGGAATGCGTTCAAGCATCGCCATCGCGGTCCTTGTATGACTTGACGTCGCGGCGGTCGCGCCGCGCCTTTGCCTTTACGAATAAGAACGGATTTTGGTCAGGGGTCGCCGGATCGCGGCGCAAACGTCAACGCCGTCCCATTCATGCAATAACGCAAGCCGGTCGGGCGCGGTCCGTCCGCGAAGACATGGCCGAGATGGGCATCGCAAGCCGCGCAGCGGATCTCGGTGCGGCGCATGAGCCACCCGCGATCCTCATGCTCCGCCACCGCGTCCGCCCTGATCGGGGCAAAAAAGCTTGGCCAGCCCGTCCCCGACTCGAATTTCGCCGACGACGAAAACAACGGCGCCCCGCAGCGAACGCACGCATAGGTCCCGGCACGCTTCTCGTTCTTGAACGGTCCGGTAAATGCGCGTTCGGCGCCATGCCGCCGCGTCACGGAGTACTGCTCCGGGGTCAGGCGCCGGCGCCATTCTTCGTCTGATTTGACGACGCGGATGCTGGCGTCGGTCTTGATGTCCATGGGGCGGGTCTCTCGTCGCTGCGGCAAATCGGTCGTCGAGTGTTCTAAAAGTAAGTATCATCCGAAGCTTGCTCAAGTGACGATTTGGCAAGGCGGGAACGACGCAGATCAAGCAAACGACACGCCGCTCGCGCGGCGGTCGGCCGCATCTGTTCTTTCGCTCGTCAACAGGTCGACTGTCTCAAGGCGCTGCCCGCGGCTCTTTAAGCCGAACTTCCTTCTTTCAAGATTGTAAAGCGTTGATTTCGCTTTCGTTTATCGAAAGCGAGTGTCGGTTACTGGGTACGGTCGGGGTTGATGGCGAGGAGTTCGAAGGCGCGGCTCTGGATCGGGGTTGGCCTGGTGTGGAGGGTAAAGAGGTATTTCTCGTTGAGCGCGGTGGTCGCCTGGAATCCGGCAGTATGTGGCGAGATCGGCGAGTAGGCTGCGGAAGCTGTGGACCGGGAGACCGTCGTCGGTGCGGCCGGTTGCTTGTTTGCGCTTGACCGATCGAAGACCAAGCGTCTCGCCAAGGCTGAAGGCGGCGGTGAGCGGGTCGAGCATGCGGGCAGTGGCGAGCTTGGACGCCGGCGCGATCAGCCGCGCCACGATCATCGCGATGACGAGGTCGCGGCAGCGGTTGCCAGAAGGCCCGAGCAGACGATCAAGACCGATGTCGCGCAGCGTGCCGAGCACGGCCGCCACATGCCCGTGCGGCAAGGCGCGGCGCACCACAATCGTCTCCTGACCGGCCGGCGCCGCCGTGCCGCCTTTGAGCAGCGTGCGCAGACCTTCGACGATCTCGGTCGGCCAGTGGGACAGGTTCGCTATGGTGCGCTTCTTGATCTTGCCGCCGTCGCGATAGCTCTCCCGCAGCAGGATGGCGGGCGGCGAGTTCCGGTTCGGGACGGTTTCGATATACATGGCGCAATAATGCCATGCCGTCACAATGACTCAACATAATTATCGCAAATTACATGGCTACATTTCAGCGACAGAATCCCGGGAAACTCACTACCTTCAATCGCTTACAGGTTTTGCAAGAGGGAAGTTCGGTTTTAACTGATCTTCTACAGTTGGAGGCGGTTTGCGCTGCGTAAGCTATTGATTTTATTTTTATGTTACTGCCCAGGTTGGCTTTCCGGCTCACGATAGGCGGAGGGATTTCGCCAAGTTGGATGGGTCGCAGGTCAGGGCGTCGATGATGTTCCAGCCCTGCTTCTTGGCGGTCGAGAAGAAGGATCGGATGAGTGCGAAGTCCATCGCGCCTTTGGCCGAGCGGAAGCCGCCGGAGATTTTCTGCCGCAGCTTCATCATGCGCCCGTCGCGCTCGGCTTGATTGTTGGTGAAGGGCACCGTCGGATCGTGAAGAAAGCGCAACGTGTCCTGTTTGCGCGTTGCGAGGCGCAAGAGGAGATTGTGTCCGGTTCGGCGAGGCACACGGCCGCGCCGTTTTCGGCCTCCCTTCACGGGTTGGGCCAGTGGTGCTTGAGCCTCGTGGAATGCCAGCCCTTCGGCGAGAATGGCGTCGTAACAGCGCTCGATCAGTGCGATCAGAGACGGCTTCAGCGGTACGCCTCGATCGCGTGCGAGATTCGCCGCGTGACAGGCGCGCCGCAGTACCCGCTGCATTTTGCGCGCCCAGTCTTCTTTCTCGATTTCGACGAGAGCCTTCAGTTCGCGCAAGTGGTGGGCGTTGCACAAGGCGTGCCGCACGCCCGGCATCGTGTAATAGGGCTTCCAGTGATCGTGGACAACGATGCCGGCGACATTCATCAAGAGGCTGCCGCGCTTGGCGCAGACGCGATAGAAGGTCAGCAGCGCGGTGGAGGCGATATGCAGCCATTGCGTTCTGCCGCCGATCCGAAAGCCGGTTTCATCCATGTGCTTGACCGGCGCCGCTGCGACATGGTCTCGCACGACATCGGCGAAGCCTTGGAAGCGCCGGGCACAGTCCTGGCTGATCCGGGCGATGGTCGCGGTCACCAGCTTCACCCCGAGGAGATCGGCCATCAACTCGACCAGACGCTTCTCGGGCAACAACTGGTAGTGCAGGAGATAGAGCACGAAAGCGCCAATCCGCGGGCCGTATTGCACGGGCGCATTGACGCCGTCTGGAAACGGCGCCCGTGTTTCCGCGCCGCAAGCGGCGCATCGGCAATCGTGCGCACGATGTTCGGTGACGACGAGAGGCCGCGGCTCGGGCAGATCGAACACCTGCCGGATGCTGTGGCCGACGCTCGTGTCCGGATCGAGGCCCGCGCCGCACCCAAAGCAGGCCGACGGGTAATGATTGACGACCTCATCGGGATCAGCGACCTGCCGCAGCGTCTCGCCTTTGTGACCCTTCTGCCCGCCCGGTTTCTTGCCGGAACGTTCCCGCAGGCTCGTCACCCGTGCCGGCTTCTTCAGCCCATCGCTCGACGGAGGCTTGCCGCTGTTCGAACTGTTCAACCCGAGCCGGCGCTCGAGTTCGGCCATCCGCGCTCTCAGAGACGCATTCTCCGCCTTCAGCGCCGCTATCAGCGCGATCAGGTCTTCCGTGGACGGCACGCTCGGCGTTTCGCGAATCATCCGATTTTTGAATCGGAACCCGCCGTCGCAGTCGAGGAAATTCTATTCCGGCTATCGCTCTCGCCCTACCTGGGCTGTTACCGAAGATCAACAGGACGGCGCCACGCTCTTCGCGCCACGCTGCCTGAAGGACGTCGTCGAGGAGGAGTTGTTCGCGCGCCGGCGCAATCTGTTCAGCACGCTCGACCTCGTGTTCATGGACACGACCAGCCTCTATTTCGAGGGAGCGGGCGGCCAGACGCTGGGACAGCGCGGCTTCTCCAAAGACCATCGGCCGGACCTCAATCAGATGATTCTGGCCGTGCTGCTCGATGGCGACGGTCGACCAGTTTGCACAGAAATGTGGCCAGGGAACACGGCCGATGTCGGCAGCCTCGTTCCGGTGGTCGATAGGTTGCGCAAGCGCTTTTCCATTCAACGCGTCTGCGTCGTCGCCGATCGCGGCATGATCAGCGCCGAGACCATCGCCGAACTCGAAGCGCGCGGGCTTTGCTATATTCTCGGCGTGCGCGAGCGCAGCGACAAACTGGTGCGAGACCTCGTGCTCGCCGATCCCGCTCCCTTCATCCCACTCACGATCGCCAAGCGGGGCAAGGAGATCGACTACGAAGCCAAGGCGGTCGTGCTGGCCGGGCGGCGCTACATCGTCTGTCGCAATCGCGAAGAGATGAAGAAGGACGCCGCCGCCAGAGCCGCGATCCTGGCCGCGCTCGAGCGTCAGCTGAGGAAAGGTGATAAGACCCTTGTCGGCAACAAGGGCTATCGGCGCTTTCTCGCGACGCCAGACGACGACCACTTTGTCATCGATCGCGCTAAGGCGGAGGAGGACGCCAAGTTCGACGGAATCTTCGTGCTCCGCACGAACGCCGATCTCTCGCCGCTCGAAACCATGCTTTGCTACAAACATTTGTGGATGGTGGAGCGCGCGTTCCGAACCTCGAAAAGCCTGTTCGCCACGCGCCCGATTTTCCACAAGCTCGACGAGACCATTCGCGGACATGTGTCGTGTAGCTTTCTCGCCTTGGTGCTGAAGAAGGAGCTGGAGGACCGCATCGCAACGCTGGGCCATGCGAGTTCCTGGCCGAACGTCCTCGCCGATCTCGACTCGTTGACCGAGACGGAGGTCGAACAGGACGGCAAACGCTTTCTGCTGCGCGCACCGCCACGTCCCGCCGCAGGCCTCGCCCTGCGCGCCGCCGGCGTCGCCCTGCCGCCAACCGTGCGGCAACTCGCCGACGCCTGATCCCGCCCAACCCAGCCAATCGACCAAAATGTAGTGCCAAGCCGCTTTTCCGGCGCGGTTTCTACTGCCCGGTCAATGCCTTGCAAATTCGAACTGTAGAAGATCAGTTTAAGCACAAGTGTCGAACGAAAACGGACGATGCATTTCCGTTTATCTGACGCTAGATTAGCGAAATAGAATATTTTATTGCGTCGTTCAGCAACTGATAGTAAAAGCAAGGTGTTTTACCGGATCGTCTCCCGGCGCCGTCGACCGCATTTCCGCTTCGCTCTTGCGCCGACAATGAACGCAGGCCGTCTGGCTGACATAACCGAGGTCATCTATGCGAAATAACCGTGCAGCGGGCGAAATCCCCTCGCAGAACTACATCGAACTGACGGCCGATATCGTGTCTGCCTATGTCAGTAATAACAGCGTGTCCGCGGGGGACATTCCTGGGCTGATCAATCAGGTCCACTCCGCGCTTATGCGCGTGTCAGGCAGCCCGGCCGAGGCGCCATCCGAACCGCTCAAGCCCGCAGTGCCGCTCAAGAAATCGATTACGCCCGAATACATCGTCTGCCTGGAAGACGGGAAGAAGTTCAAGTCGCTCAAGCGCCATCTTCGCACCCAATACAATTTGACGCCCGAGCAATACCGCGAGAAATGGGGGCTTGCTCCCGATTATCCGATGGTCGCCCCGAACTACGCCGCGGCCCGTTCACAACTTGCAAAGCAGATGGGGCTCGGCCAGCAACGCCGGCGGCGGAAATAGCCGCTGCGGGGCGGAAAGGTCAGTTACCTGCGGAATAATGGGGGCTGGGCCGGCGCGCTCGGCCGTCGGCGCGGGCCTGGCGCCGGCCGCGATTGAACGCGTTTTTTTGCGCTTATAGAAAAATAATCCTATAAACCCTGCGATCGCTGAATCCATTCGTCTTATTAACAACGGAAAAACAAAGACATAAGCGCAAAAATAAAAGATATCCCCGCCCGTGCTGCGTTGGGCTAATCTAGGGACAAAGTCCCAATTATCCGGTTGACACCACAAAATACCTAAATGTAGAAAAATGCGGCTGGTTCTCTGCAATTGGCTGGCGCGCCCGGATTGGTTGTGGTGGCATACTTCCCTAGAGTTTCTGGGGAGGCGGGTTGAGATCGTTCGACGATTTAGCTGCGGAGTTCATGGCCGCCGAAAAAATGGCCATGCGGCAGCCTCGGTGGCGGCAAAAACATCATCCAGATTTTTCGGCATCGCGAGCGCGGATGGCCGCCGCGATCGGCCAAGGTGGTTTTGCAGCTCGGCCTCGACCGGCTGGCAAGGCATTATGGCCCTACTTGAACACCTGATTTCCGTAATCGATTGAGATCACGCTGCTTTCGGCGAAATTCGTGACGGCGTGGCACCACGCCGGGGGCGCCCGCGGCGTTTCCGGGCGGATTTCGTGGGGGGCGCGAGTTTCGGTGGCGCCATTTGCCTGGCGCGCGGCGGCAGCGCCACGTGGGCGTGGCGGAACAGATCGGCGATCGGCTTCGCGACGTCGGTGCGGACAAGCCAATCGTTGTCCCGATGGCGAATGCGCATCTGTTGCAGGCGATCGAGATGGCGCAGAAGCGTCTTCCATTCCGGCACGATGCCAGCCTGGCGCGACAGATCTTCCAGGCACTTCTGCATGGCGAGCGCGAGGAAAGAACAAAATACGTGGCCGCGTATTGCGGCGTCGGAGGAATGGAAGATCGGCCGCGTCCGCATCACCGCCTTGGTTCGCAGGAACAGGTTTTCGACCTTCAGCAAGTCGCGATATCGCAGCACCGCCTGCAGCGGCGTGATCTTGGCGTTGGTGCGCAACACGAAGACGCCATCGAAGCGTGCTTCCTCCGCGAGCTTGCCAGCGTCGATCGCGAAGGCCGGTCCATCCGCGGTCTTGCGCAGATAGCGGCGGTAGGCCGAGTTGCCGACGAGGGCCTTGTCACCTCTCTTCAATTGCGCCTCAAGGGCGGTGACGATCGCCTCCCGGTCGTTGCGGTCTTTCTCGGCCTCCGCCTCGTTGCGGCAGACGATGTAGCGCTTGCCCTCGACCGTCACCTCTTTGGCGAACAGTTGCGTCTCGCCTCTCTGCCGCTCGATCAGGAGCGGCACGAACGGGCCCTCGTTGGCGAGAACGATCTTGCGCACCAGCGCGTCGCTGCGCTCGCGCGCGCCGAGAATGTATTCGAGCCGGCGCTCTTCGAGCCCGACGATGGTGGCGGCCGAGATCATGCCGCGGTCGGCCACGACGCAAACGCGGCCAATGCCGAAGCGCTGGCGCAGCCGATCGATCACCGGCAACAGCGTCGTGACGTCGGCGGTGTTGCCGGGCCACATCTCGGTGCAAAGCGGCGAGCCCGAACCATCGACGACGAGGCCCAGGATCATTTGCTTCAGGTCGGGGCGATAATCCTTCGAGTAGCCATGCTCGCCCAGCGTCTCGCCGCCCTCGCCGTAGAACGATAGGCTCGTCGTGTCCATGAACACCGCAGAGAGATCGGTGAACAGGTCGCGTCGCTGGTCGAACAGTCGCTCCTCGATGACGTCCTTGACACAGCGCGGTGCCAGCGCACCCGCGGGCTTCTCCTCCAGTTCCTCGCCGAGCCACGCCATGGCGCGATAGAAATGATGCAGGTCGAGACCGTCGACGCCGGCAATGTCGTAGTCCGCCATCCATGAGGAACAGTCACGATCCGACCCGGAGACAAAAAGCCGGTGCAGCGTGGCGACGAAGACAGCGCGCTCGACCGCAAATTCGAATGCACGATGCTTCAGCAACTCCTCGAGCACCGCGGCGATGCCGAGCCGGTCCCAGATGCGGCCGAACAACAAAGGTCCGCCGATGCGCTTGGCCGCAACCGACAACGATCCGTCGGCGTCCTCGTCGAGCGCGCTGATGAGCAACACCTGGTCAGTGAGCTTGGCGCCGGACGAAAGCAGCGAGGCAAGTGCGCCGGACGCGATGAGATCGTCGGCGCGCCCGAGATTGGCGATGACGGATTGGCGCACGGCACCATCAACGCGCTTGTTCTCGACCACCTGGACATAAGCGCGATCGCCGGACTTCTTGATGCGGAAGAACATGGCGCCTCCGAAAGAAAGCACCACAGATTCAGAGTCGCGCTACGCCTTCAAGCCTATAATATGTGCAAACGTGGCACCACGTTTTGAGAAAACCACAACTCCGCACCAAGGAAATCAAGGGCTTACGCGCACCAACACCATTTTACTGTTTAAGTCGGGAGTGAAGTGCAACGGGCAGATTTCTGGCGCTGAAGAAAATCTCGCGAGGGGTTTGGTAGCCGAGTATCTTTCTGGGGCGAGAGTTGAGTTTGTCCTCGACCCTTTGGACATCGGCATCGGACAAAATAGAGAGGTCGGAACCTTTTGGGAAGTACTGCCTGAAGAGGCCGTTAGTGTGTTCGTTGAGGCCGCGTTCCCACGAGTGATAGGGCTTGGCAAAATAGGATAGTGCCCCCAGCGAGGTTGCGATTTGGGTGTGAGAGGCGAACTCTTTTCCATTGTCGTAAGTGATTGTTTCGATGCGGTCAGCGAGCGGCAAAAGCACGCGTGCGCAGGCCTGCACGACAGAGTCCGCGTTCTTGTCCGGCAGTTTGGCGAGCTTGGTGTATTTGGAGGTTCGCTCGACGTGCGACATGACAACGCCTTTGTGATTGGCGCCGATAATCGTGTCGGCCTCCCAGTCTCCGATGCGGCTTTTTGCGGCGACAATAGGAGGCCGCTGATCGATATCGACGCGGTTCGGAATCAGCCCGCGCCCCGAATTCTTGCCCTTGCGCCTGTTGTATTTTTTGCCGCTGTGACGCAAGTGAAGATACAGCGTGCCCCCGTCTTTCTTGTCTTTCCAGACATGCTGATAGATGCGCTCGTGACTGATCAAGGCGACGCCATCCTTCGCCAGACGCCCGCTGATCTGATCGGGACTCCACTGCTCTTGCGTCAGTTTTTCTTCGATCAGCTCCACCAAATCTGGCGTCATTTTGCGCGGCTTGTCCGAGGCCTCTTCGCGTCTCTGCGAGGCCTTCTCGTGCGCTTGCTTGAAGCGATAGCCGCGCGCGCCGGTGTTGCGAACAAGCTCGCGGCTGATCGTCGACGGATCGACGCCAATTTGCCGCGCGATGTGGGCTTGCGAGTGGCCGCTTTGCAAGAGCGCGTAAATCTGGCAGCGTTGTTCGCAGGTCAGATGGAGATAGCCTTCGGGCATTTTTCCTCCGTGAGATGTGCTGTCCCACGCAAGGATAGTCTCCATCTGACCGCCAGAAAAACCGGCATACACAACATGGCAAAGTCTGGCGGGAGAAAACGTCGGCCTCAAGGGTGCTCGCTGCGCTCGCATCGTCTCCGGCGACTAAAGCCCTTGACCCCGACCCTTTCCCCCGCCACTCACTCCGCCATGCCGTCTATGCTGCCCTGTTGCACTTCGGATTTGAAACGGCGAACGGAAAAACAAAGATATAATACCAGGCTTTGAGCGCCAGCACGAGAGGCTTACTTTTTTCCTGGCGCGTCGTCCGGCGCGCGCAGGCGCTGTGTCCCCGGATCGTCTTCTCGATCGCATAGAGCGCCGCGATGCGCTCGAGAGCTTCGCTGGCGATCGGAGCGGAGCCGTCCTTGGCGATATCGAAGAACCGGCGTCGCAGGTGGGCCCAGCAGAAAGCCAGCGTGATCGCCTCGCCGCAGGCTGCGTCGGCGATGCTCTTGTAGGCGGCATATCCATCGCATTGCACGATGCCGCGATAATGCTCGAGCAGCTTCAGGGCGTGAACGGCGCCGCGACCGGGAGCGTAGCTGTAGGCGACGGCAGGCGGATCGGTCCCGCTCCAGGGCCGGTCGTCACGAGCGATGGCCCAGAAATATCCTTTCTTGGTGCGGCCGCGGCCAGGATCGAGCACCGGCGCCACGGTCTCATCGACCGCGATCTTACCGAGGCCAGAATGAGTTCGCGGAGCCGAATATAGAGCGGCTTGAGCTCGGCTGCCGCATAGCCCACCCAGAACGCCAAGACCGCGCGCTTGATGTCGAGGCCTTGGGCGAGCAGCATCTGGGCTTGCCGATAGAGCGGTAAATGCCAGGCGTATTTGGCAACCAGGACATAGGCGACCATCGCCTCGGTCGGCAGCCCGCCCTTAATCAGCCGTTCCGGCGCCGGCGCCTGAACCACCGCCTCCTCGCAGGCCCGGCAAGCATATTTGGGACGGTGCGTCACAATCACCCGGAACTGCGCCGGGATCACGTCGAGCCGCTGCGACGTCTCCTCGCCGATCACATGCATAGGCGCCCTGCAGCAGGGGCAGTTGGTGTCATCGGGCTCGATCGTCACATCCACACGCGGCAGATGGGCGGGAAGCGCGCCGCGATTGGCGCGGCGCTGTTCGTCGCGTGCCCGTGCGGCCACTGGGTCCTTCTTGTCGTCGGCGGCCTCATTGCCGGCAATGGCTTGCTCGATATCCTCGAGCGCCAGAAGCAGCTGCTCGGGATCGAGCTTCTCCGATCGCCGGCCGAATTGCGCACGCTGTAATTGGCGCAGGAGATGCCGCAGGCGATCAATCTGCGAAAGCGCATGATCGCGCTCTGCGATCGCGGCGTCACGCTCCGCACGCGCCGCCACGACCAGCGCATGCAGCGCTTCAATATCCGCAGCAAGCTGTGCGATCTCGCTCACGCGCGGCACTAAATCAGATTCGCGCGCGGTTGTGACACGCGAAGAGCGGCCTGATTTAATCCGTCGCGGCGCTCACGACGTCGCTGTCGGCCGCGCAACGTCGCGTGCGTGCAGACGGGACCAGTCCATCCCGTCCACGAGTGCAGCGAGCTGCGATGCGGTCAGCCGCTTCACGCCATCGCTGATCGGCGGCCACCGGAAGGCGCCATTCTCAAGCCGCTTCCACAACAGCACCAGCCCGGACCCGTCCCACACCAGAATTTTCAATCGGTCCGCCCGCTTCGAGCGGAACACAAAAATCGTTCCCGCAAATGGATCATGTCCAAGCGCCTCGCGCACCAGGGCAACAAGGCCATCGGCACCTTTGCGGAAGTCGACCGGCTTCGTCGCCACCAACACCCGCATCCCCGCAACCGCGATCATGTCGCCGCCTTCACCGCCCGCAGCACATCCCGCAGCCAGCCAGGATCAACCCCTCTTTGCGCGCGAACCGTCGCTCCCGCAATCTCGATCACGATCGACCCAGGCCCGCTTGCAGCCACATCCGCCGCGCCAACCTCGCGGATCGTCGTCACCACCGGCACGAACATGGCAGCTTCCTCGGCCGGCAGGGTCAGGCGACCAGCCCGCGCAGCCTTGCGCCAGGCAAACAGATGCTGCGGCGTGATGTCGTGCCGACGTGCGACCTCCGATACGACCGCTCCGGGTGCATAGGATTCCGCAACGATCCGACCCTTGTCCGCCGCCCGCCACCGGCGCCGGCGCCCAACCCCAACGCGGATATCGACACCACCGCGGCGCTCTGAAGTCTCAACTATATGGTCAACCATATATGCGAACCCTGCTGTTTAAGCTGGTTCGCATCTTGAGGTTCACGTCGCGCGTGACAAGGTGGGAGCGCAGCGCCGCTTACAAAGGACCAGAGATGACAAAAAGGTTGCTTGAGGAATTAACGGGAAAATATCCAATTATTTCGTAGCCAAGACAGGGTAAGCTATGCCAAAGGAAACTGGTAAGGAAAATAGTGATCAATATGATATAAAAGAAACCGCGCGTCGCTTCGAGGCAGCCTTGCGCGGTGCTCGGGTAGCCGGAGCAAGACACAAGCCAAATGTTGCCTCGAAGCGTGGCAAGACGCAACATCCGCGCAAAGCACGTTCTAACCCGAACTTCCCTCTTGCAAAGCCTGTAAGCGATTGAAGGTAGTGGGTTTCCCTGGATTTTGGCGCTGAGAGTGTAGCCATGTAAGTGATGTAATTATAACGATGCATTGCGGCAGGCATGCCATTATTGCGCCATGTATATCGAATCCGTCCCGAACCGGAACTCGCCGCCCGCCATCCTGCTGCGGGAGAGCTATCGCGACGGCGGCAAGATCAAGAAGCGCACCATAGCGAACCTGTCCCACTGGCCGACCGAGATCGTCGAAGGCCTGCGCACGCTGCTCAAGGGCGGCAAGGCGGCGCCGGCCGGTCAGGAGACCATTGTGGTGCGCCGCGCCTTGCCGCACGGGCATGTGGCGGCCGTGCTCGGCACGCTGCGCGACATCGGTCTTGATCGTCTGCGCGGGCCTTCCGGCCACCGCTGCCGCGACCTCGCCATCGCGATGATCTGGCGCGGCTGATCGCGCCGGCGTCCAAGCTCGCCACTGCCGCATGCTCGACCCGCTCACCGCCGCCTTCAGCCTTGGCGAGACCCTTGGTCTTGGATCGGTTGACGAAGACGAGCTCTATGTCGCCCTCGACTGGCTGGGCGAGCGCCAGGCGGCGGTCGAACGGGCGCTCGCGCGCAAGCATCTGCGCGCCGGCACGCTGGTGCTACGACGTGTCGTCGAGCTATGTGGAGGGGCGCTGCTGCGAACTGGCGCAGCGCGGCTACAACCGCGACGGCAAGAAGGGCAAGCTGCAGATCGTCTATGGCCTGCTGTGTGCGGGAGACGGCTGCCCGGTGGCGATCGAGGCCTTCGCGAGATCACCGCCGTCCGGCAATTCTGCCGGGGGCATAGTGTAACGCGCTGATAAGGACTAAGAAAACGGATTTTGGGGGGTGTCACCGATTCGAAGTGATTTTGAGAAACTGGGGTTTTTCGACCCCGGAGTTTTCTCATGCCGATCGGCAAACTGGTTTTCGCCCAGCTTATGGACTTTCTCCCACTCCATACGTTCCGGCGTTGCGTTGCGCGTTACCCTTCGAATTATCCGACCAAAACCTTTTCACATCTCGATCAATATTTGAGCATGGCGTTTGCGCAATTAACGTTTCGCGAAAGCTTGCGCGATATCGAAGTCTGTTTACGTGCGCATGAAGCCAAGCTTTATCATCTCGGCATTCGCGGACACGTCGCTCGCAGCAATCTGGGCGATGCGACGAGAAACGCGATTGGCGCATTTATCGCGATTTCGCGAACAGCTTGATCGCGCAAGCGCGGCGGCTCTACGCGGACGATGCCTTCGCGGTTGATCTGGACAACACCGTGTACGCTTTAGACACGACAACGATCGACCTATCGCTCAAAGTGTTTCCGTGGGCACATTTTCGCAAGGCCAAAGCTGCCGTGAAGATGCACACGCAGATTGATCTGCGCGGTAACATTCCCTCGTTTATCCACGTTTCCGACGGCAAAATGCATGAGGTGAACGTACTCGACCTCATGACGCCGGAACCCGGCAGCTTCTCGATCATGGATCGCGGTTTCCTTGATTTTGCGCGCCTGTATCGCCTGACGCAGGCGGGTGCTTTCTTCGTCATCCGCCCCAAAAGCAACACGGCTTTCCAGCGCGTGTATTCACGATCCGTCGAAAAAACAACAGGCTTGCGCTGCGATCAGACCGTTCGGCTCACAGGCGTCACGTCAGCCAACGACCATCCGCAATATCTGCGCTACGATGGTAAGGTGGTGTTGAAATTCGCATGTGGGACATCGCCCAGCTCTACAAATGCCGTTGGCAGGTGGAGTTCATCTGCAAAGGATCAAGCAGCATCTGCGCATCAAGGCGTTTTTCGGCACGAATGAGATCGGGGTGAAAACGCAAATCTGGATCGCCATCAGTGTGTACGTGCTCGTTGCCATCGTCAAAAAACGTCTCGGCGTCGCAGCGTCGGCTCTACACAATCCTACAAATTCTCAGCCTCACGCTTTTCGAGAAAACACCGTTGGATCAACTGCTTAACGATATCGCTCCTACAAAATCTAGATTAGTCGATTCCAATCAATTGAATTTCTTTAGTTAATTGCCGGACAGCAGTGTCGCGAGATACCATAAAGGATCGCGTCTCCATCCATGAACGGCCGGAAAATATCGACGCCAGAACCGAGGCTGGTCATTGGGAGGGCGACCTCATCATCTGCAAGCGCACACGGCCCGTGCTCGTTCTCCATGAGCGCAAATCCCGCGTCACGCTCGCAGCGAGGCTCGTCGGAAAAACCGCCGCCGAAACCATTTCGGTCATGCTGGCGGTGATCGCCCGCATCGAACCCACGCTGCGCAAGTCCATTACTTTCGACAATGACACCGCCTTCGCCCAGAACGCTCGCCTTAAGAGCATGTGCGCCATGACCACTTGGTTCTGTGACGCCTACGCGTCGTGGCAGAAGGGCGGGGTCGAAAACGCCAACGGCAGATTACGACGCGGGTTGCGGCGTCAGATCGGCATTGAAAAGTGTCCGACGAAGAAATCCAGGACATCATCTTCACCGCCAATCTCACGCCGAGAAAATGCGTCGGTTTCAAGACGCCATTCCAGGCGATCCTCAAAGAGCTTGGCAAAGACGTCCAAATAGAGTTTTCATAAACCCGTTGCACCTCGCTCCAGAATCCACGGCCGCCGCCGCGATGCGCACAAGCACGTCGCCAAGGCCAAGCGCTCCGACGCCGTCAAGCGCAAACAAACAACCGGCCGCACCGCCGACGGTCTGCCGGTCCACAGCTTCCGCAGCTTGATCGCCGATCTCGCCACCTACTGCCGGATCCAGACGACCACCGCGATCAGCGAGAAATACCTCTTCACCCTCCACACCAGGCCAACCCCGATCCAGAGCCGCGCCTTCGAACTCCTCGCCGTCAACCCCGACCGTACCCAGTAACCGACCCCTCGCCCTCGACAAACAAGAGCGAGATCAATGCCTTATCTTTTTGAAAGAGGGAAGTTCGGTCTAACGCACCCAAATCCGCTTAATTTTGCGCCTGGATGGTTTCCACTTTTTTCGTCGCCATTGCATGAACTTGCCGGCGGCGATCTAAAGCACGGCTTCGTTAGACCCCCGATACGTGAGACGCTTGCCAGCTGCGCCTTGAACGGCAAGCGCCGCACGGTCGCCATCGTTGTAGCCGAGCTTGACCCGGTGATTGTATCGGAAATCGTATTCTGCGAGATAGCGGTGTAGGTGCTTCTCTCGGCAATGTTGATAGATTCCGCGTATGCCGCGCTTGAAAATGGAGAAGTAGCCTTCGGCGCTGTTTGTGTGCACATCACCGCGAACGTATTCTTTAGCGGTGTGCTTGACCGTCTCGTGAGACGCAAACATCGCGTCAGTGCCGAGGTAGAGTTTGCTTTCGTCCGTATGCAGCCGCGTCTCGCGATCGATGTTTTCACGAACAATGCATTCGACGGTAAATTGATCGGCGGCGGCGACGTGGAACGTACGCACACGGCCGCCGCGCTCAACCAGCGCCAAGATTGAACGCTTATCACGCGGGCCGCGTGAGCCCTTCTTATAGGGCCGGCCTTGACGTTGTTTCGACACCCTCGGCTGTTCGGTTTTACCGTGGTAGGTCTCATCGGCCTCGACGATCGAGCCGCCGCCGCCAAGCGGGGCAAGGCCCCCGTCCCGCATCGCCTCGCGGATGCGGTGTGCCATGAACCATGCGGCCTCATAGCCGATGTCTAGACTGCGGTGTAGCTGATGCGCGCTGACGCCTTTCTTGCTGGCGCACATGAGATGGAAGGCTTGCAGCCACTTGTGCAGCGCGATCTTGCTGCGCTCCATAACGGTGCGCATCGTGACCGTGAAATCCTTGCGGCACTCCTTCTCGGCGCAGCGGTAAACGCCAGCGCGTTTGGTGGCATAGGCATGATTGACCGCACCGCAGTGAGGGCAGATCGGGCCCTCGGGCCAAAGGAGCCGTTCAAGATATTCGCGGGCGGCTGTGTCATCCCGGAAATGAGGTGCTGAGAAGGTATCCATGACCGTCTTCCTATCTGGCGGTCATTCTAAACATTGTGGTGTCAACCGGATAATTGAGCCGTGCGACCCGGCATGATTGGTGACGATCGATGACCCGCGCGCACCGCAAAGCGGCCGACCGCCTTTTGTCGTACCTTGCGATGCCGGCACAGCTCGGTCGGGCCGGCGGCCCTGATTTGGCCAGGCTTGATCCGCAGGCGACGGCCGACCTTGCCGCCGCGGGTCTCGTGATGCGTGGCTGTGAGGGCGACCTTGCGCTGACCGAACTGGGCCGGGCGAGGCTCGCCCGCCTGACGACCAAGCCGGTTGGGGACATCGATCCTTTTCGCAGCCAACACCTCGCGCTCGCGCGCCGGCCGCGCAAGCAGGGCGAAACGGCGGTCATCGTCAACGACGCGGAAAGTCCGCTGGCGTGGCTCGCCCGGCGCAAAGGCCGTGACGGCCGGCCGATGATTGAACCAGCCCAGTTTCAGGCCGGGGAGCGGCTGCGCTCCGACTTTACCTTCGCTCAGCTCAGCCCGCGGATGACGGTTGACTGGGCCTCGCCGATCGGAGGCTCGGCCAACCCGGTCGCCGGCGGGCCAGCGGCGATGACGGATGCAGCGGTTGCGGCAAGACAGCGCTTGCGCCATGCGCTGGATGCGGTCGGGCCGGAATTCGCCGGCCTCCTGGTCGACGTGTGCTGCTTTCTGAAAGGCATCGAAGACATGAGCGCGAGCGCGGATGGCCGCCGCGATCGGCCAAGGTGGTTTTGCAGCTCGGCCTCGACCGGCTGGCAAGGCATTATGGATTGACGGCGGAGGCGCGCGGCCGCGCACGAGCGAAAGTCCGCACTTGGCTCGCTCCGGGCGAGCGTTTCGTGGTTGCGGACGAGGACGCCGTTCAGGGCTGATGCGCTACTCTCGACGCCCGTCCGAGCCGCGCCGCGGTTCGGCGGATGCGCTCACACGACGGCGGCGAGCGCGGCCTCGGCCTCGGCGCGGATGCGGGCGACCATCGACTTCAGGCCATTCGACCGTTGCGGCGTGAGATGCTCGCGCAGGCCCAGCCGCTTGAACAGCTCGGACGGGTCGGTCGCCAGGATGTCGCGCGCGCGCTTGCCTGAGTACAGGGCGAACAAGATCGCGATCAGTCCGCGCACGATATGAGCGTCGCTGTCGCCCCGGAAAGATAGGACGGGGCCGCCGCCGCCGTTCGGACGCACCGCCGTGGTGAGCCAGACCTGGCTCGCGCAGCCCTGCACCTTGTTGGCGTCGCTGTACGCTTCGGCCGGAAGCGGGGCAAGCGTGCGCCCAAGCTCGATGATGTAACGATAGCGATCGTCCCATTCGTCGAGCAGGGAGAAGTTGTCGCTGATCTCGTCGATCGTCATGGCGTCCACGACTGGGCGGCGCCGCCATTGGCCCGCCTCCCTTATACATAGGGCATTTCGCAACGAAGTGGGACCGGCTCGCTGCAAGAAAATGCGCCACCCGGCTGCGTCCGCAGGCCACGGTGGCGCCTTCGCTCGAACTCAACTCTCACTCGGGGTGCGCTTTTGCGACGCATCCTTGCTCCGTCCCGGGCCGCGCCACTCGGGCGCAAGGTCGCGATCGGTCAAGGTATCGCGCCCATTCTTGACGGGCGCGGCGAGTTGTTCGCGCCGTCCCCCGCCGGGGCTGCTCACGGCAGATTCCGGGTCGGCGGTGGCGATTTTCTCGCTCAGCATCTCGTACAGAAGCTTCGCGCCTGCCTGCGCCCTTTGTCCGGCGGCGGTGGCGACCTGTGCGCCGACCGCGCAAGCGCCCGGCTGACGCGCGCAGAACTGGAGCATGTCCGAGAATGTCGCGGACGCCGCCGTCGCCGCATCCACCGCGCCGACGGGCGCGGTCTCTCGTCTGCCCGAATCGGGCGAGCGGAAGGCCGGCAGCAGCAGCATGACAATGCCGAACCAGAAGGCGGCTCGCAGCAAGAACCTCATGGCCGTGGTCCCCGTGTTGATGTCCTCCCCCGTCGTCCCCGATAGCTTTCCCCACCGCGCACCGTAGCAGCGCCGTTTGAACGCAGCGTTTTCCGCCGAGCCGCAATTTGCTGAAAACACGATTCGAATGCGCATCGATTTTTCTTAAAATTGAATCGATCGCGCGCGTTTTCGCGGTGCGCCGACCGCACGGCTCCAAGAGCGGATGCGGCAACCAGTCGTTCACCAATCAACCCGTCGTTAACCAAGCAACCCGCTGTTCACCATGGAAGAAAATTGGTGCGCCCGAGCCCCACAATTACGGTCATGAAGTGCTCCTGCGTTGCGCCAAGGACGCGCCGCCTTAGGTTTCGCTTAATGCGCGTTTGAGACGATCGCGCCACGTAGGGAGGCGCGTCAAAAAAGAGACGTGTGTGGCGCCGTGAGCGTTCTCAAGTTGCTTCGCGAGTATCTCGATGCGCTCGTTCATCCGTCAGCGCAGCTTGCGTCGCTCACGGCCGCCCGTCACCGCGGTTTCATTGCCCTGCGCCTGCTCGGCAGCCTCGTCACGCTGATCGCTTTTCCGGCGTACCTCGCACTGCGCGGCGCGCCGAGCGTGACCGAACTCTTGGCGTTCTGCTGGCTGCTCGCGCCGATTCTCTGCTCGTACGTCCTGTCGCGGACCGGGCGTTACGAAACCGCCCATATGCTCTCTTCGCTGGCGCTCGCGGGCCTCGTGACCGTGGTCGCGGCGAAGACCGGCGGGATCGGTTCCTTCGCGTCGATCTGGCTCATCCTGGTTCCGCTTGAAGCAGGGCTTTCACGTTCGCGTCGCGTGTTCGTGGCGGCCTCTGCGCTTGCGCTTGTCGCTGCCGGTCTGTTGCTGGTTCTCGGCGCCGCCAAGCTCCTGCCGGATCCGGAGCAGGGCGTCGGCGCGCTCGCGGTGCTGGGGCTCATCTCGGCATCTCTGTATGCGTCGGGCCTTGCGCTGGGGGCGGGGCCGGCCGCATTCGCCGACCGCTCCATCCGCGATCGCGACAACGAGGATTATCGACGGCTCGTCTGCAGCATGACCGACGTGATCAGCCGTCACCGCCGCAACGGCGCGGTCCTGTTCATATCGCCCGCGGCGGAGCCGCTGTTCGGCGCAAGCGTCGCCGAGTTGCGCGGGCAGGGCTTGTTCGATCGCGTGCACATTGCCGACCGGCCGGCTTATTTGAGCGCGCTAGCCGATACGGCGGCGCGAGGCGAGGCGCATTCGGTCGAATTCCGCGTGCGCCGTCCAACCGGCGACCCCGCGGTTCCGGTCCGCTTTCTTTGGATCGAAATGCGGTGCTGCCCGCTCGAGCGCGCCGCCTGCGCCCGCACCGACGATGGGTCCGAAGTCGTCGCCGTCCTGCGCGACGTGACCGAGCGCAAGGCGCACGAACGCGAACTCGAAGAGTCCCGCGCCGACGCGGAGCGCAGCGCCGCCGCCAAGTCCGTTTCTCTTGCGGTGGTAAGCCACGAGCTGCGCACGCCGCTCAACGCCATCATCGGCTTCTCCTCGATGCTTGCCGGGGAGGCGAACATGGTGCTTTCCGCCGAACGGCGGCAGGAATATGCGAAGCTGATCAACGAGTCCGGCAATCATCTCCTCGCGGTGGTCAACGACATTCTCGTGACCTCGAAGCTGGAAACCGGCGACTATGAAATCCGACCGGAGCCGGTTGCGCTGGCGGAGGCGGTAGGCGCGTGTTGCGATCTGTTTGCGCTGCAGGCGCATGACGCCGGCATTCGGCTTGACGTCGATGTCGAGCCTGAACTGCCGGCGATCAACGTCGACCGGAGGGCGCTGATAGCAGGTCCTCATCAACCTGCTGTCGAACGCCGTCAAGTTCACCGACCGCGGCGGCCATGTCACGATCGGCGCGAAGCGGGATGGCGCAAACGTCCTTGTCTCGGTCGAGGATGACGGAATTGGCATCGCCGAAGAAGACCTTCCGCATCTCGGCCATCCGTTTTTTCAATCGAGCGGCGTGCAGGGGCGTCGCTGCGACGGAACGGGGCTCGGCCTCTCGATCGTCAAGGCGCTGGTCGGCCTGCACGGCGGCGAATTGACGTTCTCCAGTCGGATCGGCGCCGGCACGCGTGTTTTGGTCCGTCTTCCGCTCGATTGCGGAAGCGCCAGACCAAAGCCCGTCGCGCCGATCAAACCCTTCGCCAGCATCGCCCGTCTTGCGACCCCTGCGGAAGCGGCGGGCGAGGCGGCCACAACCCAGGTCAAGAAACGTGCGTAACGCTCTCGACCATGCCGAACACGACTGCCGCGACGACGACCTCGGGCGCCGTCAATGGCTGGTCGCCTTTCTGGGATTGCTGCTGCGGCGTCCGCACGACACGATGGCGGCGGCGGCGGCGCTGGCGACGCTCATGACGATTCTCGCCAATGCGCTGTTCCTGCAGCCGAACCCGCATCCCGCGCCGCTGTTCTCAATCAAGGGCAAGCAAAGCTCGGGCGCCCCGCGCGAGTCGACCGGCACGGTCGCGCTTCCGCGTCCGCGTCCGCCCGAGCTTTCGGTTCACGCCGAACCCGCACGGCGCACCGAGCCGGCGGCGGCGGCTGGCGCAGAATCCGCTGCGAGGTCTGGGCCGGCGGCCCGGCCCTTGCCGACCCGTTCGCGCGGCGAGATCGTCAGCGACATTCAACGCGAATTGACGCGGCGCGGCCTTTACGATGGTCCCATCAACGGCGTGCACGGCGGCAAGACCGACAATGCTATTCGCCAGTTCGAGAAAAGCGCGGGATTGTCGCCCAGCGGCGAGGCGAGCGAGGCCATACTCAAGACGATCACACGATCGCCGTTGGGCGCGAAGCCGACGCCGACCGCCGCCACGCCGCATGCGGATCCGAATCCTCCGCCGGCGCGCATCGCTCCGAGCGCCGCCGTTTCCGATCCGGGCGCGCCGCCTGCTCGGACCCACGCGAGCGCGCCGCCGCCGCGCGGCGATCAGGAACCGGCATCGTCGAAGCAAGTGCGAGCCGTGCAGCAGGCGCTTGCCGATTTCGGATACGGCCAGGTAAAGCCGACCGGGCATTTCGACGCCGCCACCCGCCAGGCCATCGAGGAATTCGAAAAAGTGCACAAGTTGCCGGTCACCGGACAAATCAGCGATCAGTTCTTGAAGGAACTTGTCGCGGTGACCGACCGGCCGCTCGAGTGACGCCGGTCCAATCGGGGGCGGGTCAAAACTGGCAAAGAGTCGGGTGAGCGATGCAGCGCTTGTTTTCGCAACGGCGCCGCTCTGGAAACTCATATAGCGCGTCGCCCGCCTCGATCGTTATGGACCATGCGTTTCTCACGGATCGGACAAATACGTAGTCATTATTCCTTTTTTTTATGTAACAAAATCCTGGCAATATAGCCGCTTTCCACCCAAGCAAAAATGTTGTGATTTTGCAACTTGTTACGGTATTAATCCGCTAGCAATAGGTTTGTCACGTTAACTCAGGGTTAACGATTTAATCTCGTCGCGCTGGGGCTTTCCTTGGACTACGGGGGCTAACATGCGCGCCGTCCACAAGAACCGATTCCATTCACGTCTGTTGCAATCAGTCGCCGTCATCGTCGTCACGACGGCGTCCGTCAGCGTCGCGAAGGCGCAAACGCAAACGATTGCAACGCCGCTGAATGTCAATGCCATCAATTTGCTGATGCCCTTCACCACCCTTCTGGGCACCGAAACGATCAACCAGAACCTGCCGGTCGCCATTGGGATCAACAATAATTCGACCACCGCACAGCGAGCGCAGGCAATCATCGACAATACGATCACGACCGACAATGGCGTCGTGCTCTCCGATGCGCTCGGCTCCCGCATGGCCCAGATCTGGAACGCCAACAACAGTCAGGCCTCGAATGGAACGACTGTCACCTTCTCGACAAATCTTCAGCAGCTGTTCCGGCAAATCAACGCGATCTCTCAGGACAACTCCGGAAAGTCAAAGAACTTTCTCGCCGACGGCTCCGCCAATGGCAGCCAGTTCATCAACAATGGCAACCTGGCGCTGGGAAAGACCGCGACCTCGAATTCGCCGATCACGAATGTCTCGTTACCTGCGAACGGCATCTTCAATGTTTACGACCTGGCGTACAATCCACCGGCAGCGACCAGGAACTTGACCGGCAACTCCCGGCCGATTCAGGTTTCGCCAGGCAGCATCGTGAGCTTTTCGGCGCCAAACTATTTCGGCGTCGTGCAGTCCAACACCGGTATTGCGGGCGGCGTGAACGGAAATGTCGGAACCGGCCTATTTGCGAACGCAGCGGCGCCGAGCGGCCACACCACCTTCGGGTATACGACATCGCTGCTGTTCGCGATGATTGTGCCGGAACGCTACCAGCAGTTCATGACGCGCGCCTCCGAATACGGCGACAGCCGCGTTGTGCTCGGCGTGCATTATCCGCTCGACGTCATGCTGGGGCGCGTTCTCGGCACCTATGATGTCGTGCAAATGCTCAACAACAATCCGCAATACACGAACGCGACCGTCAACGGCGTGTTCGGCATCGGTACGGTGACGACGACCGGCAATTTCCAGACTTTGTTTACTGCCGCGCAGGCCGATGTGCGAAACCTGCTCCAGACCGGGTGTGGCACCAGCATCGCGGTCTGCTCGGCGACGAGCGCGCCGGATCGGTTCAGCAACGCCCAGCAAAACCAAGCGGATTATATAAGCCGCCTGACCTATGGTCTGCCGACCCTGTCGTTTGCGCAGGGGCCGCGCGAAGCCGCCCCCGCAGGTGGGCCGGACGCATCGATCCTGCTCGCGACCCTGTATGGCGGCAGCACCGCCGCGGCGCAGACGATCGCACCGACGGGCGGCATTTACGGCTCGCTGCAAACGAGCACGATCAACCAGATCATCGTCAACACGGAAACCAACGCTCTGGCTGCCTTCTATGGCACGCCGTTCAGCTACTGGTCGCGCATCGACCTTTACTCTGCGGCCGGCTATTTCCAGAACGTCATCGGCGTTCTCGCGCTGGCTTCGACGGACAAGGTCGCCACCGATGTCAGCGTCGGCAACGGCGGCACGTTCGGCGGCGCCGGCTTGGTCCAAGGCAATACGACGGTCAACAGCGGCGGCACGCTCGCGCCCACCGCGTCCAGCGCGCCGGGGATCATCGGCGGGCCCGGCACTCTGACGATCCAGGGCAACCTGCAATTCAATCATGGATCGGCCTATGCGGTCCAGCTTGCTCCCGGCGCGACGAGCCTCACCAATGTGACGGGCACGGCTGCGATCGCGTCCGGCGTCCAGGCTTCCGCGAACTTTGCCCCCGGCATCTACACGATCGGCGGCAGGGTTCCGGTGCTGACGACGGCGGCGAACGGGCTGAGCGGCCAGTTCAGTTCGATCACCTATAACAGCACGGGCGTCAACGTCCGGCCGGTCCTAAGCTACGACGCGCAGGACGCCTTTCTTAGCTTCGCGCAGGCCAATATCGCGGCGCCGCTGGGAACGCCGGGCAACGGCTTGAGCGTCGCGAATGCGCTCAACGCCGTGATCAACGGCGGCGCGACTCTGCCGGCCTCGTTTCAGAACCTTTATCTTCTGACGCCGGCCGCGCTTGCATCGACCCTGAACCAGATGGCGAGCCAGACCGGGACGGCCGCAGCACAAAGCGCGTTCAAAAGCATGAACAGCTTCCTCGGCACGATCTTTGACTTTGCCGGACCCGGGGACGCTGGATGGGCGGTTGGAGCTGGAATGCAGACGCGCACGGCGCTCCGCTTTGCGCCGGAACAGGAGGCGCCGCCCGAGGTCGCGCGCGCCTATGCGGCGGTGACGCCGAAGGACCGGATCTACACCAAGGCGCCGCCGGCTCCCGTCTGGATTGAGCCGAGCTGGTCGTTCTGGGGATCGGGTTTCGGCGGCGTCGCCAAGCTTGACGGCGACGCGGCGGTGGGAAGCCAGGACGTCACCTCGCGCATTGCCGGCGGCGCGGCCGGGGCCGATTACCGGTTGTGGCCCAATACCAAGATCGGCTTCGCCCTGGCGGGCGGCGAAACAAGCTTCACGCTTGCCAACGGCTACGGCTCGGGACATTCCGATTTCTTCCAGGGCAGCATTTACGGCAAGTCGTACTTCGGTCCGGCCTATGTGACCGGCGCCGTCGCCGGCGGCGCGCAATGGGTGAAGAACGACCGGACGGTGATCATCGGGCCGGTCTTCGACACCCTGACCGCGAGCTATACGCTGCCCGTCGTGGCCGGCCGGTTGGAAAGCGGCTATCGCTGGTTCAGCACCCCGTATTTCGGCGTCACGCCTTACGCCGCGGTGCAGGCGCAGACAGCGTTCCTGCCGGGCTTCACGGAGACGCCCACCGCTGGAACGGGCGCGACCGCGAACGTTGTGGCCTCCAGGGACGTAACCGCGGTGCGGAGCGAGCTCGGCGCTTGGTTCGATACGCAGCTGTGGTGGGCGACCCCGTATGGCGTCCTCCTGCGCGCCCGCGCCGCCTGGGTGCACGAATACGAGCGCAACGCCACCGTGTCGGCTCAGTTCGCGACGCTGCCCGGTTCGACCTTCCTGACGACCGGCGCGCAACTGCCGGCCAATGCCGCCCTTGTCTCCGGCGTGGTTGAAGTCCCGCTCACGCCCTACGTGACCGTTTCCGGCAAGTTCGATGGCGAGTTCGGCAACGGCGCGACGACCTGGGCCGGAACCGGAAAGGTTCGCTGGGTCTGGTGAGCGTTTCTGTTCAGTCCCCTCCAAGACTTGCGCCCGGGAGCAATCCCGGGCTCTTTTTTTGTGCGTCCGCTTTGCTTCGCGATTCGGTGCTCGAACCGCCGAACGCCCGCCCAACGGCGCGCGAGCAGAATTTGGTCTCCAACCGACGGTCCGTGCCGATGCGCCTGAAATCCGGGATCTGGGTCTCCGCCTACATCCGCCGCTGCGGCGTCGAAGGAGTGTTCGCGGCGGTGCGGCGGCGCGGCGCCGAGGAGGCGGGCGCGATCTTTGTCATTGTCAACCGCCTCGACGGCACCGCGGACCTTTACGGCCCGGCGCCACAATCCGCGTTCGACGAACGCAGGCCATCGGACCGCGCGTTCACGCCGGCTCTCGCCACGCTGCCCGCGCCGGAGAGCGCGGTCGAATCCTATATCGCTCGCGAAAGTCGGTTCGATCCCGACATCTGGGTAATCGAAATCGAGGAGCGCTCAGGACGCCACTTTCTCGAGCGGATCGTTCGCTGACGAAGCCCCGCCCTCGCCCTGCGCAGGCGCCGCCTGGGCGTTACGCGCAGGAGCATTGCCGGCGAAGAGGGAACGCATTGCCGGCGGCGGAGCAGTCGGACGGCGGCGCGATGGCGCCCCGCTTGCCTTTCGCCACGCCGCGACCAGCCGAAGCGCCGCGGCCGAGCCGATCTCGCCGAACAGCGCCGACAACGCATAGACGCGGCGCACCGAATGGCCCACCGACGGATTCACGAACAGAAGAATGCGCTGCAGCACATCGATTGGAATCGCCAAGGCCTTGACCGCGACCACGATCGGTTCGCCGGAGCGGTCGTTGACGATGGCTTCGGCGAGGGGACGCGCGATGCCGAGCGCGCTCTCGAGTTTGCGGATCAAGTCGGCCGGCCGGCCGGCGAGCGCGCTCGTTTCCAGCACGCTCGCGGTGTCCGGCGACGGCCGCAACGCGGCTGGTTCGAGTGTTTCGTCCGAGTCGAGTTCTGCCAGAATCGTGGCGCGTTCTTTCGGTGAAGCGGCGAAAAACCGTTGCGTGAGGGCCACAGCGTCAGCGATATCGTCCGGATCGGTCGAGGCAGAAGGAAGGCTGGCGTCCGGCGACGCGTGCAACGACTGTCGGCCGATTTCATCCAAGTCATTGGCTGAATTAGCGGTAAGCCGATCGAGAATGTCGGCTGGGGCGCCCGGATAATTTGCAAGCAGATGTGCAATCTCGGCGCGCGTGACGGCGTCAACCGCATCGATCAGTCGAACCGCCAGTTCGACAAATTGCCGTTCTTCTTCTGCGCTGTGGGGGGCTTTCTGCACGTACAGCTCGGTCAATGCGCGCAACAAATTCTGCCTGATGTCGGCCCCGCATTGGCCCAGCCCATTCAAGCTGTCCGCGCCGGAAATCAGCGTTGCACGCACGCAACAACTCCACTGAAACCGTCGAAACGCACTACTTTTCCGCCACAGTTTAACTCCATGACCGTTTGCGCAACGTTAACCAAAACAAGTCCCTAATCATTAGTGGGTGGGCAACCGCGGACGCCTCTTAATCCGCCGGAGGGGGGCATGGGGAACATCGTCACGTTTCCGGAGTCGCGCCGTTACAGCGATGGCCGGGTGAGCACGGATCGCAGCGAATCGGCGACGATCATCATCCTGCCGGTGGTCCGCATCGAACGGTATGTGGACGAACCGAAGGATAGTGGTTCGCGCAGCCGGACTACGTCTCCGCGCAAGCGGCGGCGACGCACATCACGATCTTAAGGTTTTGCGGGTTCGCGCGACCCGGGCTTCGCGAGATTCGCAAGCCCATGGTGGCCGCACGGAGTTGACGGCGTGCTCACGACGATGAAAGAAGAGGGCTTGGGCGGACCTTGATCGCCGCTTGCGCGGCCGCGTGCGGGGTGCCACAAAAGACGATCGAGATTCTCTCGGCCTTTGCGCATGTCCGCCCTCGACAATCGCCCGTTCTGGAAACGCAAGACTCTCGCCCAGATGACCAGGGCCGAATGGGAGAGCCTGTGCGACGGCTGCGGCCGTTGCTGCCTCAACAAGCTCGAATACGAAGACACCGGCGAGATCGCTTACACCGATGTCGGTTGCCGGCTGCTGGACGGGCAAACCTGCCGCTGCCAGGATTATCCGAACCGCAATGCGCGGGTGGAGAATTGCGACCGACTGACGGCGCAGAACATCAGCCGCCTCAACTGGCTGCCCTCGACCTGCGGCTATCGCCTGATCGATTCCGGCCGCGACCTCTATTGGTGGCACCCGCTCGTCTCCGGCGATCCGGAGACCGTGCACGCAGCGGGCATTTCGGTGCGCGGTCGCGTGAGCGTCTATGAGGATGCGATGGGCGAGCAGGAACTCGAGGATCGCATCGTCAAATGGCCCACCCGAATTCCGAAAAAAGCGCTGCAGCCGCCGCGCGCCTTGAGCGGAACGCCCCTCGCCGAAGCGGTCGAAGGGCCTAGCCGTCGCGGTCCTTTGTGATCTCCTTTGGACTCGGCAGTCGAAGGGCGCGGCTTTGGCGATGCACATTGCAGATCGCGGCGAGATGAGGAAGACTAGGGGGCGCGACGGCGGCGACGGGAAGGTCGTGCGGGAGCACGGACATGCTAAGCTCCGCGCACGCGACGGCTACGGACAACGGGCGCATTCCGATTTCGCTGGAACGGAATGGCTTACATTGGAGACGTCATGCGAGCGCTCATCCTCTACGCGATCCTCGTCGTAATCGGCACGGTCGTTGCGGTGTTTGTCGGCCTGTTCGTGGAGAGCAATATCACCGACGCAGGCAGCGTCGCCGTGTTCCTCGCGCTCTTCTTCGCCAATTTCTACGGATCCTGGATGATCACCAAAGCGGTGGTCGAGCGCACCTTGAAGCCGGAAGAGACGGCGCCGTCGACGTAACGGATTTCCGGACCGCCTGGTCGCAACTCGGCGAGCTTTGGGCTCCCAAATACGTCGCGCTGGAAAATAGGAATTTAATCATTGACAGCGCGCCGCTCCCGAGCTAGGGTCGCGGCACGCTCCCGAATTGCGCGAGGGGATGCGCTGGCCGTCGGACGGTGACCGGTCGCGCGACGTGGCGTCAAGCGCTGGCGAACAGGCGAGAGATAACGCTTGGCCGTTCGTCGTCGTGGTCCGAGGTCGATGGTCCTCGCGTACCGTGAGCGCGTTTTCACCCATCAACTGACGTTGGCCGCGGATCAGCGGCCGGAACCCTCATGCCGGAGTGTCCGCGCAGCGAGGCTTCGCGATGGCGTTTGTGAAGAAGACTTTTGCGCCGGAGCAGATCGACGCTGCGCTCCGGCTTTACCAAGACCCGCAAACCTCGCTCGACGCAGTGGCTGCTTCGCTCGGAATCACGCGGCGCACGCTCGATGCTCGGATCGTGGAATGGGGCTGGCCCCGTCGCGCCGCGTTATTGCGGCGAAGCGCTGGACGGTCGCGCACCAAGACGTCCCGGCGCGCGGCCCGTCAGGCGCAAGCGTCTCGCAAGCAGCCTGAAGCAGACGCGCGTCCGCAAACCGGCGCAAGCCGTCGGCCGGCGGCGACGCCCGAGGCGCTGGCGGTTCGCGTCCAGCGCGCGGTCGAGCGCGAGCTCGATGCGATCGACCGAGTGCTGAGCGCGCTCGGCGCGGCCGACCAGGCCGAAGCGGAGCGCTCGGCGCGCACGCTCGCAAGCCTCGCCCGCGCCTTGAAGGAAGTGATGCGGCTCACCGCGCCCGCGCAGACGCCGGAAGCCGATGAAGACGACGATGGCGCGCCGCGAGACCTCGAAGAATTCCGTCGCGAGCTTGCGCGACGGCTTGAAACGCTTGCCGCCGGCGCTGAGGCTGAAGCTGCTGGCGACGGCGGATAGGGGCTTCCTCGAAGCCTTCGAGAAGGACGCCGAGCTTTTCGCCCATGAGTTCCAGCTGCCGCCGGCCTGCGCCAACAACGGCGGGGCGTGGACGACATGGCTGTTTCTCGGCGGTCGCGGCGCCGGAAAAACCTGGGCGGGCGCGCGCTGGGTGAGGGGCCTTGCTCTGGGGCTGCCGCCTTTCGCCGCGCGCCCGGTCGGCCGCATCGCGCTGGTCGGGGAGACCGAGCACGACGTGCGCGAGGTGATGGTCGAGGGCGTGTCGGGCGTGCTCGCCGCGCATGCGCGGAGCGAACGCCCTGTGTGGACGCCAAGCCGCCGCCGTCTCGAGTGGAGCAATGGCGCGGTCGCGCAGGGCTTTTCGGCGGAAGACCCGGAAAGCCTGCGCGGACCGCAATTCGGCGCCGCCTGGGCGGACGAGCTTGCCAAATGGCGGCAGGCGGAGGCGGCCTTCGACATGTTGCAATTCGCGCTGCGTCTCGGCGAAGCGCCGCGCCAGATCATCACCACGACGCCGCGGCCAAGCGCGCTGATCAAGCGGCTGCTGGCCGACCCATGTACGGCGGTCACGCGCGCAGCGACGCGCGCCAACGCCTACAACCTTGCGCCCGCTTTCCTCGAAACGATCGCCGCGCGCTATGCCGGCACGCGGCTGGGCCGCCAGGAGCTGGACGGCGAGCTCGTCGAAGAGCGGCCGGATGCGCTGTGGTCGCGCGCGCTGATCGAAGCCGCACGCGTCGAAGCTGCGCCGGCGCTCGAACGCATTGTGGTCGCGGTCGATCCGCCTGCCTCGAGCGGGCGGCGCGCGGCTGCCTGCGGCATCGTCGCCGCCGGGCGCGCCGGGGATTTCGTCTACGTGCTCGCCGACGAGACCGTGTCCGGGCTGTCGCCGGCCGGCTGGGCGGCGAAGGCGATCGCGCTGTGGCGCCGATTGGACGCCGATGCGCTCGTCGTCGAGGTGAATCAGGGCGGCGAGATGGCGCGCCAGGTGCTGGCCGAGGCCGACCCGAGCGTGCCGGTGACCGCGGTGCATGCGAGGCGAGGAAAATGGCTGCGCGCCGAGCCGGTCGCCGCACTCTACGAGCAGGGCAGGGTGAAACACGCCGGCGTCTTTCCGGCGCTGGAAGACGAGATGTGCGACTTCGGCATCGACGGGCTGTCGTCGGGCCGTTCGCCCGACCGGCTCGACGCGCTCGTCTGGGCCGTCTCCACGCTCAGCTTCGGGGCGAAACGCGGGCCACGGGTGCGGGGGCTGTGAGGCGGTTGGGAGGCGGACGCAGGGCATGTCTTACACACTGGAAGACCTGGTCGCGTATGAGCGCCGCCGTTGGACGCAGCCCTAGCGCGCCTTTTCATGTCTCCTGACGAGGAACGCGCGCAGGCGGAGCGCTGGCGCAATCGCTTCCTGCATCTGGACCGCAAGCTGTGGAATTTCCATTTTCGTTATAACGAAGGGCAAGCAGATCGGACGCGCGCGGCGTCGGCCTGGTCCGAGGCACGGGCGCCCGAATACGCGGGGTGCGCGGTCGCTGGCGCGAGCGGGCCGTCGCTGAGCGAGCTGCTGAAGCTGAAATGGGACGCGGCGGCGCTGCGAGTGCAGCTCGCGGTCATAAAGCACGAAATCGCCAGGCGGAAGGCGCACGGCCTGCCGCCGCTCACGGAGGCGGACAAAGGCTGGCAAATCGTCCTGAGAAACCTCGCGCGCTACCAGGAGGCGTGCCGCAGGGCGGGCTTTGAGGATGCCGACTGCAAGGCGGGTTTCAACCCTGACCAGCCGCGCGTGCCGGCCGGCAATCCGGATGGAGGACAATGGACGAGCGGGAGCGGCGCAGCAGGCAGTGACACGGGCGGCGGCATCAACGACCCACGCGTCCTGTCGGACGCAGCGCCGGACAATATCTGGATTCCCGGCGCGCGCTATGCGCAGAACGCAAGCGAAAAAGAGCGCCTCTTAAAACAAGCACATTGTAGATGACCATGTAGGAAAAACCGACGCAGAATTAATAGAACGCATCCGTCGGGAGCAGGTTCGCGGGCCATTCATATCGGTCGGGACGTATCGGAACGGGTCGTTCGATTCGGTTGAATCAGCGAGAGACCTCATCGGTCGGACGATTGAAAACAATCCGGAAGGCGTGGCCAGAGTTGCCAGCGGTCAATCAACCAGAGAACTGCTAACATGGCGATTTGGCTATGAGACCGGGCGCGAAGCGTATCTAGACCAACCTGACGACCCAATTCGGGTTCGCAAGACCTACAATGTGGGTGTGGTGATCGCCCATGATCCAGCCTCGACATATGGCTATCGCGTCATTACCGCCTTTCCCAGGAATTACAATCCGAGAATTGGCCGGTGAACGTCATGCAGACTCCTGACGAATTCTTCGATTTCTGCCTTCAACTGCACCAGGACCTGCTGATGGTCTACGGTCCTGATCCCCAGGATTGGATTGATGGAGCGTTGGAGCGGATACCGCGGGAGCGACGCTCGACGCTCCACGCTTACATCAAACACCTGTTGAATGGTCCTTATACGGGAGAAGAACTCCAGGCGATTTGGCGCAGCACGGATGCCGATTGGCGATGCCACGACGAACGATCGCTTAGGAACTTCCTTTCGATGATCTGTGGCACGATAGAGCGGGATGCAGCGGCCTCCTGAAAGGTCGCCTCTGGGCTCCCGTGCCGCGGACGAATCTCGCGCCATTGATCACGCCATGGCGTTCAGAAAAGCGCACGGCCTGCCGCCGCTCAGGGAGGCCGATCCGGGCTGGCAAATTTTCTTGAGAAGCCTCGCGCGCTATCAGGAGACATGCCGCAAGGCGGGCTTTGACCCTGACCAGCCGCGCGTGCCGGCCGGTAATCCCCACGGCGGCCACCAATGAACGGTGGCAGCGGTGCCCGTTAACCGGAGAAACTGAAAAGGTCGGTCCTATGACCGGCCTTTTTTTGGAGCATCCACGTGAAAAACCTGATCGCACGCTTGCTCCGCCCGGCGGAGCGGAAAGCTTCGCGCACGGCGCGGCTGATCCAGCTTTCGTCGCCCGGGCGCGCGCGGTGGACGCCGCGCGACTATGCGGCGCTGGCGCGCGAGGGCTTCGTCGCCAACGCGATCGTGCATCGCGCGATCAAGCTGGTGGCGGAGAATGTCGGCGCGCTTGCCTTCCTCGTCTATGAGGGCGCGCAGGCGCTCGACAAGCACCCGCTCGCGGCGTTGCTGGCGCGCCCCAATCCGCGGCAGGACGGTGCCGGCTTTCTTGAAGCGGTCACCGCCTATCTCCTGATCAGCGGCAACAGCTATATCGAAGCGGTCAGCCTCGACGGCGCGGTGCGCGAGCTCTACGCGCTGCGGCCCGACCGCATGCGCGTCGTGCCGGGGCCGGACGGCTGCGCGCAGGCTTATGAATACACGGTGGCGTCGCGCACCGTACGCTTCGAGCAGGTGCGCCCGTCCCGCCGATCATGCATCTGACGCTGTTCAATCCGCTCGATGACCATTACGGGCTGGGCGCGCTCGAAGCCGCCGCCGTCGCCATCGACACGCACAACGCAGCCGCCGCGTGGAACAAGGCGCTGCTCGACAACGCGGCGCGCCCATCCGGCGCGCTCGTCTATGCCGGGCCGGACGGCGCGGTGCTGTCCGATAGCCAATACGAGCGGCTCAAGCGCGAGCTCGAAACCACCTATCAGGGTTCGGCCAATGCCGGCCGCCCGCTGCTGCTCGAGGGCGGGCTCGACTGGAAGGCGATGTCGCTCTCGCCCAAGGACATGGACTTCATGGAGGCGAAGCACACGGCGGCGCGCGAGATCGCGCTCGCCTTCGGCGTGCCGCCCATGCTGCTCGGCATTCCCGGCGACAACACCTACGCCAATTACCAGGAGGCGAACCGCGCCTTCTGGCGCCACACCGTGCTGCCGCTCGCGAACCGCATCGCGAGCGCGCTCGCGCAATGGCTTGGACCCGCCTTCGGCGCGGGCGTCACGCTTGTCGATCGTACCCGACCGCATCGATGCGCTCAGCGCCGACCGCGACTCGCTGTGGGAGCGTGTGACCAATGCGCCGTTCCTCACGGTGAACGAGAAGCGCGAACTGCTCGGCTTCGGCCCGCTCGAAGGCGGCGACCGGCTGGAGTGAGGCGGGAAACGGGGGGCTAGCCCGGAACAGGTCTACGGTTCGACCGTTAAGTCGATACCGTCGCACGCGCGACGAACACTGACGGGAGGTCCGAAAGATGAGGAGAGTTCTGTTCATTCTGGGGCTCGTCGCCGCGGCGGCTTGGGCGAGTTCCGCTTCCCTGGCAGCCGACAAGGCGAGCGAGAGATTCGTGCGGGCGGCTATCGAGGGCAACCTGGCGGAGATCGACGTGGGCAAGCTGGCCCAGGACAAGGGTGCCAATGACGGCGTGCGCAACTTCGGCAAGGTGCTGGTCGAGGATCACTCCGCCGCCAATCAGAAGGCGATCGCGCTCGCGAACTCTTTGGGCATCAAGGCGCCCACCGCGCCCACCAAGAAAGAGAAGGCGGAGTACGACCGACTTTTTTTTTTCTTTAAATATTAATATTTAAATTAGATTATTTTTTTATGCTGCGCTAAGATGAAAAAAGAATAAAAAAGAAAGAGTAAGGTAGAGCGAGACACGACAAACGCTCGCCCAAAAGATAGAGAATGCGCATGCATCACATACCCCCTAGAATAAAACGCGATGAAATAGCGAAAAAAGAGATAGAAAGAAAAAAGAGAAAAAAAAAGAAAGATAAAGAAGATGATATAAAGAAGAATAAAGAAGATAAAAACAGCTATCAGCTTGTCGCACATTTATGACTGACCGAATCGTCCTCCTTAAAAGAGATATTATATAAATGTTTTTATATGAGATTAGAGATAATTTTATTTATGAGATAAAAGAGATGTTTATAAAATATATAGTATATATTAATTTTTTTAATTAAGATTAATATTTGTTATTATATATGATTAAGATGTGATTTTTATAGATGATGTGTTAATGATTTTGTTTATAGATATTGAATTGGATTTTTTCGATGATTTCTCTCGTCTCTATATATTTTCCTTTTGCGATATAGTCTCCAACAGATCGGCGGATCTAAAGCTAGAAGGTTGAGTTTTTTTTTTTTTGTTGTTTTTTGTTTTTTATTGATTTAGATATTGTCAAGTTCGGTTTGCGTGATTTAGTTGTGTTTAGTTTGAGATTATTGTTCGAATTTTTTTGTTAGTTATTTTTGTTCGTTATTGTTATTAAATATTTATATTTTTTATTATTATTATTATATTATATAAATAAATTTTTTTTTTAATATTTTATATTTAAAAAATTAAAAAAATAAATTATAAAAAAAAAAAATTTTATTGTCCAAGCTCAACGGCGCGGCTTTCGACAGCGCCTTTATCAAGGCGATGATCGAAGATCACAAGAAGGCGATCCACGCATTCGAGCGAGTCGCCAAGAAGGACGGCGACGTGGCGCAATTCGCGAAAGACACGCTGCCGACCTTGGAAAAGCATCTGAAGGACGCGGAAGCGCTGCGCGGCGGCGCCAAGGCTGCGCGCTAGCTTCGGCGGCGACCGGTCGATCTGCAAAAACCCTCCGTCGTCGGGCGGAGGGTTTTTTCATGTCCGGGCGTTTGTTCGGCTCCCGCGCGAACCGAAGTGTTCCTGCAGGTCGCTCCGTCCTCAAAAGAGCTTTTCTGTCGATGGACGAGGAGGGTCGATGGACACCTTGCACACCATGCTGCGTTCGCTGACCGGCGAACGCAAATCGCAGCCGTCTCGCCTGACCGCCTTCCGCGAGTTTCTCGACCAGCTCGACCGTCTCGGCCGCCGTGCGCCCGCGCGCCGCAACGCGGCGACGACGAAGCGCAAGGCGAGCGTGAAACGCAGCGACAAGCGCTGAGCTTCGCAATCCTGAACGAACGGATTTGGGAACCTTGCCGTCCGCAAGGGGCGCGGGGAGAGTCATGCTTGCACCGAACCAGACCATTCGCACGGCGACGATCGACAGCGACGGCGCGGTGGAAGGCTACGCGTCGCTGTTCCACGCGGTCAATTCGACCCGCGACATGGTGATGCCGGGCGCGTTCGCGCAGACCTTGCGGACGCGCGGGCTGCGCCGCATCCCCATGCTGTTCCAGCACGATCCCGCCGAGCCGATCGGCGTGTGGCTCGATTTGTTCGAGGACGGGCGGGGCTTGCGCGCGCGCGGCCGGCTGATCGCCGACGTGGCGCGGGCGCGGGAAGTGCTGGCGCTGGTGCGGGCCGGCGCGATCGACGGCCTCTCCATCGGCTTTCGCACCGTGCGCGGCCGCATCGATCCGCGCACGCGCGTGCGGCAGCTCGAACAGATCGATTTGTGGGAAATCTCCATCGTGACCTTTCCGCTGCTGTCCGGCGCGCGCGTGCGCGCGGTCGAGAAAGGGCAGGGCGGATCAGTGGCGCGGCGCTCGACGACGTCCAGCCGCGCCGAGCGCGCCTGGCGCACGATTACGAGCGCGGGCGCAGTGCGCCGCGGCGTCTCCGGGCGGCAGGCGAGCGCGTAGCCATGCCCTATTCGTTCGACGAGCTGGTCGCGCATCAGCGCCGCCGCTGGATGCGGCCGGATGCGCATCTTTTCGTGCGGCCGGATGCGCGAGGCTTCGCGGATTGCGACGCCGCGCGCTGGCGCGAGCGTCTGCTGCACCGGGACCACAAGCTCTGGAATTTTCACGCCGCCCATCACCGGCGCACGGACCCGGCTTCGCCACTGGGGGGCAATCCTCCGCCCGCTGCCGAGTTGGCGCGCCTGCAAGCGCAGCACGATTCGATCCAGCATGCCTTCGTGCAGCTTCAGCAGGAGCGCCGACGCAAACGCGCCCTGCAGCACGCGGAAGCGGAGCGCCTGAAACGCCGTTATGACGCGGCCTGGGACAAGTTCATCGCCGCCTTCAACCGCCGCTGGGACGTCTGCCGCAAGGCGCTGCACCCCTCGCATTACGATCCCAACCAGCCCCGCGTTCCTGCTGGCAATCCCGACGGCGGCCGGTGGACGCGCGAGGGCGGGAGCAGGACAATCGCGGGCACTGCCAGAAGGGTCGACCGTGTGCGCCTTGCTGATGCGGGCAGCCAAATCAATCCGAATGTCCTATCCGACGCCCCGACTGTTGGATATCCAGGTCCGCAATATGCGGAGGCAGCTCCGCCCAGCGGCTTCCGCGCCGCGGCGACGCCAACCGACGTAGTTCTGCCGGACGGCTCGAAAATACCCGACAGAAGTCGCCGACCGGTTACATGCAGTCGCCGGTCGCCGACCTTTCACCCGTGGCGCAGGCCGGGCGGAAGACCGGCGAGATTTACCGATCTCTACTCGAGAGTCCCGAAGGCGGAGCCGGCGCCATTGGCTTTCTTGGTCTCTCGATGTATCGTGACCTCAGCCAAGGTGGCACGTTCGACTATCAGCGCGAGGCGAACCCGAACGGCGGCTATACTCAGCTTCCGCATTATCGGAATGTTTCAAATTTCAATGTCGGGCTGTATAGCCAACAGGCCGGGCTTACGCTCCATGAGACGCTGAGCATCGCAGGGATTTATGCGAGGTTCGGTTCGAGCAATGCCCGACCCGAAGAACCCTATGCTCTCCACCCAGACACCCGACACTACACCGAATACGGTTACGAAGTCGGACGAAGCGGGCTCTTTGGCACGCCTAGATAAGCGGCATGGAGCATTCGTTCGGTCTCTCCGTATGGTCACGGTTATTGTCGGAATTAGCGCCGGCCTCCTCGGCTCCTGCTACCTCGTGCTGCTCGCGCCATGGCGCGGCCCGGCCTGTATCACCGAGTCCAGGAAGACGATTTCCGATCCGTCCGGGTACGACTTCGAGATTACTGATACATATTGCTCAGCCATTGCTCATACCGCCACCGCCTATATTTACGGTTGGAAGAGGGGCGAGCGCGAGCGGACGCTCTTATTCGAATACGATCCGGTCGAGATCGCCGGGCTGCCGACGGTCCAGCTCTCGGCGGACAAAATCGTGATAACGGTTCCAAAGGTGAGTTCGATCTTCGCAAGACGACAGACTTGGCGCGGAATGCAAATCGATTACAACGTCGGGCGTGTCATTTACCCGACGAAGGAAACAATCCTCGACCACAAATAGATGCAACACGAGACGGAAAATGGCTCGTGACGACTTGCTGCGACGGCAACAATAGGCGTGCTTCAATCCCGACCGGCCGCGCGTGCCCGCGGGCAACCCCGATGGCGGGCGATGGACGAGCGGGGGCAGCGCGGGCGGCGTTAGCACAGGCGGCGGCATCAATGATCCGCGCGTCCCGTCCGACGCGACGCCGGACAACGAATGGAAGCCTGGAGCGCAATATCAGATCGGTATTTCCGTCATTCTCGAGGACGAGGAAGCCCGCGGTGGGCACGGGGATCCGCAAGCACGTGGGAAGAAGCGACGAAGATCCGTCGGGAGCTTGACAATCGACCGCCACCGAAGCTCGAGCTCTAACTTACATTTGCGTCCCTCGCCTTGGAGCAAGACGACGCATTGCTGGATAGCAACATATGAAGGCATTGCGTAAGGCAGGTTTGAAACAGCCCTTGCGGCGGTTACGGCGATAAGCCGCCGCGCTTCTCTCTATCTTCAACCCCAATCCGATCCCGACTGCGGTGCGCTCGTTCGCTGCGCGCGAGCACAAGGCGGCGTTCGAGGCCTATGTCCGGCGCGGCGACAGCGCGGCGCTGCGGCAGCTCGAAGTCAAGGCGCTGTCGGCCGGCTCGGGGCCGGACGGCGGCTGTCTCGTGCCGCCCGAGGTGGAGACGGAGATCGGCGCGCGGCTTGCCGCAATCTCGCCGATCCGCTCGATCGCCAGCGTGCGCACGGTCAGCGCCAATGTCTACAAGAAGCCGTTCATGACCTCCGGCCCCGCGGTCGGCTGGGTGGGCGAGACCGATGCGCGCCCGCAGACCGGTTCGCCGGTGCTCGACGAGCTGAACTTCCCGGTCATGGAGCTGTACGCCATGCCGGCGGCGACCGCGACGCTGCTCGAGGACGCGGCAGTCAATATCGACCAGTGGATCGCCTCGGAGGTGGAGCTTGCCTTCGCCGCGCAGGAGGGCGCAGCTTTCGTCGCCGGCGACGGCGTCGCGCGGCCAAAAGGCTTTCTCTCCTATCCCACGGTCGCCAACGCCTCGTGGCAGTGGACCAAGATCGGCTACATCGCCACCGGCGTGGCGGGGAATTGGCCCGCGAGCAGTCCGTCCGATGTGCTGGTCGACCTCATCTATTCGCTGAAGGCCGGCTACCGCCAGAACGGCGTGTTCGTGATGAACCGCAAGACGCAGAGCACGATCCGCAAGTTCAAGGATACGACCGGCCAATATCTGTGGCAGCCGCCCGGCGTGCTCGGCGGGCGCGCGACGCTGCTCAACTTCCCCGTCGTCGAGTTGGAGGACATGCCGGACATCGGCGCCGACGCCTACGCCATCGCCTTCGGCGATTTCACCCGCGGCTATCTCGTGGTCGACCGCGCCGGCGTCAGCGTGCTGCGCGATCCCTACAGCGCCAAGCCCTACGTGCTGTTCTACACCACCAAGCGCGTGGGCGGCGGCGTGCAGGACTTCGACGCGATGAAGCTGTTGAAGTTCGCCGCGAGCTGACGTGCGGCGAGGCGCGACCCCCGCGGCCGCGCGGAGGTGATGGCGTGCGGCCGGCGCGTCTCTCTAATGATCGTCATCGCCGGGCCGGCGCGAGAGCGCCGAGACCCGGCGATCCAGTTTTGCGGATGCGCGCCCAATCGACCGCTCGCTTCAACCGCGGCGTCGATGGGCGGCGCTTTCTAGCATCCGATAGGAGACCCCCCGGCTCTGCCGGGGTGGCAGTAGCAGTTTGACGTTTAAAGGGGTCCATCGACGAAGCTTCCGAATCGTGAGCCGCCAAGCACACGAAAGGGAAGTTCATCGATGGACGAGGTTGAGAGCCTAAGTCACACGAAATGGGACTGCAAATATCACGTGGTCTTCATTCCCAAGTGCCGCAGGAAGACGCTGTACACCGAGCTGCGCAGGCATCTTGGGGAGGTGTTCCGGAAGTTGGCGATGCAGAAGGAATGCCGGATCGAAGAAGGGCACCTGATGCCGGATCACGTGCACATGATGATCTCGATCCCACCGAAATATGCGGTGTCGCAGGTCGTGGGCTTCATCAAGGGCAAGAGCGCCAATCCACCTGGCCCGCGTCTACGGCGAACGTAGGCGCAATCTCGTGGGCCAGCATTTCTGGGCCAGAGGGTACTACGTCTCTACTGTGGGGCGGGACGAGCAAGCAATCCGTGAGTACATCAAGAACCAGGAAGAGGAGGATAAGCGCCTGGAGCAACTCAATCTGTGGCGCTGACGTGCCGCCATAGGCGGCACCCGAACCCGGGATCGCGTTAGCGACCCCAACCAGCCGCTTCGAGCGGCTCACATCCTAAAGCCCCCGGCTCTGCCGGGGGATATTTACCTGTGGGGCGGGACGAGCAAGCAATCCGTGAGTACATCAAGAACCAGGAAGAGGAGGATAAGCGCCTGGAGCAACTCAATCTGTGGCGCTGACGTGCCGCCATAGGCGGCACCCGAACCCGGGATCGCGTTAGCGACCCCAACCAGCCGCTTCGAGCGGCTCACATCCTAAAGCCCCCGGCTCTGCCGGGGGATATTTACTCCCTCTCAGGCGTGAAGCCTATACTGCCCGCAAGCGGTCGAAGCCTGCGCGCCTTGCCGTCCGGCGATCGACATGGCCGAACGCGCACTCAGGTCTTGCCCGGATGACGCCAACTAAACACGCCATGGACGCTCCCAGGGTCTACGAGGCGGCCGATCCCATCGCATCGGTGCATCTCGACGAACGACGGCCGGCGCGTGAAGGCTGGGCAGGGTGGCTCGTCTTGTTCGTCCGCGTGGTGGCCGGGTTGTCGCTGTTGAAGGGGCTGTACCATTGGGTGGCGATCTGCGGCTTCGGTGCCGGTGCTGGCGGCGGCTTCGAAGCGCACAGCTGGTCGTGGCAGACTGCGACGGTCTTTTTCGCCATCATCGATCTCCTCGCCGGCGTCGGGCTGTGGCTCGGCGCACCTTGGGGCGCGACGATCTGGCTGACCAGCGCGGTCACGACGATCGTGGTGCACGTGTTCCTGCCGCAGATTTACGGCTTCCAGCCCTTGATTGTCGCTGCGCAGGTCGCGCTCATCGCGGGCTATATCTTTATCTCTTTCGAGGCGGCGCGCGAGCAAAGCGAGCCACACAGTCCAAGCGTGCCGCCCGCGGATTAAAGAAACGTTGCTTGGATTTGCCGCGTCGATGTGTTCCGCTAAGAACCGAAAAAAATCGCTGCAGGCGCTTCCATGACCGGCGCGCCGGGAGCCGATATGACCGACGAAACCTTGAGGCTGCTCTCAGAGCTCGAGCGCAAAGTCCTGTGGCTCGCAGCGTGGACGATCCACAACGCCAATCACCTGCGCGACAATGTCGATGGTCTGAAGGTCGGCGGCCACCAAGCGTCGTCAGCCTCCCTCGCGACCATCATGACCGCGCTCTATTTCCACGTGCTGCGGCCGGAGGATCGCGTTGCGGTCAAACCGCATGCAAGCCCGATCTTCCATGCGATCCAGTATCTGACCGGCCGGCAAAGCGTGGAGAAGCTCATCGACTATCGCGCCTACAAGGGCGCGCAGAGCTATCCTTCGCGCACCAAGGATGCCGACGACGTCGATTACTCCACCGGCTCGGTCGGGCTCGGCGTGGCGCAGACTTTGTTCGCCGCGCTCACCCGGGACTATGTGCGCGCGCACGGATTCGGCTGCCAGCACCCGGCGGGCCGCATGGTCGCCCTCGTCGGCGACGCCGAGATGGACGAGGGCAATGTCTTCGAGGCGATGCTCGAAGGCTGGAAGCAGGGCCTGAGGAATTGCTGGTGGATCATCGATTACAACCGGCAGAGCCTCGACGCGGTGATCCGCGAGGGGCTGTGGGCGCGCTACGAGGCGCTGTTCCGCGCCTTCGGCTGGGATGTCGTGATCCTGAAATACGGGTCGCTGCTGGAGGCGGCATTCGCACGGCCGGGCGGCGAGGCATTGCGCCACTGGATCGATGCCTGCCCGAACCAGCTCTATTCGGCCCTGGTCTTCCAGGGCGGCGCGGCTTGGCGCAGGCGCTTGACGGAGGATCTCGGCGCCGCCGCCGTTTCGAGTTTGGTCGGCGACATCGCCGATGACGACCTCGCGCGGCTGATGACCAATCTCGCCGGTCACGACCTGCCGACCCTGATCGAGGCCTTCGGCCGGATCGATCACGACCGGCCGACCTGCTTCATCACCTACACCATCAAAGGCTATGGGCTGCCCTTCGCCGGCCATAAGGACAACCATGCCGGTCTCATGACGGCCGCGCAGATGGAAACCTTCCGCCAGGCGATGAATATCCGGCCGGGGCACGAATGGGATCCGTTCGAAGGATTGAGCATTACGGCCGGCGAATTGAAGGCGTTTCTCGACCACGTGCCCTTCGCGCAGGCCGGTCCGCGGCGCTATCGCGCAGCGCGGATCGAGCCGCCGTCCGAGCTCACGGTCCCGATCCAGCCGGAAATGTCCACCCAGCAGGGCTTCGGCGCGTTGCTCAACGAGGTTGGTCGCGAACGCAGCGCGTTCAGCGATCGCATCGTCACCACCTCGCCCGACGTGACCATGTCGACCAATCTCGGCCCCTGGGTCAATCGGCGCGGCCTGTTCGCACGCGAGGCGATGGCCGACACCTTCAAGAGCGAACGCATCCCCTCGACCCTGAACTGGGAATTCTCGCCGCAGGGCCAGCATATCGAGCTGGGGATCGCCGAGATGAACCTGTTCATCCTGCTTTCGGCGCTTGGGCTCGCGCATTCTATTCACGGCGAACGGCTGTTTCCCATCGGCACGCTCTACGACCCATTCATCGAGCGCGGGCTCGATGCGCTCAATTACGCTTGCTATCAGGATGCTCGCTTCATCCTTGCGGGCACGCCGTCGGGAATCACGCTCGCGCCCGAGGGCGGCGCGCATCAGTCGATCGCAACGCCCCTTATCGGCCTTGCGGAGGACGGGCTGGCGGCGTTCGAGCCTGCTTTCGTCGATGAGCTTGCTGTCATCCTTGCGTTTGCCTTCGACTACATCCAGCGGGACGGGGAGGGGGCGCCCTCCGAGCGCACTTGGCTGCGCGACGAGACCGGCGGCTCGGTCTATCTGCGTCTCTCCACCCGGCCGATCGAGCAGCCGCAGCGGGCCATGACGGCGGAGTTGCGCCAGGGAATCATCGACGGGGCGTACTGGATGCGGCGGCCGGGACCGAATTGCCAGGTCGTGGTCGCCTATACCGGAGCGGTCGCGCCCGAGGCGATCCAGGCGGTCGGTCTGATGGCCGAGGACCGCCGCGATGTCGGGCTGCTGGCGGTGACCTCGGCGGACCGCCTCAATGCCGGGTGGACGGCGGCCTGCCGGGCGCGCGAGCGCGGCCTTGCGCATGCCCGCTCCCATATCGAGCGCCTGCTCGCCGAAACGCCGCCCTATTGCGCGCTGGTGACCATCCTCGACGGCCATCCCGCGACGCTCGGCTGGCTCGGCGCGGTCGCGGGCCATCGCACGCGCCCGCTCGGGGTCGAGCATTTCGGCCAGACCGGCTCGATTCCCGATCTCTATCGTCACTACGGAACTCGACGCCAATGCGATTGTCGCGGCGGCCCAGGCGATCGCGCCCGGCCGCCCGATCCGTCATCTCAAGGCGTTATAGGTCCGGGCAAGGGTGCATCGACGGCCCTACGCGGCCTTTGGCGTTCGCAGCCTTGCGATCGCAAAAACGAGATAGCCGGAACCGAGACAAGCCGGAATTGCGGCCCACAGCCATGGCGTCTGCCCGGTCGCGAGATAGATCGCCGCAGAGCCAATTCCCGCCCCCGCGCCGAGACCGAGAACCGTCAGCGCCCACTCCGGGCTCACGCCGGTAACACCTCGCCCCGCGCGGCAGACCGGCCCGAGAACGAGAGGAGCGCACGCGAGCTGGGCGCAACAAAATGCGAAGACCAGCGCCACAAAGCCGCCGCCCGTGAAATCAATCTGGAGCTGCGCGGCAAGGATGGAGAATACGACGAGCATGACCAGGAGAAGCGCGCTTCCCGCGGTCACGGCGCGCCGCCGGACCACCGCCTCTTCCGCCGGGCGCGGTTCCGCGAGCGCAGGCGGTGGCCGGACTGACGGCAGAATGTCGTAGCGGAGCACGCAAAGGCCCGCTGAAAACGTCAGGCTCATCGTCGACAGCGCGATCATCACCGCGCCGATTAGCAGCAGCGAGAGCGCGCCGCCCGCGACCCAATTCTGCTGCAAGGAGAGCTGCTGCACGAAGGTCTGCAGAACGCTCGGACCGCCCGGCGTGCGCAGAGCCACCACGGCGATGGCGCCGAACGCGCCCAGGAACAACGACACGAGCGCGGTTTCCACGGCGAAAACCCTGGCGATCTTGCCGACCGCGGCAACCCATACGGCCGATCCCGCGGAGTCGGGGGCCACGCCTTTGGCAAGCGCCGCGAAACGCTGCCAATTCGCGACGTCGACAATCGGATAGAGCAAGGGCAGGAGGACAAGAGCGATCAGCCCGATATTCGATAATCGCGCCGACCCCTGCAAAGCCGCCGCGCTCTCGTTCAGCACCGTCCCGACGCCCATCGGGTAGAGCGCCATTCCGATAAATACGATCACGACAACCGCCAGGGTCGATACGCCCACATTGATGATCTTGTTGAACCGCCGGAACAGGCGCCCACCGAGAGGCTCTCGTCCGCTGACGGCGCCGCGCGTGGCTGCCGCGGTCATATCGAGCGGGCTCGTATCGACATAGCGCGAGCGGCGGTAGCACAGCATGACCAGGCAGATCGCCGCGGCGAGCAGGAGCGCGAGCGTTCCATGCGGCGGCATTCGCCTGAGCGTCGCCATGAGGATGTAGAGGAGCAGCGCCGTCGATCCGAACAAGGAGAGATACACCATGCCGAGCTGCGCCTGGCTCGAGCGCAGCGCCCCGGAATTGCCGGCCGGCAGCGCGTACACGGCGGCCAGGACCAACATCACGAGAAGAATGAGATAACCCGGGATATCCGGCGCGATCGGCCGCAGTATCGTCGCCACGCCGAAAGCCTCGCAAATCGTCAGACCGAAGAGGGCGAACAGGGAAAGGCCGGCGGACATGAGGCGCACGCGGGGGTCATGGCCATGCTGCTGCGCGATGAATTCATTCAGCGTGAAGGACTGATCGGATTCGAAAGCAGAGCGAAAAAACGGGAGCATTCGTGCGTAGAGGCGGCCGAGCAGATAGATGCCCAAACCTAAAGAAGCCGAGGCAATAATTGCGGGCCAAAAATCGCCGGCGGCGCCCAAAGCGAAAAACGGGCCGAATATCGCCATTTTCACCGCATAAGCGATCGACGAATTCTGTATGACGCCGGGTGGGGTGCGTTCGGCAGCGACGAAATAATCTTGCGCTTTGGCCGATCCCTTGAGGCGCAGGATGCCGACCGGTAGAAAATAAACGCCAAGGCAGACGACCAGGGCGATCAGTGCGAGGAAGATCATGGGGAAGCCGGCTGTTGTGGCGAACGGCGCGGACGCAGCGAGTTAATACGGGAAAGAGCCATTCTTGAGCAATGGGCTGCAAGCGTAAGCAGTTCGTCACGGTTTTCGGCTAGTCGGACGTCGTAATTCCAGGTGAGTCTCTCGCAAGCGTGTGGGGCGTTCCAGCGAAACAGGAAACGTGAGCGGGGCGGAGATGGTCGCACAGCTGAAAGGCGGATGCCGCAACGTCCAGAAACCGCGGCAAAGGTTTAGTGCTTACAAGCATTTTGCTGCGCGGTTTGGCCTCGGCCGAGTAGCCCTTGCCATGGCGCTCGCTCTGCTCTGGTCGAATGGCGCGTTGGCAGCCGAGCCGCGGGTGCTGCTGCTGCGGGGTTGGTTCGGCCTATTCTCCACGGGGCTGGACGGTCTTGCCGACGAACTCAAGGCGAAGGGCATCGACGCCGAGGTGGCCGGACATTTGGCCTGGGAGACAGCGGTTGATGACATTCTGCGCGATCGAGCGGCGGGCAAGATCGCGCCGATCGTTCTGATCGGCCATTCGCAGGGCGCCAACAACGTGATCGACATGGCGCGCGCGCTCCAGAAGCGCAGTGTTCGGGTCGATCTCCTGGTGACGCTTGCGCCGTTCATGCAGGACCCCATCCCGGCCAATGTCATGCGAGCGATCAACTACTATCAGAGTCCCGGCTGGGGCGCGCCGCTTTCGACCGATGTCGGCTTCCACGGCAAGCTTTCGAATGTGGACGTGAGCAATGACTGGACCGTCACCCACGTCAGCATCGATAAGAGCCAGCGAATTCATGACGAAATCGTGCGCGAGATCGACGCGCTGGCGCATACAAAGGAAGGGGCAGCGGGGGCGGCCGACACCGCCTTGTCGCGCAACCGGCCGGCGGGAGAATCCGTGCCGCGTTAAACAAACTTGAATGTTCCAGTAAAGTTCTCGCTTGATTTCTGCTCGGCGATGGCGCACCGCCTTGTCGGCGCAATGTGCTTTGACCGTCTTACCCGCCGCCTGCTAACATCGCCCCCATTGGCCTTTCATCCGCCGCGCTGGTCCGAGCCGGGCTGGCGGTGCCTAGGAGATCATGATGACGAAAACCAAATCGCCCTTCGAAATTCCAACTGACGTACGCAAAATGACTGAGCAAAGCATGGAGCAGGTGCGAACGGCAATCAACAGCTACCTGCAGTTTTTCCAGCGCGCCGTCCCCGGCAATGTCATGGGCGGCAACGAGCTGAGCAACAAGGTTCTCAACTATGCCGAGCGCAACGTCGCGAACGCTTTCGAGTTCGCGCAGAAGCTCGTGCAGGTCAAGGACGTTCAGGACCTGGTCAAGCTGCAGACCGAGTTCATTCAGTCGCAGATGCAGGCGATGACCGAGCAGGCCAAGGACCTGAGCGAAACCGCGACCAAGGCCGTGATGGAGGCCGTCAAGGGCGTCGGGGTCGGTTCTCACGAGGGCGGCGCCTCGTCCTGATCGGGCCTTCGGACCGGGCGGTGAACCGCCCGCCGCTTACGAGAATGAATTGCTCGCATGCCCGGCGCGAGAAGCGCAGGCATGCGAGTTTTTTCGTTTTGCGAGCGTGAGCGAGCCTTTGTTGCGGTTCGCTCCGCTTCGGACATTCGCGATCTGAATGTCCTACTGCGCGGACTGCGCCAGGCTCGATTCAGGGGCGGGCGAAAGGGCGGCGTAGCCGTCGATCGCGCGGCGGATCACCTGGCGAATGTCGGAGTTCGACAGGAAAAGGTCGTGATTGATGATGCCCCAGCCCTGCTGCGAGGCGTCGATCACCCGCAGCCCCAGCCGTTCGAGCTGAGCCTTCTCGGCCGCGCCGACGCGGGTCATTCCGCCGGCGATCCATTGCGACACCGAGAGCGCGCGGTCATTGGTGGCCGTGACGATGGTGACCTTTGGGGCGAGGTCGCCGATGCGCTCGACCGAGGCGGAGAACACGTCCATGTCGATGTCGGGCGAAGCGAACACGATCGCGCCGATCCGCGAGACCGCAGCATCGCCGGCGCGCGCGTAAAACTGGCGAAGCGCCTCCATCGTCAACATCGTCCCGATGCTGTGGGCAACGACATGGATGGTTCCCACTGAGGGGTTCATTGACAAGGCGCCGAGCACACGCTCCAACGCGTCGCGCGACCACATGGCGCTCTCGCGGTCATAGCCATAGTCGAGCAGCTTCGCCCGGGACGGCCAGGTGAACAGCATGGTTTCACCGTGGAACTTGATGCCGTCGGAAAGCCGGACGGCGTCGAGGGCCGCGCTCTCAAAGGTCTGATTGTAGCCGTGCACATACAAGAGGAGGTCGCGCCGAGGCGCGAGCCGAAACAGGTCGCCCACATCGGCGAGCTGCTCGACCCCCTCGATGCGCCAATTGTCGAGGCCGATCGAGGCAAGCGAGAACCGACCGTCGTTCGGCGGGATGAGCCGCGCGCGCGCGACGGACATGGCTCCTCGTTCCGGTCCGAACCAGGGCTTTTCCCGCGCGCCGTTCGTCGGCTTCCGCGTCGTCGCGACGAGGAGCGTCGGATTGGCCGAGAGGTCGGATGCGTCGAAGTGCGCGCCGCCTGCGACAAGGTTTGCACAGCCGGCGAGCGCCGCGGCGCAGGCCGCCGAACTCCCTGCGCGAAGCAAGGTGCGGCGGGTCATCGAACTGGCAAGCGGCAATTTAAGTCCCCACGCGTATGCTGATGCTTGGGCGAGCCCCGACTCCGCCTGTAGCGCTCGGCGAGGCCGGACGACGCCGGCGACCCGGGTGACGCGTCCCGCCGCCCTCGCAAGCTGGCGACGCGTGCGCACCCCACCCGCCCCCTTGACTGCCGCCTGATCGCGGCAACAACACGGCGCGCCGGAAGTTAGATGGAAAATCATTTTATATCAATGTGTTGAAAGGTGGTTGCGCAGCGCTGCTCCTGCACGCGATCCGCGTTCGCCCGCGCCGTCGAGCGCGTCACGTCTCTGACGGTGGCGTCCAGTATGTCGCCATCTCCAGAGGGTTGCCAGGTGAGCCGGCCAATCAGCGCGGCGCAGGCGCCTCGCTGTTCTCGCGGGTCGCCGATGGGCGGCGTTCGGTATCCTTATCCTGCTTTGGTGCGGTCGCCGACGCAGGCGGGACCAGTTTCATGACCCACACCGTCGCCGTTTCTTTCGGTCCGAACGGGCCCGGCACTTTATGAGCCATTGGCGGCAAGCTATTGAGATATTTGGCGATAGCCAGCGCGTCCTCTTTGGTGAGCTGGGCGAACGCCTTCCAGGGCATGATCGGCGCGAGGACACGTCCGTCCGGCCGCACCCCGGTCTGCAGGGCGGTGACGATCTGCTCCTCGGTCCAGTCGCCGAGACCGGTTGCCTTGTCCGGCGTCAAATTGGGACCGACAAAGACCCCGAGTCCGGGAATCTCAAAGCCGACATCGGAACCGCCGAGGTAGCGATCCATGTCCGGCTTGCCGAAGAAATATCCCGCCGTATGACAGTCCAGGCAACCGCCGAAACTCGTGAGGTATCGCCCGCGCTCGATTTGCGGGTCGGCTGCGTGCGCCGACACGGAAGCAACCACCACAGCCACAGTGATGGCCGCCATCGCTCCTGCACAAATCGGAATGGTTCGCGCCATTGGGCTCCTCCCTTTGTCTTGTCGGGTGAAAAAAGCCTCGACTTGAGTGGTCGAGTGCGAAGCGGCGTCGGGTCGGACTACAGCGAGCGGTAGTGCGGGCGGGGATCGCTGCCACCGTCGCCCTTCATTTGCCATCGCCAGGCCTTATATCGGAACTTGCCGAGTGGAGACATATTTCGATGGTTTCAATTCCTGTCCGGCGTGTCGCGTTCGCCCTGGCTGCGTCTTTTTTGTTTCTTTTCAGTGGGAAGGCCTCTTCGGAAGACGTCCGCTTGCCGCCCGCGTCGCCTGCGGCGGTGAAGCTGTCCTTTGCTGCGGTGGCGAAACGGGCCGGTCCCTCCGTCGTCAACGTCTATGCCGCTCGGGTCGTGGAAAATCGCCATCCGCTGCTCGACGACCCGATCTTTCGCCAGTTCTTCGGCGGCGGCTCGCCGGGCGAACAGGTGCAGCGCTCGCTCGGCTCCGGCGTGATCGTCGATGGCGGCCTTGTTCTGACCAACAATCACGTCATCGAGCGGATGGATCAGGTCAAGGTCTCGCTCGCCGACAAGCGCGAATTCGAGGCTGAGATTGTCTTGAAGGACCCGCGTTCCGACTTGGCCGTGCTGCGCCTGAAGGACGTCAAGGAGCAGTTTCCCGCGATCGAGCTCGGCGATTCGGACGCGCTGCAGGTCGGCGATTTCGTCCTCGCGATCGGCAATCCGTTCGGCGTCGGACAGACCATAACGCATGGCATCGTCTCCGCGCTGGCGCGAACGCAGATCGGAATCACGGACTATCAGTTCTTCATCCAGACGGACGCCGCGATCAACCCGGGCAATTCGGGCGGCGCGCTGGTCGACCAGTCGGGTAAGCTGATCGGCATCAACACTGCGATCTTTTCGCGATCGGGCGGCTCGCAGGGGATCGGCTTTGCGATTCCCGTAAACATGGTGCGTGTCGTGCTCGCTTCGGCGCGGGGCGGCAGCAATGTGGTGCGGCGGCCTTGGCTCGGCGCAAAGCTGCAGGCGGTGACGCCGGAAATCTCCGAGGCCTTCGGACTGAAGCGCCCGGCCGGCGCTCTCGTCGGCACCGTCACGGCAAAAAGCCCGGCCGAGCGGGCCGGCCTGCGCACCGGCGATCTCATCGTGGCGATCGACGAGCAGGTGGTGGAGGATCCCAACACATTCGATTACCGGTTCGCGACAAAGCCGATGGGCGGAAAAGCGCAGCTCGGCTTGTTGCGCAGCGGGCGGGAAATGCGGGTTGTGGTTTCCCTGGAGCCTGCTCCCGAGTTGCCGCGCGATGAACGGGTCATCAGCGGTCGCTCGCCCTTTGTCGGGGCGCGGGTTTCCAACATGTCGCCCGCGCTCGCCGAGGAACTGCGCGTCGACGCCGCGCTGCAGGGCGCCGTCGTCGTCGATTTGGCCGAAGGGTCGGCCGCGCACGGCGTGGGTTTCCGCAGGGGCGATGTCATCGTCGCCGTCAATGGCGAGAAGATCAATCATCCCGGCGACCTCGAGCGGGTGGCCAGCCAGCCCAACCGCTTCTGGCGCATCACCATCGTGCGGGACGGTCAGACGCTTTCGGTCGCTTTCGGCGGATAACGGGCAAGAGCCGCCGCGGACGGCCTGCGCAGGCTTGTTGCGGCGCGCGGGCTCCATTACGTGCATTGAGCATGGGCTTCGACCTCTCCCTGCCGGGCGGGGAGAGGAGAGACTGCGATGACCTCTCGCGCCAAGAAGACAGCCGGTCCCAACCTGTTCGCCGCCGCGGGGCTTGCCGAGGACGCGCCGCGCCCGCTCGCTGATAAGCTTCGTCCGCAGTCGCTTGCCGAGGTGGTCGGGCAGGACCATCTGCTTGGGCCGGACGGCGCGCTCACCCGCATGATCGAAACGCGTTCGCTCGGCTCGCTGGTCTTCTGGGGACCGCCGGGCACCGGCAAGACCACGGTGGCGCGACTGCTCGCGGATGCGACCGATCTGGAATTCGTGCAGCTTTCCGCGGTGTTTTCCGGCGTCGCCGATCTGAAGAAGGTGTTCGACGCCGCCCGCGCACGGCGCGAGACCGGGCAGGGCACGCTCCTCTTTGTCGATGAGGTGCATCGGTTCAACCGTGCCCAGCAGGACGCCTTTCTCCCGGTGATGGAGGACGGCACCATCGTGCTCGTCGGCGCAACGACCGAAAATCCGTCGTTCGAACTGAACGCGGCGCTGCTCTCGCGCGCCCGCGTGCTGGTGTTCAAGCCGCTCGACGCCGCGACGATCGAGAAGCTCCTCGCGCGCGCGGAAAGCGCGGAGGGCAGGGCGCTGCCGCTCGATCCGGAGGCGCGCGCGTCCCTCATCCGCATGGCGGACGGCGATGGGCGCGCGGCGCTCACGCTCGCGGAAGAGGTCTGGCGCGCCGCCCGCCGCGGCGAGATCTTCGATGTGGTAAACTTGCAGGAGATCGTGCAACGGCGCGCGCCCATCTATGACAAGTCGCAGGACAGCCATTACAACCTGATCTCAGCGCTGCACAAATCGGTGCGCGGCTCCGATCCCGATGCGGCGCTCTACTATCTCTGCCGCATGCTCGACGCCGGCGAGGACCCGCTCTACATCGCGCGCCGCGTGGTGCGCATGGCGGTGGAGGACATCGGACTCGCCGATCCGCAGGCGCTCGTCGTCGCCAATGCGGCGAAGGACGCCTACGATTTCCTCGGGAGCCCGGAAGGCGAACTCGCAATTGCCGAGGCGGTGATCTATGTCGCGACCGCGCCGAAATCGAACGCGGCCTATGCCGCATTCGGCGCCGCGATGCGGACCGCGAAGGAGGCGGGTTCGCTGATGCCGCCCAAGCATATTCTGAATGCGCCGACCCGGCTGATGCAGGCGGAGGGCTACGCGCACGGCTACGAATACGATCACGCAACCGAGGAGGCGTTCTCCGGCCAGGACTACTTCCCCGAGACGCTGGGCCGGCAGACGTTCTACAACCCGCTCGAGCGCGGTTTTGAGCGCGAGATCAGGAAGCGCCTCGAATATTGGACGAAGCTGCGCAGGGAACGGGGCGGCTAAATGCAGCGGCCGTGCGCTTCGATTGCAAAAATGCGCTGTCGCTAGGGGGCAAGCATGACCAGAGCCAGCGGCGGGCCGCGGCAGCCGGGCGGACGACGACAAATCGCCGGCCCACGCGATCACGATCGCGACGGCGCGGGCGCGAAGCACGACAGGCGACACGGCCGCCTTGGCTCGCCCTCTCCCCCTGCGGGAGAGGGTGGCGAGCGCCGTAAGCGCGAGCCGGGTGAGGGGTCTTATTCGAAGAAAACCCCTCACCCGGTCGCTTCTCGCTCCGCTCGGACCGACCGCCCTCTCCCGCAAGGGGAGAGGGCAGAAGGCGACGCCAAGCAAGACCAGAAGATGCTCTCTCCAATTTCCTCCCCCGGGAGCGTCGGCGAACGGCGGAGGCGCGAGCCGGGGTGGGGGGAAGCGGGGTTCGATCAGGAAACGCCCCCCACCCCTGACCCCTCCCCACCACGCGCTACGCGCGCGGGGGGAGGGGCTGAAGGCGCTCAGCGGTCGGCGGACACGACATTCCAATCGACCGCCGTGCAAACGGTCACGGTCACCCCGGACGAAGCCGGCATGCGGGTCGATCGCTTCTTCGAGGCGCGGTTTCCGGGGCTCTCGTTCAGTCACATCCAGCGCATCATCCGCAAGGGCGAGGTGCGGGTGAACGGAAAGCGCGTCGAGCCCAAGGACCGGCTGGAGGCAGGGCAGGCGGTGCGCATCCCGCCGCTCAAGCTCGATGCACCCAAGCCCGCGCGCGCCGACAGCGAAGCCGACAAGACGCGCGCCTTCCTCGCTTCGATCACGCTCTACGAGGACGCCGACGTGCTCGTCCTCAATAAGCCGATGGGGCTCGCGGTGCAGGGTGGTTCCGGCACCACGCGCCATGTCGACGGCATGCTCGATGTGTTGCGCGACCCCCATGGCCAACGTCCGCGGCTGGTGCACCGGCTCGACAAGGACACGGCGGGCTGCCTGCTCGTCGCCAAGTCGCGGTTCGCCGCGGCGGCGCTGGCAAAAACCTTCCGCTCGCGGGCGGCGCGCAAAATCTATTGGGCGCTGGTCGCGGGCGTGCCGAAGCCGCGCCAGGGCCGCATCTCCACCTTCCTCGCCAAAGAGGAGCGCGAGGAGGATTCGTTCATGCGCATCGCCGCTCACGGCGAGAAGGGCGCAAGCCACGCGGTCACCTATTATGCCGTCATCGAAACGGCAGGCCAGCAGCTCGCCTGGCTGTCGCTCAAGCCGGTGACCGGGCGCACCCATCAGCTGCGCGCCCATCTCGCCCATATCGGCCATCCGATCGTGGGCGATCCGAAATATTTCTCCAAGGAGAACTGGCAGCTTCCCGGCGGGATGCAGAACCGCCTGCATCTTCTGGCGCGGCGCATCGTGGCGCCGCATCCGCGCGCGGGCGTCATCGACGTAAGCGCGCCGCTGCCGCCGCACATGGCGCAGTCCTGGAACCTGCTCGGCTTCGACGTTTCGCGCTACGACCCGATCGAGGATGCGCCCGAGGAGTAGCACCGGGCCTCATGGGACATCGGCGCAGCGTCCAAATATCCTGCCGGCTCGCCGAGATCCTTGACGGCGGAATAGCAAGAAACCGGAAGCGTCCGCCTCGTTTCGGGAAGCATCCACAGGCCTCTCAATTTCTGTGGATGCCCGGAACCTTTTTCGCACTGCAGCGTTGGGCCCGAGATTAATAAATGCGCCTAATCCTACTACAGCCGGACTCCCGCCATGCAAGACGTCCCCAAAGACGCGGTCCAGAACGAATCTATGGCGATTACGAAAACTAAAAAACTAAATGAATTATTAGATTTAATCGATAATGCTCCCATAGCCCTTTATTTGTGCGATCACACCGGATCGTTGCGACACTATAACCTTCGAGCCGGCCAATTATGGGGCTGGTCGGGGCTAAACGCGACTGCGAACAACCCATCCTGCGATGCGGGCGGCGCGCTACCTCTGCCCGAAGGGGTCCCGGCGGCAGAAGTCGTCCGAACCGGCCAGCCGGTGTGCAATTACGAGTTCGTTCTCGACCGTGCGGACGGGAGCTCGGTCGTCCTGTTGGCGAACGCCAACCCGGTGATCGGCGAGGACGGGACCATCGCGGGAGTTATCGGCTGCCTGCAGGATGTCACCGAGCTTCGGCGCGCCGCCTTCCAACATAAGGCGCTGCTGAACGAGTTGAACCATCGGGTGAAGAATACGCTCGCGACGGTTCAGCTGCTCGCCGCGCAGACCATTCGGAAATGCGGTCTTGCGAAGGACGTTCAGGACGATTTCGAGGCGAGGCTGGTCGCGCTCAGCCGCGCGCACGATCATCTGACGCGCGAGCGCTGGGAGCCCGTCGACCTTCGCACGATCGTGCAGAAGGCGGTCGAGCCTTATCGTGAATTAAGCTCCGATATGGTGCGGATCTACGGCGAGCAGATCAAGGTCGGCGCGCAGGCGTCGCTGACGCTCGCGATGATCTTCCACGAGCTCGCGAACAACGCAGCGAAATTCGGCGCGTTGTCCTCTAATGACGGGCGTCTCGCGGTTTCCTGGGAAGTGGCGAACGAGGTGCGCGAGCCGACGCTGGTCATCGACTGGAAGGAAAGCGGCGGGCCGCCGGTGAGCGCGCCGGCGCGGTTCGGCTTCGGCAGCAGACTGCTGCAGCAGGGCATCTCCCGCCAGTTCAAGGGGTCTACGAGGCTTGACTACGATCCGTCGGGGCTGCGATGTAGAATGGAAATTCCATTACCATCGACCCCGGAATAATGACGGACGAAAGCGCCGATCAGCTCAGGCCGCTTCTTGATCGCCTCCATGTCCTCATCGTCGAGGACGAGGCGATTATTTCCTTCTTGATCGAAGACATGCTGCTTGAATTGGGCTGCCGGAGCGTCACCAATGTCGCCGGCATCCTGGAGGCGTTTACGGCTCTCGATGAGGGCCGTCCCGACGTCGCCGTGCTCGACGTCAATCTCGATGGACAGGAGGTCTATCCCGTCGCACAACGGTTGCAATCCATCGGCATTCCGTTCGTCTTCACGACAGGCTATGGCAGTGACGGACTCAAACCCGAATGGGCCCACATGCCGGTCGTCCAGAAGCCTTTTCGGGCGGACATGCTCGCCAAGGCCCTCCTCTCCGTTCTCGCCAATGCGCAATCAGGTTGAGCGGCCCCCGGTCCGCGGGGTCGCCGCCACGTTCAACGACAACCTGGAATGATCAACCATGACTTCTCCCTTGACATCGTCCAAAGCGGCGCTCGCCGGTCGCCTGAACGCCCAATCCTTTGCCTTCCCAAAGCCGCTTGCCGACGCGGTCGAGAAGGAAGCCGACGCCTGGCGCGCGCAAGACAAGGTGCGGCGGCTCTGGCAGCGCGACACGTCACTGTGGACGGGCGGAGATGAAGACAAGTGGGTTGGCTGGCTGACGATCCTCGAGGAGTCGGCCAAGCAACTCGGCGAATATCAATCGTTCGCACAGGATGTGCGGCAGGCGGGCTTCACCGATGCGCTGCTGCTCGGCATGGGCGGGTCGAGCCTGGGACCGGAGGTGCTGGCCGAAATCTTTGGGCCGCAGCCCGGCTTCCCGCATCTGCGCATTCTCGACTCGACCGATCCCGCGCAAATCCTCGCCACCGAAGCCGCCGTGAAACTCGCTTCGACGCTCGTCATCATTTCGAGCAAGTCCGGCGGCACCACCGAGCCGAATGTTCTGCTCGCTTATTTCTTCGCGCGCCTGCGCCAGACGGTCGGCGAGGGTCGCGCCGGGCAGCACGTCGTCACCGTCACCGATCCGGGCTCGTCCATGGAAAAGGTGGCGCAGCGCGACAAGTTCCGCCGCATTTTCCATGGCGAGCCAAGCATCGGGGGACGCTTCTCGGTGCTGTCGCCGTTCGGACTCGTGCCCGCGGCTGCCGCCGGCTTCAACGTCGACAAGCTGGTCGCTGCCGGGCTCGCCATGATGCGCGCCTGCGGTCCCGATGTCCCGCCGGCCGACAATCCCGGGGCGCGGCTCGGACTTGCGCTCGAACTCGCGGCACGCATGGGCCGCGACAAGGTCACGCTGCTTTCTTCGCCCCGCTTCGCCGTATTCGGCGCATGGGTCGAACAGCTCATCGCCGAATCGACCGGCAAGAACGGCAAGGCGATCGTCCCTGTGGATATCGAACCGCTGGGGCCGCCCGACGTCTATGGCGCGGATCGCCTCTTCATCGATTTGCGCATGGCCTCGGAACACTCGGCTTCCGACGCCGTGGCGCTCGCCGCGCTGGAGAGGTTGGGTCACCCCGTCGTCCGCATCGTGTTGGAATCGCCTGAGGACATCGCGCAGGAGTTCTTCCGGTTCGAGTTCGCCACCGCGGTGGCGGGCGCCGTCACCGGCATCCACCCCTTCGATCAGCCCGACGTGGAAGCGACTAAGATCAAGACGCGCGAACTGACCGCTGCGTTCGAGAAGACGGGCGCCCTGCCGAGCGAGACGCCGGCCGCCGTCGACGGCGCGTTCGAACTTTACACCGACGCGAAGAACGCCGACGCGCTGCGTCGGGTTGGGGCGGGCGCCAGCCTCGAAAGCTGGCTGCAGGCGCATTTCTCCCGCCTGAAGCCGGGGGACTACGCCGCGATCCTCGCCTATATAGCCCGCAACCGCGCAAACACCGAGCCGTTGCAGCGGATGCGGCTGGCCGTGCGCGACCGGCGCGAGGTGGCTACCTGCCTGGGATTCGGGCCGCGGTTCCTGCACTCGACCGGCCAAGCCTACAAGGGCGGCCCGGACACGGGAGTCTTCCTCCAGATCACAGCAGAGGATCGCCCCGATCTGCCCGTACCGGGTCAGGCGGCGAGCTTCGGCATCGTCAAGGCGGCGCAGGCGCGCGGCGATTTCGACGTGCTTGCGGAGCGCGGACGGCGCGCCTTGCGCGTGCACATCAAGGGCGACCTGGCCAAGGGCCTTGCCGAATTGGCCGACGCGGTGACGCGGGCCGTGCGGAAGGGGGCGCGGGCGTGACCGCCGCGCCGAACGGCGAGGGGGAGCGCGCGCCGGTCAAAACGCGCGCAACCGTCATCCCGGTCACTCCCTTTCAGCAGAATTGCACGCTCGTCTGGAACGAAGCCGACCATCGCGGCGCCGTCGTCGATCCGGGCGGCGATCTTGCGCTGATCGAGAAGGCGATCGACCAGGCGAAAGTGAAAGTCGAGCGCATCCTCTTGACGCACGGACACGTCGATCACGTGGGAGCGGCGGCCGACCTCAAGAAAAAACTCGGCGTTCCGATCGAAGGACCGCATCGCGCGGACCAGTTCCTGCTCGACCATGTGATCGAGTCCGGCCGTACCTTCGGCCTCTCCGGGCTGCGCAATGTGACGCCGGACCGGTGGCTCGACGACGGTGACCAGGTGCAAATCGGCGATCTCGTGCTCGACGTGTTGCATTGCCCGGGCCATTCCCCCGGGAGCGTGGTCTTTTTCAACCCGGCGCAGCGGTTTGCATTCGTCGGCGACGTTCTGTTCCAGGGGTCGATCGGCCGCACTGACCTGCCCGGCGGCGACTACGACACCTTGATCCGCTCCATCAAGACGAAGCTGCTGCCGCTCGGCGACGATGTCGTCTTTGTCTGCGGGCATGGACCGACCAGCACCTTCGGGCAGGAACGCGCGACCAATCCCTTCCTTCGTTAGAGGATTTTCCGGCCAAGCGGAAACCGGTTCGCCGCGGACCGCCCAAGGACGCAAGAGAGCATTCCGGCTGGAACGGAATTCGTTCTCGCCCGCGGCGCGGCGTGGCCAATCAACCGGACCGCTGTCGCATCCGTGCGCGCACCGCAAGCACGCCAATCACCACCAGGCCCGCAATGATAAGCGCCGCCGGCCAAAACTTACGCGCGAGTCTTATCAGCGCCTCGGCGTGTTCGCCGACATAATGACCGAACAGCATCCAGACCGCGACCCACATTGCCGCCCCGAGCATGTCGAGCAGAACAAAGCGGCTCCACGCCGTGTTCAACACGCCCGCCACAGGCCCGTTGAGCTGGCGGAGGAAGGCGACGAAGCGCGCAAAGACGACAGTGATCGGTCCGTATGTCGCGTAGACGGATTCGACTTTGCCGAGGCGCTCCGGTCGCAGTCCGATCCGCGCGCCGTAGCGGAGAAGGAGCGTGCGTCCGGCATAACGGCCGACTGCAAAGGCGAGATTGTCGCCGATCACCGCGCCGGCCCAGGCCGCGAGATAGAGCGTTGGCCAGTGCAATTCGCCACGCGCGGCAAGCGCTGACGCGAATATCAGCAGCGTCTCTCCCGGCGCCGGCGCTCCCAACGCCTCCAGCATGATGATGACCATCACCGCGGCCGCGCCGTATTCCCGGATCGCGGGCTCCAATTCTCTGATCAGATGATGAATCTCGCCCATGGCCTGCCGCCTCGTAATGACTGCACATCCGTTGCTTGTGACGGGTGCGGCGCCGCCCGCAACCGAAATCGAAGATGAGGGCAGCGCGCCCCAACCGAATTGCGCACGGCAGGATTAGCTGGACCTTGCCTTTTAGCGAACCGTGATCCAAAACCCGCTCGGTCCCGGACTATCCGGGCGGCGGACGGAGCCTGATCGATGGATTTCGCGGCGATGCGACGCAAGATGGTCGATAATCAGGTGCGTCCCAACGGCGTAACCGACCTTCGCTTGGTTGCGGCGATGCTGGAAACTCAGCGCGAGCGGTTTGTTCCCGCCGACAAGGCGGCATTGGCCTATCTGGACGGCGACCTGATGATCGCTGAAGGCGGGGCGGGCAGGGCAGCCCGCTTCCTGCTCGCGCCGATGGTGTTGGCGCGCCTCATTCAAATGGCCGACTTCGGGGATACGGACCGCGTTCTCGACGTCGCATGCGGAACGGGTTATTCGTCGGCGGTCCTCGCGCGACTGGCCGGCTCGGTCGTCGCGCTTGAGGAGGATGGCGATCTCGCCGACAAAGCTGTCCGGCTGCTCGCGCAATCTAAGATCGACAATGCGGAAGTTGTCAGGGGCCCGCTTACGGACGGCTGGCCCGCCAAGGCGCCTTACGACGCGATTCTGATCAACGGCGCGGTTGAGTACGTTCCGGAAGCTTTGCTCGATCAGATCAAGGACGGGGGACGACTGGTCGCCGTCGTCGGAGCGGCGCCTGTCGGCAAGGCGATGCTCTATCGACGCGTACCGGGCGACGTGAGCGGCCGACCGATCTTCGACGCGACAGCCCCGGTTTTGCCGAATTTCGTCAAGGCGAAAACCTTCGTTTTCTAAAGGAATCGTTTATGTCGCCCCAGCTTTGCCCGATTCCAACCGTGCCGTGCTCGTTTTATGCATAAAAATCCGTAACTTGTACTGTGGCCGACTTGCGCCACCAATTATCTCTTTGGTTAGCGGGGTTTTCACCAAACGCTGCAGTCTTTATTCTTCCATCTCCCGAAGGGGAGGGAATCGTGCGGAGGGGCTGGCCGCAAACATCAGGGTTGGTGAGCACAGCAGCCGCGGCGCTTCTGTGGGGGCTCGCGGTAGCGGTGTTGGCGCTGGCGTCGCTGTGGGCGACGGTGGGGGCGCGCGCGGATACGCTCGAGTGGGCGCTCGCCACGGCCTATCAAACCAATCCGCAGCTCAACTCGCAGCGTGCGATTACGCGTTCAACTGATGAGAACGTGCCCCAAGCCCTGTCTGGGTATCGGCCGACCATCAGTGCGACGCGTCTGACGGGCGGCAATGGCAGCGTTCAGTCTCGCGCGCCATGGGCACGACCCGTGCGCGCCACTTCGTCAGGCTGGTAGAGAGACAGGAGAATCACGGCGACCGAGGCGAATAGGAGCAGGGGGTCTGAATCAGACGGTGCTGCAGGGCACCTTCGATCCTCGCACGGTCGCAATCACCGGCACGCAGACGCTCTTCAACGGATTCCAGACCGGCAACCGCGTGCGCCAAGCGGAACATCAGGTCTCGGCGGCGCGCGAAACGTTGCGGATCATCGAGCAGAACGTGCTGTTCAACGCCGCCAGCGCTTACATGAACTTGTTGCGCGACACCGCCATTCTGGAATTGCAGCGGAGCAATGTCGCGGTGCTGGTGGAGCAGCTCCGTCAGACGCGCGACCGATTCTCGGTCGGGGAGGTGACGCGCACGGACGTGGCGCAAGCGGAGTCGCGGCTTGCCGCAGGCCGCTCCCAGCTTGCCACGGCGGAGGCAAACTACAATAATTCAAAGGCGATCTATCGGCAGGTGATCGGCGTCGATCCGGGCAAGCTCGCTCCCGCCTCTCCCGTCGATCGATTGTCGCCGCCGACGCTCGCCGGTTCGATCACAACCGGCCGTGCGGAGAACCCGAACGTGACCGCCGCGATGTTCGGCATCGACGTGCAGGCGCTCCAAATCAAAATCAACGAGGGCGCGCTGTATCCGGTGGTGACCGTGACCGGCACGGCGCAACAGGCCTGGGATTTGAGTCCGCTCATCAAAGAGCAGATCAACGCCTCGATCGTCGGCCAGGTGACGGTGCCCATCTATCGCGGCGGCTTGTTTTTCTCGGCGATCCGCCAGGCCAAGGAAACCCTTGCTCAGCGTCGCCTCGACATGGAGACCGGGCGCGATCAAGCTCAGGCGAACGTCGTGCAGGTCTGGGGGCAGCTGGAGGCTGCCAAGGCGCAGATCGCGGCAACGCAGGCGCAAGTCGCGGCGGCCGAAATCGCCCTCAACGGCGTGCGCGAGGAAGCGCGGGTCGGCCAGCGGACCACGCTGGACGTGCTCAATGCGCAGCAAGAACTGGTGAACGCGCGCGTCGCTCTGGTGACGGCGCAGCGTGACAGGGTCGTGTCCTCCTACGCCCTTCTCGCTGCGGTCGGCCGGCTGTCGCCGGTCGTGCTCCGCTTGCCGGTCGAGGTTTATGATCCCATGATCCATTATCAACAGATCCGTGACGTCTGGGCTGGAGCGCGCATCCCGGATGGGAAGTGACTGTCACAGACTGCTTGATCGGCGTTGTGCCGCGCGCTTTCTTGTGTTTGCTTGCAACCCTCGCGCCCGACCTCATACTCCGGTGAGGCTGCACGGATTGATTCGCGCTGGCGTCGATAGGCCGGGCGGGGTTACCGGCAGCGAGGACGCAGCCCATGACCCACCCGGCCAAAGCCCAAGAGCCGCCGATGGACGAGATCATCGCCTCCATCCGGCGCATGATTTCCCCCGATAATCGCGTCAAGGACGATGCGCCAGCCACGAGCGAGCTGCCGCCGTCGCCCCCTGCGCCGCCTTCGGCCACCCCCACGAATCCAGTGTCGGCTCCACTGACGGCTTCCGCCCCTCCGGTGCGCACGAGCGCGCCAAACGCGCCAGTCTTTTCGACACGGGCCGGCTCGGACGGCACGGACGTACGGTTCGGCAAGCGCACGTTCGTCGGGCAGTCCTTTGCACCGCCTCCACAGCTCAATGCCTCCTCTCCGGCCGCGAGCCCTATGTCTGGACAGGCAAACATGGACACGACGACGGCCGCGCGACCGGCCTTTCCCAAGACTGAGCCGCAAATCACAAACGCTGCCGCGGCAGCGAGGACCGAAGTGGACAGCCGCGCAAAACCTGATTTGCCAACCACGCCGGTTGCGTCCGGGAGAAGCGATGCGGACTACCCCCGGCTACGCAACAACGCGGCGGAGTCACCGGCGGCGCGCGAAGCCTCGCAACCGCCCGACGGCGCGGAATCGTTGTCGCCCGAGACCGCAGCGGCCGTCGGCGCGGCCCTGGATGCGCTGGCGCGGAGGGTCGCCGCGCAGAGTCCGCGCTCGCTCGAAGACGTCGTGCGCGACACCCTGCGTCCGATGCTGAAGGCTTGGCTCGACGACAACCTGCCGCAACTGGTCGAGCGGCTTGTCCGCGAGGAGATCGAACGGATCGCACGCTGGCGCTGAGCGCCTGCAGGCGAATTCAGAAAGTGCAGCCTGCTCTCGCGTGGACTTCGCATCCCGCCCGTTGACAGGGGCGCGGGACACGGGCTTTTTGGCCGGTCATCGCAGCGAGAGCGTCGGATGATCGAAAAGACCTATCAGCCCGCCGACATCGAAACACGCATCTCGGCCGCCTGGGACGCCGCGCAGGCGTTCCGCGCCGGCCGGCCGGAGCGGCGGGACGCGCAGCCCTATTGCCTGGTCATTCCGCCGCCCAACGTCACCGGCTCTCTGCACATGGGCCACGCGCTCAACAACACGTTGCAAGATGTGCTCTGCCGCTTCGAGCGCATGCGCGGGCGTGACGTGTTGTGGCAGCCCGGCACCGATCATGCCGGCATCGCGACGCAGATGGTGGTCGAGCGCCAGCTCATGGAGCGGCAGCAGCCGTCGCGGCGCGACCTGGGCCGCGAAAAGTTCCTCGAGCGCGTCTGGGCGTGGAAGGCGGAGTCGGGCGGCGCCATCGTCAACCAGCTCAAGCGGCTCGGCGCCTCCTGCGACTGGTCGCGCGAACGCTTCACCATGGACGAAGGCCTCTCGCGCGCGGTGCTGAAAGTCTTCGTCGAGCTGCACGCCCAAGGCCTGATCTACAGGGACAAGCGGCTCGTCAACTGGGACCCGAAGCTGCTCACCGCCATCTCCGACCTCGAAGTGCAGCAGGTCGAGGTGAAGGGGCGTCTCTGGTACATCAAGTACCCGATCGACGAGATTCCCGACGCCTTCATAACGGTCGCGACCACGCGGCCGGAGACCATGCTGGGCGACACCGCCGTCGCGGTGCATCCGAGACGACGAACGCTACGCCGAGTTCGTCGGCAGCCACGCGATCCTGCCGCTGGTCGGCCGCCGCATCCCGATCATCGCCGATGAATATTCCGATCCGGAGAAGGGCACCGGCGCGGTCAAGATCACGCCCGCGCACGACTTCAACGACTTCGAGGTGGGACGGCGGCACCATCTGCCGCTCGTGAGCGTATTCGACACCGAGGGCAAGCTCGATCTCGCCGGCAATCATGCGTTCCTCGAGCATGTTCCGCCGTCCGCCGAGCTTGACGAAACGCTCGCGCTGAACGGCCTCGATCGCTTTGCCGCGCGCAAGAAGATCGTCGCGCGCCTCGAAGCGGCGGGGCTGATGGACAAGATCGAGCCCTACACGCATACGGTGCCGCATGGCGATCGCTCGGGCGCGGTCATCGAGCCGTTCCTTACCGACCAGTGGTACGTGGATGCGAAGGCGCTGGCGGCGCGCGCGATCGATGCGGTGCGCGACGGCCGCACTCTGTTCGTGCCGAAGAACTGGGAAAAGACCTATTTCGAGTGGATGGAGAACATCCAGCCCTGGTGCATTTCGCGCCAGCTCTGGTGGGGCCACCAGATTCCCGCGTGGTATGGGCCGGACGGCAAGGTGTTCGTCGCGGAAACGGAAGACGAAGCCGTCGCCCGCGCGCTTGCCTATTACGCGGAGACCGAGGCGATCACGCCGATGGAGGGCCACGACATGGCGCTCGATCCAGAGCGCCGCGCGGCTTTTCTCATCCGCGACGAAGACGTGCTCGACACCTGGTTCTCCTCGGCGCTGTGGCCGTTCTCCACCCTCGGTTGGCCGGATGAGACAAAGGAGCTCGCGCGCTACTATCCGACCGACGTGCTCGTCACCGGCTTCGACATCATCTTCTTCTGGGTCGCGCGGATGATGATGATGGGACTGCATTTCATGGACGACGTGCCGTTCCGCACCGTCTACATCCATGCGCTCGTGCGCGACGAGCGCGGCGCGAAGATGTCGAAGTCGAAGGGCAATGTCATCGACCCGCTCGAACTGATCGACGAATACGGCGCCGACGCGCTGCGGTTCACGCTCGCCGCCATGGCGGCGCAGGGTCGCGACATCAAGCTCGCGAAGTCGCGCGTCGAGGGCTACCGCAATTTCGCGACCAAGCTGTGGAACGCCTGCCGCTTCGCCGAGATGAACGGCTGCGCGACGGTGGCCGGCTTCGATCCCGCCGGCGCCGAGCAAACGCTCAATCGCTGGATTGCGCATGAGACGGCGCGCGCCGCCCGCGCGGTGACGGAAGCGCTCGAGGCCTATCGATTCAACGACGCCGCCGCGGTGGCCTATCGCTTCGTCTGGAACCTCTATTGCGATTGGTATGTCGAACTCGCCAAGCCGGTGCTGCTCGGCCCGGATGGCGCCGCCAAGGCCGAGACGCGCGCCATGGTCGCCTGGGCGCGCGACGAAATCTTGAAGCTGCTGCACCCGTTCATGCCTTTCGTCACCGAGGAGCTGTGGGCGGTGACGGCTGCAGCCGATCGCCGGGGCGCTCGCGACACGCTGCTGGCGCTCGCGCCCTGGCCCGATCTGGGCGAACTGGAGGACGTCGAGGCCGAAGCGGAGATCGGCTGGGTCATCGATCTCATCAGCGCGGTCCGCTCGGTGCGCGCGGAGATGAATGTCCCGCCGGCCGCGCAGACCCCGCTCGTTCTGGTGGGCGCGACACAAAACGCGCGGGAGCGAGCCGGGCGCTGGGCGGAGTTCATCAACCGCCTTGCGCGGCTGTCCGCAATCTCGTTCGCGGAGGCTGCCGCCGCGCGGGGCGGTGCAGCTTGTCGTGCGCGGCGAGGCGGCGGCTATTCCGCTCGCGGGCGTGATCGACATCGCCGCCGAGCGCACGCGACTGACCAAAGAACTCGCGAAGGCCGACGCCGATATCTCTCGGGTCGACGGCAAGCTCGGCAATCGCCGATTTCCTCGCCCGCGCGCCGGAAGAGGTGGTCGAAGGCGAGCGCGAGAAGCGCGAAGAGGCATTGGCGCGGCGTGGCAAGCTGATTGAAGCGTTCGAGCGGCTGAAAGGGGCGGTCTGTCTGATCAGCAGACCTGGTTCTTCCAAGAGTTCGCTTCAAGCTCGGTGAAAAGCGCTGCTTCGTAGAAGGATGGCTGCATCCCTTGCGTCGACCGACACTACAGATCCCCTGGCCGAAACGCGTATGGCCTATTTGTAACGTGACCCCTTACCACTACATTGGCATTTCCAACATACCGTAGCAGCACTGGCGCGGAGGTCGCTTCCGTCGGCCTTTGGGGTGGCCTTGCAGTGACGGCGCTCTTGCTGATGACCGGAGGCGTAGCTGCAGTAAATGGCTTTGCCAACGATTGCGTCAGGGCTCGTCTTCGCTCACCGCAGCACGTCATGATTAATCTCCTTGTGAGGGGTTCGTTGTTTCGTTCGACAATTAATGGTTCTGGGATATTGCGCTCCACCAGCATCGCTCCACCGGAAAGAGCCAGCCACACGAGAACAAGCTCGAGTGGCTGCCTCGTTACAAAAAAAGCGAGAGGAGCCGCGACCCACAGACTCATGCATCCAAAGCAGTCCATCAATGTTCCAAAGAATGAATTGGCCAAATATTTGCGCACATGCACTACGATACCTGCCGGACCGTCTTCGGCTGTGAGCAAATGCGTCACCCGCCAGGTCGCCAGCACGGCAAGGATAAAGACGAACCAGGAATTTGCCGTCATGCCCGTACATACCGGCTATCGGGCCCTGGTTGATATATTAATCAGTCCATAAGTAAATGCACTTTCAGGCGGCATATTTGAGCGATGGTTTTTGGTAGAAGGACCGGATTTTTTCTGGGTCGTTTTGCAGTTGGCGCATAGATGCGCGGACCCTGGCTTCAAAATCGGCCTTGTCGGTTATTGTCATGCGGCCAACAGTGTCAGCCTTGAGGTGTTTCCAGACCAGTTCGTCTGGATTGCGGTCGGGTGAATAGGGCGGAAGAAAAAACAGCCGCAGTCTGCCGTGTTGGCTGTCGACAAAAGCTCTGGTCTTCTTGGCAATGTGGGCGGGGCCGCGATCGACGATCAAGAAAATCGCGCGCTTGGCGCCGGCCATCAGGCGCTTGAGAAACTCGATGAAGACCGCGGCATTCACCCCGCCCTTTTCTTTGAGCATGAACCGCATATGGCCGCGCGCGGTAATCGCCGAGATCAGGCTCATGCGATGGCGCGCACCTGTGGTTTCGACGATGGGGGTTTCGCTCCTCTTACCCCACGTGCGCCCGGCATGATGATCGGAGCGCATGTGGGCGGCGTCGCCAAAGAAGATCTCGGCCTTTTCTCGCTGCGCCAGGGCTTTGATCTTCGGGTAGTTCTTCCTGAGCCATTGCTCGACCAGAGCCTCGTCGCGCTCCTGCGCACGGTGCAAGGGCTTCTGGCAAGTGATGCCAAGTTGCGCCAGCAGTCGACCAACCGAATTGGCGCTCAACACGACCCCAAACTTATCCTTGATCAGCTTTGCCACCATGACACGCGTCCACAGCGCGAAGGCGAACTTCAGTTGCAACGGGTTCTTCTGCGTGATGGTGTTGTAAATCCATTGCAAGGCGCGCGCATCCAGTTTGGGCGGCCTGCCCCAAAGCGGCTTGGCTTTCAACGCTCCCCAGCCACCTCGCCGATACTGCGCCAGCCAGCCATAGATCGTCCGGCGGTTGATCCGCATGGATCGTGCGACAACCTCGGGACTTTCGCCAGCCTGTACGCTGCGCACGGCGCGGATGCGCATCTCTTCCAGCGTCGCGTGATCCAGCTTGCGAGCATCGTCTTGTCTCATCTCCCTTCAGAATCAGACGAGATTCGCTTTGTCAACAAAAATGTGCAACTACTTATGGACTGATTAATAAGTCTCGAAGAAATCGCGCTGGAACGTGCGTTCGATGATGCTGCTGTCAAAGGTGAGCTTGAAAAGCTGCCGCGCACCACCACTCTTGCTCGGGCCGATTTTATGAACCATTTCTCTCACCGTTTTGGCAAACGACAGGAACCTCTGCCTGCCAATCTACGGCTATGACTGCAACAAGTGCGGCCACGAGTTCGAGACGCTGGTTCGCTCGTCCGAACTCCGTCGTGTCCATCTTGCGAAAGGAGACGTTGACCTGGTGCTGCTGCGACGAGCGAGCTTGTCGCTGACCAGCCCTTCTTCTCGTATCTCCTCTGCCAAACTCTTGTCACAAACGGCAATTATTGAGCGGGCTCATCGGGGAGATCACGATGGACATGTATCAAGTACAACTTTGGCGCCATCGCCGCTGGGATCAGCAAAAGTGGCGCGTAGTGGCGGCTAGGAGTGAAGCCGAAGCTGCATACAAAGTGACTGGAGAACGGCTTAGCGAGGAGGGCGAACGTAGAAAGTTACGCATCCTTGTCATGAGGCTCGGAAATGGGGGTCACCCGGCCAGGGCCTTTTATGCCCCTTGAATTGACATGCGGCGCGCAATCTCGCCCGCACATCGGCATCGACATAGCCGCACCACCGGGGAGATCGGTGCCGGAAATCGTGGAGGGGTTTTTTTGGCTTGGCGACGTGCCGGACGATCGATCTTCTCCAATAGTTCTCGCCGAACTCTTGACGAGCTTCTTCATCACCTTGGCGTTGATCGTGCGCTGATCGGAGCGGTGTTGAACTTGCGCGCCGCGGCGGCTTTGCTAAGGCCGCCATCCACAACCGCACGCACCATTGCTTCTCGACCTTTCGGGGTCAGGCGGGCATTCTTGTGGGTGTCCATTCGGTCCTCCGCGAATCGCTTTGTCTGGCGACATCAGCGTTCTCGGTCAGGACCGAATGGACAACCTCCTGAAAGTTCACAGCTAGAGCGGTCACCGCGCCATCGCGGACGGGGACGGGGCCGCCTGGATTGATCCAGTGCCGGGCGTGGCCGGGAGCGGCGCGAGCGAAGTCGCTGCGGCGGTTGCCGGCGGTCGGCCCGGCAGCACCACCACGCGCGTGCCGACCCGGATGCGGCTATAGAGGTCCATTACATCCTCGTTGGTCAGCCGGATGCATCCCGAGGAGACAAAGGTGCCGATGGTCGAGGGCTGATTGGTGCCGTGGATGCGATAAATCGTCTTGCCGAGATAGAGCGCGCGCGCGCCGAGCGGGTTGGTCTCGCCGCCGGCCATGAAGCGCGGCAGATAGGGCTGGCGCACGATCATCTCCTCCGGCGGATTCCAATCGGGCCATTCCGCCATCTTCGTGACCTGTTGTGCGCCAGACCACGTGAAGCCCTCGCGGCCGACGCCGACACCGTAGCGCAGTGCCTTGCCGTTGCCGAGCACGAGATAGAGATAGGTGTTCGGGGTATCCACGATGATCGTGCCCGCCGGTTCATTGGTGCGATAATCAACGAGTGTGCGACGGAACTGCGGTGCCAATTCCTTCTTCGGGCCGGTCTCGGGCCGCACGTCAGGGGGGAATGCGGCCATATTGCGCGGATCGCTGCCTCCAGTCGATCCGGTCACACGCGGATCGTCGGGTCCCGGAGCGATTTGACCGGGGCTAATCGGCAGCGGCGGCCGCATCGCCTCCTGCCGAATCGCGTCCTGTTCGGCCGAACCGGCTGGTCCGGGCGGGATGGCGCCTGGCACGCCGTAGTAAGGGCGTTGCGGCGGTTGCACAGACTGAGGCTCGGGCCGCTCACCTGGCGGGAATGTTGCCATCCTGCGCGGGTCGCTGCCTCCAGTCGATCCGGTCACTCGCGGATCGTCTGGTGCCGGACCGACTTGACCGATCGGCAGCGGCGGCCGCATCGCCTCCTGCCGATTTGCATCCTGTTCGGCCGAACCTGCTGGGCCGGGTGGGATGGCGCCGGGCACGCCATAGTAGGGGCGCGTTCCCACAACCGCCGGCTCGTGAACGCCGGAAGGCGGCTTTGCGGCATCGGCGGGATAAGCGGGAGTTCCGCGCCCGTATCGGGTGCCGGCTGGCGGCCCGTTCCATTGCGGTCCTGCCCCGAGCGGCGGCAGCGGAGGGCCCTGTAATACCGGCGCATTGAGCGGCGGCGTATCGTCGTCGGTATCGGCATCGGCCACGGGAGGAAGCGCCTGCCGCGGCGGGTACCCTTGCGGAAGCGGATAAGCTTGCGGCGGATAGGTCCGAGGAGGCGGATAGTATTGCGCCAAAGCTTGGCCGCCAGCGCTGCCAAGGCCGATCAGTAGCGTCGCGATGGCACCAGCTGTGCGGAAAACCATGCCCCCCTTCCCCTCAGGCGAACCCCAAATTGTTCGCCAACAAAGTCATCTATGAAAAAGGCGCATCCAAGACGATAGGCGAAAAAATCACCAACCTATTGATAAGCCCACGGATGGAAGGAGCAAAATCAGCAGTGAGGGTTGGTAACAGATGAGATTATCCCCGCGCCCAGCGGTAGTGGATTACGACATTGTGGCTCTCGACATAACCGGTGTCGCTCAGACCTTCATGGAATGCACGCACAAGATGGGCGAAAGGATCGGGTGCCGCCAGGCTTCGCCGGCTGCCGTGCGCGCGCAGCCAGCGGCCAGCAGCCGCCGCGCCGCCGAGAAGCGTGATGAACTCGCGCCGCCCGATGCAAAATGTCATCTGACCCCCTCCAGCCTGAAGGGCTACCTGAGGATACCACCCTTATCGGTCCGTGTCCGGCCTCACATCCGGCAGCACAGGCCCATAGGCATTCGGTGGACGGCTTCATGAAATTGGCGTCGCAATCTTCTGACGGCTGACCCGATCGTGCTCGCGACGCTGTGGGGCGCCACTGAGTGGACGGCGCCCGGCTCCGCAAACCTCGGCCTTCGTCGCCCAGCGCGCCGAGCCGTAGGTCGTGATGGTCTTGGCTTCCCGCGCACGCCACACCGACATGCCGATCGCAATGCCGATCGATGCGAAGCCGCCGGAGGATGCGATTGCGGCCCCCTCGATGAATATGCCGGGTGCGTAAGCGTCGTAGTGGTACCACCACCAGAAGAAGGCCACCGGGACGTAGACCGGCACATCCGCAATCGCGAACCAGGAAGGACCAAGCTGCGGCTGAAAGCCAAGCCGCCACGCGCTGAAACGGGCGCGATATGTCATCCGATTGGCCAGATACGGCGAATCGGTGATCCTGGCGCCCGATGTGGGACGCTTGTAAATTGCTTTGGTCGCTGCTGATCGGGTTATTCCGATCACGAGCGAGCCTTGAAGCCGAGAACCTGGCCCTGCGTCAGCAGATCATCGTCCTCCGGCGCGCCGCGCCGAAGAGACTGAGCTTCAACGCCCTCGACCGGTCGATATTCTATTCGGCATGGAGGAGCCGGCTCCGCTTCGCCGATTGAGCCTAGTCGACAACACCCTCAGGCGCGATGAACGATTCCGATGACCGAGGTCCAATGGCGCGCGTCATGAACGGCTCGACAGCGCCATTGATGAAGCCACGCATTGTCGCGGTCCCTCCCCCCTGGCCTTGGCTTGCTGCGCCAGGGGCCGCCCACTGCGCAGGTGGCGGCAATAACAGCGCAGCACCCGCGGCCGGTCGCGAACAGCCGGCGCGGCGGGCTCCGGTTTCTCTCCCGCGACAGTGGCACTGCGGGCTAACATGGCCGGAGCGGTTTAAGTCGGCGAGTACACCGTGAAAAACCCCGACAGCCCGTGGTCCTTCTCCGGGGCGCGATGGGAGTCGCGGTGCAGTTCGCTATGGGCTATGCGGATTTCCTCGCACTGCGCTCTCCTGTTTGTTTCGCTCCAAGGCTTATGAGACCTATCATGCCAGAACGACTTTCGGCGGCGGCCGCCGGACCCTGTAGCCGTTGAACAGCTGCAGGCCTTCATAGAGCCACTGCCTACTCCACCGCTTCCAGCCGAAGCCCTTTCGGTTCCGAGCCCGCCCCAAGTGACGCCGAATCTTCTTCTCCATCCAGTCTCTAATGAAGCTGAAGCACTCGCTGGAATGCCCAATTCTGGAACCACAGGTTCACATGGAAATGGCCTTTCGCGTTAACCCGGGGCAGCCCTATCTGCCAAATTGCGCAGGCCAAAATCATCATCGTCCCAATCTTCCCCGTCGTCGCCTCCACGTTCAGCCTTTTGGGCATTTGAGGCAGAGCGGCTTTTGTCTGCCTTCGACGGTTTCCCTCGCCTGCTGGGCTGCTCGGAGGGCTGGTAGGATGGCGGCGTATAAGTCACTTTCGGCGCGGTTCTTGACGGCGGCGTCGGATTTTGCTGCCGCGAGCGCAACAGCCTGAACAGCAGCAGAGAGCGCCCGGTCACGTTATAAACGTGCCCGATCTTCAGCCGAACCGCATCGAGCTCGTCCTCGACGTCGGCCAGATTTGTGTCGATGAGCCTGAGCCAGGCGCGTCCCGCGGCAACGCGCGGAAGAGTGAATAACACGACGTCATGGTGCGCGTTGACGATGAGCAGCATCGTCGCGTCGCTCCCACGTTGGCGGATGCCGGAGACCTGCGCTCGGCCGTCGAACACGACGCCTAGGCATTTTGCCCGCGGGTCGCTCCATTGCTCCGGGCCCATGACGAGGCCATGCGGATCAATCCAGGTCGCGTCGCAGACGCCGATAGCTTCGTTCCATTCCCCCATGAAGAAACGAGAGCGTCGGAGCACAGCGTAATTACGGCGCAGCTCGGTCAGGCGCTGTACGAATTGGTACAGTTCGGCGCCGTCGTCATCCCAGTCCCAATGGACCCAACTGACCTCGTTATCCTGGCAATAGGCGTTGTTGTTTCCGCGCTGCGTTCGGCCAAATTCGTCGCCGGCCGTCAGCATTGGCGTGCCTTGCGACAACAAAAGCGTCGCAAGGAGGTTCTTCTTCTGCCGCAGACGTAGCGCGCGAATCTCCGGGTCGTCAGTCGGCCCCTCGACGCCGTGATTCCAGGTGTAATTGGCATTATGGCCGTCGCGGTTGTCCTCGCCATTCGCTTCGTTGTGTTTGTGGTTGTAGCTCACGACGTCGTTCAGCGTGAAGCCGTCATGGGCGGTGACAAAGTTCACGCTTGCCCATGGTTTGCGTCCGCGCCGATTGAAGATGTCGGCAGACGCCGTCAAACGGGCTCCGAACGGCGCCAACAGGCCCTCATCTCCCTTCCAGAACCGGCGCATCACGTCGCGATACTGGTCGTTCCATTCCGCCCAACCGGGCGGGAAGCGACCGACTTGATAGCCGCCTGGCCCACAGTCCCATGGCTCCGCGATCAACTTGACCGAAGACAACACCGGGTCCTGGCGACAGGAATCGAGAAAGGCGCCGCTTTCGTCAAATCCGTGAGGCTCACGCCCGAGTATCGTCCCAAGATCGAAGCGAAAGCCGTCAACCCGCATTTCTTCGACCCAATAGCGCAGGCTATCGGTGACCATCTGCAGGACGCGCGGATGGGAGAGATTGAGCGTGTTGCCGGTGCCGGTGTCATTGATGTAGTAGCGCGGCTGGTCGGGCAGCAGCCGGTAATAGGAGGCGTTGTCGATGCCTTTTAAAGATAGCGTCGGCCCGCGCTCATTGCCTTCCGCAGTGTGATTATAGACGACGTCGAGAATGACCTCGATCCCGGCATCGTGCAGGCGCGCCACCATCTCCTTGAATTCAGCGAAAGCAAAATCCGGCACGCTGGAATAGCGTCTCCGCGGAGCGAAAAAACAAAGCGTATTGTAACCCCAAAAATTCACCAGACCTTTGTCCAACAGAAAGGTGTCGTCAACATAGGTTTGGATGGGAAGGAGTTCGACCGCGGTGACGCCGAGTGTGCGAAAGTGGTCAATAACTCTCGGATGTACGAGGCCGCGAAACGTGCCGCGCAACAACTCCGGCACGTCCGGATGCAGCTTGGTGAACCCGCGTACGTGTAGCTCGTAGATGATCGTGCGGTCCCATGGCACGTTCGGCTTTTGCACCGGCCCCCAGGTGAAAGCGGGGTCGACCACCCGGCATTTGAGCATCAATGGCGCCGAGTCGCGATCGTCGAAGGTCCGGTCGTCGCCGCTCTCAAGGCGGTAGCCAAACAATTCAGGGCCGCAGCGCAGCTGGCCGACTATGGCCTTGGCGTAGGGATCAAGCACCAGCTTGTTGGGGTTGAAGCGGTGGCCGTTGTCTGGCTCGTAAGGTCCGTACACGCGGTAACCGTAGATCGTGCCGGGGCGCGCATCGGGCAAAAAGCCGTGCCAGACCTCGTCGGTGTATTCGGGCAGCTCGATGCGTTCGATTTCCTTTTCGCCGTAATCGTCGAAAAGGCACAGCTCAACCTTGGTGGCCGTAGCGGAAAAAAGCGCGAAGTTCACCCCGAGACCGGTCCAAGTCGCTCCCCGAGGAAATGGAGACCCCTCCCGCAGCCGTGGCCTGGCAATTCTGCGAATCCAACTCCGCTCGTTCCCTGCACGCGGCGGAACGAGTCTCACGTGCTCCGTCATGAAAGGCCCCCCGGTCCCGAAAAGTGCTCAAAAGACGCCCACCCCGACATCGGAATAACGCTGCGCGCGCGAATTCATTGAGGTCCCATAGATTCCCACGGGCCGCGTAAGCCCAATTAATCTGAAGCGTGCTCAAGTAGCAAATTCGATGCCATGCGCCGGATTTGTTCAGCATAGTTGATTGGTGGCGAGCCCGCTCGCCCCCAATTCACCTTGACACTTTGCAGCATGTCATCGGGGTTGCTGTAAGGATACGCCAGGAAAACGGCTCCGGTTGGAATATGAATTACTTCCACTTCGCTTCTGATCTGGAACTCCTCACGCGTTACCGCAGACGCCATCACTCCCTCCCTGGGGGCCGATAACAAGACTTCTTGGATATTTTGCTGGATTATGCGCGCTTTCGCGCTGACCTAGAGTTTGGGCTCGCCGGTTTCTTGACCTTAAACAATGTCTGAACCCGGCCCGAGCGATAGGACGACATCTCGCCTCTTCGACACGATGCCCTCACAGCCAGATGGAAGGCGTGTTGGAACATAGTCACACGTCCGCCCTTGATGCGTTCGCGCCGAGCGTGCGCCTTTCGCTAGGTTTCGAGGTCGCGGCCGGCTTAACGCCGCTTGCCCGTTTAAGATCGGCAACGGCCGATCGCCTTGAGAAAGTCGAAGCTTGGCCGCGCTTTTACGAAGTTCGTCTTGAGCCCCGGTCACCAAGTCAGCGACGGTTCGCGCATCTTCCAAATGCGTAGGCAGTTCAATTCCCAAACGGCTTTCTAACGCAAAGACAATGTACGTCATGCCAAGCTGATCAACGTCGAGAACATCAAAGTCGGAGTTTGAAGATAGGTTTTCTGCTTCATCGCCAATTACACTCCGCACAACTTCGAGCACGAGTTTTTCCATCAAATGTTTGATCATGACCACGCCCCCCAGCGCGTGCCTCCGGTCGATAATCGACCGAGAGCTGACTATTAAAAGGTAAACCATAAACGCGGCGCAAACTGGACGCGACAGTGACAGGAGCGTGGACAAGTGCTGATTTATCCGCTGACCGGGCGGTAAGCGACCGCAACCGATCAGCGATTGTTTCAACGAGGCGTCGTCGTCGAAGTGCGCAAAAGGCGATGCAGAGAAGGGCCGAGGCACCGAGTTGCCACCGCAAGCTCATCTACAGTTGTGTGGCCCTCCTCGATAAGGTCCGCGATTCCGAGTATTGCGGCGGCGTGCAAACACTGAGCCAAGAAATGTCCGCTGAGCATCCTCTGCATTTGCTCAAATGGGCGAAGCTCGGAGTTGCGGTGCGTCTCGTTGGTCATTGCAAAATCCTCGATTGTAACCCCAGGGCTCCCGTCGATCTCTAACGTCCAAAGGAGTTCCCCCGGCTCTGCCGGGGTGGCAGTAGCAGTTTGACTTTTACAGCAGTTCTCAGGAAACGTTGGTGCGGACGTGACGGCCTGAGCCAGCAAAAAACCGTGCGAAGAGGGCTTGCAACACGGGATCATGCTCTGTTTCTCTGCGAGGCATGCGAGCAGAACACTGGAATGTGAGGCGCCCTTCTGCAGTATATGGAAAGGGCAGGGCCTACGAACTGCACCAATGGGGTCGCATCAGCGACCCCAACCAGCCGCTTTGAGCGGCTAACGTCCTAAAGCCTCCAGCTCTGCCGGAGGATACTTACTTACATGCGGTCAAATTACGCGGAGGCCAAGCTGCAATTATAAGGCAATCCAGGGAGCCATTCGCCTATTGTACATTGTACAGGTTTTCGGTCGTCGGCGTGAGGTATCTGTCCACGCGCTCATGCGGCCGGCGACCGAAAAGCGCCAATGAACGAAATCGCGGGAATGGATACGTTAACGATCGAGATCGCGAGGATGGCAGCTCACGGAGGCGCGTCCGATTCGATTGGCCAACGCAAAGCTCGCTTGCTGCCCGCAGCGCCAGCGTTTGCCCGAAGAACGGATGCAGAGCTGACTGCTTTCGGGTGCGTCGATCCCGAACAGTCGAATACGCTGGCCGTGGATTTCGATGGTGTCGCCGTCGATGACGGAGACGACCCCGATGATGCGATCCTGCGCGACCGCACTCACAGCCATGGATAGAATGATCAACAGGCCAAGGCAGAGATCGATGCATGGCGAGAACGTGCGACCACTCTTGCGCAGGCTGATTTTTTGAAGCATTTCTGTCGCTGCTCCGCCAACCGATTGAGAATCTGCCATGCCGATTTTCGGCTATGACTGCAACAAGTGCGGCCACGAGTTCGAGACACTGGTTCGCTCGTCAGAGATTCCGTCGTGCCCATCCTGCGAAAGCACCGATTTGACGCGCCACCTCTCCCTGATTGCCGCGCCCTTTAAGAGCGGCGGTGACGCGCCAGTGTGCGACGGCGCGGGCAGCTGCGGCATGTGCTCCCCAGGCGTGTGCGACTGAACGGTCAGACGCAACAACCGCACATTATCACCTCACGGCGGTCATCATGCCGAGAGCCAGGCGGAATTCAGCTTGCAGGCACGGGGGGACAGCGCTCCGAACATGGTTTGATTTGACGATGCTCGCGATCGAGTCACAGCAGGTGATCTACCTTCGAACCATCAAAATAGCGGCTGGAGGGAAGAAGGCGCATAGGGAAGCGCGCCTGATGGTCACGGAGAAGCTGGCTACTGGCCTTCACGAAGGTTGGCGTCTCATGACAGGCGGCTCTGCACAGAGCGTTCTGAAGGGCTATCGAAAAAAGGTCCAAGCCAATGCGCGTCGACTTTCGCGATAGGCAGTCCCGATGCACTTGGGGCGGCGTCCGCGGCAGCCGTTTCTAGAAGCGACGGATCATCGGTGGCGCGGATAAGTCGCGAGCCTGGCTCGCAAAAACAGAGAACAACTTGCCTGCTAACGCGTTGTTGACCCGAGAGAGCATCTCCGTGAGGACCTCACGCGAATCAGTTAGGCTCTCGCAAAAGGGCGAGGTGCTGCGATGTGGTTTGGTGGAAATGGCCCGCGAACGCTGAAAAGCCCGAGCGGGATGACGCGTGCCGAAATCGCATCAGCGGTCGAGCAGATCGTCGCTGCAATTGCCGATGAGTACGGGCTTGTGGAAGCAAAGGATGCCGTAACGCTCCGCAGCAGTCTGCATGATGACCTCGGTATGGATGAAGTAGACCTGATCGAGGTGGTATTCCGCGCAGAGGAGCGGTTCCGCGTTTCTTTGCCGGACGATGACATCGGCCTGTCGTCCACCGTGGGCGACATCGTCGCGCGCATAGCCGCGCGGCTGAGGGAGCAAGAAGCACCACTGGCCCTGCCGCAGGTCGTCAAAGCGACGCGGGAAAACGTGCCGGAGGCGGGGCAGGCTGAGGTGCTGATCAGTGCCGACCAAGCCCCTTCTATTGCAGAATTCAAGGATATGCCAAGTGCATTAACGCCGAGCGGCACTCGGCGCATGCAGTCTCCCCATTGACGCCACGGCACGCGATCCGGTGTGCGCCTCAATTCGCACCCGCTCTGCCTCGCGTGAAAACTAGCTCTCTGCAAACTGATCACCAATCTCGGCATCGATGGTGACGACTGGGGCGAGGGCCGGGGCAGGTCGTTTCAGGCCAGAGCGGCTTCCAGCTTGATACCGACGGCTTCGAGCAGCGAGGTGCGAGAAATCCCTGTTCTTTGGAGAAAATTTCCTATTATGCCCTTTCCACGGCTACCTGCTGCGCGGGACGGGGGGTGTCTTGCAATTCCCCCTTCTCCAAGATCGTGAACAATTGGCTCGTCGCTTTTGTGTCGCCCTGCGCCGCCGTGTCGTACCTGTTTTCCAAACGGTTTTCCCTGTTATCCGCCAGAAAGTCTCCCTGTTCCGCTGCAAAATCAAATTTGCCCCAACCCTTTGAATTTGCGCGCCGATCGGGCACCAATATCGCCGTGGAGGACCGGATTTTGAAGACTTCCCTGTATTTTGCCCTGTTACCGGAGAATCGGCCCCCGCAGACCGGTTCGCATCGGCCTGCCTCCTCAGCCAATTCTTTCAAGCTCTTAGCGCGCCGCGACATAAGGCTTAGCCTCGCTATAGCCTCCGATCGGGTGCTCATTGCGGCGGCGACGTTGGCGCTTCAATAATCGCTGTGCTGGTGGCCGTTGATGTCGCGCTATCGGCGGGCACGAGCGGCGGGGAGCCGGTGATCGGCAAGGATTGCGGGGTGGATGGCGCGGCGGGTTCGATGATGACAGTGCGGGTGGATGTCGAGGTGAGGCAGTCTTGGTCGGTTACGACGTAGTCGATGGTGTCGGTGGTCGTGGTCGAGGTATCCAGGACGATGTCGGAGACGAGCGCGCCGTTGAGTAAGGTCTTGATGCCGAGATTTTTGCCTTGCTCGGGCCCGGTGATGATCGCGCCGAGGTCGTTGTAGGTGTCGCGTCCGAGGATGCGCGCGAGATCGGGCTGGTGAAGCGGCAAAGTTCTCACCCTGTGCTGTGAATCGTGTCACATTTCATTTTTCGGTCGACGGCGCATACTGGCGGAGGCTCGAAGACCTTCGGAGGCGATCATGCGCGTCATTCCGACAGGGGTCACAAACGCCTTCGCATTTGCGGTGGCCTACTTCTTGTTCGGCCTGATGCTGCTCTTCCAGATTGCCGACTTGGTCATCGCATTCGTGCGCGCTTGGTGAGTTCGCCAATTCCCGCTCACCTGCATCTCCCGCCAGTTCGGCCGGGCGCGGGCTCTTGCTGGTCATCGACCACGTTCTGAGGGTTCTCGGCAAGATAATTATCTGTGTCGAGCGCCTCAGAGGCGATCTGGCTGGCCGCGGGTTGTTCAATACCTTGAGCAATTGCCTCCAACGTAAGACGCAAACGCCTGATCCGATCAACCTTGTTGGGCATCTCTCACTCCGGGGCATCAGGGGACCAGAGCGCATGACGGCGAGCCGCAGGACTGAGTGCTGGGCCGGACCCCAGGCTCGCCGGAGAGAGTGAGGTCGCAACTCTCTCGCCCCGTCGAACGCAAATGGGGTGCCAAGTTCCCCCGCCCGGCCGCCGGTTCCTCCGCGGTCGCGAGTATTTGACGAGCGTCATTGCCGGCCCGTCGGTTCGGCGCACATGATCCATCATGCGCATGTGCTGGTTTTTTGGGATGTCCGGGCGCGACGTCCATCTGCAGGCGCGGACCGAGGAGCCTGGCGGCGTCGTCGGCGCGTACCATACTGTTCGCCCAGGCGAGAAGTTCCTCGGAATTTCGTACGCCGAATACAAGGCCGCTGGTTCGGGCGTGGTCATTGTCGAGGGCGACGGAACAGCGCGGATCGAGAAGGTATAGCCTATGGGCGGTGATCCCCGCTCGCGGCTTGCCGTACATCCGGGCTAGCGGTCTTGCCAGTTCGGACATCAACGTGCGCATTTCGGGGGAGCGGCACGCCGTTCAGGGTCGCGCGGGATGGCATCGAGGACGCCGATGGCTCGCCGGCGGCCCGTTGTCGCGCTACAATGTGCACCCGTTATTGCGGTGCGCATTCCTCTTCGGCCCGGACAGCGCGAAGCATCACCACCCCTACGCTTGGTTTCATATCTTTGAGTACCTCTTTGAGTACCGACACTGCGACCCGCTGAGGAAGCGCGACATACATCTCCAAACCATCGGAGCCGAGTTCTTTGTTAGCTGCCGCAAATTGCTCCCAAGAGGTATCTACCTGCAGCTTGTTCAGCTTGCAGGTACATACGTCATTCACAACCGCTTCGCTAAGCCCGACCCAGCGCACTTTGTGAATGGTGATGCAACTGATCAAGTAATTGGATTTGACCGCTTCAGGCCATTGGTCGGCGTGTGCCGATGCGATACAGGATGCGATCGCCAGCATTACTGTTGCGAATATCACTCGGCCATCAACGAGGCGGATCTTCGAACACGGTCTGCTGCGAGCTGAGAACAACCATTGCATAAGAGTGTCTACCTCTCCATGCGTTTGACATCATTGATGCACCGCTCAAAGTTGCTCTCTGTGGAGCGAGCGCGCTTTCGGAGGCGAGGGGCGGCTTGGCCCCGCCGGCATAGCAGAAAGACCGAGCCGCTAGGAAGCTCGTACAGCGCGCTAGTCTTACTGCATCACAAATTTTTCGGTCGTGATCGTCTGACGATCGGCGCTGCGCAGCATGGGCATCGCGGCAGCGTTTTGACGAGGGCGGCGACGAGGCGGCGGCGCATGGTGGCGATCGAGTTCGGAACATGGCGTTCGGGCCGCAGCGGGGGCGCCGCGGGGTCGGTAACCGTCGGGAATGGCAGGTCGCGGAAACAGCGGCGTTTGGTCAAGCCATGAAAGACAGGCATCAGCGACCATCGGAGAAAATGCCATGGCAGCAGTGTTTTCAGTCCAGATCGCATGGGGGGACTGCGACGAGCAGGGCATCGTCTATTATACCCCGTTCACGTCATGACCCGAAAATCCTTTGGGTTGATGACGCGGAAATTGTCGGTGACCGAATCACAAAGGTCCGCCCAATTCCCCGGAACCTTTTCACGCAGAAAACTGAGCGTCGCATCGGCGAACTGGGCGCAAGTTGCGTAGCACTTGTTGTGAGTGACGTTTCTGTGCATGAGGCCCCATAACCGTTCGATCGGGTTCAAGTGCGGGCAATACGCTGGGATGAAGTGCAGCTTGATGCGTCGTCCCGGCAGGGCTAACGATTCCTGCACGAGCTTGGCATGATGATAACGCGCGTTGTCCAAGAAAACATGGATGAGCGCCAGCATCGGATAGAGCGCCTCGATCGATTGCAGCAGCCTGATCGTCGAGGCGGCGTCGATGGTCAGGGCCTCGATCATCCGGGTTTGTCCGGTATCCAGGTCGATCGCGCCGTGAATGTTGATGCGTTGACGCCCGCTCGTCTGCTCGATCGCGAGCTTCTCTTGGCTCGGCGCCCAGCAGCCGACAGGCGCGCCGCATGGGTCGGATGCACGGCGTCCGCAAACAGCACGGCCTCGTCGTCGCCCAAGGAATTCAGCAGCTTTTCGTAGCCCTCAATGAAAGCCTTCTGCTTTTCTTCGTCGAGCTTGCGCGGGATGACATTGGGTTTGTGATATTCGAGCCCCAGGCGATGCAACAACGCGATCAGTCCTGACCGGCCTTCGTAAACGACGCCGAATTCATTCTCGATCCAGGCGCCGACCTGGCGCGTTGTGCGCGGTAAGGCCGTGGCGACCCAGGCTTTCAGCTTTTCCTGTTGCTCGCCGCTCAACTGGCAAGCGCTGCCCTCGTAGCTGAAGTTCGTCAACCCCTCGATCCCATCCTCTTCATACAGGCGATACCAAGTGCGGATGGTGTCGTCGTCCAGCAACAGGACCTTCGCAATCGCCTCGCAGCTCATCCCATCGTCTAGCAACACCAGCGCGTTCGCACGTCGGGCCAGACGATGAGCGGCCAACCCGTCCCGAGCCAACTCGATCAGGTTTTGCCGCAATTCTATGTGCAGAAAGCCGGGCCGTATCATCCGTTCGGTAAAATACGGATCGCGCTGTTTGGCAAGGGGGGTCTTCGGATCTTCGCGGAGTAGAAGTATACCCCAATTATTTCTATTGGATGGACAGCGCCTTCCAGGCGCTCCTGCGCAAGGCGGGATTGAATCTCCGGATCATTCGAGAGAAGTTCGGCGCGATCGGCATCCCATTGGTCGAGGCCAAGGCGCGCTTTCTTGCGTCCGCCACGCACGAAGACGCGCTCGCGATCCATGCTGCGGTGTCGCACTGGGGACGAACAAGCTTCCGGGTGGAGTATCGGGCCTTCCGCGAGCGCGAACTCGTATTCGAGGGCCTCGAGGCGCGCGTATGGGCGATCAGGACCAGCGAGAACACGGTTGCGCCCGCGCCCATCCCGGCGGATTCCGAGACGCGTTGTCGGCGGCGGGGGCTGCGCGCTAGGACCGAGTTAGCTGAGAAGACCTCCAAGGGCTTGCAACCAACACATCGCATCTCCAAGGGCCCAATCGTGATTTTGTTCGAGCAAGGGCCTGATTTGTGCCACCACCGCGGTGAGGCTTGCGCACCGGGCCTGCATTGAGGCGATTTTCGCGTTCGTCACGGCAAGTATTGCCTCAATATCCGGGCAGGGGGCGCGTGGCGCGATCGCGCTAACATTCAGGGCAGCGATCTCCGCGACGATCTCCCGGTCAATCTGCTCCACAAGGGCCGCAAGTTCGGAGTGAGTTATTGCTGCCTCGTTCATGTGGCCCCTCATATTGCGATGGCGACCGCGGCGTAGTGCGCACCCGCTCACCAATCAATCAACATTGAGAGGCCCCGGCCAAAAGTCCTCCCCCTCTCCAGCCGGGGCCACTAAGGAAAAACCCCCATGCCTGGGCAACAATCCCAGCGATGTCGATATTCCCCGACAGTCGGGCCATTCAATGGTCTCGAACCCACAGAGATGCATTTTGAATGGAGGCGTGGCGGGGAGACCACAGGCTCTCCCCGCCCGCGCTGGTACATCCGCGGTCGCGAGCAGGTGCGGCTCGGGCGTAGGTAGGAACCGCCCGCGAGGGTCGCCCGACCGCTGGCCTTGCCGCTTGGTGATCAGCGACGAACAGGTGGGTTCCATATCTCCTCAAAGGCCCATTCCTGCGTTAAGGGGGCCTCGAATAATTGGCTGTGGCGCGGCGCTATGCGAGTTTGGTTCGTGAGGACGTGATTTTGCGGAGCGAGACGATGGGACAGCCGGGGTTTTTCGATGCGGAGAGGCGATTAGCGGCGCTGTCGAAGAAGGGTAGTGCGGCCCGGCACGACGCCGACTTCTTCACCGGAATTTTCGGGAACCACAAGGACGAAAAGGCTCCAGCCCGCTTTGCGGCGGTCCGTGTGCGCATTGCCGACGGCCCTCCACAGCGGATCAGGGACAAGGGTCAGCAGCATCTGAATTACCGCCCGTAATCTGAAGCGGCGGTTCTGGAATGTCCGCTGGCTAGCAGCCTGTCGGACTTAACGGATATGCGGGGCGTGGGTAGGTGTATCGCGCGGAACGCGATCGTGTCATGGTTAGGATGTTCGTTCCTTGCCTATCCGGTTGTCACCCATAGCCACTAGCGGTAGTGTTCGGCCAGTGGCAATCTTCGGTTCCCACAATCGCTCCCAGAGTTCCAGCGACTTTTTCCCGACGACGCGGCCTGCGCCGCCTACCTGGAGAAGGCTCGCTGGAGCGACGGGTTTGTTTGCCCCCACTGTCAAGCGGCGGGAGAGCCGTTCCGCTTCGCAAATCGTCCTGGCGTCTTGCGCTGCCGCAAGTGCCGCCGTGACACCGGATTGACGGTGGGAACGGTCATGGCGCGCTCGCACACGCCGCTGAGCGTATGGTTTTGGTCTGCCTATCTGGTGTCCAGCCAAACACCCGGTGTGTCGGCCGTGCAGCTTCGGCGACAACTTGGCCTGTCGCGCTACGAGACGGCGTTCCAAATCCTCCACAAGCTCCGCGCGGGGATGGTGCGCCCGGATCAGGACCGGATCGGCGGCAGGCCCGGCGAGCACGTCGAAGTCGATGAAACCTGGGCTGGCGGCCGGACGCGCGGCAAAGGCCGTGGCGTCCACGATAAGGTTCTTGTCGCCAGCGCTGTGGAGGTTCGCCAGCGCAAGCCGGGCACCAAGCTCGACAAGCGGAAGGGTGGTCGCTATGCCGGGCGGGTTCGGCTCGCCATCGTGCGGACCGCAGCGCGGAGTTGCTCTGCGGCTTCGTTGAGTGCGCCGTTGTGCCGGGCACGTCGCTCGTCACCGACGACTGGAGCGGCTACGCCAGCCTTGCCAAGCGCGGCTACAAACACCTCGCCATCGCTGAACGGGGCGATCCGCAGGTCGCCGAGGAGTATCTGCCAATCATCCATCTCGTCTTCGCAAACCTGAAAACGTGGCTGAACGGCATCCATCACGGGGTCAGTCACCAGCACCTGCAAGCCTACCTCAACGAATTCACCTTCCGCTTCAACAGGCGGTTCTATCCGTTCAACGCCTTCCGTTCCCTGCTCGGCATCGCGGGCGACGTCACCGCACCGACCTACGCAGAGCTTTACTCCGGAGCCTGGCAGCATCCTACATGTCGGGGGTGTGGGTAACACCGGATAGGCAAGGTTCGTTCGTCGTGATGAACCGGAACGCGACCGAAATCAGCAGGTCGCTCGCTCCAGCTTGCGGCTGGAAAACACTCCCGTCGCGTAGCCGTACACCAAAAGGCCCAACAACAGCGCCGGATGATAAGACGCCGACCCAGCAGATCACGCGCTCACCCCCGAACAGATACTGAGCCGAGGTACGCTAGTGCTCCAAACGCAACAAGCCGGTCTAACTCGACCATCGCGCCGGGCTCGGGCAGGCCGCCGCGTCGCTGCGCCAGCGAATTTCATCCCGCTGCGCGGCGTTTGGATGCGCCTGCGCGCTTGGGGATAGGCCGCGTGGAAAGCTTGGCGAGGTTGGCGGCGCAACCCTGGTCCGGGAGTGCTTGACAGGAGACGCTGAATCCGCTTGTCGCTTGGAGCGATGACCACAGCCCCTTACGACGCCGACCTCGACAAGAGCCCGGCGAACTTCCAGCCGCTGACACCGCTCAGCTTCCTGGAACGTGCGGCCCGCGTCTTTCCCGATCACGTGGCGATCGTGCACGGGCCGCTGCGGCGGACCTATCGCGAGTTTCACGCGCGCGCCCGCCGGCTCGCCTCGGCGCTGGCGCGGCGCGGCATCCGGCGCGGCGACACTGTGTCGGTGGTGATGGCGAACACGCCGGCCATGCTGGAATGCCACTACGGCGTGCCGATGACGGGTGCGGTACTCAATACCCTCAACACCAGGCTCGACTCCGCCATGATCGCCTTCGCGCTCGACCACGCCGACGCCAAAGTGCTGATCACCGACCGCGAGTTCTCACCGATCGTCAAGTCGGCCCTGGAAACGGCAAAGGCAAGGCCCTTGGTGATCGACTACGACGATCCCGAATACGACGGCAGAGGGGAACGGTTCGGATCGCTCGATTACGAGGCCTTTCTGGCTGCGGGCGATCCCGGCTACGAGCGGTCGCATCCGAGCGACGAATGGGACGCCATCTCGCTCAACTACACGTCCGGTACTACCGGCAATCCCAAGGGCGTGGTCTATCACCATCGCGGCGCATATTTGCTGGCGATGGGCAACGTCGTGACCTGCGGTATGGGCAAGCATCCGGTGTATCTGTGGACGCTCCCGATGTTCCACTGCAACGGCTGGTGCTTCCCGTGGTCGATCTCAGTCGCCGCCGGGACCCATGTGTGTTTGCGCCAGGTGCGTGCCAAGACCATGTACGAGCTCATGGCGGCACATGACGTCACCCATCTGTGCGGTGCGCCAATCGTGATGTCGACCCTGCTCAGCGCGGCGTCCTCCGAACGCAAGCCGCTCACCGGCGCGGTCCAGTTCTTCACGGCGGCGGCGCCGCCGCCCGAGTCGGTGCTGGTGGCCATGAAGGAGGCCGGCTTCGAGGTGACCCATCTCTACGGGCTCACCGAGACCTACGGCCCCGCCGTGATCAACGACTGGCACCGGGAATGGGACGCACTGCCGGTCGCCGACTGGGGCGTGCGGAAGGCGCGCCAGGGTGTGCCCTACATCCCGCTCGAGGACCTGGCTGTGAAGGACCCGGCCACGATGGAGGATGTACCGGCCGACGGGACGGCACTCGGCGAGGTGATGTTCCGCGGCAACGTGGTGATGAAGGGTTATCTCAAGAACCCCAAGGCGACCGACGAAGCGTTCGCGGGCGGCTGGTTTCACTCCGGCGACCTCGGCGTGATGCACCCGGACGGCTACGTGCAGCTCAAGGACCGCGCCAAGGACATCATCATCTCGGGTGGCGAGAACATCTCCTCGATCGAAGTGGAGGATACGCTTTACAAGCACCCGGCCGTGCAGACCGTGGCCGTGGTGGCCAAGCCCGACGACAAGTGGGGCGAGACGCCGTGTGCCTTCGTCGAGCTGCACGAGAGCCGGAGCGCGACGGCCGAGGAGCTGCTGCAATGGTGCCGCAACCATCTGGCGCGCTTCAAGTGCCCTAGCTATGTGGTTTTCCGCGACATCCCGAAGACCTCGACCGGCAAGATCGAGAAGTTCAAGCTACGCGAAATGGCCAAGGAGGTGTGAGGGCCGGCCGGGGTTCACCCTGGATCAATTCAGCGGGGCAACGTCACAAGCCGTGCGGGTCGTGGGCGGTCAACGAAACAGTTTGCTTCTTTGGTACCAACGGGAAAGACAAATCTGGATAGCTCTTCTGTGCGAAATGGCCGGGTCGACGTTGCGGGATCATTCCATGCTGCGCTCTGGCCAAAACCAGCCACAACATTATCCAGAAAGGACTGGCATTCCTCGGCGAACGGAGCGGTAGTGTGACCGTTCCGGGCGCCGGGCGCGCTTCGGGATCCTGCCCCGCCGGCTGCATGGCCAAGGCGGGGCTTCGGCGGTGGCGGCGCATGACGCCGCACCAACGAACGGAGGATCCCGATGGCAGAACTCACCAATACACAACTGGTCATTCTGTCCGCGGCTTCGCAGCGCGAAGATCGCGGCGTTGAACTGCCGGCGAATGTTCAGGGCAAAGCCGCCGGAAAGATTGTCGCTAAGCTGATCCGCGCCGGCTTGCTGGAAGAGATTGCGGCCAGTGGCTCGCTCCCGGTCTGGCGACGCGATAACGACAACGGAGCGATTGCCCTTCGCATCACAAAAGCTGGCCTCGCAGCCATCGATGCTGCTGACGAGGCCATGGCCGCACCCGAGGAGAACGGCGGCCCGCTTATTTCCCTTGGCGAAGTCGTGAAATCCGGCTCTGGAGCCATCGCCTTCGGCAAGCAGAGGCCCGTTTCACAACGGCAGTCCACTCGGGCAAGGCATCGCCTCGGCAAGGCGAAGATTCACACCGGCTCGCTCCCCGACAGCCGGCCGGGCTCGAAGCAGGCTCGCGTGCTGGCGATGCTGGGCCGACCAGAAGGAGCGACCGTCGCCGCTATCATGCGGGCGACCCATTGGCAGCAGCATTCGGTGCGTGGCTTTTTCGCCGGGGTGGTGCGCAAGAAGCTAGGGCTCGATCTTCGCTCGGAGAAGGGCGACGGTGATCGGGTTTATCGTATCGTGCCCGCTGATAGTGCTTCCCGCCGACGCGGCGATGCTGGGCCTCATCCCTCCAAGCGCCGGTCGCGTTAGCCTCATGCCGCGGGTCAAGATCGGTCCGGCACTGCCAGGCCGGGGAACAGTCGCCCTCGAGATCGCGCAGACGAGAAGCCGCCGCTCGCGTTGAGGGTCTTCTCGCTGGTTCTGTTCATGCATTGGATCGTTGCCGGGCTCGACCGTGGCCGTTTCCATTGGAGCGACGACGTGCCCGGCTGGCTGCAAGGCATTTGCCTGTTCACGGTCGGGTCCGGTTACGCCCTGGCACTATGGGCATGCGCGTGAACCGGTTTTTCTCCTCAGTCATTCGCATCCAGACCGACCGCGGCCAGCACGTCGTCACCACGGGACCCTACGCCTTCGTCCGCCATCCCGGATACACCGCCGGGATTTTGATTATAGCGGCAAGCGGACCCGCGCTCGGATCGTGGCTCGCGGCCGCGCTCGTTGTGATCCTCAGCCTGCCGTTTCTGCTCTATCGCGCTATCACGGAGGATCGAATTCTTCAGGTAGAGCTTGCGGGCTATTCGGATTACGCCGCGCGGGTCCGATGGCGGCTCGTCCCGGGCATTTGGTGAGAGCCAAACCTCACTTGGGAAAGCATGCTCCTCACCAAACCGGGCCGTTGCCATCTCAGAGAGGCCCATGCTCGCGGGCGTGCCAGGCGAGAAGCCGTGTCGTCCACAATTCGTGCAGATAGCCGAAGTCCTTCGCCTTGCGGCAGGCCAAATCAATCAGCCATGCCTTGGCCTCGATCGTGATGGTGGGCTCGCGGCCCGGCCGCGGGCGATCATCGAGCGCTGCCAGCGGGCCTTCGGCCACCGCCCGCTCAACGCAGCGCTGCACAGTCTGGTGATGCAGTCCGAGCGCTTGGCCCACGGCAAAAAACGAGGGGTCTTCCCGATAGGCCAGCAATATCCGCGCCCGCTCGACCCGGCTCGCCGGTTCTGTTCGCGACTGCGCTATCGATCTCAACTTCGCCGTATCCGCATCTGTGAGCGACAATTCAATCGCCCGCCGCCACGCCGCCATCTCGCCAATCCTTCTCTCAAAGCCCCATGCGCATATATAGGAGCCTGAAAAGACGGTGAATCCCCCGCAAATGACAACCTTCATGGAATCGATGGTCTAGTCCGAAAGATATTTCGACCCCGCCCCCTCCACCTGACGCACCCCGTGGTTCCCGAAAATCCGATGCGGCCGGATTCGCAAGGTGAGACAGAAACAGCGCATCATCGGACCAGATAATTCCACGATCGCGCGGTGGATAAGATGGTCGTCCGCGCTTGATTGCTGGACGGACGAGGCGCGGCTTTTCGCCCAGGATAAGCGTGTCGCCAATTCGCTCGACCCCAACAATCTCCTCCCGGCTGCCGGGAATACCCTCAGTACGTCATCGGTCAAACACGAGATATGGCGATAGTGAGCGGATGAATTTTTGGCAGAACTCGATTCGAAGTTGATCCCTTTAAGGGTCCAAAATGAAGGTGGATATCCGTTGGCTCGATATCGAGAATGTTTTGATCCTTTGCTTCCAGAATTTCGGTCGCTTCATCCAAATCGCGTGAGGGCAGCAGCCTACCTTTGGCCGGCAGCCGATCTTCTTTCAAGGCGACAAAAATTCTTGATCGGGGAAACTCGATTGCCTCCTCAAAGTGGGGCTGCCAAGCCGCGCATTCTTGTTCATAGGCTACCAACTCTTCGCGCTCCAAAGTCCATCTTTTGCGGAGGTCGGGGTGTAGATCGGGGTCAGCGAGAAACCGGTCGTAATGGAAAAGTCGTCTTTTTCTTTAAAATCGCACGCCATCTAGGGTCAGGTGGTATTCCAGCCCGCTCGGTTTCGATTTCGTTCAGTTCACGATCAACGATGTCCGGCTCGAACCCATTTCGTCGCTTTCTCGAATCTCCTTGCGCCGGCAGCTCAGATCGAGGCGCTGGCAGCAAAATCAGT
>CAVRVX010000003.1:0-150828 GCA_963724735.1 uncultured Alphaproteobacteria bacterium
CTCGGCGCCACTGATGTTGACCTGTTCGGCCAGTCCGTTGACCGAGAATGAAGGCTCGGCGCCAAGGATCTGGATCCCGGAAGCAACAATCTGGATATTGTCGTTGCCGGCGGTGCCGTCGACTGTCACCTGATCGGCCTGACCGTCACCGAAGCCGCTGCCGGCCGTCGCGCTCAAGTCGATATTGGCCTGGGTGACGCCGGTGTGGGTCAGATCCTGGACGGTGATGTTGTCGGCGCCGCCCAAAGCCACGATATTGATATGCTCCATGCCGTTGAGGTCCATGGTGACGTTACCGATGTCGCGGGTGAAGTCGTGCCCGAGTGCCATTGGCCGAGACGGTCATGTTCTCGCTGACGTTGGCACCGTTGAACACCAGCGTATCGGTGCCATCCTGGCCTTCGACCGTGTCGCTGCCATCACCTGGATTCCAGATGAAGGTATCGTCGCCGGCGCCGAGCAGCGCCAGGTCGCTGCCGCGCCCGCCGGTAATGGTGTCGTTGCCGTCGCCGCCGATCAGCGTGTCGTCGCCGTCACCGCCGGTAATGGTGTCGTTGCCGGCCCCGCCGTCGATCGTGAGATGGATGAGATTGGCGAGGCCGTTTCCGGCGGTAAAGACGTCATCGCCGCCGTTCATGTTGAGAACGAAGTTCTCGGTGGTGCCGATGTCGAGCGAAAACGGCGCCGGGGTGATGCGGTCGAAACGCACGCGGCTTCCGTTGGCCGTGATCGTGAACACTTCGGCGCCGTTGCCGCCGTTGACCTCGGCGGTATCGATGCCGTCGCCACCTTCCATCAGGTCGCTGCCGTCGCCGGGATTCCAGATCATGCGGTCATTGCCGGCCCCGCCGAACATCAGGTCGCTGCCGGTGCCGCCGGTCAGGGTGTCGTTGCCGTCGCCGCCGAACAGCAGGTCGTTGCCGGCGCCGCCGGCTAGGGTGTCGTTGCCGCTCTGACCGAACAGCAGGTCGTTGCCGGAACCGCCGATCAGGGTGTTGTTACCGTCGCCGCCGAACAGATTTGCAGCCGGCAGCGGGCCGTTGGCTTCGTCGAGCCTGATGGTGTCGTTGCCAGCCTGACCGAACACCTGGATCAACGACGTGTTCGCGACAGTCGCTCGACCGCCGTCGATAGCGACGGCGCCGCCGTTCACCAGAAGATTCCCCGCCGCATCGCGGCTCGTCGTGATGGTGTTGTCGAGACTGTCGCCGAACTCTGTTAGCACCGCGGAAGAAAAAACGGCTGTGATTGCCATGGTCATGGTCCTTTCAAAGATTTAGCCGCGGCGCAGATGCGCTTTAGCTGTGAACGGTCGAACTGGGTCCGTTAGCGTGACGGATACCGTCCAACTCGCTTCCAGGCTGGGAAAATGGTGAGGTTGCGCTACGGAAGTATTTCAGCAATTAGTTATTTGGTTACGGTTGTAACTTGCCAGCGCGGAGACCGTGACCCGTGAGGTTTCGACCAACGCAAAATCCGCGTATTGAATCGATCCGTCGGGCGCATGGTGGTCAGACGGGTTGCATCATCAATGCGTTCGAGGGCACTGTCACAGTAACGCTGGCTTGGTACGGACGGACCGTATAGCGTTTGCTCATGGACAAGCTCTCATATCGCCGCCACCGCTTTCCGCGCATCGTCATCCAGCAAGCCGTCTGGCTCTATTTTCGCTTCGCTCTGAGCTACCGTGACGTCGAGGATATGCTCGCCGAGCGTGGCATCGATGTGTCCTACGAGACGGTCCGCCGCTGGGCATTAAAGTTCGGCACGATCATTGCGCGCAAGCTGAGACGAGGTCGGCCGCGGCCGGACGGGCGGTGGCATCTCGATGAGGTGTTCGTCTCCGTCAATGGCAAACAGCTGTACGTCTGGCGCGCCGTGGACAGCGAAGGCGAGGTTTTAGATATCCTCGTTCAACCACGGCGGGACCGTCAGGCGGCACTCAAGCTCATGCGGAAACTTCTGAAGAAGCAAGGCATCACTCCAGCCACCATCGTCACCGACAAGCTCCGATCCTACGGTTCTGCGCTGCGCGAACTTGGCGTTGCGTGGCGTCACGACACAGGCCGCTGGAAGAATAACCGGGCAGAGAATTCCCATCAGCCATTGCGACAACGCGAATGACGTATGAAGCGCTTCAAGTCTATTGGATCAGCACAGCGCTTTCTCTCAATCCACGCCGCCGTCTACAATGTGTTCAACATCCAACGTCACCTGACTTCCCGCCGAACCCTGCGCGTGTTTCGTGATCAGGCTATGCTAACGTGGTGCCAAGCGACAGTCGCAGCGTGAACTGTTACGGCCATGGTCATTTGGTCTGCAAATTTCCGATTAACGTGACAGTGCCATGAGATATCCCAAGATCACGCGCGGCCGCGCCGTAAGATCGCAGGTCATCGGTCACAATCTTATCTGGAACAAAGCCCATTTTCTTGAGCAATTTCCGCATCAATTTTAGTGCCGCTCGCTTGTCCCGCTTGCTCTGCACGAGCACATCGAGGACCTCGCCCTCGGCATCGACGGCACGCCATAGGTAGACCAACCGGCCATCGATTTTGACAAACACCTCGTCAAGATGCCAGGTGGAATGAGGCTTGGGCCGGCGTCGTCGAAGATCAGCCGCGATCATGGGTCCGAAGTGTTTCACCCAGCGGCGCACCGTTTCATAGGAAACCATGATCCCGCGTTCAGCCAACAGGTCCTCGACATCGCGGAAGCTGAGGGTGAACCGGGCATACAGCCAGACGGCCTGCTGAATGATTACGGGTGGGAAGCGATACCTGGCGTAGCCGATCTTGGTCATGATGGACACTTACGGCCGCAAATCCCCGCCCACAAGCCCAATAACGTGACAATGCCGACGAGGCAGTTTTAATGCCCTATTCGATCGGCTCGTCGGCGTGGCCGTGCAGCTTTATGGAAACAGTAACGGTCGACTATGACGACCGCTTCTGCAAAAAGGATAAGATGCTGATGGTCTTGTTTGGCCTGCAGCCGGGCAGACTGCGTCCCGCGGGAAATCATAAGGGCCAGGTACAAATTCTCGGCCGGACTTCTCAAAGCGGCGGAGCATACTGAATGCCGCCTTCTGACCAGAGATTGTTAAGGCCGCGGGAGATACCGAGCTTCGATCGTATTCCAATATTACGGTCAAATGTCTCCCTGTAATTTCCAACGGCTCGCAAAATGCGGACGACCCAGTCATTTGATAGGCCGATTCTGTCGCCGAGATTGCCCTCGGTGCCGACTAGACGCTTAACGGCCGGATTGTTTGATTTGAGCGCCTGATCAATATCTTTCGAGCTAACACCGAGTTCCTCGGCGTTGAGCATGGCGAAATGAACCCATTTTATGATCGACGCCCACCGGTCGTCACCCTGACGGACCACGGGACCGCGCGGCTCTTTCGAAATCACGTCGGGCAGAATGACGTGCTCACTAGGCTTTGACAGCCTTAGGCGCGCAGAATACAGCAGTGAAACATCGTCTGTTAACGCCGTACAGAGTCCCCCTTCGTAGGCTTTCAGCAGCTCGGCCGCATCACTTCCGATCACGAGGTCGACCTTGATCGAGTTAGAGCGAAAGTAGTCCGCCGCGTTTCCTTCGCTGGTAGTGCCTTCGTGTACGCAGACCTTGGCGTCTTTTAGTTCGAGCGCAGACTGCAGGCCCTTAGAACGGGGGACTAAAAAACCTTGGCCATCATAGTAGGTTGTTGCCGGAAAAATAAGCTGAAGTTCCGCCTCGCGCCCCATTGTCCAGGTTGAATTGCGCGAAAGAATATCAACCTTGCCAGATTTAAGTGCGGGAAAGCGGTCCTCAACGCCCACCGCGATAAAGTCCACCTTTCCAGCGTCGCCGAAAATGGCCGCTGCAACAGCACGGCAGAAGTCCACATCGAAGCCCCTCCGCTCGCCGTTTGCGCTTTTCGTGGAAAACCCGGCGAGGTCTTCGTGCACGCCGCACAGGAGCACGCCGCGCTCTTTCACAGCATTCAGCGTTTGCGCCGTTACAGGCTCAATCGGCGCGAGGACGAGAAACGGCCATGCAAGCGCAACAGGGCGGCAGCGACTAATCACCCGCCTCACGCGATGACAAAAACTCTTGCTCATAACTAAATCACCGGTGCCTGTTTGACGACCACCCGCGCGCCAGCCGGCACGCGCTGATACAGATCGATTATGTCGGAATTTTCCAGATGGAAACACCCCGACGACACGACGTTCCCAATTGTCTCTGGTTCATTGGTTCCGTGAATGCGGTACCCCGCATCGTGTAGGTCAATCGCGCGGGCGCCGAGCGGATTTCCGGGTCCGCCCGCCATCGAGCGGGGCCAGTCGGGTTTACGCAAAACGGCCTCGGGCGTGGGTGTCCATTCAGGCCATTCGGTCTTGTGCGAGACCTTCGAGAGGCCCTGCCATTGAAAGCAATCACGTCCTACCCCAATGGTGTACCGGAGGGCGCGATTATTTCCTAAAACAAGGTAAATAAAATTCTTGGAGGTGTTTATTAGTAGAGTGCCCGGTGGCTCGTCAGTGTGGAAAAACACGAGCTGGCGCTCGTAAGCCAGGGGGCGAGTTTCGTCATCCTGCGCTACATAGCCGGGTCGCTCCTCAATCTGCTGAAGGCCGACAGGAATCGGGTGTTGATACGCCCCGGCAATGGACATTGTCTTTAATCCCGATGACGCCGGAACGGGTGGGGATACCGGATTTCCGATCAGGAAATAAGTAACGCCAACCGAAAGGACGATCGCCGCAGCAATCGGTAGCGCCTGCACAAGACGCCGCCGCCAGGGCCGCAATCGCTCGCCGCCGAACCGCCGCTGACCGCTCGATGACGAACGGAGCACGCTGAAACCGCTGGGTGCCGCGCTCCAAGTTAGGTCAGGTTGCTCGATCCGCGCGATCACTTCGAACAAGGAACCGTCTGCCATCGACGCCGGAGGAAGTTCTTCGAGCAGAATGCCTCCGATATGCTCCATCGCCGTGACGAACTCCCGGCAGCGCTCGCATTCGCTCACATGTCCAGCAATCGTGTCCCCCTCCCGGTCGATCAGCTTACCGGCGGCAAATCCTAACAAATCCATATCGGAAGGGTGCTGCTCGGCCGTCATGGCACGGGGTCCAACAATGCGCGTAGTCTGCCAAGTGCCAGCCGTAAGCGCGACTTCACGGTACCCAAGGGAATCTGAAGTTGTTTTTCGATCTCGCCATGCGTTTTGTCGCCGAAAAAGAATAATTCGATGACACGGATTTGTTCGGGAGGCAATTGCGCAAGCGCTTCGCGCACGCGCGCTTCCATTTGCGCGGCTGTTACCAGGTCTTCCGGCGTCCTCTGTTTCTGCTCGTGAGCCTCACTCTCATCAGGGTTGTAACAAAGTCGGCTCTCGTGACGAAACGCGTCAATGTGCAAATTGCGTGCGATTGTGAATACCCAGGCCGCCGTGCCGACGCCCTTGGGAACGAACGAAGCCGCCTTGTGCCAAACGGCTAGCATCGTTTCTTGGGCAAGCTCTTCGGCCCTTGTCCCGCTTGCTCCAGAGCGTAGCAGAAATGTTTTTACCCGAGGCGCAAAATGCTTATAGAGCGTGACGAAAGCTGCACGATCGCGACGGATTGCAATTGCCTCAATCAGGCTGGCCATGTCCCTGCTTTGTTCGCTTTCAATGGGCATGCGATTATGTAGGGAACATTAGCAAGCAGCCTTGCTTTACAGGAATAATGATGTACTGAACCTTACATCGACGCTGATCTAAGTCAAAAAGTTTCAAGGGCTATGTGTGCCGAAAACTAGATTCTGCCGTATCGGTGGTGAAGCCCACCCAGGACGGGCCGTGAGATGATGGCGCCAAGGCTCTCGATGACTCGATGGACAGGGGCGTCCTTGTCCAATGCTCGATGAGTCCTCCACACATTGTAATAGCGCGCGTAGCACTGTAGGACCCGACGCAAGTGCTCCGTGCCCAAGGCGACCATATGGTCGGTGCACGCGCGCCGGATCGATCCGATCAGCCTTTCGGCGAAGCCGTTCTGCCAAGGCGAGCCAGGGGCAATGGGCTTGTCGCGGATACCCATGGCCCGCAATCGGCGCCTCACAGCGGCACCATAGACCCCGTCCTGATCGCGGATCAGGTCGCTCAATTGCTTCGCGAAAAGGGGCAAGCTGTCTTTTCAATTGGGCCGGATGAGACGGTATACGATGCCCTACAAAAGATGGCGGAAGCGAATGTCGGTTGTCTGGTCGTCCTTGCGGACGGGAAACTCGTCGGTATCGTATCCGAACGAGACTATGCTCGAAACGTCGTTTTGAAGGGACGCACGTCGCCCACAACACACGTCCGAGAGATTATGAATACTGCCGTGTTATACGCCACGCCCGATCGGACCGTTGAGGAATGTATGGCAGTTATGACCGATCGGAGGGTTCGCCATCTTCCAATCATCGATCAAGGACAATTGATTGGAGTAATCTCGATCGGTGATTTGTGTCTATACCCTACAAATGTCGACGCACCGTCCTTCACTATGTTGCGCGACGAGGTAGCAATTTCATTCCAGAACAGATAAAGTCTGTCGAGGTAGACAATCGGCGAGACGCTGCGCACGGGAATGGAGACGTCGATTTTGCGCCGCGCCACAAGCACATCCTCTCCCTTCGGTCGGGAAATCCGGACGCCCACGGCGACGGGACGAGGTTTTCGCCCTTCGGTCTCGCCGCGCTCAGATTCGCGCACCCACAGATAGGGAAAGCGGATGACGCAGCCTGTGCGAAGCTGGTCGATGCTCACGTCTCATCGCCCTCCTGCTCGTAGGAGCCGACCGCCTTCTTGACGTCCTCAAACAAGTCGTCGGGCATCGTCTCCAGGCGGCCGGCCTTTCGGGTATCGCCCCGAGCCGTGAGCTTGCGGTAATCTTCGATACTCAGCAGCACCAGACGCGGCTTGTTCCGCTGGGTGATGGTCACCGGCCTGCGGAGCGCCTCAGCGATAATGTCTCCGGATTTCCGGGAGAGATCACTCGTTGAATATTGGGTCATAGCTACCTCCATCATTGCTGCAATATACGACAATGCTGTAAATGCTGCAAGGCCGGAGGGGCGTCTCCCGCGCGGGACCGAGCTGTCGGCTTCGCTGGAAGCCTCATCTGACTCACCGGGGGCTTTGCGAGGCTGCCCGAGAGCAGCATCTTCTTGAGCGTGAAGTCCGATGTCTCAGTGGCCGCACAGCTGGCATTGGAACGACCTGACACTGCTGCTCGATCAGGTCGCGGAGGGCTACCGCGCAATGGATGAGCGTCGCGCCATCAAGGCGCTCCTGCGGGACGCCGACATAGCCCACCGATCCGCCCGGGAGCTATCGCCGAATTTTGTTGACGGCCTGATAGATCAGGCGGCGGCTTGGGCTTGAGGTGCTGGCGATTGCGCGGCGACCTCGATTCCGTCAGCGAACTTCATACCGCCTCCAGATCAGAGTGACTTGATGATGTATGGGAATCCAGTGATGGATTTGACGATGTCTGGGTTGTGTTCGAGATAGAGGATGGCCTGCTCGAGCTTGGCGCGGACGGCGTCGATGGATTTGAGGGCATGGTTCTTGAAGATCTTCTCGCGGATTTCGCGCCAGACATTTTCCTTTGGGTTGAGCTCCGGCGAGTAGGGCGGAAGGAATAGGAGCGAGATGTTGTCGGGGAGCACGAGGTCGCGACACCGGTGGTTGGGAGCGCCGTCGAGAACCAGAAGAATATGGGATCGGGCGAATTTTCGTGAAAGGCAATCGAGGAAAACCTGGAAGCATTCCGTGTTCGACGTCGGCATGACCAAATAGGCGCACGCCCAGTCCTTGGGGCAGACCGCACCGTACAGGTAGATGTACTCGCGCACGAGTTGGGAAGCGACTGCGGGCCTGACCTTGGCCGGCGCCCAGCATGGCCGCGGGTGGTTGATCCGGCCGAACCGCGCCTTGTCGGCGAACATGACCCGCAAGGGACGGCCACGGGCCGCCGCCGCCCTCGCGGCGCGTCTCACACCGCGCGGAAAGCCGTTTTTTTGAACGCGCTTTGCGCCGCGAGGTCCCGCTTGGGATGAAACGGACGGGGCATCAACTTGCGCCAGCCGTGCCGAGCCAGGAGATTGTAGACCGTGCTGTTGCTGGTCGGGTGTCCGATCGCTTGCTCATACGCCGCCTTCAGATCGTGAATGTTCACCATCTCGCCCGCCCCCGCCGCCTTGGCGAACCGCGCCAGCAGGGCCGTCTCCTCGCCGAGCGTCATGTTCTCACGAATCCGTCCCCCGCTCCGCTTCGGTTCGAGCGCCGCCAGCCCGCCACGATCGAACGCCATGTGCGCCCGGGTTCACCGTGCTCAGCGACACCCCCATCGCCCCTGCGATCGCCGGCTGCGTCATTCCGGCTTCCCGCAGCAGAACCATCTGAATGCGCTGACGAAGGACCGGCGTCTTCGTCCGCCGCAACGCTCGCTTTAACCGCCGAACCTGGCCTCTGTTGCATTTGACCATCTGCTCGCTCCGAATCAGATGGCCTCAGCGATCACATTGATCTTCCTGGAAAAACCACTCTCCCCCGCCGCTCCTCGGGCAGCCCAGCACCCTTCGATTCAGCCCGCTGTGGAAATAGTATCACACCTCCGATCACGGTATCTCCGCAGGAGAGCGCATAGCGCCCAGGAGACTTGTTTATCGCTGTTTTAGCGACTCGCGGTAAGCTTGCCGAGCACGGTTCCGGGCCGGAGCTAGCCGGCGCCCGAGGCAATGACGATGTTGTCGCGCGACAGCCGGCCCTCGTCGTCTTCCGAGAGGATGAAGTTGCCGTCGTGCGGGTTTTCGTAGAGCACGGTCATAAAGCTCTCCCGTTTGCCGCATCACTGATGCGGACGCTGATGTTCGGTGCAGGAATGTCAGGGTTAGCGCTGTGAGACGGCCGCCACCGCTGCGCGCCGGCGTGCATAGACCTCTTCGGTGCTGATCATGCGAGGCGGCTCGCCGGACGCGCGATCGATACCGGCGCCGAGCTTCGGCTGCGCCTCCCGCGCCATCGCACTGTCGAGATTAGTCTTGGCCGCCGGCGACTTCGACAGCGCCAACAGCACCGTTTCAGCCGTAAGGTCGGTATCGAAGGCAAAGTAGTGCGCCAACTCCTCGCGGCCCTTGGTCTGGTCGCTGGTGATGATTGCCTTGATGCGGGCGCGTTCGCTGGCGCTACCTTGCTTGAGTCCTTCCGCCTCCCCCCCCCGATCGCGCCTGGGTCAGCTGCGCGGTCATATCTTCGCGCGGTTCGGCGAGCCCATTCGCCTCACGAAGAGGCATGGGGGTTGCGTCGGCCGCCTCGCCGGCAGCCGCGAGAATGACGTCTCGCATTCTTGTCTCCTGAACAAGGTCCGATGAGTTAATGGCGGCGCTAGCAATGTGCCGTGACTTTCGCTAGCTGCGGACAAGCCGTCGCATTTGGCTTGGGCAGCTAACTAAGTTGCTTCAAGCAGAATTCTCGGGGACATCGAGCTCATCGCGGGAACCGGAAAAAAGGCCGGCAAACTGAGACGGCCCTTTTTTCGAAGCACCGAAAAGCTATTGTGCTATTCCTTCAACGGCAAAAATTCTCAATTTCCCATATTGATCGCCGATCTTGCGAGCTTCGAGATAGGCCGTTGAGGTATAAGCGGCTTCAGCCTTTTCTAGGCTATCGAACATGGAAACGACGATGCGTGAGGCTGGGGGCGCGCCCGCGATTGCAATCGTTTTGCCACCGGACGCGAGCCTTTTCTGGCCGCTGTCGGCAAGCGCTTTGTTCGCAAGCGGTACGTATTCCTTCGCGTAGGCGTCTGGGTTTGTGACATCGATTTCCGAAATGACGTAAGCGGGCGGCTTAGCCTGAGCATGAAGTCCTTGGACAGCGACAACTCCAAGTCCGAAGCCGGCCAGCACACCAAGCGCAACTTTGATATGAGTTTCCATGTAAATTCCTCCTTCTCCTTTTGGCAAGGAACTGGATTTTGGAGGATCAAATCCGCACCTGCAAATTGTCGGAATTCGGTTACGAGGAGCCATTCTAGGCTGTACATCGCATGTCAAGTCGTAGCGCTTGCGGCTGGCAGGCCGGGAGAGGCTGTCGAGATGCTAGGCGAAGGGGATTCAGGCTGCTAACTCTGTCGCCTCATTTGGTCTTCTCCGAGCCTCACACATGATCTCTATGGCCTTAGCAGCTGCACGTCTGGCTCGAATAGAACCGCCGGATCAGCCGCTGCCCCTATTTCCGCTCCTGAGAACGGTCATAGACAATCCGATCAAATCCTGGCCGCGCGCCGTGTACCGCGACCGCCTCTATCGACGGCGCGTGTTGGGGCAAGACATCGTCTACGTGATGGCGCCCGATCTCATCCGGACCGTGCTGTTGGACGACGCGGATAAATTTGAAAAGGGTGAAATCGCGCGGCGTACGCTTGGGCCGGGGCTTGGCGATTCAATCCTGATTGCAGACGGATCGCGATGGCGATGGCAACGGCGCGCCGTCGCCGCCGTTTTCCGTCCAGAGCGGATCCGCGAATTCTTGCCTGAGATGATCGCGGCGGCGGAACGCACCCGAGACCGGTGGCAAGCCATGCCCCCCGGGGCCGAGATCGATGTCGCTCATGAAATGATGCGGACCACCTTTGATGTCATCTTAAGGACCATGTTGTCGGAGCGCGGCAGCATCGATACCGAATTGATGGAGCGTTCCGTCACGTCCGGCCTCGAAACAACCTCCTGGATCGTCGCCCTCGCGATGGTTCGAGCGCCGAGTTGGGCGCCGTATCCCGGTATCTATCGAGCCCACCGCGACCGCAAGCGTCTGCATTCGATCTTGGAGTCCTTGATCATCGAGGCGAGACAAACTCCAGGCCGGCGCGATGATCTCCTTGCGCACCTGATGGAGGCGACCGATCCGGAAACCGGCGAATCGATGAATACGATCGATGTTCGCAACAATCTCATGACGTTCATCACTGCCGGGCACGAAACGACGGCTCTGGCGCTGACTTGGACATTTTATCTGTTGAGCCTTTATCCCGAGATCGAGGAGCGGGTCAGGGGCGAGATTGCCGCCGTTACGGAGGGTGGTCCCGTCCATCCCAACCATATTGACGAGCTCGCTTACACGAATCAGGTCATTCAGGAATCGATGCGCCTTTATCCTCCTGCAGCCCTGATCGTGCGCGCGGCGCGGAGAGACGTTGTGCTCGATAACGAGCAGATCCGAGCCGGAACGACTGTTTACGTGCCCGTTTATGCGGTGCACCGTCACGAGAAGCTCTGGAACGAGCCGGATCAATTCGATCCGAGCCGTTTTGAGCCGGAAGCGGCAAAGGAAATTGATCGATTCAGCTTCCTGCCTTTCGGCGCAGGAGCACGCACGTGTATCGGACAGAACTTCGCTCAGATGGAGGCCGCGGCAGTCATGGCCTCGCTTCTTCGCTGCTTCCGGCTCAAACTTCGGCCAGGCTATACACCCGAGCCCCGGCTGCGCGTGACGCTCCGGCCCACGGGGGGGATGCCGATGCGACTGCAACGGCAATGAGGCAGCTCAGATGCCGATCAAGAGCGTCGGGCCGAACTTCCGGTCCGGGTGTACGACGCGTGCGCGGGCAGTGCCTTGATTTTTCCTTTCTCTTTATTTCTTGGCCTTGATCGCTCGGACGAAGCCGTCAAATGCATTAAGGCCGTGGCCGGTGGCGTCGGCGAGCCCGAGCGCAACGGCCTCGCCCCCTCGATAATCCTGCGCCTCAGTCGCCAATGCCGCCTGCGAAGTGAAACGGCTGCCGCGGTACCGCCCGACGCTCTCGGCAAATGTAGTCCGTGCCGCTTCTAAGTCGCCGAAGAGCCGCTGGATGGTGTCATCAGCCAGCGGCTCGAACGGATTGGCCGCCATCTTTTGCGCACCGGCGCGCAGCACCGTAACCTTGATCCCTCGCTGCTCGAGCGCTGCCGACAAGTCGACATGCAGCGTCACCACGGCGCCCGCCACCTCGTCGACCAGCGTCATGGCCTCCACCAGCGGGACGAGCTCACGCTCGGTCTGCGCGACGGCGAGCTCCTCCTTGCGGGCGCGAATTTCTTGCAGCCGGGTATGTGCAGACAAGGGGTGGAAATGGCGGTCATGTATATGATTCTCGCACCGTGGCTAGCAGCAAATTGCAGAAAAGCCCTTATTTCCTCATCTTTTATGAGAGATAGGCTGCCACGAACGCCTCTCGGACGGGTGTTTTCAAGCGCCGGGGAGGCAAAGTGCGTCCCAGCGACTGCTGGGCCCGCAACACGGGCCAGTTGCGCCGGCGCGTTAGATTCTATGGGCATTCGCCAGGGCGACCATGCCGACGGTCCTTGATGGAGACATCGTGCTGGTCGACCTGGGCCGGAGCGCGCCGACTCCGCCGGGCGTATTTGTGCTCTACGACGGCATGGGGCTCGTCGCCAAGCGGCTGGAGCACATCCCCAACAGCGATCCACCGCGGGTTCGCATCATCTCGGACAACCCGCTCTACAAGCCCTATGAAGGCAGCGGCGAGGAGATCAACATCATTGGACGGATACGGTGGTTCGCGCGAGATGTGACGTTCGAGCGTGCGCCGAAGGGGTGAATATAGTCGGCCGCGTTGTTGGGGCCGCGGAGCGGCTGCAAGCAATCCGATGACGCCCGAGCACATTCTTCGCGACAAGCTGCGCAAGAGCGAAGCTCTGTTTGCTGGCGCAGCAACGCCTGGCGAGAAAGCCGCCGCAGGCGCAGCTGCGGAACGTATTCGCGAGCGTCTTGGCCGAACCGCTGGCAAGGAAGAACCAGTCGAGTTGAAATTCTCGATTTCCGATATCTGGGCGCGGCAGCTGTTCATCGCACTATGCCGGCGCTACGGCCTGCGGCCATTCCGCCATCGGCGGATGCACCGTCAAACCATCATGGTCAAGGCACCCCTACGACGTGTGCGTCCTGACTGGCGACTATCGCAGTGCGACATTTGGGCCGTTCGATGCCGCGCTCGAAGGCCTGGCACGGGTGCGCTCGCATCTCAAGAACCCAGTCTACGGCGTATTAGGAAACCACGATACTATCCGCATGGTCTCCGGACTCGAAGACATGGGAATCAGAATGTTGCTCAACGAATGCGAGAAGATTTTGCGCGGGGATCAAGCGATCTATTTGGCCGGCATCGACGACGCGCACTATTATCGAGTCGACAATATCGAAAAGGCTGCGTCCGAAATTCCCGACAACGGATTCTCAATCCTTTTGTCACACACGCCAGAAGTCTACCGCCAGGCTGCACATGCTGGATTCGATCTGTTTCTGAGCGGCCACACTCATGGGGGGCAGATTTGTCTCCCTGGGTCTATCCCGATCACTCTTGATTCGGTTTTGCCACGGCATATGGGCTCGGGACGGTGGAAACACCGTGATATGGTCGGTTATACCTCGGTCGGCGTCGGTACCTCTATTGTTCCCGTCCGCATCAATTGTCTGCCGGAGATAACGCTGCATCACCTTCAATGCTCAGCCTGAAGACTACCCGACGATTGCGAAACAAAAATCTACTGAACCGGATCTCAACATAACGGCGAGGGCGTTGCGGTGACTTCGCGAAGAAACGTTGGAAGCCACCGTCGGGTCATTAAGTTTAAGCGGGCTGAGCCGCGACGGCGCAAAACCGACGAGTTTGGTAGAGTCGGAATGTGGCGCGGTGGCTGTAGGCTGAACATATCTGTTGCCGCCTCTTTCGTTTGGCGGTGCCTTAGTGGTTCGACCGTGACTCCGTTTCCACATTCCGCTCATCGAACCGGACAGGCGGGTCTCCCGCATCCGGCTCTCGGACAGAACTTCACGCCTTCACCCACGGCACGTCGTGTCCAAGCCGGCCCAGGCGTACGAGCCCGAAGTGCCCATAGAGGTGCGAGAGTGGATAGGTCCCGCCCCTGCGTCGCCTGACCTTGTGCTTGATGCGCAACCACCGGCGCAACCGCACAGCGGTGTAGTTGTCGAGCGCCCGGTACGCTTTGGTGACGGTGCCTACATTGAAGTAGTTCGCCCAGCCGCGCAGCGTGCGGTTCAACTTGTTCACCAGCTCTGTGGTGTCTTGCCATGTCCCGGTTCGGGCTGTCAGCGCGTGGATGGTTTCCACCATGCGCTTGATGCTCTTCTTCGATGGCCGGTATCCCAGGCGCGCCTGGCCGGTTCTCGCTGAGTACATCCGCCCGAACGAGTATCCCAGGAAGTCGAACTCTTCTTCTGGCACCTTGCAGATTCGTGTCTTCTCCTCGTTGACCGTGAGCTTCAGCTTTCTCATGATCTCGCGCAGCCGTTGCAAGGCTTCTTTGGCCTTGCCCTTCCGGCACAAGATCACGAGATCGTCGGCGTAAGTCACGATGCGAGTGCCGAGGCTTCGCTCCAACCCGAGCATCTTCCATCCCAACACAAACCGGCGCATGTACAAGTTAGCCAGCAGTGGTGAGATCGGTGAGCCTTGCGGAATGCCGCGCCTGTCGTCCCGAGCCTCCGTCGTGCGTGTCTTCCTTCCTCGATCGTCGGTTTCTTCCACGGGGCTTTCCAGCCACATCTTGATCAGATGTAGCACGCGCCGATCAACAATCCGGCGCGCTACCGACTTTAATAGCTCGGCATGCGGAATGCTCCCGAAGTAGTCCGCGAGGTCGGCGTCAACGACTTCCGGGTGGCCGCGAAACAGCAGTGCTTCCACCTCGACCACCGCCTGTTGAGCATTTCGCCCAGGACGGTAGGCATACTGCTCGGGTGGAAGATCGGCTTCGAAGATCGGTTCCAGCACCAGCATTGCTGCTGTCATGCAGACCCGATCGCGCAAGGTCGAGATGCCGAACGGTCTGAGTTGGTGGAAATTGAAGCGGGTGACGTAGTCTCCGGGTGATTCAAACCCAAGAACGGGATTCCTGCGTTAGCGCGCCGGGTCCCATCGGAGACTACGCCATGAATGCTGATAGCAAGAATCTGGTCATATCCGCAGCCCGATGTTTCGCCGACGTCCCGGCTTTTCGATGATTGGATCGACCCCATCGAGACCGGCGTGCGTGCGCGCGTCCGGGACTGGATCGAAGCGTTGGTCCATTTGGAACTCGACACCGCCCTGCAACGGCCGCGGTACGGCCGAAGTCGCACCGGGGAGACGGAGCCGGCCGTTGCACCAGTGCGCGGATATCGCAATGGCAGCCGGACGCGGACGCTGATCGGGACGTTCGGCAAGACCGAGATCACGGTGCCGCGGGCGCGCCTGCAGGGTGCGGATGGCGCCACCACGGAATGGAAGAGCAAGGCGTTGCGGGCCTATCAGCGCCGGACCAAGGCAGCCGATGCGCTGATCGCTTCGGCGTATCTGTCGGGGACCAACACGCGTCGGGTCCGCCGCGCGCTTGCTGCGCTGTTCGGCGGGGCGGTCGGCAAGGACACGGTGAGCCGGGTGTGGCGCAAGGTGCAGACCGATTGGGACGCTTGGAACGCACGACCACTGAAGGACGAGCCGATCGTGCGGCTGATCCTCGACGGCACGGTCGTCCGCGTGCGTCTCGACAAGAAAGCCACGGCGATCTCGCTGCTCGTCGTCATCGGCGTGCGCGAGGACGGACAGAAGGTGCTGCTCGCCGTCAAGCGGATGGGCGGGGAGACCACGGACGCCTGGCGAGCGGTCCTGGACGACCTCACGAGCCGCGGCCTTCGCCGTCCTCAGTTCGTGATTGTTGACGGCGGCGCCGGCCTCGCCTGCGCGCTCGCGGCCGTGTGGAACGACGTGCCCGTGCAGCGGTGTACGGTGCACAAGCATCGGAACCTGTTGGCGTGCGCGCCTGAGCGTCTCCACGACGAGATCACGGCCGACTACACCGACATGATCTACGCCGCGACGCCACAGGACATCGCCGATCGGCGCAAGGCGTTCATCCGTAAATGGCGGCTGCGCCATAAAGCCGTTGCAGACAGCCTCGAGGAAGCTGGAGACGCGTTGTTCGCATTCGCCGCGCTGCCGCCATCGCAGTGGAAGAGCGCCCGAACAACAAACGCTATTGAACGTCTGCATGAAGAGTTCAAGCGGCGGATCAAAACGCAGACCGTGCTGCCGTCGGCGGACACCGCTGCGATGCTGTTCTGGGCTTTGCTCGCGTCCGGCCAGATCGTGATGCGCAAGATCGACGGCTGGAACACGCTGTCCACCGTCAGCTCGGATCAACAACAGCTTGACGCTGCCGCATGACCCGATAACCTGAAAACGCCGGAGACAACATCATCCGAATTTCCACCACGTCAGCGACGGCACCATTGGCTTTCGGTATAAACACTCTTCTGATGGGGTCCGGTCGGTAAGTCTCCTGCCTGAGTGCAAGCGCCAGTTCACCAAGCCACCGTTGCACCCCATACGCTTCGATGTCCGCAAACTCCTGACCATCCACTCCCGGTGCGCCCTTGTTGGAGCGGCACTGAGCGTATGCATGAGCCAGGATGTCGTCGCGACTGATCTTGTCGTACAGGGCGTAGAAACGATAGCCGGCTTCTGCCTTCGCTTTCGCGTGCAACGCCGTCTGCAGTTTCTGAACACTCTTCGGAGTTGATAGGTTGCCCAATCTCCAGGTCCCTCACCACGTGTTGCGTCTGTCCTGAACTGAGGCCCCTTCCCTCCCCCGGAGTTACCCGGCTTCAGCGGTACTGCGAACCTCTCCGCCACCCCGGGGCGCCCGACCTGTCCCTCGCGGGCGTCCGGTTGGTCATCGCTGACCACGCCTCGGGGCTTCCCGTGTTGCGTACGCCTTCCTTGTGTACATGCTGTCGCCACTACCCCGGCGCAGCGGCTGGACGTATTATTTGCTCACTCCCCCCCAGCCGTATCAGCCTTCCCCGAAAGGGTCGTCGGGTCGGCCTGCGCATCGTCCTTTTCGAGATCCCATGAGGCGCGGATAACGACCGGCATTCTGGCAGAGTGAGGTTGCTTATCACCCATCTGGAGGCGACCATGCAATTTGCAGCTGACCAACTCGAAGTACCGACCGCTATCCGCACCGATCTTGGCGCAATCTTCATCTCATTGGAACTCAGCCGATCGAGCTGGGTGGTCACATCGCTTTCGCCGGGCGGCGGAGAGAAGATGTCGAAGCACACGGTGCGGGGCGGCGATGTCGCTGGGCTGCTGAAGCGCTTTGCGCAACTCAGGGAAAAGGCAAAGGGGCGGACGGGGAAGGTCTTTCCGTTGATCGTCATCCAGGAGGCGGGTCTCGACGGCTTCTGGATCGATCGCGTGTTACAAAATGAAGGGATTGAAAGCCACGTTGTTGATCCGGCCTCGATTGCGACATCGCGCCGGCGGCGGCGGGCGAAGACCGACGGGATCGACGGCGAGGCTTTGGTTCGCGCGCTGCTCGCCTACAAGCGCGGGGAACCGCGCGTCTGCTCGATGGTGCGGCTGCCGACGCCTGAAGATGAAGACCGACGCCGGCTTTGCCGTGAGCGCAAGGTGCTGATCATGGAGCGGGTCCAGCACGTCAACCGGATCAAAGGATTGCTTTTCTCCCAGGGCGTATCCGGCTACGAGCCGCTACGTCGCAATCGGCGGGAGCGGCTGGATGCGCTTCAGACCGGCGACGGCCGGCCCTTGCCCCTGCATCTCAAAGCGCAGGTTCGTCGCGAACTTGATCGGCTCGAGTTGCTGCTCGCGCAGATTAAGGCTGTGGAGGCCGAGCGGGACGCGCTGCTCGCCGCGGAACAAACTAAAGCGCCGGTCGCGCCGGCGATGTTGCTGGGCGTGAAGGGCATCGGGCCGGAGTTCGCGGCGGTGCTCTGGTCGGAGGGACTTTCCCGGCCCTTCGAGAACCGACGACAGATAGCCGCTTATGCCGGCCTTGCCCCAACGCCCTGGCAAAGCGGGTCGGTCGATCGCGAGCAAGGCATCTCGCAATCGGGCAATCCGCGACTACGAACGACGATGATCCAGCTCGCCTGGCTATGGCTGCGCCATCAGCCGGACTCGGCGCTCGCTCTCTGGTTCCACGACCGCGTAAAGCGCAACGGCGGCCGCCTGCGCAAGACGACGATCGTGGCGCTGGCGCGAAAGCTGCTCGTCGCACTCTGGAAATATGTGACCGCCGGCGTCGTCATCGAAGGTGCTGTGATGAAGACCGCATGACGATAGGCCCCGAGCCAATCCCGTAATCCCCAGGACAGGATTAGTCCTGACGGATCCAGGTCGACGAACCGAAGCAGGCCATGGCCTGAAACGCCGTTTTCGAGAATGGTTCTCGTCTTCCTGAGCCCTGCCCGCCGCAAGCGGGATGTTGGTGCAGCCGTCGCGAGCGGCGACCGTATGTGAGGTTGATCGTGCTCGGAAACGAGCCGCGTCATGCAATCGGGTTCAGAACCTTGGATACCGGACAAACAAATACTGGAGGATCTGCCATTGTCGCTCTGAAATGATCCTCTTGACTCCCATCGCCTCATGTGAGCGGCGACCGTATGTGAGGTTGATCGTAGCTCGGGAACGAGCCGCGTCATGCAATCGGGTTCAGAACCTTGGATACCGGACAAACAAATACTGGAGGATCTGCCATTGTCGCTCTGAAATGATCCTCTTGACTCCCATCGCCTCATGTGAGGGCATCGGGCCGGAGTTCGCGGCGGTTCTCTGGTCGGAGGGGCTTTCCCGGCCCTTCGAGAACCGACGACAGGTAGCCGCTTATGCCGGCCTTGCCCCAACGCCCTGGCAAAGCGGGTCGGTTGATCGCGAGCAAGGCATCTCGCAATCGGGCAATCCACGACTACGAACGACGATGATCCAGCTCGCCTGGCTATGGCTGCGCCATCAGCCGGACTCGGCGCTCGCCCTCTGGTTCCACGACCGCGTAAAGCGCAACGGCGGCCGCCTGCGCAAGACGACGATCGTGGCGCTGGCGCGAAAGCTGCTCGTCGCACTCTGGAAATATGTGACCGCCGGCGTCGTCATCGAAGGTGCTGTGATGAAGACCGCATGACGATAGGCCCCGAGCCAATCCCGTAATCCCCAGGACAGGATTAGTCCTGACGGAGATCCAGGTCGACGAACCGAAGCAGGCCATGGCCTGAAACGCCGTTTTCGAGAATGGTTCTCGTCTTCCTGAGCCCTGCCCGCCGCAAGCGGGATGTTGGTGCAGCCGTCGCGAACGGCGACCGTATGTGAGGTTGATCGTAGCTCGGGAACGAGCCGCGTCATGCAATCGGGTTCAGAACCTTGGATACCGGACAAACAAATAATGGAGGATCTGCCATTGTCGCTCTGAAATGATCCTCGTCATGCAATCGGGTTCAGAACCTTGGATACCGGACAAACAAATACTGGAGGATCTGCCATTGTCGCTCTGAAACGATCCTCTTAGACTCCCAACACCTCATGTGAGGCTTGCTCGGCGTTCACTCGCGTTACGGCCTGCACACTCGCGCTGTCACCGTATATCGTGACACGCTAACCGAAGGCTTCAGCCATTTCGTCACCTCCATGACTGCTCCGGTTGCTTCCGGCTGGAGCGGTTGCCGGGTGGGACTTGCACCCACTGGAAAGCGCCGCCTTGTCACGGCGCACACCCAGAGCAGACCTTTGAAGGTTGAACGCTGGGTCGTCTTCGGGCGGCTGAGTGGCGGAGCGTGTCCGGTGAACTCGCTGCCGAGACGGCTGCGCTGCCAATAGGCTATGACTCAACAAAGGTCTTGCTGCCAAGAAAATGGGCAGCGTAGCGTGATAATGATACGGCACTCCAAGCGGCGGCCCTCTGAGCGGCTCCCGATTTTTTCAGTTGCGCAGGACCGGAAGCGGCAATAACTGAAGGTAACACGCACATTGTTGAGGCATGCGGTGGCGCGTACACGTGCGGTCTGGACCAAGGCATTTGGCGGCTATGCAGGCTGAAGGCGAGGCAGGGGCTGGAGCGGATGCGTGGGGTCGCCTGATCGAAGCGGTTGCGACCCGGCAGGATCGTACGTCCTTTGTCACCGCCCAATAGGTTTTATTATCCTCCGTCCAGCGCACCAGATTGTAGCCGCCGATCGAGCGCGGAGCGGGCGCCCATTCGACAAGGCCTCCCATCGGTAGCGCAGTCAGGCTGATGAGATGCTGGCGACGGCGGTAGACCAGCGTCGGAACCGGCAATTGGTTGATGACATCGACACGGCCTCCAACCAGCGGAAATTCTTGATTTGCAAGATCGACCACGCGCGGCGACTGGGGGATGCGGCCATTGAACCATGGCTTTACGTGTGGCGCTCCGACGACACCACATCGTGGCCTGAGGAGCGATCAGCGCGCGGATGTGATCGGAAACGAGCGCGTCCACCGTCGTGTTTGACCGCTGCGAACCGACCGCAAACCAAGTCGAGCCGCTGGCGACTACGGCGGTCAGGGCGATGGATGCGGCGAGCGCTCGCGAGGATGGCTGGATACGCGGGCGTTCGGGACGGAGCGAAGCCTCGATGCGGGCACGCAGATGAGGCGGCGCCGACTAGCGCGGAAGCCGTTCCCGAATTAACCGGCGCAGCGCCTCGATGCGCTTGGCTTCGGCGGCGAGTGCGGTATCAGCACGCACCTTCTCCGCAAACGCAAGGGCGTTGGCAGGATCGAGCTCGCCGTCCAGATAGGCGTGGAGAAGCAGAACCGAATTGTCGTCGAGGTTGGCCGGGCCCGAGGGAGGAGCAAGTTTGTCGATCCGCACCATCACGTAAGCAAATGATTCGTCGGCCAATGACGTTGGTGGCAGACCACCTAGCACTATGCCGCCGACATGCTCCATTGCGCGCATGAAATCACGGCAATTCGTGCATTCGCGGACATGCGTGGCGGTTTCAACGCACTCCTTTTCGTCAAGCGTGCCAGCCACGAGCGCCAAGAGCACGACGTGGAAGGGATGATCCTCGGTCGTCATGACATCTCGCCTAGAAGGGCGACGCATCCGCGTTATCGCTAGCCGCGAACGCGATTTCACGGTGCTGGGCGGAATCTGCAGGTGCTCTCCGTTCGCGGCACGCGCCTTCTCTTCGAAGAAGGATAGTTCAATGACGCGCAACTGCTCGTTTGACAGCTGCCCCATCGCCTTGCGCACGCATTGTTCCAACTGGGTAGCTGCGATCTGCGATTCTGGCGTCAGCCGCCCGTCAATATGAGACCCAACGGCCATTTCCGTGTCGATGTCGAACTTGCAACCGTTGCGCCGTTCGCGCCGGAGCGCGTCGATCCGCAGATTGCGCGCAATGGTGAATATCCAGGCCGCCGCACCGGCACTGCCAGGAACAAACGAATCGGCTTTGCGCCAAACAGTCAACATCGTTTCCTGAGCAAGTTCTTCAGCCCTCGCCGCGCTCGCGCCCGAGCGCAGTGCGAATGTCTTCACCCGAGGCGTAAAATGCTCAAACAATTTCGACCTAGAGGGAGTGGAGCCATGAAATGCAGTAAGCGGTCGTTTGCCGTCGTCTCCCTCCTATTCGTAGTACTTCTGTCGTTGAGTATTGGAACGCTCAATGCGCGCGATGCCGATCTTGCCTCTCGTACCTTCGCGGCCGCTAAGACGGCTAAACAGCAATGCATAAACACCTGTCGTGCACGCTATCGCGACTGTCGTCGTCTGAACCAGTTGCCATGGTTCGAGTGTCGGGGTGTTTACCAGGACTGCACCCGATACACTTGTACTGGTTTAGGACCAGGATGACCGACGTGTCTTTTGCCGCCGTCAGCGGCGACGCCAGCGCTCGACCTCTCCATCCCTCCAGGCTCTGCTGACCCGCGCCGACGAGGTGATCGAATAAGGATTGCTCTTTGCTGCAGCGCATGAGTCCGGAAGTGGCACATACTCTCCGTCGAGTGTCATCCGGCATGACGGTCGGTCTCGAGGGCGCAGCAGAAGACTGTTGGCCTCGCCGGAGGCAGATGCACGACAATCGTTGGACAAGAAACTGGTCGTGATCCTCGGGGGAACGCAGCTGTCGCCGTCAAGGCGGCGGCGATGATCGAAGCTGGAGGAGCGGCTCCGTCCTCGTGCATCGTCGACTCAGGTCGGAACGGCACTGTGCTGACGGTGCTGTATTCGGGAGCCGGCGGACGTTACCGCGGCCATAACAGGCTGGGGCCAGCGCGCGAGCGCCGCGATCCCTTCAGGCGTGAGCGTGTAAACGCCGCGCTCCACCCGGGTGAACCAGCCGTAGACATTACGTAGCAGGATGCTGGAGGCATTGGGGACGAATGAGCGAATCTCCCGGGTGCGACGCGGGCCTTCCGCGAGCGAGGCGGCGCAGGCGAGCGCCTGCTGACGATAGGCGGTCATGATTGGCGATCTTGTCGATCCGCCGAGTGCGGGATCGCCAACCCGACTGCAATGCTCATGGATAAGCCGAGCGCGGCGGCGCGTATCCTGGCGGGGGCGCCACGATCTGGGCTCGACCAGCACTTCAACAAATCCGGAGGGCGACACCCCGAGCAAGCCGAACCCCAGGAAACGGCAGAGCTTGTGCACGCGCGGATCGCGCAGGCGTCCACGACGCCCGGCCGCACGCACAGCAAGCCAGACCTCGTCGCAGGCAGCCGTTCGATTCACCCCCTGCAGCACGAGTTCAAGACTGAACGCCAGCTTGAGCTCGCCAACCACAACGATCGGCGGCTCGTCTCCACGCAGCGCAACCAGATCACAGCCGCAGACTTCGCCCTTGACCGTGAAGCCGAGCACTTCGAGATAGCGCTTCACCGGCGCATAAAGCGTCGTCTCAGGAGTTTCCGGGTGGCGCTTGGGCTTGCGAGGCATCCGGCAAAATTGCCGCGTTCTGGTAAACGGGAAGTTATCTGTTCCCACATCCCGCGCATATGCAGCCGACTGCAGGCCAACAGCTACATCGGCCTTGCACTCCCCAAGGGAAAACCGAAGCGCATAATGCCGGCTGTCTCCAGCCGCTTCCATAAAGGTGCTGAGGTCACCTCGGCTCGGTCCACCGGAAACGCGGGTGCATTAGTAGCAGCACGCGCGGAGGCGGCGACCGGCTGGGCATTCGACTGAACGCGTGGCCATGGCGATTCGGGTGGCAACGGGATTTGCCCGCGCGGGGGCGGCGTATCTCCGCTCGCGCATGTAGACGATCGTGTCCCAGTTCCCGAGTGACTCGCCGAGGCCGAAGCTCGACAACGCCGGGACGGGGAGGACCGATTCGGCGAGCAGCACCTCGATACTCAGTTCCGGCGCCGGCCATTTCCGTTGTTGCGCGCCAGCCATTGCGCCGGGAGCGTCGCCGTCTTTACGCGATCCACCGTCGCCGGCTCGACATGGACGATCCGATAGCCACGGCTCTTCAGCTCACGCAGGATAATCGGCAGCGCCAGCACGGTTGCCGGCTTGATATCATGCAGGAGCAGCATGCCGCGGCCCCTGGCCTCGATCCGCCGCAAGGCGCGCTCCGCGATTTCTCCTGCTGAAATGCGCAGCCAATCATCAGCGGCAAAATCAACGCTCCATGTCATCAGTGAGTGGCTGGCAAGATAACGCTCGATCGCGTCGCCTCGCATCAGTCCGGGGATGCGGAAGAACGGGGCAACCGCATTACGGTCGCCTAGCGCAGCTGCGACCGCTGCGATCCCGCCTTCGACCTCTGCATCCGCCTGGCCCAGGGTCATGCGATGAAAGGTGAACGGATGGGAGTTGCTGTGCGTACCGATGGTATGTCCGGCGGCCTGGATCTGACGCACCGTACCCGGATGTGCCTTCGCCATTTGCCCGACGAGGAAGAAGGTCGCTTTGACGCATTCCGAAGCGAGGATGTCGAGCAGGCGGCTGGTATAGGGCGGTAGCGGGCCATCGTCGAAGGTCAGCACGACCTCATGATCGGCAAGAGGCAGCGTCTCCGGATATTGCATCGTTCCAATCCGGACATGCTCAAGCGGGTTGACCACCACGGTGCGGCTGGTCCCGAGCGCGTCGGGCTTTCCAAGACATTCGGCAGCCAAGGTTGGGCCCGTCATTATGACGAGCAAGGCAGCAAGCGCCCACAATACGCGCAGGCGTATCAACGCACTCCTCCCGATCTGTCAGGGATCCGGTCTCCATAGTTCCGCCCATTTGGTGAAAATTCGCTTAACGGAATCTATGATCTTGTCGAAATGAGACCCCGATCGGATACGCGCAACTTGACGATCCCGGAGCGCTTCTGTCTGGTCCGGCAAAACAGGAAGGACATCTGCTCATGCGCGCCATCCTCAACCACTGTGGCGACCTCCCTTTGAAGGAGGCGGCAGGCGGGACGGTCCTCCTAGAGGAGGGCCAGAACACCGGACGTTTGTATGTTCTCGCGCAAGGTCGGATTGAAGTGCTTCGTGGTCAAACGCTGGTTGCAGTTCTCGATGAGCCAGGCTCGCTGGTCGGTGAAATGTCCGTCCTGCTCGGCACCCCGCATACCGCGACAGCCCGCGTCTTGGGTGACGCGAAGGTCTACGTCATCGAGGATGGAAGAACCTTCCTCAGAGCACACCCTGACCTTTCATGGCTGCTTGCGCGCCTCCTGGCAAATCGACTTAACGCCGCGACGACTTATCTCGTCGACCTCAAGCGGCAGTTTGCCGGCTACGGCGATCACTTGGAGATGGTGGGCGAGGTGTTGGAAACGCTACTCCACCAGCAGGAACGGGATTTCCAGCCCGGGTCCGATCGCGATCCCCGTCGTGCTTAAAGCGGGCTTCGCTCCTCTGTACTCCTCGTCACGAGCCTACGGGCTGCGCCGGTTCTAGCGAGCACTTGGCAAGGAACCACTCCGGTAGCGCCAGCGCGGGCGGGATGGGCCGCTGTAGGGGAGCGTCAAGCCTTACCGTTTGCACACCCATGGCTGAAATCCAGACGGCTTCGCTGATACTCGTATCGAGCACGATGTGGGCGGGCGGCGCCCCGAACTGGTGGCCGGCGTTGAAGACCCACGTCGTTCCGATCTGGTCTGCCCACGAGCCATCCTTCACAAAGGGCGACTGGTGCACATGGCCCGCGATTACGATGTCGGGGCTGTGCTGGCCGATCCACTGCGGAAGATCGGAGTCCCCGAGCGATCTGCTCCCCGACCAGCTGGTAGGGGAATCGAGTGGTGGCGCATGGTGGATCCAGACCCAGCGCATGCCTTGGCGGCATCGGGCATCCGCTTCGAGCTGCGCAACCAGCCGCTCGCGGACCACTGGTCCGTCCCACCAGGGGCATATCGTGAAAAGCGTGTCGTCGACAACGACACTGTCGCCATCGGTGAGGATATTCAGTGCCCGGAGGTCTTCGATCCAGCGTGCGACCTTTTCGCCGGTGTCGCTCCTGGAGTCGAGGTCGTGATTGCCTGAGCAAACGATCAACCGCGTCACGCCTGCAAGACGTTCGAGATATTTCCGCACGACGAGCGTCTGGGCTCTGAAATCGACAATCGACCCGAGATCCAGAGCGTCGCCTGCCAATACGACGAGATCGTATCGCTTGGCCGCCTGTAACAACCAGTCAAATTGGGGAAGCGAATAGTGCAGGTCGGCGACAAAAAGACACTGCATCGTCCACTCCGGCGAACAGATCTAAAATTAACATTGGATGGGCTGTGCGGCGCGCACGCCACGGAGCTTGCAGGCTTAACTTAAACAATTGTCGGGCGCACTAGGCCGCGTGGACAAACCTATTGACGCAAGAATCGCGAATTGATTCAAGGCTGCTCTTTGCGGAGGGCAGCCTTGATTCGCGGACTGATGACCGACGATGAGTGGGCGTGTTTCGAACCTTTCCTGATCCATCGCGGCGGCCGGCCGCCACGGAACCATCGCCGCGTGCTCGACGCGGTGTTTTGGTTGATGCGAACGGGCGCACCGTGGCGCGACCTGCCGGAGGAATTCGGCAACTGGAACTCGATCTTTTGGCAGTTTCGGCGGTGGGCCGACAGCGGCGTCTGGGACGTGATCCTAGAAGCGCTTGCTGGAAGCGGAGCGTCCGACGCCGCGCTGCAGATGATCGATGCGACCATCATCCGTGCGCATCATTGCGCGGCTGGTGGGAAAGGGGGGCCGCGCGCAACGCGCTCGGTCGTTCGCGCGGCGGCTTCTCGACCAAAATCAACGCCCGCACCAACGCCGAGGGCCTGCCGATCGGCGTCGTGATTACGCCCGGACAAGCGCACGATGTCACCGCCTTTGCGGCCCTGATGCAGGAGATCGACTGTGATCCCGAACAGATGCTCGGTGACAAGGGCTACGACAGCGAAGCCGTCCGCCACGACATTGAGCAACGCGGTGGTGAAGCCGCTATCCCCCGCACCGCGACCCGGAAAATACAGCATGCCGTCGACAAGGCTCTCTATGCCTTGCGCAATCGTATCGAGCGCTTCTTCAATCGTGCGAAGAACTCACGCCGCGTCGCCACCCGCTACGACAAGCTGATCGAGAGCTTCGCCGCCTTCGTGCTGCTTGCGTGTATCCGCATCTGGATTAAGTTTGTCCACGCGGCCTAGCCCTCTAATAGTCTACTCACGATTACGCACCCTCTTGCTTCCACAGTGCTTCCAGAATTTGGGGCTAGTGTTGCGTCCCACAAATAAGTTTACATAGTTGGCGAATGGATTCATGATTCGCCCCTGGGCTTTGGGGGCGGATCATGGCAGCGCGCATTGGGCGACCACAGGAACGAGCAATCTCGCTGACGGATGGGGAGCGTGAAGAGCTGGAGCGGATCGCGCGGTCGCGTTCTGCGTCGCACGGGTTGGTTCGCAGGACGAAAATCATTCTGGCCTCCGCTGACGGGGAAACCAATACGTCGATCGCGCGGCGGCTCGGGATCGCCAATCCCACCGTCTGCCATTGGCGGAACAAATGGTTTGATCAGGGGATTGCCGGACTTTACGGCGAGGCCCGGCCGGGGCGACCCTGCACCCACGACGAAGCAGCAGTCGCCAACCTTCTTCGCACGGTCCTCAAGACAAAACCATTGGCGGGAACCCACTGGACCGTGCGATCCGCTGCCCAGGCGACCGGCTTGTCGAAGAGCACCGTGGCGCGCATGTTCGCCTTGTTCGGCGTTCAGCCGCATCGCTCCAAGAGCTTTCAGCTTTCCACCGATCAGCTGTTCGTCGACAAGGTCAGGGACATCGTCGGCCTCTACCTCAATCCACCCGATCACGCCGTCGTGCTGTGCGTCGACGAGAAGAGCCAGGTTCAGGCGCTGGAACGCACGCAGCCGGTGCTGCCGCTCGGGCTTGGCTATATTGAGGGCGTCACCCACAATTACATCAGACACGGCACGACGACGTTGTTCGCCGCCCTCGACATCGCCAATGGCAGGGTCCTCACGCAGTGTCGCGCGCGCCATCGTCATCAGGAGTTTTTGGGCTTCCTCAAGCATATCGAGGCCAACGTGCCGGCGACACTCGATGCGCATCTCGTCGTCGATAATTACGCCGCGCACAAACACCCGAAAGTGCGCGCCTGGCTCGCCGCTCGGCCGCGCTTCCATCTGCACTTCACGCCGACCTACGCATCTTGGCTCAATCAGGTCGAGCGCTGGTTCGCTTTGCTCACTCAGCGGCAAATCCGTCGTGGATCATTCGTCAGCGCGAAAGACCTGGTCGCCAAAATCGAGACCTTTGTTGACGCCTATAACGCCAAGAGCTCTCCCTTCCTATGGACCGCCACCAGCGAAGCAATCCTCGAAAAGGTCGGCAAAATATGTAGACTTATTTGTGGGACGCGACACTAGACCCGACTTAAACAGTAAAATGGTGTTGGTGCGCGTAAGCCCTTGATTTCCTTGGTGCGGAGTTGTGGTTTTCTCAAAACGTGGTGCCACGTTTGCACATATTATAGGCTTGAAGGCGTAGCGCAACTCTAAATCTGTGGTGCTTTCTTTCGGAGGCGCCATGTTCTTCCGCATCAAGAAGTCCGGCGATCGCACTTATGTCCAGGTGGTCGAGAACAAGCGCGTTGATGGTGCCGTGCGCCAATCCGTCATCGCCAATCTCGGGCGCGCCGACGATCTCATCGCGTCCGGCGCACTTGCCTCGCTGCTTTCGTCCGGCGCCAAGCTCACTGACCAGGTGTTGCTCATCAGCGCGCTCGACGAGGACGCCGACGGATCGTTGTCGGTTGCGGCCAAGCGCATCGGCGGACCTTTGTTGTTCGGCCGCATCTGGGACCGGCTCGGCATCGCCGCGGTGCTCGAGGAGTTGCTGAAGCATCGTGCATTCGAATTTGCGGTCGAGCGCGCTGTCTTCGTCGCCACGCTGCACCGGCTTTTTGTCTCCGGGTCGGATCGTGACTGTTCCTCATGGATGGCGGACTACGACATTGCCGGCGTCGACGGTCTCGACCTGCATCATTTCTATCGCGCCATGGCGTGGCTCGGCGAGGAACTGGAGGAGAAGCCCGCGGGTGCGCTGGCACCGCGCTGCGTCAAGGACGTCATCGAGGAGCGACTGTTCGACCAGCGACGCGACCTGTTCACCGATCTCTCTGCGGTGTTCATGGACACGACGAGCCTATCGTTCTACGGCGAGGGCGGCGAGACGCTGGGCGAGCATGGCTACTCGAAGGATTATCGCCCCGACCTGAAGCAAATGATCCTGGGCCTCGTCGTCGATGGTTCGGGCTCGCCGCTTTGCACCGAGATGTGGCCCGGCAACACCGCCGACGTCACGACGCTGTTGCCGGTGATCGATCGGCTGCGCCAGCGCTTCGGCATTGGCCGCGTTTGCGTCGTGGCCGACCGCGGCATGATCTCGGCCGCCACCATCGTCGGGCTCGAAGAGCGCCGGCTCGAATACATTCTCGGCGCGCGCGAGCGCAGCGACGCGCTGGTGCGCAAGATCGTTCTCGCCAACGAGGGCCCGTTCGTGCCGCTCCTGATCGAGCGGCAGAGAGGCGAGACGCAACTGTTCGCCAAAGAGGTGACGGTCGAGGGCAAGCGCTACATCGTCTGCCGCAACGAGGCGGAGGCCGAGAAAGACCGCAACGACCGGGAGGCGATCGTCACCGCCCTTGAGGCGCAATTGAAGAGAGGTGACAAGGCAACGCCGCAATACGCGGCCACGTATTTTGTTCTTTCCTCGCGCTCGCCATGCAGAAGTGCCTGGAAGATCTGTCGCGCCAGGCTGGCATCGTGCCGGAATGGAAGACGCTTCTGCGCCATCTCGATCGCCTGCAACAGATGCGCATTCGCCATCGGGACAACGATTGGCTTGTCCGCACCGACGTCGCGAAGCCGATCGCCGATCTGTTCCGCCACGCCCACGTGGCGCTGCCGCCGCGCGCCAGGCAAATGGCGCCACCGAAACTCGCGCCCCCCACGAAATCCGCCCGGAAACGCCGCGGGCGCCCCCGGCGTGGTGCCACGCCGTCACGAATTTCGCCGAAAGCAGCGTGATCTCAATCGATTACGGAAATCAGGTGTTCAAGTAGGGTCTAGATCTGAGCCGAAAATGACGACGCCGCCAAGTCTTTGACTTGGCGGCGTTATTTGGTTGCGGGGGCTGGCATTGGCCGAGACCAACATTCGTTGGTCGTGACGATATAGTCGATGTCAACGCGTCATAGCTAACGTTTTTATCCCCTCCGGGCGCGACGGCCAACGGGCCGGCAAGGTGCTCGAAAACCTTACCGACCCTTTTTCGATCCAAGCCCCGGCGCGGAGGGGCGACCTCGTTTCGTCACAGGTTCCGTCACATCCGTTACGTTTCGATCCACGCCCCCGCGCGAGGGGCGACGTTGAGTTCGCCCACATGGACGTGGGTGTTCAACACGATTCGATCCACGCCCCCGCGCGAGGGGCGACGCCTTATCGATAGCGCACGGGCCGACCGCGCGAAACTGCAATAAATGCGCGAACGCTGGCTCGCTTTGGCGCCCGCCGACAAAAAACCGTCCCCGTCCAACAAGATTTCGGTATGGCTCCAAGACGTTCAGCCGCGCGCGAGCGCCGCAAAGGAAGCGGTCATGCCTCCGGTTCGCGCAGTACGGGGGTTGCGATAAACGAAAGCTCGGCATGCGGCGCGCTCAGACGATCAATGGCCCGTCGAGATTGAGCTTCGGCCTGGCGCCGACGTGGCTCGACCCGGCGCTACCCGGTTGCGCCGAGATGATAGTAGCGCAGACTATCGTATGCCGATCGATCAGCGCCTCCAGCTTCGCCCGCAGCGCTGTCCACTGCGCGGGGTCCACCTCTACCTCGAACACCGAGTATTGTACGCGCTGGCCGTAGTCGCCGCATGCCTTTGCCACCCGGCGCAGCCGTTTCGCACTGCCGGCATCGGACGTCCGCACGTCGTAGGTGACCAGAACCAGCATCGATTGCGTCGCTATTTCCAGAACCAGGGCGGATATGCGTCGAGGTCGCCCCGCAGGTGGCGGGCGAGAAGCTGCGCTGTAGGTGCGGCACGAGCCCGAGCGGTGCAGCCTCGTCTATGAAAGGGTGGCGCCGCTCCTCCTTCTTGCACTCCTGCCAGGCGGTCAGCACGGTCTTGCGGGCCTCGTCGGTGAGAAGCACAGCGCGCCATCGCGAGTCTCAAAAAGGGGTTTGTTTACCTTGTGTGGCACACTCACGACGAATTGAAAGACTATGACAATCAAGATGTTAATGGCTAGGAGGTTCTGGCCACACCGGCCCAACCGTCCTTGAGCGGATGGTTACGCTTGATCAGACCGCAACGGCCGATCTAAAGTTGGCTGCCTGAACAAGCCCAGCCGGGTGTCAAAAAACCGGGCCGCAGTACACCTCGTGCAATGGAGAGTGCGCGTTGGCGTTTGCCAACAGCCGTTCTGGTACGATCGAAATAGCTGGGTTATTTGTCCGCCGTCCCTTCGCGGGAAAACTCAGCCCTCGATACGAACTAACGAATGCCATGCAGCCAGCAAAGTGATGCTGGCTAACGGTACGGCCACCGCGTACCGCAGCACCCGTTGTTCATAGATGAGCGGAAACACAGCAGCTGTGATCAGAGCGACGCCGGCAATGGTAAACCGAGTATTATTGTCCCAGAACATCAAAGCAGCGAACACGTCACCAGTTGTTTCTTCCCGACGAGATCGGCGTCGTCGTCTTCCCCGGCTCCGGCGTCACCGACAACCTTGCCGACAAAGCACGCAACCTTGGCATTCCGCTGTTTGACTTCGGCAGCACCGGCCTGCACATAGGCTGTGCATCTACAAGCCGAGCCTCTCAAGCAGTTCCGCTCTGCTCCGCAACATCTTGCAGGTCGCGGCCTTCTTCGGAATGAGCGGACCCCTGTTCGCCGTCAGCACTCGTGAGACAGATTGGGTGGGTTGAGGAAGGGAGGATTTCTGGCTCATCGTAGCCTTTCAAGGAGCGAAGATGAGACAGAAATCCGTGCCGACGAAGGAACCTGCGGAACAGGTTATCAAGGGCATCCGCCGTGCGACACGGCGGCACTTCTCGGCGGAAGACAAGATCCGGATCGTGCTGGAGGGTCTGCGCGGTGAGGAGAGTATCGCCGAGCTTTGCCGCCGCGAGGGGATTGTCCAGAACCTCTATTATCGCTGGTCGAAGGATTTTCTCGAGGCGGGGAAGAAGCGACTGGCTGGCGATACCGCCCGGGCCGCGACATCGGATGAGGTCAAGGAGCTGCGGCGTGAGGCGAGCGCGCTGAAGGAGGTGGTGGCCGAGCTGACGCTGGAAAATCGTCTGCTCAAAAAAAGCGTGACGGCGGATGGGGAGGACGCCGCATGAGGTATCCCGCCGCCGAGAAGCTTGAGGTCATCCGGCTGGTTGAGCAATCGGCCTTACCGGTGCGGCGGACATTGGACAAGATCGGCATTCCGCGCGCTACCTTCTATCGCTGGTACGATCTGTATCGGACTGATGGGCCGGAGGCCTTGGAGGACCGAGCTCCCAAGCCGGATCGCGTCTGGAACCGCATTCCAGACGACATTCGCGAGCGGATTGTTCGCCTGGCGCTGGATGAGCCGGCGTTGTCGCCCAGGGAATTGGCGGTGCGCTTCACCGACAGCGAAGGCTACTTTGTCTCGGACGGAGTTTTCTCTATGCTGATCGGCAAACTGGTTTTCGCCAGCTTATGGACTTTCTTCCACTCCATACGTTGCGGCGTACGTTGCGTTGCGCGTTACCTTCGATTATCCGACCAAAACCTTTTCACATCTCGATCAATATCTGAGCATGGCGTTTGCGCAATTAACGTTTCGCGAAAGCTTGCGCGATATCGAAGTCTGTTTACGTGCGCACGAGGCCAAGCTTTATCATCTCGGCATTCGCGGACACGTCGCTCGCAGCAATCGGGCGATGCGAACGAGAAACGCGATGGCGCATGATCGCGATTTCGCGAACAGCTTGATCGCGCAAGCGGCGGCTCTAGGCAGACGATGCCTTCGCGGTTGATCTGGACGACAGCGTGTACGCTCTAGACACGACACGATTGACTTATCGCTCAAGGTGTTTCTGTGGGGACATTTTCGCAAGGCCAAGCTGCGTGAAGATGCACACGCAGATTGATATGCGCGGTAACATTCCTCGTTTATCCACGTTCCGACGGCAAGCATGAGGTGTGCAGGCGAGTGCTTTCTACGTCATCCGCCCCAAACCGAGACGGCTCCAGCGCGTGTATCAGGATCCGTCGAACAAGGCTCGCGCTGCGTGCAGACCGTTCGGCTCAAGGCGTGATGTCAGACAACGGCTCGTCCGAATATCTGCGTACGTCGTTTTTATGACGAAGAGACCAGAACGCCTCGGGTCTCTTCACCAACGATTTCGAGCTTCCGGCTTTGACCATCGCCCAGCTCTACAAATGCCGTTGGCAGTCGAGTTGTTCTTCAAATGGATCAAGCGCATCTGCGCATCAAGGCGTTTTTCGGCACGGACGAGACGCGGTGAAAAGGCAATCTGGATCGCCATCAGTGTGTACATGCTCGAACCATCGTCAAAACGTCCGGCGTCGCAGCGTCGCTCTACACATCCTACAGATGAGCCTAAGGCAGATCGAGAAAACACCGCTGGAACAAGATGCTGAAGATACCGCTCTACAAAATGTAGATTCTGGTCGATCCCACCAGTTGAATTTCTTCAGTTAATTGCTGGAAAACTATGTACCTGCCAGGCGACCTGGAAGCACAGATCGAGGCCTTCGTGGCCGACTACAACCACCGCCGCTACCATGAAAGCATCGATAATCTAACCCCGGCCGACGTCTACTTCGGACGTGGTCAGACAATCTTGCTGCAAAGAGAAAGGATCAAACGCCAGACCATCGCACAACGCCGCTTGCAGTACCAACGGCAAGCCGCCTAACATCAACCAAACGAGCCAGAGCCTCCCTTAATTTGCGCCGCTCAATGTCTCAAAATCTCTGACGACGGACAGTGACCCCCCGTTCTTTGGCGCCATGATTGCCGAGTCGGCCCGGGGAATTGCACCCCGAGCCGCTCACAGAATCCGGACTTGACACTCTCGCGTCATCCGGCTCGTGCCATCGCACGAAGGCTGCCGCCTTCCGCCGAAGATTCGGGTTCCTCCCGGTTGACCCGGTTGACCCAAGCTCGACGGCGATGGCCTGCTCCCTTCGCTCCACGGGCGTTACCCCGCTTCTCCGCTAATACGGAGCAGTCCGCCCCTAACCGGCGCATCGGTACTTTTGGCCTCGCGGTTGGCGCCGCTTGTGCCTTTTCCCTTAGCATCGCCGTGTAGGTTCTCACGTTCCGTACAAGAGCCAGGTTGAGCTTCGCGCCGCCTACATGCCGGATGCCGCTTGGGCAGTCTCAGGACATCCCCCAAGCTTATCCCGGAGGACGGGTCACCCCCCGGTTTTGACATCGCCTAATCCGCTTTCGACACTTCTGCAGCGGTTCGCTTGCGCTCGCCTCTCTCAACCATGCCTGCCGGGATCATGTCCCGACGTTTCCGCAACGCTCACCACCATCGCTTTTGACGAAAGCAGCTTGCGGTGGCTTGAGATCAACACCTGATTGCCGACCTCGAAGGGCCTACCTTCATCTCCCATACAGTTGCGCACCGTCACAGGAACGGCGCTCGTGACACAAAACCCATCCCGGACCCATCGCGTCTATACTGCCGGATTCCTCGAGCCCGGAACCGGCATACCGTTTGTTTCGCAATCAAAATGCAAAACGATTCTATGAGGCATCAGCAGCGCGCAGCGCCTCAAAACTGCTCTTGAGCAATTCAGCGACGGTGACCTCGTTCACACGGCTTTCAAAGAGCACTTGCTACATTCTTGTGCCTTAGCGCCATCGTACGCAAGGAAACGCAGCCATGCAGGCCCTCCTGACTGCGCTCATAACTTGGTTGTCGGCGAACTACGGGATTCCTGCGAATTACGATCTCCCCGCGGTCAGGTTCGCCGCGCCGATGGAAATCGCTGCTATCCGATATTCAGCTTTCGGTCCGCAACGAAGCGGTAAGGCGATCGCACCTTACAATTCGTTGCCCGCGGACCAACGACAATCGATCGTTTCGGTCTACGAAGACAAAGCAATTGTGCTCCCAATCGGGTGGCAGGGCAGAACGCCGGCCGAGGTGTCCATACTCGTCCACGAGTTGGTGCACCACCTCCAGAATCTTGCCGGTCTCACCTACGCCTGTCCGCAGGAGCGAGAGGCTCTCGCCTACGAGGCTCAGCAAAAGTGGCTCGGCCTGTTTGGACTGAGCCTTGCGAGCGAGTTCGAGATCGATGGAATGGCGCTCCTCGTCAAGACGAAGTGCCTCTATTGACAAAGCTCTGGCCATTATGCGGAACGCAATCCGCTTCTTGCCGCTCGCCCGTGCTCACTGCACACGACTGCGTTCTGTTGGACCGGTAGGGTGAATTCCGAAAAGCCTTACGTATGGATCGGGTCGATCCACGGCACGTTCTCCGGCTTCTCCACCGGTTCGATATCGAGGTTCACCACCACCGTCTCGTTGTCGCTGCGAATGATCACGCATTCCAGCGTCTCGTCTGGGCTGGCGTTGATTTCCTGAGCCACGAAAGGCGGGACGTAGATGAAATCGCCGGGGCCGGCCTCGGCCATGAATTCGAGCCGCTCGCCCCAGCGCATGCGAGCCCTGCCGCTCCGCGGCCATCCTCTCAAACCCGTGTCGAGCCTCTGCGAACGCCTGCTGGTCGGAACGGCGAGCTTCTTGGGCAGCCGTCGCGATTTCGTGACTCCAGTCTTTGGCCGAAAGACGCAGTGCTGGCATTTCGGCCAGCGCTTTCACGCTCTGTCTGGTTGCCGAGGACGCGCGCATGATCTGTCCCAGCGTCTCGCTGTAGTCGGGAATGTCGATTAACGCCCGCTCTGCGGAGAGCCCAGCGACTGCGCGGCGGACGTGGGCGACTTCCTCGCGCAGAGCCTCAAAGGCAAGCGTGGCGGGATCGGCGTCTGCGTGGGGCTGCATCGGCTCCAGTGTTGCGGCCATTCTGCTTCTCCTCAGATGTCCAAACCGCGCCCGCGCCCAAGACCCAGATAAAGCGCGCGGCCAGGGCAAGGGCCCGCTCACCGACGAAGACCTGCTCGGGCTTCTGCAGAAGATGATCAAGCAGCGCCAGGAATCGGTCGAGCTTTACGAGAGGGCGGCCGGCCCGAACTTGCGCAGAATGAGCGCGAGGAAATCGCCATCATCGCCGCCTATCTGCCGAAGCAGATGTCGGAGACCGAGGCGCAGACGGCGATCGCCGCGGTCATCAAGGACGTGGGCGCGGCCTCGATGAAGGACATGGGCAAGGTCATGGCTGCGCTGAAGGAGCGCCACGCCGGCCAGATGGATTTTGCCAAGGCAAGCGGGATCGTGAAGGGGCTGCTCAGCCGCTAGTGTCGCGTCCCGCAAATAAGTATACCATCCGTGAGTGAGATTGCTCGTTCCTGAGGTCGCCCAATGCGCGCTGCCATGATCCGCCCCGAAAGCCCCGGAGCGAATCATGAATCCATTCGCCAACTATGTAGACTTATTCGTGAGACGCGACACTAGAGCGAATTCCGTTCCAAGGGAATCGGAATTCGCTCTAATTCTCCTTTAGTGATCGCATTTTCTGCGGCGAACCGGTTCCCACTTCGCCCGGAAATGCTCTAGCGCCCGTCCGCCGGCACGGAGACGGGAGCGCAGTTGCGCCGCCCTTGCGCGGCGCAATCGTCCAACCTCCGCTGCTCGAGAAGCGCATTGACAAGCCATATCCCGACGGCGATGACGAGAGCGACGAACGCGGCAATGACGATGTTGGTGGTTCCGCGGTCGCTTTCATCCTCGTCGTCATCGTCGCGTGGAGCGTTCTCAGACATGCCCGCGGCCTTCGAGGCGACCGATGACATCCATTGCTGTGACGACGATGTCTGCCCTCACAGCCCCATCGTTTCTTTGACCGCGGCCACCAGCTGCTTGAGGGTGAACGGCTTTGCCAGATACGCGAATTGTCCGCCTTCCGGCAGGTTCCTCGCGAACGCTTCCTCGGCATAGCCCGACACGAAGATGATTTTCAGACCGGGATCGCGGCGGCGCAGCTCCTTGAGCAGCGTCGGCCCATCCATCTCAGGCATGACCACGTCCGAGACGACGAGGTCGACTTTCTGACCCGCCTCGATCAGGGCGATAGCTTCCGCGCCGTTGCTCGCTTCACAGACCGTATAGCCGCGCGAGGTGAGGCCGCGTGCATTGAGTCCACGCAACCCCTCCTCGTCCTCGACCAGAAGCACCGTGCCTTGCCCGGTGTGGTCGACGGGCGCGGCCTTTACGGACTCCGTCGCGGCCGGCTGCGCGGCCGCGCTCGCCATTTCCTCGGCGGTGGGGACATGGCGGGGCAGGAAAATGCGGAACGTTGTCCCCCGGCCGATCTCCGAATCGACATCGATCGAGCCGCCGGTCTGTTTGATGATCCCGTAAACGGTCGAAAGACCGAGGCCGGTCCCCATACCAACCTCTTTGGTCGAGAAGAACGGCTCGAATATCTTGTCGATGATTTCCGGCTGAATTCCAGTCCCGGTGTCCGAAACCTCGATCAGCACATAGTCGCCTGCCGTCAGTCCCTTGTGGGCGAGCGAGCGACTCTCCTTCTCGCCGACATTCGCGGTGCGCAGCACTAGCTTGCCGCCATCCGGCATGGCGTCGCGCGCATTGACCGCGAGATTGACGATCACCTGCTCGAATTGGGAAAGGTCCACCTTGACCGGCCACAGGTCGCGGCCGTGCTTTACGTCCAGGCTCACCTTCTCGCCGATCAGCCGCTTCAGCAGCATCGAAATGTCGGACAACGCTTCGCCCAGATCGAGCACCTGCGGACGCAGCGTCTGGCGGCGGGAGAAGGCGAGCAGCTGGCGCACCAACGCGGCGGCGCGGTTCGCGTTCTGCTTGATCTGCATGATGTCCTGGAAGGACGGATCCGTCGGGCGGTGCGCGTTGAGCAGGAAGTCGGTCGCCATCATGATGGCGGACAGCACGTTGTTGAAATCGTGCGCGATGCCGCCGGCGAGCTTGCCGACCGAGTCCATCTTCTGCGCCTGATCGACCTGCTTCTGCAGCGCGCGCTGCTCAGTCATCTCGAGCGCATAGATGATCGCGCGCTCCTGATCGGCCTCGTCAACCACAGCGGTCACATAGAAACGCGCCCAGCGCTCGCTTTCGCTGGCGAGCGCGACATCGACCGGCGGCACGTCGCCCTGCCCGCCCGCCGCCTTGGCGATCGCCGTCTCGACCGCAGCGCGGTCGCGCTCGGCGACGATCGCGAGAATCGAGCGGCCTTCGGGCGGCGTTCCTTCATCCTTGAGTACGCCCTGGAACATGCGCGCGAGCAGCGCATTGTTGCGCGCGATGCGGCCCGCCCGGTCGACCGTCGCAATCGCCATCGGCGTGTTATGGAAGAATCGCATGAACCGCACTTCGGCGGCGCGCTGCGGATCGCGGCCGTCGTCGCGCGCGCGATTGAGCACCAGCGTGCGCGACGGTTCCGGCGAGCCATCCGGGGCGAAAGCGACGCTGTGGTAGAGTCGCACCGGCAAGGTCTTCCCGGCGCGCGTCTTGAGATCGATGTCGAGCACCTCCGTCCGATCCCCTCCGGACGGCGCGCGGGACTCGAGCAGCGCGGCGCCATCGCCGGGGAGGATGTCGGCGAGCGTCAAGCCCCCGGAGTCGATCGTTGCCAGATCATAGCTTAGCCAGTCGGCGAGGGTCGCGTTGACGTAGCCGATGCGACCCGTCGCATCGACCGAGAAGAAGCCGGCCGGTGCGCGATCGAGATAGTCTATGGCCGTCTGCAGTTCCTGGAAGAACCGTTCCTGCTGCTCGCGCTCGCGCGTCACGTCGGCGACCGTCCAGACCGCGTAACGGGGCGACTCTCCGCTTATCCGAAGCGGGTGAACCCGCAGTTGCAGCCACCGCGCGGGCTGGTGCGGAGCAGCGCTGATCCGCACCTCTTCCTGCAGGCGCCGCCCCTCGCGCGCCGCCTTCAAGAGGCGGTAGACCGCTTCCGACGCATCCGGATCTCCAATGAAGACACGCTCGACCGGACGCACGTCCATGCAGTCATGGGCATCGACGATGTGACAGTAGGCGGCGTTGGCGTAGACGACGCTGCCGCTCTCGTCGGTTACTGCGATCCCGTCGAGCGCATCGTCGAGCACATGTCTGATGGCGGGATTGCCCTCTCTTTTGCCGGCGACCCGCAAAATACCGGCGGCGGCGGCAAACAACGAGAACACGCCGATCATGCCGAGCACCGCCAGGAGCGCGAACACATAGTGCTCGGCCTGGCTGCGGCCGAGAAACATCAGGGCGGCCGCGGCGCCGATCAGTCCGATTGCCACAAGGAGAACGAGCTGGATGCTCCCGCGCCGCTCGCCCGGAAGCGCATCCAGACCCCGCCCCTTGTCCAAGTCTTGCGTTGTCATCGGCCCTCGGTTGCGCGGCGCGCGAATCCAACGAATCACTCTGCCTGCAATTTCCATGTACCAAGATGTTCGGCCGGCGTCTCGCCATCCGCGCGAGGCGCGCCGACGGCGACGATCGCGACCTGTCGACCGTCTTGAAGGAGCCGCGTGGACTTCGCCCTGGTCATCGAGATTTCCATGCGAACTCTCGCCGCGGCGCATTGCGCTGCAGAGCAGATTCTCCGAAGGCCGGTTCGAAGACGCGGTGCGGCGGTTTCAGGGTGGACCGGGTGAGAGGCCGCTGCGCCGTTCCGCGCGACATGCCTCTCACCCTTCGCCCGCCACATCCCCCGCGAAAAAACCGCTGGATAGCCCGCATGATTTCACGAAACGACTAACGAAGGCAGAACAAAGGGCCGATCGACGCCACCGCCAACCGTCAAGTTCGCTCGCCTGTCCGCTGGGCTGCCGGTTCAGGGGGATTTTGCCGTTTTATGGTTAACGCCAAGTAAATTTCTCTCGCCATCCCAGCGCCACGAACTTGGCCTAACTTGAGAGAGCATCAGCGATTTCGTGGATGCCGGGGGCCTTTTCATGTTAAGGCTTGGCGAGTAAGTTGCGAGGGTAGTTCTGCCGGGGCGTCACCCTTTCCAGGAGTTGGTGCGGCTTTTCGGCCGAACCGCTAGAAAGGACCGAAAATATGTTTGGCGACATGCCGCTTCCCGCAAAATTCGTGATCGCGTTTGTAATCGTGCTCGCGCTGATCGGCGTCGTCGCCTGGCTGGTGCGCCGGTTCGGCACGGGCGCATTGAGCGCGTCCTCCACCCGCGGCCGACAGGCGCGGCTCGGAGTGATCGAAACGACCGCGGTCGACAGCCGGCGACGGCTCCTGCTCGTGCGACGCGATAACGTCGAGCATCTGATCATGCTCGGCGGCCCGACCGATCTGGTTGTCGAGGCAAATATCGTGCGGGCTCAAGGGGCCACGGCCCGCGAAGGAGCGGCGCAACGGCCGCTCGAACCGGGTTGGCCGGCTCCTACGGATTCCGGCCAATGGCCGGGCGCGCCCGAACCAGGCGTTCGCGCCGGCCGCGGACCGGCGCTGTCTCCGTCCGTTTCCGACGACCTGCCATTACAGCCGCATCCCGAGCCCGCCCCTCGCGTGCAACCGGGTGAGCGCTTCCCCGGCTTTGCCACGGAGCCTCCGCGTTCTGGCGCCTACAGGGAGCCCCAGCTCCGATCGCCACCGGTCGAACCGCGGCGGCAGCCCTCTGCCGCGCCGCATGCCGACGAGGGTCATGCGGGCGACCGACATCTCGCCGAAATGGCCTTGCAACTCGAGGCAGCGCTGCGCCGGACCGGACCGGCGGCGCCGCAGCGCAATGGCGGATCGGCAGAGCCACAAGCGCCCCGCCGGGCGGTCGAGCCGCGCTTCGCCACAGAGCGCGAGCCTCGCTCCAGGCTGGTCGAGCGCACTCTGCACTCGCGCTCATCGGCCTCGTTCACGCCCTCGCGAACAAAGCCTGCAAGCCCGCCGTCCGCGCCTGCTGACGCCGGCGACAATCCCGCTCCTGCCGCGACGGATGCCGCCGAGCCTGTTTCGGGACCGCCCGAGGTCGCGGCGCCCGAGCCGCCCAACGAGGCAAGCGAGGCAAAAGAGGCGCAGGTCGAGTCCAGCGAGCCGACCGAGACCAACCCGGCCAGCCTGGAAGAAGAAATGGCGAATCTGCTCGGCCGCGCGCCCGGAAAGCCGTGATGCGCTTGCCGGCGTGACCGGCAATATGACTGCCTGACGCCTTCGCGATCTTACGGCGCAACCCGACCCGTGCGCCGAGATCTGCCGTTCAGGTCGCGAGCATCGGCGCGGCGGCAAGCGGGTCCGGGCCATATCGGTTCGGGCCGGTTGTTCCGCGCAGGCAGAACCAGATCAACAGCAGAATAAGCCCGATGCCGGTCAAGGTGATCAGCAACCACCATCCTGTCCGACCGATATCATGGAGACGGCGGACGGATACGGCGAGCCCCGGCAGGAACAGCGCCAGCGACGCGAGACTGTGGACCGGGTGTTCAGACACGTCCGGGAAGAACGCGGCGTCGAGGATGGCCGCGGCAGAACCGACGAGGATCGCGAACAAGGTCCAGAACCAATATTCGGACCGCGCCGCGCGCCCGGCAAAGGTCGCGTAGTTCCGGAACCCCGACGAAATCGCTTCCTGAAAATTCATGTGCGCTCTCCTGCCCAGCGGCCGCGCAAAATTAGCAAAGTCCGACCAAGGATGCATGGCCGATTCGGAACACGGCGGGAAGCGCCGATCCAATGTCATCCGGCCACGCCCGGTCGCTCCGACATTGATTTTTTCCGTTCGACGCGTGAAGGGTTTCGAGCGTGGCATACCGACGCCGCGGACGGGCCATAACGGGACGAGATGGATATCGAGGCACAGTCCTGGCGCATGCTGAGCGATGCAGCCCTTCCGGTCATCCTCGGAACGATGGCTGCGACGGCCGGCCTGATCATGGTGCTGTTCCCGCTGCTTCGCCGCTATGCGCTGGCGCGGCCGGTCGCCCGCTCCTCCCACAAGGTTCCCACACCTCAGGGCGGCGGCATTGCGGTGATCGCTTCCACTCTCGTGGCCCTTTCGTGGGCAGCCGCTTCGATCGAAGGCCACGCGCTTGCAAGCGATCGTCACCTGCTCGCGGTCATCGCGGCAACCGTCGGACTGGCCGTGGTTGGAATGACCGACGATATCCGCCCCATGCGGGCCGGCCCGCGCCTGGTTCTTCAGTCGTTTGCGGTCGGGATCGTGGTCGCAACCCTGCCGGCCGATTTGCGCATCGCACCGGCCTTTCCCTTCGCGATCGAACGCGCAGCGGTCGCGTTCAGCCTCCTGTGGTTTGTCAACCTGGTCAATTTCATGGACGGGATCGACTGGATGTCGGTCGCCGAGGTGACGCCGGTCACGGCCGGCCTCGCCATTCTATCCACGCTCGGCGCGCTGCCGCCGCTCGGCGGGCTCGCCGCGCTCGCCCTTTGCGGAGCGATGCTGGGCTTCGCCCCGTTCAACCGGCCGGTCGCGCGGCTGTTTCTCGGCGATGTCGGAAGCCTGCCGATCGGACTCGTGACAGGTTGGATGCTCGTGCTGCTCGCTGGTCGCGGCCATCCCGTCGCCGCGCTCCTGCTGCCGCTCTATTATCTCGCCGATGCGACCATCACGCTCGCGCGGCGCCTCGCCAAGGGCGAACGGCTGTGGGAGGCGCACCGCACTCATTTTTATCAACGCGCGCTCGGCAACGGCTTCACGGTCGGCCAAGTTTCAAGCCAGGTATTCCTGGCCAATATGGCCTTGGTCGTTCTCGCCATCGCGACGGTCGTCACCCCTTACCCGCTCGTGATTGCCCTCGCGTTTCTCGCGGGCGCCGCACTTGTCGCCCTTCTGCTCATACGCTTTTCACATCCGCGGCGGACTCGCGATCTGGCCGACCGCACGTCCTGACCGCGGCGCCGAATTTCCACGCAGAAGACGTCGGCTTCAGCCGCGTTTGTAGATGTCGTCCAGCCGCACGATGTCGTCTTCGCCGAGATAGCTGCCGGTCTGCACCTCGATCACCTCCAGGGGGATGCGACCGGGATTGGCGAGGCGGTGCACCGTGCCGATCGGAATGAAGATCGACTCGTTTTCATGCACGATGTGGGTTGTATCGCCGATGGTGACCTCGGCAGTGCCGCGCACCACGACCCAGTGCTCGGCGCGATGATAGTGCCGCTGCAGCGACAGCTTGGCGTTCGGCTTGACCACGATGCGCTTGACCTGAAACCGGTCCCCCTGGTCGAGCGAATCGTACTGTCCCCACGGGCGGTAACTGCACCGATGTACGACCGCTTCGCTGCGGCCCCGCTCCTTGAGCAAGGCAACGAGCCCCTTGACGTCTTCGGAGCGCGCACGCGGAACGACTAGCACCGCGTCAGGCGTCGTCACGACCACGAGATTCTTGACGCCGAGCGCCACGGTCAGGCGCTCCTCGGCATGGATGACGCAATCCTGCGCATCCACCGTCGTGACCGGACCGAACACGACATTGCCGCGGTCATCGGGCGCACCCACCTCGAACACCGCATCCCAGCTCCCGATGTCCGACCAGCGGAACCGGCTCTCGACCACCGCCGCGCGCTCGGTCTTTTCCATTACGGCGTAGTCGATCGACTTCTGCGGCGCCGACGCGAAGGCTTCGGCGTCGAGCCGTACGAAGCCGAGATCGATCTTGGCGCGATTCACGGCGGCTTCGACGGCCTGCGCCATCAAGGGCTCGAAGCGCGCGACTTCGTCGATCAGGGTCGCGGCGCGAAAGAGAAAGTTCCCGGAGTTCCATAAATAGCCCGCCGAGACGTAGCTCGCTGCCGTCGCCGCATCAGGCTTTTCGACGAAGGCATCGACGATATTGCAACCGTCGAAACCAAGCGGCTCGCCGCGCCGGATATAGCCGTAGCTCGTCTTCGGCGACGAAGGGGGGATGCCGAACGTGACGATATAGCCGGCCGCCGCGGCCTCGCACGCGGCGGAGCAAGCCGCGCGGAAGACCTCTTCGTCGAGAATGACATGGTCGGCGGCGAGGGCGAGCACGACCGCGTCGGGGTCGCGCTGAAGCGCAAGCCGGGCGCCGGCGGCGATGGCCGGCGCGGAATCGCGCCGCAGCGGCTCGAGCACCACGGTTGCGTCGATCCCGATCTCCTCCGCCTGCATGCGGGCAAAGAAGCGGAAATCGTTGGCGGTCATGATGATCGGCGGCGCAAACAGGTCCGCGGCGCTCACCCGGCCGAGCGCCTGCTGATAGGTCGAGCGCTCGGCCACCAGCGGAAGAAACTGCTTGGGCATCGCATCGCGCGAAACCGGCCACAGGCGCGTCCCCGCGCCGCCCGCGAGCAGCAAGGGAATGATTTTTTTCGTTGACGTCATGCGCGACCGTACACTTCCTCGTCGAGCCTCCGCAACCTGCCAGACCGCCGCCTCCCCAACCGCGTCGCGCACAGCGCCGCCCGAACCGGCCCGCGACGTGAGGAAGGCCGCATTGCTCAGCGCCGTTTGCCGAGGCCCGCGGCCGGCGGACTGGACGCACGCAGCGCCTTGTCGGGGCCGGAGGCACGCTCCGAGCGCGACAAGATGCTGGTGGTCGAATGACCCGGAACGATATCGACCAGCATGATCTCGCCTCCATTCGCTTCGACCACCTCGCGCCCCACAACCTGATCGAGGCGATAATCGCTGCCCTTGATGAGCACGGTCGGGCGCAGCCGGGTTATCAGCTCGATCGGCGTGTCTTCTTCGAACACGGCGACCAGATCGACCGCTTCGAGCGCCGCCAGCACATCCGCGCGCGCGTGGACGCTTTGGATCGGACGCCCCTCTCCCTTGAGTCGGCGAACCGATCCGTCGCTGTTGAGGCCGACGATCAGGCGGTCGCAGGCCGCCCGCGCCTCGGTCAAAAGCTTGACGTGACCGGGATGGAGAATGTCGAAGCAGCCATTGGTGAAGCCGATCCGCAGCCCCTGCGCCCGCCATTCGCGCGCCCGCTCGTCGAGGATGGCGGCGTCGAAAACGATCTTCTCCTCGGAGGCGAGGGCGGCGGCGGGAAGCATGCGCGACCGCAGTTCGAGCGCGGACACCGTCGCCGTCCCGCGTTTGCCGACGACGACGGAGGCCGCGGCGTTCGCCCCGCGCATCGCGGTCTCGAAATCCGCCTTCATCGCCAGCAGCGTCGCGAGCACCGCGACGACGGTGTCGCCGGCCCCGGACACGTCGCGCACGCGCACCGGGTAGGCGGGGACATGCACCGGCTCCGCGTCGGCGGACTTCAGCAACATGCCGTCCTCGCTCAGCGTGACGAGGACCGCCTCGCTGCCGACGAGGCGCTGCAACTCGCCTGCTGCGGCCGCGATTTCTTCGAGGTCGCGCACCGGCCGGCGGGTCGCCTCGCCGAGTTCCTTGCGGTTGGGAGTGATCAGCGTCGCGCCTTGGTAGAGGGAGAAATCCGGCCCCTTCGGATCGACGACGACGACCTTTCCGAGCGTGCGCGCATTCTCGATCGTGGCGCGGATCAGGCGCGGCGTCAGCGTGCCCTTGGCGTAGTCGGACAGGACGACGGCTTGCGCGCGCGATAACGCCGCCTGCATGCGCTCGATCAATGCATGTTCGATTTCGGCGGAGACGGGACGTGCGAGTTCCCAATCTGCGCGCAGCAGATGGCTGGAATAGTGTTCCGACACGAAGCGCAGCTTGCGCACGGTCGGGCGGCGCGGATCGACGATGAGATTGGCTTCGATCAACTCGGCATGGCGGGCCAATGCGGCGCGCAGCGTGTCGCCCGCTTCGTCCTCTCCAATCACCGCGAGGAAAAGGCAGCGCGCGCCAAGGCTCGCGATGTTGCAAGCGACGTTCCCGGCGCCGCCGATCAGCTTCTCCTCCCGCTTCACCGCGATCACCGGCACCGGCGCTTCCGGCGAGATGCGGGAGACCTCGCCATAGACGAAGTCGTCGAGCATCAGGTCGCCGATGCAGAGCACGGTCTGCTCGGGAACGCGGGCGAGAAAGGCGGCGAAATCGAACATCAGTCGTGCCTGGCGAACCGCATCGCGCCTCACCGGTAGCGGTCGGGCCGGTCGAGAAAACCGGTCACATAGCGCGAAACCGCGTCTTCGAGCGGCGTGAAGGCCCGAGCATAGCCGGCTTTGCGCAGCTTCTCGACCGAACCCTGGGTGAAATACTGGTATTGCTCGCGGATCTCGGCCGGCATTTCAACATAGTCGATCGCGGGCTTGCGCCCGAGCGCAACGAACATCGCCGATATCAGGTCGCGGAAGCTGCGCGCCTCGCCAGTTCCGACATTGAACAGGCCGCAGGCGCGCGATGAATTGAGGAACCAGAGCAGCACGGCGACGGCGTCTTCCACGTATATGAAATCGCGACGCTGGTCGCCGTCGGCGACGCCGGGGCGATGCGACTTGAAAAGGCGCACCGTGCGGCCCGCACGCGCCGCGTCGAAGCGTTTGGCGACGAGACTCATCATCTCGCCCTTATGGTACTCGTTGGGGCCGAACACGTTGAAAAACTTGAGGCCGACCCATTGCGGCGGCATCGGCCCGCCGCGTTGCAGGCGCGACAGAACGGCGAGATCGAACAAATGCTTGCTCCAGCCGTAGAGATTGAGCGGCCGCAGCCGGCGCAATGCGGGCAACGCCTCGTCGTCGACGAAACCTTCCGCGCCGTCGCCGTAGGTCGCCGCCGACGAGGCGTAGATGATGGGCGTCTGCGTCTGCGTGCACCAATCGAGAAGGCGCAGCGAAAGCCGGAAATTCGCGTCCATGACGCGATCGCCGTCGCGCGCGGTCGTATCGGAAATGGCGCCGAGATGGATGACCGCATCGAGCTTCCGCCCGTCGAGCCAGCGCGGCAGGTCCTCGGGCGGAATGAAATCGGCAAGTTCGCGCTTGGCGAGATTGCGCCACTTGTCGTCGCAGCCGAGCGTATCGTTCACCGCCACGTCGGTGCGGCCCGCCTCGTTGAGGCTTGCCACCACGTTCGATCCGATGAAGCCTGCCCCGCCTGTCACCAACAGCATTGCCCTAACCCCGCGGCCTGATCCGGCCGGTGTGCTAACCCTTTGCCTCACCACGCTTCGCAGCGCAACACCGCCGCCCATCAACCGGCGCACCCGAAACCCGCCCGCGCCACCCTGGACTTCGGGGCCGGGGCGCGTTACCGCGTGACGGTGCGAGCGTGGCCAATCCCCTTCCTTCGCAAGAGCATACATTCGCGCGGATGAACATTCATTCGTCCCCAAGCTCGGCCCAAGAGACCGGCCCCGCCGGCGACCCGATTCTGATCGTGCCTTACATGTGGCTCGGGGATTTTGTGCGCTGCCACACAGTGGTGCGCTTGATCAAGGCGCGCGAACCCGGACGGCCGATCGATCTCCTCACCACCGAGATGGCGGCGCCGTTGCTCGACTACATGCCGGGCGTGCGCAAGGGAATCGTGTGCGACCTGCCGCGCAATCGCCTTGCCTTCGCCGAGCACCGGGCGCTGGCCGCACGGCTGCGTCAGGAGGGCTACGGCCAGGCCCTGGTGATGTCGCGCAAATGGAAGGCCGCGCTCGCCCCCTACCTCGCCGGCATTCCGCTGCGCACCGGGTTCTTCGGCGAGTGGCGCTTCGCCCTCATCAACGATCTGCGGCATGGCGAGCGCCGGCTTCCGCGCATGCTGGAACGGTGCGTTGCGCTTGCCTATCCCGACGGAGCGGCGCTGCCGTCCGACCTGCCGCTGCCGGAACTCGTCGCGCCGCCGGCCGAGCGGCTCGCGTGGCTGGCGCGCCGCGCAATCGCCGAGGCCGCACGGCCGGTGGTGACGCTCGCCCCCGGCGCGATCGGCCCCGGCAAGGCTTGGCCGGTTGGCCATTATGCCGAGCTCGCCCGAGCGCTTGTGGCCGAGGGCGCCGATGTGTGGATCGTCGGTGGCCCGCGCGAGAAGGCGCCGGCGGCCGAGATCGTTCGCACTGCGCTTGGCCGCGCCCGCGACCTGACGGGCGGCGACCTGCGCGAGGCGATCCTGGCGCTTTCGTGCAGCGATGCGGTGGTGTCCAACGACTCCGGGCTGATGCACATCGCGGCGGCGCTTGGCCGGCCGGTGGTCGCCGTGTTCGGCCCGACCAGTCCGTGGCATTGGGCCCCGCTCAACCCGCTCGCCGCGGTCATCGAACCGCTGCCCGCGGAGGTCTGTCCGACCTGCAGCCGCAGCGGCTGCGCCGATGTCCGCCATCGCCGCACCGCCGATGTCGCGCCGGCGCGCGTGCTTGACGCCGTCCGCGCGGTGCTGAGTGAGCGGGAAAGGTGAGGAAGCAACCGCCTGCGGCTCAGCGCGCGCGCTTGCCCTCCCAAACCTTTCGATAGACCGCGACAATCCCATCCGCCTCCGCCTCGATGCTGAGCGCCGCGAGCACGCGTTCCCGCGCGCGCTCGCCGAGCGCCGTCGCTCGCCGCGGATCGCGCATCAGCGGCTCGAGCGCCGCCGCGAGCGCGTCGGCATCGCCGGTGGGAACGAGAATTCCGGTGTCGCCGTCGGCAACGACCGCCTCGGCGGCGCCGGCGCGGGAGGCCACCAGCGCACAGCCGGCCGCCATGGCCTCGATCAACGTGAGCCCGAACCCTTCATTGCGCGAGGCGAAGACGAAGATCGTGACCGCCTGGTACCAGCGCGGCACGTCTTCGATCGGGAGTTCGCCGAAAAAACGCACGCGGTCGACGAGCCCCGCTTCCTTCACCTCGGCCTGGAGACTTGCGGCAAAGGCGCGGTGCTCGGCCGCGATCCGACCGACGATCACGGCGGTGAAATCGGGGTAGCGCGGCAGCAGCCGGCACATCGCCTTGATGAAGACATCGGTGCCCTTTTGCGGGCGTACGCGTCCGAATATTCCGATACCGTATCGACCCGGAAGGCCAGTGGCGGCAAAAGCCGCGGCGCGGTTCGGCGGCGGGCGGTAGAGCTCCGCATCGACGCCATGCAGTACAACGGTCGCCTTGCGTTCGAGAAAGGACGCCGCCGCTTCGGTCGTGGCGATCACCGCATCCATTGCGGCAATGAGGCGATTGGTCAGGGCGGCATGCCAGCGCTGCGCCGCCGAGGTGAAGACAAGCGCAAGCGGCCAGCCAAGCGCCTTGAGCGCAAGGCCGACGATCATCTCGTCGTTGCGCCGCGCATGCCAGATGATAGGCCGGTCGGCGGGACGGCGACGCCGCAAACGGAGAAGATCGATCAGTGAAATCCGCGCGATGCCGTCTGGCGCATCGCGGCCGAGCCAGACGGTGCGGACACGTTTGGCGATGCGCGGCGCAATCATCCGATTAGTGGCGGTGACGCCCGAATAGCGCCAGTGCAGATTAGGGACGATGACCTCCACCGCCTCCAAAGTCCGCTCGTCCATGTGCTTTCGCCCCGCCCGCCGCGCCACTGCGGCTCTTAATGCGTGGGCCGCGTCTTGTCACCTGCATGCATGGCAAAGCCGGGCCGGGCCTGTTCGCAAAACGGCGGTTGACGCGGGCGCAAGAAACCGATCGAACTGTCAAAGAAGCGGGATCGACATGACGATTCTGGTCACCGGCGGCGCCGGATATATCGGAAGCCATATGGTGTACGCCCTCGTCGACGCGGGCGAGCGGGTGGTCGTGCTCGACGATCTCTCGACGGGCTTCGATTGGGCGGTCTCGCCCGCGGCCCTGCTCGTGCGGGGCAACGCCGGCGATCGCACGCTTGTCGCAAGGCTCATCGCCGAACACGCGATCAACTCGATCATCCATTTCGCCGCGTCGGTGATCGTGCCGGAATCGGTGGCCGAGCCGCTGAAATACTATCGCAACAACACCGCGACGTCGCTCAACCTGATCGAATGCGCCGTCGAAGGCGGTGTGCGCCGTTTCGTTTTCTCCTCGACCGCCGCAGTCTACGGCAACCCCGCCAGCGCCGTCGTCACCGAGGATGATCCTGCCGCGCCGATGTCGCCGTACGGCTCCTCCAAGCTGATGACCGAGACCATGCTGCGCGACGCGTCGGCTGCGTACGGCCTCGACTATGTGACCCTGCGATATTTCAATGTGGCGGGCGCCGATCCGCTGGCGCGCACCGGCAAATCGACCAAAGGCTCGACCCATCTCATCACGGTCGCGGTCGAGACCGCCATCGGGCTGCGCGAGAAAATCGAGGTTTTCGGCACTGATTATCCGACGCGCGACGGAACCTGCATACGCGATTACATCCACGTAGCGGATCTAGTCGCAGCCCATTCCCAAGCCCTTGCCTATCTGGCGCGCGGCGGCCGGCCTGCGACCTTCAATTGCGGCTACGGACGTGGCTACTCGGTGCTCGAGGTGATCGACACGGTCAAGCGCCTCTCCGGGAAGGATTTCCGCGTCGACTGCGCGCCGCGCCGGCCCGGCGATCCGGCCGAGATCGTCGCCTCGTCGCGGCTCATTCGCGACACGCTCGGCTGGACGCCGCGCTTCGACGATCTTTCCACCATCGTCGCCCACGCGCTCGCCTGGCGGCACAAGCTGTTGGCGCGCAACGCGTCGTGAGAATACGCTGCGGGCGTGCAGGCTTGCCTCGCGTTTCGCGGGCTTTTCGCCCTCGACCGGTCGGCGCCTGCTTTACACAGGGCATGACCGCACCGGCGCGCACGTCGCTCGCTGCATTTCGCAAAGACAAGGAGCCCTTGGCGATGTCCGACATGTCTCGACGCAATCTCCTCGGCGCAAGCGCCGCGGCCGGAACGCTCGTCGCCGCTTCCGCCGCAGCGCCAGCCTTTGCCCAGAGCGGCCAACCCGCATGGGGACCGGGCCCCGCGCCCTTGCTCGGCGCCGAACTGCCTTCATTTCGGTATCCGCTCGGCGAAAAGCCGGCCAAGACGTTCGACGGCGGCTGGGCAAAGGAAGCGAACGTCGTGGAATTTCCGGTGTCGGACAAGCTTGCCGGCGTGCTGATGCAGCTTTCCCCCGGCGGGTTGCGCGAGCTGCATTGGCACGCCAATGCGGCCGAATGGGCCTACGTCCTCAAAGGGCGCTGCCGCGTCACCACCATCGATCCGCAAAACCGCTCGCAGATCGCCGATTTCGGTCCGGGCGACGTTTAGGGGGGGGAGAGGGGAGGGAGAAGGATAGAGATGGAAGGGAAGGTGAATGAGAAGGGAAGGTGAGGTGATGAGTGATGGATGAGTAGAAAGTTAGGGCAAGAGAGATAGATGAAGGAGAAAAGGGAGAGGAAGAAGAGAGATGGAGAGGTGAAGTAGAGAGAGGAGGTGGGTAGAGAAAGAGTGGTGAGAGAGAGTGAAGGAAAAGGGAAAGAAGAGAGAGAAAGGATGAGGGAAGAGGAGAGAGAAAAGAAGGATAGAGAAAGAAGAGAGATGGTGAAGGGGATGGGAAAAAAGGATGGAGAAAGAAATAAGTGGAGAAGGATGGAGAGAAGGGAAGAGATAAGAAGAGGTGAGGGAGAGGAAGGATGAAGGGGAAAAGGGGAGAAGTGGAGATGAGTGTAGAGAGAAGAAAGTTGGAAGAAAGAAGGTGAAAAAAGAAAAGAAAAAGGGTGGGAGGGAGAAGAGAGGAATGGTATTTCCCGCGCGGTTTCGGCCATTCGATCCAGGGACTCGGACCGGAGGATTGCCTGTTCATCCTCGTGTTCGACAACGGCTATTTTTCCGAGTTCGGAACTTTCAGCATCACCGACTGGCTCGGCCATACGCCGCCCGAGGTGCTGGCGAAGAACTTCGGGGTACCGGCGCAGAGCGTCGCAGCGTTTCCCAAGCGCGAAGTCTATATCGCAAAGGGCGCGATCCCGCCGCCGCTGCCGCCCGATCCTGCGCCCGCTTCGATCAACAGCGGGCCGCTCACGCATCGTTACCAACTGCTCGCGCACCGGCCCGAGACGTACCCCGGCGGAACGCTGCGCCTGGTCACAGAGCGCGAGTTTCCCATTTCGCAGACCATGTCCGGCGCGATCCTGCGGATCAATCCGGGCGGCTTGCGCGAATTGCATTGGCATCCGAACGCCGACGAGTGGCAGTATTATATTTCGGGCCGCGCACGCATGACCGTGTTCGGCTCGCATGGGCGCGTCCGCACCGAAGAATTCGGCGCCGGCGACGTCGGCTACGTGCCGACCGGCTACGGTCACTACATCGAGAATATCGGAACCGAGGACGTCGACGTCTTGATCGCGTTCAATAACGGCGTCTATAAGTCGATCTCGATCACCGCTTGGATGGCGGCCAACCCGCGCCTCTTGCTGGCGACCAATTTCGGCGTGCCGGAAAGCACGTTCGACAAGTTTCCCCACCGCGAGGTCATCATGGCCGAAGGACGCCGGTGAGCCAACACGTCAAGGGAGCCTGACGCCATGAGCGCTGCCGCAATCTATGTGATCGACCCGCCTCCGCAGCCGGCGCTCGCCGTCGCCGGCACGGACAAGCTCTTTCCGGTGCGACGCATCTGGTGCGTCGGCCGCAACTATCTCGAACATGTGCGCGAGATGGGCCAGAGCGAGCGCGAGCCGCCGTTCTTCTTCGCCAAGCCCGCGGACGCTGTCGTGCGCGACAGCGCGACCGTCCCCTACCCGCCGCTCACCAAGGACCTGCATCACGAGGCGGAACTGGTGGTGGCGCTCAAGGGGGGCGGCCGCAATGTGCCGGCGGCGCAGGCGCTCGACCTCGTCTATGGCTATGCCGTCGGCATCGACCTCACCCGACGCGACCTGCAGATCGCCTCGCGCGAGATCAAGCGGCCGTGGGAGATCGGCAAGGCGTTCGACGCCTCGGCCCCTTGCGGAGCGCTTGCGCCCGCTTCCGCCATCGGCCACCCGAAGACGGGGCGGATCACGCTCAAATGCAATGGCAGGCTGCGCCAGGAGGGCGATCTTTCGCAGATGATCTGGACCGTGCCCGAGGTCATTGGGAAGCTTTCCGAGATGGTCGCGCTCGCGCCGGGCGACATCATCATGACCGGTACGCCCGCGGGCGTCGGCCCCGTCGTTCCCGGCGACCGGCTCGATTGCGAAGTCGAAGGCGTCGGCACGCTGTCGGTCACCATCGGCCCGCCGGCGGCGTGAGGCGCACGACGCGCGGCTCACTGGATGCCCATCGGCTTGGCGCCGCCGGATCGAGATCATGTGAAGGCTGCGCCTCTCCTGGTCGATGTAAACCATTTCCACAGCGGGCTGAATGAAGGGTGCTGGACTGCCCGAGGAGCGCAAGTGGAGGGCGGTTTTTCTTGGAGGATCAATGTGATTCGCTAAGGCCATCTGATTCGGAGCGAGCAGATGGTCAAGTGCAACAGAAGCCGGGTACGGTGGTTGAAGCGAGCTTTGCGGCGGACGAAGACACCGGTCCTTCGTCAGCGCATCCAGATGGTTCTGCTGCGGGAAGCCGGAATGACGCAGCCGGCGATCGCAGAGGCGATGGGGGTGTCGCTGAGCACGGTGAACCGGGCGCACATGGCGTTCGATCGTGGCGGGCTGGCGGCGCTCGAGCGGAAGCGGAGCGGGGGACGGATCCGTGAGAACATGACGCTCGGCGAGGAGAGGGCCCTGCTGGCGCGGTTCGCCAAGGCGGCGGGGGCGGGCGAGATGGTGAACATCCACGATCTGAAGGCGGCTTACGAGCAAGCGATCGGACACCCGACCAGCAACAGCACGGTCTACAATCTCCTTGCTCGGCACGGCTGGCGCAAGCTGATGCCCCGTCCGTTTCATCCCAAGCGGGACCTCGCGGCGCAAAGCGCGTTTAAAAAAACGGCTTTCCGCGCGGCGTGAGACGCGCCGCGCGGGCGGCGGCGGCCCGTGGTCGTCCCTTGCGGGTCATGTTCGCCGACGAGGCGCGGTTCGGCCGGATCAACCGCCCGCGGCCATGCTGGGCGCCGGCCAAGGTCAGACCCGCGGTCGCTTCCCAACTCGTTCGCGAGTACATCTATCTGTACGGTGCGGTCTGCCCCAAGGACGGGGCGTGCGCCTATTTGGTCATGCCGACGTCGAACACGGAATGCTTCCAGGTTTTCCTCGATTGCCTTTCACGAAAATTCGCCCGGTCCCATATTCTTCTGGTTCTCGACGGGGCTCCCAACCACCGGTGTCGCGACCTCGTGCTCCCCGACAACATCTCGCTGCTATTCCTTCCGCCCTACTCGCCGGAGCTCAACCCGAAGGAAAATGTCTGGCACGAAATCCGCGAGAAGATCTTCAAGAACTACGCCCTCAAATCCATCGACGCCGTTCGGGCCAAGCTCGAGGCCATCCTCTGTCTCGAACACAACCCAGACATCGTCAAATCCATCACTGGATTCCCATACATCATCAAGTCACTCTGATCTGGAGGCGGTATAAGCAGGAGGAAACGATGGGCCGCAAATTCATCGACTGTCGCGCATTCCCAAGCGAAATAAACTGCACGATTGCGATCAGCGCCGATACCGAGGCCGAATTGCTGGAAGCCGCGGTTCAACATGCCGTGGCCGTCCATAAACATCAGGACTCGACCGAACTGCGTGAGATGATCAGAGGCGCGATCAGGGACGGCAGTCCGCCACTGTAGCGTCGCCGGATCGAGGCGCGCGCTCGCCTTCGATCCAGTAATCACGGAGAGCGTTTGTGTTTACTGGATCGCCCGCGGGCGATGACGGCAGGAGATTTGTCGATGCCATGTCAACTCATCCTGCTCTCGATACGCCCTCACATCCCCAGATAAGCCTGGCGCACGCGGTCATCGGCCAACAGTTCGACGCCGGTGCCGGCGAGCGTCACGCGCCCGTTCTCCAGCACATAGGCGCGGTCGGCCAGCTTTAGCGAAAGCGCGACGTTCTGCTCGACCAGCACGCAGGTGAGGCCCTCGCGATTGAGTTCGCGGATGGTGCGCAGCACGTCCTGGACGATGGCGGGCGCAAGCCCGAGCGAGGGCTCGTCGAACATCACGAGGTCGGGCGCGCCCATCAGGCAGCGGCCGATCGCGAGCATCTGCTGCTCGCCGCCCGACAGCGTGCCCGCGGTCTGGCGCAGCCGCTCCTCCAAGATCGGGAACAGCGCCAGCACGCGCGCGAGCTGGGTCGCCCGCTTGCTCCGCGCGCGCGGCAGCAGCGCCCCCATCTCCAGATTCTCGCCCACCGTGAGCGTCGGAAAGATCTGGCGGCCCTCCGCCACCTGGCCGATGCCGAGATCGCATACGCGATGGCTCGGCCAGCCGGCGATGTCGGCGCCGCGGAACAGGATGCGTCCGCGCGCTGGCCGGTGCATCCCGGCGATGGTGCGGATCAGCGAGGTCTTGCCCGCGCCGTTCGCGCCGACGATCGCCACGATGCCGGCGTCCGCGACATCGAACGACACGCCGGCGAGCGCCTGGGCGTCGCCGTAGAAAGCATCGAGTTCCTGCACGGAGAGCATCAGAAAGCGGCCTCCGCGCCGAGATAGGATTTGATCACCGCCGGATCGCGCACGACCTCGTGCGGGGCGCCCTGCGCGATCGGCGCGCCGTGGTGAAGCACGAGCACGCGGCCAGCCAGCGCCATCACCGCCCGCATCACATGCTCGATCAGCAGGATGGTCACGCCCATCTCGCGGTTGACGCCGCGCAGAATCTCCACCATGCGGTCGGTCTCGGTCGGCACCAAGCCGGCCATCACCTCGTCGAGCAGAAGGAGCTTGGGTTCGGTCGCAAGCGCACGCGCGACTTCGAGCCGCTTGCGGTCGGGCAGCGTGAGGGCGAAAGCGGTGTTGGCGCGCTTGTCGAACAGGTCGAGCTCGGCGAGCACGTCGCGCGCATGGCTGCGCGCGGCCGCCATGTCGGAGCGGTGCAGCAACGCGCCGACGACGACATTGTCCTCGACCGAGAGCGCGGGGAACGGCCGCACGATCTGGAAGGTGCGCCCAACCCCGAGCCGGCACACCGCATCGGCCGACATGCCGTCGATCCGCTGGCCGCGAAAGGCGATCCTTCCCTGGTCGGGCGCGAGCATGCCCGCGATCATGTTGAACAGCGTGGTCTTGCCCGCCCCGTTGGGCCCGATCACCGCAAACACTTCGCCCTCGGCGAGGTCGAAGCTCACCTCGTCGACCGCGAGCAGGCCGCGGAAGCGCTTGCTGACGTCGACGACGGAGAGGAGCGGCGTCACGGCTTGCGCTGCACGAGTTGGAGACGTCGCGCGATCAAGGGCCACACGCCGGTCGGCACGAGCGTAATGATGATCATCAGGATCAGGCCGTAGAACACGGCCTTGACGCCCGGCGCATTGATGCCGAGCCGCTCGGTGAAGGCGATCAGCACTTCGCCGAGCGGAGTGAGAATGAACGCGCCGACGACGGGACCGAAGATCGTGCCGAGCCCGCCGACGATCGGCGCCAGAATGAGCTCGATCGAGCGGCCGATGTCGAACATCTGCGCGGGAAACAGGCTGTTGTTGTAGAACGCGTAGAACACGCCTCCGACCGCGGTCATGCCCGAGGAAACCACCACCGCCTTCATCTTGGCGCGGAACACGTCGATGCCGAGCGCCCGCGCGGCGGTCTCGTCCTCGCGGATTGCGAGCCATTGAAATCCCAGGCGCGCGCGCGACAAGAGCGCGGCGACCACCACGCCGCCCGCGGCCAGCCCAAACGCGAGATAGTAGAAAAAGACCTGACCGCCGCGCAGATTCCACCATTGGCCCAGGCGCTCCGGCTCATAACGCAGAAAGAATCCGCCGGCCCCGCCGGTAAAATCGATGTGGTCGAAACCGATGCGGCTGAACTCGGCAAACGCGATGGTCAGCAGCGCAAAGTACACGCCCTCGATTCCGAAACGGAATGCAAGCCAGCCGATCAACGCCCCGACCGCCCCTGCGAACGCGACCGACGGAAACACGCTGAGCCACGGCCCGATCCCGAAATGCACCCACAGGGCGGCCGATATATAGCCGCCGAGTCCGACATAGAGCGCGTGCCCGAGCGAAAGCTGTCCGGCATAGCCCATCATCAGGTTCCAGGCCTGGCCGACATAGACGAAATAGAGAATGAGCGTCAGCACCGAGAGCAAATAGCGGTTCGCCGCCAAGGGCGCGGCGAGCAGCCCAAGCACGAGAGCGGCGAGCAGGACTTTGCCGCGCGCGGTCATGGTCCCCCAAAGCGCGCTCATGCCTGCTTCTTCCCCATCAGACCTTGCGGCCGCAGCACCAGCACGGCGATCAGCAAAGCGAACGAGAACATGCTTTTCATCGACGGAGCGATGATGAACCCGGCGAGCGCTTCCGACACCCCGATCAGCACGCCGCCGACCAGCGCACCCGACATCGAGCCGAGCCCGCCGATGATCACGATCGTGAAGGCAAGCAGCGTATAGGCAGGGCCGAGACTGGGCGCCGCGTCGGCGATCGTCACCAACAGGGCGCCGGCGGCGCCGACGCAGGCGAGCCCGAGGCCGAAGGTCAGCGCATACAGACGGTTGACGTTGAGGCCCACCACCGCCGCGCCGACGAGATTGTCCGCGCAGGCGCGGATCGCCGTGCCGGTGCGGGTGCGCCGGAAGAAAGCGAACAGCGCGGCCGACACCACGACGGCGGCGATCGCCGCATAGACCCGCACCTTGTCGATGATCAAAGGCCCGATGAGGTAGCTGTCGAACGAGTAAGGCAGATGCGCCGGCTGCGCGTCGGGCCCGAAAATCATCAGCAGTCCGTTGACGATGATGATGGCCAGCCCGACCAGCAGAATGAACTGCTCATAGTCCGGACGGCGGACGAAGGAATTGATCAGCGCCGCCTGCAGCGCGAAGCCCACGGCAAAGAACGCGGCCGCAATCGGCGCGACGGCAATCAGCGGGTCGAGCCCATAGAGTTTGAACAGGAGAAAGGCCGCATACATCGCGATCACCGCGAACTCGCCATGCGCGAAGTTCACCACCCGGACGACGCCGAAAATCACCGACAGCCCGAGCGCCATCAGCCCGTAGACGAGCCCGGTCAGAACGCCCTGGATGACGACGTTGAGATAGATCGACCACATCGCGGGCTGGTATGCGGCAGTGGCCGGCCAGTTGGACTATGCCGCTGGCCGGAATGACAAGGACGCGAACGGGTTACCTCAGATCGGCGCGGCGGCGCAACCGTGGTCCTTTGCCGTCCTGATCGCCGCGCGGGCGATCAGGACGGCATTCGCCTCCACTCGCAAGGACGATGGCTGCCGCTCACGCCCGTCCCTGCCAAGGCGGCATCGGCAAGACCGGCTTCATGGTTGCGACGGAGTCCGGCAGCACGACGGTCGGAGTGCGGTTGCGGTTCTGGATGACGGCGGAACCGATATTGTTGTTCTGCCCCTTGTCATCAAACTTGATGGGCCCGCCGATCATCACGTGATCGGTAATGTCGGTCGCGCGGATCGCCGCCATCAGCTCGGGACCCGTGCTCGTACCGGCCCGCTTGACCCCGTCGGCCGCGACCAGCAGCGCTTCGAAGGTGAAGCCGACGTTGAAGCAATCCACCTCGAAGCGATGGCCCGTGTGGGCGGCCTTGTACGCATCCGCCAGAGCCTGCGTCATCTTTGCCTTCGGATTCGCCCACGGCAGATTGTAGATGGCGTAGTCGGAGAGCGGCCCGAGCGCCTGGTAGAACTCCTCGTCGTAGAGGCCGGGCGAACCCGGCGAGACGATCGCCTTCGGCTCGAAACGCTGCCGCACCATGTCGCGGATGAGCTTGATCGCATCGGCCGAGCGCGTCACCACGAGCACGAGGTCGGGATTGGTCGCGCGAATCTTGGTGACTTCGACGGCAAGGTCCTGCGCCTTGGGATCGTAGGCGATCAACTCCGCAAGTTGGAACGGCATCTGGGCGGCGGGAAACAGACGGTCCATCGCCGCGCGCTGAGCAGTCCCAAACGTATCGTTGGCGTGCACGAACACCGCGGTCTTGAAGTCGACATTGGTCGCAGCGATCAGGTCCTTGATCAGCCGCAATCCGTTGACGACGAGCTGCGGGCCGGTCTGGAAATTGCGCACGAGAAACTTGTAACCCTGCTCGGTGATCTGCGGCGCGGCGGCGATGTTGATCACGAGCGGCACCTGGCGCTGCTCGCAAACCTGCGCCATCGCGAGCGTCGCCCCCGATTCGAACGCGCCGACCACGCACTGCGCGCCTTCGGCGATCGCCCGCTCCGTTTGCGTGCGCGCTAGGTCGACATTGGACTCGAAGTCGATATTCATCAGCTCGACGGAATATCCGTAATCCGCGAGAACCTTCGGCGCGACCACGGCGCCCCGGTAGCAGGACTGTCCGGCAGCGGCGAGATAGCCCGAACGCGGCAGCACCACGGCAATCTTCAGCGCCTTAGCCTGCGCGCGCACGATCGCCGGCGCTGCGAGCAATGCAGCGACGGCGCCAGCGCCGCCCATGAGATGACGCCGGCTCACGCAGACGCGTTTCTTCACGATCATCAGCACTCCTCCCGTTGCCGTTGGGCGGATGGTAGGGGCCTGACGGAGGTGGCGCAAGCGGCTCGTGGCTGCAGCGGCCGCACTGCCGCCGTTGTGGCTTCGCGTCGGTCAGTGGTCTTTATGACGAGGAGCGTTGGGCGAGCGGCCAGCGGAAATCGGCGATCGCGGCGAGCGTGTCGGGCTTGATCACGCGAATCGAAGCGGCGCGCATTTCGATCAGGCGTTCGCGCCGCAATTGCTTCAGCGTACGGTTGACGTGAACCACGCTCAAACCCAACGCGTCAGCCATCATCTCCTGAGTGAGCGGCATCGGCACGAATGTCCCTGTCTCGAACCCGATCTCGTCCAGGCGATGGCTCAGCTCGACGAGGAGATGAGCGACGCGTTCGTAAGCGGTTTGTCGACCGAGCCGCACCACATGATTGAGAAGGAAGGCGTCCTGACGCGCCTGGGCGGCCGTCCATGCGCGGGCAAGTCCGGGAAATCGCCGCGGATCGACCGCCATCTCCAACAGACAGCCGACGCTTGCAATCCGTGCCGGAGTCAACGTGAGCGCCGACGTCGAGGCCACCGTGTTGAGCGCGGTGCAATGACCGAACAGATCGCCCGGCAGGAGGAAATCGAAAATCTGCCGCCGCCCGTCCGCGAGCACCCGCAGTCGGCACGCCCAGCCGGACAGGAGCGCCGCCGGTTTGCTGAGAACCTGCCCCTCCACGTAAAGCTCGACGCCCGCCGCTACGTCGCTCGCCGCGACGCTGGTCTGGCGAATGATCGACATCTCCTGGTCTGACAGCGCGGCGAAAGCCGTCAGGTGCCGCCACAAGGCCTCGTAAGGCTTGCGGTCGAACTTGCGACCTTTGGCGGCATGCGCGGTCATTCCAGTTCAGCTCGAATGCAGTCTCTGATTCAAACGCGGTGATCGGGCCCTTTGTTTCGCCCTGCCGAAACGCAGCTGCGAAGCAATTTGCGCGCCGCGAAAAACCGCTATGATCCGCTCCCTGAAATACGGACGCCGGGAGCTTTCCGTTGCATTTGATAAAAAAATCCGAGCCGCCCGACGGCAACGACTCGATGAAATAATCTGCCGGACGAACGCGTGCAAATCATGGCGCGCGCACTTCGCCTATGTATGTTGCGACTGCGATGCTGCGCCGCGAGATTTTTTTGCAATGCAGATCAATCTGCTTTTGCGGAGTCGTCGATTGCGCGACGCCACTCGAAAAAAACGTCGCCATATCGAGGGATCGGCGCGACATTTCGATCTGCCGGTTTTGAAGCGCCGCACAAGTGCAATGAATAGCTTCATGAAAAGTCACTTCATTAACCTGTAGCAAGCTTCCGATTTTTTTTTCGGCAGGGAACGGAGTTTTCGTCCCGCGAATTCGTTTACAGCGGCTTCAGGTCACCGTGCAGGGCCTGAGGCGTTATGGACCGCATCGATTTAGCTGGCGCAGCGCGTTTGCCGAAAGTCGGTCCAATTGAAACGCGGGATTTCGAGCCTTGATGGCCGTCCCGCTCGCCCATCGCAAGAGGAGACGATAGATGTGTGACTACAGCCTACAGCATGTGGCTACGCGAGCTGCCAAAGTGGGTGATCGGTTGATAACGACGAAGTTCAACAACTCCATCACCCGCGGCTTTGCGGAGGTGGGCGAGCCGAATGTCGCGGTTTGCATCCTCCCCGGCACCGAGCTCGCCTTCGAGCGCGACGTCGAATGCGATCATGCCTTGGGGTTCTTCCCGACCCGCAAGCTGCGCGAACGCGTCGCCCGGTTCCGGCAGATCAACATGGACAATCCCTATGAGCACCATGACGCGCTCGAATTTCCGAGCGGGCAGGTGGTTCTGCTGACCCGGTTGTGCGAAGGCCAGCATGCGACCGTGCTCCAGCTTCCGGCGACCGGCATGCCCGAGGGCGCCAAGGAAGAGGCCGCGGCGCAGGAGCCGAAGCGGCAGCGCGTCATCGTCTGACGCATCGCGCATCGCGAGAAAGGGCTATCGGGCATCCGCCCGGTAGCCCTTATTTGTTGGCGCTCTCCCGCGTTCGCAGGAATAGCGAAACCGATCGCAAGTCTCTCCGAAATCGTTATTGGAGATCATTCTTCGCGAAATCGACGTGATCGCGATGCCCGTTTTCCGTGTCTGCACCCCCCGGCGCGGACTGGAAATTCGCGCCAAGAGCCCGTAACGTATTGAGACATTTCACCTGCCGGGAGTGATTTTCATGCAGGGTCCCGTCGAGATCGCCTTTCACAACATGGAGCCGTCGGAATGGGCGGAGGAGGAAATCCGCTCCCGCATCGCCGAGCTTGAACGAATATTCGAACGCATCGCCTCGTGCCGCGTGCGCGTCGAGAAGCGCGCCAAGCCGAATGGCACTTCGATCCCACCGGTCGTGCATATCGAGATCGGCATTCCGGGGCGCGCCGATTTGGTCGTCAGCCACGAGCCGGAGCATTTGCAGCGCAAATACCAAAGGCCCGACCTGCAAAAGGCGATCAACGAGGCGTTCCGCATCGCGGAGCGCCAGCTGGTCGAGCTGAAGAACCAGCGCCACGGGCGCACCAAGGCACCGATGCACGATGTGCAGAACCAGCGTCTGGGCCAGGTGGCGGAGGTGCAGCCGGAGCAGGATTTCGGCTTCCTCGTGACTTCGGAGGGCACGCTCCTTTACTTCCACCGCAACAGCGTGCTGGCGGGCGATTTCGATGCGCTCGCGCGGGGCGATGAGGTCTATTACGTCGAGGGCGCCGGTGATACCGGGCCGATCGCGACCAAGGTCCGCGTCAAGTCGGCTGCCTGACGCCGCAGCCTTTCGACCTTTCCCGCCGCGAACGCCGGGGCGCCGGTTCTCGCCGCGAGCGCTGGACGGCGCCGCCCTTCTCAATTAACTCGGCAAGCCCATGGACCTGCCGCAAAACCTTTTCAAACAAGCGCTCGCCCAAGGCCGACTGCAAATCGGGCTGTGGAGCGCGCTCGCCAGCAATATCGTCGCGGAGATCATCGGCGATGCGGGCTTCGACTGGATTCTGCTCGACACCGAGCACGCGCCGAACGAGATCGCGGGTCTTCTCGCCCAGCTGCAGGCGCTGAGCCGCGGGACCGCGACGCCAGTGGTCCGCCCGGCCTGGAATGACCCCGTCCTGATCAAGCGCGTCATGGATTTGGGAGCCCATAGCCTGCTGTTGCCTTGGGTCCAGAGCGCCGAGGAGGCGAAACGAGCGGTTGCCGCAACCCGCTATGCGCCCGATGGCATTCGCGGCGCCGCCGCCGGGGTCCGCGCCAGCCGGTACGGGCGCATCGCAAACTATCTCCAAGAGGCGAACGCCCAGGTCTGCGTCCTGGTACAGGTCGAGACTCGTGCCGCCCTCGATCAGATCGAAGCCATCGCTGCGGTGGAGGGGGTCGACGGCGTGTTCATCGGGCCTTCGGATCTCGCGGCCTCGCTCGGCCATCTCGGCAATTCCGCCCATCCGGAGGTGCAGAGAGCGATCGAGGACGCCGTCAGGCGGCTCAAGGCGGTCGGGAAAGCGGCCGGGATTCTCGCCCCGAAAGAAGAGGACGCGCGGCGCTACATCGGCTGGGGCTTCACCTTCGTCGCGGTCGGTTCGGACGGGGGGCTGCTCGCACGCGGCGCGGATGCGCTGGCGAAGACCTTCAAATCACTTTGAACGATCCGGCGGGTTGCAACTCCGACACGGCCGTCGCGGAATTTCCGCTCGATGTGTCCGTGCCGGGCGCGCGCCCTTGAACCCGCGCTCGCGGAGGTTCAAAGTGGCTGCGCTCCCTCGCGTCTGACACCACGGAGGAGGCCGCATGGACGTGATCGAGGACTACCTCCGCGACCAAGCGACGAAATACCGCGAACTCGCCGCCCAGACGGACGACGAATTCGTCAAGAAAGAGCTGATGGAACTTGCCTCTATCTGCGAAGATGCAGCCAACGAGATCGAGGATCGGCTGACCAGCGGCTAATCGGGGCTCAGTAGCGTCGCTCGGCAACGAAGCGCGCAGCTGCGCGCAACACGTCTGCTTTTGCTCCGAACGGAGCGACGGCAGCTTTCGCGTCGGCCACGAGTTCGGCAAGCTTTTTCCGTGCGCCGTCAATCCCCAAAATGCGCACGAAGGTGGCCTTGTGCGCCGCAGCGTCCTTGTTGGTCGCTTTGCCGACCATGGCCGGGTCGCCCTCGGCGTCGAGCAGATCGTCGGCGATCTGGAACGCCTTGCCGATCGCGGCGCCGTAGCGGTCGAGCGCTCCCCGCGCGCGCCGGTCGGCCTGCCCAAGAATTGCGCCGCTTGCGCATGAGAAGCGCAGCAGCGCGCCGGTCTTCATCGCTTCCAGCGTCTCGATCTCGTCTTGACCAAGGGGTTCGGGAACGCCGTCCGCGAACCGGCCCTCGGCGGCCAGATCGAGAATCTGCCCGCCGACCATCCCGCCCAGGCCGGAAGCGGAGGCGAGCGCCGCGACCAGCTCGATGCGCACCCCCGGATTGGGATGGGTCTCCGCCCGCGCCAATACGTCGAAGGCAAACGTCAGCAGGCCGTCGCCGGCGAGGATGGCGGTCGCTTCGTCGAAAGCCTTGTGCGCGGTCGGGCGGCCGCGCCGCAGGTCGTCGTTGTCCATCGCCGGGAGGTCGTCGTGCGCGAGCGAATAGCAGTGCACGCATTCGACCGCGCTTCCGACCATCAGCGCTTGCGCACGCGGCACGCCGAACAAGCCGGCCGTCTCCACCGCCAGAAAGGGGCGAAAGCGCTTGCCGCCGCCGAGCGTAGCGTAGCGCATGGCCGCGAGGAGGCGGGCCGGTCGCGCGCGCTCGCCGCGCGCCGGTTTGGACGCGAGCAGGCGATCGAGCAAACGCTTCATATCGCTTGCCACGCGTTCGAGCTGTTGCTGAAACGCCGCGTTGGCCGCAGCGACCGGGTCAGTCTCTTTCGTCATGCGCAACAAGTGAGCCCCCTGCACTAGCGCATCTGGTCTTCTTGTGCCCCTAAAGTATCCGAGAGAGGCCTGTTCGTACAACCGCCCTTGACGGGAACGCCGCGATGCGTTGACTTGGGTGGCGGCCCATGCTTTGGAAATACAAGCGGTTTGGGGCTCGACCGCGACGGGTCTCTGGCCTGCGGGCGGGCGCGGAACGCGACCTGCCCATCGTCCCTATGGATGGCCTCCATTCACGCTTTTTAGGGCGCGCGCAACCCTGTCTCATGTCGTCCCCGCCGGCACCCGCTCGACCGAGCCGCCATCGGCGCGGTCGCTGCGCCCACGCCCGGGACGCCGGGCCGAGCCGATGACCGCCGGCGCCGCTGCACTGCGATCCGGCAAGGGATCCCGCGACGAGAACTTCCCTGTCGCCTCGCGGCTCGTGCATCCGCGCCACCGCGGCATCATTCTCGCCTTCTACGAATTCGTCCGCGTCGCTGACGATATCGCCGATCATCCGACATTGTCCGAGCAGGACAAGCTCGCCCATCTCGACCGCCTCGAGCAGAGCCTGCTCGGAACAGGCACGGACGAGCCGCAAGGAGCCGCGCTGCGCGCAGCCCTCGCGGAGCGCGGGCTGTCCTGCCAGCACGCCCAGGATCTGCTCACCGCCTTCCGGCTCGATGTGACCAAGCGCCGCTATGCCGATTTCGACGACCTGATCGGCTATTGCACCTATTCGGCGATGCCGGTCGGCCGCTTCGTGCTCGATGTGCATGGCGAGAGCCGTTCGATCTGGCCGGCCAATGATGCGCTCTGCGCGGCCTTGCAGATCATCAACCACCTGCAGGACTGCGCCGCCGATTATCGCAAGCTCGACCGCGTCTACATTCCGCTCGACGCGCTCGCGGCCGAGGGAACAAGCGTCGAAGCGCTCGGTCTGCCGCGCGCCTCGCCCGAATTGCGCGTCTGCATTTCCAAGCTGGCGCAGCGCACGGCCGGGCTGCTCGACCGCAGCAGCGGCTTTGCGCGGCAGATAGGCGACCGGCGGCTTGCGCTCGAAGTCTCCGTCATCCAGACATTGGCCGAACGGCTGGTCCGAATTCTGCAATTACGCGATCCGTTGAGCCAGCCCGTCCATCTCGCCAAGCCGGCGGTTGCTGCGCTAGGCTTGGTGGGAATCATGCGTGGCCTGTGGGGCCGGATTTCGCGGAGTGAGCGCGCCGTCGCGCAGACGGCGCGTGACTAATCATCATCGTTTTGTATTCATCCGTTCGACATGACCGGTCTCGCGCTGCAATCCGAAGATCAGGACACGGCCGCGCCGCGCCGCGCGGCCAGCAGCTCGTTCTATTTCGCCATGCGAATCCTGCCGCCCGCCCGGCGCGACGGCATGTTCGAAATCTATTCGTTCTGCCGCGCCGTCGACGATATCGCCGATTCGGCGGCCCCTCGCCCCGATCGGCTGGCGCGGCTCTCGCGTTGGCGCGCAGAGATCGACGCCTTGTATGCCGGCGAGGGACGCCCCGAACATCGCCCGCTCGCGCACGCCATTGCCGAATTCGGGCTGCGCAAGGAGGACTTCCTTGCGGTGATCGAGGGCATGGAAATGGATGCGGCCGAGGACATCCGCGCTCCGGATCTCGCGCGGCTCGACCTGTACTGCGATCGCGTGGCGAGCGCCGTGGGCCGGCTGTCGGTGCGTATTTTCGGGGTCGGCGAAGCGGAGGGGGAGCGCCTTGCCCATCGTCTCGGCCGCGCGCTGCAACTCACCAATATCCTGCGCGATCTCGACGAAGACGCGGCGATCGGGCGACTCTATCTTCCGCGCGAATTGCTGCGCGAGGCGGGGATCGTAGAGGATGACCCGCTCATGGTCGTATCGCATCCGGCGCTCGCCGCCGCCTGCGCAGGCCTCGTGCAGCGCGCCCGCGAGCATTTCGCCGAAGCCAACGCGATCATGGACCGCTGCCCGCGCGAAACGGTGCGCGCGCCCCGCATCATGAGCAAGGTCTACCACGCCATTCTCGACGGGCTCATCGCGCGCGGCTGGGCCGCCCCGCGATCGCCGGTCCGCATCGGTCGGCTGCACTTGCTGCGCATCGTCCTGCAATACGGTTTCGTCTGATGGCGCGCGCCGTCCACATCATCGGCGGCGGCTTGGCCGGGCTTGCCGCAGCGGTGCGGCTCGTGAACGCATCCCGCACCGTCACGCTGCATGAAGCGACCTCCATGCCCGGCGGGCGATGCCGCTCCTATCACGACCACGCCACCGGTCTCGTGATCGATAATGGCAATCATCTCCTGCTGACGGGAAACCACGCCGCCTTCGCCTATGCGCGCGCGATCGGGACCGAAGATCGGCTGGTCGGGCCGGACAAGGCGGATTTCCCCTTCTTTGATCTCGCCACCGGACAACGATGGACGTTGCGGCTGAGCGACGGGCGCCTGCCTTGGTGGATATTCGACCCGGACCGGCGCGTGCCTGGGACGCGCCCGTTGGACTATCTGCGACTGGCGCGCCTCCTGGTTGCTCCCGACCGGCCGATCGCGGACATCATCGATTGCGCCGGGCCGCTTTATGACCGGCTCCTCGCGCCGCTGCTGGTCGCTGCGCTGAACACCGATCCACGCGAGGGCTCCGCGGCGCTCGCGGGCGCGGTCGTTCGCGAAACGCTCGCGCGCGGCGGCAAAGCATGCCGCCCGCGGATCGCGCGCGAAGGCCTCGGAAGGGTTTTCGTCGAGCCGGCGATCGCTTATCTCGAGAAGGCGCGCGCAACGGTTCGACTTGGGCACGAATTGCGCGCCTTGCGTTTCGACGGCCAGAGCGTGGCGGAGCTCGATTTCGGGACCGACCGTCTCGCCGTGCCGCCCGGAGACGCCGTGATCCTGGCCGTCCCGTCATTTGCAGCGACCGCCCTCGTGCCCGGCCTCACGGCGCCGACCGCGTTCCGCGCCATTCTGAACACGCATTTTCGCGCCGAAGCGCCGGCCGGCCAGCCCTCCATGATTGGCGTGCTCAACGGGACGTCCGAATGGGTGTTCTCCTTCCCCGGTCGCATTTCGGTCACCACGAGCAACGCCGACCGGTTCATGAACGAGCCGCGTGAAAAGCTTGCAGACGTCATCTGGCGGGAGGTCTGCACCGTGACGGGCCTGTCCGGCGCATGCCCGGCGTGGCAGATCGTGCGCGAGCGGCGCGCCACCTTCGCTTCGACGCCGGAGCAAAACGCGCGGCGGCCGGGGCCGACGACGGCGTGGCGCAATCTCTTCCTCGCTGGCGACTGGACCGCGACCGGCCTGCCGGCGACCATCGAAAGCGCCATCCGCTCCGGCGACTGCGCCGCCGATCTCGTTCTTGCGGCTTGAGGAGCCGCAAGCAAGGGCTAACGGTTGCGCGCCCGCAGCAGCCGGGTCGCCTATGCAATGGAGTGGTCGGCCAGTTTCCGGCTATTCGGCGGCGTCGAGCCGCCGGTCAGGCTTATCCCGGGCATGCAATTCCGCAATCTTGCGCTCGACATGGCGCGAGAACACGTACTGCGCGGGCCGTTGATTCCCAAGCGGGATCTCGGGGGCCATCGCGCCTTCGGTGCGTACGCCGAACAGCGCGACCTTCAGAGCATGCAGCGGATGCGCGATGACGGCATTGGCCGCGGTCGGCTCATAGCCGCAATGGGCCATGCAGTTGGCGCATTTCTCGTAGCGGCCGGTGCCATAGGAATCCCAGTCGGTCGTCTCCATCAATTCCTTGAAGGATTTGGCGTAACCCTCGCCGAGCAGGTAGCACGGCCGCTGCCAGCCGAAGATGTTACGGGTCGGCATGCCCCAGGGCGTGCAGAGGAACTCCTGATTGCCGGCGAGGAAATCGAGATACAGGTCGGAATGCATGAAGTTCCAGCGTTTTCCCTTCCCCATGGCGAATATGCTGCGGAACAGCTCCTTGGTGCGGCGGCGGGACAGGAAGCTTTTTTGGTCGGGCGCCCGCTCATACGCGTATCCCGAAGAGATCGACACGCCGACGCCGAGATCGCTGCAGAAATCGAGGAAATCCGCGATATCCTTCGCGGGCATCCCCTCGAAAATCGTCGCGTTGACGTTGACTGCGAATCCCTTCGCCTTGGCCGCCTTGATGGCGGTCACGGCGCGATCGAAAACGCCTTCCTGGCACACCGAACGGTCGTGATGATGCTTCAGCCCGTCGAGATGCACGGAAAAGAACAAATAGGGGGACGGCTCGAACAGATGCAGCTTCTTCTCAAGCAACAGCGCGTTCGTGCACAGCGAGACGAACTTCTTGCGGGCGACGATCCCCTTGATGATCTCGCCGATCTCCTTGTGAATCAGCGGCTCGCCGCCGGGAATGGCCACCATCGGCGCGCCGCATTCGTCCACCGCGTCGAGGCAGTCCTTCACTGACAGGCGCTGATTGAGGATCGCTTCGGGATAATCGATCTTTCCGCAGCCGGCGCAGGCGAGATTGCAGCGGAACAGCGGCTCAAGCATCAGGACAAGTGGATAACGCTTTCGCCCGAGCATCTTTTGCTTGAGCACATAGGCGCCGATGCGCAGCTGCTTGTAGAGCGATATTGCCATTGTCTCTTTCTCGTATTCGCAAACTTACCCCAACTCAACGCCGGTTGGGGAGTGTAAATCCCTTCTCCACGGCTTGTTCCAGGCGGCTCTCATTCGGCTCCTGTGCCGCCGGGGTCCTGTTGGCGGTCATTCGTCGATTAGAAGATTTCCAATCGGCGATAGTGAATGGACGTAAACGATCTGCTCCTTGACGCCTCCGGGGCTAGCCCAGGCCTGTCTGAACCGATGTTAAGTTTTGATGGCGACGGCAATGGCTCCCCACCCGAGTAGACATAAATCGAACGGTAACAGGCTGCAACCTCGACTTATGCCCTATGGTGAATGGGCCGCATCGCTGGATGAACCGCTTGGCGGGCCTTGCGTTATTCCATTAACTGTACCCTCGCCCGTGGGTTCCGGGCGAGCGGCGACTGGCGACACACGGACCGTGCTGCGCTTGCCAGCAGCGACTGCGACCTCTAGCTAGAACGAGGACCGGATGCATCCGGCGCCCTCGTTAATGATCCTACCGCCGGGTGCGGTCAAACGGCGCAGCGCGTCGATCCGCCCAGCCTGACCAACGTTTCGTCCGAAGCCCTTAAGCTATGCTCGTTTCTGCGATTGTTCGCGTCGTTCGCGCTTGCACCCGGCGCCCCAAAGCAGTCATTGCCGCTTATGCGGCGATGGCGGTCGCCACCGCCTATTTCGCCGCGACCCATTTCGCCATCGATACGGACGTCAACAAGCTGCTTTCGCCGTCGCTCGACTGGCGTCAGCGCGAGCTCGACTTCGAGAAGTCTTTTCCCGGCCGCTACGATTCGATCCTCGTGGTGGTCGATGCGCCTACCCCGGAACTGGCCGCGGGCGCCACGCGGGCGCTTGCGCAAAGGCTGAAGGAGAATCCTAAAGATTTCCGCACCGTCGATGAAATCGCCGGCAGCGCCTTCTTCGCCCGCCAAGGCTTGTTGTTTCAATCGGTCGAGGAACTCGAGCAGACCACGAAAGCGCTGGGGCAGGCCAATCTGCTCGTGCGCACGATCGTCGCCGATCCGGGCCTGCGCGGACTGGCGCAGATCCTCAACCTGCTGATGTCCGGCGTGCAGAGCCAGATGGTGTCGCTCGACGACTTGGCGCGCCCGCTGACGCTTGCCGCCGAGACGGTGGAAAATGCGCTGGCCGGACGGCCCGCCTCGTTCTCATGGCAAGGCCTGATGGATGAGCGCGCGGGGGAGGCGGCGCCGGCGCGACGGCTGATCAAGGTTCGCCCCGTGCTCGATTTTTCCGCGCTCGAACCGGGCGGCCACGCGACAAGCATAATCCGGAGCGCCGCCCGCGATCTCAACGTTTCCACGGAATATCAAGCGCGCGTGCGGCTGACCGGCCCGGTCGCAATGGCGGACGAGGAGTTTTCGACCGTTCGGCACGGCGCATTTCGCGATGCCGGCGCAACGATCGCCGTCGTGCTGGTGATCCTGTGGCTTGCGCTGCGGTCCGGCAAACTCATTGTCGCAGTGGTTTTCACCATGTTCGCCGGGCTCGCGATGACGGCCGCGCTCGGCCTGTTCCTGTTCAAGGCGCTCAACCCGATCTCGATCGCCTTCGCCGTGCTGTTCATCGGGCTCGGCGTCGATTTCGCCATACAATTCGCGGTGCGTTACCGCGCCGAGCGCCACGAGTACGACGATCTGCACGCGGCCCTGCTCGCCGCCGCCGAGAAGATCGGCGCGCCGCTGACGCTCGCCGCCGCGGCGGTCGCCGCCGGATTCCTGTCGTTCACCCCGACCGACTACAGCGGCATTTCCGAACTCGGCGTGATCGCCGGCAGTGGCATGCTGATCGCCTTTCTCACCAGCATCACGCTGTTGCCGGCGCTCCTGACGGTCCTGAATCCGCCGGGCGAGCCGGACGAAATCGGCTACCGCGCGCTTGCCCCCGTCGACCGCTTTCTCGAACGCCACCGCATCGCGGTGGTCGGAGGAACCGGGCTCGTCGCGCTGCTTGGCGCGCCGTTGCTTTACTTCCTCACCTTCGACATCAATCCGGTCAACCTGCGCAGCAAGCAGGTCGAATCAGTCGCGACGTTTTTGGATCTCTCCAACGACCCCAATTTCGGCGCGTACGCGATCGCGGTGCTGACGCCGTCGAACGCCGACGCGGCGGCCACCGCGGATCGATTGCGCCAATTGCCGGAAGCCGAGCGCGTGGTCACGCTTGCGACTTTCGTCCCCGATCGCCAGGACAAGAAGCTCGCGCTGATCGCCGAATTGAAGCAGAAGCTCGGCCCGCCCCTCGACGCCAAGCTTCGTCCGGCCCCGAGCGACGCCGACAATGTCGCGGCCCTGCGGCGCGCCGCCAAGTTCACGACCGAGGTCGTGGGCGCGCAAACCGGACCGGGCGCTGCGGCGGCGAAGCGGCTCGCCGGCGACCTTGTCCTGCTCGCCGATGCCGACGAGGCCGCACGAAACCGGGTTGCGGCCGCCTTCCTGCCCCCTCTCAAAATCGTCCTCGCCGACTGGCGCGAGCTGCTTCAGGCGCAGCCGATCACTCTCGAGACCCTGCCGCCCGAACTCGTGAGCGAATGGGTCACGCGCGACGGGCGTGTGCGCGTCGATGTAAGTCCGAAAGGCAATCCGAACGATACCGAAGTGCTGCGCTCCTTCGCCCGCGCCGTGCTCGCGGTCTATCCGAATGCGACCGGCGTGCCGATCTCGGTTCTCAAGGCGGGTGAGACGATGATCTCCGCCTTCGCTCAGGCCGGCCTTCACGCCCTCCTGTCCATCACGATTCTGCTGTGGCTCGTGCTCAAGCGCTTCGGCGACGTCCTGCTCACCCTCGTGCCGCTGCTGCTGGCGGGCCTGCTGACGCTGGAAATCTGCGTGCTGATCGGCATGAAGCTGAATTTCGCCAACATCATCGCCTTGCCGGTGCTGCTCGGGGTCGGCGTCGCGTTCAAAATCTACTACATCATGGCCTGGCGAGCCGGGCAGACCGATCTCCTGCAGTCGAGTCTCACGCGCGCGGTGATCTGGAGCGCGCTCACCACCGCGACCGCCTTCGGCAGCCTGTGGATGTCGAACCATCCCGGCACGTCCAGCATGGGCGAATTGCTGGCGCTGTCGCTCGTGACCACCATGTGCGCCGCCGTGCTGTTCCAGCCGGCGCTCATGGGCAAGCCGCGCAACGCGCAGAAAGAGGCGGGAGAGCCGGCGCCCGCGGCGCAAAGCTGATCGCGATCGGGCCGGCTCACGCCATCATCTCGACGCACAGGTCTTACGTGGAGGGTTCGCTCACCGCGACCGCCGCCAGGTTTTCCAGTCCAAGATTTCCGAATGCTCAATCTCGGCGTCCGCCGGTTCTAAGCGGTCGGCGAAGATAACTAGGTTGAGCGCACGCAGTCGCGCGGTTGGCGCTATAAGAGCACCGAACCCTAAAAAAAAGGCCACATCGCCGATCGCTTGCGTCCGCGCATAATCCAACGCGCCGTAGCTCTTCGGATCAATCCCGAGGGACTCCAAGATGTGCATTTCCTCCATTCGCAACACATTCTTCACGCGCACGTGTATCCGATGGAGCGAAAATGGAACTGAGGGAAACACGGGCTGCCGCGAGAGGTGAAAGTAGACTTCCTCCAACGCGGTCCCGCGATCGAGAGAAGTGTACAAAACGTCGAACGAACCTGGGTCCCAACGCGCGCCGACCGGAGACGGTTGGAGCGGATCGCGCGTCTCGCGCACGGCGCGCCAGACTTGTCCGTCGAATTCGGTGCGGTCGAATTGGTCGATGGCGTCCAGGAGCTCGGGGTCGCGCGCCTTTCGACCGTCGCTCATGGGTTCACAAATATCCGCCAGCGTCCATGCGATCGATGACGGCAAGAACTTCTTCGGTCCGATCGTTGTTGATTAGATCGATCGCGCGTTCGCCGTTGAGCAGCGGATGGCGAGAATGCAGCCAGAGCCGGATTTCGTCCGGCTCGTAAAAGTCTCGGAGCCGTTCGATGACATAACGCAGATCGCCAATAACCGTTTGGGTCCGCAGCTCGGGCGTCGCCTTGCCTTGCGACCAGCGCGACACCGTCGCGGGCGATACGTCCACGATGTTCGCAATGTCTTTGTTCTGCAAGCCACCCCGGTCGCGCAGCTCGTCGAGAACCCTGGCTACTGCGGTTGACATAGCGGTCACCGCTTCCGAGCTGAACCGGGCAAAGAATCCGCACGTCGCTGGAGAGGTGCGGACCTAGGGGCATCGCCTAAGATCTTTTTTAGGTTTTCAAATACCTCAGGCATCCTTTCAAGGCGTTGGCCTGTTTTAGATAGCGTTTCCTTCAGCGCTTCGTCGTTAATTCTGAGTTTCGCTACGTCGCGTGCGAAGCGATTAGCGCTCGCCAAGTCATGATCGAGGAAGTGTTGAACTCGCCGCAAATCAGGTACGGCTGATAGCGCTTGAACCTGTTTATGGCGCTGGTGCAGGTAATGAGCTTTCGGGTCTCTTTGTGTATCCTCCCAACCATTTGGACAGCATGATTTATCGTTGCAGCTACAGATTTTCGGCCGCTAGGCGCGGCCAAAATCTGCTCCATCTGCTGTAAGTTAACTAGGCGGTCTAATCCGGGAACTAAAAACCTTGTCTTGTTACCCCCACCACCCTTCACCTGAGGCTTATCCCACCCCCTTGCATCAAACCGGTCCAATTCAGCAACGCCGTGTGCAAATCCGCTTGCTGCACCAAAAGCTACGATCGCCAAACCCACGAGGCCAGCGACGCCGTCGACAATGATTGGTTTGTTGAGGCTTAGAAACTCTGTTACAGCCGCAATGTAACGCCTAGCTCCAATGCCCGTTGCATCCGATCCGAAATCCGAAATCCGAAGCCAAAGATTATCGAACGGAAGGTCTTTCAAGTTCATCAAAAAGGCTCGCCGCTGCAGGGGGTCACGTAGAGCAGCAAATGTAATCATCAAAGGATAATCGATTGCGATAGTTCGCCCGCCTTCAGCATCAAGTTTGCGCCGCAAAGCGATACAGGTTTCGCGGTCCACGGCGAGCTAAGGCGAGTTAGAGTTGAAAAGCATATGGGCCGGAGCCAGAACAACATTAAATCCGTTTTGCACGGCGCACCGGGCAATCTTTCCAATAATTTCGTAGTTAGGACCTCTTCGAAAGTGTTCAACGGTAAGCGGTCCGTCAGAATCTGCCCACGGTGCCGATTTAACGCGTCCTTCAAATCTGCCCAGCGACGATAGTTCAGCGATATTCGTATCAAGAATGATTTCGTGCCTTGTCTCCTTGAGCGACCTAATGAGCTCACGCTGTTGATTTACGAGAGCGCCTTCCAGAACGACGCTCCCGATGGGCATCCGACCTGCAGCCAATAACTGATCGAACTGGCGGTATTTGAAGCCCGCACGAACAATATGGCCGATGCGAGAAGGCCTCCCAAAGGGGAAAGGAACGATGTTTTCGCTCATTCGGATTCTCCTAGATTTAGATATGCAATTTGATTGCAACTATGTCAATATGTGAAATTGATATGTAATCGATCTGAACGTTTAATGAACACATGTCCGCCGCTTTGCCGGGGCGGAGTACACCGCGCCGACCCAAAATCGACTGAGTTTTCTGTTTCTTACTCCCATCGAGCGCCGCTATATTCACACGCTTGAGTCGGAGCGGATCGCGCGCTCTTGGGGAAGGAGCCACGCTGGAATGTGCCGCTGGATCGCCTATCGCGGTGAAACGATTGCGCTCGAGCACTACGTCACGGCGCCCGCGCATTCGCTGATCGCGCAAAGCATCCACGCGCTGGAATCGACCGCGAGCACCAATGGCGATGGTTTCGGCCTCGGCTGGTATGGCGACCATCCCGAGCCGGGCCTTTACCGCGAGGTGCGCCCGGCCTGGTCGGACGAAAACCTGCGCTATCTGTGCCGGCACATTCAGTCGCACCTGTTCTTCGCCCATGTGCGCTCCTCCACCGGCACGCCGACCAACCGGCCGAATTGCCACCCCTTCGCCTGCGGCCGCTGGCTGTTCATGCATAACGGGGTGATCGGCAACTGGGCGCGGGTGCGCCGCCGGGTGGAGAGCCTTATTCCGGATGCGCTCTACGGCTCGCGCACCGGCACCACCGACTCGGAAGCGGTGTTTCTCGCCATCATGGGCGCAGGCGTCGAGCGCGATCCGATCGCCGCCACGTTGCGGATTCTCGCCACGCTCACGGAGATGGTGAACGAGGAAGATCGACGCGAACCGCTGCGCTTCACCTCGGCGCTGGCCAATGGCCGCGATCTTTACGCCTTCCGCTACGCCGCCAATGTCCCCGGCAATTCGCTCTACTACCGCGCGGTGGGAAAGGACGTGGTGATCGTGTCGGAACCGCTCGACCACGACCATGCCGGCTGGATCGAGGTTCCCGAGAACCACATGGTGATCGCGCGCGCCGGCCGGCCGGCCGGCCTCGCGCCGTTCGAACTGGGGGCGTCCGTCGCCGCGGAGTGACGGTGTCTCGGCTTACAGCCCGCTGAACCAGTTGTAGTTCTGGTTCTCCCAATAGCCGCCGCGATCCTCGTTGGTGACCTCCATCGCGATCACGTATTTCGGATTCTTGAAGCCGAGCTTGGTCGGCATGCGGATCTTCATCGGGAAGCCATAGGCGCGCGGCAGGATGTCGTCTTCGAACTTGAATGTCATCTGCGTCTGCGGATGCAGCGCGGTCGGCATGTCGATCGTGTTGGTGTAGCCTTCGGCGCAGCGGAACCAGACATATTTCGCCCGCGTGTCGGCGCCGATGCGGCGCAGGAACTCGCGCAACGGACAACCGGTCCAGCTGCCGATCGCGCTCCAGCCCTCGACGCAGACATGCCGCGTGATCTGCTTCTCCTGCGGCAGCGCATAAAGCTCGGCGAGCGTCCACGGCTTCTTGTTGTCGACGAGCCCGCCGACCTCGAGCGCATAATCGGCCGCGTCCACTTCGGGCGCTTCGTCCTCGTCGTAATAGGCGTTGAACGGGAACGGCCGCGTGATCGCGCTTTCCGGATAGGTCGGCGCGAGCTTCGTCGGGCTGAACAGGAACGCCTGCACGCGGTCATTGAAGCGCGACACCACGCGCAGCGCGCTCTCCGCCGAGTCGCTGTCGACGATGTCGCAGCCGGTGAGGAAGGCAAGCGCGCCGACGCTCGCAGCCCCGCGCAGGAACAAGCGCCGCGACGGCTCGGGCATGAGCTTGCCCGCGTCCTTGACCAACAGCCGCGGATCGACGCCGGTGATCGGTTTGCGGTTGCGCGCCATGATGCTCTCCTGTCCGTTCAGCACCCGCGGATCATCGCGCGCAGGCTCTTCGGCACGATCAGCGCGAGCGCGACATGCACGACGAGAAAGCCGGTGATCGCCGCCATCGCGCAAAAATGCACGTAACGGGCAAAGTCGTAGCCGCCGAATAGCGCCGTCAGCTCCTGGAACTGGACCGGCTTCCAGATCGCCAAGCCGGACAGGACGATGACGAAGCCTGCGCCGATCACCCCGGCATAGAGAAGCTTCTGCACCGCGTTGTAGACCGAAAGATCCTCATGCGAGAGCCGGCCGGTCAACGCCGCGCCGAGATCGGACGCGACCTCGCGCGCGCGGATTGGCAACAGCTTGCGCCGGAAGCGGCCGGTGAGAACGCCGAGCGAAACGTAGAAAACGCCGTTCACGACAAGCAGCCACATCGCCGCGAAGTGCCAGAGCAGCGCGCCGGCAAGCCCGCGCCCGAGCGTGATCCCATAGGGGAACTCGAACGGGAACAGCGGCGACGCATTGTAGATGCGCCAGCCCGAGCCGATCATCACCAGCATGGCCAACGCATTGATCCAGTGCGTGACCCGCACCCAGGCGGGATGGATGAGGCTGGCCCGTCCGGCAGCCGCGCTTTCGCTCGATGCGGACGCTGCCGTCATGCTTTCGGTGCTCATGGGCATCCTCGTCGATCCGCGCGCCCGAAACCCGCGCTGCGCCCTCTAATTACGGCTGAGGCTGCGAAATGTTACCGATCGGGCGGCGCGAACGCCTCACGATGGCGTAACCTATGCCCCGCCGGCTCACACGCCGGCGTGAGGGCGGCGGCGTGCTAGGCGCCGCCGCCCCTCTGCGATCATGCCGCCGATCACATCGGCAGAAGCACGGTGTCGATGACGTGGATCACGCCGTTCGACTGCAGCACGTCGGCGATGGTGACGGTCGCGACGTCGCCCTTGCCGTCGGTGATGGTGAGCTTGCCGGGACCGGCCTGCTTGACCGTGAGCTCCTCGCCCTGGACGGTTTTAAGCTTGGCCCAGCCCTCGCCGTCCTTGACCGCCTTCATCAGGCCGGTCGCCGTCAGCCGGCCGGGAACGACGTGATAAGTCAGGATCTTGGTCAAGGTCGGCTTGTTCTCCGGCTTGACCAGACTGTCGACGGTGCCCGCCGGCAGCTTGTCGAAGGCCGCGTTGGTCGGCGCGAACACGGTGAACGGACCGGCGCCTCGCAGCGTATCGACGAGGCCGGCCGCCTTCACCGCCGCGACCAGGGTCGTGTGATCCTTGGAGTTCACGGCGTTCTGGATGATGTTCTTGGACGGGTACATCGGCGCGCCGCCGACATTCACGGTCTTTTCCTTGCCGTTCATCTTGTCCTGCGCGGCGGCGGGAACAATGGCGGCGCCCGAAAGCAGGACGAGCGCGGCGGCGAACAGCGTCAGACGCTTGGACATCGAAGTTCTCCTCGTTTGGTACAATGGCGTGAGACGGCGCACCGCCACGGGCGGGACGTCCGGAGACGAGATCTGTCGCGCGACCTGGCAGGCCGGACGAACCGTTCGTCGTCGGGCCGAATTACGGGGCTTGTGGCCGCGGGTTTCACCGCCGACGAAATTTTCGTCGCGTTCGCCTCTCCCCGGTGGGGAGAGGCCGGAGAGCGATCGAGTGCAACGAGATGCGAGCCGGGTGAGGGGGACACTGACTCAGCAGCAACCCCCTCACCCGGAGTCCGCGCTGCACTTGGACTCCGACCTCTCCCCCAACGGGGAGAGGTTGCAGAGCTGACGTCGCCGGGGACGGGGATGCGGGTTGCGCCGTCCAGCCGACGACCCATCCGCCGCGCTTCCCTCAAAGGCCAAGCATTGCTACATGCGGGGCATGACCGCGCGTCCCCTGCAAAACATCCGCAATTTTTCGATCGTTGCGCATATCGACCACGGCAAATCGACGCTCGCCGACCGGCTGATCCAGATCACCGGCGGCCTCACCGAGCGCGAAATGGCCGGGCGCGAGCAGGTGCTCGATTCGATGGACATCGAGCGCGAGCGCGGCATCACCATCAAGGCGCAGACCGTGCGGCTTGCCTATCGCGCGCGCGACGGCAAGGACTACATCCTCAATCTGATCGACACGCCCGGGCATGTCGATTTCGCCTACGAGGTGAACCGCTCGCTCGCCGCCTGCGAGGGCTCGCTGCTGGTGGTCGATGCGAGCCAGGGCGTGGAGGCGCAGACGCTCGCCAATGTCTACCAGGCGATCGAGAACAATCACGAGGTCGTGCCGGTCCTCAACAAGATCGACCTGCCCGCGGCGGAGCCGGAGAAGGTCAAGCAGCAGATCGAGGACGTGATCGGGCTCGACGCCGCGCACGCGATCCTCATCTCCGCCAAGACCGGGCTCAACATCGAGGCGGTGCTGGAAGCGATCGTCACCCGCCTTCCGCCGCCCAAGGGCGATCCCGACGCGCCGCTCAAGGCGCTGCTGGTCGATAGCTGGTACAATTCCTATCTCGGCGTGGTCGTGCTGGTGCGCATCGTCGACGGCGCGATCAAGCGCGGCCAGCGTATCCGCCTGATGGGCACCGGCGCGTCGTACGAGGTGGACCGCGTCGGCGTGTTCACCCCGAAGATGCAGGACGCGACCGAGCTCGGGCCCGGCGAGATCGGCTTCATCACCGCGTCGATCAAGGACGTGGCCGACACCCGCGTGGGCGACACCATCACCGACGAGAGGAAACCCGCGGCCGCGCCGCTGCCCGGCTTCCGCCCGGCGGTGCCGGTGGTGTTCTGCGGCCTATTTCCGGTGGACGCCGCCGACTTCGAGGATTTGCGCGCGGCGATGGGCAAGCTGCGCCTCAACGATGCGAGCTTCACCTATGAGATGGAGACTTCCGCGGCGCTCGGCTTCGGCTTCCGCTGCGGCTTCCTCGGGCTGTTGCATCTCGAGATCATCCAGGAGCGGCTCGCGCGCGAGTTCAATCTCGACCTGATCGCGACCGCGCCCTCGGTGATCTACAAAATGACTTTGACCGACGGCGGCGAGATCGAGATTCACAATCCGGTCGATATGCCGGACGTGGTGAAGATCAAGGAAATCCACGAGCCGTGGATCCGCGCGACCATCCTCACGCCCGACGACTATCTCGGCAGCGTGCTGAAGCTGTGCCAGGACCGGCGCGGCGTGCAGGTGGACCTCTCCTATGTCGGCGCGCGGGCGCTGGTGAAATACGAGCTGCCGCTCAACGAGGTGGTGTTCGATTTCTACGACCGGCTGAAGTCGGTGTCGAAGGGCTACGCCTCGTTCGACTATCACCTCACCGACTTTCGGCCGGCCGATCTCGTGAAGATGCAGATTCTGGTCAACGGCGAGCCGGTCGACGCACTCGCCATGCTGGTGCATCGGACCCGCGCGGAAAACCGCGGCCGCGCCATGGTGGAGAAGCTGAAGGAGCTGATCCCGCCGCACATGTTCCAGATTCCGATCCAGGCGGCGATCGGCGGAAAGATCATCGCGCGCGAAACCGTGCGCGCCTTCCGCAAGGACGTGACCGCGAAATGTTACGGCGGCGACGTCACGCGCAAGCGCAAATTGTTAGAGAAGCAGAAGGAAGGCAAAAAGCGCATGCGCCAGTTCGGCAAGGTCGACATCCCCCAGGAGGCCTTTATCGCCGCGCTCAAGGTGGATGTGTGACACCCGCGGTCATTGAAGAGGCTCGATCCGCCCTCGTCCTGAGGAGGGCGCGGAACGCGCCCGTCTCGAAGGGCGGAGGCGGCCCATCCTTCGAGACGCGCACCTTCGGAGCGCTCCTCAGGATGAGGCCGAGAGAGCTTGCTCGACGGTGCGCCGGCATCATCCCCGCTCCGCATCGTTTGCGTCGAAACCGAGCAAGAGATTCGTGTTCTGACTGCGTTCTTCGACAGGGATGCGCGGAAGCCGTCATGACACCGACCGTCAAATATCGGTCCGAGGACAATGCGGCCTACATCCGTCTGTCGCAGCAGAAGATCGTCGACAGCGCCGAGGTCGCTCCGGATGTCGTATTCGACTACGACGCAGAAGGCCGCATCGTCGGTATCGAATTGCTCGATGCGAGGGCCCAGCTTCCTCCTGAGCTTCTTGTGGAAGCAGCCTGAAGACAACGCCTTTGCGCGAGACCGTGCGCGCCTTCCGCAAGGACGTGACCGCGAAATGCTATGGCGGCGACGTGACGCGCAAGCTGCTCGAGAAGCAAAAGGAAGGCAAGAAGCGCACGCGCCAGTTCGGCAAGGTCGACATCCCCCAGGAAGCCTTCATCGCCGCGCTCAAGGTGGATGTGTGAGGGGGGCGCGCGTGCTCTAACGACACAGGTTTAATTGTCATTCTGCTAAGAACTTTATGTACCAATTTTTGATAACTTGGTCTGCGTCAACAAGGCGTCGCAAATCTAAACCCTGGATCATTCGCACGAAACAATTTCTGAGAGTTGCTGCCAGCACTTGGAGCATTTCCAGTGTCTCGCCATCCTTCGGCGTGCCGCGCATGCCGTGCAGATGGAAGTGCCCCGGCAGCCCACCATACAAGTCCATGCATTCCGGGTATTTTGCGTGGACGTAGTTCGAAAAAGCACGATAAGAATGGAAATACCGTTGTTCCGCTGGGGTCCGGCCTTCTATCTCACCATGCTCTTCGGCGAACTTATCCAACGACCTACCGAGCGTAGCGTGGACGTCCTTTTGCTGGATTCGTGCTCGTCGAAGCTCAGTACCAAGGCTGCGGTGCTCGTCCGCAAAAAAATCTGCTATATATTTTCGTATCGCGTCCCGGTGCTCCTCTGTATTGTCTATCTCCAATACAAATTCGATATGGGTCGTGCATTCAATCAATGTTCTCATTAGGACAGCAATCTCTTGAACATAGCCTTTCCGTGCTAACTCAATGGCAGCATTAAATGCGCTTAACGCTCTAACTGCTTTGAGCAAACAGAAGTGGCGTATGCCAGGCGTCTCGAACCGAAATCCGCATTCATCGCCGCCTTTGCGAAGAGTGGGCTGTCCCAAAGAGGTTGTGAATAGCTGGATGATTTGCTCTAGCGGCTCAAGCTGCTGCTCCAATTCGCGTAGTGAGATTTCGATACTCATTGCTGTGGTCGAGTCCTCCTGTACGAGCATTGCATTTGGTTTAGTAAAATACCACGAGATCGCACTGCTGGTTTCGAGGCTTAGCAAACCGTAGGATAGGCAAAGGCGCGCAATGCGCACCGTGCTACACGGTTCAGAATGGTGGGCACGCTTTGCTCTGCCCACCCTACTTCGTCATTGCCGGGCCGCGCCGAAGGCGCGTGACCCGGCAATCCATTCGGCGATTTCGAATATGCGGCAAGTCAGAATGGACCGCCGGGTCAAGCCCGGCGGTGACGAGAAAGAGCCTGTGGCCCCATGCGATCGCCCCCTCCCCAACCCTCCCCCGCAAGCGGGGGAGGGAGCGTCGCATCGCAGGCAAGCTTGCGCAGCCTGCGTCGCGCAGCGACGCGGGAGGGGGCATAGGCCGCAGCTCAGCATGCGCGGCTGCGGCGCATGAACCGCCGGGTCAAGCCCGGCGGTGACAAGAGGTCCCGCCGGCGGTGACGAGGCACATACTTCGAAGCAAGTGCGGACCCGCATCACCCTCTCCCGCGCGGGAGAGGGCTGGTTCGACCGCGCGAAACCCTCAAGCGGCGTGCTTGCGATCGGCGGGATGCTGGGCGCGGAACCCGATGGCGAGACGGTTCCATGCATTGATCATCGCGATGGCGATCGACAGCGCGACCAGCTCTTCCTCGGAGAACACGCCGCGCGCGCTCTCGTAGACATCGTCGGGCGCATGGGTGTCCGCGATCCGCGTCAGCGCCTCGGTCCAGGCGAGCGCCGCCCGTTCACGTTCGTTGTACAGCGCCAACTCGCGCCACGCGTCGAGCAACAACAGCCGGCTGTCGCTTTCGCCCAGCTTGCGCGCTTCCTCGCGGTGCATGTGCAGGCAGAAGGCGCACCCATTGATCTGCGAAGCGCGCAGCTTCACAAGGGCCAGCAATTTGGGATCGAGGCTCTTGTGAAGCCACGCCTCGATTGCGCCCATCGCTTCGACGCCCTCATTCTTCTGACCCATCCAGTTCAGCCGCTGTTTCATCGGTGTCTCCCTACGCGGACGAGGCGGAATGCGCCCGTGACATGGGTGGTCTTTGTTTGATTACAAGCAAGCCGTATGGCAGAGGCTGCTCAAGGCGCGCCATTCGGGCGGGCTTTCGGCGCCAATTGGCGCGCCCGTCCGGCGATGCTCACGATCTACGCTGTTGCTTCCGAGCGCCGGTTCGGAGAAACCAACGTCAACGCAGCAAAACCCGCCCCGCGAAGGAAAGCGCATGACCCCCGACGAGGCGCTGTACAAAAAGATCGCGTTGCGGCTGATCCCGTTCATGATGACGCTCTACCTGGTCGCGTTCCCGGACCGGGTGAACATCGGCTTCGCCGCGCTCACCATGAACGCCGATCTCGGCCTGTCGCCCACAGTCTATGGCTGGGGCGCTGGCATCTTCTTCATCGGCTATTTCATTTTCGAAGTGCCGAGCAACCTGATCCTGGAGCGGGTCGGCGCGCGCCTGTGGATCTTCCGCATCATGGTGACGTGGGGGCTCATTTCGGCCGCCATGGCCTTCGTGCAGGGGCCGGCAAGCTTCTTCGTGCTGCGCTTTCTGCTCGGCGTCGCCGAGGCGGGCTTCCTGCCGGGCATGATCCTCTATCTCACCACCTGGTTTCCGCAGGCGCGGCTGGCGCGGTTTGTCGGCCTGTTCATGATGGCGGTGCCGCTCGCCAGCGCGATCGGCGCGCCGATCTCGAGCCTGATCCTCTCGGCGCACGGGTTTCTCGGGCTCTCCGGATGGCAGTGGCTGTTCATCATCGAAGGCCTGCCGTCCTGCGCGCTCGGCCTCGCGGTGCTGGCCGTGCTGCCCGATGGGCCCGCGGCCGTCCGCTGGCTGACCGAGGCGGAGCGGGCGACCGTGGCGGCGCGCCTCGCCGAGGATCGCGCGCGCCCGGTGGACCGGGTCCACGCCGGGCTCGGCCCGGCTATGGTCGACGGCCGCGTATGGCTGCTCAGCCTCACCTATTTCGGCATCGTGGTCGGGCTGTACGGGGTCGGCCTGTGGCTGCCGCAGATCATCCGTGGGCTCGGTTTCTCGATCGCGCAGGTCGGCGTCCTGACGGCGCTGCCCTATCTCGCCAGCGCCGCGGCGATGCTGGCATGGGGCCGGCGCAGCGACCGCAAGGGCGAGCGCGTCTGGCACGTCGCGCTGCCGACGCTCCTCAGCGCCGCCGGACTCGTTGCCGCCATCGCCGTGCCCGCAGGTCTGCCGGAAATCGCCGCGCTCGGCGTCGCAACCGTCGGCATCTATGCGACGCTCGGTCCGTTCTGGGGCCTGCCGCCGATCTTCCTCACCCGCACCGCCGCCGCCGGCGGCATCGCGCTCATCAATTCGGTCGGCAATCTCGGCGGTTTTCTCGGACCGTCGATCGTCGGCTGGACGCTCGAGCTAACCCACAGCTTCCACGCCGGGCTCGCCGTCATCACGGGGTGCCTGGGCGTGTCAATCATTGCCGTCCTGGTGGTCGGATACCGGATACGCGGGCCCGCGCCCGCCGCCGTCGCCGGCGTGACCCCTTGACCGAGCCGTGACGCAATAGCGCGGAGCGGCTCAGCCCAAGGGCATCGAGCGCGGCGGAATGCGGATCGTCGGCCGTCACGCGTCACGGATACCGATAATGCACCTCGAAAGAGGTCAGTTGCATTTGCGGCATCCTGGCGCCGACCCGCTCGAAGGCCTGCCGCAGCGAGGTCTGCAAGAATCGATCGAAGTCAGCCCGCGATTCCCACACATCCACCACGCCCCAGCCTTGCGCCATCGGGCCGGCCATATGGCTGATCAGGCCCTTAGGCGACCCGGCCCCATGCCAGTCGAGCGCCTTCATCACTTCATCGTATTTTTCGCGATCCATGGTCGCAAACTGCAGCATGAGGCATACGGCGCCCATAATTCCTTTCCCTCCCGAAACACTCCCAAAACTTCGCTTAAAGAGTGCACCACGGCTCCCCTTCTTGTGAAGGTCCAATCGGCCCGTTCACTTCGATGCAGGAGGAAAGCGCCGGCTTCGCGAGATGACGGATAACGCCCTCGCCCGCACGCGTTACTGGCGGCGCTGGCGCAGCCTTCCCGTGCCGAAAAATGGGGAGAGCATTGCCCGGGTCGCTTTCGTTCCGCCGGCAGCCGAGGGAGCCGGGCTCACACCACCTTGCCGGGGTTGAGGATCCCCTTGGGATCGAGCGTACGCTTGATCGCCCGCATCAGATCGAGCGCGACCGGATCCTTGACGCGGGCAAGGTCGTCGCGCTTGAGCCTGCCGATGCCGTGCTCGGCCGAGATCGAGCCACCGAGCTGGCCCACCACCGCATGGACGGCATCGTTGACCTCGCGCCAGCGCGCCAGGAAGGCGGCGCGGTCTGCGCCGACCGGCTGGCTCACATTGAAATGGATGTTGCCGTCGCCGAGATGCCCGAACGGCGCGGGCCGCGCGCCGGGAATCAGCGCTTCGACCACGGCGCTCGCTTGCGCGATGAATTGAGGCGCCGCGGCGACCGGCACGGACACGTCATGCTTGATCGAGCCGCCCTCGAATTTTTGCGCCTCGGGAATGAATTCGCGCAGCCGCCAGAAAGCGTTGCGCTGATCGATGCTGTCGGCAATGACCGCATCGTCGACCAGTCCGCGCTCGATGCCGGCGGCAAGCACCGCTTCGAGCGCGTCGCGCAAATTCTCGCGCGCGCTCGATTTCAGTTCGAGGAGCACATACCACGGACAGGCCGACGCCAGCGGGTCGCGCAGGCCCGCCCCATGGCGCAGAGCAAATTCGACGGGCACCCGGCCCATCAATTCGAAACTGGTCGCCGCGCCGCGGGTGCTTTCCTGCGTGAGCGCGAGCAGGTCGAGCGCGGCGCTGACCGAGGCCAGCCCGATGAAAGCGGTCTCGACCGTCTGCGGCGCGGGAAACAGCTTCAGCACCCCCGCGGTTATCACGCCGAGCGTGCCTTCCGCGCCGACGAACAGGTGCGTGAGGTCGTAGCCGGTGTTGTCCTTCTTGAGCTTGTTGAGCCCGCGCCAAATCCGCCCGTCGGCGAGCACCACTTCGAGGCCGAGCACGAGGTCGCGCGCGACCCCATAGGCGAGCGCTGCGATGCCGCCGGCGTTGGTCGCAAGATTGCCGCCGATGGTGCAGCTTCCTTCCGCGCCGAGCGACAGGGGAAAGAAGCGGCCGACTGAAGCCGCCGCCTCCTGGGCCGACGCGAGCCGCACGCCCGCCTCGCAGGTCATCGTGTTCGAGGTCGGATCGACCTCGCGAATGCGATCGAGACGGCGCAGCGACAGCACGATCTCTCCGTCCAAGGGAATCTGCCCGCCCACGAGCCCGGTATTCCCGCCTTGCGGCACGATCGGCATACCCGCCTCGTTCGCAAGCTTGAGGATGGCCGCTACCTCTCCGACCGAGCCAGGCCGCAGCACCGCCGCCGAGCGTCCGTGATAGAGGCCGCGCTCCTCGACGAGATAGCTCTCCTGCTCAGCCGGATCGGTAATCGCGTTCTTGGCGCCGACAATGGCCGTGAACTGCGCGAGCAGATCGGGCGCAAGCGGCGGGCGGACCAGCGTGTTCATGGACGAAGTCTATCGCCCGACGCGGGCGAGGTCGAGGGAACGCGGCGTGCGAGGCGCGCCCTGGGCAGCGCTCCTCAGGGTCAGCGGAATGCGCCTTTGTCCCAAAATGCCTCATGCGGGACTGTTGTGCGGCAACGCGTCTCGAACGGCGCGGCGGCGTGGTATGAAGCGAACGCCCTGCCGAGCCGCCCCGACCGGAGATCCCCCAGCATGCCGATATTCGCTTCGTTCGCCGACCTCAGGGCGGCCTGCCTCGATCTGCCGGCCGGGAGCGCCGCGGCAGCAGCCGCGGTCGCGGCTCGCGAGGCGCGGCTCACCAAGCCCGCGGGTGCGCTCGGGCGGCTCGAAGACATTGTCGGCTGGCTCGCCTACTGGCAAGGCAAGAGCCCGCCGCGCCTCGACCGCGTCGACGTGCTGGTGTTCGCCGGCAATCACGGCGTGACTGCGCAGGGCGTCTCCGCTTATCCCGCCGAGGTCACCGCGCAGATGGTGGCGAATTTCGCCGCCGGGGGCGCGGCGATCAACCAGCTCGCGCGCATGGCCGGCGCGAGCCTGCGGGTGATCGCGCTTTCGCTCGAAGCGCCGACCGCCGACTTCGCGCAGCAGCCGGCGATGGACGAACGCGACTTCCTCGCCGCGGTGATGGAAGGCTATCAAGCGGTGGCGGGCGAGGCCGACCTCGTCTGCCTCGGCGAAATGGGCATCGGCAATACGACGAGCGCGGCGGCGATTGCGGCGGCGCTGTTCGGCGGCGGCGCCGCACGCTTCGTCGGTCGCGGCGCCGGGCTCGACGACGCGGGCCTCGTGCGAAAAGTCGCCGTCATCGAGCGGGGACTCGCGCGGCATGCGGACGCGCTTGGCGATCCGCTTAAGGTGGCTGCGGCGCTGGGGGGGCGCGAGCTTGCCGCCATTCTCGGCGCGACGCTTGCCGCGCGCCGGTTGCGCATTCCCGTGCTGCTCGACGGCTTCGTCGCCACCGCCGCGGTCGCCCCGCTCGCGAAGCTGCGCGCGGACACGCTGAGCCACGCGCTGGTCGGCCATGTCTCGGCGGAAGCCGGCCACCGCGCGCTGCTCGATGCGCTCGACAAGAAGCCGCTGCTCGATCTGTCCATGCGGCTTGGCGAAGCCTCGGGCGCGGCGCTCGCCGTGCCGATCCTGCGCGCGGCGCTCGCCTGCCACACCGGCATGGCGACCTTCGCCGAGGCCGGCGTGTCGGACCGATCAGATGGAGATGATCTGCCAAAAGCCAGTTTGCGTCCCTAAGCGCACAGGCTGGTCCCGTTATCCCCACAATTCACAGCACAGTGCGTGTCCGATTTTTGCGCCGGCATCCACATCCGTACAGCTTCGAAGCGCAGCGCCAAACGAGGCACTGAAATGGCTTCCCTGATCGATGTTTTTAGTTCGGTTTACCGCCGGCCGCGTCCAACGCCTTGGGCGGCTCAAGGTGGCGCAGCGTGAGCACTTGGCGATAAGTTTGGTCCCCGTTGGGAGTCGTGGCCATCACCCCGCCCACCGACAGATAATCGCCTGAGCCACCGATGATCGGAATCATCGAGGTTCCGCTGTCGGCCTCCCGGCCAGCGACGGTGATGGCGCCGTTGGCCAATGTAAGCGTCCACTGACACTCGCTGAACTTGCCGGGTAGGGTGCGGATGCAAAATCCGCTATTCGTGCCAATGGGCTCGTAATTCGCGTTCAACAGCGGCTGGTCGAAGACAACCATGTCTCCCGGCGAGTCGCCGGGCTCGCCCAGGTCAATCCGTTGGATGAGGCCGCTGCGGGCGTCGGCGATGGTGACCAGTGTCGTTATCCGCGAAGTCTGGGCGTCGCTCGCTGTGGGTTGCTGAGCCCACACCCCCCAACAAGTCATGGCGAACATGGCGGCGAGAGCGAGCGTCAACCGTGTCATCAGCGCCTGTCTGGACTTGCCGGTTTGGTGCGAGTGGGGTCTTGGGTTTATAGCACGGGAAGCGGCGGCGAGCGGTGTGACGCAACTAATATAAGTTGCATCTCACTGGCGTCCTGAAATTTTAATTGGTATTTCGGTATTAAAATGTTACTTTAGAGAATTAAGCGGAGCCCGGAAAAACGGTTCCGATCAAAAGGCAAAAAACGGTTCCGATCAAAGGGAGGAGACCCGCCGGCGACCGAGCGATGATCGCCCCCCCACAGTGCGAGCTAGGACAAGAAACCGCGGCCGCGCGCTTCAGCCGCGGAATATATCAGCTGAACAAGGAGGAACGCTCAATGAACCGAAGGGATTGGTTGGCTCTCGCGGCGACGGCGATCATCGCTCTGGGAGCAGGGCCGGCGCTGGCGCAGGACACCGTCAAGGTCGGTGTGACGCTCGGTCTGACGGGCCCGTTGCAGATCATCGGCACCGAGGCGTTGGCGGGGATGCGGCTCTACATGGCCGAGCACGGCGACACCGTCGCCGGCAAGAAGATCGAGCTGATCGTCAGGGACGACGGCGCCGTCGCCGAGACCGCCAAGCGGATGGCGCAGGAGCTGATCGCCCGCGACAAGGTCAACATCCTTGCCGGCTTCACCGTTACGCCGACGGCACTCGCGGTCGCTCCGCTCGCGACCGAAGCGAAAATCCCGATGGTTGTGGTCAATGCCGGAACGTCCATTATCACTGAACGCTCGCCCTACATCGTGCGCACAAGCTTCACGTTGCCGCAGTCCTCGGCGATCATCGGCGAATGGGCGCTGAAGAACGGCATCAAGAAAGTGGTGAGCGTCGTCAGCGATTACGGGCCCGGCATCGACGCGGAGACCGCGTTCAAGGAAGCCTTCACCAAAGGCGGCGGAGAGTTGATCGAAGCGATACGCGCCCCGTTGGCCAGCCCTGATTTTGCGCCGTTCCTGCAGCGCGCGCGCGACGCCAATCCACAGGCCGTGTTCGTGTTTGTGCCGTCCGGGCAGTCGGCGACCTTCGTCAAGCAATTTATCGAGCGCGGCATCGACAAGGCCGGCATCAAGCTGATCGGTCCGGGCGACGTCACCGACGACGCCCAGCTCAACAGCATGGGCGACCAGATCATCGGCACGGTGACCGCGCACCTCTATTCCACCTATCACCCGTCGGCGATGAACAAGAAATTCGTTGCCGCTTTCGAGAAGGCCAATCCCGGGCTGCGGCCGAACTTCACCGCCGTCAGCGGCTATGACGGCATGCGCCTGATCTACGAAGCGCTGAAGAAGACCGGCGGCGACACCAACGCCGATAAGCTGATCGCCGCGATGAAAGGCATGGCGTGGGAGAGCCCGCGTGGCCCAGTTTCGATCGATCCGGAGACGCGGGACATCATCCAGAACATCTATATCCGCCGGGTGGAGAAGAAGGACGGCGAACTCTACAATGTCGAGTTCGACACCTTCGAGGCGGTGAAGGACCCGGTCAAGGCGGCGAAGAAGGGCTCGTAATCATAGACCCGAGCGTAACGGGCGCGCGGTGCGCGTTGCCTTGGGACCATGAACCCGGGCAACGAGACGCTCCATAGTGTGTGTATCGGCTCCGGCTGCTGAATGCCGATACACGCCTTTCAGCAAAGACCCGCGCACGCGCCTCATGTCCGCTCGTGGCCCACAGCTGCGAGCTCGCGGGCGATGGCGTGCAAGAACGTGCCGGAGACGCGGCCGCGGCGTCCGCCGGTCTTGCCAAGCCGGTGGCCGTTGCCGTCGAAAATTTCCACAAGCGGATCGTCGTCGCCGGCATCCACCAGGCTCGCGTAGTGGAACTCGTGCCCACGCACGACGCTGCCCGCGCGCCCGATCGGACTCTCGGCGAGAAGCCGCGCGGCGCGATAGCCGAGATGCAGCTTGCGGTGCGCGAAGCTTGTCGCATGGCCGAGGAGCCCGGCCATCGCGTGGCGTAGCCCTTCCGCATCTTCAAGATATTGGCCGAGCGCCATGTAGCCGCCGCACTCGCCGTGCACCGGCCGCGTTTCGGCAAAGCGCGCAAGCCCGCTGCGGAAGCGGTTCGCCGCCGCGAGCGCGCCCGCATGCAGTTCGGGATAGCCGCCCGGCAGCCAGCAGCAATCGCAGTGCTGGAGCGGAGCCTCATCGGCGAGCGGCGAGAAAGTCACGACCTCCGCCCCCGCCTCGCGCCAGCCGTCGAGCACATGTGGATAGACGAAGGTGAAAGCGGCGTCGGCGGCGAGCGCGATGCGCTGGCCGGGCGGCGGAATGGCCGCGGCGCGATCGTTCGGCGCGGCGATCGCGAGCGGCGCAGTGACCTGGAGTACCGCGTCGAGATCGAGATGGCGCTCGGCAAGCTCGACGAGCCGCGCCAGGCGCTCGCCCAAATCCGCATGCTCGCCCGCCTGGACGAGCCCGAGATGGCGTTCGGGCAAGGCGACCGAAGCGTCGCGGGGAATAGCGCCGAGCACCGGCACCCGGGCCGCCCGCAACGCTTCCACGACCAGCGTGCGGTGGCGCTCGCTGCCGACGCGATTGAGCACAACGCCGGCGATATGCACGGCCGGGTCATGGGCAAAGAAGCCGCGCGCGACGGCCGCGGCCGATTGCGATTGACCCGCGACATCGAGCACGAGCAGCACGGGAAGACGGAAACGTGCGGCAAGATCGGCGGTCGCGCCGCGCCGCCCAGCCGGTCCGGCGAGACCGTCGAACAGGCCCATCACGCCTTCGATCACCAGCATGTCCGCGTCGCGCGCCGCGCGCTCGGCCAACGCATCGAGGAATTCGGGCGGCATCGCCCAGCTGTCGAGATTGACGCTGCCTTGGCCGGTCGCTGCCGCGTGAAAGGCGGGATCTATATAGTCCGGCCCCGCTTTGGCCGAGCGCACGCGGATACCGCGGCGCGCGAGCGCGGAAAGCAGCGCGAGCGTCACCGTCGTTTTGCCCGCGCCCGAACGCGTGGCGGCGATGACGAGGCCGCGCGCCGTCATGAGGAAGAATCGACGGCTGGATCAACGACGCCCAGCAACTGGTCACGTGCGGAAACGATCTCGCCGACGACCACGATGGCGGGCGGTTCGATCTGCTCCTCGCGTACGTCCGCCGCGACGCATCCCAGTGTCGAGATCACGATGCGCTCCGCGGGCAGGGTAGCCGCCGCAATCACCGCCGTCGGTGTCTCCGCGGACAGGCCGCCGCGCATCAGGGCGTCCGCGATTTCGGCAAGCCGGTGCATCGCCATGTAGAGCACGATCGGCTGTCCAGTGCGGGCGAGCGGAGCCCAGTCGAAGTCCTCCTGCTCGCCATGGCCGGTCGCAAAGATGACGGCGCGATTGACCCCGCGCAGCGTCGCCGGAATGGCCGCGCTCGTCAGCGCTGCGAGCCCCGCGGTCACGCCGGGGATCACCCGGAACGTCACGCCCGCAGCAGCGAGCGCCTGCGCCTCCTCGCCGCCGCGCCCGAACACGAAGGGATCGCCCCCTTTGAGCCGCAGCACGCGCTCGCCCGCGCGCGCGAGTTCAATCAGGCGCTGGCTGATGTCGGCCTGCACCGCCGACGGCTTGCCGCCACGCTTGCCGGCGAATTCGAGCCGCGCCTGCTCACTCGCCAGCGCCAGCACGCGCCGGTCCACGAGAGCGTCGTGCACGACAACGCTCGCTTGCGCGAGGCCCGCAAGCGCATCGAGGGTGAGCAGCCCGGGATCGCCCGGCCCGGCGCCGGCGAGCCAGACATGGCCGGGCGCAAGCACGGGAACGCCCGTCCACCATCCGGCCATCGCGTGATAAGAGGTCATCGCCGCATGCTCCCGCCGTGACGGCGCTTGGCGAGCGGACTATACGCAGGGACATGGTCACGCAAGAACGTCCTCTCCGCCGCGGCTGGACGACCGGCGCCTGCGCCACGGCCGCCGCCAAGGCGGCCTGCGCCGCCTTGCTCACCGGAGAATTCCCCGACCCCGTCGAGATCACGCTTCCCCGCGGCGAAAAGGTGGCCTTCGCGCTCGCTCTTGCCCACAAGGATGCGGCCTCGGCGACAGCGGGGATCGTGAAGGACGCGGGCGACGACCCCGACGTAACCCATGGAGCGACGATCATCGCCACAGTTCGCCATGCGGCGGCGGGCGTTGGCGTGATCTTTCGGGCGGGCGAAGGCGTGGGCGTGGTGACACGGCCCGGCCTTCCCGTCCCGCCGGGCGAGCCGGCGATCAATCCCGTTCCGCGCCAGATGATCCGAGCCGCCATTGCCGAGATCGCGGCGGCCGCGGGGCAGGCGACTGATTTCGAGGTGGAAATCGCGATCCCCGGCGGCGAGGCGCTTGCGGCCAAGACCCTCAACGGTCGCCTGGGCGTCATCGGCGGGTTGTCGATCCTCGGCACGACCGGGATCGTCGTGCCCTATTCCTGCGCGGCATGGATCGCCTCGATCCATCGCGGCATCGACGTCGCGCGCGCGACCGGCCTCGCCCACATCGCAGGGGCGACCGGGGCGACCTCCGAAAGCGCGGTGCAGAAGCTGCACGACCTGCCGGAAGCCGCGCTGATCGACATGGGCGACTTCGTCGGCGGCATGCTCAAATATGTCCGCGATCATCCCGTGCCGCGCGTCACCATCGCCGCCGGCGTCGCCAAGATGACCAAGCTGGCGCAAGGCCTGCTCGACCTGCATTCCAAGCGCGGCGCCGTCGATCTTGTCGCCCTGGCTGCGCTGGCCGAAAGCGCCGGGGGCTCGCCCGAATTGCGCACGCGAATTCTTTCCGCCAACACCGCGGCGGAAGCCTTTGCGCAGGCGCAAGCCGAAGGCGTCGCGCTCGGGGACGCGGTCGCGCGCGCGGCGCTGGAGACGGCGACGCGCGTTGTCGCGGGTCGCGCGATCGAAATCGAGATCGCGCTGTTCGATCGCGAGGGCCGGCTCGTCGGCCATGCGCCTTTCGCCTCCGCTCACGCCGCCCCTCCGCGAAACCTGCGGCGGTAATCGGGATCGTACAGGGCGCTCTCGCGGAACTCCTCCGCCGCAAGCGCTGGCCCGATCAGGATGAGGGCCGTGCGCTCGATCGGCTGCGCCGACAGCCGCTCGCCGATATCGCGCAAGATGCCGCGCACGATGCGCTGGTCCGGCCAGCTCGCGCGCTCGACCACCACGACGGGGCAATCCGCGCCATAGAACGGCGTGAGTTCCCGGGCAATCGCGTCGATTGTATGGATGGCGAGGTGGATCACGAGCGTGGCGCCGGTGGCGGCGAAGGCGGAGAGCTTTTCGCGCTCCGGCATCTTGGAGGCGCGGCCGGAGACGCGCGTGAGCACCACGCTCTGCGCGACCTCGGGCAGGGTCAGCTCGCGGCCGACCGCGGCCGCGGCGGCAGCAAAGGCCGGCACGCCCGGCGTGAGCGTGTAGGGAATGCCGCGCCGCTCGAGCCTGCGGATTTGTTCGGCGAGCGCGCTGAATACGGAGAGATCGCCGGAATGCAGCCGCGCCACGTCGAGGCCTTGTGCATGGGCTGCGACATATTCCGTCTCGATCTCATCGAGCGACAGGGGCGCGGTATCGACGATGCGCGCGCCGGGAGCGCAATGCGCCAGCAATTCCGGCGGCACGATCGAGCCCGCAAAAAGGCACACGGGACAGCGCGCCAGGATATCACGACCACGGACGGTGATGAGGTCGGCTGCGCCCGGTCCTGCGCCGATGAAGTGCACGGTCATCGCGAACCTCCCGTCTCGGCGAGCGCGCAGGTCGCCGGCCCGACCGCGATGCGCGAAGCGATGAGCCGCGCGGCGGCGCCGCCGGCCGCAAGCGCGGCGGCTTCCGCCACCGACGGCACGCCTGCGAGCGACACGACCCGCTCCGAATGCGTCGCGGTGCGCGCGCCGGCCGCTTCGAGATCGCGTTGCGGCACCAGCACCAGTGGCACGCCGCGCGCCATTGCAGCGTCCATGATGCCGCGCTCGCCGCCCTTGAAGGCAGGGGTCGCGATCATCGCCAACTCCTCTCCGCCGAGTCCCGCGCAGGCGAGCGCCGCGTCGATCGCGGCTTCGATGTCGGCCGCCGACGCACCCTTGCGGCACCCGACGCCGGCGACGATCACGGCTTGACCCAAGCCCATTGCACGACCGGCATCGCCGGCCGCCATCCGGTCTTGCCACCGACCGGATCGGCGCGTGTGATCGCGATCCGGATCAGGTCGCCGCCGAGCGCGCCATGACAGGCGATTAGCGCCGCCTCCGTCTCCAAGGTCACGGCGTTGACGACGAGCCGCCCGCCCGGCCGCAACGCCGCGATCGCGGCATCGAGTAGGGCCGGGTCGCTTGCGCCGCCGCCGATGAAGATCGCGTCGGGCGTCGCAAGACCCGCGAGCGCTGCCGGCGCTTTGCCCTCGATAGCCAGGAGGCCGGGCACGCCGAAGGCGGCGGCATTGCGAAGAATACGGGCATGGCGATCGGCGCGCGCCTCGAGCGCGACCGCACGCATGGATGGATCGGCGAGCATCCATTCGATCGCAACGGAGCCACTGCCCGCTCCGATGTCCCACAGCAATTCGCCGCGGCGTGGCCCGAGCGAGGACAATGTCACTGCACGAATCTCGCGCTTGGTGATTTGCCCATCATGCTCGAACAAGGCGTCAGGCAGACCCGCCGCGCGCGGGATGATGCGGGCGCCGGCGCCGGCGATAACCTCGATCGCCACCGTGTTGAGCGCATCGACCGAGCCAATATTGAAGCTTTCCGCTGTGGTTGCGCGCAGGCGCTCGCGCGGGCCGCCGAGCGCTTCCAGCACGACCAGCTTCGAGCCGCCGAAGCCGGTCTCGACAAGCAGGCGCGCGAGCGCTGCGGGCCCGTCGCCGTCGGAGGTGAGTGCGAGGATGCGCGCTCCCGGCTGGAGATGCGGGCGGATGAGATCGAGCGAGCGCGCATGCAGCGACAGGGGCATTGTCTCGGGCAGCGCCCAACCGAGGCGGGCAGCCGCAAGGCTGAACGCGGAAGGCGCAGGCGTCGTCACCGTCTCCGCCGGATCGATATGGCGCATCAGCACTGCGCCAACGCCGTAGAAGAAGGGGTCGCCCGAGGCGAGCACGCACACCGCACGGCCGCGTGCGGCCAGGACTTCCTCGATTCCGCGCTCGAACGAGCTCGGCCAAGGCCGCGCGGCGCCGCGGACGAGCGCGCCGGCAAGCTGCAGATGGCGCTTGCCCCCGAACACGATCTCGGCGCCTTCGACAAGGCCGCGCGCGACCGGGCTCAAGCCCTCGGCCCCGTCCTCGCCAATCCCGACGATGGACAGCCAGCGGCGCGGTGCGGCAATGTCGCGGCCGACCGGATCAGCAAGCGCCATGCGGAACATCCTTATTCTCGGCGGCACCACGGACGCGCGACGCCTCGCCGAACGCCTCGCGACCCGTGACGATCTCGCCACGACGCTGTCCCTCGCTGGCCGCACCGCGGCGCCCGCCGCGCTGCCCGTCCCGGTGCGCAGCGGCGGCTTCGGCGGCGCCGAGGGACTTGCCGCCTACCTGAAAACCGAACGCATCGCCGTGCTGATCGATGCGACCCATCCCTACGCCGCGGTCATCTCGGCCAACGCCGCGCGCGCCGCCGCGATCGCAGGGACGTCGCTCGTCGCGTTCCGCCGCCCGCCCTGGGAGAGATGCGAGGGCGACCGCTGGGTGGAGGCCGCTGACGTGGCCGAGGCGGTGCGCGAGCTCGGCGAAAAGCCGCGCCGCGTTTTTCTCGCCCTCGGCCGCAAGGAGATTGCGCCGTTCGCGCAGGCGCCGCAGCACCATTATCTCGTGCGCAGCGTCGATCCGATCGATCCGCCGCTCGCCGTGCCGCACGCATCCTACATTCTGGCGCGCGGGCCGTTCAGCGAAGCAGACGACCGCGCGCTGCTCGCGGCCCATGCCATCGAGGTCGTGGTGTCGAAGAACAGCGGCGGGAACGCGACCTACGGCAAGATCGCTGCCGCGCGCGCTCTCGGAATCGACGTGATCATGCTGCGCCGGCCTGTGCTGCCCGACGTGTCGCAGGTCGAAACGGTGGACGCGGCGCTCACCTTTATCGATCATGCGCTGGCTCCGCAGGCCGTACGCGGCGTGTAGACAAGCGGCGGGCGATCGGGCCGCGCGATCACCCGCGTCTCGGCCGAGCCGACGATCACCAGTGTCGCCATATCGGCGATGCCCGGATCGGCTGCGCCGAGGGAATTGACCGCGATGACCTCCTCAGGCCGGCCGACTGCGCGACCGAACACGACCGGCGTGTGCGCCGGCAACCGCCGCCGCAGCCGATCGAAAGCCGCGCCGAGTTGCCAGGGACGCGCGCGGGAGATGGGATTGTAGAGGGCGAGGACGAATCCTGCGTCCGCCGCTGCGTCGAGCCGGCGTTCGATCAACTCCCAAGGCTTCAGGTTGTCGGACAGCGAGATCACGCAGAAATCATGTCCGAGCGGCGCGCCGATGCGCGCGGCGACCGCCAGCATCGCCGTGATGCCCGGCACGATCGTCAGATCGAGCGAGCGCCACGCCTGCGGTCCCGATTCGATCGCACCGCACACGGCCGCCGCCATGGCGAACACGCCGGGATCCCCGCCGGAGACCAAGGCGACGCTCGCGCCTTGCGCGGCGTGGCGGAGCGCCGCCTCGGCACGCGCACCCTCCTCGCGGTTATCGGATGCGTAACGGGCCTGCCCGGAGCGGACGGGAGCGCGGTCGAGATAGGGGCCGTAGCCATAAAGCGCGTCGGCGGCGGCGAGCGCTTCGGCGGCCTCGGGCGTGAGCTGACGCGCATCGCCTGGCCCCAGACCGACCACGGCGAGACGTCCGCTCATGGATCGAGCTCCCAGCCGGGCACCAGGACCAGCGCGAAATATGGAGCATCGTCGTCCGGTTTGTCGCGCAGGCGCACCATCGCGCCCTCCGCCATGGTGCCGCGTTCGACATAGATTGCGCGATCGAGGCAGCCCGCCTCGGCGAGCGCGCGCCGCACCTTGGGCAGATTGCGGCCGATCTTCATCACGACTGCGGCGTCCGCCTCGGCGAGGCGGCGCGCCAGCTCGGTTTCCGGCAGCGTGCCCGGCAGCACGACGAAAATGTCGTCCCCCTGCGCGATCGGCACGCCGGCCATCGACCAGCAACCGGACATGCCGGTGACGCCGGCGACGATTTCGGTCGCGTAGCGGTCGGAGAGGCGCGTATGCAGATGCATGTACGATCCGTAGAACATCGGATCGCCTTCCGAGATCACGGCGACCGTTCGACCCGCCTCGATATGGCTTGCCACCGTGGCCGCCGCCGCATCGAAGAAATCGCGGATCGCATGGCGATAGGCGGCGCAGTCCTTGGGCGCCTCGGTCGTGACCGGATAGAGCAGCGGCAGTTCCTCGACGCCCGCGCGCAGATGGGGCGTCACGATCCTCCGCGCATTGCCGAGCCGTCCCTGCTTGGCGAAATAGGCGACCACGTCGGCCTCGGCGAGCGCGCGCGTGGCCCTCAACGTCAACAGCTCCGGATCGCCCGGACCGACGCCGACGCCGATCAGTCGCCCACTCACAGGCCCGCCCTCGCCAGCGCGTTGACCGCGGCTGCCGCCATGGCGCTGCCGCCCATGCGCCCGCGCACGATCAGGAAAGGAACGCCGCGCGGATCGGCGGCGAGCGCCTCCTTCGATTCCGCCGCCCCGACAAAGCCGACCGGAAGCCCGATGATGGCGGACGGCTTCGCCGCACCCGCGTCAAGCATTTCGAGCAGGCGGAACAGCGCCGTCGGCGCATTGCCGATCGCAACCACCGCGCCTGCGAGCCGATCCTGCCACAGATCGAGCGCCGCGGCCGTGCGCGTCGTGCCGAGCCGGCGCGCCAGGTCCGGCACGCGCGCCTCGCGCAGCGTGCAGATGACGTCGTTCTTCGCCGGCAGCCGCGCCTGCGTCACGCCGTGGGCGACCATCTCGGAATCGCACAAAATCGCCGCACCCCGCGAAAGCGCGGCGCGCGCCGCGGCGACCAGCGGTCCGCCGAAGACGATGTCCTTCGCCACGTCGACCACACCGCAGGCATGGATCATACGCACCGCAACCTCGGCTTCCTCGGCAGAAAAGCGCGCGAGGTCCGCCTCGGCGCGGATGATCGCGAAAGAGCGCTCATAGATCGCGATTCCGTCGCGCAAATATTCAAGCATGCGGACTCTCCGCCAAGAGTGCAGCGACCCGCTCCGGACCGAGCCGCGACAAGACCGCGGCTGTATTCTCGTCGGGGCGGCGCTCGGCGGCACAGGCCACGGCAAGACGCGCCAGGCTTGTGGGCAACCCGTCCGCAGCAAGCGCGGTCGCCGGTCGATCCCGCACGGCGCCGTTCACCACGAGACCCCACCTCTCATCCGCGCCAACGATCGTCAACGCCGCGGGCGCCGGATGGGCGCAGCCCTTCACGCACCCGGACAGATGGATCGAAAGCGATCCGTCGAGCATCGGTTCTGCCGCAATTGCGACTGACGGCGCGAGCGCACGCGTCGGCATCGCGGAGCAGGCGCAGAGCGGCGCGCCCGGACAGGCGGCAATAGCGCGTCGCGGGTCGCTCGCCCGGATGACGAAGCCGAGGCTCTCGGCGATCGTGGCCAATGCGCCCGCATTTTGCGGATCCAACCCGACAATCAAGAGGGTGCGATCGGGAGCCGTCCGCAATCCGCGGGCGTTCGTCGCGCGCGCGGCGTCGACCAGATGTTCGAGTGCTTCGACGTCGGTGTGACCGAAAGCAAGCCCTATCCCGAGCGCGACCGTTCCGTCACGTAGTGTATGCACGCCGATCGGTTCGGCGCGCGGTCGCAGCGGAAGGTGATCGTCACGCCTGCGGCAATCGGGAGAAATCGAGAGTTCGCCGATCGCCGACCGGAAAGGAGCGTCTCCCTCCGCACCCATCGTCGTGCGCGCGCGCATTGCCGGGCCATGCGCGGCCAGCACGGCGAGCAGACGCATCGCCGCCTCGACGGCGTCATTCGGCGCAATCGTGCCGATATGCGTTGCGCTTGACGCATCGCCGCCGAGCAAGACGCCGATCTGCGCGCCCTCTGGGCCCGTGTCCGCCTGCAGCCGCACGTCAGCCGGAAGCGCATCGAGATTAAGCGCGCCGCCTGCATCAATGATGACCGATGCTTTGGGCGCGAGCCGCCCCTTCAGTCCCGCAGCCACAATCGCCGCGCGCAATTCCTGGGCAAGCAGCCCCGCGTCGATCGCCTCGCCGCCTTCCAGTCCGGCCAGCGGGCTGACCCACACCGGGATGCCATCCGCAACGTCGATCGCAATCGATTCCATCTCGACGGCGAATGCAGGCGCCGATAGCGGGACGAGCCCGCGCACTTGGATGCTGCCGCGCGCGGTGATTTCGACGATGCCGTTGCCATGGCGTCGCGCCGCCGCGCACAGAGCCGCGACCGCGTCGAGCGGTATGGTCGCCCCGCTCGGCGTGATGCGCGCCAGCAGACCGTCGCCGGTCTGCATCGGCGCGGCGAGGCTCGGGCAGACGCCGCGGCGGCGGGGCGGGATCATGATGCAACTCCCGTAAGGCCGAGCTCGGCGTCCACGTCGTTGCGGCGCGGATGCCAAAGGCCGCGCCGGCGCGCGGCAGCGAGCCGCTCTGCGATCGCCTGCGCGGCTTGCGGGTTTTCCGCACGAATGAAGGCGCGCACGCGCGGATCGACAACATAGGCCTCATACAAGAGGTCGAACAACGGGCTTGGAACTGTGTGGGTCGTCTCGGCGAAGGCGACCAGCCGGTCGACGGTTTCGGCGAATTCCGCCGCGCCGCGTGCGCCGTGCCGCATCTGCCCCTCGATGAACCGCGGATTGACCGCACGCGCGCGCACGATGCGGGCGAGCGCCTGGGGAAGCGGCCGCGCACGCGGTCGCTGCGGATCGGTAAGATCGAGCATCACGAGATCCGGCGCGCGGCCGAGCGAAGCTGCCGCCGCCGCAAATCCCCCCACGAACGCGACATCCTCGGCGCCTTCCAAGAGGTCGCGGCCGGGATCGTCGCCCGGATGAACGAGCAGATCGGCGTCCGCAACGCGGGCGGCGAAGGCGTCCGGCATGAGCGTGCCCTCGCCGTCCGCGCCGCCATAGACGTGCGAGGCAGCGGCGAGATAGGCGCCGCCGACCTCCGCGCGTTCGCGCTCGCGGCCGAGCATGGGCTCGACGCCCGACCCATACGCGCCGGGGGCATTGCCAAATATGCGGGCTGGCGCGTGTCCGTTGCCGCCATTGGCGCGGTAGGCGGCAGCGAGCGGGTTTTCCTCGTCCTGCTCCGGGCGCTCGGCCACCGCCCGCACCGCGGCCGCGATCAGCGCGATCTGCGCCGGGAACAGGTCGCGGAACAGGCCGGATACCCGCCAGGTTACGTCGATGCGTGGACGTCCGAGGCTTGCGGTCGGAAGAACTTCGATGCCGGTGACCCGGCCGGTCGCGTGATCCCAGATCGGCCGGCAGCCCATGAAGTGGAGCCCTTGCGCGACTTCCTCGCCGCCGGTGCGCAGCGTCGCGCTGCCCCACAGATCGATGACGAGCGAGCGCGGCATCTCGCCGTGCTCCTGCAGGTAGCTGCGGACCACCTCGTCGGCCGCAAGCCGCCCGAGATCCACCGCGGTCTCGGTGGGCAGGGTGCGCGGATCGTGCGTGAAGAGATTGCGCCCGGTCGGCAGCACGTCGCGCCGGCCGCGCGCAGGCGAACCGGCCGGGCCCGGCGCGATGCGCCGGCCGTCGAGCGCCGCAAGGAGCGCCGCGCGCTCCGCTTCGGCGCTCGCTTGCAGGAGTTCGCCGCCGGCATACGCCGTATCTTCACCTCTCCCCGCTAGCGGGGAGAGGTCGGAATCCACGCCTTGGGCGTGGATTCCGGGTGAGGGGGTATCGGCGCTCGAATGCCCCTCACCCCGACCCTCTCCCCGTGAACGGGGAGAGGGGGAAATGGCCGCAGGCGAACGACCGAAGATATGGAGCCCATCCTTGACCGCGAAGTCCTTCAAGTCGCACAGCCAGGCATCGATGCGGCGGAGCGCATCGATGGAATCCGCGGCGGCGTCGAGGCCTGCGTCGCGCGCGAGCCCGGTGCGCTGCGCGGTGTCGATGATAAGTTGCGCGAGCCGCTCGCGGCGGCGGCGGTCGAGCCCGTCGGCTTGGGCGTACTCGTCCACCAACCGCTCGAGTTCGCGCGCATCGCCGGTAAGCCCCGTCGCCGCCAGCGGCGGCGGCAGATGGCCGATCGTCACCGCCGCGAGCCGGCGCTTGGCCTGCGCCGCCTCGCCCGGATTGCTGACGATGAAGGGATAGATGACCGGCAGCGGTCCGACCACCGCTTCGGGAAAGCAGGTCGACGAGAGCGCGACCGCTTTGCCGGGCAGCCATTCGAGCGTGCCATGCGCGCCCATATGCACGACCGCGTCCACCTTCGCCACGCGACGCAGCCACAGGCCGAACGCGACGAGCGCATGGCGCGGCGCAAGGTGCGGATCGTGATAGTCGGCGCGGCGCTCGGTGACGCGTCCGCGATCGGGCGGCAACGCAACCATGATGTTGCCGTACCAACGGGCGCGGAAGCGGAAAGCGCCCTCGCGCACATCCGCATCGGCGGCGGGATCGCCCCAAGTCGAATGCAAACGCGCGACGACCTCGGCGGGAAGCTCGTGTAATAGACGCGCATACGCGTCGAGCGAAAGCGCCGGCGTCTCCTGGCCGGCGTTCAGTGAATCGAGCAGCGCGGCCGGCGTCGCGGGCGCGCCTTCAACGCGATAGCCGGCGGCGGCAAGATCTGCGAGCGTCGCGACGACGCTCGCCGGCACGTCGAGGCCGACCGCGTAGGCGGTGCGGCCGGCCTGGCCGGGATAATCGGGCATCAGCACGCCGATGCGCCGTTCGCCGCGCGGCGCGCATTGCAGGCGCACGAGCGCGGCGACGCGGTCCGCGACCATTGCGATGCGGTCCGGCTCGGCGCGGTTGGCGAGCGCGGTGAAAGCGAGTCCATCCTGAGCCGGCCTCGGATCCTTGAAGGCGACGGCGCCCGCGAGCACCCGGCCGTCCAGTTCGGGAAGCACGACATGCATCGCAAGGTCGGCCGCGCCGAGCCCGCGCGCGCTGTCGCACCAGGCAGATCGTTTGGTGTTCGCGATCACCGCCTGCAAGACAGCAACGCCGGGCCCGTCGAGCGGCGTCGTATTGTCCGATCCGTCGCCCGCGGCGAACGCGGTGGTCGTCACGATCGCCGCCGGATCGAGCCGCGCAAGCGCCGCGCGAATGAAGGCGTCGCTGTCCTTGTCCTTCAGGCTGGTGACGAAAAGCGGAGCCGCAGCGATTCCGCGGTCGCGCAGCGCTTCGCACAGCCCATCGATCGGCGCGACATCCGCCGCAAGCAGATGCGCGCGATAGAAAATGACCGGGACGACCGGTCGATCCGGAGCGAGGCTGGCCGCAAGGCGATCGAGATCGACGGCTCCCTCGCCGGGGAGATAAGCGGACGCGCGCGGGACCGGCCGTGGCGGCGCCGCCTCGATCGGCGCGCCCGCGTGACGCGCGAGCCGGCGCAGCAACGCGCGCAGATTCTCGCACCCGCCTTCGCGGAAATAAGCCAGCAAGCCATCGAGCTCGGCGGGCGGCAGGGTGGACGCCTTGGCGAGCCGCGCATCGTCGCGGTCTTCGCCGGGCAGGACGGCGAGCGCAATCCCGCGCGTGCGCGCGACCGCCGAGAGCCGCTCGACGCCATAGCGCCACCAGTCGAGCCCGCCGAGCAGCCGCACCAGAATAATTTTCGCATGGACGCCGACGCGATCGACCCACACATCGACCGACATGGGATGGCGCAGGTCGCGCAATTGCGTGAGCCGCACGCTCGGCAGCCTTTCGCGCTCGACCGCCCAGGCGGCGGCGAGTCCGGCGAGATCGCTGTCGGCGAAGGACAATAGGAGAATATCGGCTGGCGTCTGACGGAGATCGACCGGCTCGGCGATCTCTTCGATCGTGGTGGAACTGGTGGCGAGAAGGTGCATCGCTCACTCGACCAGGGCGCGGGCGATCGCCGCGCGGTCTAGCCCCTTGAGGCCGATGACGACGAGGCCCCCGGCGCGTGGCTCGGAGGCCGCCCATGGCCGGTCGTAGTGGCTTGTCACCCGCGAGCCGACCGCCTGCACAAGAAGCCGCATCGGCTTGCCCGTCACGGCGGCGAAGCCCTTCACCCGCAGCACGTCGAAAGCCTCCGCGGCTGCGGCGACGCGCGCCATCAGCGCGGACGGCTCCTCGATCTCCGACAGCGGCACGACGAAGCTGTCGAAATCGTCGTGATCGTGTTCGGCCTCCGCATCATGCAGCGTGCGGCGGTTTTCGATGTCGTTCTCGACCGCCAGCCCGAGCCCGATCAGCGCCGCCGGATCGACCTTGCCATCGGCCACGGTGACGACCTTGACCGCGCGCGGCAGCGCGCTGCTGACGGCCGCCATCGCCGTATCGAGGCCGCGATCGTCGAGCAGATCGCGCTTGTTCAGCACGACGAGATCGGCGCAGGCGATCTGGTCGGCGAACACCTCCTCGATCGGATCGTCGTGGTCGAGCGCCGGATCGGCGGCCCGTTCGCGGGCGAGCGCGGCGAGATCGGCGGCGACGCGGCCTTCCGCCAGCGCCGCCCCGTCCACCACTGCGACGACGCCGTCCACCGTGACGCGGCTCTTGATCGCCGGCCAATGGAACGCCTGCACCAGGGGCTTCGGCAGGGCGAGCCCGGAGGTTTCGATCACGATGTGCTCGACCTTGGGCGTGCGCGAGAGGATCGCATCGAGCGCCGGCACGAACTCGTCGGCGACGGTGCAGCACAGACAGCCATTGGCGAGCTCGACGATATTTTCTTCCGGGCACGCCTCGTCGCCGCAGCCCTTAAGGATTTCGCCATCGATGCCGACATCGCCGAATTCGTTGACGATCACCGCAAGCCGCCGGCCCTGCGCATTGGCGAGCACGTGGCGGATCAACGTCGTCTTGCCCGAGCCGAGAAAACCGGTCACCACCGTGCAGGGCACGCGCGCAAGCGAGGCCGTCATTCAGGCTCCTCTTCGAAATCGAGCGGGGGAACACGGGCGACCATGCCGCGCTTGAGCGATTTTGGACGCCCCTGCCAGGGCAACAAACCCTCGGGATCGTTCGCCAGCATGCGCGCGGCGACGACGAGGTCGGCGCCATCGTCGAGCGAAAGGCCGCTGAAGACATAGGTCCACGAACCGTCGGCGCGCAGTCCCACCGTCGGCGGGCGATTGCATACGCCGAGGCATTTCACCTTGAGGACGCGCACCCCGGTGCGTTCGGCCGCGCGCGCCGCCGAATCGGCCAATGTTTCACCCGGTCGGAACGGATTATCCGGCTCCCCCGGCGGCCGGCAGGTGACGCAGACATAGATGGTCGCCTCGCGCTGCGCAGGCTCTGCCGCCAGATTGGCGCCGGCGCTGGATTGGTCGACGAGGGTCACGCGCGTCTCTCCGGGAGCCAGGTTTTCGCGGGTGCGGGAGATCAATCGACCGGCGCCGAGGCACCCCGCCCGGACCGCGAACGAACCGACGGCAGGTCTCCTGGCTTGCGGGTCTCAGCCCGTCACCGCCTTCCCGGTTTCCCAGTGGCTCTGTGGCTCAGGCTCGCCGCTCACAGTTGCGGGGGCAGCTGCGGAATTGGAACCGATGGTCCGCACCGCATTCCCTTTTGGCTCTCAGGCGAGAGACCGTCAATGGCGGGCCAGTTAATTCTTGCCGCGCCGCATTTGTCAATGACGGCGCGTAGTCGCTTGCAGCAGATCGGAATGGCGCTATAGTTCGGTGCGTCGTCGGTTCCCGCCCCGGCGGGACGCAATAGGGAACGCGGTGAGGGATCTGTCCGAAGCCGCGGCTGCCCCCGCAACTGTGAGCGGCGAGCCCTTCTCGACACGCCACTGGAGCCTCGGGACGCTCCGGGAAGGCCGAGAAGGGCAGTGACCCGCAAGCCAGGAGACCTGCCGGCGACATGGACCACGGGATGCCCTCGGGAGGAGGGCGAAAGGGGAATTCGATGACCGCGATTACCAAACCGATCGTTCTTTCGTCCGCACGCATTGACGCGCTGCGTTATGGCCTTGCCGCCATCTTGCTCGGGGTCGTTTTTATCGGCGTTGCCGGCTTCGCCCATTACCCGGCGATTCACGACGCCGCGCACGACACGAGACACGCCGTCAGCTTCCCCTGCCACTGAGGGGACAACCATGTTCCGGCGAATTTTCGGGGCCGCTCTCGCGGCGGGGGTGGCTATTGGCCTCGTGCTTGCGACGCTCCAGCATCTCGCGCTGGTTCCGCTCATCCTCAAGGCTGAGAATTACGAGCATGCCGAAGCACGGCCGAAGGCGGCGCTTCCGGCCGCCACCGCGGGGTCCGAAACAGCGTGGGCGCTGATTGCGCCGTCTGCGCATGCCCATGAAGCGCATCCGAAGGCGGCGGACAACGGCGGCGGATCGGCATCGCGCACCGCTCTGACTTTCCTCGCCACCACGCTTGTCTCGATCGGCTATGCGCTCATGCTTGTCGGCGCTTTTGCGGTCAGTGGGCGGGCCGTCGACGCGCGCGAGGGCCTGCTCTGGGGGATCGCGGGATTTGCTGTTTTTGCCCTCGCGCCTGCCTTCGGGCTTGCGCCGATGCTGCCCGGCTCGGCCGAAGCCGACCTCTTCGCCCGGCAGGTCTGGTGGATCGGAACGGCGGCGGCGACCGCCGGCGGAATTGCGCTCGCCGTGTTCGGACGCTGGGGCTGGGCGATTCCAGCGGGGTTGGCGCTCATCGTCGTCCCGCACCTGATCGGCGCGCCGCACGGCGAGGGCGCAGGGACGGCTCCGCCTGAACTGGCCGCGAGCTTTGCAGCGCGTTCGCTCGTGATCGCGGCGGTGTTCTGGACGCTGCTCGGCTGGGCGGCGGGCGCGCTGTATGCCCGGCTGGGTCGGACCGAGACGGCATGACCGCCGCCGGCGGACGCGAGCTGACGCTGGTTCTCGGCGGCGCCCGCTCCGGCAAGAGCCGCTACGCGGAGAGCCGGATCAGCCGGCATCCGCCGCCGTGGCTCTATATCGCGACGGCGGAGGCGGGCGATGCCGAAATGGCGGCGCGCATCGCCGCTCATAAGGCGCGACGCGGGGCGGATTGGATTTCGATCGAAGCGCCGCGCGATCTTCCCGGAGTGCTTGCCGGGCATGCGAACATGCCAATTCTGGTCGACTGCTTGACCCTGTGGCTTTCCAATCTGATGCGCGCGGAAGCAGACGCCGACGCCGAGTTCGCCCGGCTCGAACGCGCTCTCGAACAAGCCCGCGGCCCGGTCGCGCTAGTCGCCAACGAGGTGGGCTGCGGTATCGTCCCTGACAACGCGCTGGCGCGACGCTTCCGCGACCTGCAGGGCTTCCTCAACCAGCGGCTCGCCGCCCGCGCGGACTGCGTCGTCCTCGTGGTGGCGGGCCTGCCGCTTTTCGTAAAGGGAACGGGATGACGACGAACAGAGAGATCGACGAGACCGAAGCGGAGCGCCACCGCGCCAAGATGGCCAAGCGCAAGAGCGTGCAGGACGCGGAAGTGGCGGAGAAGACGCAAGAGAAAGGTCTTCTCATCGTGCATACCGGGACCGGCAAAGGGAAATCCACCGCCGCCTTCGGCCTTGCGCTGCGCATGCTCGGGCGCGGCCACCGGGTCGGCGTGGTGCAGTTCATCAAGGGCGCCTGGCATTCGGCCGAGCGTGACGCGCTGGAAAAATTCGGCGATCAGGTGTCCTGGCACACGATGGGCGAAGGCTTCACCTGGGAGACGCAGGACCTCAAGCGCGACATCGCCGCCGCCGAACGCGCCTGGGCGAAAGCGCAGGAATTGATGGCCGATCCGAGTATCGGCCTCGTCATCCTCGATGAGCTGAATGTCGCGCTGCGCTACGATTATCTGCCGCTGCCGGCGGTGGTCGCCGCGCTGCAGGCGCGCCGGCCGGGGCTGCACGTCATCGTCACCGGCCGCAACGCCAAGCCGGACCTGATCGAAGCGGCCGACCTCGTCACGGAAATGACGCTGGTCAAGCACCATTTCGCAGCCGGCGTCAAAGCGCAGCCGGGCATTGAATTCTAGCTGCCTGTGCTTGTTTGGATCGGCGGCGTGGCCGCGCGCGATCCGGAAGGCTAATGGCCCGTCGAGCTTGAAAGCAGGTTCACGATCACCACGCCGGCAATAATAAGGGACATGCCCGCCAAGGCCGCGACGTCCAGCTTTTGCCCATACAGCGCCCAGCCGATCGCGGAAATCAGAACGATGCCGACTCCCGACCAGATCGCATAGACGATGCCGACGGACAGAACCCTCAATGTGAGTGACAAGAAATAGAACGATATCGCATATCCAATGGCGACGACCGCCGACGGAACCAGGCGCGTAAAGCCTTCGGATGCCTTCAACGCGGAGGTGGCGATAACCTCGGCGACGATCGAGATCGCCAGATACATATAGTTTAGCATGAGCCCTCTTGCGGCCGCCCCTGTGACCGCCGCGATAAAGCGCACAGCGCTGCGCAGTGGCAAATCAAGATTGGCACATATGCACGACAAACCATTTTTCGCTTTGAGGGCTTGCCTGGCGCATCTGGTCGGGCGCGGCGCCGCGCAAGGAGTTCGGGTGCGTCGGCCGGGAGGGCGATCGGCATGACCGCCCGCGCCCTCATGTTCCAGGGCACGGGGTCGGATGTCGGCAAGTCGCTGATCGTGGCGGGGCTCGCGCGCGCCTTCGCCAATCGCGGGCTCGCGGTGCGACCGTTCAAGCCGCAGAACATGTCGAACAATGCCGCGGTCACCACGGACGGCGGCGAGATCGGCCGCGCCCAGGCGCTGCAGGCGCGCGCCGCGCGGGCGCCGGCAAGCGTTCATATGAACCCGGTCCTGCTCAAGCCGCAGAGCGAGGTCGGCGCGCAGATCGTGGTGCAGGGCCGCGTCTATGGCGCCGCCAAGGCTGCCGACTATCAACGCGTCAAGCCCGAACTGATGTCTGCGGTGCTCGAAAGCTTCGCCCGGCTCAAGGCGGAGGCCGACATCGTGCTGGTCGAAGGGGCGGGCAGCGCGTCGGAAATCAATCTGCGCAAGTGCGACATCGCCAATATGGGCTTTGCGCGCGCTGCGAATCTCGCCGTCGTGCTGATTGGCGACATCGACCGCGGCGGGGTGGTCGCGAGCCTCGTCGGCACCAAGGCGGTGATCGATCCCGCCGATGCGGCGCTGATCCGCGGCTTCATCGTCAACAAGTTCCGCGGCGATCCGGCGCTGTTCGCCGACGGCATGACGGCGATTGCGCAGCACACCGGCTGGGCGGCGCTGGGGCTTGTCCCGTTCTTTCCCGCTGCGCGGCTTCTGCCGGCGGAAGATGCGCTCGCGCTCGATGCCGCGCGGGCGGAGAAGCCGCAGGCGCGGTTGCGCATCGCGGTTCCGATCCTGCCGCATATCGCCAATTTCGACGACCTCGATCCGCTCGACGCGGAGCCGGCGATCGAGCTCGCGCGCGTGCGCGAAGGCGCGGCGCTCCCCGGCGACGCCGATCTCGTCATCCTGCCGGGCTCGAAGGCGACGATCGCCGATCTTACCGCGCTGCGCGAGGCCGGCTTCGATATCGACATCGCCGCCCATTTGCGGCGCGGCGGCCTAGTGCTCGGGCTGTGCGGCGGCTATCAGATGCTCGGCCGCCTGATCCGCGATCCGACCGGCATTGAAGGGCCGCCCGGCGCATGCGACGGCTTGGGCCTGCTCGAAGTCGAGACCATCCTGTCGGACGAAAAACGTCTCGAGCCGGTACGGGGAACGAGCGCCGACGGCGCGCCATTCGCAGGCTATGAAATGCATATGGGGGTGACCGAGGGGCCTGATCGCGCGCGGCCGTTCGCGCGGCTTGCCGACGGCTCGCCGGAAGGCGCGGTCTCCGCCGACGGCCGTGTGATCGGAACCTATGTCCACGGCCTGTTCGCCGACGACAAGCAACGGGCGGCTTGGCTTTCCCGCTTTGCCGCCGGCGGCGCGAGCATCGCCTACGAGGCGCAGGTCGAGGAGACGCTCGACCGGCTCGCGGAGCACCTCGCCCGCCACATCGATCTCGACCGGCTGCTCAGCCTAGCGCGCTGAGGGCCGCGGCAAATATCGCCACGAGCGCGATCAGCAGCGCGTCGGCGCGGCGGTAAAGCGCAAGCGCGGCGCGAATGTCGGCTGCATTCGCCTCGCGCCGGCCGCAGCCCATGCAGGCATCGTCGACCTGCACGCCGGCATAGACGCGCGGTCCCGCAAGCGACAGCCCGAGCGCTCCCGCCATCGCCGCCTCCGGATAGCCAGCGTTCGGCGAGCGGTGACGTGGCGCATCGCGGCGGATCGCCTGCCACGCATGTGCGGCCGACGCGCCGGGCGCGATCGCGGCCCCCACGACGATGAGCAGGGCGGACAGGCGCGAGGCCGGCAGATTGACAAGGTCGTCGAGACGCGCCGCCGCCCAGCCGAATTTTTCGTAGCGCGGCGTGCGATGGCCGATCATGCTGTCGGCGGTGTTGACGGCCTTGTACAGCGCGCCGCCCGGCAGTCCGCCGAGCGCAAGCCAGAAAGCGGGCGCCACGACGCCGTCGGAAAAATTTTCGGCGAGGCTTTCGATGGCGGCGCGGGAGACGCCCGCTTCATCGAGCGCAGCGGTGTCGCGGCCGACAATACGCGAGACCGCTTCGCGGCCAGCTGCAAGACCGTCACTTTCGAGCGCGGAGGCGACGCGCTCGACATGGTCGTGCAGGCTGCGCTGGGCGATCAAGCTGCTCGCCACGAACGCTACAGCGACGAAGCCGAACGGGAGTAGCAACAGCGCGCTCTGGAGGACAAAAGCGGCCACGCCGACCACAGCGAGCATAATGAGGAGAGCGAAGACGCCGGGGATGCGTGAATTAGTATTACCCCTCTCGTCATTGCCGGGCTTGACCCGGCAATCCGCAGCCCCCTCCCGCGTCGCTTCGCTCCGCTCCCTCCCCCGCTTGCGGGGGAGGGTCAGGGAGGGGGCCCATGCGCGGGCAAGGACCGCCCATAACGGGTCAGCCCGGTTGAGCGTGCGATCGAGCAGCGCGATCAGCTTGCCCATCCAGATGATGGGATGGCCGATTGCGCGCACGAGCCGATCCGGGTAACCGACGATGGCCTCGACCAGCAGAGCAACAAGGGCAAGCGCTGCGTTCATGGTCTCTCACGCGGCCAAATCGATCGAACATGGCGGCGATCTGTGCGCCGCGCGGCGGCTGTTTCCGGACGCGCCCGAACCATTCATCGACCTCTCGACCGGAATCAATCCTTATCCCTACACGGTCGAGGCGGTATCGCCCTCATTGTTCGAGCGCTTGCCACAGCCGGACGCGCTCGCCCGGCTTTTGGCCGCGGCCACGGAAGCGTATTGCGCCCCGTCGCCTGCCTGCATCGTCGCCGCGCCCGGCACGCAAATCCTGCTGTCGCTGGTCGCCGCGCTCAAACCAGCGGGTCGCGCCGCGGTTCTTGGCCCCACTTATCCAGAGCATGCGCGCGCGGCCGCGCTTGCTGGACATCGCGTCACCGAAGCGCAAAGTCTGCGCGAGCTTGCCGACGCCGACCTCGCGATCCTCGTCAACCCGAACAATCCCGACGGACGGATCGTCGCCGCGGCGGACCTGCTCGCGCTCGCCGACGCTCTGCACCGCCGGGCCGGCCTTTTCGTGATCGACGAGGCGTTCATGGATGTCGGTCCGCCGGCCGCGAGCCTCGCGCGCGAAGTCGAACGCGGAGGCATCGTGGTGCTGCGCTCCTTCGGGAAATTCTTCGGACTTGCCGGCCTAAGGCTCGGTTTTGCTGTCGCAGCAGCAGACATCGCGGCGAAGCTGCGCGCTTCGTTGGGGCCGTGGGCGGTGTCGGGGCCGGCGCTCGCGATCGGGGCTTCCGCGCTCGCGGACCGCTTCTGGATCGACGCGACGCGGCGCAAGCTCGCGCAGGCGGCGCAGCGACTCGACAAGCTCCTCGCCGATGCGGGACTCGACGTGATCGGCGGCACGTCGTTGTTCCGGCTGGCGCAAACACCCGCGGTCCCGAACCTCTTCGATCAGCTCGGCCATGCCGGAATTCTGGTGCGCCGCTTCGCCGAGCGTCCGACCTGGCTGCGCTTCGGCCTGCCCGGGGATGAACAGGCGTGGGCGCGGCTTGAAAATGCGCTCGCGCGTAATCGACAGCGATGAGCCCGCCCTTGCCCTCTCCCCTCGCGGGAGAGGGTTACTCGGCGCCTTCTCCCGCGAGGGGAGAAGGAGACGGCTTGTCGCCTTCCCTGCCCTACTCGCGCTTTTTCGCCGCCGCTTTCAGCGCGTAAAGCGCTTCCAATGCCTGTTTGGGCGACAGGTCATCCGGGTTGAGCGAGGCGAGCGCGCTCATCACCGCATCCATGACGGCATCGTGCGGCTGCGCCGGCGTTGACACGCGCGTGGCGAACAGCGGCAGATCGTCGATCAGCCGCTGCGCCGGCGAGACGCGGTCCTGCGCTTCCAGCTCGGCAAGGACGAGCTTCGCCCGTTCGATCACCGCGGCTGGCAGGCCCGCGAGCTTCGCCACCTGGATGCCGTAGGAGCGGTCGGCCGCGCCCGCCATCACCTCGTGCAGGAACACCACATCGCCATGCCATTCCTTCACGCGCATGGTCGCGTTGAACAAGCGCGGCAGCTTGTGCGCGAGCGCGGTCAGTTCATGAAAATGGGTGGCGAACAGCGCGCGGCAGCGATTGCGGTCGTGCAGATGCTCGATCGCCGCCCAGGCGATGGAGAGGCCGTCGAAGGTGGCGGTGCCGCGTCCGATCTCGTCGAGGATGACAAGGGAATGCGCGCCCGCCTGATTGAGGATGGCCGCGGTCTCCACCATCTCCACCATGAAGGTCGAGCGCCCGCGCGCAAGATCGTCGGCGGCGCCGACGCGCGAGAACAGCCGATCGGCGACGCCGATATGCGCCTGCGTCGCCGGCACGAAACTCCCCATCTGCGCGAGCACGGCGATCAGCGCGTTCTGCCGCAGATAGGTCGATTTGCCCGCCATGTTCGGCCCGGTGACGACATAGATGCGGCCGGCAGGTTCGCCGGCGGGCGGCGTGAGATCGCAATCGTTGGCGACGAAGGGCGACCCATCCTGCGCGAGCGCCTGCTCGACCACCGGATGACGCCCGCCGACAATCTCGAAGCCAAGGCCCGCATCGATCTGCGGCCGGACATAGTTGCGCTCGACCGCGATCGTCGCCAGCGCAACGGCGACGTCGATCGCTGCAAGCGCAAGCGCGGCGGCCTTGATCGCTTCGGCCGCGGCGACGACTTCGCCGCACAATCGGTCGAAGATCTCGAACTCGAGGCCGAGCGCGCGGTCGGCGGCGCTCGCGATCTTCGCCTCCAACTCGCCAAGCTCGGTCGTGGTGAAGCGCACCTGGCCGGCGGTCGTCTGTCGGTGAATGAAGGTGGCGTTGTGCGGGGCGCCCATCAGCTTGTCGCCGTGCTGCGCCGTCACATCGACGAAATAGCCGAGCACGTTGTTGTGGCGTATCTTCAGGCTGCGGATACCGGTCGCTTCGGCATAGCGCGCCTGCAGGGCCGCGATCACCCGGCGCGCTTCGTCGCGCAATGCGCGCGTTTCGTCGAGCGTAGCGTCGTAGCCCGCCCGCACGAAGCCGCCATCGCGTTTCAAGAGGGGAAGCTCGTCGGCGAGCGTCGCATCGAGCGCGGCGACGAGGGCGGCATTCGGGCGCACCAACGCGGCGACCGCACCGGCGATTTCGCTCGGCGCGTCCACTCCCGCAGACAGGCGCTTGCTCAACTCGGTTGCGGCACGAAGCCCATCGCGGATCGCGGCGAGGTCGCGCGGCCCGCCGCGTCCAAGCACGAGGCGCGAGAGCGCGCGGGCGAGGTCGGGCGCAGCGGCGAGATGGTCGCGCGCGGCGCCGCGCCGGCCGGCGTCGGCGACGAACCAGGCAAGCGCATCGAGCCGCTCGCCGATCGCCTGCGGGTCGGTGAGCGGCGCGGCAAGGCGCTGCGCGAGCAGCCGCGATCCCGCCGCGGTGACCGTCCGGTCGACGGCGGCGACGAGGGAGCCGCGCCGCTCGCCCGACAGCGTGCGCATCAGTTCGAGATTGGCGCGAGTTGCCGGGTCGATGAGGAGCGTCGCGCCGGCCGGCTCCCGCACGGGGGGCGACAGCGCCGGCCGCTTGCCGATCTGGGTGCGCTCGACATAGGTGACGCAGGCGGCGGCAGCGGTGAGTTCAAGGCGCGAGAACGTGCCGAACGCTTCGGTCGTCGCCACGGCGAAAAAGTCGGCAAGCCGGCGCTCCGCGCTCGCCCCGTCGAACACGTCGCGCGCAAGCGGCGTCACCGCGGGAAGCGTGCGCAGATAAGGAGCAAGCTCGGGATCGCCATAAAGCGGGTCCGAGACGATCACCTCGCCCGGCTCGATGCGGGCGATTTCGGCGGAAAGGCCTGCGCGGCCGCACTCGGTCAGGCGAAACTCGCCCGTCGAGATGTCGAGGCAGGCAAGCGCGAACCGGCTGTCCTCGCCCGGCGCCGAGGCTTTCGCCCGCGCAATGGCGACGAGATAGTTGTTGCGCCTGGCGTCGAGGAGCGAATCCTCGGTGAGCGTGCCGGGCGTGACGAGCCGCACCACGTCGCGGCGCACGACTGCCTTCGCGCCGCGTTTCCTTGCCTCCGCCGGGTCTTCCAGCTGCTCGCAGACGGCGACGCGATGGCCGAGCGCGATCAGCCGGTGCAGATACTCGTCGGCTCGCTCGATCGGCACCCCGCACATCGGAATATCGTGGCCGAGATGCTTGCCGCGCTTGGTCAGCACGATGCCGAGCGCGCGGCTCGCCACCTCGGCGTCGTCGAAGAAAAGCTCGTAAAAGTCCCCCATCCGATAGAACAGGAGGCAATCCGGATTGGCGGTCTTGATCTCGATATACTGCTCCATCATCGGCGTCGCGCGGCTAGCGTCGCCGCCGGATTTGCGCAAGCTCGCGCCCGGCGGCGCGGCGACATCGCCGGTCGTTTCGCTCGGGCCGGAAATCGCAGGTGTCTCGGTCGGTCGCGCGGCGTCCATCGTGCGCAAGGCTAGCAGATGGCGCGGCGGGTTTCACGCCAGGGGATATGAAGCGTCTCTAATTCACAAAGGTCTTGCCCGTAATCCTCTCAAGATTACGATAACCGATACCCTCGCGCTTATCCTTGGAAAGCTCGAGCGATGCCAGAATGCGCAACGTTTCACGGATATAGCCGGGCCCCTTCTCCGGATCGAAGGGACAGTCCGAAGCAAACAGCACCCGATCGTGCGGGTAGAAAGCGAGCCCGCACACGGTCGCGGCGTCCGAGCCGAACACCGCCGTGTCGACGTAGAAGTTCTGTTTGAAGTAATCGAGCGGCCGCTTGCTCAGACTGCGCTTGAGCGACTGATAGTCTTCGTCCGAGGTGCGGGCGCCCAATTGGTCCCAGCCGGGGCCGATGCGGCCTTCGAGCATGGGCACGATGCCGCCGAAATGGTGCACGATCAGCTTCAGGGCCGGATGGCGGTCGAGCGTCTTGGAGAAGACGAGACGCGCCATGGCGGCCGCGGTCTCGTAGGACCAGCCGAACGTCCACCAGATCTCATAGAGCGATTTCGTCTCGGTGAGATAATCGGGATGGTTGGCGCCACGCGCCGGATGAATCCAGACCGGTTTGCCGAGCCTTTCCATGGCGGCAAAGAACGGCGCAAATTCCGGATGATCAAGGGGCTTGCCGCCGACGTTGGTGTAGATCTGCACGCCGCAGGCGCCGAGGTCACGGATCGCGCGTTCTGCCTCGCGGACCGACGCCTCGGGATTGCCGAGCGAAACCTGCGCGACGAAGCCGGGGAATTCAGCCGGGTATTTCGCGATGATCTCGGCCAATCCGTCATTGATCATGCGGACCAGCTCTTCGCTTCGGTCGGGGCCGACCATGTCCTCGATCGGCGGCTGGGAATAGGAGAGTATCTGCGCATAGTCCTTGAACTGGCCGACGATCCTGCGCCGCTCGTCGAGATCGATCAGGCAGGGGATGTTGCGCACCCGCTTGCCGATGTCCTTGTGGTCGCCGGCGATCCGCAGCATGGTCTCGAAGAATTTCTTCGGGATGAAATGGGTGTAGGCATCGATCTGCATGGGCTTGCATTCCCCCCTTTTTGACGGTGGCGATCGCGCGGCAGCGACCGCACCCGGAGAGCTTCGCGACAGACCGACCCGGTCTTATTGAGCCGGCTTGAGACCGAGAGCCCGGCCGACGGCGGCGATCTGAGCGTACTGTTCCTTCATTTCCGCTTCAAACTCGGCGGCGGATCCCGGGTTGAGGACCTGTCCGGCCGCCGTCAACCGCGCGACGATTTCCGGATCGGCGGCGACGGCGCGAACATCGGCGGCGATCCGTTCGCGCAGCGCCTTCGGCATGTCACGTGGGCCGAAGAGTCCGACGAGCCCGTCAAAGGAAAGCTCCGGATAGCCGGCCTCTCGCGCCGTCGGAACGTCCGCCATGGTCGCCGCACGCACACGATTGGTCATCGCCAGAATCTTCACCTTACCGGCGCGAACCTGCGGGAGCATGATGGCGAGCGCGGCCACGTACATGTCGATGCGGCCCTCGGCGAGATCGTTGAGCGCCTGGACGGTGTCGCGATATGGCACCTTCTGCATGGAAAGGCCGGCTGTCTTTAAAAATCCGGCGAAGAGGAATTCATTGGTCCCGGTCGCGGACGCCCAGTTGAGCTCGCCCGGTTTCGCCCGCACCAGAGCGATCAAGTCCGCGAGCGTTCCGAGCTTGCGCGCTTCCGGCACGCCGAATGCCACAAGCGTATTGGTCACTCGGGCGATCGGCGCAAGCTCGCGCGGATCATAGGACATCTTCTCGTGCAGATAGGGATGAGCGGTGAATGATCCGGCGGGCGAGAACAGGAGTGTATGATCGTCTTGGGCAGAGATGAAGGCCGTGATCGCGACCACTCCGTCGCCGCCAGGACGATTCTCCACCACCACCGGCTGATCCCAACGTTTGGTGAGCCGGTCCGCGATCAGCCGCGCCGTCACGTCGACTCCGGCGCCGGGTCCGAGCGGCAGAATGAACTTGACCGGCCGCTGCGGCCAGGGCTCGGCCTGCGCCGGCGCCACGACAAGCGCCAAATAAGACAAGCCTGCGAGCCAGAGGATGGCCACAGCCATCCGCCGGGCCTTCTTGAGCGCCCTCATTGCATCCTCCCAAAAACGCATTTTTTTGCTTTCGTATCGCAATTGTTATGCGACACGACTGTCACTGGCAACCAGCAAGCGCGCGCTCACGATCGGTTGCCGCCCGCGGGGGGCGACGCGGCACGACGCTTGTTACTCCGCGGCGAGCCGGATTTGCGGCTGGCTTTCGATTTCAGCGATGCAAGCGGCGAGGCCAACCCCATCCGGGTCAAGAAGCGCAGCAGCGCGGGCGTTCGCGATCGCATCGATGCCCATCGCCAGCGGTATCTGTCCCGTCAAGACCGGGCGGATGACGCGCGACTCGATCACGGCGTAGTTGTCGCGGCCGCGTCTGAGCGTGTCGCCATAGCCCTTCAACAATCGCGCGCACTCCACGACTTCGAGCGCTAACGCCGGCGAGCGCCTCGCCGCTGCGGCGACGAGCGCAAGCCAATCCTCGATCGCGCGCCGCTCTTCCTGATAGCGGTGCGTCCACGGCCGGAAGACGCGCAGTCGCGCAAGGCCCCAGAGCCGGAGATAGCCGGAGATCGAGGTCGTCTCCAGCTCCATGGCGAAATGCAGCTTGCGCAGCCACGCGCGCCGTTCGGCGGCGGCGAGGAGGCGGCGCGCGAGCGGTCCTGGGAGGATTTGGCATATTTCATCGAGCCCCGGTTTCAGGAACTCGATGATCCGCACCCGCTCGCCCTGCCCGGCTCCTATGTCCCGCTGGATCCGGTCGATCCGGTCGGGCGCAATCTTTGCAGCCGCGACCCGGATCACATCCTCGTAGGACATGCGCAAAGCGAGGTATCGCGCGGCCTCGCACAAGAGCCGACCGTCGGCCTGCGCCGTCCTGTCGCCATCCGTGATGGCCTTCAGCCGTTTGAGATAGAGGCGCGCGTAGGAGCGGCTCTGATAGCGATAGAGCCGGCGGATACCGTCGATGGCAATCCCGGCGGCCTTGGGAGGAAATGATTCCGCCGCCTCGGCTTCGAGCGATCGCAGCGCGCGCGCGCCTTCGAGCGCCCGCTTGTGAGGCTCGACGATGAGCGCTGAGGTCGTCGCACGTTCCGCCGCGCGGCGTCCCGCCTCGAAGCCGCGAATATTCGCTTCAGCCGCCTTGCCCTCGGCGCGGATCGCCGCGATCAGCGCGTCCTGCGGAATCGGCAGACGGCCCGAGGCGGCGAGCGCGCCCAGCATCACCGCGCTGATCATCGCACCGGCTTCGCGTGCGACCGTCTCCATGTCGAAGATGAGCGAGGCCTGGGCGTTCTGCGCAACCGCATCGAGCAGACGCGCCCGATCGTACCGGCCGTCGGCCATCGCCATCTTTTCCACGATCGCGAATTGGCGGTGGCTGGAGGCGGCCACAAACGTGCGGTCGGTCGTGACAAAGCCACTGCCGACGGCGCGCGCGGCTTCCATGAGTTCGCTCGCCAGCACGATGTCGACATCGCCTGCGCCCGGCGTGAGCGCCAGCACCGGTTGCCGCCCGTCCAACTCGGCTCGGGTGACCGGCAGAATTTCAATGTAATAGGTCGTCGCGCCGGTCCGCTGCGCCACTCCGGGAATCGACGTGCTCTGCACGGGAAAGTCGAGGCTCGTCGCCGCCGTGACGATCCAATGCGTGAGCACGCCGCCGCCTTCGCCACCGAGCGCGGCAATCAAGAGCGTAAGCGGACGGGACGGGTCGCTCATGTCGCTGCCGCTCCAGCGCCGCCGCCGAACCGGCGGATGACTCCGCGCGACAGGCCGTGGCGGAACCGGTCCCATCGCGTCGGATTGCGCACCAGTTCGACCCGGTAGAAGGAGGGGCACAGCACCGCCGCATGCGCGACCTCGCCGCACAGGCCGCAGCCGACGCAACTTTCCACGACAGTCGCGACGGGATCGTTCCGCAGCGGGTCCGGGTTCGGCTTGAGCGTGAGCGATGGACAGCCGGAGAGGCGGATGCAGGAGTGATCGCCGGTGCAGATATCGTCGTCGACGCCGAAGCGGGTGCGGACGACGCGTTCGCCGCGCTCGAGCTTGATCGCATCCTCCGCGCGCACGCGGCGCTGGCGCACGAGCTGACACTCGCCGTCGGCGATGATGACTTTGAGGCCGCGCTCGGCCGACAGCATCGCCTCTTTCAGGGTCGCGGCCATCTTGGCGACGCTGTAGCTGCGCACCGTGCGCAGCCATTTGACGCCGAGCGCGCGCAGCGTCGCCTCGATCGTCATGCCGGAAGGCGCGCCGTCGCGGCTCGCCGGGCTCGACGGCATGAACTGCTGCCCGGTCGCCGAGGTGTAGCCGTTCTGCATGATCAACAGCACGCCGTCGCCTTTGTTGAATAGGTTGCTGGCGACGCCGCTGAGGAGTCCGTTATGCCAGAACCCGCCGTCCCCCATGATGGCGATCGGCCGCCGATCGAGGTTCGGGGCGACTGCGGCCGCGCTTGCCAGGCTCATCCCATAGCCGAGGATCGAGTTGCCCAGGTTGAACGGCGGCATGGTCGCAAACGAATGGCAACCGATATCGGCGCTGATATGGGTCCGCCCGACTTCGCGTTCGGCGAGCTTGATCGCCGCGAACACCGGGCGCTCCGGGCAGCCGGTGCAGAAGGCGGGCGGGCGGGCGGGTAGTTCCGGAGCGGCGGCAGCGGCGGCGGCCTTGTGGGCGGCGACTGCCTTCGCCAGCGCGTCGATCGGTTCGATCGCGATCTCCTTCGGGCGCGTCTCACGGAGAAAACCCGCAATGCCCTGAACGACGACGTCCGAGGTATATTCGCCCGTCCGCGGCAGCGGCCCCTTACCAAACACGCGCGTGTTGAGATCGGCGCGGCGCAGGTCCACCGTGACCGCCTGCTCGACGTAGTCGGGGTAGCCTTCTTCGACCACGAGCACAGCGCGTTTGCCGGCGCAGAAGCGGCGCAGTTCGTCCGGCGCGAGCGGATAGGCCACGTTGAGCACATAGATCGGAATGCGTGAGCGGCCGAATAGATCGGCGAGGTCCAGGCGCGCGAGCGCACGCAGCACGCTGTTTGCGAGCCCGCCGAGGACGATGACGCCGACGTCGTCGATCTCGCCCGGAATGATCTCGTTGAGCTGGTTGGCGACGATGAAGGCCTGCGCCGCCGGCAGCCGCTCCTCCACCTTGAGCCGTTCGTGTGCGAATAGGACCGGGGGATGCGACAGTTTGGCGTAGTCGAACCAAGCCGGCTCCGGCATGCGCTCGATGGTCGAGAATTGGCCCCGCCGGTTGGTTTTCGCCTCGAACTGTCCGGTCACGTGGCAGGCGCGGATGCGCAGCTCCAGCATCACCGGCGCGTGGCTCGCTTCGGACAGCTCGAAACCCTTCTCGACGCAGCGCACGATGGTGGGTAGGTCCGGCTTGGGATCGATCAGCCACATCGATGACTTCATGGCGAAGGCGTGGGACCGCTCTTGGACGACGCTTGCGCCCTCGCCGTAATCCTCGCCGACAATGATCAGCGCGCCGCCTATCACCCCCGGCGAGGCCAGGTTGGACAGCGCATCGGCTGCGACATTCGTGCCGACGATCGACTTCCAGGTGACCGCGCCGCGCAGGGGATAGTTGATCGAGGCGCCCAACATGGCGGCGGCCGAAGCCTCGTTGGTGCAGGTCTCGACATGCACGCCGAGTTCGGCGAGCAGGTCCTGCGCCTCGACCATCACATCGATCAGATGGGAAACCGGCGCCCCCTGGTAGCCGCCGACATAGCTCACCCCCGACTGCAACAGCGCCTTGGTGACGGCGAGGATGCCCTCCCCGTGGAAGGTTTCGCCCGCCCCGAGCCTCAGCGCCTGCACCTCCTGCTTGAACGATCGCTCCATGGCCGCGTCCGACGGTTGGGGGTCCAACCACATTACATACGCGACGGCAGCCACAACGCAATGATCGGGAAGGCGATCAGAATCGCCAGTCGCACCAGGTCGGTGACGATAAAGGGCAGGACGCCATAGAAGATGGTGGAAATCTTCACGTCCTCGACCACGCTCTTGATCACGAAAATATTCATGCCGACGGGGGGATGAATGAGGCCGAGCTCGACCGTCATGACGATGATCACGCCGAACCAGATCGGATCGAAGCCGAGCTCCTTGATCACGGGAAAGATGATCGGGACGGTAAGGATGATCATGGCGAGCGCATCCATGAGACATCCCAGCACCAGATACATGACCATGATCACCACCAGCACCCCGTAGCGCCCGATCCCGAGGCCGGTGAGGAACTCGGTCACCTTCTGCGGCGTCTGCGTGATGGTGAGGAAGTACCCAAACAGCAGCGCGCCGATCAAAATGGTGAAGACGGCGGCGGTGACGCGGGTGGTGTCCAGAAGTGAGCGCCGAATGTCCTGGCGCGACAATCGTCCGCGGATCAAGCCGAGAATGAAAGCCCCGGCCGCCCCCATGCCGGCCGCCTCGGTGGCGGTGAAGAGACCGCCATAGATCCCGCCGATCACGAACGCGAACAGCAGCAGGGTCGCCCAGATTTCGCGCAGGCTTTCAATCAGCTCCTTCCGCGACACGGCTTTTCCGGGGGGCAGATAGTCGGGCCGCACCATGCCGATAATCGTGATGGTCAGCATGTACATCGACATGGCGAGAAGGCCCGGCACGATCCCCGCAATGAACAGCTTGCCGATGTCCTGCTCGGTGATCAGGCCGTACACCGCGAACACGGTCGAAGGCGGTATCATGATGCCGAGCGTTCCTCCGGCTGCAATCACGCCGGTCGCGAAGGATTGCGGATAGCCATAGGCGCGCATCTCCGGATAGGCGACGCGGGAGAAGGTGGCGGCGGTGGCGACCGAGGAGCCGCAGATCGCCGCAAACCCGCCGCAGGCGGCGATCGTCGCGATACCGAGCCCGCCCCGCATGTGCCCGAGAAACGCATTACCCGCGCGAAACAGTTCGCGGCTCATGCCCGAGGTCGTCGCAAACGACCCCATCAGAAGAAACAGCGGGACGACGGCGAAGTTGAAGTCGGTGACGGTGCGCATCGAGGTGTGGCCGACGATCTTGAGCGCCGGGCCGCCGCCGATCAGATAGGCGAAGCCGCTTACCCCGACCAAACCCATCGCCATGCCGATCGGCACCCGCAACAGCATCAATACGAACAGAAGGACGAACCCAATGATCGCAACGGCGTCGCTACTCATCGCGATCACTCATTCGACCGGCTTGATCCGGTACTGCGGCATCAGTTCCGGATGGAAAATTAGCCGATAGGTGCGCACCGCAATCAGCAGCACCGCGGAGACGTCGCCCAGCCAGGCGACGGCGAAGAACGGCCAGGTCGGAATGCGCAGGTCGTAGGTCAGCACATTGGATCGGTACGTGCTCACCACCTTGTCGAACAGCGTGTAGGTCTGCACGGTCACGACGAACAGCAGGACCAGCGTCGCGAACACATCGATCAGGCGCTGCCAGCGCGGTCCGACATTGGCCCAGACGAGATCGACCGTGATGTGCGTGCCGCGATAGGAGGTCGCCGCGATGCCCCAGAAAATGAGAATGCCGAGAAGAAGCTGCCCGAAATCGTACCCGTCGGGAATCGAGATCGAAAAGAAGTACCGCAACAGCACGGAAACGAAGATGTCGGCGGCGACGATGAATACGAAGGACGCGGCGATCAGCTCGATGCCGTCGATGAAACGATCCATGTGAGTCTGCTGCATGGCGCCGGCCCGCTGCGGTGCGCTTGGTGCGATGGTGACCCGCTAATCGCGCCCCCTCGTCAGCGAGCCCCCGGCCGAACATTGCGCCGGGACATGTCCCGGCGCAGCCTCCGTCGTTTCAGTAGGAGGCGTCGTATTTGGCGAGCGCGTCCTTGAGCTCCTTCATCGCGACCGCGGGGTCGACGCCGGTCTTGCGCACGTTGTCCGCCCACGCCTTTTCCAGCGGCTCCGCCGCCTTCTTCCATTGCGCGAGCTGCTCGGCCGTGATCGGATAGACCTCGTGGCCCGGCTCGGCCTTGAGCTTGGCGATGCCGGCATGCTCGAAATCCGCCCACGGTCCGGCCACGCGCACAGCCCATTCATTGGTGCAGTGATCGTCGATCACCTTCTTTTGGGCCGGCGACATCTGCTCGTATTTGTCCTTGTTGAAGACGAACGCGAAGTTCGACACGTAAAACGGAGCGTCCATGTGGTATTTCACCACCTTGTCGATGCCGAATAGCGGGACTGAGCCCCACGGGAACAGCACCGCGTCGGCCACGCCCTTCTCGAGGACATCGCGGACTTCCGGCGCGCCCGCCTGAATATTCGTCCCGCCGAGTTGGGTGACCAGGCTCGCAACCGTGGCCTGCGCAGGCCGAAATCTTCATCCCCTTGATGTCCTCCGGCGCCATGATCTTCTTGGTGCGCGAATGGAACGTGCCGGGGTCGTGGACGAAGGCGAGGCAGAACTTGACGTCCTTCATCTCCTTGTCGGCGTATTTCCGATACCAGGCGTCGAAAGCCTGTGTGCCGCCCTTGGCGTTCGCCATCAGGAAAGGAATTTCGCCCGCAGCGACAATGGGGAAGCGGCCCGGCTGATAGCCGGTGTTGATATAGGTGAGATCGGCGATGCCGTCGCGCGCCATGTCGTAATGGTCGAACGCCTTGCCGAGCTGCTGGGAGGGATAGACTTTGGATTTGATGGCGCCGTTGGAGGCCTTCTCCACCGAGGCGCCCCAATCCTCCAGCGCCTTCTGCAGCGGATGCGAGGGCGGAACCCAGTGGGAGAGCTTCAGTTCAAAGGTTTTTTCCTGCGCTCCCGCAGTGGACGCCAAGGTCGCCGTCAGGGCTAGCCCGGCGACCGCCGCAAGCGCAAACAAACTCGCCCCGCAAAGTCGCGATTGCATCAGTGCCTCCCTAGGGTATCGTATTCTCGATCCGGATTTTTCGAAAGGGTCCGGTGCTTTCGCGCAATTCAGCCTCAAACATGCGGCCTTGTAAAGCGGAAGGTTGGCAATAAAACTTTTTGCGAGCGGCTCGGGCCGCTCGCAGCCGGACGCGCATGCGGTTCTTGCGCGGCCCATTCCGGCCCATCGAATGGAGACTGACGTGCCTCGCAAGCCGAAACTGGCCACGCGGCCCGCGCCGGCCGCCAACGCGATTGACTACGGCCCGCTCAAGAACTGGGTCGGGTTCCGCCTGCGCATGGCGCAGTCGGCCTCGTTCCAGGCGTTCGCGCGGCTGACGCATGACGTCGCCATCCGGCCGGGCCGGTTCGCCACCTTGATGCTGATCGGCCGCAACCCGGGCATCAGCCAGACCGCGCTCAGCCAGGCCAATGGCCGGGACAAATCGACCTTGACGCCCGTCCTCAACGACCTCGTCAAGCGCGGCCTCGTCCGGCGCGAGGTGACGCCAGACGATCGCCGCACCTACCAGCTCGCGCTGACGCCGGCCGGCAAGCGCCTGCTCGAGCGGCTGTCCGCCTGCGCCGTCCGCCACGACCGCAATCTCGATCGCATCATCGGAAAGCGCGACCGCGAGCGTTTCCTGTCCATCCTGCGGAAGATTGAAACGGAGCTCGCGGGCGAGCGCACCAACAGCCGCACCTCACCGCGCAACTGAACGCCTCGCCGTCGCCCGCCATCCCGTCGGGCGGTAGCCCCACTTGGCAGGCCATTCGATTTATCCACGCAACCGCGCGATCACCTCGATCGGAATCGGCTTCGACTTCAGCTTTTCGGGATTGTTGGGATCGCGCCCCGCCCACACCCGCGTCTCGAATCCCTCGACCGCGAGTTCCTCGCGCCTCAGCAGGCGATGAACGATCTTGAAGCTCGACCGTTTGATCTCGGCCACGGTCGTCTCGATCACGGTCTCGTCGCCGAACCGGCTCGCCTCGAGGAAGCGCGCCCGCGTGTCGACCATCGGGTAGCCGACAATGTCATAGGCGCGCAAGAATTCGAACTTGGTCATGCCGAGGGCGCGTTCGAACAGGGCCGTAGTGCTGGTGTCGAACATGGCGAAATAGCGCGGATAGAAGACGATCCCCGCGGGATCGCAATCGCCCCATTCGATGCGCACCATCCGCCGGTTGGTCAGCATGCCCTTTTTTCGCGCGGGCCAGCGGGCAAGGTCGCCGGACGGGTCGGTCTCGAACGAGGGAAGAGCGTCATACATCGGAATGGGTTTCCGGACAGGCTGCGGAACGGCTGCGGGCGCCACAGGCGGATGATCCTCGCCGACGCGAACTGACGCGCCATCGCCGCCCGGGGTGAATGACACTGCCAGGACAAGTGGGTCAAGCGCGCGCCGCGCGCCAGGGGGAGGCGCAAGAATCCGCGCGGCTGCCCGCCGGCCCACTCGGACACGGGAGGCTGTTCCCGGCGGACCGGAAGATGTCTAAATAACGTCAGCTTATCCCAGGGACGGTTCGATGGCCGAAATCATGCCGCTCGCCGACGCCATCGCCGCCACGATCGCCGACGGCGACATGGTGGCGATGGAGGGGTTCACCCATCTCATTCCGCACGCCGCCGGCCATGAGATCATCCGCCAGGGCCGCCGCCGGCTGACCCTCGTACGCATGACGCCCGACATCATCTACGACCAGTTGATCGGCATGGGCTGCGCGGAGAAGCTCGTCTTTTCCTGGGGCGGGAACCCGGGCGTCGGTTCGCTGCACCGCTTGCGCGACGCGGTGGAAAACGGCTGGCCGCAGCCGCTCGCGCTCGAGGAGCACTCGCATGGCGCAATGGCCAACGCCTATGCCGCCGCCGCCGCTGGGCTGCCCTTCGCTGTTTTTCGCGGCTACGTCGGCGCCGACCTGCCCAAGGTCAATCCCAATATCCGCGCCGTGACCTGCCCGTTCACCGGCGAAACGCTCGCCGCCGTGCCGGCGCTAAGGCCGGACGTCACCGCCATCCATGCGCTCAAGGCCGACCGCGCCGGCAACGTGCTGATCGAAGGCATTCTGGGGGTGCAGAAGGAGGCGGTGCTGGCGGCCAAACGAGCGCTCGTGACGGTCGAGGAGATCGTCGAGGAGTTCGGTCCGCGCAGCCCCAATGCCGTGATCCTGCCGTCCTGGACGGTGGCCGCGGTGGCGCATGTGCCGGGCGGCGCCCATCCCTCCTACGCCAACGGTTATTATAAGCGCGATAATGCGTTCTATCTTGCTTGGGACGCGATCGCGCGCGACCGCGAGGGCTTTCTCGCCTGGATGCAGGCGAACGTGCTGGATCAGGGACCCGACGTGTTCGCCGCCCACCGGCGGCGACTTGCGGAAACCGCGTGAGGACGCGCATGACGCTCGCTTACACCGCCACCGAAATGATGACCGTCACCGCCGCACGCGCGCTGAAATCGAGCGATGTCTGCTTCGTGGGGATCGACCTGCCGTCGGCGGCGTGCAATCTCGCCCGGCTCACCCATGCGCCGGGGATCAAGCTCATCTACGAATCGGGGACGATCGAGACCAAGCCGAACGTGCTGCCGCTCTCGATCGGCGATGGGGAGTTGTGCGAAACGGCGCTCACCACCGTGTCGGTGCCGGAGATGTTCCGCTACTGGCTACAGGGCGGGCGTATCACCGTCGGCTTCCTCGGCGGAGCGCAGATCGACCGCTTCGCCAACCTGAACACGATCGTGATCGGGCCCTACGACAAGCCGACCGTGCGGTTGCCCGGTTCGGGCGGCGCCCCCGAGATCGCCAATTGCTGCGGTGAAACCTTCATCACCATGCGACAGAGTAAACGCGGCTTCGTCGAGAAGCTCGATTTCACCACCTCGCTGGGACATGGCGAAGGGGGCGATCACCGGGCCCGCCTCGGACTGAAGACCAAAGGCCCGACCAAGCTTATCACCGATCTCTGCGTATTCGAACCCGACCCGGTAAGCCGAGAAATGACGGTCGTCTCCATGCATCCGGGCGTGACCCGCGACCAGATCGACGCGAATACCGGCTGGACCGTGCGCTATGCGCCCGTCGTGGCCGAGACGCCCATGCCCTCCTCCAAGGAATTGGAGGTGCTGCGCGATCTGCATGCCCGCACCAAACGCGCGCACGCCGGGCAGGCCTAACTCGCATTTCGCGCCGCATCCCCGCCGGGTCGGTAAGCGCTTGTGGGCCCTGCAAGTTTCGCGGGCGCCCTTCACGTGGCGGACGGTCCGATGTTGATGACCGGCGGCGATGTGCTGCTCGGTCACCCGCCGCCGATCTGCGCTGGAGGGCCGCCGCTCGACGGCCGGATCGATCGTCGCAATGTCGATCTCGTCTTCAGCAAGTCGCGAAAGCAGAACCACAAGTTATGTGCATGCGGTTCACGCCATCGGTATTCTAGTCCGCCATAACGACGATCGGCGCGATGCGACCTGACCACTTTTCCCATTCGGTGCGAGAGGGGCTCCGCCGTCTCGTCGATTTCGGCCAGGACTGTCGGTTGCGGCCCTCCGTTTTGATCAGCAACCGCTTGATCCCGCGTCTGATAACCGGCACTGATTTACTTCGAGACAGCGACCGACCGGGAGAAATCGCCGATGCCTCAAGCCTTCATCTGCGATGCTGTGCGAACCCCGATCGGCCGCTACGGCGGCGCGCTCGCCAAAGTACGCACCGACGACCTGGCCGCGGTCCCGCTCAAGGCCTTGAAAACGCGCAACCAGAACATCGACTGGGCGGCCCTCGACGAACTCTATCTCGGCTGCGCCAATCAGGCGGGCGAAGACAATCGGAACATCGCGCGGATGGCGGCGCTGCTGGCCGGCCTGCCCGACACCGTTCCCGGCATCACGCTCAACCGCCTCTGCGCCTCCGGGCTGAATGCGGTCGGCGCGGCCGCGCGCGCCATCAAGGCAGGGGAGATCGATCTCGCGATCGCCGGCGGGGTCGAATCGATGACACGGGCGCCGTTCGTCATGGGCAAGGCGGCGGAGGCGTTCCAGCGGACCAACGAAATCTTCGACACCACGATCGGCTGGCGTTTCGTCAATCCGGTGATAAAGGCGCAATACGGCATCGATTCCATGCCGGAAACCGGCGAGAATGTCGCCGAGGAATTCCAGATTGCGCGCAAGGACCAGGACGCTTTCGCGGTCCGTTCACAGGAGCGCGCCGGCAAGGCGATCGCCTCCGGTTTCTTCGCCGCCGAGATCATGCCGGTGGACGCGCCAGGCGGGAAAGCCGGGCCGATCCGCGTTGACAAGGACGAACACCCGCGCCCCGACACGACGCTCGACCAGCTCGCCAAGCTGAAGACGCCATTCCGCAACCCCGGCACGGTAACGGCAGGCAACGCCTCCGGCGTCAATGACGGCGCGGCGGCAATGATCGTCGCGTCGGAACGGGCGGTGAACAGGCACGGGCTGACCCCCCGCGCCCGCATTCTCGGCATGGCGTCGGCCGGCGTGCCGCCGCGCATCATGGGCATCGGCCCGGTGCCCGCCACCCGCAAGCTGCTGGAGCGTTTGAATTTGCGGATCGCCGAATTCGACGTGATCGAGCTGAATGAAGCGTTCGCCTCACAGTCGCTCGCTTGCCTGCGTCAGCTTGGCCTTGCCGACGACGCCGAGCACGTGAATCCGAACGGGGGCGCCATCGCGCTCGGGCACCCCCTCGGCATGTCGGGGGCGCGGCTTGCGCTGACCGCCGTCCACGCGCTCGAGCAGCGCGCCGGCCGGCTGGGGCTCGCCACCATGTGCGTCGGGGTGGGACAGGGCGTCTCGCTCGCGCTGGAGCGGGCGTAGAACAAATTGTTTGTATTCCGACCAAGCGGAAGGCTGACAGCGACGGTGAAAAAGGCTTAAGCTTGAAGCAATCAACAACCGGTCGAACGACCCAGGGAACGCAATGACATTTTTCTTCCCGACGGAAAGCCTAAAGGCTTTCCCTCCGCGCCTTTATCCGGACTACCGGAGCACGGTGAAGCGTTCGCCGACCAAGCCGCTCGTCATCATGCCCCACACGTTGAGCGAGCTGACCGGGCCGGTCTACGGCCAGGACGCGGTGCAACCCGGCGACGGGGACCTGACCAGGCAGCATGCGGGCGAGCCGCTCGGCGAGCGGATCATCGTGCACGGACGCGTGCTCGACGAGGACGGTCGGCCGGTTCCCAACACGCTGGTGGAAATCTGGCAGGCCAATGCCTGCGGTCGCTACATCCACGTCGTCGATCAGCATCCCGCGCCGCTCGACCCGAATTTCACCGGAGCGGGCCGAACCAAGACCGACGCCACCGGATATTACAAGTTTATCACGGTAAAGCCGGGGCCCTATCCCTGGGGCAACCACTACAATGCCTGGCGCCCATCGCACATCCATTTCTCGCTGTTCGGACACGCCTTCATTTCCCGCCTGGTGACGCAAATGTATTTTCCGGGCGATCCGCTGTTTCCGTTCGATCCCATCTTCAACTCGATCGCGGATGAGCGGGCGCGCGCCCGCATGATTTCTTCATTCGACCTTGTATCGACGGTGCCGGAATGGGCGCTCGCCTTCCGCTTCGACATCGTGCTGCGCGGGCGCAACCAGACGCCGATGGAGCGCTGAATGGCGGAGATCACGCCGTCGCAGACGGTTGGTCCGTATTTCGCCTACGGGCTGACCCCGCGGGGAAAATACGATTGGAAAGACACGTTCGGCGCCGATCTGGTGACGCCAGACGCGTCGGGCGAACGCATCCGCATCGAGGGGCGAGTGCTCGACGGCGACGGGGTTCCGATCAATGACTGCATGATCGAGATCTGGCAGGCGGACGCGCAAGGCCGCTACGCGAGTCCGGCCGATCCGCGACCGCGGCCCAACTCGGGCTTTCAGGGTTTTGGCCGCGCCGGCACCGACGCCGAGGGACGTTACGGCTTTGACACGATCAAGCCGGGTCGGGCGCCGGGACCGGACGGCGCGCTGCAGGCGCCTCACGTCTTGCTCGCCGTGTTCGCGCGCGGCATGCTGAGGCAGAGCTATACGCGGATTTATTTTGCCGACGAGGCGGCCAATGGCGACGATGCGATTCTCGCGTTGGTGCCGGCGGAACGGCGCGCGACCTTGCTCGCCGGCCGGTCGGAGCGGGACGGACGCGCGGTGTACACTTTCGACATTCACATGCAGGGCGAAGCGGAAACGGTCTTCTTCGAGATTTGACCGAAGATGGGGTGCTCGATGCGACCGGATTGTTACCGAATGCTCATTTTAAAGGGGCCGCTCGGTATGGCAAAGAAGTAGCCTGCGGGATTTCTCTCCCGCTGAAATGAAACGACCGGCGAGAGACGCCGGCAAGAGTAAAAAAGGAGGAAAGGACAAGCGATGTTTCGCAAATTGACACTCAGTTTTGCGGCGATGACGCTCGGCATGCTCGCCGCCTGGCCGGCGATCGCACAGGGCGTGGTGAAGGTCGGCGTGCTGGAGGCGATGACCGGCCAGCAGCAATCAACCGGCGTGCAGACGCTCGCCGCCATGCGGCTCTACATGCAGCAGCACGGCGACACCGTCGCCGGCAAGAAGATCGAGCTGATCGTCAAGGACGACGGCGCCGTCGCCGACAATTCCAAGCGGCTTGCGCAGGAGTTGATCGTTCGTGACAAAGTGAACTTCCTGGTCGGCTTCGCCGTCACGCCGACCGCGCTCGCGGTCGCCCCGCTCGCAACCGAGGCGAAGATCCCGCTGATCGTCGCCAATGCGGGCACGTCGATCATCACGGAGCGCTCGCCCTACATTGCGCGCACGAGCTTCACGCTGCCGCAGTCCTCCACCATCATCGCCGACTGGGCGCTGAAGAACGGCATCAAGAAGGTGGTGAGCATCGTTTCCGAGTATGCGCCCGGGGTCGACGCGGAGAAGTATTTCAGCGAGACCTTCAAGAACGGCGGCGGAGAGGTGACCGAAGCCCTGCGCGTGCCGCTGGCGGCGCCGGACTTCGCCCCCTTCCTGCAGCGCGCGCGCGACGCCAATCCGGACGCTGTCTATATTTTCGTTCCGTCCGGGCAGGGCGCGACCTTCATCAAGCAATTCATCGAGCGCGGACTCGACAAGGCCGGCATCAAGCTGATCGGCCCCGGCGACGTGACCGACGACGACCAGCTCAACGGCATGGGCGATCAGGTGATCGGCACGGTGACGGCGCATCTCTATTCGGCCGATCACGATTCGAAATTGAACAAGGAATTCGTCGCCGCGTTCAAGAAGGCGAATAACGGCTTGCGGCCAAACTTCATGGCGGTGGGCGGCTATGACGCGATGGCCCTGATTTACGCGGCGCTGAAGAAGACCAACGGCGACACCGACGGCGACAAGCTGATGGCCGCGATCAAAGGCATGGCCTGGGAGAGCCCGCGCGGGCCGATCTCGATCGATCCCGAAACGCGCGACATTGTGCAGAACATCTACATTCGCAAAGTCGAGACGAAGAATGGCGAGCTGTACAATGTCGAGTTTCAGACGTTCGAGGCGGTGAAAGACCCCGGCAAAGCGAAAAAGGAGCCGGGCAAGTAATCGCTTCGCTTCACGGCCACGATCCGCGCTGGGCGGCATGCGGGCTCCACGTGAACGCCGTACGCCAACCCCCGGCTCAGCGCGGACAACTCGTCGGCCGATCCCGCCGCTTGCGGGTATTGTCCTCCCCCATTCGGGGAGGTTGGGAGGGGGTTAACTATCACGCCGGGCGCGCCCGCGGGATTTGCCGGCAGGTCCATCTTCGAAACGAAGGCGGAGCCGCCGGCGCTCGGCGCTAGGGGCCGGGAATGCTCACAATCCTGTTCGATGGCATCGCCTATGGCATGCTTCTCTTCGTTCTCGCCTGCGGGCTTGCCGTCACCCTCGGCTTGATGAACTTCGTCAATCTCGCGCATGGCTCGTTCGCCATGGCGGGGGGCTATTGCGCCCTCGTGCTTGTCAACCGGATGGGGGTTCCATTCTCCCTCGGCCTGGTCGCCGCCTTCCTGTTCTCGGCGGCGCTCGGCGCGCTGCTCGAGCGCACGCTCTACGTTCACGTTTATCGCAAGAGCCCTCTCGACCAGGTGCTGTTCACCATCGGACTCGTGTTCATGTCGGTCGCCGCCGTCGACTACCTGATGGGCTCGCAGCAGCAATTCATTCGGATACCCGCTGCGTTGCAGGGCCAGTTCGACGTATTCGGCATCGGCATGAGCAAGTACCGGCTGCTCATCATCGCGCTGTGCGGCGTGATTACCTTGGCCCTCCAGCTCGCGCTCATGAGCACCCGGTTCGGCAGCCAGCTGCGGGCCGCGGTCGACGACCAACGCGTCGCGCGCGGGCTCGGCATCAATGTCGGGACGGTGTTCGGAGTGACCTTCGCGATCGGTTCCGGCCTTGCCGGGCTCGGCGGCGCGCTGGGCGCGGAAATTCTCGGGCTCGATCCGATCTTCCCGCTCAAATACATGATCTACTTCCTGATCGTCGTCACGGTAGGAGGCACGTCGAGCATCATTGCTCCGTTCATGGCCTCGATCCTGCTCGGCATCGGCGATGTCGCCGGCAAGTACTACGTGCCGAAGCTCGGGGCCTTCGTCATCTACACCATCATGATCATCGTCTTGATCGTGCGGCCGCACGGCCTGTTCGCGCATGGCCGCGCACGGTGAGGAACAGCATCGTGACAAAACCGACGCGCGCCCTCTCCGCCGAAATCACCACCCTCCTGAGCGCGCGAGCGCGCTGGTCGCCGCTTGAATTTGCGTTCTGGATCGCTGCGTTCGCTACGATCTATTTGTTTCCCGACCAGCATCTGATCCTCGCCGAGATCGTGATCTGGGGTTTGTTCGCCCTCTCGATCGACCTGATCCTCGGTTATGCCGGCATCATCTCGCTCGGACATGCGGCGTTCTTCGGCTTCGGCGCCTATGCGGCGGGATTGCTGGCGAAGCACGAAGTGCTGACCGAGCCCATTCTCGCGCTGATCGCCGCGGGAGTGGGAGCTGCGTTGCTCGGCTTTCTCACGAGTTTCCTGGTGCTGCGCGGCTCCGACCTGACGCGGCTGATGGTGACGCTCGGCATCGCCCTGGTGCTGCGGGAAATCGCCAACCGGTTCCCCGAGGTCACCGGCGGCGCCGACGGATTGCAGGGCGTGACGATAAGCCCGGTGCTCGGGCAGTTTCGCTTCGATCTCTACGGACACACCGCCTATATCTACAGCCTGGTCGTGCTATTCGTGCTTTTCGTAATCGCCCGGCGCATCGTGCGATCGCCGTTCGGCCTGTCCCTCGTCGCGATCAAAGGCAATCCGCTGCGTTCTGCTGCGGTGGGAATCGCCGTCAATTGGCGTCTGGTCGCAATCTACACGATCGCCGCCGCCTATGCCGGGATCGCCGGCGCACTCCTCACCCAAACCACGGCCTTCGCCTCGCTCGAAGGCTTTGCGTTCGATCGCTCCGCCGACGGGCTGCTGGTGCTGATCATCGGCGGCACCGGCTACCTCTATGGCGGTCTGATCGGAGCGCTCATCTTTCGGTTTGCGCATGATTACCTCGCCAGCATCACCCCGCAATATTGGCAGTTTTGGATCGGCCTTATCCTGGTCCTCATCGTCATGGTCGGCCGCGACCGCATCGGGACCTGGCTCGATCCGATCCGGGGGCTGGCCGATCGGCTCGGCGCCTGGCGGTCCAACCGCAGATCCAGGACGCTCGGCGCAACGTCGCAAGAGGGAGGCCAGCCGTGACGCCCGTGCTCGAAACGCGCGCGCTGGAAAAGCGCTTCGGCGGCATCGTCGCCGCCAACCAGGTGTCGCTCCGTTTGCAGAAAGGCGCGCGCCATGCGCTGATCGGGCCGAACGGGGCGGGCAAGACCACCGTCATCAATCTCTTGACCGGGGTCTTGCGCCCGTCGAGCGGCGAAATCCTGCTCGACGGCAAGGACATCAGCCACGTCGAACCGCACGACCGCGTACGGCTCGGCATGGCGCGCACGTTTCAGATCAATCAGTTGTTCGGCGATCTCACCCCGCTGGAAACGCTCGGGCTCGCAATTTCCGAGCGGCTCGGCAGCGGAACTCATTGGTGGCGGACCGTCGGCAGCCGGACGGGCGTCGTCGATGAAATCGCCGAGTTGCTGGAGCGCTTCGGCCTCGTCGACGTCATGAACGAAAGGACGGCGATCCTGCCTTACGGCAAGCAGCGCCTGCTCGAAATCGCCCTCGCCTTCGCCTGCCGGCCGCGTCTGCTCTTGCTCGACGAGCCCGCGGCCGGCGTGCCGGACGCCGAACGTCAGGAGATTCTCGCCACCATCGCGGCGCTGCCGGCCGATGTCACCGTCTTGTTGATCGAGCACGACATGGACATCGTGTTCACCTTCGCCGATCGCATCTCCGTGCTGGTGAATGGCGAGATGCTGGTCGAGGGCTCGCCGGACGAAGTCGCACATGATCCGCGCGTGCGGGCGGTCTATCTAGGGGAGGCGTTCGATGGCTGATCTCCTTTCCATCGAGCGCCTGCGCGCCGGATATGGCGAAGCGATCGTGCTGTCGGACGTGTCGCTGACGCTGCAGGAGGGACATTCGCTCGCCCTGCTCGGCCGCAACGGAATGGGCAAGACGACGCTCGTCAACTCGATCGTCGGGGTCACGCGCTATCGCGGCGGCACCATCCACCTGGCTGGACGCGACATTACCCGGTTACGGCCCGACCAGCGGGCGCATGCCGGGATCGGCTGGGTGCCGCAGGAGCGCAACATTTTCAAATCGCTGACCTTGCACGAGAATCTCACGGCGATCGCGCGGCCCGGCCCGTGGACCCCGGACAAGGTCTACGCGCTCTTTCCCCGGCTCGGCGAACGCAAGAACAACATGGGCAACCAGTTGTCGGGCGGCGAGCAGCAGATGCTCGCGCTCGGCCGCGCTCTCGTGCTCAACCCGAAGGTCGTTCTGCTCGACGAGCCGCTCGAGGGGCTTGCGCCCATCATCTGCGATGAGTTGCTGGCCGCCTTGACCCGCATCACACGCGAGGAAGGCCTGTCCGCCATCCTGGTTGAACAGAACGCCCAGAAGGTTCTCGGCGTGACCGATCACGCGGTGATTCTGGAGCGCGGCGCCATCGTCTATGCCGGCGAAAGCGCTGCGCTCGGCGCCGACCGCGAGGTGCTGGAGAAATATATCGGCGTCAGCGAAGGTGGACCGAAGCGCCGCGGCCCTTCGCGCCGGTCACATTGACCTCCCGACTGCGGCTCACAAATAAGAAGATCGCCACGAAAGGAATAATCCGATGCCCCGATCACGCCCCCCGTTCCGCGCCGACCATGTCGGTAGTCTTCTTCGGCCGACTGCCCTCAAGGAGGCGCGCAGCCGGCACCAGGAGGGCGCGATTTCCGATGCCGAGTTGCGCCGGACCGAGGATGCGGAGATCAAGAAGATCATCGCCAAGCAGGAGGAGATCGGGCTGCAATCGATCACCGATGGCGAATTCCGGCGCTCGTGGTGGCATTTCGATTTCCTGAAGAAGCTCGACGGCGTCGAGGGCTTTCGCGCCGCCGAGGGAATTCAATTTCACGGCATACAGACGCGCGCCGAAGGGCTGCGGGTGGTCGGCCGGGTCGGCTTCTCCGACCATCCGATGATCGAACATTTCAAGTTCCTCAAGGCGAACACCAAACAGACGCCGAAAATGACCATTCCGTCGCCGTCGGTGCTGCATTTCCGCGGCGGCCGCAAGGAAATCAGCACGCGAGTCTATCCGCAGCTCGAAGCGTTTTTCGATGATCTTGGCCGCACCTACCGGAAAGTGGTGAAGGCGTTCTACGATGCGGGCTGTCGTTACCTGCAATTCGATGACACGGTGTGGGCCTATCTGTGCTCGAAGGAGGAGCTGCAGAAGGCGCGCGCGCGGGGCGAGGAAGTCGAGAAGCTGCCGGAGATCTACGCCGATGTGATCAATTACGCGATCGCCGAGCGCCCGCCGGACATGGTGATCACCACCCATGTCTGCCGCGGCAATTTCCGTTCGCAATGGATTTCCGAGGGCGGCTACGAACCGGTGGCGGAACGGCTGTTGGGCAGCGTCAATTACGACGGCTATTTCCTCGAATACGACACCGAGCGCGCTGGCGGGTTTGAGCCATTGCGCTTCCTGCCGAAGGGCAAGAAGATCGTGGTGCTCGGGCTGGTGACGTCAAAGACAGGACCGCTCGAGAACCGCGACGCCGTGAAGCGCCGCATCGACGAGGCGACCAAATTCGTCGCGCTCGACCAGCTTGCGCTCACCCCGCAATGCGGCTTCGCCTCGACCGAGGAGGGCAACCTGCTCGCCGAAGAGGAGCAATGGGCGAAGCTATCGATGATCGTCGATCTCGCGCGCGAGGTGTGGGGATGAATTTCCGGCAGTCGTGCTGTTGTTGACCGGCGCGCGCCCTTGCGCCCCGTTTCCTCGAGCGGATACGTGACGGCTCGGTCCGACGGATGGTCGCCTGCCAGGCGGGCATGGGCGTCGTTCGGGCATTCGTCATGTCGCTCGGCTCAAGGTCATTGATCTGCGCGCGCGCCGTCGTATGACGAAGCAATGAACCTCCCGCTGTCCGGCCTTCTCGTCGTCTCGCTCGAACAGGCGGTGGCGGCGCCGCTGTGCACGTGCCGGCTCGCCGACGCGGGCGCGCGCGTGATCAAGATCGAGCGGCCGGACGGCGATTTTGCGCGCGGCTATGACGATCTTGCGCGGGGCGAGAGCGCCTATTTCGTCTGGCTCAATCGCGGCAAGGAATCGATCATGCTCGACCTCGCATCCGCCGAGGACCGAGCGCTGCTGGCGGCGATGCTCGCCAAAGCCGACATCTTCGTGCAGAATCTCAAGCCGGGCGCGATCGACAGGCTTGGCTTCCCGATCGAGCCGCTGCGCCGCGAGCATCCGCGGCTCGTGGTGTGCTCGATTTCCGGCTATGGCGAGCGCGGCCCCTATGCGCAACGCAAGGCGTACGATCTGCTGATCCAGGCGGATTGCGGCCTTGTCTCCATCACCGGCGGACCGGAAGCGCCGGCCCGCGTCGGCGTGTCGGTGGTCGACATCGCGGCGGGGCTCGCCGCCTACGAAGCCATCCTCGAAGCGCTGATCGCGCGCGCCGGCAGCGGCGAGGGCGCGGCCTTGTCGATATCGCTGTTCGACGCCATCGCCGAATGGATGACCGTGCCGCTCATTCAGCACGAGGGCGGCAGCACGCCGCAGCGCGTCGGACTGGCACATCCGAGCATCTCGCCGTATGGCGTATTCCGCAGCAAGGACGGCGTCGGCATCTTGATCTCCATCCAAAGCGACCGGGAATGGCGCGTCCTCGCCGAACACGTTCTGGGGGACGCGGGGCTTGCCGCCGACCCCTCGTTTGCGACCAATGTGGAGCGGGTGAAGCGCCGCGCGGAAACGGACGCGCGCGTGCAGGCGGCGTTCGGCGCGCTCGATACCGAGCCGCTGCTCGCCAAGCTTGCGGCGGCGGAAATCGCGTTCGCTCGCGTGAGCGACCTTGCGCTGTTCGCCAAGCATCCGCATTTGCGACGCATCGAGGTCGGCTCGCCGGTGGGACGCTTGTCCTATCCCGCCCCGCCGCGGCACCGGGCCGAGCCCTACGGGCGCGTCCCGGCGCTTGGCGAGCACACAGACCAGGTTAGGCGCGAGTTCGCGCCGACGCGGGCAGGATCAATGAAATGAACACCACGCTCGTCGCCGATATCGGTGGTAGCAACACGCGGCTGGCCGTCGCAGGCCGCACCGGCCGCCCGGAGCACATCCACGCCTTCGCAAACGACTCCGTGACCGGCCTGGTCGCGGAAATCGCCGCCTATATCGCCCGCATGGACAAGCTCGATCAGCGACCGGACGCGGCCGTGCTCGCTGTCGCCGGGCCGGTGCACGGCCGCCGGATCATGCTCACCAACCGCGCCTGGGAGATCGACCTCGATGCGATCCAGGAGGAGTTCAGTTTTCGTTACGTAGAGGGGCTCAACGATTTCGAGGCCTTGGCTTGGGGGTTGCCGTGGTTCGAGCCGGAAGACGTGCGCGAACTCGGACACCCGCTTCCGGTCCCGAACGGCCCGAAAGCGGTGCTCGGTCCCGGCACCGGGCTAGGCGTCGCCGCCCTCGTCCCCGAGGGCCACTCCTGGTTCGCGCTCGCCACCGAGGCCGGCCACATGTCGTTCGGCCCCTCGACGGACGAGGAATGGACCGTGTTTGCGCGGATCGCCAAGCAAGTCGAGGCCATATCGGCCGAGACCATTCTCTCCGGACCCGGCCTCGAGCGGCTCTATCGCGCGATGCATCCCGAGCACCCCGCCCTACCCGCGCATGCGATCGAGGCGGCGGCGACGAAGGGCGAGGCTGCGGCCGTTGCGACGGTCGGGCTTTTCGTGCGCCTGCTCGGTCGCTTCGCCGGCGACGTCGCGCTCACCTTCAAGGCCATGGGCGGGGTCTATATCGCCGGCGGCGTCGCGGCGAAGCTCGGCCGGCGCATCGACTCGGCTGCGTTTCGCAAGGCCTTCGTCAAGCATCCGCCGCACCACCATTTGCTGGAGGCGATCCCGACTTTCCTCATCACCTGCCAAGAGCCTGGTCTATATGGCTGCGCCGCCTATGCGGAGCATGCGGTCGGCGAATATTGAGGAACGTCGACAGGTTTACGGCGTGATAGATCCTTTATTGCATCTCGGCTGCCGAACACGGGCGGTCGGCGATCGGCCTGCGCGCCCTGCGCTTCAAGTAGGACAGATGAATCACCATGGCTGAGCAATATGATTTGATCGTCATCGGTTCCGGACCCGGCGGGTATGTATGCGTCATTCGCGCGGCGCAGCTCGGCCTCAAGACCGCGGTGGTGGAGAAGAACGCGACCTTCGGCGGCACCTGCCTCAATATCGGCTGCATCCCGTCCAAGGCGCTGCTGCACGCCTCCGAGCTTTACCAGGAGGCCGCGCACGCGTTCGCCGGCATGGGCATCAAGATTGCTCCGCCCGAGCTCGATCTCGCCGGCATGATGCGGTTCAAGGACGAAGGCGTGGACGGCAATGTCAAGGGCGTCGCCTTTCTCCTGAAGAAGAACAAGATCGATTCGTTCCGCGGGCTCGGACGCATCGTCGCAGCCGGCAAGGTCGAAGTGACCGGCGCGGACGGCAGCAAGCAGACGATCGAGACCAAGAACATCGTCGTCGCGACCGGCTCCGACGTGGCAAAGCTCAAGGGCGTGACGATCGACGAGGAGCGTATCGTCTCCTCCACCGGCGCGCTCGTTCTTCCGCGCGTGCCGGAGCGGCTGCTTGTCGTCGGCGCCGGCGTGATCGGCCTCGAGCTCGGCTCGGTGTGGCGGCGGCTCGGCGCCGAAGTCGTCGTGGTCGAGTTCCTCGACCGCATCGTGCCCGGCATCGACCTAGAAGTCGCGCGGCAATTCCAGCGCATTCTTCAAAAGCAGGGCATCAGCTTCAAGCTGTCGTCGAAGGTGACCGGCATCGATGCGAGCGGACCGCGGCTGAAGGCGAGCGTCGAGCCGGTGGCGGGCGGCGCCGTGGAGACGATCGAGGCCGACGTGGCGCTGATCGCGATCGGCCGCGTGCCTTACACCGAAGGTCTCGGCCTCGAGGCGGTCGGCGTCGCGCTCGATCCGCGCGGGCGCGTCATTACTGATGCGCATTTCGCCACCAACGTGCCGGGCATCTATGCGATCGGCGACGCGATCGCGGGTCCCATGCTCGCGCACAAGGCGGAGGACGAAGGCGTCGCGGTTGCGGAGATTCTTGCGGGCCGCGCGGGCCACGTGAACTACGACGTGATTCCCAACGTGATCTACACCTATCCCGAACTCGCTTCGGTCGGCAACAGCGAGGAAGAACTGAAGGCCGCCGGCATCGCCTACAATGTCGGGAAATTTCCCTTCACGGCAAATGGCCGCGCGAAAGTCAACAAACAAACGGAGGGGTTTGTGAAAATCCTAGCCGACGCCAAGACCGACCGCGTGCTCGGCGTGCACATTCTAGGCCCCGACGCCGGCAACATGATCGCGGAGGCCGCGGTCGCGATGGAGTTCGGCGCGTCCTCGGAGGACATCGCCCGCACCTGCCACGCCCACCCGACGCTCTCGGAAGCGGTGAAGGAAGCCGCCCTCGCCGTGGAGAAACGGGCAATCCATGCGTGAGGGGAGCACGTGCCCCGGACGGGTCGCTGCGCGACGCTCCTCACTATGAGGTGAAGTGGAGCTGCTTAAGTTACCCGAGTGTTTCGCTGATCCTGGGGCTGGCGCTCACGGCAAGCGCTGATTCGAAAGATCGACCTGCTTCTCAATGAGCCAGACCCAAAGAAAGCGATACAAGTTCTTAGAGCCACAATTGACGGCATTCGAAATTCAGCAACTTCTCTGCACATACGCAACTTACGTAATACGGCTTCGCATGTTTATTCCCGGCCCTCATCCTGAGGAGCGCCCCGAAGGGGCGCGTCTCGAAGGATGCCAATGAATGCAAATCGGGTGCAATGGGCGCTTGGGTCTATATCCTAAAATGCGCCGACGGTTCCTATTACACAGGAACGACGCGGGACGAATTGGAAAAGCGCGTCGCCGAACATGAGGCCGGCATGTTCGCCGGATATACGGCGAGGCGTCGCCCGGTCGTGCTTGTGTTCTCGCAGTTCTTCGATCGTATTACGGACGCAATTGCTGCCGAACGTCAGATTAAGGGCTGGTCACGGGCAAAAAAGGAAGCTTTGATCAACGAGGACTATAACGAACTTCGCTCAGCGTCGAAGCGAAGAAGGCCATTCGCATAGCATGGTTCGAGACGCGTCGCTGCGCGACGCTCCTCACCATGAGGGTCTTACGTGGTGGCGCGAGCTCCTTCCCCTCATCCTGAGGAGCGCCTCGAAGGAGCGCGTCGCGAAGGATGAGGATTTCTGATGCTCCGCGTATAATAGAGTAATGCGCACGATCACCCGCCCGTTCTGGATCCTGCTGGCCGTCGTCTTCCTGTTCGAGGCGTGGCTGTGGGAGCATCTGCGCCCGATCGTCGCGTGGATCGTCGACCACATCGCCTGGGCGCGGCTGCGGGCGCGCATCGCCGCCGCGATCGAAGACTTGTCGCCCTATCCGACGCTGCTCGTCTTCCTGGTGCCGGTCGCGCTGCTGGTGCCGCTTAAATTTCTCGGCCTGTGGCTGCTCGCGCATGGGTCCTGGTTCGGCGCGATGGGAACGCTGGCGTTTGCCAAGGTGGTGGGCATGGGCGTCACCGCCTTCATCCTCGACGTGACCAAGCCGAAGCTGTTGCAGCTTGCCTGGTTCCGCTGGCTCTACGCGCATGTGCTGGAGTGGCTCGCCCGCGCGCACGCATTGATCGATCCGATCAAGAGCGAGGTGAAGGACTGGGCCAGGCGGGAGCTGCGGCCCATCCGCCGGAGGCTGCGCCGGCTCGCCTGGCTGACGCGGGCACGCCGGCAGGGCCGGTTCCTGCGGCGCGTGCTGTGGCTGCGGCGGCGGATGCAAGCGGACCTGCCGCCGGCGCCGCAAGCCGAACCGTCAAGGCCGGCCGAGTAGCAGCGTGCGCATCACGCTCGCGGGTGCGCGTTCTTGTACACGTCGAGCAGATGCTCGCTGTCGATGCCGGTGTAAATCTGCGTGGTCGAGAGCGAAGCGTGCCCTAACAGCTCCTGGATCGCGCGCAGATCGCCGCCGCGCATGAGCAGATGCGTCGCGAAGGAATGGCGCAGGGCATGCGGGGTCGCCGTGTCGGCAAGGCCGAGCGCGCCGCGCAGCCGCTGCATCACGAGCTGGATGATGCGCGGCGACAGCGGCCCGCCCTTGGCGCCGACGAAGAGCGGCCCGTCCGGCGGCAGATCGTAGGGACAGAGCGCGACATAGTCGGCGACCAGTTGCGCGACCTGTATGAGCACCGGGACCATCCGGCGTTTGTTGCCCTTTCCCGTCACCACGATGACATCGCCCGCGCCCGGCGCCGGCACGTCCTTGCGCTTGAGGCCGAGCGCCTCGGAAATGCGCAAGCCCGAGCCGTACAGCAAGGCGAGAACGGCGGCGTCGCGCGCCAGCACCCAGGGCTCACGCTCCTCGCCGGCGCGCAGATCGGGGTCGGCGATGCGCTTGGCGGCGGCGATCGCGAGCGGTTTCGGCAGCGTCTTCGCCACCTTGGGCGCGCGCACCGCGGACAGCGCGCCGATCTCGCCTTTGCCCGACCGGTCGAGGAAGCGGGCGAACGAGCGAATGCCGGCGAGCGCGCGCATCAGCGAGCGGCTGGAAATCCCCTCCGCGCGTCGCGCCGCCATAAAGGCGCGCACATCCGCCGGCGCAAGCGCGGTGAGGTCGTTCAGGGTGGCGCGGCCGCCAAGATGACCGGCGAGGAAAGACAGGAACTGCTGGACGTCGCGCCGGTACGCCTCGACCGTCTTTGCCGACATGCGCCGCTCGGTGGACAGTTGGGCGAGCCAGCGCGCAAGCTCTGCCGTGACTTCGGGCGCCGTGAAGGGAGATTCGGCCGATGATTTCAGGGCGCTCTCCTCGGAACCACGGACCACGCCTGTCTCGCTCGGGCGTATCGCCTTCTCGTTCGTTTCGCCAGAAACACGCGTCCGGCCTTCCCGCGCCGTGCCAGACCTATCCTGGCGCGCGGATGGTTGGACTCTGCTCCCGAACACGCCGCTCTTTACCCTGGAAAATCTGTTCATCACCAGCCGTCGCCCGCCTTGACACTTGTCTTCGTTATCCCACCCTTTCGTTCACCCTTTGTTAACTCCGGCGCGCGCAGGCAGGCATGACCAGGCGAATCCTCGATGTGCTGGTTCCGGTCGCGCTCGACCATGCCTATTCCTATCGCGCGCCCGAAAACGTCGCGCTTGCGCCGGGAGACCTCGTGACCGTGCCGCTCGGCCCACGCGAATGCACTGGAGTCGTATGGAGCGAGCAGCCGGCGCCCGATCGGCGCCTCGACAACCGGCTCAAGGATATCACCGACCGGCTCGACATTCCGCCCCTGCGGGACGAGCTGCGCCGTTTCGTCGACTGGGTCGCCGACTACACGCTGTCGCCGCGCGGCATGGTGCTGCGGATGGCGCTGCGCATGGGCGAGACGCTCGGACCCGAGCGGGCGCGCATCGGGGTGCGGCTCGCAGGCCCGCCGCCGGCCCGCATGACGGCCGCGCGCGCACGAGTGCTCGCGCTGCTGGCCGACGGACTCGTGCGCGGCAAGAGCGAGGCGGCGGAAGAGGCCGGCGTATCCCCCGGCGTGGTCGACGGACTGGTCGACGAAGGCACGCTCGAAACGCTGGCGCTGCCGCCGGAGCCGGTCGCGCGCGCTCCCAATCCCGATTTTCGCAGCGCCGACCTCACGCCGGCGCAAAGCGCGGCCGCAGCCGCCTTGCGCGCCACCGTGCAGGCAGGCGGCTATGGCGTCACGCTGCTTGATGGGGTCACCGGCTCGGGCAAGACCGAGGTCTACTTCGAAGCGGTCGCAGAGACCCTCCGCCGCGGCCGGCAGGCGCTGATCCTGATGCCGGAGATTGCGCTGACGGCGCAGTTCCTCGATCGCTTCGCCGCGCGTTTCGGCGTGCGCCCGGCGGAATGGCATTCCGAGCTCTCCCCGCGCAAGCGGGCGCGGACCTGGCATGCGGTGTCGGCGGGCGAAGCGCGCGTCGTCGCCGGCGCCCGCTCGGCGTTGTTCCTGCCCTTTGCCGATCTCGGGCTTGTCGTCATCGACGAGGAGCACGATCCCGCTTACAAACAGGAGGACGGCGTGCGCTATCACGCCCGCGACATGGCGGTGGTGCGCGCCCACATCGCGCAAGTCCCGATCGTGCTCGCCTCGGCGACCCCTTCGGTCGAGACCGAGGTGAATGCGCGCCGCGGCCGCTACCGGCGGCTGGCCTTGCCAGAACGCTTCGGCGCCCAGACTTTGCCGATCGTCGAGGCGATCGATCTGACCCGAGAGGGTCCGCCGCGCGGCCGTTTTATCGCGCCGCGGCTGGCCGAAGAGGTCAAACTCGCGCTCGAACGCAAGCAGCAGGCGCTGCTTTTTCTCAACCGCCGGGGCTATGCGCCGCTCACGCTCTGCCGCGCCTGCGGCTATCGCTTCGCCTGCCCGAACTGCGACGCCTGGCTCGTCGATCATCGCTTCAAGCGGCGGCTGGTCTGCCATCATTGCGGCTTTGCGACGCCGCATCCGCCCGCGTGCCCCAACTGCCAGGCGGTTGACAGCTTCGCCGCCTGCGGTCCCGGCGTGGAGCGGCTCGCCGAGGAGACCGCGACGCTGTTTCCGGATGCGCGGCTGTTGGTGCTGTCGAGCGATCTCGTCACCTCGGTCGAGCGGCTGCGCGACGAATTGCGCGAGATCGCAGAAGGACGGGTCGACATCGTGATCGGCACGCAGCTCGTCGCCAAGGGCCACCACTTCCCCAGGCTCAATCTGGTCGGCGTGGTCGATGCCGATCTCGGCCTCGCCAATGGCGATCCGCGCGCGGCCGAACGCACCTTCCAGCTTCTCCACCAGGTGGCCGGTCGCGCCGGCCGCGAGGAGGGACGCGGGCATGCGCTGATCCAGACGCACCAGCCGGAGCATCCGGTGATGCGCGCGCTGGTCGCGGGCGATCGCGACGCATTCTATGCAAGCGAGATCGCCGCGCGCGAACAGGCGCATTATCCGCCGTTCGGACGCCTGGCGAGCATCGTCGTCTCGGCGGGCGACCGCGCCGTCGCGGAAGGTCATGCCCGAAGGCTCACCGCCGCTGCGCCGCGCGACGAGCGCGTGCGCGTGCTCGGCCCTGCCGAAGCGCCGATCGCGGTCGTGCGCGGACGCCATCGCTTCCGCATTCTCGTACGCTCGCCGCGCAACTTCGATCTCTCCGCCTATCTGCGAAACTGGCTCGCGGCGGCGCCAAAGCCATCCGGCAACATCAAGCGCGAGGTCGACATCGACCCGATGAGCTTTTTGTGATACCGCCGCGCCCGCCGAAAAATGCTAAGCGTCAGGAGCGCACGACTCTTCCCCGAACCGTTGGAGTTTGCATCCATGCAGACATGGCGTTTGCTCGCTGCGGCGCTTGGCTTGCTTGCCGTCGGCTCGTTGCACGCGGAATCTGCCGATACGCTCGAACCGCCAACGGACTATCGGCACTGGTTTCACGTCAACACGATGATCATCGACAAAGCGAGTCCGCTGTTCGATCCGCTGGGCGGAATGCACAACGTCTACATCAATGCGACCGGGGAGGAAGCGCTGAAGAAAGGCGGGCCTTACCCCGACGGGACCATGTTCGTCACCGACTTGCACGAGTTCACCGTGCAGGACGGCTCCTATGTGGAAGGCCCCCGAAAAGCGCTCGCCGTGATGGTGAAGGACGCGAAGAAATATCAATCGACCGGCGGCTGGGGCTTCCAGTTATTTGTGGGCGGGGATCCAAAGAAGCCGTTGGTGACCGATGCCGCCAAGCAATGCTTTGGCTGTCACGAGTCGAGGAAGGAAAACGACTACGTCTTTTCGACCTTCATTCCATGAGAGGGAATGTGGGCCGAGCGCAAGCCGCGCATCGATGCGTTGCCGCGCCGAGCCGGCAATCCATCGGGGCTTCCGTTCATGCGACCTATCGCGCGGACACGAGGGTCAAGCCTACGCATGACGGTCGCGAGAGCGCTTGACCGCGGTCACATCGCCGGTTCGACCGAGACGACCTGGAACGTGTGAAGCTCGCCGTCCTCGTCGCGGATCGAGACATATTCGCCCGGCCGAAAGGCATGGGTTCCGAAACGATAGCCCGCTTCGTCGTCCTCCTCGGCGGTCTCGTCGTAGTCGAACACCCAGCGCGCATGCTCCTTACCGCCCGGTTTATGCACCAAGCGGCCAATCTCCTCGTTGTCCCCCCAGAACCGTCGCACGCGGCAATGCGCGCGATGCTTGTGCCATAGATGCGGGTCGATATGGGACGTCCCGTCGAGCGGCGCCACGAATTCATAGCCATGCCGCGACGAGCCCTGCGGGAACTCCTTCGAACGGGCGACATTCAATCGGATGCGTTTCAGCTCGTGCGGCAGCTGGGTCATGCGAAGCTCCCATACCCTCCGACCTTGATAATAGTAAGATTTTGCCGGCGGCCCAAGGTGCGTTCTTGATCTGGATCGGGTTCGGCCGCCTAAATTTGCACGCCGGCGCAGCGGCTTGCGCGCGGCAGCGGGGCTGGGGCAGGCCCCGACATAAACAACCAAATGATATCGGCAGCCGAGTATACTACATAAGGCCGCTCTCCTTCCCGTTCCCCCTCGGCCGTTCAATGAACTCAGTCTTCACGCAGCAGGACGTTTTCGCGTTTCTCGGCGATCCGGCGACCTTCGGCGGCACGCCGGTGAAGCGCATCGATACCCATGCGGCTTCGGTGTTCTTGGCGGGGAACCGCGCGCTCAAGGTCAAGCGGGCGGTGCGCTATCCGTTTCTCGATTTTTCCACGCTCGCCAAGCGCAAGGCGGCTTGTGACGCCGAAATCGCGGCGAACCGCCCCTTCGCCCCCGAACTATACCATGGCGTTGTCCCCATCACGCGAGAGGCGCCCGGCCTGCTCGCGATTGGCGGTGCGGGCAAGGCGGTGGAGTGGGCGGTGGACATGGTGCGCTTCGACGAGACGCAAACGCTCGACCAGATCGCCGACCGCTACGGGATCGACATCGCACTTGCGGACCAACTCGCCCGTACGATTGCGGCCGCCCATGCGCGCGCCCCGGTGGTCGAGGACGCGCCGTGGATCGAAGCGCTCGCCTCCTATATCGGACAAAACGAGACCGCATTCGCCGCGAGCGAGGCGCTCTACCGCCCGTCCGAGCGCGAAGCGCTGACGCGGGCGAGCTTCGCCGCCCTGAGGAAAGTGCGCCCGCTGCTGATCACCCGCGGCCGGGCCGGGCTGGTGCGCCGCGGCCACGGCGACCTGCATCTCGGCAATATCGCCCTGATCGACGGCAAGCCGGTTCCTTTCGATGCAGTGGAATTCGATCCAGTGATCGCCGCGGGCGACGTGCTCTACGACCTCGCCTTCCTGCTCATGGACCTGGTCGAGCGCGACCTGACGCCGGCGGCCAATGTGGTGCTCAACCGCTACCTCGCCGAGACGTGGCGTCTGGAGGATTACGACGGGCTCGCCGCGATGCCGCTGTTTCTCTCGCTGCGCGCCGCCATCCGCGCAAAAGTGACGGCCGCGCGGCCGATTCCCCCCGACAGCGACGGGAAGGCGATCGCGGACGCGGCGCGCAAATATTTCGCGCTGGCATGCACGGCCATCGAGCCGCCGCCGCCGCTGCTCATTGCCATCGGCGGCTTGTCGGGCACCGGCAAGTCGATTCTCGCGCGCATGCTCGCTCCGCATGTCGGGCCGCTTCCTGGCGCCGTCATTCTGCGCTCCGACACCAAGCGCAAAGCGATCTTCGGCGTCGCCGAAACCGCAACGCTGCCGATCGAGGCCTATACGACCGAGGTGACGGACTACATCTATACGAGTCTGGTCTGGGAGGTGCGGCGGCCGGTGGCGGCCGGGCATTCGGCGGTGGTCGATGCGGTGTTTGCGCGCGCCGAGCAGCGATGGGCAATCGCGGAAGCGGCGCGCGCGTGCGGCGTGCGGTTCGTCGGCATGTTCTTGACCGCCGATCTGGAAACCCGCGTCGATCGAGTGAAGGAGCGCATGCACGACGCCTCCGACGCCGACGAGAGGATCGCGCGGCGACAAGAAAACTACGACCTCGGCGCCATGGATTGGACGACGATCGACGCCTCCGGCCCCCCTGAGGAGACGTTGGCGCGGGTGCTCGACCATCTGGAGCGAGTGGGGCGGCGATGAGCCTCGACACCCGCCGGCTCGCCGTTGCGCTGGCCGGCTATTGCGCCTTTCTCAACCTCTATGCGCCGCAGGCGCTGCTGCCGGTGCTGGCGCGCGAATTCGGCGCGAGCGCCGGTCGCATCAGCGCAGTCATGACGGCGAGTTCCTTCGCCATCGCGTTGACCGCGCCGTTTACCGGCGCGGTCGCCGACGTGCTCGGGCGCAAGCGCGTGATTACCTCGGCGATGTTGGCGCTGACCGTGCCGATGGCCATGGTGGCGACAGCCGCAAGCGTGGACGAACTGGTTTTTTGGCGCTTCGTCCAGGGCCTGTTGCTGCCGCCCATCTTCGCCGTCACGGTCGCCTATATCGGCGACGAATTTCCGCCGGCGGACGTGGCGGGTGTCGCCGGCCTCTATGTGTCGGGATCGAGCCTCGGCGGATTCTCCGGCCGGCTGATTCCCGGCGTGCTGACAGACCTGATCGGTTGGCGCTTCGCGCTTGCGTCGCTCGCCGTCCTCACCCTCGTCGGAGGCATCGCCTTTGCGCTGCTGCTCGAACCCGAGCGCCGCTTCGTGCGCAGCGAGGGGCTGCTGGCCTCGCTACGGCAAATGGCGCGCAATCTGCGCGACCCGCGACTGCTCGCTTTCTACGCCGTCGGCTTCGGCGTCCTGTTCAATTTCCTGGCGGTGTTCACCTATGTAAACTTTCATCTCGCCGCCCCGCCCTACGGGCTGACGCCGTCGATGCTGGGGGCGATTTTCGTGACCTATCTCGCCGGCGCCGCCACCACTCCGCTGACCGGACGCGCGGTGGGACGGCTGGGGCGACGCAAATTCGTGCTCGGGGTGATTGCGGTGTGGGCCGTGGGCGCGGCACTGCTGCTCGCTCACCCGCTCGCCGTGATCCTCGCCGGACTGACCCTGTGTGCGATGTGCGGGATGATTTGCCAAGCCGTCTCCACCAGCGCGGTGACGGCGACCGCGCAAGTCGGACGCTCCTCGGCCGTCGGGCTGTATGTGACCTCGTTCTATGTGGGCGGCAGCGCGGGCGCCTTCCTGCCCAGCCTCGCCTGGCAAAGCTATGGCTGGCCCGCCGCGGTCGCCATGACGCTCGCGATGCTTCTCACGATGGCGCTGATCGTGGCGTTCGGCTGGGGGATGGCGGACGCAAGGGGGTGAGGAAGAACGGCGAACCATGAGACTGCTTCTTGCAGTCGACGTGATCTTCTGCGCGGCGAGAGTCCGGCGCCACCGGAGCGCCGCCTGCCGTTTGACGACGCGTGTATGATATCCCCAGTTCTTGCCACATGGTTGCCTTCGCCTGTGTTTTCCGACAACGTACCCGCAAGTTCGAGCACGCTCCGCTCGGGAGGCGGCGGCCTTGATCGGAAAGCGCTGGAAATCGAAGCTCCTTGCATTTTGTCAGCGATGGCGGCGGCCCGCGCTCTGGTTCGCGCTGGCGCTGTTGGTTTCGGGGTGCAACCTCGCCCAAGCGCCCGTGCTCGACCCGAAAGGCCCGATCACCCTGGTCGAGCGCGACCTGCTGTTCACCGCGTTCGGCCTGATGCTGATCGTGGTGGTTCCGGTCTTCATCATGGCCTTCATATTTGTGTGGTGGTACCGGCCGAGTAACCCGCACGACATCTACGACCCGGACTGGGGCTATTCCGTCTGGATGGACGCGCTGGCCTGGCTGGTGCCTGCGTGTATCGTGATCGCGATCGGCACGCTGGTGTGGGATTACACGCACCGGCTCGATCCCTACAAAAGCATCGATCCGACCACGCGCCCGCTCGAAGTTCAGGTCGTGGCGCAGGATTGGAAGTGGCTGTTCCTCTATCCCGAGCAAAACATCGCGGTTGTCAACGAACTGGTGTTCCCGAGCGGACGACCGTTGAGTTTGAAGATCACCTCCGACACGGTGATGAACTCGTTCATGATCCCGGCGCTGGGCGGCCAGATTTACGCCATGGCGGGCATGGAGACGCGGCTTCACCTCTTGGCCAATAAGCCGGGCCGGTTCGCCGGCAGGAACATGCAATACAGCGGCTCCGGCTTCGCCAATCAGTATTTTACGGCGATCGCCGTCTCCGACGAGGACTTTGAGGCCTGGGTCGCGAAGGTCAGGCAATCGCCCACCAAGCTGGACGCCGCCGCCTATGAGCAGCTCGCCAAGCCGAGCCAGCTTCATCCCGTCGCCTACTACGCGACCTTCGAGCCGGGTCTGTTCGCGCGCATCATCGCCCATTTTGCGCCGGCGGGCATGCCCCACGCAGGCCACGCTCAGGCCGCGAGCCACTAGCGGGAGACTGGACGTGCTGGGACGACTCACCATCGATGCGCTGCCGTTCTACAGCCTGATCGCCATGGGCGGCGCCGCGGTCACGGTGCTGGGCGGCTTGGTCGTCCTCGCCGTGATCCTCTGGCTGGGCGTGCGCTATGTCTGGTCCGAGTGGATCACCAGCGTCGACCACAAGCGCATCGGCATCATGTACATCATGTTCGCCAGCGTGATGCTGCTGCGCGGCTTTGCCGATGCGATCATGATGCGCGCCCAGCAGGCGATCGCGCTCAACTCCGACGGCTATTTGCCGCCCGGCCATTTCGATCAGGTCTTCAGCTCGCACGGCACGATCATGATCTTCTTCGTGGCGATGCCGTTCCTGACCGGGCTCATGAACATCGTCATGCCGCAGCAGATCGGCGCGCGCGATGTTTCCTTCCCGGTGATGAATTCGATCAGCCTATGGTTCACCGCAGCGGGCGGGGCGTTGGTGCTGATCTCCCTGGTGATCGGCAAGTTTTCGACGGCCGGCTGGACCGGTTACCCTCCCTACTCTGGCATCGAATACAGTCCCGACGTCGGCGCCGATTATTGGATCTGGGCGCTTCTGATCGCGGGCGTCGGCTCGACGCTGACCGGCATCAATTTCGTCACCACCATCGCCAAGCGACGCGCCCCCGGCATGACGCTGATGCGCATGCCGCTGTTCACCTGGACCTCACTCTGCACCAGCCTGCTGATGGTGTTCGCCTTTCCGGGCCTCACCGTAGCGGCCGCGCTGCTTGCGCTCGACCGGCTGTTCGGCATGCATTTCTTCACCAATGACGCCGGCGGCAACATGATGAACTACATCAACCTGCTTTGGATCTGGGGCCATCCGGAGGTTTACATCCTGATAAGTAGTCGCACATTTTTATTGACAGGGCGAATTTCGTTGATTCTGAAGGGAGATGAAACAAGACGATGCTCGCAAGCTGGATCACGCGACGCTGGAAGAGATGCGCATGCGCGCCGTGCGCAGCGTACAGGCTGGCGAAAACCCAGGTTGCGCACGATCCATGCGATCAACCGCCGCACGATTTATGGCTTGCTGGCGGAGTATCGGCGAGGTGGCTGGGGAGCGCTGAAAGCCAAGCCGCTCTTGGGCAGGCCGCCCAAACTGGATGCGCGCGCCTTGCAATGGATTTACAACACCATCACGCAGAAGAACCATTGCGACTCAAGTTCTCGCCTTCGCGCTGTGGACATGCGCCATGGTGGCAAAGCTGATCAAGGATAAGTTTGGGGTCGTGGGGAGCGCCAATTCGGTTGGTCGACTGCTGGCGGAACTCGGTATCACTTGCCAGAAGCCCTTGCACCGTGCGCAGGAGCGCGACGAGGCTGTGGTCGAGCAATGGCTTAAGAAGGACTACCCGAAGATCAAAGCCCTCGGCGAGCGAGAAAAGGCGAGATCTTTTTTGGCGACGCCTCCACATGCGCTCCGATCATCATGCCGGACGCACGTGGGGTAAGAGGGGCGAGACCCCCATAGTAGAAACCACAGGTGCGCGCCATCGCATGAGCCCGATCCGGCGATTACCGCGCGCGGCCATATGCGGTTCATGATCAAAGAAAAGGGCGGGGTGAATGCCGCGGTCTCCATCGAGTTCCTCAAGCGCCTCATGGCCGGGACAAGCGCGCGATTTTCTTGATTGTCGATCGCGGCTCCACCCACATTGCTAAGAAGACCACAGCTTTTGAACGGGGCCAACAGGCAGACTGCGGCTGTTTTTTCTGCCGCCCTATTGGCCCGACCGCAATCCAGACGAACTGGTCTGGAAACACCTCAAGGCTGACACTGTGGCCGCATGACAATTACCGACAAGGCCGATTTAAAAGCCAAGGTCCGCGCATCCATGCGCCAACTCCAAAGCGACCAGAAAAAATACCGTATTTCTACCAAAACCATCGTCTGGGATATTTCACCTGAAATGCATTACTTATGGACTGATTCATACATCCTGATCCTCCCAGCGTTCGCGCTCTACTATTCGGAAGTGACGGCGACGTTCGCGCGCAAAACGGCCTCCTCGGCTACGCCTCGATCGTCTGCGCCACCCGGTCGCGATCGCCTTCCTGTCGTTCACGGTCTGGGAACACCACTTTCTCACGATGGGCTCGAGCGCCGACGTCGACGCGTTCTTCGACGATCACGACCATGATCATCTCACGGTGCTGACCGGCGTGAAGATTTTCGACTGGCTGCTGACGGTTCTTCCGCCGGGCGGCCTGAAAATGGCGGCGCCGATGTACTGGACGGTGAGTTTCATCGCGACCTTCGTGATCGGCGGGATGACCCCGGCGTATATCCTTGCGGTGCCGCCGGTCGACTACCTGATGCACAA
>CAVRVX010000004.1:0-146335 GCA_963724735.1 uncultured Alphaproteobacteria bacterium
CGTTCACCACCATCGCTTTTGACGACAGCAGCTTGCGGTGGCTTGAGATCAACACCTGATTGCCGACCTCGAAGGGCCTACCTTCATCTCCCATACAGTTGCGCACCGTCACAGGAACGGCGCTCGTGACACAAGACCCTACTCAGACATTTTTCGGCCTGACTGGCAGTTGGGCAGTCGAGTGGGTATTGAGCCATTGCAGGAACTGACACGCAGCACTTCGGTGGCAAGCGCTCGTCCTCTTGGGCAAACCGGGCGTTGGCAAGTCCGCCACGCTGAAGGAATAAACCGACCGCGTCGGTAGCAGACTTTGCCTGAAGCGGGGGTCACCGCCCATCGCGGATGCGCCCACTCTCAAGGCTGGAGTTGCTCACCCTGTCGACGGCATCGGGAGCTTGGCGACATTGACTGGCAGAATCCAGTCCGAACGAATTGACGAGGTTCGCTGCTTTGAAGGCGGCCTCGGTGCGATTGCAAACACCGAGCCCGCGCAGAAGCGCGGCCATGTGGATTTTGGTCGTTGCCTCGGCGATATCCAGCGCCCGGGCGATCTCTTTGTTCGACAGACCCCGAGCCAGAAGCGTCAGCACCTCACGCTGACGCTTCGTCAGCTTAAGCATATTGGACTTAGTCGAAATCTGCACTTCTCCACCAAGACCGCCGAGGGCAGTGCGGTCGCCTACCTCGGCGAACGACGCCGGCACGTAAATCCGCCCAGACAGGATGTTCGTTATGGCGGCGAGAATTTCGATGCCGGCTTGGCGTTTTGAAATGAAGCCGTGAAATCCGGCTGCCAGAGTCGCGAGAATATCTTCCCGTGTATCACATGTGGATACGATAGCAAAACGAGTAACCCGCGAGGCTTCGCGCGCCGCCTTCAAGCAATCGAGCCGCCCTAAACCTGATCGATCCGTGCCCACTAGCACCAAATCAAAGACGCCATTGCGGATTTGGTATAATGTTTCATCCAAGCTGCTCGCGCCGATCACCTCGGCACATCGAACCCTGCATCAATAAAGTTACACAACCCTATGCGGTAAATATCGTGTCGGTCAAAAACCAATATCCGGCAGGCGTCCTCCCGAGTTTGTCCATCGAGATGGAGCCCCTGGTTCGAGTTAGCGGGATCCAAGCTCCCTGGTTCGAGTTGGCGACACTGATAACTTCCAACTGAAACGCGAGTTCCCAAAATAGGCCATCAGGCTAGGTGCGACGCAAGCAAAACGCGGTAGCGCCGCGAGGAATGCAACCTGGGGAAGACACGACTGACTTTGCCTCTGCGAACAAGGGAGGCAGATCAAGAACCCCGCGCACGAGCACCGCGACGCTCTATTCCATCTTTCCAAATATTAGTTCGCCAAGTTATTGGTCACAAGGTCCTTGAGCATACTCACTGGGGCGTGGTTTTAATTTCTATGATTGAAGCTAGAACCATGAGACATCCGATTCTTGCTGCTGCCAGTTTAATTGAGTTACGCGAGGCGCAGCAAGGCGGCTCATGATCTTATGCTCATCCGCGCGCCCGCTGGGGCTGCTCGGAGAGTGGGGATGATGATGGCGTTGCTGAAGCGGAAATAATAGATCGGATCGCGGCTCTAATCGATTCATCACGCGCGCTAAGCGGCGCCCTAGCTCTGGCGCTTGCTAGCACACCCCGCGACGAACTCTCCCCCAGTGAAATAGATTCTTTAGCTGACCTCTCTTGTAAAATTTACCTCAACCTCGTTCAGCTAGAAGAAATCTGGACGCAAGTGTCCGACGAGTTGATTAGAGGGCGGAACTAGAGTCCTTGATCGACCGCTTTGTCGAACAGTTGGATTAAGTTTTTATGCTGCGAGTTTTTCATGTTGATACCATTTGTTAATGGCGGTTTCGGCTGCCCTGATGGATTTGGCCATGGGTAGTTCTGGATTGGCTGCGCCTGGCGAGATGATGGCTAAACCGGTCCGCAGCGAGCGGTTATAGAGGCGGGTGTAGAAGATGGCGGTGCGCAATCCCTTGGGGGTGATGCGGTAGCGGTGAGTTTTTGAGATGCGCTCGGTGAGGCCATGGAGGCGCAGCCGACGTAAGTCGTAGGTGATCCGTCCCGGGGTCAGTTGGCTGGGCTTTTTTCCCAGCAGTGGAGCAAGATGCTCGCGTAGATCCTTGCTGGTGAATGTGCCCTGGACGAGAAGGAACAGGAGCAGGAGGTGCAAAAGAGCCTGCACGCGTGGATCGGCGAAGCGCAGCGCTGCCGCGCGTTGATCGTTCACGGTGATAGGTCTTTGCATGTCTTGGAAGGAGGCTTCGCCGATGAAGCAATCGTGACCGATGCGTTGGACGTCAAGCAGACGTCGGTTGGCCGCAAAGCCGATCTTGCGCAGTTGCTCGAGATTTTCGATGCGTCGCCCGATGGCGAAGTCGCGGGTGTCGTTGATCGTCGTTTCGGTTCGAAGTGCTTGTCCCTCCTTGTGGTATTGCTTGATGCGGGTCTTCTTGTAGTCGACGTGCAGCGAAGGCACTACGCCGTCGGTGATGACGCGTGTGCGGAATGGGCCCGGGGTGCGGCGGTTCACCTTGCGGTCGAACACCAAGCTCACTTGGCTCGGGCGGCCGATATCGAGGTTCTCGCGGATCACCTCCTCGAAGAAGATGCGCCCCGTCACCGGCTGGTCGAGCACCTGGGTGAGCGAGAACTCGGCCTGCAGGATGGAGAGCTGGTAGCGATAACCGGCGGAGCGATCGCGTGCCGGAAACGGATGCGGCAGGCGTCGCAGCCATTTGCGCAGAAATCGATCGATCTTGTCCGCCGACAGCTCGTCGCACAACCGCTGCATCAGCTTGGGGCTGGCACAAGACTTGACGCCGTTGTCCAGCGCCTCGAACGCCACCCCCCGCTTGGCAAGCTGGCGCTTGAGATACTCGTTGCCGTTGATGCAGAGCTTGGCATTGTAGGGAAAGTAGGAGCAGAACTTCAGGAAGAACGGCCCGAAGTCTTCATCGACGCAATAGAAATAGTAGTGGTTGACCATCGCGGTGGATTCCACGATCCACGGATAGGTTCCGCCTGTGAACCGACTGCAGCGCCGCTCCGTGCGCATGACCCGCGCCTTCTCCTGGGCCTTGCCGACATAGAGTACCCCTTCACGCTGGGTAAACTTCCGCACGTACTTCTGTGTGACGTCGTCTTTGCGCTGCCCCTTCTTGAAGGCAACCAGATCAACGCCCTCGTCGTTGACGAATTGATCGATGTTGCGAACGAACGCTTCCGTCATCGGCGTCACGGCCGTCGTCGAGGCAAAACGCTGGCCTCGATGAACCCGCAGGTAGCCCACCACGGCTCCAACCGACTGCAAATGCGGGACGTAGACATTCAAGTACATCCGGTCGATCGCCTCGACCTCCAGCACCACATGGTCACGCAAGACTTCCGCCACCGATCGCGCTACGCTCATCGCGGGCTCCGGTCGTCCACGGGTCCTCGGACCCATCGAGCTTCGAGCTCTTATAACCAGGGCAGTCCCTGCAGGCTCGACCGGAGTCCACATACACCACCGCGAATGCCCATACAGCTCGTCGGTCTGAGGCGGAGCCTCGTTAGAATTCTATTATCTGAACTGGCGCTGCCTGGTCCGGCTTGTGATCTGCGCCGGCCTTTCCCCGTTCCATATAGTTGCAATAGGACCGACATTCGGCCCGCTGCGAATTGTGGCTAAGACGTCACCATTTTTAGGTTACTTTCAGATAGAAGTGAACATTGATTATCGCCTCCCGCTGGGGGAGCCGCGTCATGATAAAGACCGAGGCCGATCTCGCTAAACTAACCACTCGCCAGCGTGAAGTGCTGACAGCCCTCGCTCGGCAACTGTCGAAGGACAAAGTTTCTCAGTTCTTGCACATTTGCCGACGCTGCAACGAATATCGACGCGGAAGCACTCCTTCAAAGCTTATACCACCGTTCAAGAGGTGCTTTCAAAACTGGAAAGCTCGACGCCTCCATTCCATTAGCCCCGCACTCGCCTCGTTGGCTGAAGAATGGCAAGCGCTCACCACAGACGAGAAAACCACAACACAAGAACCTGGAGAAACCCCGTAACAACGTGCGTGCGGGAGCATTAAAAAGGCAGCCCTTAGGCGGGGGCGAGTTGCAGCGTCGCCGTATTCTCGGCGGACATCCACTCGTTCGCGTCTTTGATGCGCAGTAAGCGGCCCGCCTGCGATCCCGCGGTGGGGGGTCGCGGGCTGGCCCTGGCGCGCGACTTGGCGGGAGGGCGATCCGAGGGCACCCTCCCGCGCACCATTCAATCTTCTATCGAATGACGGCTTCTGGCACGAACCGTCCGTGCCGGCTACCGCTTGGGTTGGTCCGGAAGTCGGGGTCGAGCTGCCAATGGTGCGCTCGGGGCACCCACGGCGCTATGCCTGTGCCGACCTCCGCTTTTCTACAAGCGCAGCTCACAGCGCCGCGAGCGCTTTCTGGTAATAGGACAAATCAAGATAGGTTTCGGGCGATTGCGGGTCCTTGCCGGTAAAGCGTCCGCGCAGCGAAAGCACGTTGCGGAATCCTTCCATGTCGAAGGCTGCGTCCTTGGCGAGGCCGCTCGTCACTGCCGGGTAGCTGCGGGTCGCTACGTCCTCGCTCGCCTTGAGACGGTTGACGATCAGCTTCACCACGGCGGCCTTGTTGCGTGGGTCCAGAACGAAACGCTGGCCTTCGATATAGGCGGCAAGATAGCGCACAAGCGTCTCTTCGTTTGCGCTCGCCCATGATCGCAGCACAAAGCCGGAAAAGGCTTGATACGGGCCGATGACCTTGACCGCCTCGCCCAAATCCTTGTACCCGGCGCTGACCGCACTGACCGAGAACGGCGGATAGAGAATTGTCGCCGCAAGCTCCTTGTCCTGCTGGATCGCCTCGAACCGCCGCGCCGTGGCCCCGGCGGACTTGACCGCGTAATCGTTCTTTTCGAGGCCGCTCTTCCGCAGCATCTCATAGAGCTGGAACGCAAACGCCGTGGCCGGCGCGTCCACCGCGACGGCCTTGCCGCGCAGGTCCGCCACCGACGCAATGTCCGGCTGAGCGATCAGGCTGTTCATTCCGTTGTCGCCGCCGATGACGATCACAGCGGCGACCTTCGCGACCTCGACCATTGCGACGGCGTTGTCGGCGGCCGCGTGAACGATTTGCCACCGACCATCGGCGAGCCCGTTGCGCAATTCGTCCGAACTCTGCGCAAATCTCAGATCGAAATCGATGCCGCGTTTGGCGAAGAAACCATTCGCCTGGGCCGCAAACAGCGGCAGGTTGTTGATGCCCTCGAACACCATGACGCTGAGCTTGGTTTGCGCGCTCGCAACCACCGGCGCTCCAGACAAGGTCGCAGCCACCGCAACGGCTACACCCAATCTCCAAAACAGCACAGTCATCCGGTCCTCCTGTTTCTCAGGCGTAGCAGAAATACCAGCAGTGCTGGTTTTACCCTATTGAGTACCATGCGCCCCCTCCCGCGCGAATTTGGCCGGATCGAGGGCGGTTTGCGGATTTCGTGGCGGAGCTGCGGCACGAAAAGCGATCTCCCGCGTTGGTAAACACAGGCGCACTCGATGGTTGGCGCTTTCGTGATCAGGATGGGGGCGCCGAAGCAAATCAAAAAACGACGGGAGGAAATTCCATGGCCGTCAGCTTGAAGGTGAATGGCGCGGTGCGGACGGTGCCGGCCGAGCCGGACACGCCGTTGCTTTACGTGCTGCGCAACGATCTCGCCCTCAACGGGGCGAAGTTCGGCTGCGGTCTTGCCCAATGCGGCGCCTGCACCGTGCTGGTCAACGGCGAGCCAGTGTTCTCTTGCATCACCGAGATCGGCTCGCTCGCCGATGCCGAGATCACTACGCTCGAGGGTCTTGGCACGGTAGCGAAGCCGCATCCGTTGCAGCAGGCCTTCATCGACGAGCAGGCGGCGCAATGCGGCTATTGCAGCAATGGCATGATCATGAGCGCCAAGGCGCTGCTCGACCGCAATCCGCGCCCGAGCGAGGAGCAGGTGCGCGACGAACTCGCCGCCAATTTGTGCCGCTGCGGCACCCATAATCGGATCATTCGCGCTGTGCTGCGCGCGGCCGCCGTCATGGGGAGGACGTGACATGAATGCCCCGATCGTTTCTCGCCGCGACGTCAATGCCGGCCTTGGCACGATCCTCGTTGCCTTCTCGCTTTCGCCGCGGCTCGCGCTCGCGCAGCAGCCGGCGCCGCTGCCCGGCAGCCTCAACGCTAACCGCATGCTCGACGCCTGGATCCGCATCAATGCCGACGGCAGCGCGACGGTGTGCACCGGCAAGGTGGAGCTCGGGCAGGGGATCACCACGGCGTTGGCGCAAATCGTCGCCGAAGAGCTCGATCTGTCGCTCGCGCGCGTGCAGATGATCTCCGGCGATACCGGCAAGACGCCAAACGAGGGTTACACTTCGGGCAGCCAGTCGATCGAATACAGCGGCACCGCGCTGCGGCTCGCGGGCGCTGAGGTGCGCGCCATCTTGCTCGACCTTGCAGCGAAGCGGCTCAACGTCGGTGCCGATGTGCTGACCGTCGCCGACGGCGCCATCAACTCAGCCGACGGCCGCAAGGTCAGCTATGGCGAACTCGCCGCCGCGGTTGATCTCAAGCGCGAGGCCACCGGGAAAGTTGCGCCAAAGCCGCCGGCTTCGCACAAGATCGTCGGCCAATCGGTTCCCCGCCTCGACATTCCCGCGAAAGTCACCGGCGGCGCCGCCTATGTGCAGGACATGCGGCCAGCCGGCATGCTGCATGGCCGTGTCGTGCGTCCGCCGCGCTATGGCGCCAAGCTCACCGGCGTCGACGAGGCGGCGGCGAAGGCGATGCCGGGGGTCGTTGCCGTGGTGCGCGACGGCAGCTTCCTCGGCGTCATTGCCGAGCGCGAGGAGCAGGCGATCAAGGCGCGCGCGCAGCTCGGCACGAGCGCGACATGGTCCGGCGGCGCGGAGATGCCCGATCCGGCCAAGCTCTACGATCATCTGCTGGCGCTGCCGACCGAAGACAAGGTGGTGAGCGAGAAGCAGGCGCCATTGCCGGATGGTGCGAAAGTGATCGAGGCGACCTACCGCCGCCCGTATGTGGCGCATGCTTCGATCGGACCGTCATGCGCGCTCGCCCATATGGAGAACGGCAAGCTCACCGTGTGGACGCATTCGCAGGGCGTGTTCCCGCTCAAGCACGACCTCGTTAAGGCGCTGAAGATGGACCCCGCATCGGTGCGCTGCATTCACGCGGAAGGCTCCGGCTGCTACGGCCACAATGGCGCCGATGATGTCGCTCTCGATGCGGCGCTGCTCGCCCGCGCGGCGCCCGGCCGCCCGGTGCGCGTGCAATGGATGCGCGACGACGAGTTCGCCTGGGAGCCCTGCGGCTCGGCCATGGTGATGCGGGCGAAGGCGGCGCTGCTCGACGGCCGCATCGTCGACTGGAACTACGAGGTGTGGAGCAACACCCACAGCATGCGCCCGGATGCGCCGGCAGGCGCCAACAATCTGCTGGCGAGTTGGTATCTTGCCGAGCCGCAGCCGATCGGCCCGGCCACCAACATTCCGCAACCGGCCGGCGGCGGCGACCGCAATGCGGTGCCGCTCTATGAGTTCCCGCGCCAGCGCATCGTCAATCACCTGATCAAGGAGATGCCGATCCGCGTCTCAGCGCTGCGCACGCTCGGCGCCTACGCCAACGTGTTCGCGCTCGAAAGTTTCATGGACGAGGTTGCGGCGGCGGCCGGTGCCGATCCGGTGGCGTTCCGTCTTGCCCATATGAAGGATGCCCGCGCCCGCGCGGTGATCGAAGCCGTGGCCAAGAAGGCCGGCTGGAAGGAAGGTGAGAAGAGCGACGGACAGCGCGGCCGCGGCATCGGATTTGCGAAATACAAGAACCTTTCGTCCTATGTTGCCGTGGTGGCGGAGGTCATGGTCGACCGCGCCAGCGGCCGCGTGCGTGTTCCGCGCGCCTGGGCGGCGGTCGATTCCGGGCAAGTGATCAACCCGGACGGGCTCGCCAACCAGATCGAGGGCGGCATCGTGCAATCGACGAGCTGGACGCTGCATGAGGCGGTGCGCTTCGACCGTAACGGCATTGCTTCGCGCGACTGGTCGAGCTACCCCATCCTCACCATGCCGGAGGCGCCGCATGTGGAGGTCGAGCTGATCGACCGGCCGAATGAAAAGCCGCTCGGCTCCGGCGAGGGCTCATCAGGACCGACCGCCGCGGCCATCGTCAATGCGCTGGCGCATGCGACCGGCAAACGCCTGCGCGAGCTGCCGCTCAGCCCCGAGCGGGTCAAGGCGGCGCTCGGGTGATTGACCAGGAGAGGCGGGGCGGCGGGCGAAAATAGCGCCTGTCGCTTCACCGTCATGACTGCTTATGGCACATCGCGTCGTTGGTCGGTCGTCGGCTTTCGGCGAGTTGCGGCTGTTACGAAGGGCATCCGTTGGCGAAGGCACGCAACTGTGCTCAGCCTTGCGGCTCTTCGAGGGGCGGGCGCCGGCATATTCGCGCTGGCCGCGTTCGTCGCCGAGCGCGTGATGTGAGCGACGCTCGCGGCGTTCGCGCGGCTCACGCCCTCATGGGCGTTTTCTCCCTGGAACACTGCCCCGCCGCTCAAGAAGTCGCGGGGCTTTTTTTTACAGCGAAGTGAAGCTTGGCGGGTTTTTATGCAATACGCAGATTTTTTGTGCAACACGGAATGTTCCCCGGTTTTTTGCCCAAATCATGGCCTGAGTGTGCGGCGCGGTATGTTAAGATTGGAGGGAAGCGTGGTGAGCAAGATCAGAACTCAATGAGAAGCTCATTCTCGATTTCATCAAGCAACAGTATCGCCCTTACGACACGCACGACGAATTCGGCCGGGGCTTCTTTGCCTACCAGGCTGGCAACTTCCACAACCCGCACGCCGCCGACAGCGCCTCTGCTCGTGCCTGGGACCTTGGGGCGGAGGCTGCAATGCGTTACCAGGGAGTAATCGCCGACTAAGGCGGCTCAGGCATTCTCGATCAACCAACGGGGCCGCCTCCGGGCGGCCCCTTTCGTTTGCGGCGATGGTCAGGCTTGGTGAGCCGGTCGACCAGCACATCAAACACCAAACCGATGATGGTGATGCCGGCACCGAATCCGGCGAACGTTAGAAGACCAATGAGAATGCCCTCTTGCATAGAAATCCCTTCCCAAGGGAAACGTAGGCTCATCATTGGCTGATTTGTCTTGCCGCTATTTGTGCGACGTCAAACAGGAAAGAGGCAACCCGGTCGCGGCCAGAGAGCGGGCCGGGCTCCATTTAAGTCCAAGCCCGGCCCCCGTTGGCAAACAAACGGGAACCGGGCCCGAACCGGCTTCAATGAAGAGGATGCAACTCTGCCTCAACCGAATGGCAAAGGCATGACGGGATGCGTACCCCGCGGCGGTTTCTTTACGGCCCAATCCTCGCTATATCCGCGGTCGCTAGCAGGGCGCGGCATGGCCGCTTGCGGGCGCGTTGGTGTCGATATTCCCACTCCCCTTGGCGCCGAGCAACTCGGGCAGCTTGGCGATGTTGGCGGCGATCCGGCGCGCTTCGTAACCCGGCCGACCAATTGGCCGGAGGTGGGCAGGCCCCGGCCGAATTGCCAAGCCGGGGCCTGTAGAGCAGTCACGAATACGAAGACGTTGATGTGACTGCCATCTAAACTCTCTCATTGAGGTCAGCGCGAGGCAATTAAGGCCGACGCATTACACCATCTGAACTCGTTTACGTCCCGGCGGAGCTGCCTCGGGGCGGTGCTTCCTTCCGGAATGAGAAAGGCCCGGCGGAACCAGGAAAACGCCGGGCCTTGGGAGTACGATGAAAATGAGCAGTCACAGTGAACTGGGCCGTAACTGTGGCCGCGGCTAAGCATTGGCATTTAAGCGGCTCCCGGCCAATTCGACCTGACGGATTAAGCTGAGCGAGCGCCTTCGGGCGGCCTTTGCGCTTATAGGCACTACTTCTCGCCCTATGATGTTGCGCCCTCCCCAGGCGATCAGCGCCTCAGGACCGTCCTTCGGCATCGGCTCGGCGATATAGTGCGGAGGATGGTTAATAAGTCGGGCAACGTCGCGAGCGATCCGCCCGGCCTTGTGCGCGCGTGAGCACGCGCGCCGGCCGGGCCTCGTTCTCATCTCGCCGGAAGACGTGCAGGCGATGGCCTGACCGGTCGCGTCCGACACGACAAACGCCTGCTCAAGCTCGCGGACCGACCAGGGTGCGGGGAAGCGGCGGCGGCGAGCCTCGGGTACACAAAACGTCGAGGGGGATGGGGGCTTATCCCAGGGCTCGCCGGAGAGGGGATGTGGCAACCTCTCTCGGCGGGCAATGGTTCACCCGGTTCCCCCGCCCAGCCGTCTTCCACTGGGCGGCCTGAGCAACAGCCCGCCGGGGAAGCTCGGCGGCATGTTTCTTAAGGCAATGCGATTGGTAAGCGAGGCAGCGGGCCGCCGCGACGCGAGGCCCGCCGTCTATCGAGGCGGCCGACTTGGCGGAAATCCGCCGCGCAATCGCAACGGCGGCGCTGACGGGCGCGACGACGAGTTACGACTCGGCGCTTATCCGAATTGCGCTCGACGCCGCCGGCTTCTTCGGGGGCTCCGAGCGGGCGGCCTCGTCGTCGCACCGTCGCTTGCACCTGTGCAACAAACAGCGGCACCGCACGCCGTGCGTCATTGCTGCGTTCCCTTATACGAAACCGATTTCATCATGTTCTCTGAAACGAGACGACACCAAGTCTTTCTCGTTGCCGGATTAGCTGCCATATTGACGTAAACGTTATTCTCGATTTCAGCGCGGACTTTTTCGGCGAATTGTTTGCCTTCTGGTATGGGCACAAGAGTTCTCAAGCAGTACTTCGTAGTCATGCACCTCAAGCGGGGCTTTTGGATATTCTCCCACTCCTCCCCATCCTGCGCAATATTCGCTGTAGTTTGCCAGTACTGCCAGGAAGAAGACTGGATCGGTCCATATGTAGCCGCAAGAGGTCTTCTGTTTCCAGGGGTCTTTGCTCATGCATTCGCTGAGCTGCGACTGGATCGGGTCAGCGTGGGCGGCTCCCGATTTAGCGTCCCTCGTCGAAGAGGAGTCCAGGCACTGCTTATCGTCGCCACATTGGGCACGTAATTGCTTTAGCCGTTCTAGGGCTCGCTGGGTTGCGGCATTGCTCTCAACGGCCCGGTTCCACGAATTTTCTATAGACGGTGTCGCGTTTCGTCTGGGCCTTTTCTATAGACGGTGTCGCGTTCGTCTGGGCCTGTCCCGAGTTTCCATCTGCGGGTTCCACATACCCAATCGTCACCCAAAAACAGGGCTGGTTGGGTATCTCCATTCGGCTCGGATAAATGCAGACCCCTCGCTGCCAAGGGGCGGCTACTCGTGGGCTTTTTTGTTCCGGAACGGTCACTTTCTCGCCGATTTGAAATTGATAGCAGCGATGAAAGCGGAAAAAATTATTGATTTCGTCGGGGCGTACCATAGGGCCGCCGTGGGGATCGCCCGTTTTCGACCGCAGCATCAGATTTTGCAAAATGTTGGTATCTTGAGGGGTAGTGCACCCCCAAACCGAACCTAAGAGTTGATCGAGAAGACTAGACGGGGTAAGCATCCGAATAACCCCGCTCTGCGCCGGAATAGTCGACGGTTCAAGAAGCCTACATGGTATGGATTTCCAGGCGAAATCGCCCTGGCCCACCCCTGGAGGAGAACACATATCAGTTCGATTGCTTTCAATTTGTTGTCGTAAAAATTTATACGCGTTTGCCGTCATCGGAACGATGACCGCTATGCTGATCAGCGCAGTGGTTAGTAGATGTTTGGACTTAGAACATTTCATTTTGCCGTGCACCCACAGCAAGGCGACGATCATCATTGGTTATTATAAGAAGGATGACCGGCCGAACCTTGAGGCCGATCAAAAACCGAGTTCGATTGAATTCGTCGTTTCGAGCGTGCAACTCGTTTCGCTGTGCCCTCGGGGGCCGATCACAGGGCCGACTGCCAACGTGGCGCGACCGCTCACGAGCCGCTGCCCGCGAGCACGTCTCGCCGCGGCCCGCTATTGCGCCGTCTCCACAACGAGGCGCGGCGCTCGGAATTGGTCCTCGGCGCGCCTGCGAAATGTCGGCTCACCGAGATGAAGCGGGCTGAGCGGCGACGGGGCGTTACCGACGGAGTTTGCGCTCCTGCTCACGCACTCATCAGAAACGCTTCGAGCCGCTCGTTGAGAGCGCCTCAAGGTGGTCGCCGTCTGTCCCAAAGACCTGCTCGTGGCTGAACTCGTATATGCGAGCGTTCAGTTTTTGGACCAGCGCATCCGAGACAACATCAGCGGCCCCGACGACACTCTCATTTTCAAGGTGTTCCAGTGTAGCCGCCAACCTTGGTCCGATGGGGTAGTACAAGGCCAAGCCATTATGATCATCGGGAGGCAGAAGGTTTACTGTCGGTTGATCGCTCGTGATGAACTCTGTTGCCCCGGTGGGGCTCAACACCCTTAGTCTCCATTTGGCGCGCTCCGAAAAGAGAACTCCAGCCCAAATTCGTTGCGAGGATAAACCGCAAAATCGGCCAACAACGCGCGGCTGCATCTCTAATCGCGCCCTCCGGGAAGCCACCGAGAAAATCGTCCCGTAGCTTCTTCGTGCGCAAGTGCTGAAGCGACAAGAAAAAGGCAAGATCGCGAGCATCGTCATCGTTGCTCCAAATCTGCGCCCGTCCGTTCTTCAGCGCGTCAATTAACCTGACAGCGTCGCTTTCGATGCTGCCATGCAGGTTTTCCTCGGATTGTATCTCGACACGCTCGATCTCGGCCTCGATTGCCGGATCAAGCATTCCAGCTCGGGTCAGGAGCCTGCGAAGACGCGACGGCGCCGCGATTATTTTGAGCCATCCGCGATTGAGGTCCTTCAACATTTCCGACGCAGTGCAAGTGCTGTCGATGAAACGTTTGATGAATTCCTCGTCCTCCTCAGAGAGCAGTGGAAGCCGATAAAAATCGCGCATAACCGCGATGTTCGTTGAATCGGTTCTGAACACCGTCCCATACGCCCTTTCTCAGAACACTGACGGCGCCGCCCTGCTCCCAACCGCGTAGATAGTGTTTCCAGACGTAATGCTGCCGTCTCGTTACGCTCATGGGTGGTGCGCCGGTTTGGGAACGTGGGAGGTGGTCCCCGTGGGAACCACTTCGGAACAAGCTACCATCAATACCTCTTCGCCGAACTCGCTGGTGCTTGCCGGCAGCGGCAGCGGGCTCGGCCGCAGCATGGCTTCGTCAAGCAATCGGAAGCCCGGCGAGGGAACCGCCTCCCCACGCCTGTTCGAAGCCCCCGTCTCTTTTCAAACTCCTCCAGCGCGCCTGCTCTCCCTTCGTTCTCTTTCCGTTCAGGGAAAGTGGTTCCCACGGGAACCACTCGCTCGAACGCTTTCCGAGCGCGCGGTCGCCGCCTTTTGCGTTGGGCGGTCTTCCTGCGAGGCGGGGCAAGGGGCGGGGCGAGATGTGCCCATGATGTGCCCAAGCAACTTTTCTGGGTAGATTCCGGCTTCGACATTACACCTAAGTATTTGTTTTAGTTGGTCGGAGCGGCGAGATTTGAACTCGCGACCCCCAGTCCCCCAGACTGGTGCGCTAACCGGGCTGCGCTACGCTCCGAACCTTGCGAACTATAGGCATTTTGCTCAAGCGAGGGAACCGGCCCGCGCGGAAAATCGCCGGCTCAAGTTATGACGCCCGGTCGAAACAGGCTCGCGCAGAAAATCGATCCGCATGCGCCGGGCTCGGGCGGACGGCGAGGCTTCCAGCGCCGGCGAGGACAGAACGGAGAGCTACGACGCCCGGTCGGGCCGACCCATCCATTTCACCAGCGGCATGGCGATTACGAGCCAGCCTAATCCTGCGACGACATAGAAGGCGATCGGAACGACCCGGTAGCTCGAACCGAACGCGACCGGCGCTAGCGCGAGCCCGAGAAACAGCCAGCACACGAGCAGCCCGAGCAGGATGATCGCGCCGATCAGCTTGCGGGTGCGCATCGTCAAGGCACGGTCTCCTGAAATGGGCTAGGCAGCCCACCGCCAAGCGGCCGGCGCAGCGCGTCTTTTGCCGATGGAAGCCGAAGCGTGAGTGTCAATCGCCGAAAAAATGCTCTATACCGTCCCCCCGGCGCTCGCAAGCGCCTCAAAGAAAAAGGGTTTTTGTCGTGTCCGCAGACGCCTCTCGACCGGTTCGCCTGTGGCTGTGGTGCGTCGCCGCCCTCGTTTTCACCACTGTCATTGTGGGCGGGGCAACCCGGCTCACCGAATCGGGCCTGTCCATCGTCGAATGGCGGCCGGTGACCGGCATGGTGCCGCCACTGTCGCAGGCGGAATGGGCGGCCGAGTTCGAGAAATACAAGGTGATCCCGCAATACGAGCTCGTGAACAAGGGCATGAGCCTCGACGACTTCAAGGTGATCTTCTGGTGGGAATGGGTGCACCGGATTCTCGGCCGAGTGATCGGGGTCGCCTTCCTGCTGCCGTTCCTCTGGTTCCTGTGGCGCGGCGCGATCGCGCCCGGCATGCGGGCGGGGCTTGCCGTCATCTTCGGACTCGGCGCGCTGCAGGGCGGGGTCGGCTGGTGGATGGTCGCCTCAGGCCTGTCCGACCGCATCCATGTGTCGCACGACCGGCTCGCCTTCCACTTCACGCTTGCCTGCGTCATCTACGCCGCCATCATCTGGACGGCGGCGCGGCTTGTGCCTGCGCCCGCGCCCGCCGCTCCACCGTTGCGCCTGCGTCTCGGCGCGTTCGTGCTCGCAGCGCTGACGATCGTGCAGTTCTTTCTCGGCGCGCTGGTGGCCGGGCTACGCGCGGGCCTCATCTACAACACCTGGCCGCTGATGGACGAGCGCTTCATCCCGCGCGGCGCCGACTTGTTCTTCGCCGAGCCTCTGTGGATCAACTTCCTGGAAAACGCGATGACCGTGCAGTTCGCCCATCGCATGGCGGGCTATGTGCTGCTGGCGGCGGCGCTGCTGCATCTCATCGACGTCGCCGCGACCAGGGATCGCGGCGCGCGCACGCTCGGCTGGGCTCTTGCGCTCGTGCTCGCGATGGTCGGGCAGATCGCGCTCGGGGTGTTCACCCTTATCCACTTCGTGCCGCTGTGGCTAGCGCTGCTGCATCAGGCCGGCGCGCTCGTCGTACTGACCATTGCCGTGCTGCACGCCGAACGGCTCACCCCGCGCCGCGCGCGGGCGGCGGCTGAGCCGCAGGCGGTGGCGGATGTCGGCTGATTAAACTGCTGGTACCGATCTTGAAATTTGTTCGCCGGCTCACATTGGCTTCTTTCTAAAGGAAAGTTACGAGGTATGTTCAACAGGCGTACACTATTTGTTGTTGGCGCTGGCGCGAGTGCTGAAGTAGGCCTTCCCGTCGGAACTAAGCTGGCTAGCACTATAGCGACCATGCTCGACATACGGTTCGATGAGTTTGGACAACGGCGCGTATCGGGCGACGCGGACTTGTTTTCTCAGTTCCTTCAATTCCACCCAAACGAGCTGAATGACTATCAATCCGCATGTTGGCTTATTCGTGATGGCGTCCGGCTGTCAAATTCAATCGACGATTTTCTCGACGTATATAGCCAAAATCAACGAGTTAAGGAGGTGGGAAAAACAGCAGTTGTAAAGGCAATTTTGGAAGCTGAAAGAGACAGCAAGCTTTTTTACGACAAATCAAATATCTACAACAAAATGGATATGTCAGTCATTGAAGATACATGGTTCATAAGATTCATCAGAATGCTTGGGCGTGGCGTACCGCTTGACCGAGTAGAGAGTATTTTTGATAAAGTCGCATTTATCGTTTTTAACTACGATCGGTGTATCGAGCATTTTCTATTTCTTGCAATTCGACAATTGTATTCTCTCGACGAACGGAGCGCTGGATTATTGATGGATAAGCTTTCAATCATCCATCCATACGGCGTAGTGGCGAATATACCCCACAGCAACCGCAACGGAGTTGACTTTGGCGGCGGACCTGATCGGCTTACAGCACCATATCTTGAGCTTTCCAAGCGTATCCGGACCTACACGGAGCAGATTAAAGACCCTGACGAAATTAAGGTTATACAAGAAAAGGTGATGGCGGCGGAAAAAGTCGTCTTCCTAGGTTTTGCGTTTCATGATCAGAACCTACAGCTACTAAAGCCTGAACGTGGTGCAGGAAAGCAATTTCTTGCAACGGCATTTGGCCTCTCGCCATACGATGTTTCGGTTATTAGTGAGAAGCTTCTAGAGTTATTTAAGACGAATAGATCAGCTTCTGATATTTTTATCGATAATCAACACAAGTGTAGCGACTTATTCGATTTTTACTCAAAATCGTTACCAGCATAGTTCGATTTGTAGCCAAGCTGATGACTTTGCACGAGGCGTCGAGGGCGCGCAGAACGCTCGTCTCTTGCTCCGGCCGATACGCAACAGGATGGGTTTCGCGATGCTCAATCGATCCTACGCGCTATCATCACGCCGCCAAGCCCTGCTCCAGGTCGGCGATGATGTCGTCCTTGTCCTCGATGCCGACGGAGAGACGCACCACATCGGGGCCGGCGCCCGCCTGAATCTTCTGCGCGTCGGAGAGCTGGCGATGCGTGGTCGAGGCAGGATGGATGATCAGCGAGCGCGTGTCGCCGATATTGGCGAGGTGGGAGAACAGCTTCACGTTGGAGACGAGCTTGATCCCCGCGTCGTAGCCGCCCTTCAGCCCGAAAGTGAACACCGCGCCGCAGCCCTTCGGCACGTATTTCTTGGCAAGCGCATGATACTTGTCGCCCGGCAGCCCCGGATAGCTCACCCATGACACCTGCGGATGCTTCGACAGCCATTCCGCGACGGCCTGCGTGTTCTCGCAATGCTTCTGCATGCGCAGCGGCAGCGTCTCGACGCCGGTGAGGATGAGGAACGCGTTGAACGGCGACAGCGCGGGCCCGAGGTCGCGCAGGCCGAGCACGCGGCAGGCGATGGCGAAGGCGAAATTGCCAAACGTCTCGTGCAGCACGATGCCGTGATATTCCGGGCGCGGCTCGCACAGGAACGGGTAGCGCTTTTCGCGCGACCAGTTGAAGGTGCCGGCGTCGACGATCAGCCCGCCGATCGAGTTGCCGTGCCCGCCGAGAAACTTGGTCAGCGAATGGACGACGATGTCCGCGCCGTAGTCGATCGGCCGGCACAGATAGGGGGTCGCCAGCGTGTTGTCGACGATCAGCGGCACGCCGGCGCGCCTGGCGATTTCCGCGATCGCCGCGATGTCGGTGATCACCCCGCCCGGATTGGCGATCAACTCGATGAAGACCGCCTTGGTCTTGGGCGAGATCGCGCGTTCGAAGCTGCCGATATCATCGGGATCGGCCCACACGACGTTCCAGCCAAAGCTCTTGAAGGAGTGGTTGAACTGGTTGATCGAGCCGCCATAGAGCTTGTTCGCGGCGACGAACTCGTCGCCCGGCGTCATCAGCGCGTGCATCACCAGCACTTGCGCGGCGTGCCCCGAGGCGACCGCGAGCCCGGCGGTGCCGCCCTCCAGCGCCGCCACGCGCTCCTCCAGCACCGCATTGGTCGGATTGCCGATGCGCGTATAGATGTTGCCGAAGGTTTGCAGCCCGAACAGCGAGGCGGCGTGGTCGACGCTCTCGAACACATAGGATGTAGTCTGGTAGATCGGCGTCGCCCGTGCGCCGGTGGTGGGGTCGGGCTGCGCGCCGGCGTGGATGGCGAGCGTGGCAAAGCCGGGCGTGCGGTCGGTCATGATGGCTCCAGGGGAATGCGGCTGAAAGGCGCGGGAAAATTAACCGGCCTCGCCGAAGCGTCAAGGTGCCCGGCTCTGCACGCTTAGGCGAGGGTCATGCGCTCAGCCGCGCGCCGCCTCGCCGAGCAGCGTGAGCAGCGCCTTGTGCATGATTTCATTGCCGGCGACGATCTGGCGCTTGGTCATGATCGCGTCGCCCCCGCCGCAGTCGCTGACGAAGCCGCCCGCCTCGCGCACCATCAGGAGCCCGGCCGCCATGTCCCAGGGCGAAAGGTCGCGCTCCCAGAACGCATCGAAGCGGCCGGCGGCGACCCAGGCCAGATCGAGAGAGGCCGCGCCGAAGCGGCGCAGCCCCGCAACCTTCTCCTGCACTACGGCGAATTCGCGCCGGAATAGGGCAAGGTCGCCGCGCCCGAGATGCGGCAGGCCGCACGCGATCACCGCATCCGCAAGCCTGCGCCGCGCCGCCACACGCAATCGCTGATTGTTGCAGAATGCGCCCTTGCCGCGCTCGGCGATGAACAGCTCCTCGTTCGCCGGATTGTAGATCACCCCGGCGACGATCGTCTCCTCGCGCTCGAGCGCGATCGAGATCGCGAATTGCGGGATGCCGTGCAGGAAATTCGTAGTGCCGTCGAGCGGGTCGACGATCCACACATGGGTCGCATCGGTGCCTGCCTGCAGCCCGCCCTCTTCGCCGAGAAATCCGTAGCCGGGACGCGCGCGCGACAGCTCCGCCTGAAGAACCTCCTCGGCGCGACGATCGGCGGCGGAAACGAAGTTCGCTGGCCCCTTCAGCGATACCTGCAGGTGTTCGATCTCGCCGAAATCCCGCCGCAGGCCCCGTCCAGCTTTGCGCGCGGCGGCGACCATGACATTAAGCAAGGCAGAGCGAAGCATGGCGCAGCCAGTCCTTTGAATGCAGGGGGCGCGGAACGCAGGGGCAGCCGCGCCCATCCGGTCGTTCGCCGCGAAGTCGGCCCTTTCGGCGATATGGTCGGCGGGCCAAGCCTGATAGCGACAGAGGGAGAGGCGCCGCCGGAGCGACGCGCCGGCATGCGGTGAAACGCAAGTCGGCGTCTGCTTACACGCTGCGCCGCATTGAGGCCACTCCCCGCCGGCGGCGGGGGTCAATCAGGAGCGCGACAGCCTGATCACATTGATCCAAGGCTGCGCCGCACGTTCGGCGGCTTCGCGCACCTCCGGCGTCTGCTTCTGGGCGAACTCATCGAGATACGCGTCGCCTGCGCCGCCCGCCTTGGCGATCAAGTGCCATTTGATCGCTTCGACCGGATCGGCGGGAAGCCCGCGGCCGGCGCCGAGCAGGCGCGCAAGGCGGTTTTGCGCGATCGGATTGCCGCGCATCGCGGCGCGACGGAACAGGCGCGCGGCGCGCGCCTCATCCTTGGGGGCTCCTGCGCCGTTGAAGAGGGCGATCGCGTATTCGGTTTGCGCGTCGACCAGATCCGCGAGCGCGGCGAGTCCCAGAAGACGCGTGGCTTCGTTGACGTCCTTGGGCACGCCACGCCCCTCTTTATACAGCGTGGCCAGCGCATATTGCGCTTCCGGATTGCCCGCCTCCGCGGCCGCCCGGAAAAGTTCGGCCGCCCGGGCAAAATCCTGGGGAAACTGCTGGCCGTCGATGTAGAGCAGGCCGAGGTCATAGGCGGCGGGGGCGTGACCGAGTTTGGCCGCGGCCGCGAGGAGACGCGCCGCCTCGTCACGGTCGCGCGGCCCGCCGCGGCCGTTAAACCGGAACATCGCCAAGGCGAACATCGCCTCGGGATCGCCGCGGGCCGCCGCGAGCGCGTACCACTCGGCCGCCTTCGCGTCTTCGGCGGGAACGCCAAGCCCATTTGCGTAAAGCTCGCCGACAAGCGTCATCGCTTTGGGATCGTGCGTGGCGTCGATCCGCTTGGTCGCCTCGTGGAAAGCGGTGAGGAAATAGCCGCGCTGGAACGCGCCGTAGGCAAGGTCGGGCTCCTCGCCCGGCCGCCTCGGCGCACTGGCGACGGGCGTCGGCGGGGCCGGTTTCGTAGCGGCAGGCTTCGGCGCCTGCGACGTCGTGGCAGGCTTGGGCGTTGTCGTGGCGGGCTTTGGCGCAGGCGGGGTGGCGGGCCTGGCAGCCCGCTTTGGCGCCGTGGCCGCGGGGGACGAATCCGGAGCGGGAGCTTGCGCTGCGGCTGCCGAAACGAGCAGCATGGCGGTGCTGGCCGCGGCTCCAACGATCATGCCACGGCGGATCATGCTATGGCCTCCGTTGCGTGCAGCCGTTCCGACGCTTCCCGCAGCGCGACGGTCGCACCGCGCGGATCGGCGAATACGGCATCGCCGAGGGCGATGAAATCCGCTCCTGCAGCGCTGAGCGGCCCGATCTCGTCAAGCCTTTCCGCATAGGCGACGCAAGGGATTTCGAACAACTCGGCCCACCAGGAGACGCGATCGATGATCGCCGACAAAGGCGGCCGGCCGCCGTCCGCGCCCGGCTCGCCGAACAAAACATAATCCGCGCCGGCCTCTCCGGCGAGCATGGCATCGTGACGCGTGCGCAGGCCTCCTGCGCCGGCGATGAGCCCCGGCTTGAGGATCGGCAGCGCCGCGGTCAACGCGCTTACGCCGGCGAGATGCGCGCCGTCTGCCCCCGCCTGCGCCGCGATGTCGGCGTGATCGGCGACCAACAGAGCTGCGCCCTGCGCCTGTATAGAGGGCGCAAGTTTAGTCACGGTCTCGGCCGTGGCGGGCGCAGTCTCGATCCGCACCAGCACCGCGGCAATATCAGCGATTTGGATCAGCTTCGCGAGGTCGCGGGCGAATGGCCCGGCGTCGCCCGCAACCTGCGCGACGAGATAGAGGCGCGTATGAAGCCGCTCTGCGTTCGTGTTCAACTGCCGACCCGCCATGAACCCCCGCATGCTCGGGCAATTCGGCGGAAAGGGGCATGCCCCGCCACCATGTGCTTTCGATGCGTCCTCATTCCGGCGGAAACGCGGCAGACTGCCCGCACCGGCTTGCGCGGCCGTCCTTTTCTCTTTGAGAACGCAAAAAAGCCGCCGCCCAAGTCGCTCGGGCGGCGGCTCGTCACATCTGGCGACTCGAGCGAATTCCGTTCGGACGGACCGGAATTCGCTCTCTATCTCTCCTTGATTGATCGCTTTTTCTGCGGCGAACCGGCGTCCACTTCGCCGGATCAAGTCCGGGGGCAGGCTTCGCCGGAAAATGCTCTAGCTGATGGAGGCTTGGTATATCTTGTCGACCGAGTCCTTCAGCGCCGTGTTGAACTCTGCGTCGCTCTGCTGGGCCGTCAGGCCCTCGGTCAGCGCGCGGCTGAAGGAAGCGATCATGCCGTGGTTGCGAGCGAGCTTCGTGCAGGCATCCTCCCTGGTGTATCCGCCGGACAGAGCGACGACCCGCGCCACCTTCGGGTGCTTCACCAGATCGGCGTAGAAATCGGCCTGGTCCGGGATGGTCAGCTTGAAAATGACCTGCTGGCCCTCCTTGAGGCCGTCCAGGCCCGCGAGCAGCTCCTCCTTCAGGATCTTTTCGCACTCGGCCTTGTGGGGGGACTTGATGTCCACCTCGGGCTCAAGGATCGGCACGAGGCCGTGCGCCAGAATCTGTTTGGCCCACTCGAATTGCTGGGCTGCGATCGCCTTGATGCCGGCTTTGTTGGGCTCCTTGATGACCGATCGCTCCTTCGTCCCGTAAATGCCCTTCTTGACGGCGCGCTCGAGCAGCTTGTCGAGGTCCGGGACGGGCTTCATCAGCTGCACCCCGTCCGCTTCACTGGCGAGGCCCTTGTCGATCTTGAGGATCGGAACAACTCCCTTCTCTTCCCACAGATAGGTGGCGACAGGCTTGCCGGCGATCTCGCGGTCCATGGTCTGCTCGAACAGGATCGCGGCGAGGACCCGGTCGCTGGTGAAGGACGGGCTGGTCATGAGCCGGGAGCGCGCTTGGTGCATCATGTCGAACATCTGGTCCTCGCCCTTGTACTTGCTCTCGTCGATGCCATAGAGCTTGAGGGCCTTCGGCGTGCTGCCGCCGCTTTGATCGAGGGCCGCGATGAAGCCCTTTCCGGTGCGCATGCGTTCGTGCTGTTTGGCGTTCATTGGGAACCTCCGTGTGATGAGCGTCATTGCTTGGCCGCCGTATTGGCGGTCACTTCAGTCTTGTTCGGCCATCTCCCGTAATGCGTGACTCTCTCGATCGATTGATGACGAGGCCGCGCACGGGCAGGGATTGGAGCGTTTTCCGGTCACGCGGCAGCGTTCGCTTCACCGGAAATCGCGCGAAGATGCTCTCATTGCACCAGTCCCGCCCCGAACGGAGACACTGCGGGGCTATTTCGCCCGCAGGATTTCGACCCCCGGCAGCGCCTTGCCTTCCAGCCACTCAAGAAACGCGCCGCCGGCGGTGGAAATATAGGTGAAGCGGTCGGCCGCGCCAGCGTGGTTCAGAGCGGCGACCGTATCGCCACCGCCGGCCACGGTGACGAGTTGGCCCGTGGCCGAGCGCTCGGCCGCGGCTTCGGCGACCTGTACCGTTCCAACGTCGAACGGCGCGGTCTCGAACGCGCCCAGCGGGCCATTCCAAACCACCGTCTTCATCCGCGCAAGCGAGGAGACCGCGTATTCGATCGAGCGCGGCCCGATGTCGAGGATCATGTCCTCGGGACCGACGCTGTCGACATCCACCGTGCGCGTCGGCGCATTGGCTTCGAATTTCTGCGCAACCACGACGTCGACCGGGAGCACGATCTCGCGTCCCGTCGATTTCGCCTTGGCCATGATGTCGCGTGCGGTCGGAATGAGGTCGTTTTCGCAGAGCGACTTGCCCACGGTCTTGCCCTGCGCCGCGAGGAACGTGTTCGCCATTCCCCCGCCGATGATGAGCACCTCCACCTTGTCGAGCAGATTGCCCAACAAGTCGAGCTTGCCCGACACCTTGGCGCCGCCCACGACGGCCGCCACCGGCCGCTGCGGCGCTTCCAGCGCGCGTCCGAGCGCGTCGAGCTCGGTCTGCATGCTGCGTCCGGCATAGGCGGGCAATTTATGACCAAGCCCTTCGGTCGTTGCGTGCGCGCGGTGGGCGGCCGAGAACGCATCGTTCACCCAGATGTCGCCCAGCTTCGCGAGGTTCTCGACGAAGGCCGGGTCGTTCTTTTCCTCCCCCGGGTGAAAGCGCGTGTTCTCGAGGCAGAGCACGTCGCCCGGCTTCATCGCGGCGACGGCTTTCTCCGCCTCCGGGCCGATGCAGTCGGACGCGAAGGCGACCGGCCGTTTGATGACGTCCGCGACGGTCTCGGCCACCGGCTTCAGCGTGTATTTCGGATCCGGCCCCTTCTTCGGGCGGCCGAAATGGGCGAGCAGGATGACCTTCGCCCCTTTGTCGGCAAGTTCATTGATCGTCTCCGCGGCCCGCTCGATGCGGGTCACGTCGGTCACCTTGCCGTTCTCCGTCGGAACATTGAGGTCGACGCGGAGCAGCACGCGCTTGCCCTTGACGTCGGCCTGATCGAGTGTGCGGAACCCCGCCATGATGTCCACCTTGCCCCGCAGATAAGGCGATGCGGCGTTCAGCGCCCGCATGCCTAGAAAATAAAAAACTCTGTCGCCGCGTCATGCCGAGGCGCGCGGCTTGCGCCGCACGCACCGGCGAGACAACGCCGTTTGTTAGATCAGCTTCGCGAGCGCGACCGCGGTGTCGGACATGCGGTTCGAGAAGCCCCACTCGTTGTCGTACCACGACATGATGCGCACGAGGTTGCCGTCCATGACCTTGGTCTGGTCCATGTGGAAGATCGAGGAACGCGGGTCATGGTTGAAGTCGATCGAAACATTGGGGCTCTCGGTGTAGCCGAGAATGCCCTTGAGTTGCTGCTCGGCCGCCGCCTTGATCGCCGCGTTGATCTCGTCCTTCGTGGTCTTGCGCTTGGCGACGAATTTCAGGTCGACCACCGATACGTTCGGGGTCGGCACCCGGATGGCGACGCCGTCGAGCTTGCCGGCGAGTTCCGGAAGCACGAGGCCGACCGCCTTGGCGGCGCCGGTGGAGGTCGGGATCATCGACAGCGACGCGGCGCGGGCGCGGTAGAGATCCTTGTGCAGGGTGTCGAGCGTCGGCTGGTCGCCCGTGAAGGCGTGAATCGTGGTCATGAAGCCTTTTTCAATCCCGACCGCATCGTTCAGCACTTTGGCGACCGGGGCAAGGCAGTTGGTCGTGCAGGAGGCGTTCGAGATGATTTCATGGGCCTTGGTCAGCTTGTCGTGGTTCACGCCATAGACGACCGTAAGGTCGGCGCCGTCCGCCGGCGCCGAAATGATCACGCGCTTCGCGCCTGCCGCAAGATGCGCCTTCGCCTTATCCCTGGCGGTGAAAAGGCCAGTGCATTCCATCGCAATATCGACGCCGAGGTCCTTCCAGGGCAGCTGGGCGGGATCGCGGATCGCCGTCACTTTGATGGGGCCCTGGCCATAATCAAAGGTGTCGCCGCTGACTTTTACCTCGAGCGGAAAGCGGCCGTGTACCGAGTCATAGCGCAGGAGATGCGCATTGGTCTCGACCGGCCCGAGGTCGTTGACCGCGACGAACTGGATGTCTTTCCGGCCCGCCTCGGCGGCGGCGCGTAGGACAAGGCGACCGATCCTCCCAAACCCGTTGATTGCAACCCGAACAGCCATGCTCTTCTCCTTGTGTGCGCCCAAAAGGCGGCGCGATTTGTCAATTTAATCAACGTGAAGCGGAAATCATGTGACAAAGGTGAGGCCTATTTGGCCAATTCCTTCACCGTTGGGTGAGCTTTGTCAACGCGGCTTCCGCCACCTTTTCAGGCGTGATGCCGAAGTGATTGTAGAGCTCCTTGAACGGAGCGCTGACCCCGAACCCCCGCATGCCGACGAAGAGGCCGTCGGACCCTATGATTGCGTCCCATCCTTGGCGGACCGCCGCCTCTACTGCAACCTTTATCGGCGCATCGCCGATAATTGCGTCGCGCGTTTCCGCTGGAGCGTCAAAGAGCAGCTCAAAACAGGGCACCGAAACAAGCCGCGATGAAATGCCGCGGTCGGCAAGCAGGCGGCGCGCTTCGACGGCGATTCCAACCTCCGAGCCGGTGGCGAAGAGCGATACCTCGGCGCTGCCGCCCTCCGCGGGGATCAATTCATAGGCGCCCGTCGCGCATCGGTTTTCCGGGTCGAAACCCTGACGCAGCTGCGGCACAGCCTGGCGCGTCAACGACAGAATGCTCGGTCGGTTCGCCGATTGCAGCGCGAGCTGCCAGCACTCGACGGTCTCCACCGGATCGCAGGGCCGGAAGACCTGCAGGCCGGGGATCGCGCGCAAAGCGGCGAGCTGCTCGACGGGATGATGCGTCGGGCCGTCCTCGCCGATGCCGATGGAGTCGTGGGTCATCACATGGATGACGCGCAGATGCATGAGCGACGCAAGCCGGATCGAAGGGCGGCAATAGTCGGAGAATACGAGGAAGGTCCCGGAATAAGGAATGACGCCGCCATGCAGCACCATGCCGTTCATCGCCCCGGCCATGGCGTGTTCGCGGATGCCGTAATGGATGTAGCGGCCGCCGGGAAACGCCGCCGTGAGCACCGGCATCCCTTTCACCCTGGTATTGTTGGACCCGGTCAAATCCGCTGATCCGCCGAGCAGCTCGGGGAAATTCGGGACGAGCGTTTCGAGGGCGATGCCCGAGGCGGCGCGGGTCGCGATGGTTTTCGGCTCGGCTGCGAGCCGCTCCTTGACCTTGTTGACTGCGGCCTGCAATCGCTCGCGCGGCACCTCTCCGCGGATGCGCCGCTCGAATTCGGCGCGCTTTTCCGGCGGCATGGCGGCGAAACGTCGTTCCCAGGCCTTACGGGTCGGTTCGCCGCGCTGTCCGGCCGCGCGCCACGCATGGAGGATGTCCTCGGGAATCTCATAAGGCGGGTAAGGCCAGTTGAGGTCGACGCGCGTGCCGGCCACTTCCTCCGCGCCGAGCGGTGCGCCATGCGAGCCCTCGGTGCCCGCCTTCGTCGGCGCGCCAAAAGCGATGATCGTGCGGCAGGCAATCAGGCTCGGAAGCTCGCTCGCGCGCGCGGCGGCAAGGGCGGAGGCAATGACCGCCGGATCATGGCCGTCGATGCGGGTCGCGGCCCAGCCGGCGGCCTTGAATCGCTGCACCTGATCGACCGAGTCCGTCAACAGCAGTGGCCCGTCGATGGACACGCGGTTCTCATCATAGAGAACGATCAGCTTGTTGAGGCGCAGATGCCCGGCCAGCGAGATCGCCTCGTGGCTGATCCCTTCCATCAAGTCGCCGTCCGAGGCGAGCACGTAGGTGCGATGATCGACGATATCGGGACCGAATTCGGCCGCGAGATGCCGTTCCGCGACCGCCATGCCGACGGCGTTCGCCAAGCCCTGGCCGAGCGGCCCGGTGGTCGTCTCCACGCCGGACGTCAGGCCGACCTCCGGGTGGCCGGGGGTCAGCGATCCGAGCTGACGGAAGCGCTTGATCTGCTCGATCGTCACATCCTCGTAGCCGGTGAGATAAAGCAGTGCATAGAGCAGCATGGAACCATGGCCCGCCGAGAGCACAAAACGGTCCCGGTCGAGCCAGTTCGGGTCTGCCGCATCGAATTTCAGCGCGCGCGCAAAAAGGACCGTCGCTACATCCGCCGCGCCGAGCGGCAACCCTGGATGGCCCGATTGCGCCTGTTCGATAGCGTCCATGGCGAGTGCGCGAATCGCATTCGCCATTCGTTCGTGTTGGGCGCGAGAAATCATTGATTAAACGGCCTTCCTTGTCTTGAGGGCAGGCCTCGGCGGCGGAAGCGGCGGGAGATCTGGCCAAGGTCGGCGACGACCGGCCGTCCACGCGGGCGCCGGCCGAGGGGCACGGGCATCGAAGTCGGACTGGATTAGGCATGTGGCGGCCCTGTGTCAACGCGGCTCGCCTTTGACCGAGCCTCCGCAAAACGCGGCCGGCGTCGGAGGAGACGTTCTGCAAAATCTTGGGGGATCGATTGACGGGCCACAAAAAGAACGTAAGCTTCACGATCCATATATCTGCCGGGAAACGGTTTTGGGGCGCGGCTTAAGCGCGGGCTTGAGGGGGGTTGCAATGACGGAAATGACCGCCGTGCAGGCGGCGACGACGCGCCTCGAACGCGCTTTGCGCGCGTTGGAAGAAGCCGTCGACTGTCGGCTGGACCAAAGTCACGGCCGCATCGACCCGACCGATCAGGTTCACACCCTCGAAATGGATCGGGCGCGGCTCGCAAGCGAGCTTGACCAATCGATTGCGCGTTCACGCCGACTCGAACAGGCCAACCGGGCAGTGGCCGAGCAGATCAACTCGACCATGGAAGCGATCCGCACGGTCCTTTCCGGCGAGGGTTGATCCGGAACAACCGAGGGGCGCCGAAAGGCCATGCCTCATGTAAGCGTTACGATTAATGGCCGCCAATATCGCATGGCTTGCGACGAGGGCCAGGAACACCATCTCGCGCGCCTTGCCCATGAGCTCGACCAGCGCATCGCGCGGTTGCGCACGACCTTCGGCGAAATCGGCGACATGCGTTTGACGGTCATGGCCGCTCTGCTGATCTCCGACGAGCTTGCCGAGACGTCGCAGCGGATGCGCCGCTTCGAGGAAAACTTGGCCGAAATGCAGGAGGCGCGTACGCTCGCGGCGGATCACGCGCAGCAGACGAATGACGCCATCATCGCCGCCCTCAATGCGGCGGCTGAGCGGATCGAGCGGGTGACGGCGGCGCTGAATGCAAGGGATGACGGCCACGACCTTCCCGCCGGATAGGCCTGAGCGGGCGGCGCCGCGTTCCGGACAAGCGTTCGGCGATCCCGGCGCATAGGAGTGGCGGGCGCGCCATCGAGCCATTACATTGCCGGCGGGGCTGCGGAGCGCGTTTGGGGTTAGCATCCCCGGGGCCTTATCGATCCTGAAGGGAGCTGTCCCTGACCGAGCCCGTGGGCTCGGACATATGGCGCCCACCTACTTTGGTAGGAAACCCGGGATCGACACCCCGACGGCTCGCGCGGCTCCACTTTCTTCCAATGGCCAATTCGTTGCCGATGGCGGCCCCTCTCGAAGACGACAAAGCGACGCTGCGCCGCGCCGCGCTTGCGCGCCGTGACGCGCTGGACGCGACGGACCGCGCCGCGGCTGCGGCGGCCATCGCCGCGCGGCCGCTTCCGGTCGCGGCGGGGCCCAGCCGGATCGTCTCCGGCTATCTCCCGATCAGGAGCGAGCTCGATCCGCGCCCGTTGATGTTGCGTTTCGTCGAGGCGGGAGCGCAACTGGCGCTGCCCTGCGTGATGGGGCGCGGCCAGCCGCTCGTGATGCGCGCCTGGCGCTTCGGCGCGCCGTTGGTTGCGCGCCAATGGGGGCTGCAGGAGCCGCATGCGGACGCGCCCGAAGTGTTTCCCGACATCCTGCTCGTCCCGCTTGCCGCCTTCGACCGCGCCGGCCATCGCATCGGCTACGGGGCTGGCTATTACGACTTGACCATTGCAGGATTGCGCGCGCGGAAACCGCTCACCGCCATCGGCATCGCCTATGCGACGCAGGAAATCCATAAAATCCCCGCCGCTGGGCACGACGCGCGCCTCGATCTCGTGATAACGGAAGGCGAAGTCATCGATTTGAGATGATCGCGGCGAAAGCGATTGCGAGCACGTGTGGCGCAAGGGCAGCGGCGTCCGTAACGGCGGAACCTGATTGGATGCGCATTCTCTTCATCGGCGACATTGTGGGGCGCAGCGGCCGGGCGATCGTGCTGGAGCGACTGCCCGCGCTCATCAGGGAGTGGAAACTCGATTTCGTCGCCATCAACGGGGAGAACGCGGCGGGCGGTTTCGGCATCACCGAGGCGATCTACAGCGATCTGGTCGCCGTCGGCGGCGACGCCATCACGCTCGGCAATCACGCCTGGGACCAGCGCGAGGCGCTCGTGTTCATCGAGCGTGCGCCACGGCTGGTGCGTCCGCTCAACTATCCACGCGGCACGCCCGGGCGCGGCGCGGCCCTGCTCGACGCCAGGAACGGCGCGCGTGTTCTCGTCATCAATGTCATGGGCCGCATCTTCATGGACCCGCTCGACGATCCGTTCGCGGCGGCGGAGAGCGAGCTCGCCGCCTGCGCGCTCAAGAGCGGCGCGGATGCGATCATCGTCGACATGCATTGCGAGGCCACCAGCGAGAAGCAGTCGATGGCGCATTTTCTCGACGGCAAAGCGAGCCTCGTGGTCGGCACCCACACCCATGTCCCGACCGCGGACCACCAGATCTTGCCGCACGGAACCGCCTATATCAGCGATGTCGGCATGACCGGCGACTACAACTCGGTCATCGGCATGACCAAGGACGAGCCGCTCAACCGGTTTCTGCGCCGTATCCCGGGAGCCCGGTTGGAGCCAGCGAACGGTCCGGCGACGCTGTGCGGGCTTGCCGTGGAGACAGACGATCGCACCGGGCTTGCGACCCGCATCGCCGCGGTGCGTCTCGGCGGGATTCTGGAGGAGGCGCGGCCCACCTTTTGGGCGTAACCACCATCGCCCGCGCTGGATTTCGCCGGCGCGCCTTCCTATAAAATACCCATCACGTGATCGCCTTCATTCGCTGCGTCCGCCGACAAGATGATCGGCCGCGGCCGCGCTTCGGGACTCCGTCATGGCCGGACATTCGCAATTCAAGAACATCATGCACCGCAAGGGTCGGCAGGACGCGGTGCGCTCCAAGCTGTTCGGCAAGCTCGCGCGCGAAATCACCGTCGCGGCGAAGCTCGGCAGCCCCGACGCGAGCATGAATCCGCGGCTGCGCGCGGCGATCATCGCGGCGCGCGCGGAAAACATGCCGAAGGACAATATCGAGCGCGCGATCAAGAAGGCGCTGGGCGGCGAGGCGGAGTCCTATGACGAGATCCGCTACGAGGGTTATGGGCCGGGCGGCGTCGCCATCATCGTCGAGGCGCTGACCGACAATCGCAACCGCACCGCCTCCGACGTGCGTTCCTATTTCGCCAAAAGCGGCGGCAATCTCGCCGAGACCGGCGCGGTGTCGTTCATGTTCGACCGCGTCGGCGTCATCGAATACGCCGCCAAGGTCGCCTCCGCCGACGCGATGCTGGACGCCGCGATCGAGGCGGGCGCCGACGACGTCGTCTCAAGCGAAAGCGGCCACGAAATCTACGCCGCGCAGGATTCGTTCCGCGAGGTGGCGAAAAGCCTCGAACAGAAATTCGGCGAGCCGCGCAAGGCGACGGTGGTGTGGCGGCCGCAGAACACGGTCGCCGTCGGCGACGAAGAAGGCGAGCGGCTGCTCAAGCTGATCGAGACGCTCAACGACCACGACGACGTGCAGAACGTCTACGCCAATTTCGAGGTCTCCGACGCGCTGATGGCGAAGCTCGGAGGGTAACCCGCACGTCCGGCCGTCTGAGCGCTTCCGCTCTCTCCATCCATCAGGGGGGGCGTGGCTTTCTCCGACGGCGTCGCCGCCACGCCCGCCCGCTTGTATTCCCGGTACCAGGCCACGAAGCGGCGAACGCCCTCTTCGAGTGGGATGCGCGGCGCAAAGCCGACCGCCTTCTGCAAATCGGTTATATCCGCACAGGTGGCGACCACGTCGCCCGGCTGCATCGGCAGAAGCTCGCGGATCGCCGTGCGCCCCAGTTCCTTCTCCAAGAGGCGCACCAGCTCGGTCACCTCCACCGGCCGGTTGTTGCCGATATTGTAGATGCGCCACGGCGCGCGGCTCCTCTCCGGCGCGGGATCGTCGCCCGACCAGTCGGGATCGCCCGCTGCCGGGCGGTCGATCAGCCGCGCCACCGCCTCGACCGCGTCGTCGATGTAAGTAAAGTCGCGCCACATCCGTCCGTCGTTGAACAGGCGGATCGGCCGGCCCTCGGCGATCGCTTCGGTGAACAGCCCCATGGCCATGTCAGGCCGTCCCCACGGGCCGTAGACGGTGAAGAACCGCAGGCCCGTCGCCGGCAGCGCGAACAGATGCGCATAGGCGTGCGCCATCGCCTCATTGGCTTTCTTGGTCGCGCCATAGAGACTGAGCGGATGGTCGACATTGTCCGAGGTGCGGAACGGCGCGCGCGTGTTGGCGCCGTAGACCGACGACGACGAGGCGAAGACAAGATGCCGAGACGATGCGTGCCGGCAGCCCTCCAGCACATTGGCGAAGCCGACGAGATTGGCGTCGACATAGGCATGCGGATCAACGAGCGAGTGGCGCACGCCGGCTTGCGCCGCAAGGTGCACCACGATCGGGAAGCGATAAGCCGCAAACAAGTCCGCCATGGCGCCGCGGTCGGCGAGGTCGAGCTTTTCGAAGGAAAAGGCCGCATGCGGCTGCAATTCGGCGAGCCGCGCCCGCTTCAAGGCGGGATCGTAATAAGCATTGAGATTGTCGAGGCCGACCACGCGCCGGCCATCCTGCAGGAGCCGTCGCGCGACATGGAAGCCGATGAAGCCAGCCGCGCCGGTGACCAGCACCGGATTATCGCGCTGGGAGACGACATCACTCATGCGACCGCAGCCTCAAAATCTGTGACCTGCGCGGAGAAATCGGCGCGCACGACCCTTCGGGCGATCGTACCACGCGCGCGCCTTCGGCTCGATCAATGCTCAATCGCCGCCGCCACGGTCTTCGCCTCGAACGCCCGCAAACAGCGCGTCGAGACGCGCGGGATCCAACTGGCCAGCAAGCCCCAGGCAGACGATCGCGCTGCGGCCCGACGGTTCGCCATTGCCTTGCTTGTCATCACCTCGCTCGGCTTCGGATGGCGACGGGTCCAGCGACCAACGGCGGCCGACAAGCTGCAGCACGTGCCGGCGACCGGGAGCCTCGATCAGGCGCACGATCCCCTTGGCGCGGATGACGGCCGTAGGAAGCGCCGCGATCGCGGCGCGGAGCGCGCAGCCGTCCAACGGCCGATCGGCACAAAAGCTCCAGGTCGCAAACAGCCGCGCGTGATCCTCGTGCGAATGCTCTGGCGGCGCAGTAGGCCGCGCCGATATCGCTGACCAGACCCGGGCGACCCCGCCGGCAAGCACGAGCGCCGTAAATAAATCACGGCCGCTTCTGTCGAGAATGCGCGCCCCCGGCGCTTCGGCGGCGATCCAGTTGCTGACCTGCCGTTGCTCTTCGGCGCCGATGAGATCGGTCTTGCTGAGCACGATGATGTCGGCGGACGCAAGCTGTCGCCGCACAAGATCGCCGACATATTTATCCGCGGCGCGGTTGCGGACGGTTTCGGCGTCGGCGACCACGATCACGCTGTCGAGCACAAGACGCGGGTGGCTCTTGGCAAGGCGCGCCAGCCTGTCGAGTTCGGCTACGCCGCTTGCTTCGATAACGACGTGCTCGGGGCCGTCGCTGCGCGCCGCCAAATCGTGCAAGGTCGCGGCCAGACTGTCGCCGATGCTGCAGCAGATGCAGCCATTGGCGAGGCTGATGGTTTCGCCGCTGCGGTTCGTGGTCAGCGCGGCGTCGACATTGATGCTGCCGAAATCGTTGACGATGACGGCAAGGCGGACGCCGCGCGCCTCCTTGAGCAGCGCGTTGAGCAGGGTCGTTTTCCCGGCGCCCAGATAGCCGCCGATGACCGTCACGGGAAGATCGTCAGCCACGGCGGCGGACAATCGTCTCAGCCGGCGACGGGGAATACGGTCCCGCCCAGCACCGTGGCCTTGACCGGGATGTCCTTGATGGCGATCGGATCGACCGCGAGCGGATCGTCGCCGAGCGCGGTGAAATCGGCGCGCTTGCCGACGCGGATGCTGCCGATCTCATGGTCGCGATGCAGCAGCCAGGCGGCGTTGACCGTCATCATCTTGAGCGCCTCGTATGGACTGACGCGCTCGGCGGGACCGAGCGCCTGGCCTGAGCTCGTGATCCTGTTCGCCGCGCACCACATGGTCAGCAGCGGATCGATCGGCGAGACCGGCGTGTCGCTGTGACCGGCGACGGTCACGCCGAGGCGAAGGGCGGTCGCCGCCGGATTCATGGCGGCGGCCCGGAACGGTCCGACCGTATGGTCGCGGTGGAAGTCGCCCCAGTAATACATGTGGTTGGAGAAGAGCGTGGCGCCCATTCCGAGCGCCGCCATGCGCCGCAGCAGCGCCTCGTCCAGCATCTGTCCGTGCACCATGAAGTGCCGGTGATCGAACCGCGGCTTGGCGTCCTGCGCCGCCGCCACCGCGTCGATGAAGACCTCGGCGGCCTGGTCGCCATTGCAATGCGCCACGACCTGGAGCCCGGCGCGATGCAGGCCGATCACGATGTGCCGAACCTCCTCGGGCGCGCGGTTCCAGATGCCGTTCGCGCCGGTGCGGAAATAGCCGGGCGGACGCATCCGCCCGGTAAAGCCTTGGATCGAACCGTCGAGCACGAGCTTGACGCCTTGCATGCCGAGTTTCTCGTTCCCGTGATCCTTGAGCGCGACCGCCTGGCGAAGCATTTCCTCGACGGACGGCACGGTGATGCCGTTGGTGTGCGCCACGATCCGAGCCGGAAAATCGGGATCGGCGGTGGCGGCGAGCGCAGCGGTCAGGAACGCCGAATCGATGAAGGAGCTGGTGCCCCCGTCCACGACGGTGGTGGCGCCGCGGGCTTGCGCGACCCGCGCGAAATTGAAGAACTGAGTGGGCGCGGTGGAGCCGGCAAGCAATTGCCCCCCGACAGCCGCGAGGGCCGCCATCATGGCGGCGACCTCCTGCAATTCGCCCGTCGGCGCGCCGCTCTCGTCGCGGATGACGCCCTCGGCCCGCACATGCGCGTAATCGGCAAGCTCGAGGGTCCTCGAATTGACGTAGGCGAGGTGACCGCTGGCGTTCAGCAGAAAGATCGGCCGTGTCGTCGAAACCTGGTCGAGATCGTGACGCGTGATCGGCGTGCACGGCTGATAGAAAGACGGATCGACGCCCCAGCCGAGCAGCGGCTTGGTTGCATCCGTGATCGTGAGTTCAACCGCCTTGAGATGCGTCACGATGTCGGCGATGCTGCGCAGGCCGGTGCGCCGTTTGCCGCTCGGATCGCAGCGGTCGACGGCGCCGACATATTCGGCCTCCGCCCACAGAAATCCCTCCATCAGATGGGCATGGCTTTCGATTAGTCCGGGTATCAACACGCTGTCGGCGAAACGGTCGTCGCTCTCATGCGCGCCCCAGGCGGCGCAATCGTCACGGCTGCCGACCTCGATGATGAGGCCGTCCCGTACCGCCACGTGGGTGGCTTCCGGAACGGCGGGGTCCATTGTGATGATCTTCTTGGCTGCGAATATCGTGATCCGCCCTGGCATCGATCCCTCGTCTCCCGACCGAAAGCAGGAGCCCTAGCCCCGATTTGCGTCCGTAAGATAAATGGCAAGACCGATCCCGTCGACCCGACGACGGCTGGAAGATCTCCGATCGATCGCCTACGAGGACTCTGATTGGAGGGGCGACGTTCGCCGCACGACGCGCGATCGGCCCGCCGGTCGTCGTTGTTGGCGCGTCGTTACGCCCCGTCTATATTCGGGCGATGTCCGGCCACGACCATTCATCGCACGGGTCGCACAAGCACGGGGCGAGCGAACGGCGCGTCGGCTGGGCGGCGCTGCTGACCGGCTCGTTCATGCTCGTCGAGATCGCCGGCGGCGTCATGTCCGGCTCGCTTGCGCTTCTTGCCGACGCCGGGCACATGGTGACGGACTTCGCAAGTCTCGTGCTCGCCTGGTACGGCTTTCGGCTGGCGCGCCGGCCCGCCGATTGGAAGCGGACCTATGGCTACGATCGTTTTTCCGTCCTGATCGCCTTCGTCAACGGACTTGTCCTGTTCGTCGTCGCCGCCTGGGTCATCTGGGAGGCCTGGGAGCGCGTGGACAAGCCGCACGTCGTGCTCGGCGGCGTGATGTTCTGGGTGGCGCTCGCGGGGCTTGCGGTCAATGTCCTTGCCATTTGGGTGCTGCAGGGCGGCGATCGCAAGAATCTCAACGTCCGGGCCGCCGTTCTTCATGTCGCCGGTGATCTTCTCGGATCCCTGGCCGCGCTAGTGGCCGCCGTGGTCATCATGACGACGGGCTGGATGCCGATCGACCCGCTTCTCTCCGTCCTGGTGGCGCTCATCATTCTCAGATCGGCGGGGCGGGTCGTGCAGGAAAGCGGCCATATTCTGCTCGAGGGCGCGCCGGAGGGCCTCCACTATGAGGATATCGTAAAGGATCTGCGCGCGACCTTTCCCGCCATCGTCGATGTGCATCATGTCCATGCCTGGTCGATCACACAGGAACGGCCGATGCTGACGCTGCACATGCGCGTTGCCGACAACCAGCCGCTCGATCGTCTCGTTGCCGACGTGAAGCGACGTCTGCAGGAACGTTTCAACATCGGCCACGCGACGATCGAGGTCGAGTTCGAGCGCTGCGCGGAGGACTTGGGCGCGCGGCCCGGTCTCGCGACCGCCTCCCGTTGAACGCGCGTCGATCGGGCGCATGGCCCGGTATGCGCTCCCCGATACTTGGTTCGAATGTAAGCCAGCTAACCCGCTATACGCCCAGGCGTTATGGATTTCCGACAAGTCACCCTCAGCGACGTCGGACCGGCTTGGAACCAAGCGCGAGATAGCGCGTTAACGAGGTTGGGGCAAAGGGCAAATTATGATGACAAGCATTGCGCCATCATTAAGGGGCCGCCGCGTGTTCATCGCGGAGGATGAAACGCTGATCGCCTTCGATATCGCGTCTTGTCTCGAATTCGAGGGCTACGAGGTCGTCGGTCCCTTCGTCGACCTGGCCGAAGCGCTTAGCGCGCTCGACACAAGTTCAATCGACGTCGCCTTGTTGGACGTGAACTTGCGGGGCGCCGCGGTTTGGCCGGTTGCAGCCCGCCTTCGAGCGCAAGGCGTGCCGTTCGCCTTCCTGACGGGCTATGCGAGCCTGGACGAGTTTCCATCGGCGTTTGCCGACGTGCCGCGCCTCGACAAGCCATTCGTTCCGGAAAAGCTGTTCGCCGTGCTCGCCGCCCTGGATAATACGGGGCCGGTCGGCCCAGCGGAGGTAAAGCTCTTCGACTCCGACCTTCGCGCGGTGCAACCTGTTCTCGCCGGCGCCACCTGACAGTCTGCCCACGCAGCCGCTGGCGCGAGACCTGCCTTCATGCATCCCTTCATGCATCGCGCTATCAGGGAATTATTCTGCATCCCTCCCGCGACCGGTTCTCGCGGCGCGGGCTACTATATGGCTGAGGCGCGACCCTAGGTTCCATCGCATCGTGAGGGGAAACGCATGCGCACGCGCAGTCTGATCGCCTGGGTGGCCGCCCTCGTGTATTTCTTGCCGGAGTTTTCTGCAAAAGCACAATTTTTCGATCACACGGGCTGGGGCAGAAGCGGGTATTACCGGCAGACCTATGCTCCCGGCTATTCGTCGATTGCGCGCTCGGCGGTCACCCCCCCAGCGGATACGGCGCCAACACGATCCTCATCAGCACGAGCCAGCGCCGTCTGTATTATATCGATGGAAACGGGCAAACGCTCAGCTACGGGATCGGCGTCGGCCGGGCCGGGTTCGCCTGGTCGGGCGTGACTCGCGTCTCGGCCAAGCGCGAATGGCCGTCCTGGACGCCGCCCGCCCAAATGCGGCGCCGCCAGCCCGGCCTGCCCGGCCACATGGCGGGCGGCCTCAACAATCCGCTCGGCGCGCGCGCTCTCTATCTCGGCTCCTCGCTCTACCGCATCCACGGCTCGAACGAGCCGCAAACCATCGGCCAGGCGGTGTCGTCCGGGTGCTTCCGCATGACCAACGAGGACGTGATCGACCTGTACAATCGCGTGCGGGTCGGCACCAAGGTCGTCGTGACGCAGTAAGGGCTGGGCCCCAGCGTTTCGCCGCTCGAACTCGAGCAGAAACGCCAGAGCCGCGGGTTCAACGCAACATTGCGGTTTCGCGGGAACGGCGCATTCCCATCAACCCAAAGCCTTATTGTCGAACGGCAGTGATCGCAGCCGTTTGCCGGTCGCCGCAAAGATGGCATTGCCGATAGCGGGGGCGAGCGGCGGAACTCCTGGTTCGCCAATTCCGCTGGGGTCGGCTCGAGAGGCGACGATGTGGACGTCCACCCCCGGCATTTCCGAGATGCGTGTCGGCTCATAATCATGAAAATTGCTTTGCTGGACGACGCCCTGGAAAAGCGTGATCTGATTGCGCAGGCATGCGGATAACGCAAAGCCGACCGCGCCTTCGATCTGGGACCTCACGATGTCGGGGTTGATAGCGACCCCGCAATCGACCGCCGCCACAATGCGGTCGACCTTGATGGCCGAGCGAGTCACGGATACCTCGGCGACTATGGCGACGCGGGTGTTGTAGGAGGAATGATAGGCGAAGCCGCGCCCGCGCCCCGCCGGCATGGGCTGCCCCCATCCGGCGCGCTCGGCGGCGAGCCGGATGACGGCGGCGTCGCGCGGTTTCTGCGCGAGCAGCGCGAGGCGGAACGCGACCGGGTCCTGGCCGGCCAGCCGCGCGAGTTCGTCGATAGCCGTTTCCATCACGGGCGCGCCGTGGCTGTTTCCCACCGAACGCCACCACAAGACCGGGATTGGCGACTGCGCGTTGAAGGATTCAACTTCGAAATCAGCGATGTCGTAAGGCGTGTTGACGACGCCTCTGACGCTGCTCTCGTCGACGCCGTTTTTCACAACGCTGCGTTCGAGCGGCGTGCCGGCGAATATCGACTGGCACACGATCTTGTGGCGCCAGCCCACGATGCGACCGTCGCCATCGAGACCCGCGCGGACGCGATGTAAAGCGAGGGGCCGGTAGAAGCCGCCTTTGATGTCGTCCTCGCGGGTCCAGACGAGCTGGATGGGAACGCGCTTGCCGAACGCTTTCGCGACATGCGCAATTTCTTTGGTCCAATCCGCAACCGGATTGCCGCGCCGTCCGAAACTCCCGCCGCCGAGCAGCGTGTTGATCCTGATTTGCTCCGGCTTCAGGCCGAGCACCTGCGCGATGGCGGACTGATCGATGCTCTGAAGCTGACAGCCCGACCACAGCTCGGCGCCGCCGTCCTCGATTTCCAGCACGCAATTCAACGGCTCCATCGGGGTATGCGCCAGGAAGGGGAAGGTGAACTCCGCATCATAGACGGTGGAAGCGCGCGCGAGCCCCGCCTGCGCATCGCCGCGACGGACGGCGACCAGCCCCTTTGCGTCCGCAAGCGTCCGGTATTCAGCGAGGATATCTTCGACTGAACGCGTCTCCGCCTTGCTGGTATCCCAATCGACTTTCAGGGCCTCGCGACCGCGCAATGCCGCCCAGGTATCATTCGCGAGGACGGCGACGCCGGAAGGCACCTGAACGACATCGACGACCCCTTCGATCGCTTTGGCCTCGCGGTCGTCAAAGGACCGCACCGTCGCGCCAAACAAATCCGGGCGACTGACGACGGCGACTAGCATGCCCGGCCGGCGAATGTCGGAAGAATAAACGGCGCTTCCCGTCGTCTTGCTGATGGAATCGAGGCGCGGCGTTGGCTGGCCGATCAGTTTCCAGTCGCCGGGCGGTTTCAGCGTCACCTTGCCGGGGACCGGCATCTGCATGGCGTCGGCGGCAAGTTCGCCAAAACGCGCGCGCTGGCCTGAGCGTCCATGCATCACGATGCCGTTCTCGACCTTGATCCCGCTTGCCGGCACGCTCCATCGGGCCGCAGCCGCGGCGACAAACATCGTGCGCGCCGCCGCGCCGACCTGCCGCATCTGGACCCAGGAATTGGCGATCGAGGTCGTCCCGCCCGTGCCCATGATCCCGGAGATGAGATTCTTGTATTGCGCCGGTTTGTTCGGTGCGAATTCAACCCGCATGTCTGACCAGGGCGCTTCGAGCTCCTCGGCTACGAGGGTCGCAAGACCCGTCGTCACGCCCTGTCCCATCTCGAAGTGCTTGCAAATCACGGTAACGGTGTTGTCGGACCCGATCTTGAGGAACACATTTGGATCGAACGCGCCTTGCGCCGGCGCGCCGGCGGCGAATGCGGGATCGCCGAACGGAATAAAACAGCCGAGAACGAAGGCGCCCGCCGCCGCACCAGCGCCCTGCAGGAAGACCCGGCGCGACGACGCGGTCGATAGCGGATTTTTGGCGCATGTGCCGTGCATGGTCAGGGCATCCTACGCGAGCGTCTTGGCCGCCAAGTGGATCGCTTGGCGGATACGGAGATAGGTCCCGCAGCGACAGATATTGCCTTCCATTGCGGCGTCGATGTCGGCGTCCGTCGGCGACTTGTTGACGTTCAGCAGCGTGATCGCCGACATGATCTGCCCTGAATGACAGTACCCGCATTGCACGACATCGAGACGTTGCCACGCGCTTCTGACCGCGTCCGCCACCTTGCCCGATACGGCTTCGATTGTCGTGATCTCCGTGCGGATCGCATCGCCGGCCATGATCGAGCAAGAACGCGCAGCCTCGCCGTTGATATGAACGGTGCAGGCGCCGCACAGCGCGCGTCCGCATCCGAATTTGGCGCCGGTCAGGTTCAAGTGGTCGCGCAGCGCCCACAGCAGCGGCATGTCGGGGCTGACGTCGAGATCATGCGCGATTCCATTGACCTTCAGTGTGATCATGGTCGCGCTCCTGAAACGGCGGCAAGCATCGGTGTCACCATTTGCAGGACTCTCAGGCTGGACACGGGGCGCCGCTTGCCACCCATGCCTTTACGAGGTGAACGAACGCGTCATGGGGAATTGGTATGGGTTCACGACCTTTCCCGGGATTGAAGGCCCACAACACCAATGAATCGCGCTCGACATGCTCGATGATCGCTTCCAAGGAGTGATTGCCATTCCGTTTGGGATCCTTGACCGCCCGACAGATCTCCCCGCTGGAGAGGCCTTGCCAGCTCATCGTCGCGCGCGCGAGCGCCCAATCCGCCGCTCCCGGCACCCCCGACGACGGATTATTCCGTCTCATGTGACAGTTGGCGCAGCGCATGGCGCTCGGGCCATAATCGTCTGGGCCACGAACGACCCGGGGAATATGTGGGCTGCGCGAATCACCCCGCAAGGGAGTTTCAGATTGATGGCAGTTCAGACATCGGGGGTGCTGCATGACCGTGGCGATTTGGTCCCACGCCGCCAATCCTGCAACCGAATTAGAAGACGGTGGCGTTTGGCTTAGGGCGACCGTCGCCACCAGTGCAGCCGCCAACACGCCTGCAGCGCTCATATAGAAAGCGCGCTCGGTACACACGGACGAGATCGCGGGTCGCACCCGTGCCCACATCGATCTTTGTTTTGAGCCGAACGACGACCGAATTATGCGCCGCGCCATTCACCGTAGATAATCGCGGCGCGTCAAACAGCAAAGACCGGCGCGATCGACCGATCCGGGCGCGGGAGCCAATCGCAATCGCCGAGCCGGCGAGCGCCTAGCCTGTGCGCCGCGGCGGGTCGCGCGACAGGCCTTTGTCGCCGAGCTCGTCAAGATATTCTTCCCAGTAGTGGTCGAGATTGCGCCCGAAATCGTGGAAATATTCCCACGAGAATATGCCGCTGCCATGCAGATCGTCGAAGACGAGGCGCACGGCGTAGTTTCCGACCGGATGGACCTCGATAATGGCGACGTCGCGTTTGCCTGCCACGGTCTTTCGTTCGGCCGGCGAATGGCCTTGGACCTCGGCGCTCGGGCTGCGGACCCGCAAAAGCTCGGCGGGCAGCTCGAACGACTCGCCGGTGTCGAAACTCACCAACAGCTCACGGCCCCCCTTGCGCAAGCGGAGTTCGGTCGGCCAGGGCCTCTGCTCAGTCGACTGTACGCTCATGATCCTCGCCCGCGCGATCGGCGGCGCGCCCTCACGCCGCACCAGGCCGGCCTAAACGGCCTCCCGATCGCAAAGTTTCACTATTATATTGTGCCGCAAGGGCAAGACCCCTGCGACCATTCGTCGGTCGTCCGGCCGTCGCGCACACAAGAAACGCAAGGGAGGAACATGGATTTCGACGGTTTCGCCTCAGGGCAGGCGGCCCCGCTGGTCGACCCGTTCGGGCGCGCCATTACTTATGTCCGCGTCTCGGTGACCGACCGGTGTGATTTCCGCTGCGTCTATTGCATGTCGGAGCACATGACGTTTTTGCCCAAGGCCGAGGTGCTCACGCTGGAGGAACTCGATCGGCTGGGCACCGCCTTCGTCGTCAAGGGCGTGCGGAAGCTCCGGCTGACCGGCGGCGAGCCCCTGGTGCGGCGCGGGATCATGACGCTGTTCGCGTCGCTGTCGCGCCACCTCGCAAGCGGCGCGCTCGACGAGCTGACCGTCACCACCAATGGCTCCCAGCTCGAGAAATACGCCGCCGAGCTCGCCGCCTGCGGCGTCCGCCGCATCAACGTCTCGCTCGACACGCTCGATCCGGACAAGTTTCGCGCGATCACCCGGTGGGGCGAGCTCGGGCAGGTGCTGCGGGGGATCGCCGCCGCGCAGCGCGCGGGGCTTGCGATCAAGATCAACGCGGTCGCCCTCAAGGGCGTGAACGAGCGCGAGCTGCCGCAGCTTCTCGCCTGGGCGCATGGCCAGGGCATGGACCTCACTTTGATCGAGGTGATGCCGCTCGGCGAAATCGGCGAGATGCGTCTTGACCAGTATCTGCCGCTTTCGCTGGTGCGCGCCCGCCTCGCCGAGCGTTTTAGCCTGGAGGAGACCGACTACCGCACCGGCGGGCCGGCGCGCTATGTGCGGGTGGCCGAGACCGGCGGACGGCTCGGCTTCATCACGCCGCTAACCCACAATTTCTGCGAATCCTGCAACCGGGTGCGCGTGACTTGCACGGGGACGCTGTTCATGTGCCTCGGCCAGGAGGACGCGGCCGATTTGCGCGGCCCGTTGCGCGCCTCGGAAGCCAACGACCTGCTGTATGCGGCGATCGACGAAGCGATCGCGCGCAAGCCGAAGGGGCACGACTTCGTCATCGACCGACGCCGCAAGCGTCCGGCGCTCGCCCGCCACATGAGCGTCACCGGCGGCTGAGCCGGCCGGCCGCTTCGCCGCCGCACGGCCGTTCATGCGCCAACTTTCCGTTGCGCGCGAGCGGCGGCGCGGCTTATCTTACCGCATCATCGACAAACCCGCGGTTTGCTGGGCAAAGCGAATGGCGGGCGACGCTGCATACGCCGCCGCTCGGCGGGAGCCGATGCCGGAGGGGGCGTTGAACGCATTTCTCAAGCTCAGCCGCGGCATCGATCGGATCAACGAACAATTCGGCGTCATCGCAAACTTTCTCGTGCTGTTCGCCTGCCTGCTCAGCGCGGCGAACGCGACCCTTCGGTACGGCCTGAACGGGTTGCTGTATCTCAGCCGCACAATCCCGCATCTCAATGCATTTCAGCTCGGCGTCGAATGGTACGGCGCGCACGCGAACGCCTTGCTCGAAGCGCAGTGGTACATGTTCACCGGGATGGTTCTGCTGGGCGCACCGTTCACGCTCAAGCTCAATGAACACGTGCGGGTCGATCTGTTCTACGGCATGGCCTCGGAGCGCGTGCGTCTGTGGATCGACATTCTCGGAACGATCTTCTTTCTGCTGCCGATCTGCATCATCCTGATCTATTTCACCTGGAGCTGGTTCCTCGATTCCTGGTCGATCAACGAGACCTCGTCCAATGCGGGCGGGCTGGTTCGCTGGCCGGTCAAGCTTCTCCTGCCGCTCGGATTCTCGTTAATGGCGCTGCAGGGCTTGTCCGAGCTCATCAAGCGCATCGCTGCGCTGATGGGCCGCTATACGCTGCACTATCAATACGAGGCGCCGGTGCAATGAGCTTCGTGCGGGACAATATGGCCCCGCTGATGTTCGGCGGGCTTATTGTCTTCATGCTGATCGGTTATCCGGCCGCTTTTTCGCTCGCCGCGGTCGGTCTGTGCTTCGGCTTCGTCGGCATCGAGTTCGGGCTCATCAGACCCGACTATCTCGGCAATCTCACCTACCAGCTGTACGGCATCATTTCCAACGACCTCCTGCTCGCGATCCCCTTCTTCACCTTCATGGGCGCGATCCTGGAGCGATGCGGGCTTGCCGAGGACCTGCTCGATTCGATCGGGCAACTGTTCGGCCCGGTGCGCGGCGGCCTGTCCTATGCCGTCATCTTCGTCGGCGCGATTCTCGGAGCGATCACCGGCACCGTCGCCGCTTCGGTCATCGCCATGGGCGTGATCTCGGTGCCGATCATGATGAAGTATGGCTATTCCACGCGCCATACGATGGGGGTGATCGCTGCCTCGGGGACCATCACCCAAGTCATTCCGCCCTCCCTCGTGCTCGTCGTGCTGGCCGATCAGCTCGGCCGCTCGGTCGGCGACATGTACGCCGGCGCAATCGGGCCGAGCATCATCCAAGTCGCGCTGTTCTGCGCCTGGGTGTTCGCAGTGAGCCTGATCTGGCCCACGGACGTGCCAGCGCTGCCACCGGAGGCGCGCACGCTGCGTGGCTGGGCGTTGTGGACCAAGTGTCTGCGCGGCATCATTCCCTCGCTCGGGCTGATCTTTCTCGTGCTCGGCACGATCTTCATGGGATTTGCGACCCCGACCGAAGCCGGGGCGCTCGGCGCCGTCGGCGCGCTGCTGCTTGCCGCGCTCCACCGCACGCTCTCGTGGCCGCTCGTCTATCAGGGCATGTCGGCGACGATGCGCCTGACCGCCATGGTGGTCTACATCCTGATCGGCGCCCGCACCTTCAGCCTGGTGTTTCAGGGCGTCGGCGGCAAGGAGTGGATCGAGCATCTGCTCACCGCGCTGCCCGGCGGCCAGCTCGGCTTTCTCGTCTTCGCGAATATCCTGATCTTCGTGATCGCGTTCTTTCTCGATTTCTTCGAGATCGCCTTCATTCTGATTCCGCTGCTCGCTCCGGTCGCCGACAAGCTCGGTATCGATCTTATCTGGTTCGGCGTGCTGATCTGCGCCAACATCCAGACCAGCTTCATGCACCCGCCGTTCGGCTTCGCCCTGTTCTACTTGCGCGGCATCACGCCGCCATCGGTGAAGACCGCGGACATCTACTGGGGCGCCATTCCCTGGCTTGTCCTCCAGCTGATCCTCGTCGCGATACTGATCGTCTGGCCGGAGTCGGTGACCTACTGGATCGCGAAAGGCCCCGTGGTCGACCCGAGCACGATCAAGTTCGAGATACAGGTCCCGGAGGCGCCGCCGGCCTTGAACCTGCAATAGCGTTCCCCGGTCTGCCTTGCTGACGTCCTTGCGCCAACCTGCGCGAACCCCGAAGGCGTGACCATTTTTGTTGCTTCGCACAATCGCCTGGTTCCATGGCTAGACGGCCTATTCCCAGCCCGAAATCACTAGCGCGGATTTCTCACGCTACTAATGGATAGCGCAAGGGATAAGCCGCGTTTGATCGCGTTTGATGGCTGGTGTGCTGGAGCCATGCAGGTCCGTGGCGTCCAAGGACGCGTTGTGGTTTGTTTTTTTCGGGTTCTCCGTGGGGCCAATTGGTTGGTGCCGCGAGGGTCGCGCCGCGGCGGGGCGTGTCATGCGGGCGAGGCACGGGCGATGGCTGCGATGGCGAGACGGATCGCGGCACGTCCCCAATCTTGGGCGGCCGGACAGGCCGACGCCATGGCGATCTTGATGCGGCGGACGCTGATGCGAACCAGCGCACCGATCTTGAGGAGCTTGAGCCTGATGGTGCCGCAAGTTGCCTGCGCGAAGTCGGTATCGTGGAGGCCGATGCGGCGCAGGGCGCACATCAGGACGTAAGCCATCGAGTAAAACCATAGGCGCAGCTGATTGGCGCGCATGGTGGCGGCCGAGGTGCGATCCGCATAGAGGTCGAGCTGGCATTCCTTGATCCGGTTCTCCATCTCACCGCGGGCGCAGTAGAGCTTCTCATAGAGATACTTGGCCTTGCACTCGTCGCGCCGGAGCGAGGTGACGACAAAGCGCGGATTGGCTTCTCCTTGCGTCCACTCGGCTTTGGCCACGACCCGGCGCAGGCAGCTCCAGCTCTCGCGCGTCGTCCACATGAAGCTCTTGAAGCGGCGCTCCGACCGGCCGGTGCGACGGCTCTTGGCGGCGACGAGATCAAGCTCGGTGGCAATCTCGCAGACGAGCCGCTCGTTGCGCGCCAGTCCGAACAGGAAGTCGACGCCATTGGCCTCGCACCAAGCCATCAGGTCATCCCGTGCAAAGCCGCTGTCGGCGCGCAACAGGATGCGTACCCGCGGCCACCGACGCCGAACCTGCGCGACGATGCGTGCTATCTCCTCGACCGCGCCGGCCGCCGCGTCCAGGTCGGCACGCCGCAGCTTGGCGACGAGCAGATGGCGGCCGCAGAACACGTAGAGCGGCAGGTAGCAGTAGCAATCGTAATAGCCGTGGAAGAACCGCCCCTCCTGCTCGCCGTGCAGCGGATCATCCGTCGCATCGAGGTCGAGAATGATCTGCCTGGGAGGCCGCGCATGCGCCTCCAGGAACAGGTCGACCAGCAGCGTCCTGATCGCGATCGGATTGTGGCTGATCTTGTGGTAGCGCGTCGGCGTAAGCTCGCTCAGCTCCAGCCGATTGAGCGTCGACTTGCCGGCCACCGGCGCGCAGTCCGCGCGGCGTGCTTCCAGCTTGCCCGCTAACACGGCCATCATTGGGTCGTGGCGCAACTGATCGTGGTCGTTGAGATCCTCATAGCCAAGTGCGATGGCGAACACCCGCTGGCCGACCAACGTCACGACCTCGTGCTCGATCAGTTCCCGTCGCCGCTCGTCGTGAAAGCACGCCGCAAACCGATCCATCAGTCCGATCGCCCGATCCGTCGCGCGCAAAAGCAAAGCCCCCGCATCCGACGTCACCAACCCGGCATCAAACGCGGCTTCCACAGCGCGGCCTTCAACCGTTCCAAAATCGAATTGTTCTGCGATACACTCTGTCGGCATCGGGGCTTCTTTCAAATCAGCTCAAAGTCGCTGTGGCACAACGACTTTCGCTGATTCGGAGCCCCGATGCGCCTACTTAGTGTGAGAAATGCGGGCTAGGCGCGTCGGTGACGGAACCGATCGTCGCTCAGTACGTTTACTCAGGTGCCGATCGGCCGGTGAGCATCGCGCGCATCGGAGCATGGGTCGCGCGTGCACGGGGGTGCGCCAATGAGGTGGCCATGGCTGCTGCACGCCGGACCCGTCGCCGCGGATGGATGGATGCTGCCCACAAACGCTCCCATCCCGAAGTCCGTCCCACGGTCGCCAAGTTTTTACCGTCGACGCGCTCCCCCTCGATAGTACCGAACGCACAGGCGTACATTTTCGACGTCGAAGGGACGTTGGTCGATTCGGTTCTGCCGTCGCTGAATTGCTGGTGCCAGACGCTGGCCGAGTTCGGCTTTTCGTTCCGTACGGCCGATCTGCACCGCTACTCCGGAATGGACGGTCGGGAGATGCTTGAGCAACTCTTGCCGCAGCACCCCGAGATGCATGAGTTCATATTGAGCAAGTATAATTGGCGGTTCCGGAACGAGGTTCTCCCGACCATCCGAGCCGTTCCCGGCGCGCGCGAACTTCTCACAGCCCTCAAGCGCCGCGGAGCCAAAATCGCGCTCGCCACCAATTGCGATCCGGACGAGCTCGCACACTATCGCACCCGTCTCGGCGCCGACAATTCGGTGGACACGACTGTGTCCGGCAGCAATGTTCGGCGCGGCAAGCCGCATCCGGATGCGATCTTCGCGGCGTTGAAGCGACTGGGCATGGACCCGAGCGATGCCGTGTTCATCGGCGACACACCCTACGATGCGGAGGCCGCGCGGCAGGCGCGCGTCCGATCGTTCGGCGTGCTGACCGGACACTTCCCTCGTGCGGACCTTCTCGGCGCCGGTTGTTCGGCGATCTTTCTCGACCCGAAGAGTCTGAGCCAAGCGCTCGCCGAACCGGAAGCGGCCTGATCTTTCGCGCCATCGCCCGCCACGCTCCCGCGCGGCGCTTGCCGAGCGGGAGGGACCGCGGCTAATTGTTTCCTACCGGCGCCCCGGCGCGGCTTCGCCCGCGGTGAAAATAAGCGGCGCGCGGAGGGAGCACGCCATGGTCCATGTCGCCCGCACGATCGCGCTCGCCATCTGTCTCGCCCTGTTGGCGGGCGGACACGTCCAGGCTCTCGATTACCCCAATCGGATCGTCAAGCTGATCGTGTCCTATCCAGCAGGCGGCGCAACCGACATCCTCGCCCGCTTGATCGGACAATGGTTGTCGGAACGGCTCGGGCAGCAGTTCATCATCGATAATCGCGCCGGCGGCGGCAACAATATCGGCGCGGAAGCCGCGATCAATGCGCCGCCGGACGGCTACACGCTATTCCTCGTCAATCCGGCGAACACGATCAACGCCACGCTTTACAAGAAGCTGCCCTTCGACTTTATCCGCGACATGGCGCCGGTCGCCGGCATCATCCGCAATCCGAATGTGATGGTGGTCAATCCCGCCGTACCGGCGAAGACGGTCGCGGAGTTCATCGCCTATGCCAAGGCCAACCCCGGCAAGATCAACATGGCCTCGTCCGGCACCGGCACATCGATCCATCTCTCCGGCGAGCTTTTCAAAGCGCTGACCGGAGTCGAAATGCTGCACGTGCCGTATCGCGGGTCGGCGCCGGCGATCACCGACCTCCTGGGCGGTCAGGTCCAGGTGATGTTCGACAATCTGCCGTCGGCCATTCAGCATATCAGGAGCGGCGGCTTGCGCGCGCTCGGCGTGACGACGGCGGCGCGCCTGGATGTCCTCCCCGACGTGCCGGCTGTCGGAGAAATCGTCACGGGCTACGAGGCGAGCGGCATCTTCGGGCTCGCCGCCCCGAAGGGAACGCCGAAGGACATCATCGATCGGTTGAACAAGGAGGTGAATGCGGGGCTGAAGGATCCGAAGGTGAAGCAGCGCCTGATCGAGCTGGGCGGGATTCCGCTTCCGACCACGCCGGAGGAATTCGGCAAGATCATCGCCGAGGAAACCGAGAAGTGGGCGAAGGTGGTGAAGTTTTCCGGCGCCAGCGTCGATTAGCGACCGGCCCGATGACCGCCCGCAAGCGTCCCGAGCAGCTGCGCAGCCATCGCTGGCTGGGACTGAACGATCTGCGGTCCTTTGGCCACCGGTCTCGGCTGCGCCAGTTTGGATACGATGCGGCTGACTGGGCCGCCAGGCCGGTCATCGCCATCATCAATACGTTCAGCGACATCAATGGCTGCCACGGCCATTTGCGCGCACGGATGGAGGACGTAAAGCGCGGCGTGTTTCAGGCGGGCGGCTTGCCGCTCGAGCTTCCCGCGCTGTCGCTGGCCGAACCCTTCGTGAAGCCGTCGACGATGCTGTATCGCAATCTGCTCGCGATGGAGACCGAGGAGCTGTTGCGCAGCCATCCCATCGACGGCGCCGTGCTGATGGGCGGCTGCGACAAGACGACGCCCGGACTTCTGCTCGGCGCAATCAGCATGGGGCTGCCGGCGATCTATGTCCCGGCCGGGCCGATGCTGAGCGGCCATTGGCGCGGCCGCGTGCTGGGTTCGGGTTCCGACGCCTGGAAATATTGGGACGAAATGCGCGCCGGGACCATCGGCGAGCGGCAGTGGTGCGAGATCGAGGGAGGCATCGCGCGCTCGTTCGGCACCTGCATGGTGATGGGCACGGCGGCGACCATGATGGCGATCGCGGATGCGCTCGGCATGAGCTTACCCGGGGCATCGTCCATTCCCGCGGTCAATTCCAGCCATCCCCGCATGTGCGCCGCCGCCGGCCGCCGCATCGTGGAGATGGTGTGGGAGGACCTCGCGCCGACGCGCATTCTCAGTCCGGCGGCGTTCGATAATGCGATCAAGGTCCATCTCGCGCTTGGCGGATCGACCAATGCCATCATCCATGTGATCGCGATGGCGCGCCGTGCGGGAATAGCGCTTGACCTTCAGCGCTTCGACGATCTGTCCCGGCAGGTGCCGGTGATCGCCAATCTGCGTCCGTCAGGACGCTACCTGATGGAAGATTTCTACTATGCCGGCGGTTTGCGCGCGCTGATGGCCGTGCTGAAGGAGGAGCTTGACCTCGACTGCCTCACCGTCACCGGCCAGCCCCTCGGCGAGGCGCTTGCGGGGGCTGAGGTTCATCTCCCGGATGTCATCCGGCCGCTGAGCGACCCGGTCTCCACCGCAGGGGCGACGGCGGTCCTGACCGGCAACCTCGCCCCGCGCGGCTGCGTGATGAAGCCGTCCGCCGCCGATCCGCGTCTGCTGAAACACCGCGGACCCGCGCTCGCCTTCGAGGACTACAATGAGATGGCGGCCGAGATCGACCGTGCCGACCTCGCCGTCACGCCGGACCATGTGCTGGTGCTCAAGAATGCCGGCCCGATCGGCGGGCCCGGCATGCCGGAATGGGGCATGCTGCCGATTCCGAAAAAGCTGCTGCAGGCGGGCGTGCGCGACATGGTGCGGATTTCCGACGCGCGCATGAGCGGGACCAGCTACGGCGCCTGCATCCTCCATGTCTGTCCGGAAAGCTATGTTGGCGGCCCGCTCGCTTTCGTGGCGACCGGCGACGAGATCGAGATCGATGCGCCCGCGCGCCGAATCCGTTGGCGCGTCTCGGATGAGGAGATCGCGCGCCGCCGCGCCGCCTGGACGCCGCCGCCGCCGCGCTACCCGCGCGGTTATGGCGCGCTGTATTCGGCTCATGTCGGGCAGGCGGACGAAGGCTGCGACTTCGACTTTCTCCAAGGCACGGCGGCGGTCGCCGAGCCGGAGATTCATTGAGGCCACGGACTGGGTGACCTCAAGCGGCCCTCCACGGCCTCCCGTGCGGACGATGCAGACAGAACGTCAGCACAAGCGCGACGATCGAAGACGTCATCATCACCGCGAAAGCCCTATCATAGCCCCCGGTCGCGTCGAACACGGCCGCTCCCAGATACGCGCCGAGCCCGCCGCAGATATGGTGCACCATGGTGATCAGGCCGATCAGCGCCCCGAGGTTCCGCATGCCGAAACTCTCGGCGACGAACGGCACGGTCAGCGGTGCGGTGACGAGGAAGGTCATTCCGAACACCAACGCGAAGACCGTCACCGACGCATGTGATTGATCGGCCATGACAAGCGCAAAGACGGCGATGCGGATCGCAAATGACGCCGCGGCCGGCGCAGCCGGCCCCGAGCGATCGCTCCATGCGCCGGCCACGATCACCCCGAGAAGCGCGGCGAGCCCCATCAGCGCCAGCAGATTGCCGGCGACGAAGGGAGGAAGGCCGCGATCCTGCGCAAAGGCGACGAGATGCGTGGTGACGAAGAAATCGTCAAAGCCGCAGATCGCGTAGACACCGAGCAGCAGCCAAAATTGCCGGGTGCGCACGGTCGTCGCCACCGCCAGCCCCTGTGACGGCTGCTGCGCGTGACGCGTCTCGGCTTTCGTCGTCCCCGACAGGGCGAGGAACAGCAGGGGCAGCGGCAACAAATGCGCAACCCCGATCCATGCGAAAACCGAGCGCCAGCCGATCGCGACGAGGACGGCCGCGAGCGCCGCGATCACCACGAGCTGGCCGACGCTCATGCCGGACATGACCACCGCATTGGCGAGGCCGATGCGCTGGGGAAAACTCCGCGTCACCATGACGCTGACCGGTATGAGGGAGGCTGCGCCGTTGCCGATTGCGAACATCACGCCGTAGAGCACGAGCGCATGCCAGGGCGCGGCCATCAGGCTCATCAGGCCGATGCCGAGCCCGGCAATGATCAGGCCGCCGCCGAGGACGAGCCGCGGATTGGTCCGGTCGGCCAGCGTGCCGGCGACATACATGCAAATGGCCGAGACAAACTGGAACAGCGCCACCGCAATGCCCAGTTCGGTGCGCCCCCAGCCGAACTCCTCGACCACGGCTTTCAGCGTCAAGCCGATGGCGAAGCGCGCACCGCCGCCGATGAACAGGACAAGGAAACCGACGGCGAGCACGAAGGCGGCGCTCGACAGCAATGGTTTTCGACTCACGGCGGCGACCAATCGGCGGGGCTTCTCGATGAGCGCACATTCCAGGCCGCGCGCAATGGAAACTGCGCGCGTTTATTCAGCGGCGGACGATAAAGCTCTGCGGGCACGCGCGCTTCTCCCATCCGGCGCGTTCCAGTTCAGGGGTGTCGCTCTCGGCCTGTGGATAGCCGAGACAGAAATAGCCGATGAACCGCCAGCTCTGCGGCACGTCGAGGATGCCGCCGACCTGCACGGGGTCGAGGATGGAGACCCAGCCCATGCCGATGCCTTCCGCGCGCGCCGCGAGCCACATCGTGTAGACGGCCGTGACGGTGGAATATTCGAGCATCTCCGGCATTGTCCGGCGACCGAGCCCGTGTCCCTGTCCCGTCTCGCGGTCGGCGAAGACCGCCAGGTGACAGGGCGCCTCTTGGAGGCCGGCCAGCTTGAGCTTTGCGTAATGCGCCGCCCGTTCGCCGGCATAGGCACCGAGCGCCTCGGCATTGCACGCCGTGAAGTCGGCAAGGATCGCTTGCCGCCGGCCGGGATCGTCGACGACCACGAACCGCCAGGGCTGGCTCAGCCCCACCGAAGGGGCAAGGCAGGCCGTCTCGATCAGGCGTTCCAGCGCGCCGGACGGCAATGGGTCCGCGCGAAACCGGCGCACGTCGCGACGCCAGATCAAGAGATCGCGCAGCTTCGCGCGAAAACCCTCGTCGAAGCTCTTCATGTGTTGAATCGTCAGATCGCCCAGGCCGTCTCCCCCGCCGGAACTCTTACCACTTCCTCGGAAATCCGCGATGGCTCCGCCACAGACCCGTTCCGAGAGGCCGGCAACGGATCATCCGGGAACGGCATGAACCGGCCGGGACCTGCCAAGCAAGACGTATTTAAGTACTGGAATGCTAATTTTTTTGCCTATCCTTGCTTTACGTCAAAGCGGATAGAAGTGCGGCCTTGTGAATATCGGTCGCTCGCGAGCCAAAAAGACCGGCAGTCGATAATCGCTGGTCGCCGGGGAGGGACAATGGCGGCAGAGCCGGTGCGCTGGGTTATGGCGGAGAAGGGCAAGCCCTTCGTTCGCACGTCGATTGACGCGCTGTCCCTGGGACCGGACGAGGTTTTGATCGAAATCGCCGGGTGCGGCCTCTGCCGCGCCGATCTGGGCTTCCGCTACGGCGAGGCGCTCACCCGGCACGGTTTGCCGCTTGCGCTCGGACACGAGATCAGCGGCCACGTGATCGAGGCGGGCGACAACGCGCTGTGGTGGGTCGATCGCGCCGTGGTCGTGCCCGCGCTGATTCCATGCGGCCACTGCGAGGCGTGCCGGCGGGGCCGGGCGGAAACCTGCCCGAACCAGAAAATGCCCGGCAACGATATTCACGGCGGCTTCGCCACGCACATCGTCGTGCCTGCGCACGGGCTTTGCGAGGTCGATGAAACCCGCCTCGCCGCGACCGGGATCGACCTCGCCGACCTCGCCGTGATCGCCGATGCCGCAACGGCTTCGTTCCAGGCGGTGGTCGATACCGGCGTTCGGCCGGGCGACCTCGTCGTCGTCATCGGCGTCGGCGGCGTCGGCGGCTACGCCGCCCAGATCGCAGCGACGTTCGGCGGCGCCGTCGTGGCGCTCGATATTAATGCCGACAAGCTCGCCGTGATCGGCGGCCACTGCGCGCTCGCCCTGAACGCGCGCGACAAGACGCCGGACGATCTGAGGGCTGCGATTGCGAGCTTCGCGGAGTCGCGCGGCTTGCGGCCAGAGGGATGGATCATCCTCGAGTGTTCCGGCACGAAGGCCGGCCGGGACGCCGCCTATCATCTCGTCAATGAGCGCGCCGTCATCGCCGCGATCGGCTGCAGCACGGACCGGGTCGAGCTCCGGCATCCGAACCTGATGCATTTCCATGCGCGGGCGATCGAGAACTGGGGCTGTCCGCCCGACCTGTATCCGCAGGCGCTCGAATTGGTGCTCAACGGCCGCGCCAAGGTCACCGAGTTCATCGAGAAGCATGCGCTCGATGAGATCAACGAGGTGTTCGCCGCGGCCCACGCCGGTGCGCTCAAGCGCCGCGCCGTGCTGGCGCCACCCCACAACGGAGCGATGCCATGACGGGGGCGCGTTGCAGCGGCGGACAACAGCGAGTCATTTTTAAACGAGCACAGGGAGGGGATTGATGAGGGTTGAGGGGAAGGTGGCGCTGATCACGGGGTGTGCGTCGGGGATTGGCAAGGCGACGATGCTGGCGTTTGCGCAGGCGGGGGCGCGGGTGATCGGGGCGGACATTGACGCGGAGCGGGGGGCTGCGACGGCGCAGGAGGCGGTTGCGGCGGGGCATGCGGCGGAGTTCGTGGCGGTCGACCTTGCCTCGTCGGCGTCGATCCGGGCGTGCGCGGCGCAGGTTTTGCGGCAGCATCCGCGGCTGGACATTCTGGTGAATGCGGCGGGCTACAGCCTGGTGGAGGCGTTCGCCCACAACAAGCCGGGGTATATTGACCAGGTTGTGGCGATCAATTTGGGGGGGACGCTGCATCTGACGCAGGCGGTTTTGCCGGGGCTGATTGCGGCGGGGAAGGGCAAGATCGTCAATGTGGCGAGCGACGCGGGAAGGGTTGGGAGTTCGGGGGAGACGGCCTATGCGGCGGCGAAGGGCGGGGTGATTGCGTTCACCAAGTCGCTGGCGCGGGAGGTGGCGCGGCATTCGATCTGCGTCAACTGCGTGTGCCCGGGACCGACCGACACGCCGATGCTGCGGTCGCGGCCGGACAAGATGCTGGAGGCGTTTCTCAAGGCGATCCCGTTCAAGCGGTTTGCCGAGCCGCGCGAGATTGCCGACGCGATCCTGTTTTTTGCGAGTTCGCGCTCCGACTACATCACCGCGCAGGTGCTGAGCGTGAGCGGCGGGCTCACCTTTGCGGGATAGGCTTTGCGATCGGGGGCACGCCCGTCCGGTGCGGGACGGAGCGCGCTTGAGGGCGCCCCCCCTTTCACCGAGGCCACCAGGATGCGGGCCGCGCTTGGGGCGCGTCCCGCGAGACAGAAGATTGAGGAAAGGCTCAAGGAGACGACGATGAGTGGACAAACGGCCGACCGGTTCCGCCCGACGCGGGTCGATTTTGCCGATTTCAAGCCGCAGCATTTTCTGTGGCAGCGCGAGGGGAAGGTGGCGACGGTGACGCTGAACCGGCCGGAGCGGAAGAACCCGCTGACGCTGGAGTCTTATGCGGAGCTGCGCGACGCGTTCCGCGACCTTGTCTATGCCGACGACATCAAGACGATCGTGATCGCAGGCGCGGGGGGCAACTTCTGCTCGGGCGGCGACGTGCACGAGATCATCGGCCCGCTGGTGGAGATGCAGCGCAAGGACGACATGGCGGGGCTGCTCGCGTTCACGCGGATGACGGGCGATCTGGTCAAGGCGATGCGTGCGTGTCCGCAGCCGATCGTCGCGGCGATCGACGGGGTGTGCGCGGGGGCGGGCTCGATCCTGGCGATGGCCTCCGACCTGCGCTTCGGCACGGCGAAGGCGAAGGTCGCCTTCCTGTTCGTGCGGGTGGGGCTCGCCGGCGCCGACATGGGGGCGTGCAACATGCTGCCGCGAATCATCGGGGCGGGGCGGGCGGCGGAGCTGCTCTACACTGGCCGGGTGATGAACGGCGCCGAGGCCGAGCGCTGGGGCTTCTTCAACAAGCTGTGCGAGCCGGCGAATGTGCTCGCCGAGGCGCAGGCGATGGCGCAATCGCTCGCGGACGGACCGACGTTCGGCCACGCCATGACCAAGCGCTGCATCCACCAGGAATGGAGCATGGGCATCGACGAGGCGATCGAGGCGGAAGCCCAGGCGCAGGCCATCTGCATGCAGACCAAGGACTACGAGCGCGCCTACGAGGCCTTCGTCAAAAAGCAGACGCCAATCTTCCAGGGGAACTGATACGCGACCTCTCAATCATTAACTCGTCATACGCGGGCCTGACCCGCGTATCCATCTTAAAAAGCCGAGTTATCTCAAAAAGATGGATTGCCGGGTCAAGCCCGGCAATGACGACGCGGAGAGTTCGGAGGCGTGATCCTCGGTATGACTCGCACGCAAGTTCCTCATGCGGGACGTGCTGCGAGCGCCCCGCGACGCGATCCGCGGCTCTCGCTGTCATTCAGCGCAGAAGCCCCCGGCAAAGTCCGGGGGCTTCTGTTCTCAACGTAAGCGGGGGACGGTTTTACCGCTGGGCTGTGGCTTGCGGGTCCATGTTCACGACCTGCACCCGGCGATTCTCGGCCGCGTACGGATCATCTCTGTCCTTCAGCTTGGACTTGCCGTAGCCGGTCGCCACGAGGCTGTCGTCCGACAGATCGAACTTGTCCATCAGGAACCGCTTCACGGCCTGCGCGCGCCGCTCGGAAAGCCCCTGATTGTAATCCTCGGTCCCCTTCCCATCGGTGTGGCCGGCGACGAGGAATACGCTGCCCCGCAGGTCGGTATTCGTCAGCGCTCGCCCGAGCTTCATCAATTCCGGCTCGGCGCGCTTGGTGATCGCCGACGAATTGTAATCGAAATAGACCTCGAGATCGATCGCCGGCTTGTTACTGGCGATTTCCGCGGCCTTCTCCCGCTCGCTCAGCGTGAGCTGCCGGGTCTTGATCTTACGGATCGTATCGAGGAAGCGCTGCTCATCGGCGATCTGCCGCGATGTTTCGGCCGTAAGCCCACGAGTCTTGGGAGCGGGTTTGAGCGCGTTCAGAATCTGCTCCTCGGTGGGCCTCTGCGCGAGCGAGGGCGAGGAAGCGGAAAGCACGAACCCGCCCGCAAGCACGAGGCTCAGGACGGCGCCTGCAAATCTTTGCCAACGTGTCATGTATAATCCTCCGGCGTTGCCAAGGCGTTCTTGCCTTTACGCCACCTTACCAAGACCGCCCTTGGTGACTGTGATCGCCGTCACACTCATTGCGCCTCGGCATCTTCTTCTGCAACGGGCGTTTCGAAACGTCTTGCGGCGTAACGGCGGATCCCTGAGCCGATCGAAGCACTTGGCTCGATCGAGACATTGCGCTGGATCAACAATGCGGCGCCCGTTCCGGCGGCCCGTTTAGGCTCCGCTCCGTCCGTTCGCGCGGAATTCCTTATATTGCCGCGCAAACCAACCGCGCAGCGCTACAAGGCCCTTCCCTGCCCGCCCGTCCAGCGCCAAAAGACCCGCGGCGATCGCCGCCATCCCGGCGAGCTGATGCGCTTCGAGCCGCTCTCCCAATACCATCACCCCCAGTAGAACGGCGGTTACCGGGATGAGAAAGGTGACGAGCGTCGTATTTGTCGCGCCCACGCGCGCCAGAATGCGGAAATACAGAAGATAGGCGAGCGCCGTCGAGAGCGCGCCGAGGCCGACGAGGACGACGAGTCCGCGCGCGGATGGCAGCGCCAGCGCCCATGGCTGGTCCAGGAACGCAACCGGCGCCAACAGCAAGAGCGTCGCCGCGCCTGTCTGCCCGGCCCCGAGGGTGTTTGGCGTCAGACTTCGCAAGCGCCGCGCATAGACGGTCCCCGCGGCATAAAGCGCGGCGGCGGTCAGGCAGGCGAGTTCCCCGGCGACATGCAGGCCGAGCCCGCGCAACGCGCCGGGACCAATCATCACGATCACTCCGATCAATCCGCAGCCGAGTCCGATCAGCCGCTCGCGCGTTAGCTTGTCGTCCTCCGTCGTCGCATTTGCGATCAGGACGGCGAACAGCGGCACCGTCGCGTTGATGATCGCGGCGAGGCCGCTTGCAATATGCGTTTGCCCCCAGGCGATGAGCGCAAACGGGACCGCGCTGTTCACCAGGCCGAGCAGGATAAAGGTCGGCCAGGCGGTTCGGACGGGGCGCAGCTCGTCGCGCATCCAGGCGATCGCCAGCAGGATGACCGCGGCGATCCCCACGCGCGCGAATGCGACCGTGAGCGGCGGCAGTTCGGCGAGTGCGATCTTGTTCAGGAAGAACGCACCGCCCCAGAGGAAAGACAGGCCGATCAGCATCAGCCAGTCGAGCGGGGCCATGGAAAGCGGGCGCGGCGTCATCGACCCTATCTAGGCCGCCGCAACGCGGCGTGCGACCCGATTTCCCGCCGCTCAGACCGGCAGCCGGTCCGCTTGTGAGGCTCGCTCCTGACGCACCGACTCACCCTGTGCCGCCGACGGTAATGCGATCCATACGCAAGGTGGGCTGGCCGACGCCGACCGGCACGCCCTGCCCGTTCTTGCCGCAGGTGCCGATGCCGAGGTCGAGCGCGGGATCGTTGCCGATCATCGTGATCCGATGCAGGTCGGTCGGGCCATTGCCGATCAACATCGCGCCCTTCACCGGCGCGGTGAGCTTGCCGTCCTCGATCTTGTAGGCCTCGGTGCACTGGAACACGTACTTGCCCGAGGTGATGTCGACCTGTCCGCCGCCGAAGTTCACGGCATAGAGGCCCTGCTTCACCGAGGCGATGATCTCTCTGGGATCACGATCCCCGGCGGGCATGAACGTGTTGGTCATGCGCGGCATCGGCACATGGCCATAGCTCTCGCGCCGGCCGTTGCCGGTCGGCGACATGTTCATCAGCCGAGCATTCTGGCGGTCCTGCATATAGCCGACGAGCACGCCGTCCTCGATCAGCACCGTGCGGTGAGTCGGCGTTCCTTCGTCGTCGATCGACAGCGAGCCGCGCAGCCCGGCCAGCGTGCCGTCGTCGACCACCGTGACGCCGCGCGCGGCGACGCGCTCGCCCATCAGGCCGGCGAAGGCGGAGGTCTTCTTGCGGTTGAAGTCGCCTTCGAGTCCGTGCCCGACCGCTTCGTGCAACATCACGCCCGGCCAGCCGGGGCCGAGCACCACGTCCATCTCGCCCGCCGGCGCCGGCACGGCGGCAAGATTCACCAAGGCCTGGCGCACCGCATCGTCAACGGCGCCGCGCCAGGCTTCCTCGGCGATGAAATTGTCATAGAGGTCGCGGCCGCCATAGCCGTGGCTGCCCGCCTCCTGCCGCGCGCCATCGCCCACGACAATCGAGACGTTCAGGCGCACGAGCGGGCGAACATCCCGATAGGCCTCGCCGTCCGGCCGGAGGATTTCGACTACCTGCCAAGAGGCTGCGAGGCTCACCGTCACCTGCCGCACCTGCGCATCCTTCTGCCGCGCATAGGCGTCGACCGCTTCGAGCAGCCTCACCTTCTTCTCGAAAGGAAGGCCCTGCAGCGGATTGGCGTCCGTGTAGAGGCGGACATTGCTGCGCGGCGGCGGGAGCGCAGCGGCGCCGGAATAGCCGCCCTTGACCGCGCGAACCGCGTCCGCGGCGCGCGCGATGGCCGCCTCCGACACATCCGAGGAGTGCGCATAGCCGACCGCTTCGTCCTTGACCGCGCGCAGGCCGAAGCCGTGCGTCGTATCGTAGGTCGCCTGCTTCAGCCGCGAATTATCGAAGACGAGCATCTCCGATTGGCGGTATTCCAGGTACAATTCGCCGTCGTCGGCGCCCTGGAGACCGCCGGAGACAAGGCGGATCACTCGCGAGCGATCGAGGCCGGCGCGATCAATCAAGGACATGGTGGATGAGGTCATGCTGCGCTCCAATGCCGATGCCTAGATAGGCGCTCGTGGACCGCAGCGCGAGGGTCGGAATTGAGACGGCGCGCGACAGCGAACCTGCGCCGACGCCGCATAGTCAGGGTCGATTTGCGCCGACTTCCCATCACGGAGCGCTTGCGCGCTCGGCCAGTCCCTTGGAAGCGACCATGCGCTCGAGCGTTGCAACCCAGTGCTGATAATAGGTTGCGCCTCGATCACCGCCGCGCGCCTCAGCCTGGATGACCTCTCCGAACTGCTGCGCCCATTCAGCCCAAGTGAATGCGTCTTGCCCGGTAAGCGCCAATGCCAGCGCAAAGGCCGCCGCCTCCCAGCGCTCGCGAAACACCGGACCTTCCGCGTCTTTCGGTATTGCGAGCATCGCGGCGCCGCCTACGTGCGCCGCGGGCAGGTCGGCCCCGACAAGGCCTGATAGGTCAGCGCTGGCGTTCGGATCGATCCGCGCGCCGAATGCCGTGACGAGAATGTCCAGGGCAGCCGGATCCACCCGGCCGTTGTCGATGAGGACTGCTTCGAGTACCCGCAATCGGAGTTCGGGCGTCGAGTTCGTCAGGCCTTGTTCGATCGAAGCGTGTTGTTCGTTGGTCATTCCGCAAACTAGAGCGAAGTTTTCTTGATTGGAACGGAAAACCGCTCCGGAGCCAGCATCTTTTTTCGCGCCGCGTCACGCCTCGAGGTGACGGCGGGGAAACAGGCGTAGAACGACGCCGCCAACCCGGCCGAACAGCACCGAGCCGATGTAAAGCGCTCCCGCGAACAGGATGATCGTCGGGCCGGACGGAGTTCCGGTGTGGAACGACAGAATCAGACCGGCAACGCCGGACACGATGCCCGCGCTGACGGCCACGAGAATCATCGCCGTCACGTCGCGCGCCCAGAAACGTCCGATCGCCGCCGGCACGATCATGATGCCGACCGACAGGATGGTGCCGAGCGCGAAGAACCCGGCCACCAGGTTCATCACCACCAGAACGAGGAAAGCGATATGCGCCGGCGCACCCGAGCGGCTCACGGAGCGAAGGAACCCAGGATCGACCGATTCAAGCACCAGCGGTCGCCAGATCACGGCAAAAGCGAGGAGAGAGAGGGTGACGATCGTCGCCATCAGCAGGAGCGTCTCGTTGTCGAGGGCGAGCACGCTGCCGAACAGGAAATTGAGGAGGTCGACATTGGTCCCGCGCATGGACACGATGGTGACGCCGAGCGCGAGCGAAACGAGGAAGAACGCGGCCAGCGCAGCGTCCTCCTTGAGCTGGGTCAGGCGGGCGACCGCGCCGGCCGACAGCGCGACCGCAAGCCCGGCGATCAAGCCGCCCGCCGCCATCGCGAACAGGTTGAGGCCGGACAAGAGAAAGCCGATTGCCGCCCCGGGCAGAATCGCATGCGCCATGGTGTCGCCCATCAGGCTCATGCGCCGAAGCATCAGGAATACGCCGACCGGCGCGCCGCCCATCGCGATCATCACCACGCCGGCGAGCGCCCGGCGCATGAACTCGAAATCGGCAAACGGAGCAATGAGAAGAGCGTACATCCGGGTCTGTCGACAGGAGGCTCGGTCAATTCACGTTTCCCCGCTTCCGCGGAGACGCGTTTGCTTGGGAGCGCACGAAAGAAGACGTCACTCCGCCGCCACCCGGCATTCGACCGCTTCTTCGTCGAATGCCTCGCACATATGCCGCGCGCGCGCGAGGTTTTCCTCGGTGAGCACCTCACGCGTCGGACCCCAGGCGATCGGCTCGCGCGCGAGCAACAGGGTCTCCGGGAAATGACGACGCACCAGATCGAGGTCGTGCAGCGCCGCCAGCACGGTGCGCCGTTCGTCATGCCAGTGGCAGATGAGATCGAACAGATCGGCGGCGGTCTTCGCGTCGATCGCGTTGAACGGCTCGTCTAGGACGATCAGCCGTGCGTCCTGCAGGAGCAGCCGCGCGAACAGCACCCGCTGCATCTGCCCGCCCGAGAGATTGCCGATCGGCCGCCGCTCGAAGCCGGTGAGGCCGACCTTGGCGATGGCGGCACGGATCCGTTCGCGCTCCTTGCGGCCGATCCCGCCAAACAGGCCGGTCTTACGCCACAGTCCCATGGCGACAAAGTCGTAGACATGAATCGGAAAGGAACGCTCGACGTCCGGCGCCTGCGGCAGATAGGCCACTTCGCGCCGGTCGAGGCCGCACAGATCGAGGTGGCCGGCGAGCGTCGGGACGATTCCGACAATGCCCTTGAACAGAGTCGACTTGCCGGCGCCATTCGGGCCGACCACCGCAAGCAACGCGCCGTGCGCCACCACGCCGCTGAGATGATGGATGGCAGGGTGCCGGTCGTAGCCGAGCGTGAGATCATGGAACGAGAGTTGCGCCGCCATCGGGTCTTTCATGCGATCGCCCACAATACGAGCACCCACACCAGAAGAATGACGCTGGCTGCCGCGACCAGCCGCCCGCCCAGCGACAGCCGCATCAACGACGGCGGAATGCTTGGCGAGGGATGCGCCTGGCCGGGATGATGGTGATGGCGATGGGTGGTCATGTCCGATCGAATGGATTCGCCGCAAATGTTATAGTATTACAACCGCTGTGCCAATGGCGCATCCGGACCGTCGGGCGCGAGCGCGATCCAAGCGTTGATATGGAGGCGAAACCCGAACGGTGCCGCGATCATTGGCAATACGAGCGGCGTAGCGGCACGGCGGCGGCGAGGAGCAACACGCGCTGGCGTTGCTCCGGATCGACCCGCTCCGCCCGAGCTTCTGTTCCGCACGGCGGCGATCCGCCGGCGACGACGCGCGCGGCTGGGCGCGGTAGCCGATCCGTTCGACAGCGCCTGCGAGCTGTGCGGGCGTCACCGCGGTGGAATCTTGAGAAGCGACGTCGTTGTCGGCGCGTTCGAGCGGAAGATTCGGGACGCTCGCCTCGACCACGCCAGGAACCTGCTTCAGTGTCGCACACGCAGCACAGGTCATGCCGCCGATGTCCAGCACCGCGTGCGACGGCGCCGCGACAGCGTCTTGCGCCGGGGACTTGATATCGACGGCGAGCGACATCAGCATAAGCCTCGAGTTGCGCCTAGCATGGCGACCTGCGTCTGGTTAGACAATATCGAGGATGTGCGCGACTGCGCCGCGTCCCGCCCATCTTACACGGAAGCCCTCGACGCCCCATAGCTCATCCGATCATGCGCTCAAACCTCTGTGACGATCCGGCATCCGATGGGCGGGGTGGTCAGCCTGCGCGGGCGTCATCGGCCGCGGTCGCCCGGGTCGCCTCGCTTGCTGACCTCCAGTCAATTCTGGCGCTCGAAAACAAGGTGTTCGAGGCAGACCGCATGTCGCGCCGAAGCGTGCGTCGATTCCTTGTTTCGCCGAATGCAGCCGTGCTGGTCGCCGAAGAGGGCAGCCGGCTCCGCGGCGCGGCGGTCGTGCTTGTCCGGCGGACCAGCGACGTGGCGCGGCTTTACTCGATCGCGGTCGATCCCGACTGTGCGGGCCGCGGCGTCGGACAGACCTTGCTGGCGGCAGCGGAGGAGGCCGCGATCGCGCGGAACTGCCAGTATCTGCGCCTCGAAGTGCACGAGCGCAATCCTCGCGCGATTGCGCTTTACCGCAAGGCGGACTACCGACAGTTCGGCCAGCACTACGAGTACTACCAGGATCGGGGCCATGCGCTCCGCTTCGAGAAGCGGCTAACGCCGTCGCTCGCGAGCCTTGCGGACGCACCGCCCTATTTCCATCAAACCACCGAGTTCACTTGCGGCCCGGCCTGCCTCTTGATGGCGCTGGCCTGGGCGGACCGTACGTTCGATCCGTCGCCGGCAATGGAATTACGACTCTGGCGGGAGGCGACGACAATCTTTGTGTCCACGGGCGTTGGCGGGTGCGAGCCGTTCGGCATGGCCGTGGCCCTCAAACGGCACGGCTTGTCCTCTGAAATCTTCGTAAGTCGACCGGGCCCCTATTTCCTCGACACCGTGCAGTCGGCTGAGAAGCGGCGGGTCATGCGAATCGCGCAGGATGATTTTGTGGAACAGGCGAAGGCTCTTCGGCTTCCGGTGCACCTGACACGCGCGGACGAATCGGTTGTCATGCCGGCGTTGGACAAAGGCGCGGCCGCGATTGTGCTCGTCGCGGGCTACCATATGACCCCCAGGAGACAGCCGCACTGGGTCTTCGTCTTCGGACGGGAGGGCCGTTTCGTGCTGGTGCACGATCCGGCTGCGTCCCGCGACGATGACGGTCACGCGATCGCCCCGGAAACCTATGCCGTGCCCTGGCCCGCTTTCATGCGCATGACACGGTGCGGGCGCGATCATCTGGAAGCCACGATCCTCGTCAGGAAGGGGTTTCCGTCATGACCGGCTGGGTCATCCTCGTCGACCAGCCCCGCGATTTTCCCAATGCGGACACGCCGCACAAGGTGATCTCGACGAGCGAGTATCTCGCCCGACCGCGGCTATTCGAGACGGCGCGCCCGAAGCTGATCAACCTGTCGCGTTCCTATGCCTATCAGTCGAAGGGCTATTACGCCTCGCTGCTGGCGGAAGCGCGCGGCCACCGGGTGATGCCGACCGTCGAAACCATGCTGGAGCTGCGCGAATCGAAGCTCTATGAGCATGCGCTGCCGGAACTCGAGGACGAGCTCAACCGCTGCGCCCGGCGCGCCGATTTTCAGCCCGAGGGCGAATTCAAGCTCTTCGTGTGCTTCGGAATTCCGCGCGACGCGCGGTTCGAACCCTTCAGCCGGCTGCTGTTCGACTGGTTTCGCTGCCCGGCCCTCGAAGTGTCGGTCGACACGAGCGCGACCTGGCTTTCGATCGACCGCATCAGGCCGCGCAACCTCACCCGCCTCTCGAACGGCGAAGCGACCTTCTTTCGTGAATCGCTGCACCAGCATACACAGCGCGACTGGCGCGACCCGAAGGCGCGCAGCGTCTCGAAATACGATCTGGCGGTCCTGTACGATCCGAACGAGAAATTGCCGCCCTCCTCGGCCGCCTCGATCAAGCATTTCGCCCGCATCGCCGAGAGGCTGTCGGTCGATATCGAGCCGATCACCAAGCGTCAGCTTGCCGAGCTCGCCGAATACGACGGCCTGTTCATCCGCGAGACCACGTCGATCGACAACCACACCTACCGGTTCGCGCGCCGCGCGGTGCAGGAAGGCATGCCGGTCATCGACGATCCCATTTCGATGATCCGCTGCACCAACAAGGTGTTCCTGATGGAGCTCCTGGGGCAGAATCAGGTGCCGATGCCGCCGACCGTCATGGTCGCCGACGCCACGGACGTGACCCGGGCGATGGACGAATTGGGCTTGCCGCTGGTGGTGAAAATCCCCGACGGCTCGTTCTCGCGCGGCGTCCACAAGGTTTCGACTCCGGAGGAGTTCAAGCGGGTCGCCGAAGAGTTGTTGGAGGAGACCGATCTCCTGCTGGCGCAGAAATTCCTGCCCACCGAGTTCGACTGGCGCGTCGGCGTGCTATCGGGCGAGCCCTTGTTCGTGTGCCAGTATCGCATGGCGCGGGGGCATTGGCAGATCGTCAAGCATCGACCGGACGGAACGGCGCGGGAGGGCGGGTTCAAGACCTTCGGGCTCGAGCAGGCGCCGCGGGAAGTGATCGATCTCGCCGTGCGCGCGGCGAGGCCGATCGGCGACGCCCTCTACGGCGTCGACCTCAAGGAGACCGCGAACGGCCTCGTCGTGATGGAGGTGAACGACAATCCCAACCTCGAGCACGGCATTGAAGACGCGGTGGGCAAGGACGAGGTCTGGGTGCGCATCCTCAAATGGTTCATCGAACGGCTCGAGCAGTAGCGGCTGCCCGGCGTCACACCGCGGCGGGCGTGTGCACGTGTTCGGGGCGGATCCCCATCCCGATCAGCCGTCCCGGAATGCGGCGCAGGAGCGGCACCGCGTTGAACAGCTTCAGGATCGCGGGCGGCTTGACCGGCCCATGCGTCGTTAGCACCTGCCCGATGACGCGCTTTTGCACCTCGAGCTGCAGGCGCTGCGTGACCATCGTCGGAAATTCACGCCGCCGCTGGATTTGGCCGAGCACATCTTCGCCGACCCCGCCCGACCGCAGCGGCGCGGCCAGTGCATTGGCGGCGGCGACCGCGTCCTGAATCGCGAGATTGACCCCGACGCCGCCGACCGGCGACATCGCATGCGCGGCGTCGCCGATCAGCAACAGGCCCGGCTTGTGCCAGCGCTTCAAGCGATCCACCCGAACTTCGAGCAGCTTGACCGCATCCCAATCGTCGATCTCCGCGAGGCGATCGCCGAAGTGCGGCTGGATGGCCACGATGCGGCTGCGGAATTCGCCCAATCCGCGCGCGCGCAGCGCCTCGAACGAGCCCTTCGGGATGATGTAGGCGCATTGCCAGTACTCGCCGCGATTGATCGTCACGAGAATGGATCCAGGGCCGAAGAAGCCGAGGCTCTCTTCCGGATCGTTCGGCTTGTGCTGAATGCGAAACCACAGCACGTCCATCGGCGCGCCGAGATTCTCGACGGCAAAACCGGCCCGGGCGCGCATCGTCGAATGGCGTCCGTCGCAGGCGACGACGAGCGGCGCCCGCACTTCGATCTCGCCCTCGGGGCCGTTCGCCCGCACGCCCACGACCGCACCGCTTTCTTCGATCAGGTCGGTCCCCTCCGTTTGCATCATCAGACGGAAGGTGGGATAGCGTTTTCCCTGCTCGGCGAGGAAATTGAGGAAGTCCCACTGCGGCATGAAGGCGATGTACGGACACTGCACGGGAAGATGGCTGAAATCGCCGACTTTCACCGGTTCGCCGCCGACATTCGCACCGACGAAGCGCAATTTCTGATGCGGCAGTCGAAGGAACTCGGCAAGAAGGCCTAGTTCATACATCAGCTCCAGCGTCGACGGATGGATGGTGTCGCCGCGAAAGTCGCGGAAGAAATCCGCGTGCTTTTCCATGATGACGACGTCGACGCCCGCGCGCGCGAGCAGGAATGCGAGCATCATCCCCGCCGGCCCTCCGCCGACGATGCAACACGACGTCTTCACGCTGCCAGTCATTCACGCACCTCTCGTCTGCAATCCATTCGCCGCAAAGCATAGTTTCCCCGCAAGCTTCAATCAAACCATCGGGTTCTTACGGATTCGCGGAGAGCGTGCGGTTCTTGCCTTGAGCATGCCGGGCGAGCCGCGTGGCTCAGATCATCCGCTCGGTCACCATGTAGCCGGCGAGCAGCGCCACGCCGAAGACGAGCACGAGCAGCGCGGCGGCCGCCTCGATGCCGCGCATCGCGAGGACGCCGCCGCCGGCGCGATGAGCCGCGATCCGCCTCGCCACGCTCTTCGCGCCCACTGCGAAGGTCGCAATCGCGGCAACCGTGATGGCGGTGCCGAGCCCCATTACGAAGGTGGACGCGACGCCGACCCAGAACAGTCCCTGCGCCAACGCAAAGACAAGAACGAGAATTGCGCCGGAGCACGGCCGGAGTCCCACCGCGACGATCGCCGATAGTCCGCGCTGCCAGCCGCCCCGTCCGGCGAGTTGTTCCGGATCGGGTCCGTGCGAATGACCGCAATGATCGTCATGGACGTGCAGATGATCGTGCGTCTCATGCCCATGCGCATCATGGCGATGCACGGCCGTCGTTGCGTGGTCATGATGGTGATGCGCGTGAGCGTGCGCAGAATGATCGTGCACGGCGTGATCGTGCCCGACGTCGCCGTGATGCACAGGCTCGGCGTGCGCGGCATGCGCATGCGCGTGCCCATGGGCATGGGAGTGGGCAGGCTCGTGCGCGGCGTGCGTTTGATCGTGCGCGATAGGGGCGGTGGAGGCATCGTATGCGCCTTGTCCCGCCCGCCAGTCGCGCAAGGCGCGCATGAAGGCCCTGCCCTTCGCCCAGGTGAGCCGGGCGCCGAGCAGCGCGATCAGCGCATAACTGACGATCTCGATCGCGCGAACCGTGTCGTTCATCGTCTTTGCGGTCGCATTCAAGGCGATCGCCGCGACGCCGACCAGCGCGACCGCGACCAGGGCCTGAAGCAGCGCCGAGGCGAAGGAGAGCGTGACGCCGCGGCGCCAAGTCTCTTCATTAGCGAGCAGATAGGAGGAGATGACCGCTTTGCCGTGGCCCGGCCCCGCGGCGTGGAAGATGCCGTACAGAAAAGACAGGCCGAGCAGGCCCCAAACGGCCGTGCCGTCGACCTTGGCGGCGCGGATGAGGCCGGACATGGCGCGGTAGAATTCGGCCTGTTTGGCGAGCAGCCAGCCGATGACACCGCCGACCTGGGCCGGTGGCGCGCCTGGACGCGCTCCGCCAAAGGGCGATGTCTGCGCAGGCGCGTTGTCGAAGGCGCCTGATCCCGCAAGGAGGACGAGCGCGGCAACCAAGGCCACCAGGGCAAGAACGAGCATTCGCCGACCCCTCCCTCCCAGGGAGAGGCGAATGAACCGGCGCGTCACGGGCACTTCACCGAGATTTTGTTGGCGAACATGGCGCCGTAATTGTTGGAATCGGCCTGTGCGAAGAACGCCTCGCCGAGGTTTTGGATCTTGGCGTTCACCTCGGCGTCGTTCGGCTTCTTGACGGCAACCTGGCACTTCGCCGGCGCATCCTTCAGGACCAGGGCGTTGTCCTTGGCGAAGCTGAAATCGACGAAATAGGTCGGGTCGTAGACTTCGAGATCGACCGTGTGCGCCTTGGCCGGCGCCTTGAGCGGCAGCGTGAAGTGGAGCGTCAGCAGCGAGTCTTTGTACTCGGCCCAGTAATCGGTGGCATCGCCGAACGCGGCCTTCTTGCCGTCCAGCTTGGCGAAGGTGAAGAACTCGAACTCCTTCAGCGACGTGGCGTTCTCCGCCGCGAGCGCGGCCAGTTCCTCGCGCGTGAACGCGCCTTTCGTCTTCGATTCAATTCCCTGCGTCGCGAAGGTTGAATACATGTCGTCGAAGGTCCAGGCATGCCGGATGCCGGTCACGGAACCATCCGGCGCATAGACCACTTCGCTCGTCATCGTCACCCAGACATGCGGGTGTGCGGCCGCGGGCGTGATACTGCCCGCCACTACCGCGATTGCGAGCGCCGCCGTCGCCGCAAATCCACGCAAGCAGGCGGTCACTCCTCTGGCCATGTCGGGCATCCTCGAATTTGCTCGGCCGGATACGCGCCGGCGCAGAGCATCGGCAAACATAGCGTGCACTGGGGCGAAATGGAGGCGCGGCACCGCAAGTTCGACGGCCGCGAGCGCGGCCGTCCCGGCTGACCTTCGGATGAATCGTCCGCCTCGCCTGAAATCGCCCGGTGACGCCGGCGCGCCTGGCGGCGCGGCACGCTCGACACTATCTCTTTTTTGATATAAGCTGCTGCATGCGGTGGATTGTCGAGACCCTTAATGCCGCAGTCGATAGCGAGATCGAAGCGCTGCCGAAAGATATGCGCGCGGCTCGCGCGGCTCGCCGACATGATCGAGCAGTTCGGCTTCGAGGGCCTGCCGCGGGATAGTGTGAAGCACCTCGACGGCAAGCTGTGGGAACTCCGTATTGCTGGCCGCGACGGCATATCGCGCGCGATCTATATCACCGCGGAGCGGCAACGTGTCGTAATCCTGCGCATCTTCGTCAAGAAGACGCAGAAGACGCCGGCCCGCGAACTGAACCTCGCCCGCGAGCGCGCCAAGGAGGTGAGATGACCAGGATCAAGGAACTGCACAAGAAGTGGATCAAGGACCCAGAGTATCGCCGGGAATACGAGGCGCTGGACGAGGAGTACACGCTCGCTGCTGAGGTCGCCAAGGCCCGCCTCCGCTCCGGCTTGAGCCAGATCGAGCTGGCGCGGCGGATGAAGACGGCCCAGAGCACGATCGCACGCCTCGAAAGCGGGCGCGGCAAGCCCTCGACCCGCACGCTCCGTAGCTTCGCCGAAGCGACCGGGCACCGGCTCAAGATCAGCTTCGAGCCGATCCGCGGGAGGCGGTGACGGATGAGCGAGCTCGGCCCTATCGGCCCCTTCATACGGCTTTACTCGTCAACGCGCCTCGTCAATGCGCCGCGTCCCAATTATCGGCGGCGCGGGCATCCACATGCAACGGCACCGTGAGCGACACCGCCGGCATCGGCGCGTCCTCCATCACCCGTTTGATCACCGGCAGGGTCGCCTCGACCTCGCCCTCGGGCAGCTCGAACACGAGTTCGTCGTGCACCTGCAGGAGCATCTGCGCGGAAAGCTTCGCGTCGCTGAGCGCGCCCTCCATGTGGATCATGGCGCGGCGGATGATGTCGGCCGCCGTCCCCTGCAGCCGCGCGTTCACCGCGGCGCGCTCGTTGAAGGCGCGCACCGACGGGTTCGAAGCCGCGATGTCGGGATAGTGGCACCGGCGGCCGAACAGGGTGACGACATAGCCGTTCTTGCGGCAGAAGTCCTTGCTCGCCTCCATGAAGTCGCGGATGCCGGGGAAGCGCTCGAAATATTTCTTGATGTATGCGCCGGCCTCCTCGCGCGGAATGCCGAGCTGGTTAGCGAGCCCGAAGGCGGAAATGCCGTAGATGATGCCGAAGTTGATCGCCTTGGCTCTGCGGCGCACCTCGCCGGGCATGCCCTTGACCGGCACGCCGAACATTTCCGAGGCGGTCATCGCGTGGATGTCGAGGCCGTCGCGGAACGCGGTCTTGAGCGGGCCGATGTCGGCGATCTCGGCCAGCAACCGCAACTCGATCTGCGAATAGTCGGCCGAAGCGAGCTTCATGCCGGGTCGTGCGATGAAGGCGCGGCGGATCTTTCGCCCCTCCTCGGTGCGGATGGGAATGTTCTGCAGGTTGGGCTCGGCCGAGGCGAGGCGGCCCGTGGTGGTGGCGGCGAGCGCATAGGAGGTGTGCACCCGGCCGGTGTCGGGATTGACGTGGGCCGGAAGCTGATCGGCGTAGGTCGATTTGAGCTTGGTGAGCTGCCGCCATTCGAGGATCTTCACCGGCAGCGCATGCCCCTCCTCGGCAAGATCGTCGAGCACCGAGGCCGACGTCGACCACGCGCCTGTCTTGGTCTTCTTGGCGCCGGGCAGCTTGAACTTTCCGAACAGAATATCGCCGAGCTGCTTGGGGCTGCCGAGATTGAACGGCTCGCCGGCGAGCTCTTGCGCCTCGTGCTCGAGCGCCGCCGCCTTCTGCGCGAACTCGCCGGACAGTCGCGACAGCACGTCGCCATCGATCGCGATGCCGCGCCGCTCCATGCGGACAAGCACCGGCACGAGCGGGCGCTCCAGCGTCTCGTACGCCGCGCTCGCGCGCTCGGCGACCAGCCGCGCCTCGAACAGCCGCCACAGGCGGAGCGCGAGATCGGCCTGTTCGGCGCAGTAGGGGCAGGCGCGGGCGATTTCGATATGCGCGAACGGAACGAGTGTGCGGCCTTTGCCGACGACATCGGCGAGAACGAGCGCCGCGTGATGCAGGTGACGGCTCGCCAGTTCGGCCAGCGAATGCCCGCCCAATCCGGCATCGAGCACATAGGACATGAGCTGGACGTCGTCGAACGCCGACAGCGTGATGTCGTGGCGCGCGAGCGCATGCAGGTCCGCCTTCAGGTCGTGACCGATCTTGAGCACGCCCGCGCTCTCGAACAGCGGCTTGAGCTGCGCGAGCGCCTCGCGGTCCGGGACCTGACCCGCGACGAGCCCGCCGCCCGCGAGCAGATCGTCCGCGGCGCGATGGCCGAGCGGGATGTAACAGGCCTTGTCGGCACCGAGCGCGAGCGACACGCCAATGATCTCCGCGATCATGGGGTCGGGCGACGTGCTAACGAGATCGATGGCGACAAAGCCTTGCTCGCTCGCGGCAGCAACCCAGCGCGCAAGCGCGTCGCGGTCGAGCACGGTCTCGTAGCGCGCGCGGTCGATTTTCGTGTGCGCGGCCTCCGCCGTTCGCGCCGCGACAAGATCCTGCGGCGTGAGCGGCGAGCCGCCCGGACCAGGAGCGAACAGGGTCTTCCGCCTTTCACCTCTCCCCGTCGGGGAGAGGTCGGCCGGCGCAACCGGCCGGGTGAGGGGGAGTTCCCCTTGCCGCGGCGTACGCGCCCCCTCACCCGGTTCCTCGCTGCGCTCGGAACCACCCTCTCCCCCCAGGGGCGAGGGTAAGGGCGAAGCTTCGACCGCGGTTCCGCTCGGCCGCAGCGTCGGATCGGCCTCGACCTCATTGGGATCGATCCCGGTCGCCTCGGCGACGCGGCGCGTCAGCGTGCTGAACTCCATCGCCTTGAGGAACGCGACCAGCTTGGTCGGATCGCTCCCGGCGAGCCGGCATTTCTCCAACGGGCAGGTAAGATCGACATGATCGTCGAGCTCGACGAGCCGCTTCGACAGACGCGCCTGTTCCGCGAATTCGACCAGCGATTGCCTGCGCTTCCCCTGCTTGATCTCGGGCGCATGCTTGAGCAGCGTTTCGAGGTCGCCATATTCGCCGATGAGCTGCGCGGCCGTCTTGACGCCGATGCCCGGCACGCCGGGCACATTGTCGGTCGCATCCCCGATCAGCGCCTGCACCTCGGTGACCTTTTCCGGCGGGACGCCGAAGCGTTCGATCACCTCGGCGCGGCCGATGCGGCGTTCGTTGCCGGGCATCGGGTCGTACATGGCGACGCCGTCGCGCACGAGCTGCATTAGGTCCTTGTCGCCGGCGACGATGGTGACGTCGGCGCCCGCCTCGCGCGCAACCCGCGCATAGGTTGCGATCAGGTCGTCGGCCTCGTAGCCTTCCTGCTCGATCGGAACGAGGCTGAAGGCGCGCACCGCGTCGCGCATCAGCGGGAACTGGGGGATCAGTTCGTCGGGCGGCTCGGGGCGATGGCCCTTGTATTCGGTGTAGATTTCGTTGCGGAAGCTCTTGCCTGAATAATCGAACACGACCGCGAGATGGGTCGGCTTCACCTCGTTCAGCCCTTCGCGGAGGATTTTCCAAAGCATGTTGCAGAAGGTGAGCACGCCGCCGATCGGCAGCCCGTCGGAGCGCGTGAAGGAACGGCCGCGGCTCTGCGCCGCCTTGAACATGGCGAAATAGGCGCGGAACACGAACGACGACCCATCGATCAGGAAGACGTGGTCGCCCTTCTTCGGCGCGCCGGGCTTTTCTGCGGACATGGACGGCCCTGGTCTGCGTTGCTATCCGAATGTGGAACCCCGCCCGCCCCTTGGCAACCGAGGCATTGTGATCGGTTGGACAGGCGAGTTTCTTGGCAGAGGCGCTCACCAACACGCGTCATCGTCCGCGCAAACGATCGACTTACGCAAAGCCCTCGCTTTCGCGGATGATGACAAACGGAGATGCTTGCGGTTTCTGCATATCCGAATCCATGCTTCCCCCCGTCATCGTCCGCTTCCGCGGAAGCGGACGATCCGGTACCCACCGAACAGCGAACCATCTCAGGCACCCCGACAAGTCGCAATGAGCTTCGCCTTTCCGCTGCCGATCGACGAGGCGCTGCCGCAGCTCACGGCGGCAATGGCAAACCATGATGCGGCCGTGCTGGTCGCCCCGCCCGGCGCCGGCAAGACCACGCGCGTGCCCCTGGTGCTCGCCCAAGAGCCCTGGGCGGCGGGCAAGAAGCTGCTGGTGCTCGAACCGCGCCGGCTCGCCGCCCGCGCCGCCGCCGCGCGCATGGCCGCGACGCTCGACGAGAGCGTGGGCGAGACGGTCGGCTATCGCGTGCGTTTCGGCTCGAAAGTGTCGCGCAAGACCCGCATTGAAATCGTCACCGAGGGCGTGTTCACGCGCATGGTGCTCGACGACCCCGCCCTCGAGGATGTCGCCGCGGTGCTGTTCGACGAATTTCACGAGCGCTCGCTCGACGCCGATCTCGGCCTCGCGCTCGCGCGCGACGCTCAACAGGGCCTGCGCGAAGACCTCAAACTGCTCGTCATGTCGGCGACGATCGACGGCGCGCGGATCGCGGCGCGGCTCGGCGATGCCCCGGTGATCGAAAGCGTTGGCCGCGCCTTTCCAGTCGAGACGCGCTATTTGGGCCGCGAGGCCGGCCCGCCGATCGAGCCGCAGATCGTCGACGCGACCCTGCGGGCGTTGCGCGCCGAGCAAGGCTCGTTGCTCGTGTTTCTGCCGGGCGCAGGGGAAATCCGGCGCGTCGAGCGCCAGCTTGGAGATAGCTTGCGCGATCCCGCCATCGACGTGGTCGCGCTCTATGGCGCGCTCGACGCCGAACAACAGGACCGCGCCATCTCGTCCGCACCGGCAGGGCGGCGCAAGGTGGTGCTGGCGACCTCGATCGCCGAAACGTCGCTCACCATCGAGGGCGTGCGGGTCGTGGTGGACAGCGGGCTCGCGCGGGCGCCGCGTTTCGAGCCCGATCTCGGCCTGACCCGACTGGAAACCATCCGGGTCTCGCGCGCGGCCGCCGATCAGCGGCGCGGGCGCGCCGGCCGCACCGAGCCCGGCATCTGCTACCGGCTGTGGGAGGAGCGCGAGACCGCGTCGCTTGCGCCCTACGCCACCCCGGAGATTCTCGCCGCCGATCTGTCCGGCTTCATGCTCGACCTCGCCCACTGGGGCGTCACCAATCCCCGCGCGCTCGTCTTCCTCGACCCGCCTCCCGAACCGGCCCTCGCCGCAGCGAAGCGGTTGTTGGGCGAGCTTGGCGCGCTCGACGCCGACGGACGCATCGCGGAAATCGGGCAAAGGCTACGCACCTTGCCGCTGCCTCCCCGCTTGGCGCGCATGGTGCTCGACGGCGCCGCCCACGGGGGCGCGGCGCTTGCGGCGGAGATTGCGATCGTGCTGACCGAACGCGGCCTCGGCGGTGATGATATCGACCTGCAGCACCGGATCGATGCGTTCCGTCGCGACCGCTCGCGCCGCGCCGACGAGGCCCGCGCGACGGCCAGGCGCTGGGCGGAAACCGCGCGCGCGAGCGCCGCCGCGTTTCAGCGGACGACTCGCTCCATAGCGCAACGAACGACCACTTCCCCCCTTGAGGGGGAGGTCGGACCGCGAAGCGGTCCGAGTGGGGGGTATCAAGGTTGCGACCGACGAGGAGAAGGCAAAGAAGGAGGACCCCCCTCCCAATCCCTCCCCCTCAAGAGGGGAGGGAAAGCGCCGAGTATTGGGGGAGATCGACGGAGCCTCGATCAGGTGGGCGCCCTGTCGGCCGGCGCCCTCCTCGCGCTGGCGTTTCCCGACCGCATCGCGAGAAACCGGGGCGGGGGCAACGGCTCGTTTCTGCTCGCCAATGGTCGCGCGGGAAATCTCGACAAGACCTTGGCCCTTGCGGGAGAGCCCTATATCGCCGTCGCCGAGCTTGCCGGCAGCGCCGCGCAAAGCCGTGTGCTGCTCGCGGCCCCCATCGCGGTCACCGAAATCGAGGCGCTGCTCGGCGACCAGATCGTCGAGGGCGACGAGATCGGCTTCGAGCCTTCGTCAGCGAGCCTGCGCGGGCGTTGGGCCCGCCGGCTTGGCGCAATCGCGCTGGCCGAGCGGCCGATCCCCATCACACCGAGCGAAGAAACGGCGCGGCGACTCGCGCGTGGCCTCGCGCAACTCGGGCTCGACCGGCTTCCTTGGAGCAAGGCGCTGACGCAGTGGCGCGACCGCGTGAATTTCCTGCGCCGCCACGAAGGTGACGAGTGGCCGGACCTCTCCGACGCTGTTCTCGCAGCCGGCGCGAGCGACTGGCTTGTCCCGGTCCTCACCGGCAAGACTGCTCTCGCGCAGATCGAGGCGGACGAGTTCGCGAATGCCGTTCACGGCCTGCTGCCCTGGAACCTGCGGCGGCGGCTCGACGTCGACGCGCCAACCCATTTCGAGGCGCCGTCCGGCTCGCGCGTGCCGATCGAATACGCCACCGAGGAAGGTCCCAAGCTCGCAATCCGGGTGCAGGAGCTGTTCGGGCTTGACCGCCATCCGACCGTTGCCGGAGGCCGCGTGCCGCTCGTGATCGAACTCCTGTCGCCTGCGCAGCGACCGGTGCAGATCACCCGCGACCTGCCCGCCTTCTGGCGCGGCAGCTACGCCGCGGTCCGCACCGAAATGCGGGGCCGCTATCCAAAGCATCCCTGGCCGGACGATCCGCTCGCGGCGCCCGCGACCGCGCGCGCAAAGCCGCGCGGCGCCTGAGGCGCGCTCCTTGCGAGCGTCTCAGGATCGCGGCGGCCGCGAGTTCAGATGCTCTCTGTCACACCTTGCCGCATTGGCGGCGGCGCCCTGTTCGGACACCTGCAATGGATGCCGGCCCCACGGCAATGCGAGGGGCCGGCACGCGGGTTCGGTCGCCTATCCGACGCCGTGCTTCTTCAGGGCCGTGCCGATCTCGTCGAGGATCGCCGGATCGTCGATGGTCGCCGGCATGGTCCAGGGATCGTGGTCGGCGATCTTCTTCATCGTGCCGCGCAAAATCTTGCCGGACCGGGTCTTCGGTAGGCGCGACACCGTGATCGCGATCTTGAAGGCGGCGACCGGCCCGATCTTCTCGCGCACCATGCCGATGATTTCCTTTTCGATCTCCGCCGGCGAGCGCGTCACGCCCGACTTCAGCACGATGAAGCCGCACGGAACCTCGCCCTTGAGCTCGTCCTTGACGCCGATCACCGCGCACTCGGCCACATCCTGGTGGCTCGATAGCACTTCCTCCATGCCGCCAGTGGACAGCCGATGCCCGGCGACATTGATGATGTCGTCGGTCCGTCCCATGATGTAGAGGTAGCCGTCTTCGTCATGGAAGCCGGCGTCGCCGGTCTTGTAGTGGCCGGGGAACTCGGTGAGATAGCTTTCCTCGAACCGCTCGTCCTGCTCCCACAGCGTCGGCAGGTTGGCGGGCGGGAGCGGCAGCTTGATCACGATTGAGCCCATCGTGTTGGCCGGCAGTTCGTGGCAGCCCTCGTCGACGATGCAGACGTTATAGCCCGGCATGGCGACCGTGGGCGAGCCATGCTTGACCGGGAGTTGGCCGAGGCCGATCGGATTGCCGGCGATCGCCCACGCGGTCTCGGTCTGCCACCAGTGATCGATCACCGGCGTCTTGAGCAGGTTCTCGGCCCATACGATCGTATCGGGGTCGGCGCGCTCGCCGGCGAGGAACAAGGCGCGGAACCTCGAGAGATCGTACTGGCTGAACAGCTTGCCCTGCGGGTCCTCTTTTTTGATCGCCCGGAAAGCGGTCGGGGCGGTGAACATCGTCACGCATTTGTGCTCGGCGATGACGCGCCAAAACGCGCCGGCGTCGGGCGTGCCCACCGGCTTGCCCTCGTACAGGATGGTCGTGCAGCCGTGGAACAGCGGCGCATAGACGATATAGCTGTGGCCGACCACCCAGCCGACGTCGGACGCCGCCCAATAGACTTCGCCCGGATCGACGCCGTAGAGATTCTTCATCGTCCATTTGAGCGCGACCATGTGGCCGCCATTGTCGCGCACCACGCCTTTCGGCACCCCGGTCGTTCCCGAGGTGTAGAGGATGTACAGCGGGTCGGTGGCGGCGACCGGGACGCAATTGGCTTTCTTGCCGGCCTTCAGCGCGGCGGCGCGCAGCTCGCCCCAATCATGGTCGCGGCCGGCGGTCAATTCCGCCGCTGCCTGGGGACGCTGAAGTATGATGCAGGTCTCCGGTTTTGTCTTGGCGAGCTTGATCGCCCCGTCGAGCATCGGCTTGTAGGCGACCACCCGGCCCGGCTCGATGCCGCAACTGGCCGACAGCACGAGCTTCGGCTTCGCGTCGTCGATGCGGGTCGCGAGCTCTTTCGGAGCGAAGCCGCCGAACACGACCGAGTGAATGGCGCCGATGCGCGCGCAGGCCAGCATGCCGAATAGCGCCTCGGGCACCATCGGCATGTAAAGGATGACGCGGTCGCCCTTGCCAACGCCGAAATCCTTGAGGATCGCCGCGAGCGTGCTGACCTCGTTGAGGAGCTCGGTATAGGTGAAGACCTTCTTCGTTCCGGTGACCGGCGAATCGTAGATCATGGCCGGCTGGGCCGCGCGTCCGCCCAGCACATGGCGGTCAATTGCGTTGTAGCACGTATTGCACACTGCGCCGATGAACCAGTGCCCGTACACGCCGACGCTCGGATCGAAGACCTTCGTCGCCTGCTCGTACCAGTCGATCTCCTTGGCCGCGTCTCCCCAGAAGCCCTGCGGGTCGGTCTTTGCCCGTTCGTAGACCTCCCAGTAGCGGCTGGCAGGTCGCGCGCCAGTCGGCTTGGCTGACTCAACAGACATTGCGGATTGGGTCACGTGCACTATCCTCCCTGGTGCTGGTCCCCAGCGCACCCCATTCACGCGGATACGCCAGAAAACCGTATTCTTAAGCTCTGATAATTGAGGCGATTGTGCTCAATTGCGACTTGTTGGCAAGGGCGATGCGAACCGCCGTCTAATGTCGGCAAAAGGCGCCGGCGGCAGGAAAGTTCGGTTATTCGAAGGTTGGGGGGTCGCCGCGTATCGCGAAAGACAGGAGAAAAAGCAACTGCCGGCCCGTGGCCGCGAGCCGGCAGACGTCCGTCAGAACTTACTTTGCCTCACAGACTCGCGTCCGACAGCTAACCGGCCGGCCTAGTGAAGGCTACTCTGCAAACGAGCAATCGCGTCTTTTATCTGCAACTTCCGCCGCTTAAGCTCGACCAACTGGAGATCGTCTACCGATGGATGTTGGCGCATCTCCGTCAATTCAGCTTCCAACATCCGATGCCGTTGTTCGAGTTCAGCAAGCTCGAGCGTGGCCATATGGCAAATCTCCTTTTTATCAGACTGCCCAACCTAGGTACTTTGCCATATTTGGGGGTCCAAGTCGATGGCGTTTCGTTGGCGTTTCGTTGTGCGTAGCAGCAACGCAAGCTCGGACGGTCCAACCTTGAAAAACCGACCCGCTCGCGCGATACAAGTCGCCTTGGACGTGGTCGTCAAATTCGATGGGTGCAGGATGATCGCGGCCCTCGTGCGGCGGCGCAATGACGGATGAGAATGAAGCCGAGCTTCGGGTGCAGCTTGAGCGGCTGCGGCAGGAGCACCGCGACCTCGACGCAGCGATTTCGGCGTTGCAGGACGCGCCGGGTTCGGATCTGCTGCAGGTTCAACGGCTGAAAAAGCGCAAATTGTGGCTCCGCGACCGGATCGCGTTCATCGAAGATCAGCTGACACCGGACATCATCGCCTAGCCCGGCATCGCCTCGCCCGGCCTCCGTTAACCGCGCTGGGGCCTCATGGCTTGCGACCGAAGCGCCAGTTCCGTAATTTGCTTATCTTGCAGCGCAATGAGGCCCCTCGGGGCGTCCGCCCGAGCATCCGATGACGACAAAACCAGTTGCGATCATTATGGGCAGCCAGTCGGACTGGGCCACCATGCGGCACGCCGCCGAGACGCTGGACGGTTTGCAGGTCGCCTATTCCAAGCGGATCGTCTCGGCCCATCGCACGCCGGAGCGACTTTTCGCATTTGCGAAGGGCGCGCAGGCGGCCGGCTTCAAGGTCGTCATCGCGGGCGCGGGCGGGGCAGCCCATCTCCCCGGCATGACGGCCGCGCTCACGCCGCTTCCCGTGTTCGGCGTGCCGATCGAGTCCAAGGCGCTGTCGGGGCTCGATTCGCTTTACTCGATTGTGCAGATGCCGCCCGGCGTACCCGTCGGGACGCTCGCCATCGGCCGTGCCGGAGCGATCAATGCGGCGCTGCTTGCCGCAAGCGTTCTTGCGCTCAACGACGTTGATCTCGCCGAACGGCTCGCGGCCTGGCGTCGCCGCCAGTCCGAAGCGGTTGCCGAGGAGCCGTCCGAGGAGAACCGCCCGTGACCGCGGCAACGCGCCCGCTCGAGCCGGACGCGACCATCGGCATTCTTGGCGGCGGACAGCTCGGCCGCATGCTCGCGCTCGCTGCGGCGCGGCTTGGTTTCAAGTGCCACATCCTTTGTCCCGAGCCCCTGTCCTGCGCCTTCGACGTGGTCCGCCGCGTCACTGAGGCCGACTATACCGACAAAGCGGCGCTTGATCGCTTCGCCGACGATGTCGACCTCATCACCTACGAGTTCGAAAACGTGCCGGCCGAGACCGCCGCCTTTCTCGCCGCCCGCAAACCGGTCCTGCCCGATCCGCAGGTGCTGGCGACGACCCAGGATCGGCTTGACGAGAAAAAATTCCTCGCCGGCCTCCGCATTCCCACGGCGCTTTTCTCGGCGGTCGACGCTCCGAAGGCGCTCGTACGTGCATTGAAAGAGATCGGCCGGCCGTCCGTGCTGAAGACGCGCCGGTTCGGTTACGATGGGAAGGGGCAGGCGACGATCCGCGCGGGTGACGATCCGGACGCGGCCTGGCGCGACATCGGGGCGCAGCCGGCGATCCTCGAAGCATTCCTCGCGTTCGAACGGGAAATTTCCGTGGTGGTCGCGCGCGGCCGCGACGGCAAGACGGCTTGCTTCGATATCGCCGAGAACGAGCATCGGGATCACATACTGAAAGTTTCACGCGTCCCGGCGGCGATCCCGCAAGCGGTTGCCGACGAGGCGCGCCGGATCGCCATCCGCATCGTCGAGGCCTTCGCGTATGTGGGCGTGTTGGCGGTGGAGATGTTCGTCGTCCCCGGCGAGCCGGGCGCCGCCGTGCTGGTCAACGAGATCGCCCCGCGCGTGCACAATTCCGGGCACTGGACGCTCGATGCCTGCTCCGTGTCGCAGTTCGAGCAGCACATCCGCGCGGTGGCCGGCTGGCCGCTCGCTGTTCCCGTGCGGCACGAGCGCGCAGAAATGATCAACCTCATCGGCGCCGAGGTGAAGGACTATCGCAAGTGGCTGACTACGCCGGGGGCGTCCGTCCATCTCTACGGCAAGACCGTGGTGCGCCCCGGCCGCAAGATGGGCCACGTGACGCGGTTGCTCAAACAATGAAGGACGCCGGCGGCGCTCGATGCGACGGTGATCCAACCGCCTCAGGGTCACTCCCATGATGGACTTTGCGGCGCATTTCTGCTAAATCGCGCGAAACTGAAAGGCGCACGCGATCGCTTGTGGCGATTGCGAGGTGCGTTATTTCCTCTTTCAGCGGACTCTGAAAGGATCACGCTTGCAGGTACTTGTTCGCGACAACAATGTCGATCAGGCTCTCAAGGCGCTGAAGAAGAAGATGCAGCGCGAGGGCATTTTCCGGGAGATGAAGCTTCGCGGCCATTACGAGAAGCCCTCCGAGCGAAAAGCCAGAGAAAAGGCCGAAGCGATCAGGCGCGCCCGCAAGCTCGCGCGCAAACGGGCTCAACGGGAAGGCCTCATCCCGGGCAAGCCGAAGCCTGCGCCGCGCGTCGGCGGGCCGGGCGCGGGTCGTGCGGCTGGAGGGCCGCCTCGCTCACCGCGGTGACTGCTGGTGATCGGGCACTGCGGCGAGGCTTCCCTCGCCGTCGGTCCGGAACGGCGACAAATCGCAAGTTCGCCACCTTATCTCCTTGTACGAATTGATTCATAGTCACGTCCGCGTTTTGTGCGTCCCGCAACTCGCGTCACGATAACGAGAAGACCATGATCAAGGGGCTCGCGCGCCCTGGCCTTGCAGGCCTCGCCCGCATCGTCGCTCTGAGCGGGCTTGCGCTTGGCGGCTGCTCGTCGATCATGAGCATCCCGGGAAGCCCGGGGGATGAGACGACCTCGGCGGCGTCGCCCGCCAACCTTGCTTCGTTGACCGACGTCGTCAACAAGAACCCCGGCGATGCGCAGGCCTACAATATGCGCGGCTCGGTGCTCGGGCAGTCCGGCCGTTTTCAGGAGGCGCTTGCCGATTTTGACAAGGCGATCGCCCTCGATCCCAATTACTCGCAAGCCTACGCCAATCGCGGGCTCGCCAATCGCCAGCTTGGCCAGCTCGAACCCGCCCTCGCCGACTACAACCGCGCGCTTGGAATCGACGCCTCCTATGCAGTCGCCTATGTCGGGCGCGGCATGGTTCATCGCGACAAGGGCCAACTCCTCGACGCCCTGCAGGACTTCAACAAAGCGATCCAGATCCGGCCGGACAATGCGCAGGCCTATTACAATCGCGGCCTGCTCTACCAGAGCCAGCGGCAATACCAGTACGCGATCGACGATTTTTCGACCGCGATCGGCCTTTCGCAGCAGCAGGCCGAACCCTTCATCGCCCGCGGCCTGAGCTATCTTGCGGCGAACGACCTGAGGGCCGCCGCCGGCGATCTTGACGACGCGGTGCAGATCGAGCCGAACAACTATCGCGCCTGGACGAGCCGTGGGCTCGTTTACGAGCGCAGTAATGACAAAGAGAAAGCCGCCGGCTGCTACGCGCGCGCCCTGTCGATCAAGCGGGACTATGCGCCGGCCGAGGAGGGATTCAAACGCGTCGGCGGCGATCCCCGGAAGACCTACCAGAATTACAATTGACCGGTTTCAGATCGCGCGCGAATCCGCTCTAGCGATCGTGTCATGTGCGGTTGCGTCGCCGGGCTCGCCAAATCGTGCCTGGAAGTCTCATGGCGATGGAGAAATACGCAATACATTAGTCCGACGTGGAACCGTCGCGGCGGCCGCGACATTCGACGATGCGAGACCCGCGAGCAAGTCGGCGCGGCCGGATTGCTCGCGATCTCGACGCACCTGCGAGGGCAAAGCCGTGACCATGAACGTCAACTCGCCGCACGCGCGCGACATCCGCAGCCATCTGCATCCATACACCAACGCCTATCTGCACGAGCGGATCGGCCCGCATGTCTTCGTGCGCGGCGAAGGAATCTACGCCTACGACGATGCGGGCAAGCGGTACATCGAGGGCCTGTCAGGCCTGTGGTGCGCGGCGCTCGGCTTCAGTGAGAAGCGGCTTGTCGAGGCGGCGACGCGTCAGCTCAACATCCTGCCCTTCTACCACAATTTCTCGCACAAGGCGGTCGAGCCCGCGATCGAGCTCGCCGACTATCTGGTGAGCCGCGCCCCGGCGCCGATGTCGAAGGTGTTTTTCACCAGCTCCGGCTCGGAGGCAAACGACACGCAGGTCAAGCTTGCCTGGTACTACAACAACATCCTGGGCCGGCCGAACAAGAAGAAGATCATCGCGCGCAAGGGCGCCTATCACGGCATCACCGTCGCCGCCGGCAGCCTGACCGGCCTTTCCTATGCGCAGACCGCCTTCGACCTGCCGCTCGGGAATTTTCTGCATGCCGACTGCCCGCATTACTATCGCTACGCGCAGCCGGGCGAAACCGAAGAGCAGTTCGGCGAACGTCTTGCCGCCAATCTCGAAGCGCTGATCGAACGCGAAGGACCCGACACCGTCGCCGCCTTCGTCGCCGAGCCATTTCTCGGGGCAGGCGGCGTGATTCCGTCGCCCCGAGGCTATTTTGAACGCATCCAGCCCATTCTCGCGCGGCACGATATCTTGTTCATCGTCGACGAGGTGATCAGCGGCTTTTATCGCACCGGCAGGATGTTCGCGTGCGAAACCTACGACCTGAAGCCGGACCTGATCAGTCTCGCCAAGGCGCTCTCGGCCGCCTATCAGCCGATCGGCGCGGTGATGGTCTCGGAGAAAGTCTATCAGGCGATCGTCGAGGGCAGCCGCCGTTTCGGCACGTTCGGAACGGGATACACATACAGCGGACATCCCGTGACGGCCGCCGTCGCCCTCGAGGCGCAGCGCATCTATGACGAGCGCGATATCGGCGCGCATGTGCGTTCTCTGCTTCCGCGCTTTCGCCGCCGCATGGAGCGCCTGGCGGACCGGCCGCTGGTCGGCGAGGCGCGCTGGGCGGGGCTTGCCGGCGGCGTCGAACTCGTCGCCGACAAGGCGACGAAGCGCAATTTCGACGCGCAGCAGAAGGTCGGCCCCTGGACGATGAACAAGGCGCTCGATCACGGGCTGATCGTTCGCGCGCTCGTCAACGACACGATCGCGCTCTGTCCGCCGCTTGTGATCACTGCGGCGCAAATCGACGACATGTTCGATCGGCTGGAATGCACGCTCGACGATGCGGCGAAAGAGTTCGGGCGCGCGTAACCGGTTTCGCCATGGGCAAGAGCTGATTGAACCCTTCGGTGCACCTCGCCGACACACCTCTCCCCACTGGGGAGAGGTCGATTCCGAGCACAGCGAGGAATCGGGTGAGGGGGATAAGGCCTTTCATACGGCCTCCGGCTGATCGCATCGGGTAAAACAATGCCACCTCCCCCCTTGAGGGGGAGGTCGGCGAGCGAAGCGAGCCGGGAGGGGGGTGAAATGGCTGCAAAGGTTAAGAAGAATACCCCCCTCCCTAACCCTCCCCCTCAAGGGGGGAGGGAGCAAAAAAAACCGCGCGCTCTCACAAATGAATACCGATTGGATCACCCGGATGCCGTTTCAGTCAAAGTCGCCCTCACCCGGCTCGCATCTCGACGCACTCGATTGCTCGCCGACCTCTCCCCACCGGAGAGAAGTAAACTCGGCTTTCAGTCAGCCTTCGCCGAGATAGGCGCGCCGGATATGCGGCTGCTGCGCTAGGTCCTTGGGCAGGCCCTCGGCAACGATGCGGCCCTCTTCCAGCACATAGGCGCGTGCGGCGATTTCCAGCGCGACGGCCACGTTCTGCTCGACCAGCAGCACGGCCACGCCCATGCGATTGATCTCGCAGATCACCTCGAACATGTCGAGCACCACCGTCGGGGCGAGACCGAGCGAGGGCTCGTCGAGCAGCAGCAAGCGCGGCTCCGCCATCAGCGCGCGCGCGATCGCCACCATCTGCTGCTGGCCGCCCGACAGCACGCCGGCCGGCGCATCGAGGCGCTCCTTGAGGACGGGAAAGATCGACAGCACCCGTTCGAGCGAAGCCTGCCGCTTGGCGCGCGCGGGCGGGCGGTAGCTCCCTAGTTCGAGATTCTCGCGCACGCTCATTCCGGCGAACAAGCGGCGGCCCTCGGGAACAAGGGCGATGCCGTGATTGCAGAAGGCGTTGGCGGGCAGTGCGGCGAGATTCTGCCCGTTCATGCTCATGCCCCCGGAGTCGAGGCGGTTGATGCCGGCGATGGCGTTGATCAGCGTCGTCTTACCCGCGCCGTTCGGCCCGACCACGCAGACAAGCTCGCCATCGGCGATGGCGACGGACACGTCCCACAGCGCGACGGCGGCGCCGTACGAGACGCGGATGCGGTCGACCTCAAGCATGCGGCTTCCCGAGATAGGCGGTGACGACCTCCGTCCGCCGCATCACCTCGTCGGGCAATCCTTCGGCGATCACCCGCCCGTGGTTGAGCACGACGATCCGGTCGGTCAGCTCCATGACGGCGCGCATCACATGTTCGACGAATATGATGCTGGCGCCGCGATCGCGGATGGCGCGGATAGTGCGGATCGCGTCATCGATCTCTGACGGCGTCAGCCCCGAGAGCACCTCGTCCAAGAGCAGCAAATCGGAACGCGAGGCGAGCGCGCGCGCAAGTTCAAGAAATTTGCGTTGATGCAGATTGAGGGCGTCTGGCATCGCGTCGGCCTTGGCGGCGAGCCCGGTGAATTCCAGCCAGTACCACGCTTCGCGTTCGGCGGTTGCGTGGTCGAGCGCGGCGTGTCCGAACCGGGCCGGCAGCGCCACGTTCTGCAGCACGCTTAAATGCGCGAAGGGCCGCGGAATTTGGTAGGTGCGTGCGACGCCGGCGCGGGCGATCCGGTGCGCCTCGAGCCGCGCGAGGTCGGCGCCGCAAAACAGGATGCGGCCGGCATCCGCGCGATAATGCCCGCTCACCACATTGATCAAGGTCGACTTGCCGGACCCGTTCGGTCCGACCAGGCCGAGGATTTCTCCGCGGCCGACACGCAGGTTCACGCCGTCGAGCGCCTGCAGCCCTTTGAAGGCTTTCGACAGGTCTTTGACGTCGAGGAACGCCGCGCCGCCCGCCTCGCTTTCGCGTGCGCAATCCGCCCGGCGTGGCTCGGCATGCGGGGCCGACGGGCGCGCAGCTTCGACGCGCCGCCGCGCAAAGCGGCCGAGCAATCCGTCGGGCATGAACAGGATCACCACAATCAGGATCAGGCCGACCGAGGCGCGGCCGATCACGGGGTAATCGCTGGTCGTGAAGGCGTACAGCAGCGCGGTGATGACCGTCGCGCCGACCGCTGGACCAAGCCAATGGCGCGTTCCGCCCAGCACGCTCATCAGCACGACGTTGAGCGGAACGACGATGGAGAACGTCTCGCCGACCGTGACATAGGAAACGAACATCGCGTGAATGCCCCCGGCGATTCCGGCGAGAGCGCAGGAAATGCCGAACGCGGCAAGCTTGTAGTGATAGGTCGGAACGCCGAGCACTTCGGCGGCGTCTTCGTCGTCGTGGATTGCGAACAGGCCCAATCCGAGCTTCGCCTGGCAGATGCCGTAGGCGATCGCCAGCGTCGCCGCCAAGATGACCAGCGCCAGCACATAGAAGGTGGAGGAGGCCGACGGCATGATCGCCGGCAGCGGCACGCCGCTCATCAGGATGCCCGGACCGCCGTCGATCGGCGTGTTCAGGACGATGGTGGCGAGCACGAAGGTGACCGCAAGCGTGAGCAGCGCGAACAGCTCGCCGCGCAACCGTCCGACCCGGAATACGACCGCGCCGATGCCGACGCCGAGCAGCGCGGCGACCGCCGCCGCGGCCGGCAGCGTCATAAGGAACGGCACGTCGAACACGGTGGTGAGCACCGCCGTCGTGTACACGCCCGCGCCGACGAAGGCGCCGTGGCCGAAGGAGAAGTAACCGGAATAGCCGCTCAGAATGTTCCAGGAAGTGGCGAGCACGATCCAGAAGAAGATGAGATAGAGAAAGGACTCGTAGAAAGCGGGGAGCTTGAGGAAAGGAACCGTCGCGAGCGCGGCGCCAGCCCCCGCCATCCAGATCGGCGCAGGAATATGCATGTTAAAGGTCTCGCGCGCGCACCAGCAAGACGAGGATCAACAACGAGAAGGAGACGAGCGGCGCCCAGGCAGGCGCCGTCAGCGCCATGGTCAGCGCTTCGCTCACGCCGATGACGATGCCCGCGACCAGCGTTCCGAGCGGATTGCCGAGGCCGCCGATCATCACCGCGGCGAACACGACCCCGATCCAGGCATAGATCTGCGACGGCGCCAGCGTGTAGCTCAGCGCCAGGCACAATCCGGCGACGCCCGCGAACATCGCGGATGCGCCCGACAAGAGAAGCGCAAGCGCCCGCTCGTCGACGCCGAAGGCGGCGGCGATCGGCGCGTCTTCGCTCGCCGCCCGCATCGCCTTGCCGAGATCGGTGTAGCGCAGGGTCGCCCAGGTGAGCGTCGCCAGCGAGATCGCGAGCAAGAGGGTCAACAATTCTGGGAAGGGAACGAACAGCGGACCGAGTTTGAAGCGGATCCCGCTATAGGCGGATTCCAGCCGGCGGTAGTCGGCCGTCCAGTACCATTGGATGGCGCTTTCGATGATGACGGTTACGCCGAACGTCAACAGAAGCGACGAAAACGGACTGATCGAGAAGCGCGCAAACAATGCCTGGAGCAGCGCCCCGAATGCAAAGAAGGTGGGCACGATGATGACCAGCGTCAGCAGCGGATCGAGGCGGTGGACGTGAGCGAGCTGATAGGTGAGATAGGCGCCGAGAAAGGCGAGCGCGAAATGCGCCAGATTGATCTGGCGCAACAAGCCCCATGAGAGGCTAAGCCCCAGGCCCAAGAGCCCGTACAGGGCCCCGATGAAGACGCCGGACAAAAGCGCCTGGCCGATCAGGGTCGGGCTTGGAAGCGTCACCGGAGCGCTTTACTCGGACTGAATCTTCGCGCCGGGGGCGGCCCATTCGGTCGGCCAGACCGTCACCCATTTGCCGTTCTGGACCTGCTTCACCTTCATCAGATCGTCGCCGAAATTATTGAGCTTGTCGAAGCGAAGCTCGCCCTGGATCGTTTTCACCTTGTGCGTCTTGAGCCAGTCGGACAGCGTCTTGTCGTCGAGGCTCTTGGTCGCCTCGACCGCGGCCTGGAGCACCTGCCAGGCCGAGTAGGAAGCGGCAGCTTGCGTCTCCACCGAGGTGTCGGGCAACCCGGCTTTGGCCGCGCGCTCGTTGTAGAGCTTCACGAACTCGGCAGCGGTCGGATCGTCGGTGAAGGGCGGATGCTGCTCGAAAATGGAGGCCGCGAGCGCGTTCTTCGCCTCGGGCGCCTTGGCGAGCGGACCGGGCGCGGGATACATGTAGAAATGCAACGGCGGCTTGTAGTCGATGTTCTTCATCGCGCTGAGCAGCTCGTTGCCTTCGAGGCCGATCGCGCCGACCCAGACGAAGTCGGGCTTGGCGTCCTTCACGCGGCTTGCGATCGGTCCGAAATCGCGGTTGCCGAACTCCCATTCGAGGTAGAGAACCTCCTGCAGGCCGCGCTTCTTGGCGACGTCGCGGGCGCCGGCCGACATGAAATAGATCGACGGGAACTTGCTGGTGACGATGGCGATCGTCTTGGGCGGATTGGGCAGGGTCGCGAGCGCATCGAACACGGTGTTGGGAACCGTCTGCTCGGGATTGGCGCCGACCGACCAAGCGGGAAACTGCTTATCGTATTTCGCGAGGCTGGGGATTCCCAGCGTGTGGTGGACCAGCATCTTGTTGTAGCGCTGGGCGACTCCCATGGCGGCGAGGATGTTGCCGGTCGCATAGGGGCCCATCAGCAGGTCGACCTTGTCGACGGTCACGAGCTGCTCGTAGATCGTGCGCGCGAGTTCCGGCTTGCTCTGATCGTCCCTGACGATCCACTCGACCGGGCGGCCAAGCAGGCCGTTCTTCTTGTTGAGCTGGTCGACGAAAATCTCGCCGACAATCTTGTGGATCTGCCCGGTCGCCGAAAGCGGTCCGGTCAAAGCGAGCGTGCTGCCGATCTTGATCGGCGGTCCCGACGGCTCCGCCGAGGCCGGGACGATCGCGACGGCGATCGCCAACACGGCGCCGAGGGCAGCGCCGACAAGCTCTTTGAGTGACATCATTTCCAATCTCCCTAGACTTTTCGAGTTTGTTGATGGGCGCGCGGCTCACATCAGGAGCCAGCCGCCGTCCACCTGCAGGTTCACCCCGTTCACCGATTGATTGTCGAGCAGGAAGAGCACGCTCGCGGCCACGTCCGCCATGGTCGCCAGTCGCTTGATCGGCGTGCGGTCGATCACCCGTTGCAGCACCTCGGGCGGCTTGCCAGTCCATGCCGGACTATCGCCGACAATGCCGGGATGCACCGCGTTGACACGCACCGGCGCGAGTTCGAGCGCGAGCGTCGCCACCATCGTGGTGACGCCGCCATTCACGGTGGTAATGGTGGTCGATCCCGGATAAGGCCGCGCCCGCGCCTGGCCGCCGAACAGCACGATCGCGCCATTGGCCGAAAGCCGCGGCGTCAGCGCATGGATCGCCTCGGTGTAGCCGACAAGCTTGAGGGTCACCAGACGGATGGCGCGATTGATGTCGTATTTGCGGACGCTGTTCTCGTCCCTTTCGATCGCCGCCAGCACCAGATGATCGACCGCCTCGACCTCCTTGAGCGCCTCGGCGATTCCCTGCGGCTGGGCGAGATCAAGGCCGAGACCAAAGACATCGCCGCCGATCTCCTTCGCCACCGCCTGCGCGCGCGCCTTGTCGCGTCCGCTGATGAAAACCTTCTCGCCGCGCCGGGCCAGCGTCTCGGAAAGCTTTCTTCCGCTCCCCGAAGTCCCGCCGATGATCACCGCCGTCTGTCGATCCGCCATCCTTCGCTCCGATTGCTCCTGAGGGGCCAAACGCGTTCCGTCACCGGAACGGAGTTCGTTCGATTCTTGCGTCCTTGCCTTGACGTTGGGCCCCGCCATGAAACGGCGGGGCTTCGCCCGACGGGCGCCAATTCCATCAAGCGCCCGCACCGCCGGCGAGCGCCTTTTCGGCCTCGCCTTTTTCGCGACCCGATTCTTTAAGCTTGTGCGCGAGATACTCCCAATCGCGATTGAAGCGGTAGGAATAGCGCACCGGCGGCTGCGGCGACTGCGTCTCCAGCCAGCGCACCGTGGCGTTGCTGGTGTTGTAGAAGGCGTGGATGGAACCGACCCCGGTCCACATCACGTCGCCGACCCGCAGGGTATATCGCTGATTGTCAGCGACCGCCTCGACCTCGCCGTCGAGGATCACATAGGCTTCCTCCAGCGGATGGTCGTGCGGATGGGCGACGCCGCCCGGCTGGTATTCCACCATGAACATCGTGTGCAGCTGGGCGTCGAGCCGCTGGTCCACCAGCATCTTGACGGCGATGCCACTGTAGGCGAGCAGCGCCGTCGCCATGCTCGCCGACACGGTCGGAGCATCGACGCGCGCGCCCACCTTGAGCTTGTCCACCTGCATGTCGGTGTCGCGCAGGCGGAAGAAATGGCGCGAGCGCGGATCGCGGATGTCCAGCGGCTTGATCTCGCCCCGCTCAGGTCGTCCGAGAAAAAATGTGTCGGCCGGTTCGGCGGGCCCGCGCGGCTGCGGGACGAGCATATCGAGCCACTTCGCGCGTCCCCTCGCGGGGCCGAGCCAGGCATGCGACACGCCGAGCGGCACGATGCCGCAGGCGCCCGGCGCCAGCGGACAGGCGTGGCCGTCGAGAACGAGGATCGGCTCGCCTTCGAGAACGTAAAAGCTTTCTTCGAACGAATGCACGTGGGTGTCGATCCAGCCGCCGGCGTCAAGCGCGCACAGGCCGAGCGCCGTATGCACCGAGCCATGCGAACGGTCGACCAGCGAGCAGCGGCTGAAGCTCGCGCTGTTGCCCGGGTAGGCCGGCGCCAGCCGGATCGCGTCGCTGCGCAAGATGTGGTGCATGTTTGCTCCTCCGCGCGGGCGCGGCTATCCTGTCTCTGTTCAGTGTGACTGAACGCTACCGCACCTTTGTTCAGTGTCAATAGCGCGATGGGAGGGCTATCGCGTCGCATGCTCGGCAAACCCCGCAGGAACGCTGCGCGCCTGTCCCGGTCCGGCCGCAACGCCGGGTCCGATCGGCTCGGGATGCGCCTGCGCGGCGCGCGGGAAAAGGCGGGCGTGACGGTGCGCGGTCTTGCGCGCGAGCTGGGCGTCTCGGCAAGCCTCGTATCGCAGATCGAGCGCGGCCATGTGATGCCGTCGGTGGGAACGCTCTACGCGATGGCGAACGAGCTCGGACTTCTGGTCGACGATCTGTTCCGGGACAAAGCGACCACGACGCAGCCGGATACCGCGGAAGGCGGCACCGTGCGGCGGGGTCCGGTGCAGCGCTCGCCTAACCGCGAGACCATCCACCTGTCCGGCGGCGTGCGATGGGAGCGGCTGACGCCGACCAGCGATGCGGAGGTCGAGTTCCTCTACGTCGTCTACGACGTGGGCGCGACCTCCTGCGAGGAGGACGCGCTGATCCGGCATGGCGGCAAGGAATACGCCTATGTGCTCAGCGGGCGCCTCGGCATCCGGCTTGGCTTCGAGGAGTTCGAGCTAAAGCCGGGCGAACTCGATCACGTTCGATGCGCAAACCCCGCACCGCCTGTGGACGATCGGCAACAAGCCCGCGATCGCGATCTGGGTCGTGCTCAACCGCCACGCCGACCGGCGTTCGCGCAAACGGCCATAAGGATGCGGATCCCAGCCGGCGCGGCGATCAGCCGGCAATGAAATCCGCCAGCAGCTTCACATTGAGCACGATGACCGTGAGCGCCGTCAAAGCGGCGAGCGCCGTCAGCCAGCGCGGCGCGATGAGTTCGCCGAGCTTTCTCCGATCGGCGGTGAACATCACCAGCGGAACGATCGCGAAGGGAAGCTGAATGCTCAGGACGACCTGGCTGAGGATCAACAGCCTTGCCGTGCTGGACGCTCCGTACCAGATGGTGACGATCGCCGCCGGCACGATGGCGATCGAGCGCGTCACCAGCCGCCGCGCCCATGCCGGCAGACGGATGTCGATGAAGCCCTCCATCACGATCTGTCCCGACAGCGTCGCCGTCACCGTCGAGTTCAGCCCGCAGCACAACAGCGCGATCCCGAACAGGGTCGGAGCGATCGCCGAGCCGAGCAATGGCGCAAGGAACGCATGCACCTGGTCGAGCTCGGCGACGTCGTGCTGGCCGGTCCGGTTGAACGTCGCGGCGGCGAGGATGAGGATCGAGGCGTTGATCAGCAGCGCGAACATCAGCGCAATGGTGGAGTCGGCGGTCGCAAGATTGATCGCCTCGCGCCGGTCCGCGATCGAATCGCCGAACCGGCGGGTCTGCACCACCCCGGAATGAAGATAGAGATTATGCGGCATGACCGTCGCGCCGAGGATGCCGAGCGCGAGATAGAGCATGTCCGGATTGGTGACGATCTGCGTCGTCGGGGCGAAGCCGCGGATCACCGCGCCCCAGTTGGGATCGGCCATGGCGATCTGGATCGCGAAGCACACGGTGATGACGCCGAGCAAGGTGACGACGAAGGCTTCGATCCAGCGGAAGCCGAGGTTTTGCATCCACAGGATCAAAAAGACGTCGAGCGCTGTGATGAGCACCCCGATTTCGAGCGGGATGCCGAAGAGAAGATTGAGGCCGATCGCCGTGCCGATCACCTCGGCGAGGTCGGTCGCGCAAATCGCGATCTCGGCGGCGATCCATAACGGCCACGACACCCAGCGGGGAAAGGCGTCGCGGCAGGCCTGGGCAAGGTCGCGCCCGGCGGCGATCCCGAGCCGCGCGCAGAGCGACTGCAGGATGATCGCCATGATGTTGGAGAGCAGCGCGACCGTCAGCAGCGCATAACCAAACTTCGAGCCGCCGGCGAGGGAGGTCGCCCAGTTGCCCGGATCCATGTAACCGACCGCCACCAGATAGCCGGGACCGAGAAAGGCCGCCAATTTCCGCCAGAACGATCCGGTGGGCCGCGTGCGAATAGACCCGTAGACCTCGACCAGCGACGGACGTCCGCGCTCGCGCCGCCATCCGGGCAGCGCCGCGGCGACTGCCTGCGGCGCCGAGTTCTGCGCGTCCATGGTGTCGACCTCGCGGTGATGATTGGCGGTGCGCGTATCCAAAGCCGATTTCCAGAAAATCCGTCTAAGCGACTCGGACTAGCACGAGCGACCCGCGGCGTCCTAACGCCAGCGTCTGGCAGAGAGCAGCCATTCTGCAAATGCGAGTTATTTGCAATATAGAGGCATCGCTTCAGCGTGTCAAATTGTTGCGAATCATTTGCAGGAAGAGCCTTAAATCTGATCGGGCGCCAGCGCGGCCGGCATACGGCGTCTACAACGCGCCCCACCGTCTGCCGGCGGAAATGCGCTGAGCCAACACCTTATCGATGCGGCGCCCGTCCACGTCGACCACCTCGAAGCGCCAACCCGAGGCGTCGAACGAGTCTCCGATCTTCGGCAAATAGCCCACCTGCGCCAGGACGAATCCTGCAGCCGTCTGGTAGGAGCGGCTTTGCGGGAGCAGGATGGCGAGGAGTTCGGCCATTTCGTCCACCGGCATCGCACCGGATATGAGCCACGATCCGTCCGCTCGCTGCACGGCGTGCTCCGGAAACCCCTCGTCGGTCCGGAACGCGCCGACAATCGCTTCGAGAATGTCGGCGTTGGTAACAACTCCCTCGAAGTGCCCGTATTCGTCATGGACCAAGGCCAAATGGACGGCGCAGGTCTTGATCGTCTGCACCACGTCGAGCGCGTCGGCGGTATCGGGAATGACCGGAGCGGCGCGGACCTGAGAACGCAGATCCGGTTGCTCGCCGCGCATATACGCGTTGAGAAGATCCTTGGCCTGGATGACCCCAACCATCTCCTCTGGCGTTTCGTCATAGACCGGCAGACGCGAATGAATGCTTTCGACGATGATCCGGCGAATGTTTTGCGGGTCGTCAGCGAGATTGATCATGTCGACATCGATGCGCGGCGTCATGACGGCTCGCACCGGACGATCGCCCAGTCGCATCACCCCGGCGATCATCGTGCGCTCTTCCGGTTCGATGACGCCGGCGGTCTCGGCTTCGGCGATCAAGGTCCTGATCTCCTCGTCGGTCACCCTGCCCTCGGGCTGCGGCTTGTGTGCAAGGGCGCGCAGGACAAGCCGCCCGGACATGTCGAGAACCCAAACGAACGGAGAGGCGATCTTCGCCAGCACCGTCATCGCCGGCGAGACCTTGACGGCGATGTTTTCGGGATTGCGCAGCGCTATCTGCTTGGGGACGAGTTCGCCAATGATCAGCGACGCATAGGTGATCGCGGCGACGACCATGCCGACGCCCGCCGCATCGGCCGCCCCGGCCGGCACGCCGAGCGAGGCAATCCACTCGGCAACCCGCGTGCCCAAAGTCGCGCCGGAGAACGCGCCGGACAAAATGCCGATCAGCGTGATCCCGACCTGCACGGTGGAGAGGAACTTGCCCGGATTGGCCGCGAGCGCCAGAGCGCGCCGCGAACCGACGACCTCGCGGTCGACCAGCGCCTGCAGCCGCGCGCGGCGCGACGACACGACCGCAAGCTCGGCCATGGACAGCAAGCCGTTGACGATGACGAGAACGACGACGATTGCGATTTCGAGATAGATCATTGCACGGACATTATAGCCGGCCGTTCAGGTCAAATGCGTATGCTTTGACCGAAATTGCGCCGAGAAGCCCTCGCAACCGGACCGCAGCCACCTCGGCGGCTTGCGCAGTCCATTTCTCTCTCGACCTGAACAAAAAAGCTTCCGCTCGTCGCGGGGAACACCTATTCGTCATTTGATCGGGACATAGACCTCGATGGCGAGTTGGTCATCCGGCGTCGTGCGCGGATCGTTGAGGTAGGTCTCGACAAAGACTTCCTGCGCTTCCAGACCTTTCTCATCGAGCTGGTTTGTGATCGCCTCATAGGTCGCGTCGAGCGTGTCGTAGCTTCCCTTGTGGACATATTTCAACGCCTTGCCGGCGGGCGACTTGCCGGCCGCCATGCCGTCCGACAGGTTGGCCGGCGGCGCGGCCACCGGCACGGCCGCCCGGAACTGGAAGCCTTTGTCGTCGGTCGACGTGTAGATCGTCATCGGCGGGCCGGCCGGCGTGATCTTTTCCTTTTCGAGATAGGCGTAGACCTTCTTGAAGCTGTCGACGATCGTCTCGAACGCTTTGTCCCAACTCGCTGTGGTGGCCAGGTAGACAATCGGCTGCTCGGTCATTGTCACTTCTTGGGCAACCAAGCCCTCGGGTTTCGTCTGGGCCGCCGCAGGGGGCGCCGGGGTAGCGGGCTCCGCCGGTTGTGATGGGGAGGCAGGCGGGATCGACGGCGTACTCGGGGCCGCAGCGGCAGGGGGCGCCCCCTTATCGTCGACCTTGGGTTGGGCGAATGTGAACCCGGCTTGTCCCAGGCTGAACGCGACCACCGCTCCAGCGACCACCAACGACAAACGAGAGGGCAGCATCAGACGCTCCTGTCGCAACTTGCCTGCGCGCCCGGGACCGGCTCCCCGGCCGCGGCGCTCGGCGAAAATCGTCTCGTGATGATTTGCCGCCTCATTGGCGCAAGACTCCACCCGCTGCCTCGTGAGCGGCCTCCCCGCGCGCCGGCAACCCGCCCTTCCATGATACAGGGACTTCGCGCTGGTCAAGCCTCGCTGATTGCTCATATATGAAAGGCCAATGGGTTCGATCAGCGCATGAGCACGCTCGCCAACCAGCGATTTGTCAAGATGAACGGCCTCGGCAATGAGATCGTGGTCGTCGATCTGCGGGCAGCGTCGCCGGCCGCCCCGCTCGAGGTTGCTGAGGTTCGGGCTGCCGCCGGACCGCGCGGCGCGCCCTGCGACCAGCTCATGGTGCTCTGCCCGCCGCGAAGGTTGGACACGGACGCTTTCGTGCGCATCTTCAACAATGACGGCTCGCAGGCGGAGGCTTGCGGAAACGGGATGCGTTGCGTTGCCCATCTTCTGTTCAATGAGACCGGCAAGCAGCGATTGGCCTTCGAGACCGCGGCCGGGTTGGTGGCCTGCTGGCCCGGCGCTGGGCCGGCGGTCGCGACCGTCGATATGGGCGCGCCGCGCTTCGGCTGGCGCGACATTCCGCTTGCCAGAGCATTCCCGGACACCCGCGCGATCGACCTGCGTTTCGGGCCGGCCGCCAACCCGCTTTTGCAGTCGCCCTCGGTGGTCAGCATGGGCAATCCGCACGCGGTCTTCTGGGTCGACGATGTGCGCGCCCATGATCTCGCCAATATCGGCCCTGTCCTGGAGACCGACCCTATTTTTCCTGCGCGCGCCAATATTTCGCTCGCCGCCGTCGCTTCCCGCGACCACCTGATCGTGCGCACCTGGGAGCGCGGCGCGGGGCTCACCCAGGCCTGCGGTTCGGCCGCCTGCGCGGCCGCGGTCTGCGCCGCGCGCACCGGACGCACCGAGCGCCTGGTCGCTGTTACGCTTCCTGGCGGCGATCTTTCCATCGAATGGCGGGCGAGCGACGACCATGTGCTGATGACCGGTCCGGTCGTCTATGAATATGAAGGCCGCTTCGATCCCGCCCTGTTCGCTGCCGCGGACGCCTGACGCAATGACGATCGCCGTCCAAAATTTCGGCTGCCGGCTCAATGCCTCGGAGGGGGAGGCGATCCGCCGGCATGCCGCGGCGGCGGGCATCGGCAATCTCGTCGTCGTGAACTCTTGCGCGGTCACCGCGGAAGCCGTGCGCCAGGGGCGCCAGGCGATCCGCAAGGTCAAGCGCGAGAGGCCGGACGCGCGCGTGGTCGTGACCGGCTGCGCCGCGCAGCTTGAACCGCAGACTTTTGCGGCCATGACCGAGGTCGATCGCGTGCTCGGCAACCGCGAAAAGCTGTCGCCAGGCGCGTGGACCGAGACCGCGCGGGCCCTCAGCGACGGCGCGGCGCGCGAGCGCGACGGCAAGGCCGATGTGTCGGATATCATGGCGGCGCACGATCCTAGCGGAGCCGCCATCGAGACGATGCAAGGGCGGACGCGCGCCTTCGTCCAGGTGCAGAACGGCTGCGACCATCGCTGCACCTTTTGCGTCATTCCCTTTGGTCGCGGCAATTCGCGCTCGGCGCCGGTCGACGACGTGGCGGCGCAGGTGCGCCGGCTGGTCGCGAACGGCTATTGCGAGGTCGTGCTCACCGGCGTGGACATCACGAGCTACGGCGCGGACCTTCCCGGCGAACCGAGGCTCGGCCGTCTCGTCAAAGCGCTTCTGGCTCGCGTGCCCGAGCTGGCGCGGCTGCGGCTCTCCTCGATCGACAGCGTAGAGGCGGACCGCGACCTCCTCGACGCCTTTGCCAGCGAGCCGCGGCTGATGCCCCATCTGCATCTGTCGCTGCAGGCCGGCGACGACCTGATCCTCAAGCGCATGAAGCGGCGGCATCTGCGCGCCGACGCTATCGCGTTCTGCCGAAACCTGCGGGAACTCCGCCCCGACATCGTCTTCGGCGCCGATCTCATCGCGGGCTTTCCCACCGAGACGGAAGAGATGTTCGCGCGTTCGCTCGACCTCGTCGACGAATGCGGCCTGACCTTCCTGCATGTCTTTCCCTTCTCCGCGCGCCCGGGCACGCCAGCCGCGCGCATGCCGCAAGTCCCGCCCGAGATCGCCAAGAACCGGGCCCGGCGGCTGCGCGAAAAAGGCGACGGGGCTTTGCGAAATCATCTTGAAACGGAAGTGGGCCGCGCGCGCCGGGTTCTGGCCGAGACGCCTGCGCGCGGCCGCACCGAACAGTTCACGCAAATCCGCTTCACCACCGAGGCCGAGCCGGGCAGGATTGTCGACGTGCCGGTTATCGGGCATGACGGGCGGATGCTGATCGCAGCGTGACCTTGGCAAACGACCGGAGCCATGAATGAGCGAAACGAGCGGTCCTCTCGTCGTGCCGGACGAGCGTTTCGCGAAGACGATTCAGCTCACGCTCGCCGATGTCAGCGCCTTTGCGCGGCTCGCCGGCGACCATAACCCGCTCCATTACGACGCCGACTACGCCGCGCGCACGCGCTTCAAGAAGCCGCTCGCCTGCGGCGGCCAATTGGCGGCGCAGATGATGGGCTTCCTCGCCTCGCATTACTCGGAACGGGGCAATGTGGTCGGACACGACATCAAGTTCCGCCTGCATCTGCCGGTGCTAGCCGACGAGGCGATCGAGCTGTCCTGGCAGGTCGAGGAGGTCACGCCCGCGCCGCATCTGAAGGGGGACGTGGTGGTGCTGCGCGGGCAGATCCGCAACTCGGCCGGCAAGCTCGCCCTCAGCGCCAAGGCGCGCGTGCTGGTGGGCGAGGCTTTGTGACTGCGGATTACCCCTCGAAATAGCCGCACGTCGAAAAGGCCGCCCGCATATGCGCGGGAACCGGCGCTGTGACGCGCACGGGCGCGCGGTTCTTGCCCAGCGGAATGACGATCTCGCGCGCATGTAGATGCAGGCCGGGACCGCCCAAGCGAGGTCCGGTCCCGTAGATATTGTCGCCGAGGATCGGCCAGCCCATCGCGGCGCAATGCACCCGCAACTGATGCGTCCGCCCGGTCAGCGGCTCGAGCGCAAGCCAGGTCACCACCCTCCCCTGGAGGGGGAGGGTCGGCGCGCTTGGCGCGCCGGGGTGGGGTGAGCCACCGGCGGTTGGATTCACCCCCTCCCGGTCCGCCGCGCGGACCGAGCTCCCCCCTCCAGCGGGAGGTGAAACACCCTGTCGGACTCTAATGTCGGAGTCATCCTTGCCAGCGATCACGATCGTGGCGCGCCCCAGCACCTTCCAGGTCGTCGCCGCGGGGACGCCTTTGGGGTCGGGCTTCATCCACCAGCCGCGGGTCGCGTCCCGCCGGCCGAGCGGCAGCTCGATAATGCCTTCCTCCGCCTCGGGTCCGCCTTCGACGACCGCCCAATAGGTCTTGCCCACCTTGCCGTGCTTGAACAGGAGCCCCAGATGAGCGAGCGCCTTGCGATGGCGGCCGAGCACGAGACAGCCGGAGGTTTCCTTGTCGAGCCGATGGGCGAGCGCCGGCGGCCGCGGCAGCCCGAAGCGCAGCGCATCGAAAAAGTCTTCGAGGCTCGCCCCGCCCTTCGGCCCGCGATGGACCGGCAGGCCGGCCGGCTTATCGATCACCAGCATCAATCCGTCGCGATAAAGAATGCGCCCTTGCATGTCTTCCGGCGTCATGGCGAAAGCGCTAACACAGGCCCCGACATGAATGACAGCAGCGAAGACAGCGCGCCGAAGCAGACCTGGTGGCGAAAGCTCACGACAGGCCTCCAGCGCACCTCGACGTCGATCGGCGGCGCGATCACCGATCTCGTCACCAAGCGCAAGCTCGACGCCTCCGTCATCGAGGAACTCGAGGAAGCGTTGATCCGGGCCGATCTCGGCGTGCAAACCGCGGCGGCCGTCGCGGACAAGGTCAGTGACGGTCGCTACGACAAGTCGGTCACGCCCGAGGAAGTCAAGGCGATCCTCGCCGCCGAGGTGGAGAAAATCCTCAGTCCGGTCGCCAAGCCCCTCGTGATCGATGCGGCCGCCGAGCCTTTCGTCATCCTCGTGATCGGCGTCAATGGATCGGGGAAGACGACGACCATCGGCAAGCTCGCCGCGCGCCTCTCGGCCGAAGGACGCAAGCCGATGCTCGTCGCCGGCGACACCTTCCGCGCCGCCGCCATAGAGCAGATCAAGATTTGGGGAGATCGTACGAACAGTCGCGTCGTCGCGCGCGCGCAGGGAAGCGACGCGGCAGGACTTGCCTATGACGCGCTCGTCGCGGCGCGGGAGGAAGGCGCCGATGTGCTGATCGTCGACACCGCGGGCCGCCTGCAGAACAAGTCAGCGCTGATGAGCGAGCTGGAAAAGATCGTGCGCGTGATGCGCAAGTTCGATCCGTCCGCTCCCCACGCGGTGCTGCTCGTGCTCGATGCGACCGTCGGGCAGAACGCGCTGTCGCAGGTCGAAGAATTTCGGAAAGTGGCCGGCGTGACCGGCCTCGTGATGACCAAGCTCGACGGCACCGCGCGCGGCGGCATTCTGGTCGCCGTCTCGGCCAAGTATGGCCTTCCGGTGCATTTCATCGGGATCGGCGAGGGGATCGAGGATCTCGCCCCCTTCGCCGCCAAGGACTTCGCCCGCGCGGTGGCGGGGTTGGAAGCCTAAATTATCGTGCGACTACAAGCGAGAAGGTGGAATCGCGGACTGGACGCGGCCGGCGTGTATTACTCGAGGATCGCCTGGTAGCCCGCCTCGTCGAGCAGCGCGTCGAATTCGCTCTTGTCGGCGACTTTGATGCGGAACAGCCAGCCTTCGCCGCTCGGATCGCTGTTCACGAGCCCCGGCTCGTTGGTCAGCTTGTCATTGACCGCGACCACCTCGCCCGTCATCGGCGCATAGACGTCGGACGCCGCCTTCACCAATTCGACCACCGCGGCCGGCGCGCCCTGTCCAAAGCTCGCTCCGACGCTCGGCAGTTCGACAAAGACGAGATCGCCCAGCTTGTCCTGCGCGTAAGACGTGATGCCGACGGTCGCAACATCTCCGTCGAGCTGCACCCATTCGTGGTCCTTGGTGTATTTCAGCATGGCCCCTCCTCGAGTTTCTAGAGCATTTTCCGACGAACGAACCGGTTCGCCGCAGAATAATGCGACCACTAAAGGATAATTAGAGCGAATTCCGATTCCATTGGAACGGAATTCGCTCTAGCGCTTGAAGCGCGCGGGCACGAACGGCAGCGCCGCGACGCGCGCGGGCAGGCGTTTGCCACGCACATCGGCGAACAACGTCGCGCCGGCCTGCGCAAGCCCCGTTTCCACATATCCCATCGCCACAGGCGCGCCGACGGTGACGCCGAAGCCCCCCGACGTGACGGTCCCGACCGCCCCGCCTGCCTGCTCCGCCTGGTAGAGGGTAGCGCCGCCGCGCACCGGCGCGCGGCCTTCCGGCGCAAGCCCGACCCGGCGGCGGGGAGCCCCTTCGGCCAATTGCCGCAAGATGGGTCCGCTTCCGGGAAAACCGCCAGAGCGCACGCCGCCCGCGCGCCGCGCTTTGCCGATGCTCCATTCGAGCGCGGCTTCCACCGGGGTGGTCGCGGTGTCGATGTCCGAGCCGTAGAGGCACAGGCCCGCCTCCAGCCGCAGCGAGTCGCGCGCGCCAAGGCCGACAGGCTGGACCGCCGGGTTCTGCAGCAGCTTGGCGCAAAATGCTTCGGCCTTCTCGGCGGGAAGGCTGATCTCGAATCCGTCTTCGCCGGTATAGCCGGAGCGCGAGACGAGGCAGTCTGCCCCGGCCAAGGCGACCGGCCGCGCGTCCATGAATCGCATCGCCCGCATTTCGGGGGAAAACCCTGCAAGCACGGCCTCCGCCTGCGGACCCTGAAGCGCGACGAGCGCGCGTTCGGGCAACGGCTCTATCTCGCAGCTTGCCGCGAGATGCGCGCGCAGGTGCGCTTCGTCCGCCTCCTTGCGCGATGCGTTGACCACGACGAAGAGATGGTCGCCCTGGTTGGAGACCATGAGATCGTCGAGGATGCCGCCGCCCTCGTCGGTGAACAGCGCGTAGCGCTGCCGCCCCCGCGGCAGGCCGAGAATGTCCGCCGGCGCCAACGTTTCCAGCGCCCGCGCCGCGTCCTCGATCCGCCCCGAGCGGGGTCGCAGCGCGATCTGTCCCATATGCGAGACATCGAACAGGCCGGCCGCCGCGCGGGTGTGTTGATGCTCCTTGATGATGCCGGTCGGATACTGGACCGGCATGTCGTAGCCCGCGAACGGCACCATGCGGGCGCCGAGCTGCAGATGCAGCGCGTGCAGCGGGGTGCGCTTGAGCGGGGTTACTGCGTCCGGCTGCGCCATCGGCTCCCTACGTCGACACCGCGGGGCGATGGTGCGCCCTCAGAAATGTCCGAGGTCGTAATCTTCGCACGACAGGCCGAACTGGTCGAGCGCATCTTCCAGATGGTCGGGCAGCATCGGCTTGGACAGCAGGTAGGAGGCGGTGCGCTTATTGTGCGCGCGGGCGGCCTCGGCGCGCAGATCGTCCCATTCCTCGATGGTCGCATCGCCGCGCCCGAGCCAGGTCAGCGCGACGAGATCGACCTGTTCGTCCTGATTAAGCGAGCTGATGAAGGCCTTCAGCTCGCGATAGGTCGGGTCGTCGTGGTGAACGGCGAGCGCGGACCAGGATTCGTCGTCGGTTTCGGAATCGTCGCCGGGATCTGCCGTCCTGTACATCGAATTCTCGCGCCTTCAGGATGACGTAGCAGACCTTTTCCGGGGATATGGCCAAAGTCGGCGCGGTCACCATGGCGGCGTCCTCGACCCGCTCGTGAATGTTCATGCCGTTACGTGCCCCCTGCCCGTATTTTGCGGCCAAATACCTTGGCGCTCTTATTAATTATGAAAGAGTTAGTTGCCGATGGACCGCTTGCTTTGATTTGGGTCAACGTTTTTTGAGTTGTTCACGCGTGGCGCGGGCGTCCCGTGCGCGATAGCCCCGCTCGACGCAAATCGGCGCGGCCAAGGCCGCGCCGATTTCAGCCCCAGAAGGGCGAACGGGAAAATGCCTAGCGGATCACCTGCGAGCTGGACGGCAACTCGGCGCTGCCCGATCCCGACTGGCCATGATTGGGCTTGCCCGCCAGCACCACGACGCGCGTCCCGACGGTCACGCGGCGAAAGAGGTCTTCGATGTCGGTATTCGTCAGCCGGATGCAGCCCGACGAAACGAAGGTGCCGATCGTCGAAGGCTGATTCGTGCCGTGAATGCGATAGACCGACTTGCCGAGGTACAGCGCGCGCGCACCGAGCGGATTGCTCTCGCCTCCCGCCATGAAGCGCGGCAGATAGGGCTGGCGCTCGATCATCTCGGGGGGCGGATGCCAGTCCGGCCACTCCGCCATCCGGCTGACGCGCTCGACGCCGGACCAGGTGAAGCCCTCGCGCCCGACGCCAATGCCGTAGCGCATGGCCTTGCCGTCGCCGAGGACGAGATAGAGGAACGTGTTGGGCGTATCGACGATGATCGTTCCGGGCGGCTCGGGCGTCGGATAAGTGACGACCTGCCGCTGCAAATGCGGTGACAGATCTTTCGGCTTTCCCTCCTCCGGCCGGTAGTCCGGCGGCAGCGATGCATAGGCGCTCGCGCCCGGCGCGGCTGCCGGCGCTCCAATCGCTCCGGTTGGGCGGTCAACCTGCGCGGGCGAAGCGGTCGCAGGGGAAGAAGACGATGGGGCCGTGGAAGATGGGGCCGTGGAATAAGTGTTATTGGGACGCGCCGTGTAAATGTCGCCCGGCGGACGAACCGGCTCCTCCCCGCCCCGCGCCAGATATCCGCGCGGCGCGGCCATGGGATCTTCCGGCGGCGGATACGCATAGGAATTGCGATAGGGCGGCCTCGGCGTCGGAGCGGTGGGCTGAGCGTAGGCTCCGGGCGGCGGCAGTGGCCGCACTTCATAGTAAGGCGCCGCGCCAGACGCGCCAGGACCGGCGGTCGGCGGGCCGACCATCTCCGGTGGTTCGATATCGTCATCGTCGAGGGGCGCGCCACGATACGGGCCCGGCGCCGAATAGGGCCCCGACGGGTAGTACTGCGCGGAGGCCTCAGCCTGCGATTCCGGCAAGGCCAATCGCCAAGATCGCCAGATACTTCTTATGCAAGTGGCTTCCCCCTCCGAAACTCGCCCCTGATCTTGCCGGCCTTGTGGGAAGAAGATAGGGCAGGAACAAGGCGGAATCGCGCTCGCGCGCGTGGCGAGATGCTCTCGCCAGCGCTGCGATATTTGCATTGGAAGCCTTAAGAGAAGGGAAACGAACGCACACGAAACGGGACAATCAGGCGGACCGCGTGTCCTACTGGTTGTCGCTGTTGGTATGATCTTGCTTTGGCTCCGCCGAGATCGGCGCCGCCGCATAGCGCATCAATAGCGGATATTGCAGGGCGGCGAAGGCGAAAGTGAGCGGAACGAACCCAAACAGCTTGAAGGCGACCCAGAAATCCGTGCTTTGCGTGCGCCAGATCAGCTCGTTTAGCGCCGCCAGCACGAAGAAAAACGCGGCCCAGCGCCCAGCGAGCTTGCGCCATCCTTCCGCGGAGAGATCGAACACCGAATCGAACACGACCGCCAGCAGCGGCTTGTCGAAGGCGATCCCAATCGCCAGCACGGTCCCAAACAACGCATAGATGATCGTTGGCTTGACCTTGATGAACGTCTCGTCCTGCAAAAACAGCGTGAGGCCGCCAAAGACAAGCACGATGAACGCGGAGACGATCGGCATGATCGGCCAATGTCGCGTGCGGACGAACGCCACCCCGAGTGCGGCAATGACGGCTGCCATGAAGATGGCGGTCGCCGCATAAATCCCGAACACGGCATAGGCCACGAAGAACAGAACGAGCGGGCCGATATCGAGAGCGAGCTTGAGAGCGGGACTGAGCGGCCGCGTCGATGTCATGTCCGTGCTGTCCTTGCTCGTGCTGCAACGGTGCGCGACCGAGAGCAACGTGGCTTTTCAGACCGACGCAACCCGTACCATTCGGGGCAATTCGATGCTGCCTCAACGTCCGCTATGACTATTCGTTGCCCATCGGGCACACGCGGCACGTCATGTCACGCAGACCGCTTCGAACCCATTGACCTTCCGTAGATTTGTCCCAAGTTGGGCAAATCAGCGACGGGGACGTGACGATGGCAGAGTTCCGGATCAAGGATTTCCTCGACCGGTTGAGCAAGCTCGGCCTTATGTTGTCAGCGACGCGGATGGCGGACGGCAGCATTCGGCTGACTCATTGGCGGTGGCTTAGTTTCTACGAGAACGAGGCCGAGATCAAAACCGTGTGGGACGCGAACCTGAACGGCCAGGAGAACCGCCTTCAGGATGTCGCGCGATATCTGGAACTGACCCAGCGGCGCGCCCGATCTTCGCGGACCTGATTCATCCAAGCCGCGCTCTGCGGCGCCGGCTCGCTATCCGGCGGCGGCGACCGCCGGATCGCGCCACCAAGGTCGATGCGGGCGCCGCTCGCCGCTGCCGGCAATTAATACGGGTTAGGGGGTATTTACGTGACCGAAGGGTTGCGCTATGCGCATCTGTCTGCCGCAGAAATGCCGCAAACTCGGCAGCAGCGAGAGAAATCATGTCGGAGTTCAAGATTAAGGACTTCCTCGACCGTTTGAACTATCTCGGCCTCATGTTGTCGGCCACGCGTTTGGCGGATGGAAGCATTCGGCTGAACCAGTGGCGTCGCCCGAATTTTTATGAGAACGAGGCCGAGATCAAGGACATGTGGACGAACAGCTTGGCCGGCCATGATGCGCGGGTCCGGGATGTCGCGCGTTATCTCGAACTCACGCAGAGCCGCCGGTCGATTTAGCCTCGTCACGCCTCGCATGCGCGAGTGCGGTCCCGCAACCGGCCCCGCACAACCGGCTCCGGCCGGCCGCCGGCGGCTCTCAGGCAGCCAATGCTTCCGCCCTGGCGGAGGGCGCGGCGGCCCCCCGCGGGACTGGCATTTTTCATTTGCTAATGCGGACGCGCCGCGCCGTCACAAACCAAGCACAAGCCGCGCCGGGTCTTCCAGGCACTCCTTGACGCGCACGAGGAAGGTCACCGCCTCGCGCCCGTCGACGATGCGATGGTCGTAGGAGAGCGCGAGATACATCATCGGCCGCGCCTCGATCTTGCCGTCGACGACCATCGGCCGTTCCTGGATCTTGTGCATGCCGAGAATGCCGGATTGCGGCGCGTTGAGGATCGGGGTCGACATCAGCGAGCCGAACACGCCGCCATTGGAGATGGTGAAGGTGCCGCCCTGCATGTCTTCGATCTTGAGCTGGCCGTCGCGCGCGCGCCGGCCGAATTCGGCGATCGCCTTCTCGATCTCGGCGAGCGACTTGTCCTGGCAATCGCGCACCACCGGAACCACGAGTCCGCGCTCGGACCCGACCGCCACGCCGATGTGATAGTAGTTCTTGTAGATGATGTCGGCGCCGTCGATCTCGGCATTGACGGCGGGGATTTCACGCAGGCCCTGCACGCAGGCGCGCACGAAAAACCCCATGAAGCCGAGCTTGACCCCGTGCTTCCGCTCGAACAGGTCCTTGTACTCGTTGCGCAGCGCCATCACCGCGCTCATGTCGACCTCGTTGAAGGTCGTGAGCATGGCGGCGGTGTTTTGCGCGTCCTTGAGGCGACGCGCGATGGTCTGCCGCAAGCGCGTCATGTGCACCCGCTCCTCGCGAGCGGCGTCGTCCGGCGGCGAGGGGGCGCGCACCTGCAAGGTCGCGACCGGCTGCGCGACCGGCATGGGCGCGGCGGCGGCGCGCTCGATCGCGGCCAGCATGTCGCCCTTCGTCACCCGCCCGTCCTTGCCGGTCCCCTCCACCGCAGCCGCGGCGAGACCCGACTCGGCGCTGAGGCGGCGGACCGCGGGAGAAACCGGCGCGGCGGGCGCGGCAGGCTTGGGCGGCGGAGCCGCAGCGGAGGGCGCAGGCGCCTGCTCCGCAGCTTGCGGGCGCGGCTTTTCGGCCTCGACCGCGATTGGTTTGGCCGCCGACCGTTCGTCCAGCCGGCTCGTCGGCACAGACTTGGCGGCTTCCGGCCCCTCGGCGATCTGGCCGAGCAGCGCGCCCACCGCAACCGTGTCGCCGTCGCGCACCGCGACCTCGGACAAGACGCCGGCGGCCGGCGCCGGCACTTCGATCGTGACCTTGTCGGTTTCGAGCTCCACCAGCGGCTCGTCGGCGCTCACCGCGTCACCGGCCTTCTTGAACCAGCGCCCGATCGTTGCCTCGGTCACCGATTCACCAAGGGTCGGAACACGAATTTCAATCATGATGGTCATCCAAAATTGACCGGGCTCAGCCGAGCGCGTCGTCGAGAAGCGACTTGAGCTGGGCGAGGTGTTTCGACATCAGGCCGGCCGCGGGCGACGCCGCGGCGGGGCGGCCGGCATAGCGTGGACGCCGGAATTCGGCCCCGAGCTGATTGAGCTCCCATTCGAGATAGGGCTCGACGAAAAGCCACACGCCCATATTGCGCGGCTCCTCTTGGCACCACACAAGCTCGGCCGACTTGAAGCGGCTCAAGCGGTTGAACAGCTCCTTGGTCGGGAACGGGTAGAGCTGTTCGACGCGCAAGAGATAGACGTCATCGATGCCGCGCTTTTCGCGCTCCTCGAACAGATCGTAGTAGACCTTGCCGGAGCACAACACCACGCGGCGAATCTTGTCCGGCTCGACCAATCTTCCGCGCGCCTCGCCTCCCCCTTCGGCGTCGTCGGGAAGCAGACGGTGGAACGCGGTGTCCGGGCCCATCGCCGCCAGCGGCGAGACCGCTCGCTTGTGGCGCAGCAGGCTCTTCGGGGCCATCAGCACCAGCGGCTTGCGGAAATCGCGCTTCAACTGGCGGCGCAGGATGTGGAAGTAGTTCGCGGGCGTCGTGCAATTGGCGACCTGCATATTGTCTTCGGCGCAAAGCTGAAGATAGCGCTCGAGCCGCGCCGAGGAATGCTCCGGACCCTGCCCCTCGTAGCCATGCGGCAGCAACAGCACCAGGCCGGACATGCGCAGCCATTTGCGCTCGCCCGACGAGACGAACTGGTCGATGACGACCTGCGCGCCGTTGGCGAAATCGCCGAATTGGGCCTCCCACATCACGAGCGCACTGGGCTCGGCGAGCGAGTAGCCGTACTCGAAGCCGAGCACGGCCTCCTCCGACAGCATGGAGTTGATCACCTCGTAGCGCGCCTGGCCCGGCCCAACATAGTTGAACGGCGTATGGCGGCTCTCGGTCTCCTGGTCGATCAGCACCGAGTGGCGCTGCGAAAAGGTGCCGCGCTCGGAGTCCTGGCCCGACAGGCGGACGGGGCGCCCTTCGAGGAGGAGCGAGCAGAAGGCGAGCGCCTCGGCGGTCGCCCAGTCGATCCCTTCGCCGGTCTCGATCGCTTTGCGGCGCTGGTCGAGGAAGCGCTGAATCGTCCGGTGCACATGGAAGCTCGGCGGCACGGTGGTGATCTTGTTGCCGATCTCCCGCAGCGTCTCGAGCGAGACACCGGTCACCCCGCGCCGCGGCGCCTCCGCGGTCTCCGCCGCCTTGAGCTTTGCCCAGCGGCCGTCCAGCCAGTCGGCCTTGTTCGCCTTGTAGCTGTGGCTCGCCTCCAGCTCGGCGTCGAGGCGGGCGCGCCAATCGACCTTCATCTTTTCGATTTCGCCGACGGTGACCACTTCCTGCTCGACCAGCCTCTTGCCGTAGATTTCGAGCGTGGTCGGGTGCGCGCGGATGGTCTTGTACATCAAAGGCTGGGTGAACGACGGCTCGTCGGCTTCGTTGTGCCCGAAGCGCCGATAGCAGAACATGTCGATCACGACCGGCTTCTGGAATTTCTGCCGGAACTCGGTCGCGACCTTGGCGGCGAACACCACCGCTTCCGGATCGTCGCCGTTGGCGTGGAAGATCGGCGCCTCGATCATCTTCGCCACGTCGGACGGATAGGGCGAGGAACGGCTGTAGCGCGGATAGGTGGTAAAGCCGATCTGGTTGTTGACGATGAAATGCACCGAGCCGCCGGTGCGGTGCCCGCGCAGCCCCGAGAGGCCGAAACACTCGGCGATCACCCCCTGTCCGGCGAAGGCGGCGTCGCCCGAGATCAACAGCGGCATGACGCAGGTGCGGTCTTCCGGCGTGCAGCCGTACTGGTCCTGCTTGGCGCGCGTCTTGCCGAGCACCACCGGATTGACGATTTCGAGATGCGACGGGTTCGCCGTCAGCGAGAGATGCACGCTGTTGCCGTCAAACTCGCGGTCGGACGAAGCGCCGAGATGGTACTTCACGTCGCCCGAGCCCTCGACATCCGCGGGCGTGTAGGAGCCGCCCTTGAACTCATGGAAGATCGCGCGCTGCGGCTTCGCCATCACCTGCGCGAGCACGTTGAGCCGGCCGCGATGGGCCATGCCGATCGCGATCTCCTTCACCCCGAGGGCGCCGCCCCGCTTGATGATCTGCTCGAGCGCCGGGATCATCGACTCCGCGCCGTCGAGCCCGAAACGCTTGGTGCCGGTGAATTTCAGGTCGCAGAATTTCTCGAACCCCTCGGCCTCGACCAGCTTGTTGAGGATCGCGCGCTTGCCCTCGCGGGTGAAGCTGATCTCCTTGTCGGGACCTTCGATGCGCTCTTGCAGCCATGACTTCTGTGTCGGGTCGGAAATGTGCATGAACTCGACGCCGAGCGTCTGGCAATAGGTGCGCTTGAGAATGGCGAGGATCTGCCGGAGCGTGCCGAATTCGAGTCCCAGCACGTGGTCGAGGAAGATGCGGCGGTCGAAATCGGAGTCGGAAAAGCCGTAGCTGCGCGGGTCGAGCTCGGGATGCTCCTTGGGCGGCTCGAGGCCGAGCGGGTCGAGCTTGGCGGCGAGGTGGCCGCGGATGCGGTAGGCGCGGATCAGCATCAAGGCGCGGATCGAGTCGCGGGTCGCCTGCTGCACGTCGGACCAGGAAATCTCCACGCCCGCCTTGTGCGCCCGCTCCATGACACGCGCGCCAAGCCGTTTTTCCGCCTCCTCCCAGCCGGCGTCGAAAATCGGGATCGGGCCTTCGCTGACGACCGGCCAATCCGTCTCCTGCCAGGAGGGGCCGCTCACGCTGCGCTCCACGTCGGCGGCGTTGTCCTTGAGGCTCGCGAAGAAGGCCTGCCACTCGGCGTCGAGCGCTTTTGGGTCGGTCTCGTAGTGGGCGTACAGGTCCTCGATATAGGCGGCGTTTCCGCCGTAAAGAAACGAGGTCAGGGCGAAGGCGGCGTTCGCTTCTTGGCGGGACATGAACACATCCTGAAATTGCGGGACGAAGGCGCGGAAACCGTCCGTCGCGTCGCTGAGGTGGGCTTGGGGCCGTTTCCCCTATTTAGGCCGCCGGAGCCCGCCGAACAATCGCGTTGTGCTGGGCTGAACGCCCACCGCGGGCGCCTGCGCCCGCGCGTCAACGCCGGACGCCCTTTGCAATCGAGGCGGCAATGTTTGGGTTGGCCGGATTGGGGATCACTTGCCGCGTCCCGGGCACGACCACAAGGTCAAGGTCTTCCATCGGGATCGCGCCGAGCAGCACCTCGTTGCCGAGCACCATCGCGCCTGTAAGCCCCTTGCGGTTCGCAACGGTCAAAAGGAGCGGCCCGACATAGGAGACGATCCGCCGCGAGCCGTCCGCCAGCGTCACCTCCCGTCGATCGAATTCATCGAGTTCGAGTTGAATGGACACATGCTCGGGAATGCAGAGATGGAGAGCGCCGGTGTCAGCGAGGGCATCGACCTCGACCGGCTGCAGATCGGGACGGCGAACATTCGCCAGTCGAATGCGTGTGTTTGTCAGTCCCATGCTCGTCGCTCAAGCCTGCATGCCTCTTTGATACATGATACACGGGCTCGGGCAGCCACTCCAAAAAATCGGGCCCCGGATGGCTCCGGGGCCCTGCGCGACATGGAGGCAGTTCAACGTAGAACTTATCAGTAGCGAGCCAGGAGCGGCGCGCCCCAACCGCCGAAGCGGTAGTTCAGGCCGATGCGGGTAACCCACACCGAGTCCTCGCTGCTCAGGCGATAGGGAAGGCCCGCGGCGCCGATGTTGCCGTTTCCAAGAACGGTGAAGTCGTGCTGGTCGAACCGCATGTAGAGGAACTCGGACTTGACGCTGAGGTTCGGAGTCCACGCCCACTCGGACCCGACGCCAGCGGTCCAACCCCAACGCCACTTGTTGTCGGTGAAGGTGGCTGAGGTGGGCACGTTATCCTCGAAGAAGGTCCAGCTGCGATTGAACTTGGCGCCGGCGAAGCCGCCGGTCACATAGAGCAGCAGGTTGTCGACCACGATGCCCGAACGAGCGCGGAGAGTCGTGAACGACTTGAGCTGGCTGTGAATCGTCACGTTGTCAGTGATGGCAGCCGCAGGGCTCTGGTCGCCATCGAAGAAGGTGTCCGTCTTGCCCAGGCTGGTCCAGCTCCAATCACCCTCGAGGCCGAACACGGTGCAGTGCGCCTGCCAATTCCAGCCGGCCTGGACGCCGCCGATCCACCCGCTGTCGCTAAAGGTTGCCGTGGTCCCGAGGCCGGTGTCGATAGAGGGGCCGAGAGCGTCCTTATCGTTGTAGCGGTAATCATAGTAGCCATAGCCGACATTGCCGCCGACATAGAGGCCGCCGAACTGGGCGCAGGTCGGCACCGCCGCCACGATCGGCGCCTTGACGGGCAGATCAGCCGCCATCGCCGCGCCCGCGCCGAGCATCGCCAACGCGGTGGAAACCAGGAAATACTTCTTCATCGTAGCCCCCTCACTTCGCGCCCGGCGTCTGCCAAAGCGGCCCGTTGGATGTTAACTTTAACGTGCTGCATGTGGCGACCCGTCTTAAGACGCGGGCGCGCCCCCCACATGACACTTTTACCTCAGACCAAAACGAAACGCTGTAGCCACTACGCAACACCGCTGAGAAAACTAAGTATTAGCCCGAAGACGCCTCGTCATGGCCGCTTCACGCTTGCGCACGGGCAATGGCGTCTGGAGCGCTTATTGGCGTGTCTTCCAACCACACAATGTTCGGATACGCCGTCTGCCCATGGGGCAAACTGACGAGCACATTTAAGTCGGGATGGTGAACAAGCGATTAAGGCGTTGGGCGTGGGCAAGTGGTCGTTCAGCGCTCCACCTTGCTCAAGACGATAGTTAAGACGATGTCCCGCGCGCTATTTCCTGTTTGCACCCGGCATCGCGAAGCCCCGCCATATTTCTCGAAAGGGTTTCGCTATCCAAACAATCCTGCCTCGAACCGAGTGTGATCGGGCGCACAGAGTTTGGTAACCCCGAGACTGTATGTAACGCGCCTCCGACCCCAAGGGTCGTTTGCATGGGAGGCGTGTCGTGCAGCAGTCGGATCCGTCATTCTCCGCTCGCGCGAGCCAACCGACCGACGCTGACAGCCCCACGCTTGGTCAGAGTGCGGCGCTGAAAGACGATCCTGTTGCGCGCCGCCCCGGCCCAGGTTGGCTGGCCGAACGTCGGTCGGCCATCGAGCACTGCATCAGCAATGATCTGATCTAGAGGGCAGTTTCGATCCCATCGCCTTGGAGCGAGACAATGAGCGGCGACGAAAACGACCCCGTCACCCGGCAGATCAATCTCGATTGGGATCGGAAGGTTCACGCGAGACTCGACGCTCTCAACGCGACGATCGAGCGGGGTCTGGCCGACGGTTCGCGTCTCGCCAGCAAGGCCTCGACCCTGAAAGAATGTCTGCGAGAGCACGCGGAAGCACGGATTTACGACGACTGGTTTGCGCTCCTGGACAGGATCGCGGCGTGCCCGGGCTTCGGCCGGTTCCCCACGGACAAGAAATTGTTGGCGACCGGCCTGTGGGGGCTGAAATCCGAATGGTACAAGCGGCTGGAACAGGCGCCGCTGGGATGCCGTGGATCGCAAGCGATCCTTCTCGATCTCGAAGACGAGGTCCGCTGGTTCCGGGAGCTGCTCGAAGAGAAGCATTCGTTCCCTGAGAAGGACCCCGCCGACTGCGTCAACGAACGCATTTTCACGGGCCGGCGGGATCGCGATCGATTTGATTTCGATCACCTGACGCGCAAGACGGCGGATGATCTGAAACGATGCCTGTCCGGGATCGAAAGCGCCCTGTTCTGTCTGCGAAATACAAATGATGATTTGATGCTTTGAGCTATCGCGGCGCGCCGCCGCGGCGCGCGCGGCAGCCGTCCGCGCATGCCGTGCCGCGTATATGTTCGTCGCATCCCGTGCGCAGGCGCGCCGGCTGGTCTGCACCACGGCGAACCCGTCCTGCGTCATTGCGCCCGGCGCGCTTTCGGCTATTCTTCGCAACGGAAGGTCACGCCGTCTCGCCGAGAGACGCCAGCGCGCCGATAAATGCGGGCGTAGTTCAGTGGCAGAACGACAGCTTCCCAAACTTTAGACTGGCTGTTTCACTGCTTCTCGCCGTTCCTCAAAATAGATAATTGTTCCTTCCATTTCAATGAGAAGCGAGTGTATAGTTCCTCGCTGTTGATCCTGGCAGCACACGTGATTTTCCTGCCAAATCATGCCAAAAATTGCATTCACGGATCTCTCGATCAGGGCGCTCAAAGAGGGCGTCTACTTCGATACGAAGACGCCGGCGTTCGGCATTCGCGTGGGCAAGCGCCGACGCACGTGGATCGTACTCAAGGGCGCGCGCAGCACGAAGCTTCGCCTCGGACACTTCCCGGAGCTCTCGCTCTCCGAAGCTCGTCGTCGCGCGCTCGTAGCGCTCGGTTCACCGCACACGCCTTCGATCGCCCCGCCCTTTCCCGAAGCCCTTGATCAGTTCCTCGCGCTCGACCGCTGGAAGCCGCGCTCGAAGTATGAGATCGAGCGCACGCTGCGGCGCCATTTCCATTGGCAGAAGACGCTCGACAAGATCACGCACAATGACGTCGCCTCTGTCATTGACGGCATACGGGCCAAGCACGAAGCCGCCCATGCGTTGAAGGACATCAAGACGTTCTTCTCGTGGTGCGTCCCGCGTTTCATTCGCAATAGCCCGTGCGAAGGACTGAAGGCTCCGGCCCGGTACACTCCGCGCACTCGTCTCCTGAGCGATGACGAGGTCAAGCGGATATGGATCGCCGCGGTGGAGCTCGGCGGGTACGGCCGCATGGTGCAGCTGCTGATCGCGACCGGGCAGCGCGTGAACCAAATCGTCATCCTGCGGCCGGAATGGATCAACGAGCATGCGCGCCTGATCTCATTTCCTCCAGCGGCAATGAAATCAAACCGCCGGCACGTTATCCCCTACGGCGACCTGACAGCGAGCCTGCTACACGGCATCGCAGACCGCCCGACGAGCTGCCAAGGGAAGAAGAAGCAGGAGCTCGATCGCCTCTCAGGCGTGTCGGGCTACGTGCTGCACGACATCCGTCGTTACTTTGCCTCCACGATGGCGCGGATTGGGGTCAAGCAAGAAGTGACCGAACGCCTGCTAAGTCACCGCAGCGGCATCATTTCCGGCATCGCCGCCGTGTACACGCTCCACGACTTCATGCCGGAGATGCGACAGGCCGTTGATCTGTATCAAAACCACCTTGCGAATTTGCTCAGAGAATTGAGCGTCGGCTGACTTCCCCTCGGCCGTCTGCAGACGGCTCCAACCCAGGAGCTGCTGCAATGACAGGCAAGGAAGTTGCTAACTTTCGTGGAACTCAAGGCGCTCGGCATTCCATACAGCCGCGCCCACATCTGGCGGTTGATGCATGCGGGAGAGTTTCCTCAATGCTTTAAGCTTGGGAACCACCGCAATTCCCCGCCCGTGTGGTGGCTTCGTGACGTGATCGAGTGGCTTGAAGCGAAGGCAACAGCTGGCCGCTTCGAGTAGGAGCGGGCGGGGGTAGCTCCCCCGCCTCCTGGGGGCTACGATGCAATTTCAAACAGACTAAGCCTGCACTCCGGATGGCACGAGGCATTCGTGGAACAAATACTCACTCATCTCAGGGCATTCTCTGACGTTCTTAAACCTTTCGTGATCTTAATCGCCGTTATATTCCTTGGAATCCTTATCTTCGATCTTTACGCTCAAACAATTACTAAGATACAAGCGTGGCGTCGACGCTCCGGACCAACTTGGCATTGTTCTTCATGGCAACAAGACAATAGCGGCAACTGGCTGCGACAGCCGATCTTATCAATCGATGGCGCTAAATATATCTTTGACACACCGCAAGAGTACATCGCCGTATTTCAGGAGTTAGGGCGAAGATGGGGCGATCCAAAGGGCGATATCAAACGCAACATCGAAGAGCTGCATCAGGCCGCTCGCTATCGCGCTACCGTTCGAGTCGCTGCGGGCTTGCCGCCCGATGTCCCAATCCCCGCTAAACCTGCGGCGCCACAAGAACCGTCACCTATCCCACCGCTCGAAGAAGTGCTTGAAGCAGCGCACTACGAGCCAGTCGTGCACCGCGCATCGTCGCCGATTGCTCCCCAGACACAACCGCCACCGACCTTAGTACCGCCGACCGCCGCTCCAGCGCCATCCGCTTTACAGACGCTGCCCCCGGAGCAAGGCATCGTTCTTAAACTTAAGCGTTCTCAAAAGCAGGGAACATGGGGAACGATTGTCTACATGCTTGATGCCCGTATTGACGCCTCGGCCGAGATACGGGCTATCATTCTCAAACACCGCCTCGGCGGCCGCGTCATTTACGAAAGCGCAAACAGGCGCAAACGCGAGGAAGCCGTAAAGGCTCATCTCGAACGATCGCACAATGACACGAGCGTCTTTGCGCCGGCATCCGCGCAGCTTGGTGGCGCGGGCAATGCGCTTTGGCATCTTGGCCAGGCGGCCGTCAGCGCCACTATAGCCTCGTTTTCGCTTCGCGTTACCGTTGATAGCTTGTTTTCCGGCGTTCACGTTGAGTGCAAAAGCATGGAAGAACTCCTTGAAGCCGAACAAGCCATCAAGCAAGCCAAAGCAACCCTTGAAGGATACATCGACGAACTCACTACTTTTGATGGGCGGGAGCAGGTCGTTTGAATCATCAGGGATAGCGTCTATGTTCCTTTTCTGCGTCGCTTCACCGACGAGCGCGCACACGATCTTGCGGAGACGGTCAATCTGTATAATCGCGTTGTCGCCGCTCACCGGGCGGGAATTTGGGCCAGAGACGATGCTGTCGAACGGGTGAGTGACTTCATCGTCGAGCAGGTCACGAAGCTGGTTGAACTGCCGAATTGTGTGCCTGTCTGCCAAGCGCTCGACAAATGCCAGCGCGACATGCTCGCGCTAGAAACAGTGATCTTCTCCGAACCGGCCGCTGATTTCTCGAAGCCTCTCTCGCTTAAAGAGCAGCTAGACCTCAATCGGCACCTCCGCGCGCAAGAGTATTTTCTGGCGCATCAGGATCGCATCTGGCAGCACCTTGTCACCGCACTCGGCAGTATTTTCTGCGTGATCATAAAGTCGCTGCCTGAGGTAGCAGAAAGCCCCTTTACCGCTCCTCTGGTTTCAGTGCTGCCGAAGCCACATGATCTCGTCGATCGCATCATCGGAACGCTCTTCACTCCCGAACTCATCGATAACGGCCTCTTCACGTTCGTGCAAAGTCAGATTTACCAAAACGTGTGCCGGTTCTCGAATGTTCCGACAGACGGCTCATCAAAGAAGCCGCTCGTCACAGCGAGCGAAGCAGACCTGGCTCCCGAGGAGCTCGTGAACACCTACCTCGGTGGCACGCCATTCCAGCCGCTCTTTCTCACACCTGTCCCCTTTCAGCTACCATCCGAGCAACGCTTTTCCGGCCACTGGATCATCGCCCCGCCCGGTCGCGGCAAGACCACACTGCTGCATCAAATGTTCCTCGACGATGTAAAACGCGATGCGTCGATCATCGTCATGGACTTGAAGGGCGATCTAATCAATCCCATCAAGGAACTACAGGCCGTCAAGGATCGGCTCATCCTTATCGACCCCGACCCTGATCATCCCCTCGCTCTTAATCCGCTCGACATTCCAAAAACGAATGTCGCCCACACCGTTTCACTTCTGGAATATATCTTCAGCGCGCTTCTCGAAGCGAAGATGACGGCGCTACAAATGACGCTGTTCCGTTCCGTGTTGCCGGCGTTGGTCGAGGTCGTGCCGAACGCAACGCTCGAGACCTTCCGGGACATCATCGAGAACGGAACAGGCCGTTATAAGGAATACATTGAGACGCTTTCTCCGGATCTCAAAGATTTCTTCTATCGCCACTTCAATTCCAAGACTTATGCGGAGACGCGCACACAGCTCATTTGGCGGCTGCAATTCCTTATGACAAATCCTGTCATCAAGCAGATGTTCAGTGCCCTGAAAACAAAGCTCGACATCGGCAAGGAGATGGACGCGGGCAAGATCATTCTGATCGACAACAGCAAGCAAAAGCTCGGCGAGGAGGGGGCGGAGTTCTTCGGACGTTTCTTCATAGCGCTCGTCCTGGCGGCAGCTCAACAACGCGCTGGCAGGCCGCAAAGCGAGAAATTGCCCTGCTATTTCTACATCGACGAATGCCAGAACGTCATTCGCCGCGACGAAAAGATTTCAACCATTCTGGATGAATGCCGAAGCCAAAAGATTGCGATGATCATGGCTCATCAGCGCAGCGCGCAGATCATCATCCCCAACGTGCTCGATGCCCTTTCGAACTGCGCCGTCCGCATGGCGAACAGCGACGACGAGGCCAAGTACCTTGCCGACAAGCTCCGGACGTCGCCCGACTTTATGCGGTCCTTACCGCGCGGGACATTCGCCACCTTCGTGCGCGATCTGACCCCCACCGCTCTTGCCCTCAAGATCCCCTACACTGACCTCTCCACGCTACCCCGCATAACCGCGGCGGAACAGCAGGCGATCAGGGAACGAATGCGCGCGCAGTTTTCGTTCTCGCCTCAGAAACCGGACATGCGTCCCCCGCAAATTTCGCCCCAGAGACCGGACACGCGTCCTCCTCAAGCACCTGCCCAACCGCCAGCGAGCGCCGCAGCCAAGATCCCCAAGGCACCTCCGCCGGTTCCCGCGAAAACCGATCCCCACACCGGCGAGCATACCGAACCCGCCACAAAGTGGGGGTCGTAACAATTTTTTAAATTTTTCGCTGTCGCATAGTGCCGCATAGTTATTCATGGCGGCGCATACCTGCACTATAGCTACCGTTTACGGCCTTTCTACTCTGCACTATGTGAGCCCGCATGGATGCAGAAACCTATACGCTACAGCGAAATTCGCGATGGACGCGGGATCCGGTCGTCGACGATGGCAAAACCGTCGTCGCGTACCCGACTGAGCGCGATATCGAGATATTCAAGCTCCTCGCGCGGTACCGCTACCTGCCGAGCGACTACATCCACGCCTTCATCGGGGGCAATGCGAAGGCGCTGACAAGGCGTCTCAATCTTCTCTCGCGCAAGCCCAATCTCTACTTGGCCCGGCCGCACCAGCAGCGAGAGAGCGCAAGCGCCAACCACCGACCGCTCATCTACGAGCTCGACGAACGCGGCGTCCGCGTGCTGCGCGAGCGCGGAGCTGCGCCTCCGCCGAAGAGCTACCACCGCAATTTTGCCCACGAACTGATGGTCGCCGAGATCACGGCATCGATCGAGCTCGGCACGCGGCAGCGCGGCAACGTCCGCCTGATACCGTGGCAGGAAATCCTCTTAAGCGAGCATACGCCCCGCTCGACCCGCGAGTCCGCGAATCCCGCTTCGATGCCGGTCACGTTTTCGTTGCGCGGCGAGCAGCATACCGTAAACCTGACCGCCGATGCGGAGCCGTTCGGCCTTGAGCGCAGCATCAACCGCGAGCGCAGCTACCTCTTCTTCCCCGGCATCGAAGCCGACTGCGGCACCGAGCCGCTCGACGCGAGCGACGCGGACCGATCGTCGATTGCCAAGAAGTTCGCTGCCTACACGGCCATCGCCGAACAAGGCGATTTATCGCTCGCATTTCGGCTTCCCCAACTTTTTCGTCCCGATCATCACAAGCACGAATGCGCGTATGCGCTCGATGATGCGGTTGCTGGAGAGGATGACCGGTGAGCGGCGGGTCGAAGATGTTTCTCTTCAAGACATTCCCCGCATTCACATCATTCGACCCGCCGCCGAAAACTGGTGGGCATATGCTAACCGAGCCGTGGCAGCGCGTCGGCCACGCTCCGCTGCTCCTGATTTTGTGATCGGTGTGCGATCAATATGCATGGCGTTTCATAGCTGCACATACCGCTCTGCCATGCTGCATAGGTACCGTTTACGGGCGCTTTATAAGGTATTACATAATGCTCGGTCGCAATCCGCGACTAACCCGGGCAAGCGCCTCGCAGAAAGCAGCGCTCCCCGACGAAAGGAAGGTGCAGCACCATGTTCGACGAAAAGCTAAGGCGCGCACGACAGCTCATCGAAAAGCGCGATCAAATCGATGAAGAGCTGCGTGCGCTTTTCGGCGAGTCACCCCAGCCCAAGAGAGGCCGGCGGCGGACGGAAAAGGACACGGTGCCCGGCCTTGAAAAGGAAAATGGCGCGGCTGCATCGGAGGCCCAGCACTAATAGGCAGCGTGACGGCGAGGTGACTAGGTCCTAAGTCTGAAGGCCGCCGGGTGCAAATACACCCGGCGGCCTGTAACCTCCACTCGATCGAGGACTTCGCGATCGCGCCAAAGGGCGGCAGAGCTGCAAATCCTGGTGCAAAGAAAGGGAGAAAAGTCAGGAGGGGCTAGGCGAACGTCCTTGGGCATCGGTTCATGACTTCCCATCATGCATTGCTTGTTAACTGTTTGCGTATACGGCGGAGACGAAGCGGCGTGACCTTGCCGCTCCTGCAGCGCAAACCTTCGTTTGCGCGTCGCACAAAAGTCGTATTGCACTGCACGAATATCCCGGAGGTCGCTACGGGAGTGAGTGATGGGCAGCTACAGACGGAATGAGGGTGGAGCCAGGATCATCGCGCGGTGTGCGACCTGTCATGCGAGCGTGTTGTCGCACGTGGCTCGCGACTGGCCAGGCACCGATACTGTATGCGCTACATGCGGCATGACGATCTTCAACTCGCCGTTACAGAGTGACTATTTCGATGTGGCAATGAGGATTCCTCGGCGAGGACCGCCCCAGCGACCTCGCCGTTCTCAATAGATTCGTCGAAATTGGGCGGGGCCTCTTTCGTCAGCTTACCAGCGACGCCTCAATGTGCTCGGGAGTCCATGCCGCGTCTGCTTCGACCGCCCGTACGGCTGTACCGTACAAACGATCGACGAGCACGTGCGTGCAGCACTCGTCGTCGATTTCCGCGACCGCTAGTCGGCTGGAGGGCATCCACAGTAAGGTCGCAGCCAGATCGCCCGGCCAAATACGCCATTCCGAGCCGTCTTCGAGCTCGACGATGTGGCTTTCCTCGTGCTTCCTAATGCGCATGCAGTCCCCTCTTCGCTGTGGAACGCGAACTCCGGCGGCTCCCTAGGGGTTAAACGAGGCGAGATCGGGGCTCGCTCGTGGCGTTCCTGCGCGTTGTGTTGTTGAATTTTGAATTAACGTAAACAGCCATTGCGGGGGTTCGTTCCCGCATAGCCGCCAGCGGCGGTCGGGGTCACATCAGGAATGCGAGCAGTCCCGACACCAAACATCCGCCCATCAGCAACATCCAGTCGCCAAAATCGAACCCGAGAAGGCGACCGGTCACCAGATTCCCGTACATCACAGTCGCTCGAAGCGTATCGCTACATACTGCCCCACAGGCTAAAAGCAACGCGCGAAGGAAATAAAAGTTCCGTCGGGCAGACTACTGTCCAAGACTCTCTATTTCCGCGCGGAGCAAAGTTTGAAGCCGCTCAAGGGCTTCTCGCTGCAATGCCTGCTCATCGCGACCATCCTGCCATGGAACTTCGACGAGGGCCTCAATCAATTCATCCGCGCTGCCCTGCGCGAGGGCAGCTCCGCTACGAACAAGCGGACGCGCACTGTCGCAGTTTTTGGGATTTGGCTCAAAAACTCTATAAGTCCAAGGCGGCACGTTCGTTTCCTCCGATGTATTTTCTTAGCCGGCTATAGTATGAGAAAAGTGCGCCGCCAGCAAACACGAGGGCCGAGCTCAAAGTTCGGCCCTCTAACCGTCCAAAGCGGTTCCCGCGTGCAGCGCGGCCCTTAGAACCGAGGAAAGAACGGCACGGGTTTGGGCGCGGCGTTCGCGGGCCGCCTGCGCGGCGTCGGGGGCGGTCGGGTGATTGCGGCGACCTTGTTCGACGGCGCGCTCGCCTCCGCAAAGAGCGGCGGGATGGGGGTCGGATTGCAGGACGCCGCTGCGGTGCGGATATTCCGCGCGACGCCGTGGATCGCTTTCGCGAGCTCCTGCGTCTGCAGATTGAGCCTGCCCAATTCGTTTGCCGCGACCGTATAGCGGTTCACGTCGTCCTTCGCCCTGGTGGAGCGACCGCACGGCGCTAGCTTCTGCCGCATCGCGGAGAGCGATTTCGTGAGCTCGCCGTCGATGCGGGCAAGCGTGGCGGAGAGCGACCGCGCTTTCGCGGCGGTCGCTTCGAGGGCTGATTGCTCCACGTCTTCGCACACGGTCATCTTGGCGGCGTGCAAACGCGCGAGGTCGGAGGCGACGGACTGCGCTCTCCCGACCTCCTTTTTGACCTTTCCGTTTGCCGCTTCGACATCCGCGACGGTTCGCGCGGCCTTGTAGAGGTCGATCAGCTCCGCGCCATCGGGTATTCGCTCCACGAGCTGCGATAGAGGCGCTGTGGCGCTTTGGGCTGCGATCTGGCGAGGTCGTGGAGGCGTCCAGTCCTCCGGGCTGCCCGGGCTGGCAACGATAACGGTCGCGCCAGCCGCGAGCAGTGCGATCAATCGTGCGCGCACGATAACCCCCTCTTTCAGACGCCAGCGGTCCCGAGCTTCCGGAAGTTGGTGCGAATTTCCTCGATCGTCTGGCCGATCCCGTCGAGCACGCTCAAGAGCTCTTTCGTGGCGGCTGCCGCGTCTTCAGCCATCAGCATCTCGGCGGCGCGTATCTCCGCCGTCGTCAGCTCCTTGAGCGCTCGATCGATCGCGCTTGAGTGGTTGCCGACCGCCTCGCGCGCCCGCGTCACTTCCCTCTGATATTCCTGATATCGACCGAGGAGGTCTTGCACGAACTCCGGCCCAAGCGTGCCGCGCTGGCTGTTGACCCGTCCCATCTGCGCGGAGATCCAGCTCTGATACTGGTCGATGCTTTGCGACAGCGGCGCGTCGGGCTGCAGTTGGGTGCCCAATTGCACCAAGGCCTCGCGCAAGCTTCGGACCTCCGTCATTCGGCTCTCGACCGTGGCTCCGGACATCGCCTTAAGGCGATCTACGAGGCCGGAGATCTTCGCTCCGAATGATTGGAGGGTCTTTTGCTGCTCCTGCAGACGCGAGCGAAAGCTCTCCGCCCGCGAGGCGTCGGGGGCGGCAGGTGCGGAGACTACGGGAAATTGTTGCTTATCGATGGACGCGCCATAGAGCGGGACAGCGGCCAAGCTCAAATACGAAAGCGCGACACCGATACGTGTCACCCTATTCATCGTGAACTCCCGTGAGCGCATGGATATAGAGGTGGCGAGCAGCGCAATCGCTCGCGCACGTTCCTCTCGCACTGACGCGCGGCCGATGTTTTTTCTGAAATGTCCGGCCGTCTGGCGACCGAGAGTCGGAGGATTGAATCACAGAGCGAGTCGGACAGGAATCGTTTTCGCGTGCGGCATTCTGACTCAGAACGGCGCAGCGTGGCCGGTCGATTGCAGATACTTCCATACTAAAGCGGCGGCTTCGAAAATACCCATTCGCGGGTCGGCGGTCTTCCAAGGTTTGCGCGGAGGCGGGACATACAGGCCGAGCGCGGGAATATGCTGTGCGATGATCTCGGCGATCCGGTGCTTCGTCGTGGCCCCGAGGTCCTCGAAATAGTCGAGCACCTGCTCACGCGAATAGGTGCGTACCGGCACGCCGCGGCGCTTGGCGAGCTGCAGTGTCTGACGATTGAGCGCTCGGATGCGGGGCGCGCGGCGCGTGCCGGTCTTGCTGGTGTCTTGGAGGACGAGGACATCGGGGGTATGCAATGTAATGAGCGCGTCGATGTGCTTGAGGCAGCGCGTCGCTCGATCCCTGCCTTGCAGCTCCGGCGTTCCCCAGTCGACCGGCGAGAACCAGCCTTGCAGCAGTACGAAACCAAACCCCTTCGTGTGGAAATAGATCGCGAGCACCAGCTTCGGCCGTTTTTGCGAGATCATACGCTGGTGGCGCGCTTCCTTCGGTCGGCGCGCGCGATGGCGTCTTCGAGCAGCTCGATCTTCTTTTTCGTTCGCTTCGAGGGATCGCCCTGTATCGTCTCGTACAGCTCCTGCACGCGCGCCATGACGAGATGCTCGATGCCCGCCGAAATGTCCGGGAAGAGCTCCTGTGCTGGAGTGTCGAAGAGGATGAAGCAGGCCATTACGAGTGCGAGCGTCGGCGGCCGCTGCTTCTTTTCGATGCGGGAAATGACGTCCGGCCTGTCCCACCCCAAAAGGTACGCGAGCTCCTTTTGCGAGAGCCCCCAGCGCAGGCGGTATGAGCGTAGATAGTTTATGGGTCTCCGTTGCATTCATGGTGCGTGTTCGCCGGACACACTGTGTCGGAGAACACGTCGCCATGATGTGCGAGACGCGAGACGCTCGGTAGGGGTGAGGATTTGCCAAATTGGCAAATGCTTCCATTACGTAAGAGAGCGGGGACGAGGGGACATGGGGAGGTGATTCCGCTCGACCGAAGTATGTGCGGACCCATGCGGTTGGTTCGTATGGAAACGGGACGCGGATATCGTATGCAAAGTCCCCACGTCCCCTTGTCCCCCATTATATCTCCGCTGCGGGGCTCGGTATGACGCTGATCCCATACCGTGTGCACAGCAGCTCGATCTTCGAGCGCTCCTGCATGGGCACCACGTAGACGCCGTGGCTCTTGTACGTGCGGATGTTGAGGCGCTTCCGGAGGATGCTCCCCACCCACCGGTTCGTGATGGGGCGGTCGTACTCGTCGCCGTAGCGCTCGATGAGGCCGGTCGCGATATCCGAGACGGGGACCACCGGTCGCTCCGAGCTACTCATCAGCTCGGCGAGGATTTCGAGGACTTGCGCTTCGACCAGAAGCCCGCGGTCTGCGACGAGATTCCGTTGCGCTTCCTGCGCCATCGAGCGCAGCTCTGATCGCAGCGTGTCGTCGGCGACCACGCTCATGAGCGGCAGCAGGATTTGATTGAGCCGCGGCTCGATCGTCCGGTCGACCAAGCTCTCGTCGAGCTTGACCTCATGCCGCCGATGAAAGCGATACAGCAGGAGCTTGTTGCGCAGCTCGCGCGCTTCCTCTTTGAAGCTGTCGGGCAGATTGATCGGGATATCGGAGCGTAGCTTCCGTGAGCCCATCTCTTCGGTGAGAAAGCGGCTTTCGAGCGCCTTGTCGTCGTAGCTGCCGCGGGTGGCGACGATCTTCGGACCGAACACCTGGAACGCCTGCGGATTGAACTCGCGCTGGCGGTTCATCATGGTGCGCAAGACGGGCAGGCCGCGAACATTGCCGTTGTTGAGGATCTTGACGATCTCCGCCCGCTCGTCGCTGAAGCGGAAATCCGCCTCGTCGAAGATGAGCGTGCCGCGGAAGGCGTCGAGGGTGTGGAAGATCGGCGATACCGTCGAAGCCCCGCTCGCGAAGAAGCCCTTGTAGCAGAGCGAGCCGATCGTGAGGAGCGCCCGGGTCTTCCCGCTGCCGTAATCCCCTCGCAGCCGAAGGTACGGCAGCTCATTGAAGGCGTCATAGAGCCAGGTCAGGAGGACGTAGTGCGTGGCGACGTTCTCGAACGACTCGCTGAAATCCACGTACCGGTGAATGAAAGCCCGTATGTCCGCGACGAGCTGCGCCTCGCTCCCGTATATCCGGGGCTCACTGGGAAGAAGCACGACCTCATTCTTGATCAGGTTGTTATTTGCCGAGAACGGCACGAGCTTCGCGTCGGGTCCGAGATCGATCGCGTCCTGCAGCGTCCACCGACCGGCGCTATAGATCGCAAACAGCGTCCGCCGCAGGTCCGGGCGGAACACCATCTCAACGATCGTCCCGTCATCGAGAACCGCCGACGCCGTCGGCACGATCCGCTTCTTGTTTGGCTGGTCACTGCTTTCCACCCAGCCAGATTATGTGGGTCTCGGCAAAATCGAAGGCGCGGGTTTATGCCAGTTCAGCCAGATCGCCCAAAAAAATGTAGATTATGGCGTCGTGCTTGCCATCGCATTTTCCGATATCGATGCACTGTCCGTGAAGGCAGACGTGGTTGAGCTATCTGTCGAAGCGGACGAACTCACATCGTCCCCTGTCACTGCGCAGCCCGCCGGCATGGCAACAGGATCAGACGCCATGACCAAAGAGCAGAAGATTATTCGTAGGAAGATTGGGCAGATCACGAAATGAACGAAAGTCTGCCGTTAGCCATAAGCGTCACCCAATATCCGCCATAGCCGATAAGAAAAGGGCGGAGAAAAGGCAGTGGCAGCCCAGAGCAACCGCTGACAATGTTCGTCTAGACGCTAGCCACCATACTATCCTCTGACGTACAATTGGAATGTGGCCGGAGTGGGCGGGTATGAACAAGTTTGTCGAAGACCTTCGGCAGCGTAAGCTGCAAATCGATTTCACGGAGCTGAAACTCGTCCAGAGCAAGGCTACTAACCCGGTGTCCTACACAGGCGCGGGCTACATCCGCCAAACGGACGATGATCTTCTCAGCTTCAAGCTCTATTCCGTCCACTTCGCGAACACCAACTGCGTCCCCGACCTCAAAAGGCTCGGTCGCTTCGTCTCTGGCACGCTTTACGACGACGAAGATTATTACACCTTGACCGGCACCGCGGTCGACGGAACGACCTGGGTGGCGGAAAAAGTCCTGCCTCATGCAGATTGGCCGCTTTCGCGCACCAACCCTGTGCTGCAGGGCCGCATCGCGCACTGCGTGCGCGGCGAACGCTCCCCCACCAGCCGCGACCTGCAAATGTACTACTTCGAGAAGGCCGATATTCCGTGCTGGCTGAACCAAGTGAAATTCGACGCCGGCGGCTGCGAATTCCATATCGAGACAACGGAAGTCGGTTTCTCCGTCACGGCCAAGTCCGACGCGACGATACCCAAGCACTTCCATGTGCGGGTAGAGGAGAGCCTTCGCTCCCTCCTTGCACGCTCGATCAGCTGCCGCGCGCTCATGGAACACGGCCCGCTCCAGCTTTTTTCAAGCAATCAGCGATCACACCGAACGCTCTTACCGCCGCCGATCGCGCGCAGTGGCCCTGCATGGCATGACGATTTATGGCGCCTTTTTAAGTGCTATCTCGACTACGTTGTCCGTGGAACCACGCAAGCCTATTGGAATACGTGCACGAACCATCTCCATAATGCGTGCGAGGCAAGCGCAAACTCACTCGAGCCGGGGCATCGGCCTCAGCGTCGCCGTGGAGGGCGTTGCCAGTCTCCTGCCGAAAGAACTCGATCCTGCGGCTAAGGAGAAGCTCGAGGCGCTCCAAACCTTCATCGTCGATCAGGTGAGTGCGAACGCCGACCACAAGAAGTTTGCGCCGCGTATCAAAGGGATGGTAAACGGCCTTACGCAAATCCGTGCGATTGATCGCATGAAGGCCCTCGCCGCCAGCGGTGAGACCGATATCGCTCACGTGAAGGCTTGGGAAAAGCTACGAAACCCCGGCGTCCACCCGACCAAGCGGGCCGAACTCGACATCGCATCGATCGATTATCAGAAGCTGATCGACAAAGTGCACAGCGTCGTCGTGCTCATGTACCACATTCTCTTCAGCCTCATTGGTTACAAAGGCGGGTACACTGACTATTCGGTGCATGGCTATCCGCAGCGCCAATATCCTGTAAGTGCCAACGCGGCACCAGCAGAGACGGCACCGGCCTTAGCAGCCGCACCACCTGTGACGAAGGTAAAGAAAGCCAGACCGCGCAAAGCCAGAACCACTAAGCCCCCGGCATCAAAAAAGGGCGCGAAGGTCGCGGCAAAGAGGTCGAAAGCTTCAGCTGCGCCGAAGCCGCGAAGGTCCCGCATAAAGAAATAAGATGCGGGCGTTACAACGAACAGCCGTGCTCCTTGAAGCGGCTTTAGTCAGGTACGTCGACAGCAAGAATGGCGGCCCAACCTACATTCGAACTCAAAACCAGCAAATCTCAGAACGAGCATATGTTGTCCGGGTTGCCCCGGATAGCAGACCAGAGCCTCTATTACGGTCGCGCAAAGATGCAGCATCGTCCGGGATTTCATGTAGCAGCAAGACAACGAGGCAGCGTACTCGTCCCACGAAGGCGATGCCGCGGAAGAGTGGAAGTGATATTGGGGAGCATTCCCCCGCTTACCGATCTCTCCAAGAGAGGCTCATATGGCTCGGCGCTCATCGAAGCTCGCGGCCTCCGGAAAGCCCAGCATCTCCTCGCTCTCGCCTCCGGAGGCGCTGATGAGGCGCGTCGAGCACTTCAGCTATCAAGGCTACCCGGTCCGAAGACCTTTAACCAATATTGTATTCTGGGCGGGTGCCGGTTTCTCAAAAGCTTGGGAACCCAGCTCTCCAGTGGGGTCGCAGTTATTCACGATCCACGGCGACCTCTCTGGGATCGCTTTCGCTTCTTTCCACCCTCGCAAACCTCTTTGGAACGGACGGCGAAATCTCGTACGAGCAATTCCGACAGCTCATCTACCAGCTCGACATGTACGAGCGATACCCCGATCTGCGAAGCCGCTATTTCGATGTCGCTAAAGATCTTCGACGCGGACACGGTTCCGAAGGCCGCCGGAGGCGTTCCGCTCCGCCTCCAAGTGCGGAAATCCCTAGCCGTCGCAGCCACTTCCGGGTAGTGCCACAAGCGGTCGTTCGACAACGCTACGCGAGAGCTGCGGGCAATCTGCGCATCCTCGAGCGCTTTGGTGCGCTTGACTTTAGCGACAAGGTTTAAGAACAAGACAGTAGTGGCGCGCCTTGCGGAGCAGGCTGCCAGATGTGACAACAACTCTCGACGTTCTTGTCGCAACTCCACGGTTCGACCAGGCAATGAACAACCACGCGGGCGCTGTCGCGGCAGCCTTTCTCAGTCATTCGACGGCTGATCGAGCAACGGTAGAGGTCATAGACCAGGCCCTCAATTCTCGGGGCGTCTCAACGTGGGTCTCCTACCGAGATATTCGACCCGGCTCTGTTTACGCCGAAGAGCTAGAATCAGCAATCCAGATCATTCTCAGCTTGTGATCGTTCTTATCTCCAAGAATGCGAATGCAAGTAAGGAAAAATCATAAAGAGGTTGAGCTTTCCCTCAGTTTTAGCAAACCACTGCTTCCAGTATTGATTAATGGTTCTTAAACCTCACGGTGGCCTTGCGTACCATCTCGCTTCCAGGAACTGGCTGAATTGGAGCAACGATCCCCAGACCTGCCTAAATCGAATTTACAAAGCTTCAGTCAGCGGCGCGCTCGCTGAACTGAGACAGGCAGTGGTGTCCCGACCATATTTAGCCGCCAGTATCGCGATGGTCTCTCGTAGCGCTAGTATCGCACTTCCGGCACCCTCCGAATGGGGTACGTGGGACTGACAAAGCAGAAGACCAGTTTCCCGCGCTGCCTATTGGGTCAATCATCGGAAGCTATAGAGTTGTCCAACATCTTAGCACTAGCAATTTTTCCTGCTACTGAATATAGTGGAAAGCGCGGCTTTTGGCCAACGCATATTTATGAAGGAGTTTCGCCCAAACGGCATGCGTGTGGAGCGGAGGGCCGACCGCGTAACAATTGTGTGGAATTCGAAATCGGTTGTTCTGGTCGCGCAAATTTGAGAGGAAGCTGATGCGCGATTTCCTCCGTGAGTCAGACACTTTGACTAATTTAAAGCACAAGTCAATCCCAAGATGCGAAGAGATAATTCAGAAGAACGGTACTGCATACATCATCATGGAGTACGTGGAAGGAACGCCATTATCCGCGTACTTGGATCGTTATGGGCCGATGTCGTGGCAAGAAGCACGACAGTTATTCGTGATGCTGCTCGACGCAGTTTCATATTGCCACCAGAGGCGCGTATTTCATTGTGACATTCACCCGAGAAATATTATGATTTCAACCGACAGGCCTCCAATGTTGGTCGATTTTGGTGCTGCAATCGACCTGAGGGCTCTTAAAGCAAACGGGTCGGGATCTTCGGATCAAGACATTTACACCCGGGTTCTCTCCGCCGGAGTTAGTTGCTTCAATAGGAAGGACAATTGAGCCGACGTTGATCGACGCTCAACAGAATCTCTTTTCTCTGGGGGCGGTAGCTTTTGTGGCCATCACAGGCAAACTACCGAAGATTGGCGATTTGCAAAAAGAGAACAAACATGCTGGTTTTCCAGTATGGCCTTCAGGTTAGCTTCGCCGCGACAATTGGGTGGTGCCTTAGCATCGAGAAGGGGCGTCGCCCCCAATCTTCCCAGCAGGTCTTGGATTTAATGGCAGCCTAAGGGGAGGTCCGCACCGCGATCTGGCGTCGCGTCGGCATCATGCGCGGCAACGCCTGCGCCCCTGCGCCAGGCTAGCGCAGTGTTGTGCTGCTCGTTCTGAGCTTTACTAGTTTTGACCCGTAAGAGAAGTCGTGACGAGCATATCTTTTCCGGGTTGGCCCGGATAGCAGACCTGCGCCCCTGTTACGGTACCGCAAAGATGCAGCTTCATCGGGGATTTCATGTGGCAGCAGGATTTGTTGCCAGCAAACGGGAGGGGGCCTGTTCGTCACTGCTCCGCCCTACACCCCGCCTTTAGGGTAAGGCGGGGTAAACGGTCGCCATGCGCAGCCATGAGCAGCTATGTAGGGGCGATAAGGCGGGGTTCGCCGTCCGGCTTGCGAGCTTTTCGCCCTCATAAAAGGCTCGGGCGAGGTCTGGTTCATTGTTCCTCCTCGGGTTCGAAATTGATTAAGGGGCGGACGTTCGTCCGGCTATATAAATCAATCTCTCATTGAGGAGGACGCATTGCATGGGGGAAGGGGTATAGAGCCACTGATAACGCACGATGCCACATTTCAACGCCTGAAAGCGATTTCCAGGCGTCAACGTCTTCCTCGTCGCGATCGAGTTTTTTGATCCGCGAAAACTTGCAGTTTTGATTTTCTGATTTTCATTTTTTCCGAATTTCAAATTGTTAGACTCTCACTCCTGTCCGGCAATTAACTGAAGAGATTCAACTGGTTGGAATTGACGGAATTAGATTTTGTAGAGCGGTATCGTTAAGCAATTGATCCAACGGTGTTTTCTCGAAAAGAGTGAGGCTGAAAATCTGTAGGATTGTGTAGAGCGACGCCGCGACACCGAGACGTTTTTTGACGATGGCGACGAGTACATAAACGCTGATGGCGATCCAGATTTGCGTTTTGACCGCGTTCTCGTTGGTGCCGAAAAACGCCTTGATGCGCAGATGCTGCTTGATCCATTTGAAGAACAACTCGACCTGCCAGCGGCATTTGTAGAGCTGGGCGATGGTCAAAGCCGGAAGCTCGAAATTGTTGGTGAAGAACCCGAGGCGTTTGTCGTTCTCTTCGTCATAAAAAACGACGTAGCGCAGATATTGCGGATAGTCGTTGGCTGACGTGACGCCTGTGAGCCGAACGGTCTGATCGCAGCGCAAGCCTGTTGTTTTATCGACGGATCGTGAATACACGCGCTGGAAAGCCGTGTTGCTTTTGGGGCGGATGACGAAGAAAGCGCCCGCCTGCGTCAGGCGGTACAGGCGCGCAAAATCAAGGAACCACGATCCATGATAGTGAAGCTGCCGGCTTCGGCATCATCAGGTCGAGCACATTCACCTCGTGCATTTTGCCGTCGGAGACGTGGATAAACGAAGGAATGTTGCCGCGCAGATCAATCTGCGTGTGCATCTTCACGGCGGCTTTGGTGGTGCGAAAATGTGCCCACGGAAACACTTTGAGCGATAGGTCAATGGTCGTCGTGTCGAAAGCGTACACGCTTGTCCAGATCAACGGCGAAGGCATCGTCCGCATAAAGCTGCCGCGCTTGCGCGATCAAGGCGTTGCGCGAAATCGCGATAAATGCGCCAGTCGCGTTTCTCGTTCGCATCGCCCAGATTGCTGCGAGCGACGTGTCTGCGAATGCCCAGATGATAAAGCTTGGCTTCATGCGCACGTAACAAACTTCAATGTCGCGCAAGCTTTCGCGAAAGGTCAATTGCGCAAACGCCATGCACAAATACTGATCGAGATGCGAAAAGGTTTTGGTCGGATAATTCGATGGGTAACGCGCAACGCAGCGCCGAAACGTATGAAGTGGAAGAAAATCCATAAGCTGGGCGAAAACCAGTTTGCCGATGGGCATGAGAAAACTCCGGGTCGAAAAGCCCCAGTTTCTCAAAATCACTTCGGAATCGGTGACACCCCTAAAATCCGTTTTCTTATTCTTTATCAGCGCGTTACACTATGCCCCCAGCAAAATTGCCGGACAGCAGCGTTAGACTCTAACTCCAAGTGCCCGTTTTTCGAATAATGAGGCAAACACTTCTTTCGGTGTTCGCCAGTTCAATACCTTGCGCGGCCTCTCGTTGAGAAGCCGCTGCACCCGTTTGATCTCCCTCGCTGGAACGGTGGAGAAATCGGTGCCTTTGGGAAAGAAGTCTCTGATGAGTTCGTTCGTGTTCTCGTTGGTGCCGCGCTGCCACGGGATCTGCGGAGCGGCGAAGTACACCTGCACCCTGGTATTCTTGGTGAATAGTTCGTGTTCAAACATCTCAGAACCTCGGTCGTGCGTTAGCGACCGGAACACTTCCTTCGGGAGACGCTTCACCACTCGCGCGAACGATCTCCGTACCGTCTCTGCATCTTTTGCTTTGAGAGGAACGAGTATAGTCGTGCGGTAGTGCGCTCGACCAACGTACCGATCGCTGAAGCGTGAGCCTTCCCAATAATGAGGTCGCTTTCCCAATGACCCGGTACCGTGCGACCCTCCACCTCCTTCGGACGCTCGTGAATACTCATCATATTGGGTATTTTGCCCCGTTCGTCAGTATCTCGTTTCCTCCGCTGCCGACCCCTTCTTCCTTCTCGCAAGTACGAGATCAGCTCTTTCCGGGTTCACCTCGGGGAAGTATGTAGATGTATGTGTAGATGGATACGTGTGAGACCTGCATATGAGCGTCTCCAGCATATTTCGATTTCAGGTACCTCGCAATCTGCTCGGGAGACCAGCGGAGCGCAAGCTTTCGTTTGACGATGCCCCACAACTGCAGATCGTCTAGCCTTTTCTTTCGTCGCGGGATTTTTTGTTTATTCCGCGCATCCTCTTGCGCGCCGAGCGGCAAGTATCCAAGGTATCGCGGCCTCGAACGTCGCAATTCTCTCCTGATCGTCGTCGGGTCACGACCGAGCATCCACGCGATGGCAGGTGCTCGCATTCCCCGTGCTTTTAAAAGACCGATCCGTTCACGTTCTCTGAACCCAATGTGCACATAAATATGGCGGTAGCATACCGGGCAGTTGGAAGTTGAGAGCAGCATTTTCCAAATTTGACGAAAAATTAATTTGTAGCGCGCGCGACGCCACTGCGCCTCATGCCGTCCAACGACAACACTGAAGCAAGCCTAGTTATCCACTCTCGCGATTTGACTCTTGGCGCGGGTCTGGAATCAATGGACGTATGACAAAGGCCGCCTTGTATGCACGCGTGAGCACAGACGCGCAGCAGAAAGAAGGAACCATTGAGAGCCAGGTCGCGGAGCTCAAGCGGCAGATCGCCGCCGCGGGTCATCTGCTCGTCAGGGAATACATCGACGACGGGTACAGCGGCACGCTGTTGGATCGGCCTGCGCTAGAGCAACTGCGCCGGGACGTGAAGACCGATCAGTTCGACGCGATCTATTTTCTTTGCGCCGATCGCATCGCCCGCGAGGTGGCGTATCAAACCATCATCGTCGACGAACTCCTGAAGCATGGCAAGCAGGTCATCATCAACGCCAAGGACTACGTCCGCAATCCCGAGAACAAGTTGACGCTGACCATGTTGGGCGCTTTTGCCGAGTTTGAACGCGCCAAGATCCTCGAACGCATGATGCGCGGGAAGCTCCATCGCCTGCGGCAGGGGCAGCTCGTCAGCCAGGGCCATTGCATCTACGGATACGAGTACGTGAGAAAGTCCCCGCTCTCCCCGCCCGCGCTCGTCATCAACGAGCAAGAAGCCGCGACCGTCCGCTCGGTCTTCGAGATGTACGCAGAGGGCACGGCCGGGCCTGATCGCATCTCGCGCTTGCTTGAAGAGCGCGGGATACCGACGCGCAAGGGCAAGAAGCTGTGGCGGGCGACGCAGATCAAGAGCATGCTGAACAATCACACGTACACCGGCATCCGGTACTACAACCGCATGACTATCGTGAAGGACGCGCCGGACGACAAAGGCACAGCCAAGCGCGGCACGTGCGTATACCGCGACCGATCGGAATGGATCGGGGTGAAGGTCCCGGCGATCGTCTGCCAAGAGGTGTTTGACAAGGCGCAAGAGCGGCTGCGCGCGGGCAGGGAGCGCTACCGCCAGCCCGCAGTGCACCACCTCTTGAGCGGCCTGATCGAGTGCGGTGAGTGCGGATGGGGGTTCTCCTTGTACCGCCGGTACGTCACGAAGAACCTAGTCACCGGAAAGCGCCGCATCTACCACAAGGCGGCGTACAAGTGTAACTGGCGGGCGAAGGAATGTATGCACTCCCCCGCGCTCATTCAGCGCTGCCGCAATCCGGAGATACAGACGCACCTGCTCGAAGCGAAGGTCTTCGAGATGATCCGCGAGGTCATGCTCGATCCGCTGAAGCTCCGTGAGTGCATGGACTTCTTCAGAGACACTGCCCGGCCAGATCGCTCCAGTATCCAAGGGCAGCTCACGCGGATACAAAACCGCGCAACGACCATCGAGGCCGAAAAGAGGCGCCTGATCGACCTGTACGCGGCGGACGAGCTGCCGGAGCGGGCCTACGTCGATGGCAACGTTACGCTCGACCAGGAGCTTCACCGGCTGACGGCCAAGAGAGCCGCGCTGTTACCCCTCCTGCACGATGCCGACGCCGTCAGCGCGAGCGTCCGCGACTTCTGCGAGAGGGCCAGGGCCAGGCTTGAGAACTGCCACGACTTCGAGAGCAAGCGGCAGTTTCTCGCGGATTACGTCGCGAGAGTTGTCTATACCCGATACAAGGTGACCGTGCGCGGGTTGGTGCCCATCATACGGAAGGCGGGTGTGGGCCAGGATCAATCGAGCGGGGCTGTTACCCTTGAGTTCCGAATTCAGGGAGAGATCAAAGGCGCGATGCTGCACGGGCGGCGGTCACGTAAGTTTGGTGCCTGCGGTCGAGGGTACGCCGACCATGATAGCCCGGGCGTTATAGCTTGCAGTCGTCGTCGCCTGCAGGAGCGAGACCAGACCGCTGCTGCTCAGGGGATTGCCTGATCCCGAGGCATCCGGCATGCCGCTTTGCTTGACGCCGGTGTAGGTGACTGACCCCATCGATTAGAATTTCAACGAGTTGAGATCAATGGGAGGATCGTCAAACCCCTATGCTACCAATGAAAAGGTACTTGTTCGGAGTTCGATCATCAAATTCGAAATAGGGAGGTCGCTCGGTAAACGTGGTGCCCACGACATGACCACAGAGATAATCGTAGGGCGGCCCACTTGTAACGCCTCCATTTTCATCTAATATCTTTTTTATCTCGGCACTCCTTAAGTGAATGCGGTATCGTATTTTATGAGCATGATGGGATGCGGATCTTCTGTGATCATTAATCTGCCATCATGAAAGTAATCGAAAGGCTACATCTGCATTTTGAATTTCGCAAACATTTCTGCTGCGTTGCGTCTAACTGTAGAGTAATATTTTTTTACTACATCCTAGCGGTTGCTGCTTCGTAATCTTTTTGCGTTAGGACTTGGATCGTAAACTCATAGCCAGAATTGCCTTTCCATTTTCCGATCACCTTGACCTAAGACTGATCCTCAAATAGCTCATGGCGTATTAACATCGCTACATATTCTTGAACAAACGCAATTAGGCCTGCTTTTACGAAAATGTCTGTTTTAATCCACCTACAATTCTTAGTCAGGAACATGAGAAGGCGTCTGCGCCCAAACCGTTAATTAAGCACATCATGTAATCCCACTACGCTGCCAATAACATGCCAGCAAAAATTACAAGAAGCAAGGGGAGCGACAGATTTTTACAAATATGAATAGTCTTTATTTCTAATTAACACACTGGGTCTTAGTTATTTCTCTGGCTTAACTTCTGTAACCACATATGACTTTGTATCACTTATTGTAGGCGCTCTTTCCAGTTAAGCTATCAATTTTGGATTCAAGTACAACCAATTTTGTAGAACTGTATCCTTTAAACTCTCGCTATGTGTTCCAGGATTTATAAAGTGGGTAATATTTTCCATTATTGTCTTCGCCAGAGTCCAATCAATAGTAACGAAATGTCTGTGAAGCGGGATTGTTATTCCCCTATAGCTTGTGTTCCCTTGCTCCAGTTTACGCCAACTATGAAGGTTTTCCTTATTTTTGAGCTATTAGTAATGGCATCAATTCCGTTTCTCACGCCCTTTTTCGGCATCAGTTCCAATTGTGAGTGTGTCGCCTGAAATTGTAAGCTGTATTTATCGGGGTACCAAATTGATCATAGCCCTGCCATCTTCGATGACATGCCCGGCAGCCAGCCCGGTATCTGGAGTTGGGGGATGTATGCCACGCACTACCGGAAGTACCACCTCCTGCGCCAATCCCCAGGAACCTGACGACCGCTGCCCAGATGGCTCCGCCGTTGTATTTATCCTTGGACGGGCTTCCACCGGAACCTGCCACCGCCACTTCCACTGCCGCAACCGCCGAGAGCCTGACAGAGTTGGGGTTAGTAGCCCCGATTTCAACTTGGTATATAGTATCGGTCAGTGGCGATTGTCCGGTTGGGGTCTTTTGAGGTAATCGGGTTATCATTTGCATAAGAATATGTGATTGAGACTTTGCGGATTTGCAAGATTTTGATGTGTCCCAGAATACAGGATCTTGCGTAATGAACTGCCCTTGCGCGGCGTTGTAGTAGCGTGCATTCAGGTACGACTAAGCCTGACTGTGGTCGTAAATTGCCCGATGTATCCCCTTGCTGCCTGCAGACTGGCCGGTATTCGTGGTCGCGATCACACTCCCATACGGCGCATAGTCAAACCACTGCGCGACATTAGTCACCCCTCCGATTTCTGACTCGGTTTCAACGCAGCAGCTCGCAGCGTAAAGCGCGCGCCACATCGCGCGGAGTGACGCTTCTCGGCCGAGATCGGCGGCGACATTCATGTAGCAATTGTACCTGTGAAAATCACTTGGCCTCTTGGCCGCCGGGGATAGGCCATAACCAGAACATCCGAGACCAGATAGCCCTCTCGCTTAAACCCGCCATCCCAGTTATGCCCCCCGTTACGCCCCGCCTCTAAGGTAAGGCGGGGTGAACGTAGCACAGGAGATGCAGTGCGCGGCCGTGTACCCGTCGCATAGTGCATCCTTCCGCGCGACTTGTCGTACGAATACGTCGTGGACGATTGGCCGTTTGCTATCTGAGTTACCGCGTGCGGCTTCGCGTAGCCGGTGCCGGCGTATAAGTACGAGCCTTCAACCGGTGGCACGATGGCGCGCATATGGGTATTGGACCCTTGTAAGATCGTATTGCACGCTGCCTGTGGGGATTGATTCCCGAGCCGTCGGACTCTTCACGGAATTCGCCTTGTGCTGGTGAGTTTTTGAGGGATGACGCTGGAGGGGCGATGAGCGATCCCGCGATGATCGAGAGCATCAGCGCCGTCACGTTAGCGACGCACGATATGGCGCGCGCGGTGCGCTTCTATCGCGTGCTCGGATTTGAAGTTGTTCACGGCGGTGATAGGGGCACGTTCACGAGCTTTCGGGCTGGACGCAGCTACCTCAATCTCATCGCTCAGCCCGCCGAGAAACGATGGTCGTGGTGGGGGCGGGTGATCTTCTGCCATTCCGACGTTGACGCGTTACACGCGAGCGTCGTGGCGGCCGGCTATCGTCCGGACACGGCACCACGCGATGCCGAATGGGGGGAACGGTTCTTTCACTTGACCGACCCCATATGGTCACGAACTCAGCTTTGCTCGGCCATTGTCATGATCCGACGCAACTGGTGTTCGCAATTTGGCGGCCCGCGGCGATTGTGGCCCGCGTGGTGTGCTTCCCTTGTCAGCGAGTGCAGCAACTCCCATCGCCGTAATCCTCGCGTTCGGCGGTAAGCTCATCCTTTGAAGGCTATTCATGGCCCATTCGGCGACGCCGTTCAGGCCGCCATCATCGGCTGTCCGCCAGCTGTCCGCCTTCCGTCGGAATCCGTGTCCGCCTTGCATCGGATTCCGCATACAGCGCCCCAGACATCCCTATTGGCTCCCAAGTAACGCCGCATTCCCCCACTAATCATGTGTTCGGGACGTAGGGGGAGGTAGTAATGAGGATGATTTTTGCTGCTGCAGCCGTGGCGCTGTGTTTGGCACCATCAGGCGTATTAGCTCAGGAGCGTTTGGGTAGCGCCGCGTTAGGCGCTTTGTCTGGGGCGCTCGTCCTAGGACCGGTGGGTGCGGTTGCCGGTGCCGCCATCGGCTACACGGCGGGACCTGCGATTGCCAGTTCGTGGGGGCTTGGACGACGTGGACCACGTCGTTACGCGCGAGTGTCAACGGGGCCTGCTGCACAGGCGGGATCGACCGTAGCGACCAGTCGGCCCGAGAGCGCACCCGCGAGCGCTGCGCCGCAGAACGCTCCTACGAGAAATCCGACACAGAGCGCGCCTGAAAGGGACGTTCACGCGCACGTGGCTCACGCAGAGACGGAGTTCGCGGCTCCGACACAATCGGCCGGCGCTTCGCCTTCGCCTACTGTGCAGGGATTTGAATAAGGGAAACCTCGAAAAATTGGGGCCATGCGTCAGCTGCCACGGAATTGCCCCCGAATGATTCCGGTTCGTTCTCCCTTTGATTTATAGGCGTTCTTGCCGTCGACGTCGCGGTGGGGGCGTGCCGGAAATTTTTTCGAGGTTCCCAGGTAAAGAATTCACTTCAGGTAAGCGCGCAGGGCATAACCCAGTGTAATGCCTAGAAATTCGCTATTCGCTGGGGGGGGCGAGTGATGGCATCAGTAAGACGCGAGCAGTTCGAGATCAGAAGCGAATTCGAAGTGGTCCACATTCCGACCGGAGCCGTTTTCCAGGCCTATCCCTACAGCGATCCCGCTGACATGGTGCAAAGCGTTAAGGTGAATTGGGGTCAAGCTGGGTCGCCAAAAGGCGACTACGCCGAGCAAGTTCGACGTATGGCATTGCAGTTGATGCTTGTGCGAGCGCATCAAGTGGCGAGAGGTCGCCAATTGCGTGAAAATGTTTAAACCGCGAGGCGGCGAAAGGAGGTAGGAAGATTGTCACTTTTACGCCGTAATAACTTGTTCACCATTCCAAATAAATTCTGGAGTGTCTGCGGCTTGCACGAACGCCGAGGCCCCACCGCAAACATACTCAAATGCAAATACTTCGAACACGGGCTTAGAGGTATCCGAGTTCATTATGATGAAGAAGATCATCATCGCCGCAGTCGCTGGGGCCACGGCCGCGTCGCTCGTGGGCTGCGCCTCCCCTACCGATCGCGCGGTTGGCGGCGCAGCCATAGGCGGCCTCAGTGGAGCCGCTATCGGTTCTGCCCTCTCACACGGTCGGCCAGGCGGCACGCTAGCAGGAGCAGCGATCGGAGCAGCAAGCGGTGCAGCCATTGGGGCGGCAACAGCGCCACCGCCTCCACCCGCGCCGCCGCAATGCGCACGCTGGGGACAGGACTATTACGGCAATCCCATTTGCCTTCAGTACTATTATTGATTTCGCGCAGAGCCTTCCTTTGCGACAACGGCTCTCGGGGCAAGGAACGGCTCTATAGTCCGATCCTCTACATCATCGTTCGCGGACCCGACGGTCGGGCCGGTGTCGGACGACACCGACGAGCCCTTTTCGACGAGTTACCATATCGCCTGGACTTACAGACACATCGGCGTCATTCATTGAGGTATCGAAGGAGTTATTCATTTGCTACGTAATGCAATACACGCTCCGAGTACAGCCGCAGGTATAACGTTAATGAAGGGTGAAGAGAGTATTATCAAGGTGATTAGCTGCTAGCAAAAGGGATACAATCACAAACGTGAAGTGGTTATTTGCAAATCCGCTGAGCCGACCCGGCGGGCTTCACTGTTCTCCAGCTGCTCCTGAAGGACCGCCGGATTCGCACCGAAGGTGATTATCTATGCGAGCGTGCGAGCGGCGGCGGCCGGGCGACAAAGCTGCCAGACGAAGAGATGCACGCGTAAGCCTAACAACATTTGCGGCGACGCGGTCCATTTTCCGTCGCATAAATGAACGGCGCCTGAAACGTGTGTTACCGCCGCGTTCAAAGTCGTTCGGATACAAGTGGGGTCATGAAGTTCCGCGCCGAATGGAGGTTTCTAATGACCCTGAACAGGGGCCTCATAGCAGCTACGGTGTTGTGGTTGGCAATATCGGTCGTCCCCGCGCTCGCGCACGATGACGACGACGATTATGGCGAGCACTGGCAGTTGCACGAGCAATTGTCTGAAGCTCACCGACGGGCCCACAAGGACGGGTTCGAGAGCCGCGCTGAGCATCGCGCCTATCACCGTGCTCTTCGTGACATGCACGACGAATACCATGAAGAGCATCCCGGCAGGCACTACTACTCCTACTGGGGGCCTCATTACTGGGGATGGCGATATGGGGGATGGGGGTACTGACCACCTGACGATGCGGCACGTTTCTTCGACCAAGTGTGCCGCGCCTTCGAGGCGGGAGAAGTTCTCGCTCCGAACTGCTGGATAAGTCGGACGAAGAAGGAAGGCACAATGTTGCAGAGAAGGCAGAATTCCGATTTGGCGCGCTCGCGGTTACCGCGGCTATGCTGATCGCGTCATTGGCGAACGCTCGATCCCACCTCGAAATCGGCCAGTCCGGCGCCCGATAAGTCGAGCACTGGTTCTCCGAAGGAGATAAGGCTGAGTTTCAGCGAAGGTGTGATCGTGAAATTCTCGGGCTTGGAACTCAAGGATGAAAAGGGAACGACGATCCCGACCGGCACGGCCGTCATCGATAACAGGGACAAGAAACAACTGATCGTCCCGCTCACAGCGCCCTTGGCGGTTGGACGCTATACGGTCAACTGGCACGTGGTATCCGAAGATACCCATCGTGTGCAGGGCGAGTATTCTTTCCGAGTCCAGCGTTGATAGTCGAGGCCGGCCTCGTTCTCTCTCGCTTCCTGCACTACGCCGCCTTCGCTGACACTTTTCGGCGCATCGCGTTCCCGCTGTACGCCTACCCGCGCGCGCAGGCAAATTGCCTGCGCGCGTCGATCGTTGGCGGACAGACTACGATATTGGCTGCAGCATTCAATGCGCCATTGAGTTGGTTGTCTTGGCTCGTCTTTGTTGTTGCAAGCATGACGGGTAGCTTGAGCGGCGTTGCCGATGGAGACGCGCTCTGGTCGGTCCTCTACGAGACCGGCTTTGGCAACGTGTGGATGGCGCGTTTCGCCGTGATGGCGATCCTCCTTTCACTGCTCGCGTTCCGGGCGGTCTTACCAGGGCGTCATCTCGATCGGCTCTCGCTGGCGCTCTCTGCCGCGCTGTTGGCGAGCCTGGCGGCAGTGGGACACACCCAGATGGACGACGGGACCGCACGCATCATCCATGTAAGCACCGATGGACTGCATTTGCTCGGGGTCGGTGCGTGGCTCGGAGGCCTCTTGTGCCTCTTCCATCTTATGCCGAAGGCTGCCCGGACGGCCTCGGCCGACCTCGACCTCGCGGCGGTCGACGCGGCCTTGCGTTTCTCCTGAATCGGATACATCGCGGTCGGCGTCATCACCGGCTCGGGTCTCGTCAACGCCTGGTTCATGGTCGGCTCCATTCACGACGTGATGGAGACCGCATACGGGCGGAATTGCTCGTGAAGCTGGCCTTGTTCGGCGGCATGCTCACGCTCGCCGCCATCAATCGTTTCCGGATTGTCCCCACGTTGATGAGAGACGCCAAGTCCGAAGGGCGGCATGCCCTCCTCTACAAGCTTCGCAATCATATTCTCGGTGAGCAGGCATTGGGCTCGTTCATCGTTCTGATTGTGAGCGTGCTCGGCGTCATGGAGCCGGCTATCGGTCGGCCGTGACGCGGGCCGCCAGCGCGTAACTCCGGTGCGAGCCCGCTCACAGCAGTTCCCAGAAATCCTCCCTTCCTCAACCCACCCAATCTGTCTCACGAGTGCTGACGGCGAACAGGTAGGCCAGGATGGTCTCACCAAGCCACAGCCGCAGGCCGGGACGAGGGGTGTCAAGCCCTAACAAGACTTGCTTCCATTGGTTGGAAAGAGCGCAATGCTCAGGGTTAATTAATCGCAGACCTGTACTGGTGGTCGGACCGATTCCTCTCCACTCATCCCAAACGGGCGCTCCGCGTGTCCAGTAACAGGCCGGAGCCTCGTAGACGATTGGCGGCGCGGTATAGATCGGAGCAGGTGCGTAGTACGGACGGGGCGCCGATGCGGCGCCAATAGGGTGCCGACTGCCAGCCCGCCGAGCACACCGGCGGTAATTTGGCCGTTCTCTGCGTAAGCCCCATTCGGGATTGTACTGAGAAAGGGGCGTTGACCGCCGCAAGCGCTACTGATGTCTTCATGGCATGCCCCTTCGTGTTCTGGATTCTTAGTTCCATGTTGCGGCGAATTCAGGGCTTCTCCTAATCCTGGTTCTTTCCTCGCTCGACTTGATGGTGCTCCAGTTGCGCTTTGGGCTTTATCCGATTCCAAAGGATATTGCGATGCCGCGTTCCTGAACGATTGTTGCTCCCGTGCGCAATCCGCGCGCTCGGCGATCCGCCGACCCAGGCCCAGTATTTCGGCCGGGGCAACAGCGCTGCCTGCCGCTGCTCTTAGCCTCAGGAAGCTTGCCAGGGAGCGACCAACGCCTGGCGATCAATCGCCACGGCGAAATCGGCTGAACTGAAATTGTTGAGTGGCGCCGGTCGGCGTTCTGTGCGCCACGCCTTGCCGCATGACTTACATCGCCTTGATTGCCCGATCCCGACGCATCCGGCATGCCGCTTTGCTTGACGCCGGTGTAGGTGATTTACGAGCTAAAAGTTACCGACGCCTAACTCCTGGATTAGTGACTGAAATAGAGAATCATGCCCAGTCCTATCGCGCCAAAGCCAGCGATGACGAGTTGAATGGTTCCTATATAACGACCGATAATATATCTACTCTTATCGAAAATAAGCTTCTTATCGATTTCAGAGCTTCGAGACACATCTGTCTTTGTAAAACCAGAAAGCATCAGGACTCCAAATAAACCACCGCGGCGAGTCCCAACAGCGACAAAAAATACCGACATATTTACCTGGGTTTACCAACTGATAAACTCGACACATAAGCTGATAATGCCGCAACAAGTTGCGAAGAAACTTAAGACAAGTTGGCTGTACGATGATTGGCCGGAGGAGTAGGATGTTCCTCCAGAATGACCGCCAGACGGCGCGAAGCTTTGCCGCACCGGTCCTCCTCCACCGCCACCACTACTGCCCGCCTTATTTGGAACGACGGAAGGACCACTGACGGTGGTGGGCCATGGCATGACGGAATTGCTTCCGGTAAGAATTGTTTTCTTTATATTTGGATTATAATTTTCGTTATAACTCTTATAGATTTCATCCCCAAAATAGGTGTCGAGCGCGTCCGACGCTGCTGTTAGTACGTTAAGTGTATTTCCTAGAGCCTGCGCTCCGATTTGCGGTACCTTGGCGACGCTACCTACGCCAGTTAATGCCAAATCATATCCAAATTTGAAGTTAGTTTGGTCTTTCCATTCCTGGGGTGCGGCGCTCCCGTACTTAATATCCATGTTGAAGATGTCAGATGCACTTGAACTGCTGGTGAGGTGACGCAGCGCCATACACTGTTAGTATCATTAAAAGCGGGATGATTTTTCCTTCAGGATCTTTCTGAGTGATCTGGATTGTCACGACCGTAGCTGTACGTATTAGCAAGCTGCGGATCGGCGAGGAACATGCTGCTGATCCCCATTGGCCCGTGACTTGCTTGAGCTGATTTTTGATCTCCGATGGCAAGGGAACTCGGGTCTTGCGTTAGTGAATTGTCCCTGCCCCACTGTTGTAGTAACGAGCATTCAAGTAGCTGAGCCCGCTGTCATCCGTAAATTGTCCGATGTACTGCCCGCGCGGCCTTGCTCACTCCTGTATTTGTGGACGCCAGCACGCTCCCATACGGCGCGTAGTCGAACCACTGGGCGACGTTAGTCACCCCTCCGATTTCAGACTCGGCTTCAACGCAGCAGCTCGCAGCAAGGTGCTGTCGCGAATGTGGTTGGAAATTGGAGTGGCGCGGTCGCCGGTAACATGAAGGTATTGCCTCAGGCGGCGAGGTCAATGGGCTGAGCGATGGGTTGTGTGGCGAGGGTCTGCCAGCCGTCGACCTTTCGCATCATGGTCTGTCCTGAAGCGAGCAATGCCCAGAACAGCATGGCGGCGGTTTCGGCGGACGGCAGCACGGTTTGCGTCTTGATCCGCCGCCTGAACTCTTCGTGCAGCCGTTCGATAGCGTTCGTCGTCCGCGCGCTCTTCCATTGGCTCGGCTGCAAACGCGTGAAGGCGAACAGCGCGTCGCCAGCCTCTTCCAGGCTGTCGGCGACAGCGCGATGCTTGAGTTGCCATTTGCGGATGAACGCCTTCCGGCGCGTCTCGATCTCCTGCGGCGTCGCCGCGTAGATCATATCCGTATAATCGGCGGTGATTTCCTCATGCAGGCGCTCGGGCGCGTGGGCGAGCAGATTGCGATGCTTGTGCACGGTGCAGCGCTGAACCGGTACGCCGTCCCACACCGCGGCGATCGCCTTGTCGAGCCCGGCCGCGCCGTCGACAATGAGGAAGTCGGGCCGCCGCAGCCCGCGCTTGATAAGATCGTCGAGCACGGCGCGCCAGGCTTCGGTGCTTTCGCCGCCCATGCTCCTCACTGCAAGCAGCACCTTCTGCCCGTCGGCGCGCACGCCGATGACGACGAGCAGCGAGATCGCGGTCGCTTTGCGGTCGAGCCGCGCGCGCACGACCGTGCCGTCGAGGATCAGCCGCACAATCGGCTCGTCGGCGAGCGAACGGGCGTTCCAGGCCTCCCAGTCGCCCTTCACCTTGCGCCAGGTCCGGCTCACAATGTCTTTGCCGACGGCGCCGCCGAACAGCGCGGCAAGCGCCCGCCGGACGCGGCGCGTGTTGACGCCGGCGAGATAGGCGCTCGCGATCAACGCCTCAGCCGCACGCGTGCGCCGCTGATAGGCGCGCAACGCCTGGCTCTTCCATTCCGTCGTGCCGCCGTCCGGCTGCATGAGACGCGCGCGCGGCACGGCAATCTCGGTTCGCCCGAACGTTCCCGTCAGCGTTCGCGTCCGGCTGCCGTGGCGGTGGCCAACGATGCCCGCCGAGGTCTCAAAACAACCGCTGTCCTTCGCTCGCCGGCCATAGCGCGGTCGCGCCAGCACGGCTGAAAGTTCGCCTTCGATCAGTTCTTCGATGAAGCAGCGCACCCGGTCGCGCACCGCGTTCTCGATCGGATCGAACCAACTGTCGAAAAGATGCTCGTCCGCGGCGGCGTCAGGCTGAAATCCGGTCGTATCAATGCTATCGTTCGTCATGGCGTGGTCTCCTGCCTGGCGCTCCAACGCCAGGCGATTTGAGGTTCATCACCCCGGAGACTACGCCACCCTCAATTCCAACCAACACCGCGACAGGACCCAGCGTAAAGCGCGCGCCACATCGCGCGGAGTGACGCTTCTCGGCCGAGATCGGCGGCGACATTCATGTAGCAATTGTACCCGTGAAAATCCAGTCTGGCCTCTTGCCCGCTGGGGATAGGCCATAACCAGAACATCCGAGACCGGATAGCCCTCTCGCTTAAACCCGCCATCCCACGTTATGCCCCCCGTTGCGCCCCGCCTTTAAGGTAAGGCGGGGTGAACGTAGCACAGGAGATCCAATGCGCAATCGTATTTCACGCTGCCTGTAGGGTTTGATTCTCGGGCCGTTTTGACTCTTGACGGAATTCGTCTTGTATCTTTTTCGCCAGTTTGGGCACAGTCGCTAGAATTCCGGGTAGTGCCATGAGCGGTCATATGCCGTCCCGAGCCGCTGGCTTCGGGTGTGAGCTTGGCCTGGCACTTCTGAACCGGCGGGCATGGAGATGATAATTAGTGTGGGGAAATGGTTGCCGTGCTAACTGGCGCGACGAGCGCCATGGGAGTCCTTGCTCTTGTTGCGTACTTCTTTTTAATTCAAAGAACCCGAGCCCTGGAGGATTCCGAGTTTAAGTCTGTGAAGCAGATAGTTGAGGGAGAAGATATCTTCAACGCGGATCAAGTAATCCATATTCTAAATCGATTCGAGACAGACGCTTCTCGACTATCTGCTCTGAGGGAGCTTGCAAAGGTTCAAGCGCGCAGCACCGACGGAGCGTCTCGACTATATGACAAGATCAAAAAAGGCATAAGTGTTACCGATGTTCAGAAACAGCGATATATGCCGCACCTGGCTCTAGGCGCAATGCAAATCGCCGACGCCTGATCCTGCCCAACCCAGCCAATCGACCACAATGTAGTGCCAAGGGGCTTTTCCGGCGCGGTTTTCGCCGCCCGTGGAATGGCCTTGCAAATTCGAACTGTAGAAGATCAGTTAGAGAATACGCATCCCTTCTGCCATGGTCCTTGGGCCTTCGTCCACAACGGTACGCTGCCCAAGTTCGACCCCCTACGACCGAGAATGATCGAAATGACGACGCCGGAGCACCGCGCGGCGATCCGCGGAGAAACCGATAGCGAGCATGTATTTCATCTCACTGCTGTCCGGCAATTAACTGAAGAAATTCAACTGGTTGGGAATTGGTAGCAAATCTAGATTTTGTAGAGCGGCATCGTTAAGCAGTTGATCCAACGGTGTTTTCTCGAAAAGCGTGAGGCTAGCAAGTGTAGGATTGTGTAGAGCGACGCTGCGACGCCGAGACGTTTTTTGACGATGGCAACGAGCACGTACACACTGATGGCGATCCAGATTTGCGTTTTCACCGCGTTCTCGTTCGTGCCGAAAAACGCCTTGATGCGCAGATGCTGCTTGATCCATTTGAAGAACAACTCGACCTGCCAACGGCATTTGTAGAGCTGGGCGATGGTCAAAGCCGGAAGCTCGAAATTGTTGGTGAAGAACCCGAGGCGTTTGTCGTTCTCTTCGTCATAAAAAACGACGTAGCGCAGTGCGCTTATCCGTTGACTCAGGTAGCTCTAGATGTAGTGTGCCGTGAGGGTCGGCCGCGGTGGAGGTCTGCCAACGTAGCACACGATGGTCAGGGAGCGCGCTCGCTTTCCGAATTCCAGAAGGCATTTTCTGACGAAGCGAGCTGCGTTGCGTTCTTTGTTCAAACGACGCTGGCCGGACGGGCTTCGTCTGGCCCTGACTGTGCGGCAAGCGCCGCGCGGCAATTCTGAAAAGCCGGCCGGGTTTATACGAATGCCTCGATTGCGGGCCACGTTGTCTTGCCGTGGATTCATCGTGGCTTTCCTCGTGATGATGAAACGATGGAGCCCCGGCACATATCACGGCCTGCGCCGCAAGCACGTCGACAGACCAGGACGCCTCGCCGCCCACACAGGGCGTCAGGCACGAGATCAAACCCATCAAACCGGGCATAGCCACTACATGATAGACATAACCTAAGTCAACGGGATAAGCCACGTAGCGCAGATATTGCGGATGGTCGTTGGCTGACGTGACGGCCTGTGAGCCGAACGGTCTGAATCGCAGCGCAAGCCTAGTTGTTTTAATCGACGGGGATCGTGAATACACGCGCTGGAAAGCCTGTCTTGCTTTTGGGGCGGGATGACAGAGAAAGCACCCAGCGCTGCGTCAAGCAAGAGTACGAGGCGCGCAGGGAAAATCAGAGAAAATTCGCGATCCATGAATAGAGAAGCTGCCGGGTTCCGGCGTCATGAGGTCGAGTACGTTCACCTCATGCATTTTGCCGTCGGAAACGTGGATAAACGAGGGAATGTTACCGCGCAGATCAATCTGCGTGTGCATCTTCACGGCAGCTTTGGCCTTGCGAAAATGTGCCCACGGAAACACTTTGAGCGATAGGTCAATCGTTGTCGTGTCTAAAGCGTACACGCTGTTGTCCAGATCAACCGCGAAGGCATCGTCTGCGTAGAGCCGCCGCGCTTGCGCGATCAAGCTGTTCGCGAAATCGCGATAAATGCGCCAATCGCGTTTCTCGTTCGCATCGCCCAGATTGCTGCGAGCGACGTGTCCGCGAATGCCGAGGGGATAAAGCTTGGCCTCATGCGCACGTAAACAGACTTCGATATCGCGCAAGCTTTCGCGAAACGTTAATTGCGCAAACGCCATGCTCAGATATTGATCGAGATGTGAAAAGGTTTTGGTCGGATAATTCGAAGGGTAACGCAAAACGCAACGCCGGAACGTATGGAGTGGAAGAAAGTCCATAAGCTGGGCGAAAACCAGTTTGCCGATCGGCATGAGAAAACTCCGGGGTCGAAAAACCCCAGTTTCTCAAAATGACTTCGGAAATCGGTGACACCCCCCAAAATCCGTTTTCTTAGTCCTTATCAGCGCGTTACACTATGCCCCCGGCAGAATTGCCGGACAGCAGTGATTTCATCTTGATTCTTTCGATGAATGACGCAATGCCCGACCGGCCCCTGGTGGAAACTCTTAGCCTTAGTCTGGGACAGATCGTCGCTTGGTGCCACGAGATCGAGCCCGCCGCCAGGATCGGGTTGAACGTGTTGTTGACCGATGGTGACCGGCTTGTCGGTTCGCGTTGGGGTCGCACGCTGCATTATGTCGAGCGTTGGGGCGTGCATGACTGCGAGATTTGCGAGGAGTTCCGCACATCCGCCATGACCCGCGGCATAGCTATCGCGCCGTGGTCATCGCGTCGGAGCCGATTTCGCACGAACCGTGGCGCGAGCTGCCCGACGGCTGCGTCTTCGCCGTCACGACGAGGATGGCCTTGCAGATCAACTCCCAGCTGGGGAGCTGCCCGTCAACCGGTCATCGCAGAGGGAGCGCCCTCGACGGGCTAACGTTTCGACGCGCTGAGTGTAGCCTCGCCGATATCGTTACCCATCTACCAAGCGACCCTTGCTTCGGAAGTGAAACCACGGCTATGCCGGTGGTTACTTCACAAAGGCCTGTCACTTTTCTCTCTATACTCTTGCCCAGTGACGCTTATGGTTTTTGTCTGCTTCAAACCATTCCTCCCTCCCGAATTCATATGCCTTCGAATGCAATAATAAACCTAACTTGACGACGTAAGAGGTCGTTTTGACGCGTCAGATTGTGCGTCCCGTCGGTGCATGCGGGCTGGCCACAACGAAACGAGTGCAACT
>CAVRVX010000005.1:0-115538 GCA_963724735.1 uncultured Alphaproteobacteria bacterium
ATACCTCGGAAGTCGTCCGTGAAGAGTTCAGAACGCCTTGGGCCACGGGTGGGAGGTGAAAGGCCCGACGGGGCGCTTCACCAGACTGCGATAAGGCAGACCAAAGCAAAGGGGATGGCGACGAGACCTACGTACAACCAAGTTCGGTAGCCCTCGGGGTCCTTGGGCATCATGAAAGCATGAAGCACGATCCAAACGCACACGAGGATTCCCAGGGCCAGCCGCGCAGCATCGGCAGGAGTGTCGTATGCGGTCCAAATGGTTTCGCTCTGCGGAAGGCTGATGCGTCCAATCACAGCGACTAATATGCTCAAGAATACAGCGCGCACGATCATCGCAGCCAACCGCAGCCGCCCGGAGATGTCGCTGCGGTCCGGACTCTTCTCGGACTTCATATGGCAATCCCCAACGCGCCGCATTTCTCGCTGATATTGCTCGGCGCGTTTGCAGTGGGATTTTTCATCGGTTCTGTTCTGACAGCTCTGTGGCTCGGCCTAAATCTGATCCACATCGATGATGGATCGCTTCGTTCCCTGAGAACGTGGGGCTTGGTTTTCCCCCGCTCGCGGTTTTCCGGTACATCCGCGGTCTCGAGCAGGTTGCGGCAGCGCCGCTCGGCGTCATGTAGGAGCGCCTGAGCCCGTCCGCCAATTCCCGATCTGCTCCATCTGCGGCCAAACGAGCATAGGAGACAGTTCCAAATCGAAGTAGCTTAACCAAAAGCGTAAAGGAAGTCCTTACCAGCGTATGGTCGAATAGGGCCACTGGACTAAATCATGGGTGAGAACGGCCAAGAGCTTAAGAGGGATCAATGCGCGTCAGTGCCCGCGTAGCGCTCGTTTCGCTAATCATTGCGACCAGCGGCTTTGCCGGATGCAGTTTTTCGCTCAACAGGCTGAGCGATGCTCCGAGCGAAGGACTGGTTTCGCCGGAATATCCCACTGCAAAAGTAGCGCCGGGCGAGGAGACGAGCGAGTCTTCGGCAAAGGAGGGCGAATCCGGAACACAGACGGCTAACACGACGTCAGAGAAGAAAGACAAGCCGGCGCAAAAGCCGCAGCGCCCGCGGACGGCCAAGGTTGCCAAGAAGCCGGCGGCATCCGGGCGCACCGCGGCGGCGCAGCCGCAAACGCCCGAGCCGAAATCAGTTCCTACTCAGGGCGAGCCGTTGCAACATCCATGGCCGACTGCACCGGCAGACAGCACTTTCTCACGCTAAGCGATGCCCCAGTGATTGCTGGCGCGCGTTCCGTGCCATGCCGGCGCCTAACCGCAGCAGCGCGACAAGTACTTGACTATTCCGCGAACGCCTCCCTGCTCCCACTGCTCGAGCGCTCACGCGCCGTCCACGGTGAACCTTGCCGGGCGCCCTGCAGCCGGGCAGCGACGCGCCGCCTCATGGTGACACAGCTCACACGAGCGGACGGCGAGGCTGCGCATGTTGCCGAGGATCATCGGGGGGCCGGGAGGGGAAGGCATGACGAGGGGCTGCCAGTCGCGGGGGCCCACTTCTAGCAGCCCGCCGGTCGCCTCACAGGGTGAGCGCTGCCTCAGCGAAATGGCGAGCGCATGACGGCGAGCCGGCGAACTTCCTCAAAACAGGGGGGCATGTTCCGACAGCCCGCCGGAGAGAGCGAGGCCGTAGCTCTCTCGCGCTCATATTTCGTAGCTTGGGTTTCTTTGAATTGCTGGCCATCAATTCTCGCCAGGGCCAAGCGTCGTAATCCCCGCAGATTAGCCACGCCGGCTGCGCCGAAATGAGTCGATCCATGACTCAATTGATATGCGTTGGTCCGACAGCAATTGGCCTTACCGTTTTTGGTCGGTTCTGGGCCTTCATGTCCGCCATTAAGTTCTGCCAGGCGGTCTCGAACGGGCCAATTGAACTGTCAAGAGTCGCGGGATTCTCACGGACATCGATGGGCTGCCCTGGGCTGCCGGAAAGCCTGTCAGATGATCTCATCTGGGCTGTGGTTCGATCCGGCTCAGTGTCATCTGCGGGCGACCTCGGGCCCCAAGACAAGAGTTTCTTGCTGATGCTGCGGTGGCCCTTAAACCAGCATCGCCGGCCGTCGATTTCGCGCCAAGACCAATACTCGCGAGTTTCTGGCCTTTCGCGGCATTCGATGATGGTCTCAGCTTTCGCCGTCGACAAGACACCTTCGAGAACGATGGCGAGCACAACAGCTGTTCTGAGTTTGCTTCGTGCCATGTTGGTTGCACACCTTTCAGGTCACTTCACGCATGAGTGGAGAACGTAAATTGCTCACCTGCAGCGTCACCAACCGAAAGTCGCGCGCAGCCGGGGCGGGGCGTATTTGTTAGGCTACGACGATGAGATGGCTACTTCGTGGCCCGCGGAAAATCGCGGAAGCGCCTCTCAGGATCAGCGCGGGTACATCCGCGGTCGCGAGCAGGGCGCGGCAGGGCCGCTCGGCGTCATGTAGGAGCGCCGGTTCGCCAATTCCCACTCGCCTGCGTTTCTTTCCCGTTCGGCTGGGCATAGGCGCCGACGATCCCGCAGACGTTGCACATCATGCGCGGCCGGAAGCGTGCACGAGCACCGCGTCGGGCCACGCGTCAGTCGGCAGTACGGCCTCATGGTGGCACAGCTCGCATGCTACCGCGGGCGAGATAGCGTAGTATCTTCTTACCACTGGCACGCTTCGTGCCTGAGATTGCATCTCCAGCGGATCCTGACCGCATATACTCACTACTACAATCAGACGCGAACGCACCTATCGTTGGACAAGGATGCTCCGCTCGGCCGAGCGATCCAGCGACATGGAACCATCATCATCATTACTACGCGCGGATATAATTTTCGGGAAGGACACCGGTCGGCCGAAGATCGCAAAAATTTGGCAAGAAGAGTGTGAGGCAATTCACATTTGCCGGGGAAATCAGGAGTCAAGCTGACGGGGTACCGTGGCCGACCGAGAAGCGCTCAAGCGATGTGCCGACGTGAAGACGTCTTGGCATGAGTTGGCCACGAAGATTGGCGCGAACGTCGCAAGGCAGCGACCGCTGAAATCCAGCAATTCAAGGGGGGAACATCATGCTCATCAAATCCGCGCTCATTGCCGGATCTGAGCAACGATTCAAACAGGCAAAATTCTCGCCCGCCGAATTGGACAAGAAGCTTGGGGACGGCCCCATGGAGATGACGGTGCAGCAAAAGCAGCGCCGCCATCGCCAGCTTCTTGCACAAACTCAAGACCCCGAGGCTGCCCAGTCCGGCCTCGAGCGGATCATCAATGGAAACGACCTCGACAACATCAACTACCTCGCCAAGGGGACGCTCGCCTCGCATTCAATTTGCCGGATTCAGCTCAAGGATGCGGGCTCGAACCTAGTCGGATATGCGTCGGGCTTTCTGATCGGCCCAGGCATGATGCTGACCAACCACCACGTTTTCGGGGGCCCGTCCGATGCCGCCAAATCGCTCGCCGATTTCGACTATGAGTTGGACATCAACGGGATGGAGCGCCAGCCGGTGCGGTTCGGATTCGAGCCGGGGAAGCTCTTCTATACGAACGACAAGCTCGACTACACGATTGTCGCCGTCGCCCCGGCTTCTGACAGTGGGCGCATACTTTCGGACTGGGGATGGCTGCCGCTCAGCGGCGAGCCCGGCAAGGGCGATCCCGGCGAATACCTGACCATCATCCAGCATCCCGGCGGGCAGACCAAGCAGGTATGCGTCCGCGAGAACAAGCTCCTGAAATATTTCGGCGACTTCGTCTGGTATCTCACGGACACCACAGCTGGATCCTCCGGGTCGCCTGCCTTCAATCGGTTCTGGCAGGTCATCGCCCTCCACCACAGCGGCGTCCCGAAGAAGGATTCGCAAGGCCGTACCCTCACCAAGGACGGCAAGGTCTGGGATGCCTCGATGGACGAGTCCCTGATCGACTGGATCGCCAACGAAGGCGTGCGGGTGAGCGCGATCGTTGCTGATCTGAAGGTCGCAATGGGGTCCCATCCACTGGTCAAGGCCGCGCTCGACGGACCGGCGCCTCCGCCGGTCACGCCTGAAAAGGCGGCCGTCCCGGTCGGATCACGGCCTGGCGGACCTGATCTGTGGGTCGAGCAGTCAGGCAACTCAGCCTCGCTGGTGGTCCCCGTCCGCATACCCATTCCGCTGTTCAGGCGAGAGATTCAGGGCATTTCCACCCCGAACGTGAAAACGAGCGCGCCCGACAACGCCCCGGCCGGTGGGCCGCGCGTCGGCGCGCTGACCGGCTTGCCGATGGAAGCCGCGCACATCGACCAATCGACCTTGGGATCGCGGCCAGGATATCAACCGGACTTCATCGGCAGCGGAAAACTGTCCGTGCCGTTGCCGAAAATTCCGGCGTCGCTCAAATCCAAGATTGCGACGCTGATCGCCAAACCGGCGCAATCGGAGCTGAAATACTTCAACTACAGCGTGGTCATGAACAAGGAGCGCAAGCTCGCGTTCTTCAGTGTCGTGAACGTCGACGGCGGCCAGCAGCAGGACGTCGGAAAACGGGAGGGCAACTCCTGGCTCCGCGATCCTCGCATCAACGCCAAATTCCAGATCGGCGACGAGATCTATCGCAAGCAAGCGACGCTCGAAGCGGATCGGACCGCCAATCCGTTCGACCGTGGTCATCTGGTCCGCCGGCTCGACGCCACCTGGGGCAGCACCGTCGCCGAAGCCAAGCAGCACGGGGACAATTCGTTCCACTTCACCAATTGTTCGCCGCAATTCTGGTCGTTCAATCAGGGGGCGAAATTGTGGGCCGGACTTGAAGACTACACGCGCGATATCCTGCTGCAGAACAAGGACAAGGGCATCGTGATGAATGGGCCGATCTTCGATGGCCCGGATGCCGAAGACGCCGATCTGCCCGATCCCTCCGAGCCCGGGCACAAGGACCCGACGTTCGGCGGCGTCAGCATCCCCAAATATTTCTGGAAAATCCTGATCAGCAAGAGCGACGGAAACCTCAAGGCGTCAGCCTTCATCGTCAGCCAGCGCAATCTGATCATGGATATCGACCGGATCAGGGAGGCGGACATTTTCGAAAAGCTCTCCGCCGCACAGGTCCGCGTCTTTCAGGTATCGATTGCGGATCTGACGAAATTGACGAATCTCGATTTTGGCAAATTGGGCGAGGTCGACTCCCACGAAGCGACCGCAGTGGGCCCACGTCTGATCGAATCGTTCGCTGACATCAGGTGAAAAAAAACGTAGCCCACCTTTTGGGGCAGCGTCCGATGAAGGCGGCTCGAGGGGACACCGGACCACGCTGCGAAAAATCGGGAAGACCGCCGCCGATCGGGCGTAGTGCAAGAGCGCGGGCAGTCGCAGAATTACCGATTGGAGAACGTGGCAGGCCGCGGCATCATAGCGCGACGGCGAAAGAATAGTGCCCGTTTTCATCGACCGTGGCGCGCCAGATAAATCATTGTATCATTTTACTTTTCTCCATCAGCTTCAATTTGGCCCAGACTAAAAAGCGTGTTTAGTCTGACTGATCTTCTACAGTTGGAGGCGGTTTGCGCTGCGTAAGCTATTGATTTTATTCGTCTGAGGGTCTGATTTTTCAAAAATGTAGTGCCACGTTATGCGTGATTATCATTGACTAGATATCTATCTGTGGTGATCATGTGCGCACCACGAATGAGTCGCTCGCACGGTTTCGCGCATGTATTTCCGCAAGAAGACCTCGGGCGGCCGCGCCTACCTCCAGATCGTCGAAAGCCGCCGTGACGGCGCGCAAGTGCGCCAGCAGGTGATCGCCACGCTCGGCCGCATCGAGGATTTGCGCGACAGCGGGCAATTGGAGCGATTGCTGCGGTCGGGCGCACGCTTCGCCGCGAAAGCCATCGTCGTCAACGCCTTCGCCGAGGGCGCCGTTACGGCGGACGCGGCGCGGCGCATCGGGCCCGCTCTCGTATTCGAGCGATTGTGGGAAGCGACCGGCTGCCGCAAGGTGATCGAAGACCTCGCCGGTTCCCGCAAGCACGGCTTCCCACTCGAACGCGCGGTGTTTCTCACCGTTCTGCATCGCCTGTTTGCTGGCGGCTCCGACCGGGCGGCGGACCGCTGGCGCGAGGATTACGCAATCGATGGCGTCGAGGATATCGACCTGCATCACCTTTATCGGGCGATGGCTTGGCTGGGCGAGGAACTGGGCGAAGATCAACAGGACGGCGCCACGCTCTTCGCGCCGCGCTGCCTGAAGGACGTCGTCGAGGAGGAGCTGTTCGCGCGCCGGCGCGATCTGTTCAGCACGCTCGACCTCGTGTTCATGGACACGACCAGCCTCTATTTCGAGGGAGACGGCGGCCAGACGCTGGGACAGCGCGGCTTCTCCAAAGACCATCGGCCGGACCTCGATCAGATGATTCTCGCCGTGCTGCTCGATGGCGACGGTCGACCAGTTTGCACAGAAATGTGGCCAGGGAACACGGCCGATGTCGGCAGCCTCGTTCCGGTGGTCGATCGGTTGCGCAAGCGCTTTTCCATTCAACGCGTCTGCGTCGTCGCCGATCGCGGCATGATCAGCGCCGAGACCATCGCCGAACTCGAAGCGCGCGGGCTTTGTTATATTCTCGGCGTGCGCGAGCGCAGCGACAAACTGGTGCGAGACCTCGTGCTCGCCGATCCCGCTCCCTTCATCCCACTCACCATCGCCAAGCGGGGCAAGGAGATCGACTACGAGGCCAAGGCGGTCATGCTGGCCGGGCGGCGCTACATCGTGTGTCGCAATCGCGAAGAGATGAAGAAGGACGCCGCCGCCAGGGCCGCGATCCTGGCCGCGCTCGAGCGCCAGTTGAAGAAAGGCGATAAAACCCTTGTCGGCAACAAGGGCTATCGGCGCTTCCTCGCGACGCCAGACGACGACCATTTCGTCATCGATCGCGCCAAGGCGGAGGAGGACGCCAAGTTCGACGGAATCTTCGTGCTGCGCACGAACGCCGATCTCTCGCCGCTCGAAACCATGCTTTGCTACAAACATTTGTGGATGGTGGAGCGCGCGTTCCGAACGTCGAAAAGCCTGTTCGCCACCCGCCCGATTTTTCACAAGCTCGACGAGACCATTCGCGGCCATGTGTCGTGTAGCTTTCTCGCCTTGGTGCTGAAGAAGGAGCTGGAGGACCGCATCGCCACTCTGGGCCATGCGAGTTCCTGGCCGAACGTCCTCGCCGATCTCGACTCGTTGACCGAGACGGAGGTCGAACAGGACGGCAAACGCTTTCTGCTGCGCACACCGCCACGCCCCACCGCAAGCCTCGCCCTGCGCGCCGCCGGCGTCGCCCTGCCGCCAACCGTCCGGCAACTCGCCGACGCCTGATCCCGCCCAACCCAGCCAATCGACAAAATGTAGTGCCAAGCCGTTTTTCCGGCGCGATTTTTGCTGCCCGGTCAATGCCTTGCAGATTCGAACTGTAGAAGATCAGTCTGGGTTTTAGTCTGGGGAATTTTTTCGGGACGTCTGCACGCGCGAAGTTAGGCGGGTTTAGATCAAAAGATTATCGGAAACTACAATGAATAATTCGCTCAAGAGGACGTTTTACAAGTTCGATAGACTTCTGCACGCGATGGCTACCCAACCTGAACCTTCGGGAAAGCCTGCAATAGGCACTCGAACATCAGGTAAGGCGTCCGCCGCAAGTTATGGCGATACTCGAACTCGCGAAGGTAAGTCTCCAAGTACTTCTTCGAAACCCAAACGTAAGTCCCTTTTATCCCACGCTTCACGTTCGCCCAGAACGCCTCGATAGTGTTCGTATGTACGTCGCCACGGACCCATTCTTCGGCAGAGTGATCGACCATTTCGTGCTCGTAGCCGTACTTCTCTGTCAACAGTTTGAATGCTGATGCCTCGTCCGTGTGAAGCCGTGAGCCGGGCTTAACGAACATTACGATGTGCGGAATAATGTGATGCTTGGTCCGCGCCACGACATGGCGGGTCACAACGTCACCATCGCGCTCAACCACGCCAAAAACGATCGCTTTGTCTCGCGTCTTCGGCCTTGTCCTTGCCTCCGATGAAGGTTTCGTCGGCCTCGACAGTCTTTCCGGGGCCACCGATCGGATAGTCACCGTCAACGTAGCCCATGTACTTACGGATCAGAGTGCACATCCGCCAAGCCGTTTTGTAGGTCACGCCAATCTGGCGTTCGACCTCTTTTGCGGCCACGCCATTCCGCGATGCGCAGAACAAGTACATGACATAGAACCAGTCGCGCAGCGGCGTGCGCGTGCTCTCGAATGGCGTTCCTGCGGTAGGGTAGACCTGATAGCCGCAATGCTCGCATTCGAATGAGCGCCGGCCTTTGACCCGGTAGTAGGTCGCTTGCTTCTGGCATTTGAAGCAGGTCAGCCGTTCGCCGAACCGCACCCGCATCAGGTGCTTGAGGCACGTGTCTTCGTCGGGAAACCGCTTCTGGAACTCACGGATATTCGGACCCTTGCGAGCCATCTTACGCCCCTTTCGTAGCATGGACGTATTATGGCATGGTTTGTTCTACATGTCTATATGGTATATATGCGGGGCAGGCAGCAAACTTGGTTGGGGTGAGCCCGTTGAGGCTCGTGTGCGGTCGCGACGCCTGGTCAATCGGCTTCCACTGCAAGCCACTTCCGTATTGTCGTTTTAACCGCCGGCATCCTGGAGTTTCTACCTGCATGGCGATCGGCGAGCCACAGCCTCCATAATTCGTCGTTGTAGGGCCACTTTTGCTGCTCAATGCACCAATCCGGCGGCTCACGTTCAAGTGAGACTTTTTCTCGCTCGTCTGGCGTCAGGCACCGCGGCACGTGAACTCTTGCTTGCTCGACCAAATCGGCAGTCGATTTTGAATACATGCCAGACGCGCACGACATTATCGGAGTTTCTCGTCGCTACACGTGTTCCTTGGCTATTAAAAGTCGCGCCTGAAACTTCATATCCATGTGTCCTGAGTATGCCAATCTCTGCTCCGGTACTCGCTTTCCACAACCGCGCCGTGGAATCAGCCGACCAGGTCAACACGTGCTCGTTGTCAGAGCTAAATTGGGCTGACCAAACCGAGCCCGCGTGCCCTTTCAATACGGCGACCGGTGTGCTCGTTACCGCATCCCAAATCCGCGCCGTACGGTCCAGTGAGGCAGTTAAAATGCGCGTATCGTTTGCATTGAATGATGCTCCCCACAACCGCTCCTCGTGTCCTGAAGAATCAACAGCGCCGCGCCCGTGTTGGTGTCCCATAGGCAGCAGCAAATCCGCACGCCGTCCTTGTCCCTCCCAATCAGTCTTTGCTTGCAGGACCTGCGCACGGGCGCGCAGCTTCTCTCGGTTGGCATCGATCCAGGCACGTAGTCGCGGCCAGGTACGGATCAGCGCCTCGTGGGCGACTTCAACTGTCGGCCGCGCCGCGCGGTCCAATCTCGTCACCAATAGCCTCGTCCGTGGTCCGGCAAATTGCTCCACGATCTTGCGCTGCGCCGGTTCTGCGGGCATCTCCGCGCGTGCACGGGTATCCTCCTGGCCTTCGCCGGGCGTCACCAACCGAAGGAAGAGCTGGCGCGCGGCCTGCTGATCCTCAGCCGACAGCCCGTCAAAGGTCCGCTCCGCGGTGATCCGAATCGCTTCCCGTACTCCACCCGAACGCGCATAGGAATCACCGGTCATGGTGTTGCCTTTACGCAGCGCCCAGGTCTCCTTGAGGGCATACTGCAGGAGCGGCAGCATGCCCTCGTCCTCGCCGGCTTCATCGAGGATGCGTTGCACAAGATCGGGCGGGTCAAATGTAAGTCCGACTTTTTTCGCCGGTTCTGTAATAGTGCGCTCCAGTTCTGATCGCGGCATCGCCCCGAGCAGGACCTGTCGGGCTGGCAACAGCGATCGGATTTCCTGGTGCGCAATCAGAGGATCGTAGAAGTCGGCACGCACGGTTGCGGCCACGGTAACCAGCCCGGTTTGTGCGGCCGTCAGCAACAAGTCGATAAAGCGATTGACATCGGCGGCGTGCTGAGCGGCTCGCTCCCTATCGCTGCTGGACGCTCCCTGCGCGTAGAGTTCCTCCCACTGGTCGATATACAGCAACAGCCGGTCCGGCTTGCCTTCCGCCCGATCCAGTTCTTCACGGATCATGTGAGACAGCAACTCGGGGTCGCCGGCCCTCAGCTTCTCCGCCTCGTTGGTGATTTTTGTTGCGTATTCTGCAGCGCCCTCGTCGTCCGCGCGCGGATTGAAGGCCACCGCCAGTGCGCGCAGCGGGGCAGGCCCGGGTCGCAGAGACAGGACATTCCAGAATTGGTCGCACTCGCGGCGTAGGGCTGGCAGCAGGCCGGCATAGACCAGCGAAGACTTGCCGCTGCCGGATCGGCCCACCACCATCACGAACGGGTGGTCGCGAACTTTACGAACCAGCTGGCCGATCGGGCTGTCCGGCTCGCTCGCGCTGCCGCGGCCGAAGAAGAATGCGGCGTCCTCCTCCCGGAAGGCGTCGAGCCCGCGATAGGGGCAGATGGCTTCCTGCACCACATCCCCAGTGCGTCAGGGCGCGCCGTGGACGGCCGCCAACAGGCGCGCAAGCTCGTCGGGCGCGTCGGACACTTTTGCGACGTGAGAGAAATCGACCCAGGTGAGGAGGTTTAAAAAATCGAACGGCCGATCGGTTCGCGGTATCGGCAGGATCACCGGTACGACCGGGAAGGCCGGATCGCGGCTCTGGCGGACTAAGGCAAGCTCGCGTTCATATTGCTGGGTATTGCCGAGCCCGCGCGGTCCGATCAGCACGATCACCGCCTTGGCAGCGCCGATGGCCTGTTCCAGCGCCCGCACCCAGGGCAGACCGGGCAAAAGCTCGCAGCGATCGAAGAATGACCTCAGCCCCTTGGCGCGCAGGACCGAATCAATCTCGGCCCCGTGCCGCCAGTCCGTACGCGAGTAACTGACGAAGACGTCATAGCTCTCGTTCGGCACGGTGATCCCACTGCCAGTCACCCAAACTACCAAACGATACTCGCTCAAACCCCGGTTAGGAAGTGACTCGCGTCATAGCGGTTTTGCGACGCAAGAGGCCAGCGACCCAATAGTCAATCCCCAAAGCCGGCGTGAAATGCGTTCTTACAAGCGTATATTAATCAGTCCATAAGTAGTTGCACATTTTTATTGACAGGGCGAATTTCGTCTGATTCTGAAGGGAGATGAAACAAGACGATGCTCGCAAGCTGGATCACGCGACGCTGGAAGAGATGCGCATGCGCGCCGTGCGCAGCGTACAGGCTGGCGAAAGTCCCGAGGTTGTCGCACGATCCATGCGGATCAACCGCCGTACGATCTATGGCTGGCTGGCGCAGTATCGGCGAGGTGGCTGGGGAGCGCTGAAAGCCAAGCCGCTTTTGGGCAGGCCGCCCAAACTGGATGCGCGCGCCTTGCAATGGATTTACAACACCATCACGCAGAAGAACCCGTTGCAACTGAAGTTCGCCTTCGCGCTGTGGACGCGTGTCATGGTGGCAAAGCTGATCAAGGATAAGTTTGGGGTCGTGGTGAGCGCCAATTCGGTTGGTCGACTGCTGGCGCAACTCGGCATCACTTGCCAGAAGCCCTTGCACCGTGCGCAGGAGCGCGACGAGGCTGTGGTCGAGCAATGGCTTAAGAAGGACTACCCGAAGATCAAAGCCCTGGCGCAGCGAGAAAAGGCCGAGATCTTCTTTGGCGACGCCGCTCACATGCGCTCCGATCATCATGCCGGGCGCACGTGGGGTAAGAGGGGCGCAACCCCCATCGTCGAAACCACAGGTGCGCGCCATCGCATGAGCCTGATCTCGGCGATTACCGCGCGCGGCCATATGCGGTTCATGATCAAAGACAAGGGCGGGGTGAATGCCGCGGTCTTCATCGAGTTCCTCGAGCGCCTGTTGGCCGGTGCCAAGCGCGCGATTTTCTTGATTGTCGATCGCGGCCCCGCCCACATTGCTAAGAAAACCAGAGCTTTTGTCGACAGCCAACACGGCAGACTGCGGCTGTTTTTTCTGCCGCCCTATTCGCCCGACCGCAATCCAGACGAACTGGTCTGGAAACACCTCAAGGCTGACACTGTTGGCCGCATGACAATTACCGACAAGGCCGATTTTAAAGCCAAGGTCCGCGCATCCATGCGCCAACTGCAAAACGACCCAGAAAAAATCCGGTCCTTCTACCAAAAACCATCGCTCAAATATGCCGCCTGAAAGTGCATTTACTTATGGACTGATTAATAATTCGTTTATGCGCACCATCGTGCCACCGGATGAAGGCTCATACTCATATGACGGGATGGGCTGCACGAACCCGGACGCAGTGACTCAGATAGCCAATGGGCTCAGCACCACCACCCGCCTTGAGCTCCTGCGCCTGGCGCCTGAGTTCGCTGACTTCGCTGCTGGTTGCAGCACGCGCCGTGTCGCTGGCAAGCCGCCGCTTGCCCGCCTCCAGGAACTCCTTCGACCAGCTGTAATACAGGCTCTCGGCAATGCCCTCGCGGCGGCACAGCTCGGCGATCGAGCATTCGCCGCGCTGGCCGTCAAGGACACTGCAAGCCACGGACGAGCCCCTGTCGCACCCGAGGCTGTGTGTGGCGGTCGCGACAGGTTTGCCGGCAACGTGCGCAAGCAGATTTTCAACTCGCGTTCGTTCAACTGCTCGACGACTGCACCTTCGCCGATCGGCGTTCCTCACATCGACTTTGGAGAGGGAGTTGTAGCCGTCGTCACGCCTAAGCCAGGAGCGAGCCTGGAAGAGAAGGCCATCCAGGCGGCGCTTTCAAACGAACTGGCCAAATTCAAGCAGCCCTAAGCGCGTCATTATCACGACCGAACTCCCGCGCAACGCGATGGGCACGGTCCAAAAAAAACAAGCTGCGCGATCGATACGCCAACGCCTTTGTGGGATGAACCATTAACCGGATGTGATGACCTGGCCACTCCCACAGCGAGACTGTCGCAACTGTCAGCAAAGCGCGGCGTAGACCCGCTGCCGCGGATATCAAATCGATTGTCGATGATGCTACCGGAGGCTTAGAAGCGCGGGCAAAGGACAGCTGTGGGTCACGTGTGGACGGCACCCTGGCAAGGACTTTCTGACGTTTTTGCAGCATTGGTCGGGGTGCGGTCACGTGTCCAGATCCGTAATGCATCTGGATTGAAAAGCTGCCTCCATGCGGTGGCATCGGGGTGAGTTCGTCGAAGGCTGGGCAGGAGATGCCCGCCGATAAAAACCGGTCCGCGGAGCGCAGCGCATTGGGCCGTCCGGAAGGTCATCGACAAGGGCGCGCCCGAGCTGCAGCGGGCGGTCGAGCAGAGCCACAGTGAAGATTCGCCGTCAGTCCGCGATCGACGGGTTTAGCCACAAGCCTGTCAAACAAAACCAAGCAAGTGCGGTTAAGACGCCAGCAATCGTCGGAATATCGAGGGGATCGCTCCACCACACGATTGCCGCGATCCACACGACGCAGAAGATGATCGCAAACACGCGAAGAGACATAGCTGTGGCTCCAGCTTCCGAGCAGCAAGGCCAAAATTCACAGGATACCAGATCGTTAACAGATTATGATTAACGCCGGGTTAAGAGCGAACAGATCGAGGCCCGGGTGCGCAGTGAAGGCGGCAATATCCTTGCCGAACTGGGCTCGATGTTCAGGGCGGCTGCGGAGCCCTTTGCCGGGCTCTTCGGCGTCAATCGGATTTACGTCGAGCAAGCCAGCGCGCGCTTCTCAAGAAAAGCCTGGCGCAAAAACCCGCCGAGCTTCCCCGGCGGGCAGCGGGTTGAAGCGCGCGCCGAGCGCCGCCATCGCGCGCTGACCCACTGAGAGACTGCACTGCTTGACATTCAGCGAGACGACATAGGCAATCGAGGCGAGCATGGTCGGCTTTGCACCGCGTTTTCCCCACGTTAATGCGCAGTCTGATAGGAGACATCACATGCGCCACCTCGATGCTGAAATTATAGTTCAACCGCTGCGGGGCGGGCTGCGCCTGCGCCTCGTTTGTGCCACCGGCGAAAAGTTTTACATTGACTTACCGCGCGATCGTGCTGGCGCTCTTCTCGAAGCCATAGACCGCGCGATGGCGCCGGAGCCTCAAACATTTGGTGTTCTGCCGATCGATCCACCGGGTGACTGAAGTGCAAGAGCACGGAAGGGGCGCGGCGCGGCCCTGACACGAGGCCCCGGCCGTCCCGCGGCCCCTGCGAAGCAGTCCAGCGGGAGCGCGGACGACCCGCTAACCACCTCGCGAGCTGCGCCTGTTCGATATTGCGGATGGACCACGGCCGGGCCGGACGATGACCCAGCGGACGCTAATTGTGAGTAAGGTGCGAGCGTCGGCTCGGGCGGCGATGGACCCGCATGATCGCGTCAAAGTAGCTTTCGGGAACCTCGATTAATTCGATTTTTACGACCGCTATGAGCGGACTCTGCTGATCCCGGAGGCTAGAGTTTCGCGGCCGATTGTTCACCGGAACGGAGGCGGGCCCGCTCATGCAGTGGCCATCCGCGCGAGCGTCGCCAAGCGGCGAATGTTGTAGACGAAGTTTTGCAGGCCGATCTTGAGGCGCGCCCGGACGATTCCGATGGTGCGCACGACACGGCCGCCGGGCGCCGTCTCCTGCGCACCGAACACGTGTTCGATGCGCGCGCGGATGCGGCTCTTCGCCCGGTTCGCCGCCGCCTTGGCCTTCGACAGCGGATGACCGCGCGTCGCGCGGACATGAATGCGACTGCGGAAGCCTTGTGCCGTCAGCCGCGCCTCTGCCGCCGCGGAGCGATAGGCGCTGTCGCCGAACACGTCCCGTGAGGTGTTGCCCCGGCGGAGAAGCCCGTCCAACTGGCGGCTGTCGTGCTCGGCCGCGTCCGTCGCCGCATAGCGCCGGATCAGCTTGTGAGTGCGGTCGACATTCACATGATTTTTGTAACCAAAGAAGCTCTTGCCGTGCTTCTTGGTCCAGCGTGCGTCTTTGTCCTTCTGACGGTTCTTGGCCGGCTTTTCCTCCCACGCCGGAGGCGTCTCGCCGCGCTTGAGCACCTCGTTCTCCTCACGCGTGTTGCGCGGCTTCGGCGCCGGCACAATGCTCGCGTCTACCATCTGCCCGCCGCGTGCAATGTAGCCCTTGGCGTTGAGCTGTCGGTCAAACTGGTCAAACAGCTTGTCGATCAGCCCGGCCTGCGCCAGTTTCTCGCGGAATAGCCATAGGGTCGTGCCGTCCGGGATGCCATCCTCAAAGCCAAGCCCGAGAAACCGCGTGAACGACAGCCGGTCGCGCACCTGATACTCGATCTGCTCATCCGACAGATTGTACAACGCCTGCAGGACTAGCATGCGGAACACAACAAGCGCGTCGAGCGGCTTGCGACCGGCCTTGCTCTTCTTCGCCTCCTCCGGCGTCAGCACGACCGCCTCGATGTCGGCGCGGAAACTCTCCCACGGAACCAGCCCTCCGATCGTCTCCAGCGGATCGCCCTTCTCCAACAACGCCGCCAACCGCCGCTCAGCGTCAAAAAACCCCAATTGTCCCATCGTCTCGCTCCGCGGAATCAACTCGCGCCAACGAGAATTCGCACAGCACACGACCGCAGCCAATTATTCGAAGTCCCCTTACGCTTGACGAGGCGTGACCTGAACCCAGCCGATGAGCGATCCTCAAGTGAAATCGAGCGACAAACAACAATGAAGAAGGTGACGAAAGCCCCTGAAATCGCACAAGCCCCGAACTAGCGCGCGGTAGCGCATATGGAGCGATGCGGGGCGAGGAGCTTCGTGGGCTTCGCCTTGCGAACCCGATCGTCCTTGAGGGCTAATTCATCTGGTTGAATTGGCTTGCGACCAGCTCAGTGGCACGCTCGGAAATTAGCGGTCACGGCACTCGCCTCCAAGCTCAAGCCCCACCCCGCATTGTGATCGCCGGCCCCGGCACCATTGCTCGCTGGGGCCTTTAATTTTTGTTCAGATAGGCGAACCAGTGACTTCGTTGACCCGCTGGTCTCCGCGGTTTCCGCCCGCGACCGATCGGCTCAGCGATCCCTGAGCCGTGCGGGCCGACCTGACGCCAGCTCAACGCGAGGCGCTGATTACGCGCCGGAAAGAGCTGTACGAGCTGAAGAACCCGGAGACGAAGTCGAGCACTCCGCGGGGCGGAGGCCGTCGTAAGGCGAATGGTCGCCAAAATGGCGACCAAAAGGCCGACCGCTTCACCAAGGAAGTCTCCAAGCTCACGGGCAAGTCGGAGTGGTCGGTTCAACGGTCGGCACGGCGTCCCCGAGGTTGCCGCGGCGGTCGATGCCGGCAAGGTCAAGGTCGGCGCGGCGGCTGACTTCGTGAAGCAGCCCCAAACCCAACTTAGTTGCGACCCGTCTTTAAGGAAAACCTTTAACAAACGATCAACCAAGAACAGCGATTAGGCTTGAGTGTGCCCTACGGTGAGTTTTGACTGACCCCTCGGCGCTTCACTGCGCCGGGAGTTTTGTCAAGAACAGGCGTAGGACGACAATGCGCAGGCTTGCACGCAAGACACCCGTATTGCTGGGTCTATTTGCCAGCGTAGCTCTCGCAGGATGCGGTTCGACCGAGCGTCTTGGCGAAGCCAGCGCCGAGAGCTTCTCCGCCGAACCTGAGCCAAGGCCGGCACAGAGCATTCCGCCGAAAACCAAGCTCTCAGGGAAGGCAACGAAGCTGGCTCACAAGCCGCAGCGCTTGAGGCATGCGACCGCGATCAAGCCGCAGAGCCTTGATCCGGTCACGCCCGCAGAGCCGAAACCGGCCGAGCCGCTGCCCGCTCGCTCCCAAGCAGACCCTGGGGTCCAGCTTCGAACCCTGTGGCCGGAGCCTCCGACCGCAGGAAGCTTCTCGCGCTGAGCGATCGGCCGGGGCCATAGCCGCGACAGTCGCCTCGGAAGTAAAGCGACGGCCGGATTCGCACCAGAAGCGTGTCCAATGCGAAACGTACAACCAAAGGATACGTGCCTCAGATGCCTCAAGCCCCTGAAAGGCTCTGGATTGCCGCCAGGACGCCGCCAGGGCGTCACCCATGCGTTTTCTGGGCAAGGCTACGGAGGATTCAAGCCCTGGCAGGTCTCGGGCGCATGGGTGGGGCTCTGACAAGCTAGGCGGGTGCTTGATCAGATCACTCGCAAAAATCGCAATCGCGACCACTTTGTCCGGAGCTATTTCATCCTCTCAACGCGATCACGTTGCCGCCCTCGGGCGGGTGGACGATCGTGTCGATAAGGGTGGCAAGCCGATTCAGGGCGTCGGCCTTCTCATGGTCATAGCTGTGCCGGTCATAGACGCCCTCAACGCCGGGAATCGCATGGCCAAGCACCCGTTCAGAGATATCCGGGCGCACACCGGCGCGCGACAACAGTGAGCGCGCGGTTCGCCGCAAATCGTGGAGAACCCAGCTCGGCATGTCGGGAAGCGCCTCGGCGAGCTTCTTGTCCAGCTCCTCCTTGCGTTGCGAATGCGAGTTGAAGTGACCCTTGCCGCTAGCCGCCGCGAACACATACGGATTGTCAGCGATGCGCGGCTGCTTGGCGATGATGTCCAAGGCCGTCTGCGGCAGGCGCAGGTTCCCGGCATTGCCCTTCTCGCGGGGCTCGCTCGGGATGCGCCACTCGCCGTCAACGACGTGATCCCATTGCATGGTGGCGACCTTGTCGCGACGTTGTGCAGTCAACAGCAGCATTCGCGTGAGCGCGCCGAAGCTGCCCATGTCCTCGGTGGCGGCCCACAGGGCGCGGATTTCAGCGTCATTGAGGATGCGCTTGCCCTTGCGGTCGGCGGGCCTGTAGCGGTTCATTCCCCGCACAACAGGGCTGGCATAGTCGTCATTGCGGGCTTGGTACCAGTGCATCAGCTTGCGGATAATGGCGAGGCAGAGATCGGCTTGCCGCGCCCCGTGATCATCCTCGATCTTGTCAAGCAGCGCCGTCACGTCCCCGCGTTTCAGCTCTCGGAACGCTCGCTGCTCCCACTGCGGCAGGATATATTTGTTGAGGCAGCGCTTGATCTCGCCCTGCGAGCGCAGCTTGTGCGCTTCCACATGGCGCTTGATGAAATCCTCGGCGACCTCGCGGAATGTACCCGCCTCGGCTTCCGCCAACCCCTTCTGCGGGTCGGCAAGGAAGCGGCGTGCCGCCTCCCTCGCCTCCTTCAGCTTGAGGATTGGATAGACCCCGAGCGGATGGGTACGCGGCTCGGTACGGGGTCTGCCCGTCTGCTTGTGCCTGCCCTTGACGTAGTAGAGCGCCCGCCACGTCTTGCGCCCCCCGTAGTTTACCCGCAGGACAAGACCGGGCATGCCGGCATCGAAATAGTCGATCTGCTTGCCCTCGGGCGGTGGCTTGAGCTTGCGGACGCCGTCCTCAGTCAGATACTTGCGCGGCACTCCTAGTCTCCCAGACCGGCGATTGATTATGTATTGACTATGTAAGACGCCTGTTTCGGGGTGACAAGGGCTGCGTTGGAATGAGCAGGTTTGAGCGATCAGATAATTGATATTGCTTACATAACAGGCTTTGATTTGCGACGGGATGCGCTGGGCTGAATAGGGCAGGTGCCCGAATTAAGATCAGGAGGGGCCGAAAACCCCGCGCAGACGGATGACCCCCCATACGATCGGATTCCACTTCCGCCACACGCTTGCCGCTTCCTTGGACAGAACGCCGGTCACAACCTCCGGCGGCGGTCCGAACGCCTCCGGCATGCGCGCCGAGATGTGATCGTCGCCGAGCACGTTCCAGCGCGACGACCCTCCCATCATCGGCGATGAAATCGCATAGACCACGCGGCTGATGCGGGTCTCGCGAATCGGAAACGAGCACATCGGACAGGGCTCGACCGTCGAGTAGAGCGTGCAGTCTCGCAGATCGGTATTTGCAATCGCTTGCTGCGCCCGGGAAATGGCCACGATTTCGGCGTGCCGCGTCACATCGCCGTCGCGGCACACCTGATTGGTCGCCTCGGCAATGACGACGCCATCCCGGCAGATCACCGCGGCGAACGGCAACTCGCCCGCTTTCCCGGCCATCCGCGCCAGCTCGATGCATCTTTGCATCATCTGCAGATCGAGGGCCTCGCCCGCAGTCTGGTCCACGAGCTCGGCCTCTGCCCCTGCCAAACGCCTTCCAAAGAGACGCACGGTGTGACCCCAGGCCGCGCGCGACCAAAGGCCCAATCGCGGGGGGAGCGCGCGAAAGCGCTCAAGCCCACGAAATTGAGGCAAGCTGAAATACGATCTGATACGATGCGTAACGGGCAGTAGACGTTCCACCTTCACCTCGTGGCGGCTGGTTCCTTCACTCCTCCGAGGATCGACGACAATTCTGGCATTTTCGCCGAAGATCCAACGGCCTGCGTAGGGGCGCATTGGTGATCGTGGTGCGGCGCGGCCGGTAGACTAAGTTGAACCCTCAACTTAGGCACGCGACAGTTTAGCTCTTGGCGGCATGACTTCGTTTCCGCCGCCGACATCATAGGAAAAACGCAGATCATGGATCAACGGGCAGATCACGCCACTTTATTCTTGGTTAACCAGCGCGAAGCCTTGGGCCGCCCGAGCGCCCCCCATGGCCCGTTCCGTCGATTGCTGCGCGCCGTTATCCATTTCCTATCCTACCACCTCATCTTGAGCCGCCAAACAACCCGGGTCACCCGCGCGGCCGGATTTCGCCTGACCGTGCGCCCGACGGTGTTCCATCCGCGCTATTTCATCAGCAGCGAGTGTTTTGCCGAGTTCATCGACGGGCTCGATCTCCGCGGCAAGTCCGTGGTCGATATTGGAACGGGGTCGGGCATTCTGGCGCTCGCGGCGGCCCGGGCGGGCGCCGAGTACGTGGTGGCGACGGACATCAACCCGAATGCGGCGCTTACCGCCGCCGACAATGCGCGCGCCAACGGCCTCGCCGCCGTCAACGCCGTGTGTTCGGACCTCCTCTCTGCGTTTGCGCCCCGTCCGCTCTTCGACATCGTCCTGTCAAGCCCGCCAAAACATGCGGGCGAGCCGCGCGACCTGGCCGATCGCGGCTGGCACGCGGGGCCGCATTACCGTGATGTTGCCGCGCTGTTCGAGCAAGCCCGTGAGCGGCTGAAGCCCGGCGGGCGGATTTACGTGATGGTCTCGTCGGACTCCGACCTCGCGCTGTTCGCTCAGTTGATCGAATGCGCCGGGCTGCGCGCCCGCCTCGTCCGCGAACATTCGATTTTCATCGAGTCGCTCATCATCTACGAACTGGTTGCGCGCTGATCCCGCGCGCCAGCGCCTGCATAACCGGCAGGCCTTCGGCACTCTGACTCACGCCGGTATTGCCAGTCATCGATTCGCACATACGTATAGAGCGCGCGGCCGCGGCTAGAGCGCGCGTTCCTCGAGATTCGAAACAGAAACAGAGCTCGCCAATGGAGCCTCCTGCTTCACCGCCGACCAATCCGAGTCTCGCCGGCCTTGCCGGTCGCTGCCCCCGCTGCGGCAAAGGCAAGCTGTTCCAAGGCTTTCTCTCGGTCGCCCCGCGTTGCGAAGCCTGCGGGCTCGATTACGGCTTTATCGATTCAGGCGACGGGCCGGCCTTCTTCGTGATGACCTTTTCCGGATTTGTGGTGGTCGCCGCCGCGCTGATCGTCGAGGTTTTGTACCAGCCGCCCTTCTGGCTCCACGCCATGCTCTGGCTGCCGCTCATCCTGATCACCACGCTCGTTCCAATCCGCCCACTCAAGGGGCTTCTGATCGGACTTCAATATCGCCACAAGGCCGCGGAGCAACAGTTTCGCTCCCGCCATGGCGCATGAAGGCGGTCGAGCCGCGCCGCGACAACCCTCGCAACCCCCTGTTGCCGGGTCTGGCCGCGCTTGCCGCATTTCTCGTGCTTGTCGGGCTCGGCACCTGGCAGCTTCAACGCAAGGCCTGGAAGGATGGGCTCATCGCCACCCTGAGCGAGCGCCTCGCCGCGCCTCCTTTGCCGCTGCCCGACCGCGCACAGTGGCCGGAGCTTGACCGTGACCGCTTCGAATTCACGCGGGTCAGGTTTCCCGCCGAGTTTGTGCACGACCGGGAGGCGCTGGTCTATTCCGTCGGATCGACGCTGAGGACGGGAGCGCCGACCGGGCCCGGCTACTTGGTGTTCACGCCGGCACGGCTTACGGGCGGCGGGTTCGTGTTGGTCAATCGCGGCTTCGTGTCCGACGCACTGCGCGATCCGGCGAGCCGCGCCGCAGGTCAGACTGCGGGACCGGTCGAAATCATCGGCGTCATGCGCTGGCCGGATCCGCCGTCGGCCTTCACACCCGCCGCGGAGCCGACCCGGAACCTGTGGTACGCCCGCGACCCCGCGGCGATCGCCGCCGCCAAGAACATCGAAGCGGTGCCATTCTATATCGAACAAGAAGCGCCGACGCCTGCCGGCGGATCGCCCCGGCCGGCGCGCCTTCAGCCGACCCTGCCGAACAGCCACCTGCAATATGCGATCACGTGGTACGGCCTCGCCGCCGCCCTCCTTGGCGTGTTCGCGATCTGGGCCGTCCGACGTTTCAAAGCGCGGACCGGCTGATCCGCGATGGAAAGGCGCAAGGAAAACCGGTCTCAATAATCGCGCAGCAGCCGCTCGATGTATTCGAGTTCGAGCTGCGGCCGCAGCGGATCGGCGAAGCGCCGGCGCAACTCTTCCAGGATGCGTCGCGCGCGCTGAACGTCGATCTCGCCGGGCACTTTGACTGACGTGTCGTCGCCGTAATCGCGCCCGCGCAAGGGGCGGCCGAGCGGATCGGTATCTTGCTGCGCCCGCCCCTGGCCGAGCCGCCCGAGCTGGCCGGGACCGGCACCCTGTCCCATCTGCTGCTGCAATTGCTGCGCAAGTCCCTGCGCGCCGCGGCGCAGCGCATCGAGCGCCCGGCCCTGGCTGTCAACCGCCCCATCGGCGTCGCTTTGCCCGAGCGATTGGGCGGCGTCGCCCATCGCATCGTCGGCGCGCCCGAGAGAATCGCCTTGCTGGCCGTCCTGCGACTGGCCGAGGCCGCGCTGCTTGAGCTGCTCCATCAAGCGCTTGAGCTGATCGCGCAGCGCCTGCTGGTTCTGCTGCAAGTCACTATACGCATTCGGGTCGCCCGGCTGTTGGCCCTGCTGGCCTTGGCGCTGCTGGCCGCGTTGCCCGCGCCGCTGGTCCTGGCCTTGCTGGAAGGTCCGGTCGCGCAGCTGTTGCTGCCGCCGGATCATGTTGCCGAGCTCGTCGAGCGCCGACATCATGTCGTCATCGCCATCTCCGCCTTGCATCCCGGGGCGAGCCATCTGCAAATTCTCGAGCATCGACTGCAGCTGCTCGAGCAGCGCCCGTGCGGCGTCTTTTGCGCCCGATCGCGCGAGTTGTTCGAGCCGGTCGAGCATGCTGCGCAGGTCCTGCGAGCGAAGCTGTTGCGCATTGGGGTCGAGCGGCTTGGCGAGCTGCGGATTCTTGCGCAGCTCCTCGGCCAGCGCCTGCAGGAATTTGTCGAGCGCGGCGCGCAACTCGTCCATGAGCCGCTTGATTTCCTCGTCGCTGGCGCCGCGTTCCAGCGCCTGGCGGAGCCGCTCCTCCGCCGCGCGCAACTGCGCCTCGGCGTCCGACACATCGCCGTCTTCGAGCTGAGTCGCCATCGCCCACAATTCTTGAACGACTTCGCGCAGATCGGCGTCAGATTTGGCGCGGGCGAGCAGCCAGTAGATCGAGCGCAGGCCGATATACACGCCAGGCTCCGGCATGAATTGTTCGGGCGCAATCGCCAAAGCGTCGAGCGCGATCGTCACGCGGTCGCGCGCATCGGCGTCGAGCGCAAGCTCCCGTCGCTGCTCGATCAATGCGCGGGCAAGCGGCTTGACGAAGATCCGCTCGGGCAGACGCAGCTCGAAGGGGACGCTGCGGCCCTCGTTCTTCGCCTCGTCGCGGGCGATCAGCGTCATCGTCACTTCGGCGCCGGCCCACGGATGATCCGTGATGTCCTTGATCGTCTGCCCGACGCCGTTCCTGGTCCGCGTCTGCGGGAGCACGAGGGAGAAATCCGGCGGGTCGAATAGTGCACGAGGCTGCGCCTTTCCGCCCTTCCGCGCAAAGCTCGCACGCGCATCCACCACGCCGTAATCGTCCTCCAGCCGGTAGGACAGTTGCAGCGCGCCGCGCGCCTGCTGCTCGGGGTCCTTCGCCAGGACAATCGTTGGCGCATGGTCGGGAACCGCTTTGAAGGCCCAGACGAGGTCGTGACCGACGCCGCGCAATGCGGCCGTCCCGTTATCCGTGATCGTGAACCGCCGCTCCTCGGCCCCGGCGGGGACCTTCGCTTGCGGGTCGGCGCCGGCGCCGGCAAGCCCGCCAGAGGTCACCACGTCAAATTTGACGTCGCCGCTCGCGCGCACCACCAGCACGCTGCCGGCCGGAACCGCAATCGGCGGCGCCGCCTCCGCCGCGTGCTCGCCCGGACGAACGCCCGGCAACATCACCGGCGGCCGTCCCGTATAGGCCGGCGGCGACACCCATGCGTCGAGGCGGAAATTGACCGGCGTCACGACGCCATGCCAGTCGAACGCCGCGGCGATGCGCCGCATGCGCTGATCGCCCGCCGCAAAAAATGCGGCCACGCAGAGGATCAGCACCAGCGCTCGCAGTGCGGCCGGATCCTGCAGCGCCAGACGCGGCGCCGGCCATCCCGCCTTGAGCGCGCGTGCGGCGGCGAGCGATCGCGCAATATGAGTTTCCCACAACGCGACCGCCCAGGGGTCGCCCCGCGGACTTGCGATCGTGTCGACCACGGCCGTCGCGGGCCGGTGCGCGAGCCCGGAACTGCGATCGAGCCGTTGCAATGCCTCCTCAATCGAGGGAGGCCGGACCTTCGCAAGGAGCGCCAGCGACGCTGCGAGGAGCAGCCCGAAGACAACTACCCCGATCAGCCGGCCGGCCGGCGGAAGCTGGAGCCACAGCCCGAACCACGAAGCGGCAAGGAACAGTCCGACCACCGTCGCCGACAACGCGAGTGCAGGCCATAGCCGCTCCCACAGCAAAGACCAACGCGCCCGCGTCAGAGCCGGCTCGACAAAGGCCAGTGCCCGGTCGGGGCGAGCTGCATTAGCCCGTCTAGCCGGGGGAGGTCCGATCAATCTCGGGTTCTCGGTGCGAATGCCTTGGTCTCGACTTTAGGTGACCGCGATCTGATAACACGTCCATCGGCGCAAACTGGCATTCGGCCGCGGCCGAATTGCGTCACTTCACGCAGATGTCAGCGCTGCGGGATGCACGTTCCGGGCCACGCACAGGCGGTGCCCGGGACCCCGACTGACAACGATCCGCCGAAAACCTGCGGTCACAGCCACGGCGGCAGGCGGTCGAGGGCGATCAGCGCATCGGTCTCGACGCGGGGCCGCACCAGCGCCCAATGCGGGCCGTGCACCATGATTTCCGGCACGAGCGGGCGCGTATTGTAGGTGCCGGCCTGCACCGCGCCATAGGCCCCCGCCGACATGATCGCGAGCAGATCGCCCGCGGCAGGCTCGACCATCTCGCGGTCGAGGGCGAGGAAATCGCCCAATTCGCAGACCGGACCGACAATGTCGGCGACCAGACGCTTTGCATCGGCGCGCGGCTCGCGGATCGGCCGGACGGCGTGATGCGCCTCATAGAGCGTCGGACGGACGAGATCGTTCATCGCCGCGTCGACTATGACGAAGGTCTTCGCGTCGCCGCGCTTTACATAGATGACCCGCGTCACCAGGACGCCGGCATTGCCGACGAGGAGCCGGCCGGGTTCGAAGATCAGCGTGCAGCCGAGCGCCCGCGTCGCACGTTTGACCACCTCGGCATAGGCTTCCGGATGCGGCGGCTGCTCGTCATCCTCGTCGCGGTACGGGATTCCCAAGCCGCCGCCGAGATCGACATGCTCGATCGCATAGCCGTCCCCGCGCAGGGTGTGCACGAAGTCGGACAACAGCGCGAAAGCATCGTCGAACGGCTCCAGCGTGGTGATCTGGCTGCCGATATGCATATCGACGCCCGTGATCCGCACACCGGGGAGTTTCGCTGCGCGAGCATAGACGTCGCGGGCGCGGCTGATCGGAATGCCGAACTTGTTCTCCGCCTTGCCGGTTGCGATCTTGGCATGCGTCCTCGCGTCGATGTCGGGATTGACGCGAAGCGACACGCGCGCGGTCTGCCCCTTCGCAGCAGCGACCGACGACAGCAGGTCAAGCTCGGGTTCGGACTCGACATTAACGCACAGAATACCTTCGCCGATGGCGGCCGCGAGCTCGGCCGCAGTCTTGCCCACGCCTGAAAACATGATTTTGCCCGGCGGAATGCCGGCGGCGCGGGCGCGCTTGAGTTCGCCGCCGGAGACGACATCGGCGCCCGCGCCCAGCCGCGCCAGGGTCTTGATCACCGCCTGGTTGGAATTCGCCTTCATGGCGTAGCAGATGAGCGAGGGGACATCCGCGAACGCGTCGGTGAAGACGCGATAGTGACGTTCAAGGGTCGCCGTGGAGTAGCAATAGAATGGCGTGCCGACCGCGTCCGCGAGCCGGACAAGGTCGACCCCCTCGGCGTGAAGGACGCCGTTGCAATAGGCAAAATGGTGCATTGGCCTGCGCTGCGGCGCTACTCAGCATGCGGACGAATTCTGCCGGCCATGCCGGCAGGACGGAAGCCATTGCGATACGAGCGCCATGGTCCGAAAGTCAATTGAGAAGCGGGTCGAGCACGAAGGTTCGATTTCGCGCCGGCGGCTGCGGCGCGGGAGCGTTCTGCGGCGCCGACTGGCCCCAGGAGCGGGGGTCGTTTGACTCCGTTGGAGCGGGCGTTGCGCTTGCGGATGGGGGATCGAGGTCCGCCTTTCGCCCGCACGCGGCCAGGCCGAGGGCGGCGACGAGCCCGAACAGCATCAGACTATGCACCAGCCAGCGATCACCCCGACGCATGGCGTCTACCCCCTCATCCGGCGTCAACATAAAGCATTTCGCACGAAAGTGCGAACATTCCACCAACGCATCCTGCGCCCAAGATCCATGCGACCGCCTGCCTCTGGTCGATCACATCAGAACCGCTCGACGAGATTGAGGCCGGAGCGCGGTAGGATGATGCCCGAAACGACGCCTTGCACGGACGAAAAGGAACCCGTGGTCACAATCTGCGTCTACGCCGCGCAACCCCACACTGGGCGGACTGTTGACCGAAGGTGCGGCAATTGACCTCCGGTCGCCGACCACGGCAGGCCGGGATGCATTGCGACTTATCAGGCCTGATGGACTGCCGCATCCCTTAAGCCGATGGCGCCCCAACGACGCCGCCGACTTACTTTTTCAATTTCTGCAGCCAGCGTTTCGCCTGCGCACGCACGTTTTTCGGCGCCGTTCCGCCGAAGCTGGTCCGCGTCTTGATTGCGCTTTCGACCGAGAGCACGCGAAGGGCGTCGGGGCCGATCCGCGGTTCGATCGCCTGCATCTCTTCGAGCGGAAGGGCATCGAGTCCAACCCCGCGCTTTTCGGCCGCGGCGACGATGCGCCCGGTGATGTGGTGAGCCTCCCGGAAAGGCAGGCCGAGTTCACGCACGAGCCAGTCCGCCAGGTCCGTCGCGGTCGAGTAGCCCACGGCGGCCGCCGCGCGCAAGCGCGCCGCGTCGGGGCGCATGTCGGCGACCATGCCGGTCATGGCGGCGATGCACAGCGAGAGCGCCGACAAGCTGGCGATCGCCGCTTCCTTGTCCTCCTGCATGTCCTTCTGGTAGGCGAGCGGCAGTCCCTTCATCACCATCAGCAGCGCGTCGAGCGCGCCGACGATGCGCCCGGTCTTCGCCCGGACGAGTTCGGCCGCGTCGGGATTGCGCTTCTGCGGCATGATCGACGAGCCGGTGGTGAACGCATCGGAGAGGACGAGGAAGCCGACCAGCGGCGAGGTCCAGATCACAATCTCCTCGGCGAAACGCGACAGATGCACCGCCGTGATCGCCGCCGCCGCGAGCGCTTCAAGCACGAAATCGCGGTCGGAAACCGCATCCAGCGAATTCGCCGACGGCCGTGCAAAGCCAAGCTTTTCCGCGGTCATGGCCCGGTCGATGGGAAACGACGTGCCGGCGAGCGCCGCCGCGCCCAGCGGGCATTCGTTGAGTCGCCTGCGCGCATCCGCAAAGCGGCCGCGATCGCGCGCCGTCATCTCCACATAGGCGAGGAGGTGATGGCCGAACGTGACCGGTTGCGCCGGTTGCAGGTGGGTGAAGCCCGGCATGACGACGCTGGCATGAGCAAGCGCCTTCTCCGCGAGAGCCCGTTGATAGTCGGCGAGCAGACCATCGATTTGGTCGATCGCATCGCGCACCCATAAGCGGACATCGGTCGCGACCTGATCGTTGCGCGAGCGCGCCGTGTGCAGGCGGCCGGCCGCCGGGCCGATCAGCTCGTGCAGCCGCGCTTCGACGTTCATATGAATGTCCTCAAGCTCGCGCTTGAACGCGAACCGCCCGCTTTCGATCTCGGCGAGGATGGCGTCGAGGCCGCGCGTAATCGCCTTGCCGTCCTTGACCGAAATGATGCCTTGTTTGACGAGCATCTCGGCGTGCGCCTTGCTCGCGGCGATGTCCTGGCGAAACAGGCGCTGGTCGACATCGATCGAAGCATTGATTTCCGCCATGATCGCCGCAGGCTCGCTTGTGAAGCGCCCGCCCCACATCTTATTGCTCATGGCATGCCCTCGACTCCGCTCATGACCGACCGTCCCGATCCGACCCTCAGGCGGCCCCGCCGCGCGCTCGCCATCGGCGCCGCCGCCCTGCTCGCCGCCGTTGCGGTCATCGGCGCGATATACGGCCTTCGCGGATTTGCGCGCAATGCTGAGGACGCGGCTTGCCGGCCAGCGACCGAGCTTGCCCGGCACATTGCTCCCCTGGTTCGCGGCGAGGTCGCGGCCCTCACGCTTGCCGATCCGCCGCGCCCCTTGCCGGCGCTCAGCTTCAACGATGCGTCGGGACACCCAAAAAGCCTGGCCGATTGGCGCGGTCGCACCGTTCTCCTCAATCTCTGGGCCACGTGGTGCGTGCCTTGCCGAAAGGAAATGCCGGCGCTCGCCGCTCTCGAGCGCGAACTTGGCGGCCCCAACTTCCAAGTCGTCGCCGTCAATATCGACACCCGCGAGCCGGACAAGCCCAAAGCATGGCTCGCCGGCGCCGGCGTCAAGGACCTTGCCTATTACGCCGACCCCAGCGCGAAGATTTTTCAGGAGCTCAAGCTCATCGGCAAGGCCTTCGGCATGCCGACAACCCTGTTGATCGACCCCGCAGGCTGCGAAATCGCCTCGCTTGCGGGTCCGGCTGAATGGGCGAGCCCGGACGCCCTTGCGCTCGTGCGCGCTGTCATCCGTCAATAAGGGTCGCGGCCAGTTGCGGCCCCCTCTACTTCAATACGCCCGAGATGCAGCACGGCTTGCGGCGCGGCGGCTTGACCGAATCCTTCAAGTAACAGTGCGGCACGGGGCCGAGATAGCCTGGCCGCACAAAGGTCCATGCACGGCAGCGATTGTCGGCTTCGCATGCGGCCCGGCACCATTGCTCCGACGCGTCGGCGGCCCCATCGAGCGACCGGTAGTCTCCGCCGGCACGGTCGATGCCATATTCGTCGCGCGTATCGCGGGGCGCGATCACGCCCGCTCCTTTCACTCCGGATACGCAACATTTATCGGAGCTTCGCGCGGGAACCTGCGACTTGAGCCAGCAGGTCGCGCCATGCTCGGCGGTTGGATAGGCAAAGCTCCAGGCCCGGCAGCGGGGCTCGCGCTCGCACCTCGCCGCGCAGGCGGCCGGATCGCCGGAGCGCACCGGAAAGCTCGTATAGTCCCCGCCCTTGCGATCGAATCCGATCTGGGCGGATGCGGGTCCGGCGAACAGGGAAATAACGGCTAGGCACGCGATGAACGCAAGAACACGTTGCATGATCGGCCGCCCGGTCTCACTCCTCACCCGACGATTCTCGTCTAGCTCAAAAGAGAAATCGCGAACAGCGGAAACGGCCGCCTTTCCATATTGTGATGCTTCGCTGCGCCATTTCGCACTCGCCTTCCAAATCCTCCGCAGCGTCAGTAGGCGTTTTCGGTAAACACCGGGTCGACCGAGCCGCCCCAGCGACCATAGAAGTTGTCGAGAAGTTCCTCCGCCGGCGTTCGGCCGCGGGAGACGATCTCGTCGAGGGGTTCGAGATACACGGTCTCGTCGCGGCCGCAGGACAGACGCGCGCGCCGGGCGAGCCCCGCATGGGCCAGTTCGAGGCAATCCCGCCCGAGATCGAGGGCCGTGCGATCGCCCGCCGACGCCTTAAAACCGAGGCGAGGCACTTCGTCGCGCAGCCGCTGGCGATCCTCCGCACTCCAATTCTTGACGAGGTCCCAGGCCGCGTCGCGACAAGCATCGTCGTATAGCAGGCCGACCCAGAAGGCCGAGAGCGCCGGCAGCCTTCGCGTCGGACCGGCGTCGGCGCCGCGCATCTCGAGATAGCGCTTGAGCCGAACCTCGGGAAAGATCGTCGAGAGATGATTGGCCCAGTCCGAGATGGTCGCGCGTTCGCCCGGCAGCTCGGCAAGTCTGCCCGCGAGCAAATCGCGGAACGATCGGCCGGCCACGTCGTGATAGGTCTCGCCGCGTTTGACGAAATACATCGGCACATCGAGGGCGTAGTCCGCCCAGCGCTCGAACCCCATGCCCGGCTCGAACGCCCACGGCAACATGCCGGAGCGATCCGGGTCGGTGTCGCGCCAGATTTCCGACCGAAAGGACAAAAAGCCGTTCGGCTTGCCGTCGGTGAACGGCGAATTGGCGAACATCGCGGTGGCGATCGGCTGCAGCGAAAGCGCGACGCGCAGCTTCTTGACCATGTCGGCTTCTGAAGAGAAATCGAGATTCGTCTGCACCGTGCAGGTGCGGTACATCATATCGAGCCCGAGCCGTCCGACTTTCGGCATGTAGGCCGTCATGATGCGGTAGCGCCCTTTCGGCATGACCGGCATCTCGCTGCGCGACCACGTCGGCGCCATGCCCAGTCCGAGAAAGCCGATACCGAGCGGCACGGCGACCTCGCGCAATTGCGCGAGATGCGCCATCAACTCGGAGCAGGTTTGATGCACCGTCTCGACCGGAGCGCCCGACAGCTCGAACTGCCCGCCCGGCTCGAGCGAGATCGCGCCGCCCCCGGTCACGTCGACCAGTCCGATGATGCTGCCGGCCTCCATGATCGGCTCCCAGCCGAGCAGCATTTTCATGCCTTCGAGCAGCGCGCGAATGCTGCGCCTGCCCTCATAGGGGAGCGGCTCGTGCCGGCCGACGGTGAAGCCGAATTTTTCGTGCTCGGTGCCGATGCGGAAACGCGCGCGCGGCTTCACGCCCGCGGCAAGCCACGCGACGAGTTCGTCGCGCGATTCGAGCGGCGTCATGTCCACCACGTCGCGAGCCATCGGGGGTTCCAGGTGCGGTGAGCGCGCGCGACCTTACACGCCCGCAAAGAAAGAGCAACGCGCTGCCTCCCAGCCTGCGCGTCTTGCGATCGGCCTCCTCGATGCGTGACTTTTTGTCCGGTCTTGCCACAAGAACGCCCCGCCAGGATTTTTTTCTTGACATGCGGGCGCGCTACGGTCTTGCGCCGTCGCCCTCGAGCGACCAAGCTTTACCTCGTCACTCGTTGTGGTACACGCCAGCGAGGATTGACCCGAATTAGGTGAGTAAAACGCGCAATGACGTTGCGGCGCGTGTTATTGTTAGTTGCGGTGCTGGCGCCGCCGCTCTGCGGCTGCGCCGCCAATCTCGATCTCGGGATTTTGTACGCCGCGCCCGGAAAGTACGACTATTTGCGCTGCGAGGATTTGCCGGCGCGGCTCGCCGGGGCTCTTGGCCGGGAAAAACAGCTCGTCGATCTGATGAACCGCGCCAACCAGGACGTGGCGGGCCCGGTCGTGAACGTGGTGACCTATTCGGCCGATCTCGCCCAGGTGCGGGCGGACATGAGAATCCTCCGCCAGGCCGCCGTCGACAAGAAATGCGGCAATATCGAACCGCCGGAACCCAAGCCCGAGGCGAAGCCGTCGGAAACGAAACCCGGACAAAAGCCGCGATAGCGCCGAATCCGCGCGTGCGGATCACGGCCGCCGGCTCAGCAAAAAGACCCCCTGCTCGCCGAACAGGTTCCAGAACCACCAGGGGGCGTCGATTTTCAGCGGCGTTCCCCACGGGTCGAGCGCCACCGCCCGCTCCATTTTTACGCCGACGGTGCGGCAGAGGTCGTTGAAGTCCTTGATCGTGCAGAAATGGATGTTCGGCGTGTCGTACCAGGTTTCCGGCAGGTTGGCCGTGCGCGGCATGCGCCCGCCGAACATAATCTGCAGCCGGATGCGCCAATGGCCGAAATTGGGGAAGGACACGATCGCCCGGCGGCCGATCCGCAGCATGTGGTCGAGCACGATGCGCGGGCGCCGCGTCGCCTGCAAGGTCTGCGAGAGGATCACGTAGTCGAAGGCGTCGTTCGGGTAGTCGGCGAGGTCGGTGTCGGCGTCGCCCTGCACCACCGCGAGCCCCTTGGCGACGCACTCGTTGACCCCCTCGCGCGAAAGCTCGATGCCGCGCCCGTCGACGCCGCGCGCCTCGAGAAGCCGCAGGAGTTCGCCGTCGCCGCACCCCACGTCGAGCACGCGCGAGCCCGGTTCCACCATTTCCGAAACCAGCAAGAGGTCGACGCGCGCACCCCCCGGTCCGCGGACGGTCTCCGCCATGGTCCGATCGCGCAGCGGATGGGTGAGCATGGCTATGGCTGCTCCCCAGTGACCGACGGGGAGCATGCGAAATCCGACTCGTGCCGCGGCGGCGGATCTTGAGGCAGTGCCATTGCGTCCTACTCCCGGGCCGGCCCAAGGCCGCGCGCGCGGCCGGCCGAGTCCAGAAAGCCGCGCACGATCGCGAACAGCTCCGGCTCGTCGAGCAGGAAGGCGTCGTGGCCCTTGTCGGTCTCGATTTCGGCGAAGGACACGCGCGCGCCGCCAGCGTTGAGGGCGTGGACGATGGCGCGCGAATCCGACGTCGGGAACAGCCAGTCGCTGGTGAACGAGATCACGCAGAACCGGGTGGACGTTCCCTTGAACGCCTTGGCGACGATACCGTCGTAATCGGCGGCGAGGTCGAAGTAGTCCATCGCGCGCGTGAGATAGAGATAGCTATTGGCGTCGAAACGCTCGACAAAGGTCGAGCCCTGGTGGCGCAGATAATTCTCTACCTCGAAGTCGGCCTCGAAGGAGAAGGTGGGGTTGTCGCGGTCCTGGAAACGGCGGCCGAACTTCCGGTGCAGCGCGACATCGGACAAATAAGTGATATGCGCGCCCATGCGCGCGACCGAGAGCCCGCGGCGCGGATTGGTCCCTTCAACGATATAGCGGCCGAACCGCCAGTCGGGGTCCGCCATCACCGCCTGCCGGCCGACCTCGTGAAAGGCGATGTTCTGCGCCGAATGGCGGGTCGAGGTGGCAATGGGCAGCGCCGAGAACACGCGCTTGGGATAGCTCGCGCACCATTGCAGGACCTGCATGCCGCCCATCGAGCCGCCGGCAATCGAGAAGAGCTGCTGGATGCCGAGATGGTCGAGCAGCATCGCCTGCGCCCGCACCATGTCGCGGATGGTGATCACCGGGAAGGCAAGGCCCCAGGGCTCGCCCGTCTGCGGGTTGGTCGAGGATGGGCCGGTCGTGCCCATGCAGCCGCCAATCACGTTCGGACAAACGACAAAATAGCGACTGGTGTCGATCGGCAGGCCGGGGCCGACCATGGTCTCCCACCAGCCCGGCTTGCCCGTCACCGGATGGATGTTGGCCACATGCTGGTCGCCCGTCAGCGCGTGGCAGATGAGCATGGCATTGGAACGCTCGGCATTGAGCTCGCCATAGGTCTGATAGGCGATCTGAAATGGGGCAAGCTCGACCCCCGCGTCGAGCTTCAGCGGCTGGTCCAAGCCGAATATGACGAATGGCGAATCCGGCCGGTCCGCTTCGCGGACCCGGTCCGACTTGGCCCGTTTTGCCGGTGACCGAACTTTGCTCATCATTGTGCTCGCCGATCCCCAGTATAGGCGACGGGTCGCGGTTTCGGCCACTCCCGTCTGCCCGGCCGACATTACATCCCGCCAATCGTCAATCTTTCCTTTGCGTTACGACTGATCGGCAATTATCAAAGAATGCCCGTAGGATGCGGTGTCCGCATGTGGAGGACGGCCCGCGGGCAGAGCGATCACCATGGCCGATCCCGAACCCTCGCTGGCCGAACTCCGCGCCGAGATCGATCGCATCGACGCGGCCATGCACGGCCTGCTGATGGAGCGCGGCGAGATCATCAGCCGCCTCATCGCGGTGAAGCGGACGACGGAGATCGGCTCGGCGTTCCGGCCGGCGCGCGAAGCAGAGATGATGCGGCGCCTTGTTGCCCGCCACCGCGGCATCCTCCCGCTCGACACCGCCGAGAGCATCCTGCAAGTCATCATCGCGACCTTCACCTATATCCAGGCGCCGTTCCGGGTGCATGCCGACCTCTCCGCCGGCGAGGCCGCCATGCGCGATTCGGCGCGCTTCCATTTCGGTTTCACCGTGCCGTTCGAGGCCCATCTCGGCGCAGCCGGCGTGATCGAGGCGCTGTCGGCCGCGCCGGGGGACCTCGGCCTGGTGCCGGCCAGCGTCGCCACAGCCGGCGCGTGGTGGACCGCCCTCGACCGCGCGAATGCGCCGAAAATCATTGCCCGGCTTCCCTTCATCGAGCGCGCCGATCACCCCGCCGGGCTCCCGGTCTTTGCCATCGCCCGGCCCCACCCGGAGGCTGTGGTCCGCGATGGGGCGACGGTATGGAGCGTGCGCGTCTCCGGCTGGGGCATGAAGCCGGCCCAGGCGCTCGCGCTGCTGGCCGAAGCGGTCGTCGTTCCCGAGGGAGCATTCGACGGCGCGGCGCTGCTCGTCTCGCTTCCGGCCGGCCGGCCGATCGAGGAGATCACGGCCGCCCTCGTCAAGGCGGGGGCGTCGGTGCGCTCGCAGGCCCTCGTCGGCAGCCACGCGACCCGCTATACCGTGTCGGCGGACGGTGCGCTGATCCCCACGGCGCGCTAGAGCATTTTCCGGCGAAGTGGGAACCGGTTCGCCGCAGAAAATGCGATCACTAAAGGATAACTGGAGCGAAGTCAGATTCTGTTGGAACGGAATTCGCTCCCGTCCATCCCCCGCAAGTGGATGGCAGGTTTCGCTTTTCCCGAGTGGGCCGACGAGAACCGGTGCGAGTGCCTCTTGAGAGTTCCTTGATGCTTAAAACAAACAGCATGCGTCCCGAGCCGCGTCCCGGCGTCCTGAAGATCAAGCCCTATGTGCCGGGCAAGAGTGACGCTCCCGGCGTGGCCAAGGTCCACAAGCTGTCCTCGAACGAATCGCCGCTCGGTCCGAGCCCGCTGGCGGTCGCCGCCTATCGATCGGTTGCCGAGCACCTCGAGGATTACCCGGACGGCGCAGCCACGGCGCTGCGCGAGGCGATTGGGCGCGTCTACGGGCTCGACCCCGACCGGATCGTTTGCGGGGCGGGATCGGACGATCTGCTCAACCTGGTCGCCCGCGCCTATCTCGCCGACGGCAACGAAGCCATCCACACCACGCACGGCTTTCTCGTCTATCCGATCGCCACCCTCGGCGCGGGCGCGACGCCCGTGGTCGCGCCGGAGAAGAACCACACCGCCGACGTCGACGCCATCCTGTCCTGCCTGACGGTGCGCACCAAGATCGTGTTCCTCGCCAATCCCAACAACCCGACGGGCACCTTCATTCCCTTCGACGAAGTCAAGCGCCTGCATCGCGGCCTGCCGCGCAACGTGTTGCTCGTGCTCGACGCGGCCTATGCGGAATATGTCCGGCGCAATGACTACGCGGCCGGGATCGAGCTGGTGGCGACCAGCGACAATGTCGTGATGTGCCGGACCTTCTCGAAGATCTACGGGCTCGCCGCGCTGCGGCTCGGTTGGCTGTACGGGCCGGCCCATGCGGTCGATGCGATCAATCGCATCCGCGGACCGTTCAACGTGAATGCGCCGGCGATCGCGGCCGGCATCGCAGCGATCGAAGACGCCGCGCATGTCGAGCGCGCGCGCGCCCATAACGAGCGTTGGCTCGCTTGGCTTTCCGACGAGGTCCGCCGGCTCGGCCTCGACGTGACGCCGAGCGTCGCCAATTTCATCCTCATCCATTTCCCCTGGGAAAAGGGGCGGACGGCGGTGGAAGCCGACGCGTTCCTGACCGCCCGCGGGCTGGTGCTGCGTCAGGTCGGCGCCTATGGGCTGCCGCATGCTTTGCGCATGAGCGTCGGCTGCGAGGAGGCGAACCGGGCCGTCGTGCAGGCGCTTGGCGAATTTTTGGGAAAGGCGTGATGGCGACGCTCCTTCGACGCGTGTTGAACGCGGTCGGGTCGCATGCCGTTACGCACTTGAGGTCGTTCGCGCATAATGCGCCCCCTCCCGTCGCGTTGCGCGTGACTCCCTCCCCCGCTTGCGGGGGAGGGTCGGGGAGGGGGCCGCGGACGCCCTGCCTTGCGAAGGTGTTCTCCACCGCGCCCCTCTTTCCGCATGGGAGCAGGAGATGAGCCCTCCCCTCTTCAACCGCCTTGCGCTGATCGGGGCAGGCCTGATCGGCTCGTCCATTGCGCGGGCGGCGCGGGCGCAGGGCGTCGTGCGCAGCATGGTCGCGACGGCGCGATCGGGCGCGACCCGCGCGCGCATCGCCGAGCTTGGACTCGCGGATCAGGTAGTGGACACGAACGCCGCCGCCGTCGCGGGGGCCGACCTCGTGATCCTGTGCGTTCCTGTCGGGCAGTGCGGGCAGGTGGCGGCGGAGATCGGCCCCCATCTCGCCCCCGGCGCTACCCTCACCGATGTCGGCTCGGTGAAGGGCGTGGTGGTGAAGGACGTAAGCCCGCACGTGCCGCCCGGCGTGCACTTCATCCCGGCGCATCCGGTCGCCGGCACCGAGCATTCCGGCCCGGATGCAGGCTTTGCCGAGCTATTCATCAATCGCTGGTGCATCCTGACGCCGCCCGAGGGCGCCGACCCCCCCGCCGTCAAGAAACTCGCCGCGTTCTGGACCGTGCTTGGCGCCCATGTGGAGACGATGAGCCCGGAGCATCACGACCGGGTGCTCGCCATCACCAGCCACGTGCCGCATCTGATCGCCTACACGATCGTCGGCACCGCCGATGAACTCGGGCAGGTGACGCGCTCGGAGGTGCTGAAATTCTCCGCCGGCGGCTTCCGCGACTTCACCCGCATCGCCGCGTCCGACCCGACCATGTGGCGCGACGTCTTCCTCGCCAACAAGGACGCCGTGCTGGAGATGCTCGGCACCTTCAACGAGGACCTCGCCCAGCTCACGCGCGCGATCCGCCGCGGCGACGGCGATACCTTGTTCGAGCTGTTCACCCGCACGCGCGCGATCCGTCGCGGCATCGTCTCGATCGGCCAGGATGCGGAAACACCCGACTTCGGCCGCCCGCACGAGGCGCTGCCGCCGGTCCCCCGCCCCTACGCGGCGGAGGGTGAGTGAGCCGTCGACAGAAGAAGTTCCGTCTGAATGCCTTGCCTCCCCCTTTGAGGGGAGGTCGGATTCCGACAGCAGCGAGGAATCCGGGTGAGGGGTTCATGGCGCGGTCATTCCCCCCTCACCCGGCTCGCATCTCGCTTTGCTTGATGCTCGCCGACCTCTCCCCGCTGGGGAGAGGTCATGGTTACGGCGATTCCGCTACGCGGTCTTGCGGTTCTGCCGGTTGTTGACGAGATCGTCGACCACGGTGGGATCGGCGAGCGTCGTCGTGTCGCCGAGATTGCTGAAGTCGTCCTCGGCGATCTTGCGCAGGATGCGCCGCATGATCTTGCCCGACCTCGTCTTCGGCAGGCCGGGCGAGAACTGGAGCATGTCGGGCGAAGCGATCGGGCCGATCTCCTTGCGCACCCAGGCGACCAGTTCGTGGCGCAGCGCCTCGGTCGGCTGCTCGCCGCTCATCAGCGTCACATAGGCGTAGATGCCCTGCCCCTTGATGTCGTGCGGGAAGCCGACCACGGCCGCCTCCGACACCTTGGGATGGGCGACCAGCGCCGATTCGACCTCGGCGGTGCCGAGCCGGTGGCCGGCGACATTGATCACGTCGTCGACGCGCCCGGTGATCCAGTAGAAGCCGTTCTCGTCGCGGCGACAGCCGTCGCCGGTGAAATAGCGGCCGATATAGGTGGAGAAATAGGTCTGCACGAACCGCTCATGGTCGCCGTAGACCGTGCGCATCATGCCGGGCCAGGCGTCGGCGATGCAGAGATTGCCGCTGCAAGGGCCTTCCAGCGGATTGCCGGCTGGGTCGACGATCTGCGGAATAACGCCGAAGAAGGGACGGGTGGCGGAGCCCGGCTTGAGCTTGGTCGCCCCCGGCAGCGGCGTGATCAGGATGCCGCCCGTTTCGGTCTGCCACCACGTATCGACGATCGGGCAGCGGCCTTCTCCAACCACGCGGTAGTACCACTCCCAGGCTTCCGGATTGATTGGCTCGCCCACGGTGCCGAGCAGCCGCAGGCTCTTGCGCGAGGTCTTCTTGACCGGCGCATCGCCTGCCTGCATCAGCGCGCGGATCGCGGTTGGGGCCGTATAGATGATGTTGACCTGGTGCTTGTCGCAGACCTCCCAGAAGCGCGACATGGTGGGATAGTTGGGCACCCCTTCGAACATCATCGTGATCGCGCCATTGGCGAGCGGCCCATAGACAATATAGCTATGGCCGGTCACCCAGCCGACGTCGGCGGTGCACCAGTAGATGTCGCCGTCGTGATAGTCGAACACGTATTGGTGCGACATCGCGACATAGACCAGATAGCCGCCGGTCGTGTGCAGCACGCCCTTCGGCTTGCCGGTCGAGCCCGACGTGTAGAGGATGAACAGCGGGTCTTCGGCGTTCATTTCCTCGCACGGGCAGTCGGCCGGCACGGTCTTGGCGACCTCGTCGTAATAGACGTCGCGCCCCGCCTTCATGTTGACGGCGGCGCCGGTGCGGCGAACCACGATCATCGTGGAGACGCCGTGCGCCTTGTCGGCCGCCACGTCGGCGTTCGCCTTCAGTGGGATTTTGCGGCCGCCGCGGATGCCTTCGTCGGCGGTGATGATGATGGTCGAGTTGGCGTCCTCGATGCGGCCCGCCAGCGAATCCGGCGAGAAGCCGCCGAACACGACCGAGTGAACCGCCCCGATGCGCGCGCAGGCGAGCATCGCCACCGCCACCTCGGGGATCATCGGCAGGTAGATCGTGACGCGGTCGCCCTTCTTGACGCCGCGCAATTTCAGCACGTTGGCGAAGCGGCAGACCTCGGCGTGCAGCTCGCGATAAGTGATCTTCCTGTCGTGTTTGGGGTCGTCGCCTTCCCAGATGATCGCCGTCTGGTCGCCCCGTGTCGCGAGATGGCGGTCGAGACAGTTGTGCGCGACGTTGAGCGTGCCGTCCTCGAACCACTTGATCGACACGTTGTGCGGATCAAAGGACGTATTCTTCACTTTGGTGAAGGGTTTGAACCAGTCGATGCGCTTGGCGCCCTCCGCCCAGAATCCGTTCGGATCGTTGATCGAGCGCTCGTACATTTCCTTGTATTTAGCGTCATCGATAAATGCGCGCCTCGACCACTCGGTCGGCACTTCATACACTTTATCCGGCATGCTGGTTGCTCCCTCCAAGCGGCGGATCTATTGGCAGTGGACCTGCCCCGCAGCGACATTCGTTTCCTCGCCTGCCATTATGCCCAGGGCACGCGGCGCGACAAGGCGGGCGCCCTTACACTTTGGTCGCGGGCTCGGGTGATCACCTCTGGGCAGAGGTGAGCGGTCCTGGCGACGCCAGGCGGCGCACATGTACAACGCAAGCTCGGCCCGGTACAACAGCGCCGCAGACATTGTTTGGAAATGCCAAGGAATTCCCGCCGGATGGAGAGGGTGAAGGGTCGGTCGAAGCCCTGCCCCGATCCGGCGACACCGGCAATCTCGCCCGCCGCTGGTCCCCTCATTGCGGGCGAGGCGTCCACATGCTCCACGACCGAGGCGCCGCGCCCCGGCTCACCGCATTGGGTGTTCTCACCATGAGCGACAGCGTCAAGTATCTCCTTCCTGAGGACCGCATTCCGCGCGCCTGGCACAATATTGCCGCCGACCTGCCGCAGCCGCCGCCTGCGGTGCTGCATCCAGGAACCGGGCAGCCGATCGGCCCGGCCGATCTGTCGCCCATCTTCCCGATGGCGTTGATTCTCCAGGAGGTCGCGGGCGAGCGCGATATCGAGATTCCTCGGCCCGTGCGCGAGGTCTACAAGCTCTGGCGCCCTTCGCCGCTCTTCCGCGCGTTCCGGCTCGAGCGGGCCCTCGATACGCCGGCGCGCATCTTCTACAAATACGAGGGCGTCAGCCCGGCCGGCAGCCACAAACCCAACACCGCGGTCGCGCAGGCCTTCTACAATCGCGAAGCCGGCGTCCGGAAGCTCGCGACCGAAACCGGGGCCGGCCAGTGGGGCTCGTCGCTCGCTTTCGCCGGTGCGCTGTTCGGGCTCGAAGTCAAGGTCTACATGGTCAAGGTGAGCTATCAGCAGAAGCCGTACCGGCGCGCGCTGATGGAGACCTATGGCGCGACCTGCATCCCGAGCCCGAGCGACGAAACCAACTCGGGGCGCGCCATCCTCGCCGCCCATCCCAATTCGCCAGGCAGCCTCGGCATCGCCATCTCCGAGGCGGTGGAGGTCGCGGCCAAGAACGCCGACACCAATTATGCGCTCGGCAGCGTGCTCAATCACGTGCTCCTGCACCAGACGGTGATCGGGATCGAAGCGATCGAGCAGATGGAAATGGCCGGCTGGTGGCCCGACGTGGTGATCGGCTGCGCCGGCGGCGGCTCCAATTTCGCCGGCCTCGCCTTCCCCTTCATCGGCAAGAAGCTGCGCGAGGGCAAGGCGGTGCGCGCGGTCGCGGTCGAGCCCGCCGCCTGCCCGACGCTGACCCGCGGCGTCTATGCCTACGACTTCGGCGACACCGCGCATCTCACTCCGCTCGTCAAGATGCACACGCTCGGCTCGCAATTCGTGCCGCCGGGCTTCCATGCGGGCGGACTGCGCTACCACGGCATGGCGCCGCTCGTGAGCCACCTCAAGGAGCTCGGCCTGATCGAGGCGCGGGCCGTGCATCAGACGCCTTGCTTCGAGGCGGGCGTCGCCTTCGCCCGGGCGGAAGGCATCGTGCCGGCCCCGGAATCCACCCATGCGGTGCGCGTTGCGGTCGACGAAGCGCTCGCCGCTAAGGCGGAAGGCCGTCCGCGCACCATTTTGTTCAACTTGTCCGGCCACGGCCATTTCGACATGCAGGCCTATACCGACTATTTCGCCGGGAAACTCGAGGACCGCGATTATGACGAGGCGAGCTTGCGCGACTCGCTTGCGGCTTTGCCCAAGGTCGCAGCGTGAGGCTGGTGCGCGCGTTTACCTCGTTTTCGTTTCGGCCAGGCACCATGGGGACCCATACGCTCCCCCATAAGGGGAAGGGTCGAGGAACGAGCCGTGGCACGGATTCTGATCGCTGAGGACGAGGAACCACTCCGGCGTCTGGTCATGCGCGCGCTCGCCCAGGCCGGACACGAGGTGGTGGAGGCGGCCGACGGCGCCGAGGCGCTCGAGCTGCTCGGTCGCGAGGAGGGCCGTTTCGATCTCCTGCTCTCCGATATTCGCATGCCGATGATGGACGGCATCGCACTCGCGTTCGCGGCCGCGCGCGACTACCCTGCGCTCGCGATCGTGCTGATGACCGCCTATGCGGAACAGCGCGGGCGCGTCGGCGAGCTCGAACCGCGCATCCACGACATTATCGCCAAGCCCTTCACGCTTGCGGAAATCAAGGTCGCGGTGGCGGACGCGCTCGCGGCCCGCGGCGCGAGTTAGTCGCATTCGAGGCCACTATTCTTCCATCTAACGAGGGTCGTATCGACGGCGCGATGCCTCTGTGCGCATTCGTGCGCGCTACGCGGCCCGATTGCGGCGCCACTGTGGCCAAAGTGTTTCACCGGCGATTTACTTTATTCACGAATATTCGAGACCCTTGCCGGAACAATAACGTTTCTCGATTGTTGTCAGGCGGGAATGGAGAGGGGCCTGCGCAAAACGGGGCGCAGGCGCCAAGGCACACTGTGGGGGGATTATGGCACACCTCGTCTCTCGATCCGTCATTATTGCGCTTACGGCCTGCACGCTGGCGAGCGTTACGGCGACGACACCAGCAGCGGCGCGGGAAGTCGTTCCGTTCCGGGACGGCTACTCGGCCGGCACCGTGATCGTGAAGACCAGCGAGCGCCGGCTTTACTACGTGCTCGGCAACGGCCAGGCGCTGCGTTATCCGGTCGGCGTCGGCAGATACGGCAAGCAATGGTCCGGTACGACCATGATCAGCGGGAAGCATTGGCATCCCGATTGGTCGCCGCCCTCCGACGTCAAGCGCGACAAGCCGTTCTTGCCCAATCTGATCCGGGGCGGCAGCGCCAAGAATCCGATGGGCGTCGCGGCCTTGACGCTGGCCGGCGGCCAGTATGCGATCCACGGCACGAATATGCCGGGCTCGGTCGGCGGTTTCGTGTCTTACGGCTGCATCCGCATGTACAACGCCGACGTTTCCGATCTCTTCGGCCGCGTCGGCGTCGGCACAACGGTCGTCGTGACCCGCTGACGCAGATCCTCATTTCGACATTCGCATGGCCGGGCCCAACGCCCGGCCATGTGCGTTTCGCGCAATGGGGTTAGCACCAGCCGGCGCGGCGGCCGCCGTCGTAGCGGCGGACCACGCCCTTTGCGACGAGCGCCTCTCCGACATTGGGTGTCGTCCGCGTCGCGACGGTGCCCAGGAGGCGACCGTATCTGTCCTCGCCGAGATCACGGATCGTCACGCCGCCCTCGGTCAGGATCGACCGCAGGGCGCGCTGCGCCGCCTCGGCGCCGATTCGCTCCTGCTCGCAGGCGGCCGCGTGGAGTTCGGGCGCGTCGATCCCGCGCACCCGCACCCGCGTCGTCACCCGGAAGCCGGGCTTTAGCTCCACGCGTGCATCGAACGTGTCTCCATCGACGACCTTCAGCACCCGGGCCGGAACAACAGCCGACAGATCGGCGGTGACGGGCGGCAACGGCCGGACCGGGGCAGACGCGCGGTTCGACCATGACGCGAGCGCCGCCACCCCGAGCAGGGCCAAGCCGACCAACAGGCCGATGAGGGGCGAGTGGGTCCGCCGCGCAGACAAGGAATATTTCCGTACGATAATCGGAGCATATTCCTATATAGCCCATTCTCACCCTCCAAGACAAGCTTGCCTTGACGCGCCGTGCGCGCCTTTGTCTAGGCGCGACAGATGAGGAGCTATTGCAGAGGCTCGGATGTCGGCAAACACCCGCGAAGGCGCCCGCGGTCACCTACGCTTCAGTTCCTCGCATGGCTCTCTGTGAGCGCCCCCGCACCTATGGCGACGCGATGGACGCGTGGCGAACGTCGTGCCCGCGCCTATCGGTTTGGGAGGACGCTTTGTCCGAGGGCTTGATCCGACTCGGCGAAGGCCGCTTCCGCGAACGACGGGTGATCGTTACGGAACGTGGCCGATCTCGCCTGCGTACCCATCCGACAACGGCAGCCGCCGTGGAATAGCGGTGCCCTTTCTCGCCTTGAAACAGCCGCCGGCGCGTTCGCCTGGCCGGACGGCATCAGAAATCGCTGGCGATGCCCTTCACTTCCCAGTCGCCGTAGCGAACGGGTTCGAGCCCGCCGCGGCCGTTGAGTTCGGCCGGGCGCTCGGCGGTCTTGCGATCGATCTCGGCGCGGCGAGCGGCGGCCTCGGCAAGCGCACGCTCGGCCGCCGGGCTGAGCGGCTTGCAGGCGGATTCGCCACGAGGCGCAACCGGGGGATCGGCCTCAGGGCCGGATACGTCCACAGCGCTGTTCTCGATCGGGCGGTCGTCGTGTTCGTGCATGCGCGCCCCACAGACATCCCGACGCCCGGCGCGTCAACCAAAAAAACCGCGGCGGTCGGCCACGCGGTCGTTTGCTTGCGGGGGTCAGCCGCCCCTCCCATATGCAGCGCCGGATGAAGGTCGGTCGCGCGGCTTTACACGGCCGTGGATATCGACCGGACGAGGGAATGCGATGAATTACTTGAAGACGGTGATCCTGTTGGCGGGGCTCACCGCCCTGTTCATGGGTGTCGGCTACCTGATCGGCGGCCAGAGCGGCGCGATGTTCGCGCTGCTGATCGCCGCGGGAATGAACCTGTTCACCTACTGGAACGCCGACAAGATGGTCTTGTCGATGCACGGCGCGCAGGAAGTGGACGAGCGCACCGCGCCGGAATTGGTCGGCATCGTGCGGGAGCTCGCGCAGCGGGCGGGACTGCCGATGCCGCGCGTCTATCTGATGGACAATCCGCAGCCGAACGCGTTTGCGACCGGGCGCAACCCCGAGCACGCGGCGGTCGCCGCCACCACCGGTCTCCTCAACATGCTCTCGCGCGAGGAGATCGCCGGCGTGATGGCGCACGAGCTTTCGCACATCAAGAACCGCGACACGCTCATCATGACGATCACCGCGACCATCGCGGGCGCGATCTCGATGATCGCTCAGTTCGGGCTGTTCTTCGGCGGCAACCGCGACAGCAACAGCGGCGGACTCGGCGTCATCGGCACGATCGCGATGGTCATTCTCGCGCCGGTCGCCGCCATGCTGGTGCAGATGGCGATCTCGCGCACCCGCGAATATGCGGCCGACAATATGGGCGCGCGCATCTCGGGCCAGCCGGCTTGGCTCGCTTCGGCGCTCGCCAAGATCGACAACGCCGCGCATCAGATCGAAAACGTGCCGGCCGAGCACAATCCGGCGACCGCGCATCTCTTCATCATCAATCCGCTCTCGGGCGCGCGCATGGACAATCTGTTCGCGACGCACCCGTCGACGGAGAATCGCATCGCGGCGCTCGAGCAGCTCGCAGGGGCAATCGGACAAACCCGGCGGGGCTGGTCAAACTCGGCGGCGGGGGGCAGCCCGCGTGCTTCGGGCATGGGCCCCTGGGGCGGCGCGGACCGGCAGGCCGGTCCCTGGGGCTGATACCAGCCCCGCGAATCCGAGGGATTCGACCGCATGTCGTGACGAATTGAATTCGTCGATCGTCGCCGCCTGCGAGTTCGATCTGGGAAATGTCGACATTGTCGACGATCACAGAGAGCGTTTGTGTTTACTGGATCGCCCGCTTTCGCGGGCGATGACGGCAGGAGAGTCAATTCCACATCCGCTTCTGCGAATGCGGATGATCCGGACGAGGCGAGGGCGCTACTTCACCGCGCCGACGGTAAAGCCCGCGACGAAACGGTCGACGAAGAAATTGTAGATGATCGCGATCGGCACGCTCGCGATCAGGCAGGCCGCCATCATCGAGCCCCAGAAATAGACGTCGCCGCGCACCAGGAAGGTCGGCACGCCGACGCTCACCGTATAGCTCGACGACGAGGTGATGAAGGTGACGCCGTAGACGAATTCCTGCGTCACCAGGGTGAAGGCGAAGATGATGGCGGTGAGAATGCCCGAGAGCGACACCGGCATCACCACCTTCACGAAGGCGCCGAACCGCGACAGCCCGTCGATCATCGCCGCATCCTCGAGGTCGCGCGGGATGGCCTTGAAGAAGCCCATCAGCAGCCAGGTGCAGAACGGCACCGTAAAGCTCGGATAGATGAGCACCAGCGACCACAGCGTATCCTGCAGGCCGAGCGTCGCGATGATGCGCGCGAACGGGATGAACAAAATCGTCGGGGGAACGAGATAGGTGAGAAAGATGGCGATGCCGAGCGTCTGCCCCCACGCGCCGGTTATGCGCGCGAGCGCGTAGCCGGCGGGCACGGCGAGAACGAGCGTGATCGCGACGACCAAGACTCCGACGAAGCCGGTATTGATGAGCCACTGGACGAACTGGGTGTCCTGGAACAGCACCCGGAGATGCTCGAGGGTCGGCGGATCGTTGAAGAGATAGGGGTTGTGGGTCGTGTCGTGCAGGTCGTTCGTCGTCTTGAACGTGGTGATCGCCATCCAATAGAACGGAAAGGCGAGGAAAGTGACGAAGAACACCAGCACGGCGGCGCGTCCGCCCGCCAGGGCGACGCTCCGGGGGCCACGTGCATGCGCCATCACGTCACCTCCGTCTTGCGCGCGAGCCGCAGAAAGAGGACCGCCACCGCCACCAGCACCGGGAACAGGAACAGCGACACGGCCGCGCCGCCGGCGAGATCGCCGCCCTGAATGCCGGTGAAGAAGGCCCAGGTCGCGAGCACCTGCGTCTGGTCGTAAGGGCCGCCGCGCGTGAGCACGAACACGACGATCATATCGGTGAAGGTGAAGATCACGCCGAACAGGACCGCCACCAGCGTGATCGGCATGACCAACGGGAAGGTGATCTGAAAGGCGCGGCGCCAGAAGCCCGCCCCATCCATCGCCGCTGCGTCGTGGATGTCCTGCGGGATGGAGCTGAGCCCGGCGAGAATGATCACGGTGGCGAGCGGCACGATGCGCCAGATCTGGACGATGATGATCGACGCCATAGCGAGAACTCGGCTGCCCGAGCCAGATCGGCCATTGATTGGGACCGAGAACACCTTTCTTACACACCACCCCCACACCCCCCCCCCCCCCCCCCCCCCCCCCCCCCCCCCCCCCCCCCCCCCCCCCCCCCCCCCCCCCCCCCCCCCCCACAAAAAAAAACCCCCCCCCCCAAAAAACACAAAAAAAAACCCCCCCCCCACAAAACCCCCCCCCCCCCCCCCCCCCCTCCTCTGCTCCGCCGAAAAGACCCCCCCCCCCCCCCCCCCCCCCCCCCCCCCGCTGCGCGCGCCGCGGTGCACGGACAGGGATCGGCACCAAACGGGACGCTCATTCATTCCCGCATCGCGGCGCATCGCTCAAAACGTTGCGCCGCTCCGCGGCTTGCGGCTGGACCAGACCGGAATCAGATCATACCCCGGTCCTTCCACTTGGCCCAGATCGCCTTCATTTTCGTGTCGGCCTGCTTCAGCGCGTCCTCGGGCGTTTCCGCCCCGGTCGCACATTGGGCGAACATCGTGTTGATCAACCAAGTTTGCCACGTGTCGGCGATCGCGGCGGTGGAGTAGCCGGGATAACCGACATTGGTCGCCCAATCGAGCACGTCGGACAGCACCGCGTATTTGTCGGGCGGGACCGCCTTGGGATCGTTGGAGATGAGTTGCTTGAGGTCGGGGACCGTGCTGGAGAAGCACGGGAAGTTGTAGAACTCGCTCGCCTGGAAGCCCTGCTTAAAGTTGTCGACGTAATCGATCAGGAACTTCTTGGCTCCGTCGATATTCTCGGAAAACTTCCACGTTACGTAACAGTCCATCACGTGTTCGAGGCCCATACGCCGCACGGGACCCTTGGCGGCTTTGGCGATTCCGATCTTCTCGTGAATCGGCATCTTGTTGTTCTCGCCGGTGCGCGTGACCGAGATCGCGTTGAGCACCAGCGAGGAACGGCCGGCCAGCATCTGCCGATTATTGGAGGAGGCGTCCCAGGCCAAAACCTCCGGGGTCTCCGTCTCTTCGAACAGAGCCTTGACGAATTTGAGCGCCTCCAGCGTCTGCGGCGAGTTGATCGTCAGATTGCCCTCGGCGTCCTGCTCGTGCGCGCCGAACGAATACATGATCGCGCGCATCGCCATCGCGGTGTCGATTTCCGCCGACAGCCCGATGCCGACCGGAATGCCGGTCTTGTCCTTGATCTTCTTGCCGCCGACGCGGATGTCCTCCCAGGTGTCCGGCCGCATGCCGATCTCGCCCCACAGATCGGTCCGGTAGTTGACCGGGTCGGGGACGAAGCTGTCGGAGAAAGCGAAATAGCGCTTGGTCTTCGGATTGTAGGTGCTCTTGACCGCGAGATCGATCGGCTTGCCGTGCCGCTTTTCGCATTCGGCGTAGACGTCGTTCATGTCCGCGACCTGGTCCTCGTACACCGCCGGCGGAGCGAGGAACAGCACCAGGTCATGCCCCTTCTGCGCCGAAACTTCCGCGGCCGCGCGCGAACTCGATCAAAGCGAGATTGATGTTGTCGACGATCACCTCGGTGTCGTTCTTCTTTCCCCATTCCTTGGTGTAAGTGTTGTTGAACCACTTGTCGTATGCTGGAACGAAGTGGCTCCACTGCAGAATTCGCAGCGTCTTAGCCGCGCGGGCAGGCCTGACATGCACAAACGGGCCGACGCCTGCGGCAAGGCTCGCGGCGGTCGCCGCCTTAATCGCGTCGCGACGCGTGATGCCGTTCTTCTTATGTTGGTGGGACATTGGTTTTCCTCCGATGGTGTGAGCTGTATCGATCGGCTGCGAGCAAGCGGTTGGCGCTAAAAGCCTCGCGCAGACACCGTTTTGGCGAGCTCATGTCGCAATTCCATTTAAAATAGCCGAGTTTCGCAACGCTGCCCATCACAACCTCTCGAACTCACGGCTGTGTTTCGAACTTTTCGCCGCCCCGAATAGACTTGGTGGCGCAAGCGAATTGCTTGGTGCGCATTCGAAACCGATGGACCTATCCCGCGTTTTTTTAGACCGGCCTCGCGCCGTCTCGCAGCGAAGGGCGCGCCGACGGGCGGATGTTCGTGAATGCGCGTGTGCATCGCCGGATCAGTGAACGGAACCGAGAGGATTGATCTCATTCCGGAGCGGAAATGACACGCACCGTCCTTCCCACGCCAACGCAAGCGCCGGGTTTCGCTGTGCGCCGCGTCGCCGCCGATCTGGTCGAGCGCGTGCTGTTCCGCGGGCGTCCATTGGACGAGCAGCTCGACGGAGCGGTCGCCCATCCGGGCCTAGCGCTGCTCACCGAGCGTGACCGCGCGCTCGTCCGCCGCATCGTTGCGACGGTGCTGCGGCGGCTTGGCACGCTTCGCCACTTGATCGCCCAGTGTCTCGAGCGCGGCCTGCCGCCCAACTCGCCGCGCGTGGAAAGCGCGCTCCTGGTCGGCGCCGCGCAGATCCTGTTTCTCGACGTACCGGACCACGCCGCCGTCGACCTCTCGGTGCGCCTCGCGCAGGCAGACCAGCGGTCGAGCCGATTTGCCGGCCTGGTCAATGCGGTGTTGCGCCGGATCGCCCGCAGCGCCGGTGAGATCTTGGCGAGCCGCGATCCGGTGGCGCTCGACACGCCGACATGGCTGCTTGCACGGTGGGAGCGTCACTATGGGAAGACGGTGGCATCGGCGATCGCTGCCGCGCACGCGGCGGAGCCGGCGCTCGACCTCACCGTCAAGACCAATCCCGAGGCGTGGGCGGCCCGTTTACGCGGCCGCGCGCTCCCGACCGGGACCGTACGAACACTGAGCACCGGCGCGATCGCCTCGCTGCCGGGTTACGCGGAAGGCGCCTGGTGGGTGCAGGATGCGGCGGCGGCGTTGCCGGTCCGCCTGCTCGGCGACGTTCGCGGCCGCTCGGTCGCCGATCTCTGCGCCGCGCCCGGCGGCAAGACGCTCCAGCTGGCGCTTGCAGGCGCCGAGGTCACGGCAGTCGATCATCTCGACACCCGCGTGGCACGGCTGCGCGAGAACCTGCGGCGCGTCCATCTTTCGGCGGAGACGGTCATCGCCGATGTCGCGACTTGGGAGGGAGGGCCGTTCGACGCCGTTCTCCTTGACGCGCCCTGTTCCGCGACGGGCACGATTCGCCGCCATCCCGACATTCCCTGGCGGAAGAGCGAGGCCGACATCGCCAATCTTTCCGCATTGCAGAGCCGCCTGCTCGACCATGCGATCGGCCTGACGCGCCCAAGCGGGACGCTCGTCTTCTGCACCTGTTCGCTCGAGCCGGAGGAAGGGGAGGACGTGATCGCCGCAGCGCTTGACCGCGATCGCCGCATCCGTCGCATGCCCCTCGATGCGGCCGAGATCGGCGGGCTTGCCGAGTTCGTGACGCCGCAAGGCGACCTGCGCACCCTGCCCTGCAACTGGCCCGATCCGGAGCCGCGGATGGGCGGCCTCGACGGCTTCTACGCCGCCCGGCTCGAACGCTGTTGACGGAAAAAAGAACGATTCTTCCATATAGTTGCCCTTGGCCGGCCCTCGGCTATGGTGGGCGCGGCGAATCGAACATAGCGAGCGGAGGAACACGCCTCGATGCCCCGCGTATCGATCGCGGACCGCGGCAAATTGATTTGGCTCATGCTGCGGCGCGGCTTCGCCTATGCGGTCGGCCGGATCGCGGCGTTTCGGCTGTTGCAATTCATCCGCTGGCCGGGTTCGCCAGACCGGCTCGTGATCGCCCCGCAGAACCTGCGCACCACCGATCCGACGCGCGCGAGCGAAATCTATGCTGGCCGCTTCGCGCTCGCCGGCAAGGTCGTCATCTGCGACGGACGATCCCCCTTCGAGATGGACCCGCCGTCGCCCGAATGGGCGGAGGCGCTGTTGAGCTTCAACTGGCTGCGCCACCTGCGCGCCGCAGAGACGGCGATCGCCCGCGCCAATGCCCGCGCCCTGGTCGAAGAATGGATGGTGCTGCAGGGAACCTGGAATTCATTCGCCTGGCGACCGGAAATCGTCTCCCGCCGGATCATCGCCTGGCTCACCCAAGCGACCCTGATCCTGCACGACGCCGATGTCCGTTTCTACCGACGCTTCCTCCGCAGCCTGACGCGGCAGGTGCGATATCTGCGTGCGACCGCGGCCGTTGCGCCGGACGGCGTGCCGCGGCTCCAGGCCGACATCGCGCTGACTTATGCGGCGCTCTGCATGACCGGGCAGATCCGCCACCTGCGCCGGGCCGTAGCCCGGCTGGTGGCGGAGCTCGAGCGGCAGGTGCTTCCCGACGGCGGCCATGTGAGCCGCAATCCGGGCGCGCTGATCGATCTGTTGGCCGACCTGCTCCCTCTCAGCCAAGCGTTCAGCGCGCGCAACGTGCCGCCGCCCGCCCCGCTCCTGCATGCGATCGACCGTATGATGCCGATGCTGCGGTTTTTTCGGCACGGCGACAGCACGTTCGCGCTGTTCAACGGAATGGGCCCGACGCCGCCGGACCTGTTGGCCACGATCCTGGCTTACGACGACGCGCGCGGCGCCCCGGTGGCCAACGCCGTGCACTCGGGCTATCAGCGCATCGAGGCGGGGCAGAGCATCGTACTCATGGACACGGGCTGCCCTCCCGCCATGACCCTGACCGCGGAAGCCCATGCCGGCTGCCTGTCGTTCGAGCTGTCCATGCGTGGCCAGCGCATCGTGGTCAATTGCGGGCTGCCGGCGACGGGGCGGGGAAACTGGCGGCACCTCGCCCGCGCGACCGCGGCGCATTCGACCGTCACCTTGAACGAGACGTCGTCCTGCAATTTCCTCGACACCAGCCTGTTCCGACGGCTGTTCGGGACCCTCATCTCCGGCGGGCCGCGTCGGGTCTCGGTCGCCCGCGACCACGACGGAGAGGCGATCCAGGTGCGTGCCGAGCATGACGGATATTCGAAGCGTTTCGGCATCATCCACCAGCGGACGATCGCCCTCGCGTCCGACGGAAAGCGGATCGAGGGCGAGGACGCCTTCCTACCGGCCCGCGGCGAGACTCTGCCGGCCGACGGAGCCGACGCGTTCGCGGTGCGCTTCCATCTTCACCCTTCGGTGCGGGCCAATCGGTTGAGCGACGGACACGGCGTCCTGCTGACCTTGCCCAACAAAGACGTATGGACGTTCTACGCTCCGGTCGATCGGGTCGACATCGAGGAAAGCGTCTATCTCGCAGGCCGCGACGGCCCGCGCCGCACGTCGCAGATCGTGATCCACGGCCGGGCGCACAAAGCCCCGCGGTTGGAGTGGAGCTTCGCCCATACGCCTCAGTCGACCGCCGGCGTTCGCCGCGGCCGCGAAGAGGAGCCCGAGCTGCCGCTGGGCGGCTGACCGCGGCCAGCGACGCCGATTTGCGGTGGTCCGGGCGAGCCGCTTCAGTGCGAAAGCAGCACCGGCGTCGGGGGAGCGTTTAGAATGGATTTCGTCGCCCCGCCGAGGATGAACTCGCGCATGCGCGAATGGCCGTAGGCGCCCATCACGAGCAGGTCGAGCTGTCGCGCCGCCGCGTAGTCGGCCAGCACTTGGCCGATCGAGCGGCCGGCGGCGTGCTCGGTATCCAACACCACCTCGATTCCGTGCAACGCGAGATGCTTGGCGAGCTCGGGCGCCGAGCGCCGGGTCTCGATCGGCTTGTCTTCCGCTACCGTGATCACCCGCACTGTCTTCGCGCGCTGGAGCAGGGACAGGGAGTTGGCGACCGCGCGCGCCGCTGGACGGCTGAAATCCCACGCCACCCCGATCACGTCGAAGGCGCCGGAGGCTCCCGTCTTCGGTTTCGCCGGAAATACGATCACCGGCCGTCCCGAGCCGAAGATCACGGCTTCGGCGACGAAGTGCTGGAAATCCGCCTCATCGGAGAGGGGAATCATCGTCACGTCGCTTAGCCGCGCATATTCGGTGACGAGATCGGGAACTTGCGAGTTGTCGCAAGCTTCGAGGATCGGCTGGTATGAGACGCCGCGCTTCTTGGCGGCGCTCTCGAACGCCTCGACCAGGGCGCACGCATTGGCGGCGCTCTTGCGATGCTCGGCCGCGATAATCCCCTTGACGTCGAGGAGCGCCGGCGCGAGCACGCTGCCGGGCACGTGCACGACGATCTCGCAGGCGATCGCGGTAATGCGAGCGTCCATCGCCTTGGCGAAGGCGACCGCCTGATCCACCGCGGTTTGCGGCGTTGGTTCCGGATAGCTACTGAGTTGAAGCAAGACGTCCTTGAAAGCCATGACCTCGTCCTCGGCGCCCTCTTGCAATGTTAAGAGCCACGGTTTTGCTGCTAGCCAAGCGACTATTGCAGTTCCATGATACAGATTATTTCGGCGCCTACTCACGACCAGATCAATGACCGATCTTTTGCGCCCTATCCGCCGCGCGCTCCTTTCCGTCTCGGACAAGTCCGGGCTGGGCGATTTTGCTCGCCAACTCGCCAGCCGCGGCGTCGAGCTGATATCGACAGGCGGAACCAGAGCCGCGCTCGCGGATCTCGGCCTGGTCGTCCGCGATGTCTCTGATCTGACCGGTTTCCCCGAGGTGATGGGAGGGCGGGTAAAGACGCTTCATCCCAAAGTCCATGGCGGCCTGCTCGCCGTGCGGGGCGACGAGACGCACCAGGAGGCGGCGGAAACGCACGGCATTGCGCCGATCGACCTTCTCGTCGTCAATCTCTATCCGTTCGAGGAGACGGTCGCGCGCGGAGCGGAGCCGGCCGCCTGCATCGAGAACATCGACATCGGCGGCCCGGCCATGGTGCGCGCCGCCGCCAAGAACCATGCCGATGTGACCGTGGTCATCGACCCCCAGGACTACGGGACTGTGCTCGCGGAGATGGCGTCGAATAACGGGGCGACGACGTTTGCGCTGCGTCAACGCCTCGCCGCCAAGGCCTTCGCCCGCACCGCTACCTACGACGCGGCGATCTCGAACTGGTTCGCCGACAGCCTGGGCGACGCCTCGCCCCCTTATCGCGCCGTCGGCGGGCGGCTGATCGAAGCGCTGCGCTACGGCGAGAACCCGCATCAGGCCGCGTCGTTCTACCGCACGCCGGAGGCGCGCTTCGGGGTGGCGACCGCACGCCAGATTCAAGGCAAGCAGCTCTCCTACAACAATATCAACGACACCGACGCGGCCTACGAATGCGTCGCTGAATTCGATCCGCGCCGCACGGCGGCGTGCGCCATCATCAAGCATGCCAACCCGTGCGGCGTCGCCGAAGGCGCGACCCTCGTCGAGGCCTATCGGCGGGCGCTCCTCTGCGACACGGTTTCGGCCTTCGGCGGGGTCGTCGCCGTCAATCGAACGCTCGATGCCAAGGCGGCGCGCGCCATCACCGAGATTTTCACCGAAGTGATCATCGCCCCCGACGCGACCGAGGAAGCGATCACCATCGTCAAGGCGAAGCGGAATCTGCGGCTGCTGCTCGCCGGGGGGGTGCCAGACCCGCGGGCGCCCGGTCTTCTGATCAAGTCGGTTGCGGGCGGCCTGCTCACGCAATCGCGCGACAACGCCGTGGTCGACGACATGGAGATCAAGACGGTGACCAAGCGCGCGCCGAGCGAAAACGAGCTTGCCGACCTGATCTTCGCTTACCGGGTGGTCAAGCACGTCAAGTCGAACACCATCGTCTTTGCCAAGGATCGCGCCACGGTGGGGATCGGCGCCGGCCAGATGAGCCGAGTCGACGCGGCGCGCATCGCCGCCCGCAAGGCGGAGGACGCCGCCCTCGAAGCCGACCTTCCGGCGCCGCTGACGACCGACTCAGTGGTGGCCTCCGACGCGTTCTTCCCGTTCGCGGACGGCCTGCTCGCGACGATCATCGCCGGCGCCACCGCCGTCATCCAGCCGGGCGGCTCGGTCAATGACGACGAGGTCATCAAGGCCGCCAACGACCACAATGTCGCAATGGTGTTCACCGGGATGCGTCACTTCCGGCACTGACCAGCGTTCTCGCCGCTGCGCGTCCTGGCGCGTGCGACGCGGTCCGGCGTCACAGAGAACAAGTGCGCCGAAATGCGGATTTCGCCGGAACAAGTAAGCCGCGGAGAGGAGATTATCCATGGACGAGAAGACCCGCAAGACGACAGGGGGCAAGCCCGCTGTGGGGGCTGCGGCCAGACGCAAGCCCGCGGGCAAACGAGTGACGGCGCTTGACCTTCCGCCGGCCCCGTTGAGCCCGGCGATGGAGGCCTATTTCAAGAAGTGCGACGAGAAAATCGGCTTCGTCCCGAATGTGCTCGAAGCCTACGCCTTCGACATAGGCAAGCTCGAAGCCTTCGTGTCGATGTATAATGATCTGATGCTTGCGCCGTCGGGCCTCACCAAGCTCGAGCGTGAGATGATCGCGGTCGTCGTTTCCTCGCAGAACCATTGCTATTATTGCGTGGTGGCCCATGGAGCCGCCATTCGCATGCTGTCCGGCAACCCGGAGCTGGGCGAGCAGATCGCAATCAATTATCGCGCCGCCCCGCTCGATCAGCGTCAGCGCGCGATGTTCGACTTCGCCGTCAAGTTGACGCACACGCCCTGGAGCGTGGAGGAAGAGGACCGGGAGAGGCTGCGCGCCGCCGGGCTCTCCGATCGCGACATCTGGGACGTATCCGCCGTGGCTGCGTTTTTCAACATGAGCAACCGGCTCGCGTCGGCGACCGACATGCGTCCGAACCACGAGTATCACGGCCAGGCGCGGTAGCGTGCTGGCGAGCCGGGCCCCTCCTCGGAACGCTTCGCCCAGGAGCGACAAGCCAATATCGACGAAGGCGCGGCCCGCCACGCTCCCGGCAACATGCGGGATCGCGGAGCGCCGGATTTATGCCTGATTGTCATCAAACAAGCAGTGTCCAGGCGCCTTGTGTATGATGAGTTACCAAGCGCGCTCCAGAAGCCGCTGTGGGGTCGTCCGTGCGATTTGCCTCGATTGTCCTCTCCTTGGTCGCGCTTCTCGTCGTGGGCGCGGGCTTCGCCCGCGAAAAGCCCGCCCCGGCGAGCGCGGGAATGCCGCGCGCGCAGGCGGTGGTGGCGCAGCGGGGGATGGTCGTCACCCAAGAGCGCCAGGCAAGCCGGATCGGCGCCGAGATCCTCGCCAAAGGCGGCAATGCGGTCGACGCCGCCGTTGCGGCCGGCTTTGCGCTCGCAGTGACGCTGCCGAAGGCCGGCAATCTCGGCGGCGGCGGTTTCATGGTGCTGCATCTGGCGGAGAAGGGCGAGGACCTCGTCATCGACTATCGCGAGACGGCGCCTGCGGCGATGAGGCAAGACGCGTTCCTCGACGCCAATGGAAACCCTGATCCGGAGAAATCCCGCGACAGCGCGCTCGCCGTGGGCGTTCCGGGGACAGTCGCCGGGCTCGCGCTCGCACATGCGCGCTTTGGGTCGGGCCGCTTCACCCTCGCCGAGTTGGTTGCGCCTGCGGTGCAGCTGGCGCGCGAAGGCATCCCGGTCGAAGGCGATCTTCTCGACTCGCTGCTACTCGCCGGGCCGCGTCTGCAACGCTGGGCGTCGACGGCGCAGATCTTTCTCAAGGCGGACGGTTCGAACTGGTCGACGGGCGATCGGCTGGTGCAACCGGAACTCGCGGCCTTGCTCGAAGCGATCGAACGGGAGGGGCCCCGCGCTTTCTATATCGGGCCGATCGCGGACAAGATCGTGACCTCCGTGCGCGAGGCGGGCGGCCTTATGACGCGTGGCGATTTGGAGGACTACCAGCCGATCATCCGCGAGCCCGTTCGCGGGACGTATCGCGGCTACGAGATCGTCTCGATGCCGCCGCCATCCTCGGGCGGCGTCCATCTCGTGCAGATGCTGAACATCCTCGAGGGGTTCCCGCTCGGAAAGCTCGGTGCGGGATCGCCCGCCGCGCTTCACTTGATGATCGAGGCGATGAAGCTCGCCTACGCCGATCGCGCAGAGTTCCTGGGCGATCCCGACGCGGTCGACGTGCCGGCCGGGCTTTTGGTGTCCAAGGAATATGCCGCACAACAGCGCGCCGCGATCGATCCCCAGCACGCGCGCGCCGCGATCGATATCCGGCCGGACAGCAACGCGCTCGGCGGCAACACGACCCATTTCTCCGTCGTCGACCAGTTCGGCAACGCGGTCGCCAACACGACCTCGCTCAACCTCAATTACGGGCTCGGGCTGGTGGCGCAGGGCACAGGCATCCTGCTCAACAATACGCTCGACGATTTCGCGGCCGCGCCGGGCGCGCCGAATGCGTTCGGACTCATCGGCGGAAGCGCGAATGCGCCGGGACCGGGCAAGCGGCCGCTCTCGTCGATGACGCCGACGATCGTGCTCAAGGACGGCCGGCCGGTTCTCGTCACCGGCGCGCCCGGAGGCGGCCGCATCATCAGCACCGTGCTGCAGGTGATCGTCAACGGCATCGATTTCGGCCTGCCGCTCGCTGAGGCGGTCGGCGCCCCGCGCGTGCATCATCAGTGGCGCCCCGACGAGGTGGTGGCGGAGCCAAGCCTGCCGGCGGCGACGATCCGCGCCCTGGAAAAGCGCGGGCATGCCGTGCGGGTCGGCCCCCCCTTTGGATCGGCGCATTCGATCGCGGTAACTCCGCAGGGGCTTGTCGGCGTAGCCGACCCCCGCGCGTCGGGCTCGGGTGCGGTGGGACTGTGAGCGGCGAGCGCTCCGCTCCGCCGGTTGATTTTGTTTCCGACCATCGGCCCGTCAGACCGACGCCGACGCGCCTACGGATTGACGCAATCGGACCCTATCACGATTTGCAACACGGCCGCGCACAGCCGCGGACCGGAGAAACAGGCGCATGAACGAACGCGTAACCGCGGAGGCGGTTGAGCCGGAGACGCCCGACAAGCTGGTGCAGTTCCCGCGCGAAGCCGCGCCTGCGCCGCAGCTTCGGCCGCGTTATCGCAAACCCTGGCTAGCCGGCGGATTACTCGTTCTACTGATAGCGGCGGGGATTGCGGCCTGGATGAGCTGGGGCGCGCATGCGCCTGCGCATTATACGACCGTCGCGCTGACCAAAGGCCCGATCGCCCGCACCGTCACCGCGACGGGGACGGTCAATCCCGAACTCACCATCATCGTCGGCACCTACGTGTCCGGCGTCATTCAGGAGCTGTTCTGCGACTACAACACGGCGGTGAAGAAGGGACAGGTCTGCGCCAAGATCGACCCGCGCCCATACCAGACCGTCGTGGACCAGAGCAAGGCGAATCTCGCCGTCGCCCAGGCGCAACTCGCGAAGGACAAGGCCAATCTTCTCTACACTAAGGTCCGCTACGAGCGCACCGCCCGACTGGTGCAGACCAACGCGACGTCGCAGGACGCCGTCGACGCCGCCAAGAGCAATTACGAGCAGGCGGAAGCGCAAATCCTGTACGATGAAGCCACCATCCAGCAGCGCCAGGCCATACTTGACGCTGCGCTGGTCAATCTCGACTACACCAACATCGTTTCGCCGGTGGACGGCGTGGTCGTCTCCCGCAATGTCACGGTCGGGCAAACCGTGGCGGCGAGCTTCCAGACGCCGACCCTGTTTTTGATCGCGACCGATCTCACCAAGATGCAGGTCGACACCAATGTGAGCGAGAGCGACATCGGGGGCATCAAGCTCGGCGACCCCGGCGCCTTCACCGTCGATACATTCCCGAAACGGATTTTCCGCGGCAAGGTGAGCCAGGTGCGCCAATCGCCGCAGACGGTGCAGAACGTGGTGACCTATGACGTCGTCGTCGGCGTGGACAATTCGGACTTGGCGCTCAAACCGGGCATGACCGCGGCGGTCAAGATCGTCGTCGACGAACGCGCCGATGTCTTGCGGGTCCCGAACCAAGCCCTCCGGTTCGCTCCGAGCGCGCCGGGAAGCGCCGGTTCCAAGCAGCGGCCGGGCGCGAGCGAAGCGGCCGAAGCGCAGGTCTGGGTGCTGCGCGATGGCGCTCCGGCCGCCGTTCCGGTCGCGATCGGGCTCGAAGACGACAACTACACCGAAGTCCTGAGCGGTGACCTGAAGCCGGGCGATCCAGTCATCACCGCAGAGCAAAGCGCAACCGCCAGCCGACCGGTAATGCCGCGATTGCGCTTCTGAGCGAGCAGGGCGGACGATCATGCCGGCGCCGATCATCCGGGTTGAAAAGCTCACGCGGGTCTACCACGTCGGCGACATCGACGTGCAGGCGCTGCGCGGCGTCGACCTCGTCATCGAGCGGGGCGAATTCGTCGCCATCATGGGCTCGTCGGGCTCGGGCAAGTCGACCTTGATGGCGATCCTCGGGTGTCTCGACCGGCCGACCAGCGGCGCCTATTTTTTCGAGGGCGTCGACGTGGCGCATCTCGCCGACCCGGACCTGGCGCGCATGCGCAGCGAGCGGCTCGGCTTTGTGTTTCAAAGCTTCAACCTGCTCGCCCGCGCGAGCGCCATCGAGAACGTGGCGCTGCCGTTATTCTATGCCGTGACCGCCCCGGCGCAGCGCACCGCGCGCGCCACGCTCGCCGCCAAAGCGCTCGACCTGCTCGGGCTTGCCGATCGCGCGCGCAATACGCCGGCACAGCTGTCCGGCGGCCAGCAGCAGCGTGTCGCCATCGCGCGCGCGCTGATCAACAATCCGAGCGTGCTGCTCGCCGACGAGCCCACCGGCAATCTTGATACGCGCACGTCGCGGGAGATCATGAACACCCTTGTCGCGCTCAACCGCGAGCGCGGGGTGACCATCGTCGTCGTCACGCACGAGCCCGACATTGCGGCCTACGCCGGCCGCGTCGTGACCATGCGCGACGGGCAGATCGTATCGGACGAGCGGCGGTCCCGCGACGAGACCGGGCGCGCCGCGTCGGCGCAGCCGCGCACGCCGGAGAGCGCGCCGCCCAAGCCGGCCTTTGCATCGTTCGGGCTTTCGCTCGCCGCCGTCTGGGCGCTCGCGCTGATGATCCTGACCGCGGCGACCCAGGCGCTCGCGCGCAACAAGATGCGCTCGATGCTGACGATGCTCGGCGTTTTCATCGGGGTCGCCGCGCTGATCGCCATGATGGCGGTCGGCCAGGGCGCCAACGAAGCCGTCCGCAAGCAGATCGAGAGCCTCGGCACCAATCTCGTGGTCGTGGTGCCGGGCGCCGCCCTCATGGGCGGCATGCGCGGCGGACTGGGCAGCGCCTCGACCATCACCGTCGCGGACGCCGAGGCGATCCGCCGCGAAGCGCCCTCCGTCGCCAGCGTGAGCTATCTCATTCGCCAGATGGGCCAGGTCCAGTACGCCAACAAGAACTGGACGACCGGCATCATGGGCGTCACCGCCAATTATCCCCCCACCACCAATTGGCAGATCGTCGCCGGCCGGGGCATCGCGCCGGAAGACGAGAGCAACGCCGCTCTTGTCGCGGTGCTCGGGCAGACCGTGTCGCGTCAGCTGTTCGGCGCCAACGCCAACCCGCTCGGAGCGGTCATCCAGGCAAAAGGAGTGCCGTTGCGGGTGATCGGCCTCCTCGGCTCCAAGGGACAGACGCCGTTCGGCACCGATCAGGACGACGTCATCATGACGCCGTTTTCGACCGCCGAACACAAGGTGCTCGGCGTCGCCGCGCCGAGTCAGGAGCAGGTCCCGCTCAACTGGGCCTATCCGCCGGCGCCCAACCCCTACAATTTCAAGCAACGCCTGACCGGCTACGTGAACCAGATCTACGTTCAGGCGCCCAGCCAGGAGCACGTGCAGCCGGCGATCAGCCAGGCGACCGAGATCCTCAACCGTCGCCACCGCATCCGTCCCGGCGACATGACCGATTTCTCGGTGCGCAACTTGAGTCAGGTGGCGCAGACGGCCGAGACGAGCAGCCGCATCATGGCGCTTCTGTTGGCCGCGGTCGCCTCGATCTCGCTCGTGGTCGGCGGCATCGGAATCATGAACATCCTGCTGGTCTCGGTGACGGAACGCACGCGCGAGATCGGGCTGCGCATGGCGATCGGCGCCCGACGACTCCATGTGCTCCTGCAGTTCCTCGCCGAGGCGGTGCTGTTGAGCGTGACCGGCGGCATCGCCGGCATCGTCATGGGCGTTACCCTCTCGAAGGCGATCTCGGTCGTCGCGGGCTGGCCGACGCCGATCGTTCCCGCCGCGATCGTCGGCGGCTTCGTGTTTTCCGCCGCCGTCGGAATCTTCTTCGGCTACTACCCGGCCCGCAAAGCAGCCGGCCTCGATCCCATCGAGGCGCTGCGCTACGAGTGACTATCCTCGTTCCGGGCGCGTTCGCGCCGGACATCAGCCGCCCAGAGAACAGACTATCTGACCCCGCGCTATCGCTTGATCACCGCGCAGGCGATGCGATCGCCGGCGTTGCCCGCCGGCTGGCTCTTATAGTCGTCCGGCCGGTCGTGGATGACGAGAGCAGTCCCGTCCGGGCCGAATAGCGAGCCTTCGCGACTGCTCAAGGTCACCGCCGTGTTGAGGACATTCGCGCGCAGATTGCCGTCGGTGGCGATCACCAGATTGGGCATGTCGCCCGGATGCGGCCCGCCCTCCACCAGATAACCGTGCTTCTTGTCGTGCACATTGAAATGACCGCCCGCCGACATGAACTTGTCGGCCGGATTGCAGACGCCCTTTTCGTGGATGTGGAAGGCGTGCTCGCCGGTCGGCAGGCCCCGCAAATCGAGCGAGATCAAGACCCCGCTCGGCGTCTCGGTCAGCGTTGCGCTGCCGATGTCATTGCCCTGCGCATTGATGAAGCTCGCGCTCGCCGTCAGCGGCTGTTGTGCAGACGCTGGGGCCGCGAGCGCTGCGGCGCACGCCAAACCGACGACCATCCGTTTCATGATTGCCTCCTCGCGAGTGTTCAGCAATTACGCCGCGTCCGGACGTTTGAACGCCAGCGTTGTGGCGGAGAAATTATTACCGCGCCAGCGGCAAATCAGTACAGGGGCGGAATATTGGTCAGGCGGAAGGGGCCTAGCAGCACCGCGCCATCGGAGAATCGCAAAGGAACGGTCACCGCGCTCTTGCCCTCCAGTTCGGTGCGCGACCCAAGCGCGTCGATGCCGGCCTTCGCCGCCGGAGCATTGCCGCGCAGCACGCCGCCCAGACCCGGCACCAGCCGGTCCAGCCCCGGCGCGAGGCGATCGAGCGTGCCCTGCGGCACGAGCCCGGTAACCAGTTTGTCGATCCCGAGGACGGGAAGCAGCTTCTCGATATTGACGACGGTGAGCTGCAGCTCGCCATCCAGCGCCCCGCGCGGGCTCAACCGCAGCGTTCCCGCGCCGACGGCGACGACATCGCCTTGCCTGACGCGCGCGCGGGTGATCTGGAGCTGCCCGTGCGCCGCTTGCAGGGCGCGTAAGGTTTCGACCCAGGATCTCGGCGACAGGTTCCTCAGCCCGAGCAGCACGCCCTCGATATCGGCGTCGAACGGCACCGCGGCCAGTTCTCCCAGCCGAGCCGCCGAGGCTTGGCTGAGATTGGCGACGAGATCGAGAACGGGGTTTTCGCGCGCGGTGCCCGACGCGAGTCGCCCGTGCAGCTCGAGCCGGCCGACGCTCGCCAGCAGGTTTTGCGCGCTGCCGCTTACCTCCGCCAGCGCCAAGTGATCGATCGCGACCGAGGCGCGCTCCGGCGCCAGCGGAAGCCCGCGCAGGCTCGCCTGCGCGAGCGACCAGTTCAACGATAGTGCGGGAGGCGCGCCCGTCTCGCCGATCATGAGCGGTCCGACGAGCTCGCCGATCAGTAGCATCGGCTGCCACACCTGCGCGACGACGGCGAAATCCTTCGCCTTGAGCGCGGCCGGCGGGTTGCCGGCCCTGAATTCTGCGGACGGATCGCTGCATCTCAGCTCGAACCGAAATGGGAAGCCGCCGACCGTCTCGCTGCCGCAGCGATAATATCGCCCGAGCGCCGCTTCGCGGGCCCGCCAATCCGCAAGCACGGTCTCAGTCGCGGAGGCGGCGTAGAACCAGAACGCGCTCCAGGCGGCCGCAATGAGCACGACGATCGCAAGCGGCAGCGCAACGACCCACGGCCGCCGCTTTCGGCCTTTAGATATTTCGGGCTGATCTTGCAGATTCACGCCTTGTCCTTTCGCACTTGCGGCCGCGCGGCCGGGCTGTTAGGCGAGCCTTGTGACGGGCCGGTGTCAACCGTCCGGCGCAATGATTCTGTGATATGAGGCGAAAATTGCGGCTCGATCTTGCCGTTCCGCCCCCGACTGACCTCCCCTCCGCCGCATGACCGCAACCATCGACCACGCCGATGAGGACCTCTGGGTGTTCGGCTACGGCTCGCTGATGTGGCAGCCCGGCTTTGCCCACAAGGAACGCGTGCCCGCCCGGCTGGCTGGCCTGCACCGCGCGCTTTGCGTTTATTCCTTCGTGCATCGCGGCACGCCGGAGAGGCCCGGGCTGGTGCTCGGCCTCGACCGCGGCGGCACCTGTCGGGGCATTGCCTACCGCGTTGACAAGACGCTGCGGGCCGAGACGCTTGCCTATCTGCGCAAACGCGAGCAGGTGACCCATGTCTATCGCGAGCTGTTTCGACCGGTGAGGCTCGCGCGGGCGCATGACCCGATGATGGACGCAACGATCGATGCGGAGTGGAATGCGCGGGAGGAACGCGTGAATGCGCTCGTCTATGTCGTCGACCGCAGCCATCCCCAATATGCCGGCCGGCTCGATCTCGCCCAGCAGCTTCATCTCGTCCGGCAAGGGCACGGGCACTCCGGCGCCAACCGCGACTACGTGCTCGCCACCATCAAGGAGATCGAACTGCAGGGCTGCTTCGACGCCAAACTGCACCGGCTCGCCGAGCTCTTGAGGGGCGTACACGAGAGCCACGCCGCCGAGTGATCGGACAAGGCGTTCACCCCGCGCGATCGGCGGACGGCGTCGTTGCCGAGTTCGCCGGGGCGCCAAGCGCGGGTTCGCCCAGCTCGCGGCGGCCTTGCGCGATAAGCGCGGCGGTGCCCGCCTCGATCTCCGCTTCCAGGCGCCGGAAGAACACGCGGCGGCTGAGGCCCGGCGGAATTGGATCGAGAATCTCGACCCGGATCGTCCCCGGGTAGCGGAGGAATCCGCGACGGCCCCAATACAGACCGGAGTTGAGCGCGATGGGCAGGCAGGGCGCCTGCCCGCCGGCATAGAGAAAGGCGATACCGAGCTTGTAGTCGGGCGGGGCCCCCGGCGCGCGCCGGGTTCCCTCCGGAAACACGAGAACCTGCCGGCCTTGCGCGAGCGCTTCACGGTAGGTCTTGAGCATAGGCGGCAGCGCGCCCTTGCCGGCCGCGCGGTCGATCGGAATCATCCCGCCCTTGCGGGCGAGCCACCCGAACAAGGGAATCCACATCAGCTCGCGTTTGAGCACCACGGTCGGATCCGAAAAAAGCGACAGGAGCGCGAACGTCTCCCATGCCGACTGGTGTTTGGCGGCGACCAGGAGCGGGCCGGGCGGAATCTTCTCGAGCCCGCGCCACTCGACCTTGGTGCCGCAGATCGCTTGCAGCAGGCGGAGATTGCACCGCCCCCACGCCTGGGCGACGCCAATGATGGCGCGGCGTGGCATCACCACCGTGGGCACGGCGATGATGAGCCAGACAACAAAGTTGAGATAGAAGGCGAGGTTAAACAAAGCGGACCGAAGGACGACACCGGACGTGCGCTTCACGGCTCAGCCGCGCGTTCCGACGTGACGCGATAGGCCGGCCGATTCGATCGCCGGCTCCAAACGAATGCGCATCACCGCGGCGAGGTATTTCACGTATTCGGACAGCAGCAGCTTGGCGTTGGACGCACTCGACCACCACGGCTTTGCCCGCTGCGCGGTCACCACCGGGAACGGGATCAGCTGCACGTCCGGCAGCCGATGGGTAAGCTCCGCCATCGCGCGCGGCATGTGGTAGCTCGACGTCACCACGACGAGCGAGCGGAAGCCCTGATGCGCGCTCCACCGGCGGGCCTCGACGGCATTACCGATCGTATTGCGGGCGGCGTGGTCGAGATCGATACAGCAGAGGAACAGCCGCTGATAGTCGGGAACAAGGCGCGCCAGTTCGCCTGAATGGGTGGTGCGGTTTACGCCGGTGATGAGGAGGCGGCGGCCATAACCGGTTGCGAGCAGTTCGACCGCATCGACGACGCGCGACGCGCCGCCGGTCAGCGCGACGATCCCGTCGGCCTTGGCCGTGAGCGCCACCTCCTCGCGCGGCACCCGCCAGGCGAACCACAGAAAACCGAGAACGAAGACGACGGCGACGAGGCTGGCGATAATGAAAACGGCCGTCAGAAACAGGCGAAACCGCGACCAAGGCGGGCGTGCCGACGCATCGTCGCGGAGGCGTTCGCCTGCGCCATCGTGCGTCATATCCTCTTCCCCGATCGCCATCGGATGCACGACCCTGGCCGTCAACATATCGCCAATTTTGGCCGTGCAAAGGCCGAAGTGCGTTCCGCCAGGCCCGTCGACCGCCGCAAGTCCGGCTCAGCCGACGGTCCGCAACGTCGACTGGACGACCTGACGGGATGTGAACGCCGTGACCGCGGCGATGACGAAGATCTGAACAAGCACGGCAAGGTAGCCGCCGAGGCCGAGCGACAGGCCGCCGAACATGGCGGCCATATCCTCGTTTCCAGCGCGCCCGAAAACGCTGCCGCCCAGCAGGCTGAGGAGAGCGAACAGCGCCATCGCCGCGCCGCCGCCGATCGCTCCGCCCTTCAGTCCGAGAAGCAGGAAATGGCGCTGGAACTGGCCGGCAATGTAGCCATCCTTGGCGCCAATCAGATTCAGCACTTCAACCGTGGCACGATTGGTCGCCATGGCCCCGCGCGTGGCGAAACTCACCGACAGCACAGTCGCGGCCAGGACCAGGGCAAGAATCGCAACACCGATGGCAACCGCGGTGTCCGCCATGGTGCGGAGCCGACGCGCAAAGCTGCGGTGATCGTCCAGGGTCGCGCCCGGAACCTCGGCGGCAAGCGCGGCGCGCAAGGCAGCGAAATCAGGCGGCCGGTTCGGCATGACCTGAACCACGATCAGCCGAGGCACCGGCAGGCTTTCGAGGGCTGCCCCGCTGCCGAGCCACGGCTCCAGAAGCCGGGTCGACTCCTCCTTGGTGTAGGGCCGCACCTCGGCGACGCCCGGCGCGGCGCGGGCGATCTCGGCGGCCCGCCGCACGCTCGCGTCAAGATCCCTGCCGGCGATGAGCCGCACCTGGATCGTCACCTCGCGGGAGACGTCGGACTGCCATTCCGACGCGGCGGCAATCACCATCGTGACCGCGCCGACGGTCAGCGAGGCGAGGAAGGTCATGATGGCGATGACCGACACGAGCGCCCGGCCGGAAATGGAGTGCTTCGGGACGATCGCGGTCTCGCGCGACCCGTCCCACGCCAACCATTGCGGCCATTGCCATTCCGGCCGTCGCCACGGCGGCCAATGGCGGGCCAACCAAGTGGCGAACGCCGTCAGCCGGTCGGTCTTACTCATAGACATGGATGCGTCCTTCATGGATCACCAGGCGGCGCGCATCATATTGATCCATAAGGCCGATATCGTGAGTAGCGATGACGACCGAGGTGCCCGACTTGTTGAGCTCGATGAACAGCCGCAGCAGCCGTTTGGCGAGGTTCGGGTCAACATTGCCTGTTGGCTCGTCGGCAAGCAGGAGTTGCGGCCGCGCGATCACGGCGCGGGCGATCGCGGCGCGCTGCTTCTCTCCGCCCGACAGCACCGGCGGGAGCGCCGCCATTCGGTCGCCGAGGCCGACCCAATAGAGAAGTTCCTCCACTTCCTCGCGATAGGTCGCCTCTTCGCGCCCGAGCACGCGCAACGGCAGGGCGACGTTCTCATAGGTCGTCAGGTGGTCGAGCAGGCGAAAGTCCTGGAACACCACGCCGATCCGCCGGCGCAGGACTGCAAGCGAATCCTTCGCGAGGGTGGCGATATCCTGATTGAACAGCGTAATCAGGCCGCGCGTCGGCCGCAGCGACAAAAACAACAGGCGTAAAAGCGAGGTCTTGCCGGCCCCGGACGGGCCGGTCAGGAATTGAAAGGAGTGAGGCTCGATCCGAAAGGTCAGGTCGCGGAGCACTTCCGGACCAAGGCCATATCGCAGCCCTACATTCTCAAACCGCACCACGCCTTGCTCCGATCCTTCCGCGGGCTCCGCGCGAATCGATCCCCATGCGCGACTCACCTGCAGACCCGCCTCAGCCCTTCTACAGGAAGCTTATCGGCCAAGCACGGGTCGCCGGCCTTCCTTGGGGAAAGCGCGGCAGTTTCACGGTCCGAGGGCCGCCCAGGCCTCGCCATGCCCCCGGCGCCTCGCCAATCCTGAAAGGAGAGAGGTCAGCGGCCCTGGTTAAGGCAGCGGCAACCAAGCCGGGCAAATCGTTGGCCGCGGGCAGTGTCTACGACCCCGGCGCACGCGAATGACAGTGTTGCGGACCACGAAGGGGCAGGCGCGGTCATGCCCGGCGGACATTCAACCCCTGGCCGTGTCTCACAAAGTTACGCACCGATCACGGGCAAATAAATCGCGGCCGCGAGTAGCCGACGAACTCCCCATAGGGTCCGTAGAGCGGACGGCGCGCCCAAAACCCGCCGGGGCAGGCGACTGGATACGGCGCCGCATAGCCCGGGGAGGTCACGTACCCCGCGACCGGAGCATAAACGGGCGGCGGAGGCGGAGGCGGCGCCACGTAGACCGGGGCCGGCGCGACCACGACCGGCGGCGGACCCGCGAGCGCCCCGCCGATGATCGCGCCTGCCGCAAGGCCGCCAATCAGTCCGGCTGCGACCGCGCCAGCGCGGTTCTGCGCATAGGCGCCGGTCGGCGCGACCATCAGTGCAGCGGCAAGCGCAACGGCCGCGGCTGTGGCAGTCAAAGTCTTGGTCATGGGTCCCCCCGAATGAAACGGATTGCGACTTGCTGCGACAGGCGATCGCCGCGCAGCCGCCTGCTTTGCAGGTTTGAGTCGCACGCAGGAAAAAAGCCCTCGCAATTTGTCGTTAGTTTGGCGAATCGGCGCTTATTCCGGTCATTAACTATTAAGTAAGTATTTGGCGAAACTTAATAATTATTAATACGCGCCGCGGAGCCGGGCGGCGAGGGCGCAGGCGCAAAAGGGGGCGCCCGAAGCTTCGGGCGGCCGCGATCGATTCACTTCTAAGCGCTATTTCAGCTGGTCGGCGACCTGGTCCAGTGCGGCCTTGGCGCAGGCCTCATCTTTGTCAGGGCTCGGCGACCCGGCGACGCCGATCGATCCGATCACCTCGTTGCCGACGCGAATTGGCACGCCGCCTCCGAGCACGATCACGCCGGAAATGTCCTTGAGCCCGGCAAGCGTGGCGTTGCTGGCGATCGCGGATCCCAGGTCGGAGCTCGTGCGCCGCAGCGCGACGGCCGTGTAGGCCTTGCGCCGGCTGGTATCGACCGTGTGCGGCGACGTGCCGTCGTCACGCAGCACGACCATGACCTGCCCCGCCCGGTTCATCACCGTCGTTGTCACGCGGAGCCCGTCCTTGCGGCACTGCTCGATAACGCCCTGCGCAATCGCCTGCGCGAGCCCGAGCGACATATCCTTTACGCTGACCACGCCTTGCGCGAAGGCCGGGCCGGACAGCAGCGCGGCGCCGGCGATGAGCGAAGCCTTGAACTTGATTTCCTTGAACATCACGCCTCCTTTTTTTCAGTTGCCGTTCAGTTCCACAACAAAGAGAATCTGCGTCGATTTTAGCGATAATCCCTTGGGGAGCAGTCGTGAGCGGGCGGGTTGGGAATCCGGGCGCGGTATTGACGATCTTAAACGAGCGCCGGACGCTTTACCGGCTTGCGCGTGAGCGCGTGGTTCACTGCGTATGAGGCGGAGCGCCGAGATGTTCCTTGAAGAATGCAACTGTCCGCTCCCATGCGAGATCGGCGGCCTCTTTATTGTAGCGCGCTGCGCCGGTGTCGTTGTTGAAGGCGTGGTTCACCCCCGGATACATGTAGATCGTGTAACGCTTGCCATTCGCCTTTAGCGCCGCTTCGAACGCCGGAATCCCAGCATTGACGCGTTCGTCGAGCTCCGCATAGTGCAGGAGCAACGGCGCGCGGATGGCGGCCACCTGCTCCGCGGGAATCTGCAGCCCATAATAAACCGCCACGGCCTTGAGCTCGGGCCTCGCCGCCGCCATTCGGTTGGCGACGCCGCCGCCGAAGCAAAAGCCGACAACGCCGACATTGCCGTCGGATTCGGGGTGCGCCAGAATGAACGGCACCGCCGCCACGGCTGCCGCGGTGATGTCTTCGGGATTAGTTCTGGCGTGCAGTTCGCGCGCTTTGTCCTCGTCGTCCGGCGTGCCGCCGGATACGGACAGCAAGTCGGGAGCAAAAACGAGAAAGCCCTCTACAGCAAGGCGGCGGGCCACATCCTCAATATGCGGATTAAGCCCACGGTTTTCCTGGATGACGATAATGGCCGGACGCCTGCCCTTCGACGTCGGACGCACCAGGTAACCGTTGATCTTGCCCTTGGACGAGTCATAAGTGACGCGTTCGGTCGCCAACCGCGGATCGTTTTCCGCCACGATGGCGGCCCATGCATAGTCATTTTGCAGGAACGGCAACGCCGCCGCGGCGGCGGCCGCCGACCCGGTTAACGTCGTCAGGCGGTCGAGAAACTCGCGACGGCTCATGCCGCCATGAGTAAAGCTGTCATAGAGTTTGATGATGCGCTGATCCATAGCGACCTTTCGAAGAGTTGGGGCGAAGATCGGTGGTTATGAAAGACGATCAGCGGCCTGGGGCGCCGCGCTGACGTCGGTCAACGCTGCGCCGTTGCGCCGTATTCAGCGTCCGTGACATGCTCCAGCCAATCGACGTGCCGGCCATCGAGCGCTTCCTGCATGGCGAGATGCTCCATCGCGATGTCAGGCGCCGCGCCGTGCCAGTGCTTTTCGCCCGGCGCGAACCAGATCACGTCGCCCGCGCGCACCTCGCGCATCGACCCGCCAACAGTTTGCACCCGCGCGATGCCCGACATGATGACAAGCGTCTGCCCGAGCGGATGGGTGTGCCAAGCCGTCCGCGCGCCCGGCTCGAACCGCACCCACGCGGCCCGCAAGCGCGCGGGCTCCGGCGATTCAATGATCGGGTCCTGCCACACCGTGCCCGTGAACCAATCGCCGGGCATCCGCCGGGACGCCAGCGTTCCGCAGGGACGTATCTCCATCGCGATGCCTCCGTTGCAAGGCCCTTCTTTATAGGTGGCGGGGTCGATGCGGGCGAGAGGTCGAAGAGTCACGCCCGCCGAGATTGTGTCATCCGGCGGTGCTCGGCGTCAGGGATTCGATAACGGGGATTTGCCGATGCGGCGGTCAACATTGAGGCGAGGATCAAACCTTCGCCCGTTCAGCCGCCGTTAGAAATCTGCGCAAAGGCTCCGGTAACGATTTGTCGGCCGACCGTTCCGGCGTCGGGCGCTCGTTATTTCGAAACCGGGGCCGCTTCCAGCGCGGCCTGCCACTTCTTGCGGTAGATCGAACGGAGCGTCAGCGGACCCCATTTGATTTCCGCGATCCGCCAATCCGAACCGACCCGCAGCAGCTCCAGAACCACCTGCTCCGGCTTACCAAAATTGGTGAAGCTGACCGTGCCGATCGCTTTCGTAGGGCCAGTCTCTTTGACGGCCACGGCGAGATCGGCGATGTCCCAAGTATCGTGTCCGACAAAGGGATCGTTGCCGATCACGATCGCATTCCCAGGCCGCTGCGCCGCCGGATTGTCTTCCAGGATGAGCGAGGCAAGACCTGGGGAGAAATAGCGGCGGATTGCTTCCGGATCGTCGAGAGTTATGCCCTTCGCCGATTGGGAAGAGCTGCCGATATAAGCCTGATAGATCGTCGTTAGAAACGATTTCGCGGTCGGCGGGGCGACCCGCGCATGCGCAGGCGAGATTGCAACGAAGGCAACGATCCCCGCCATCATCAGTCCGGCAAACAGATTCTTGAAATACATTTCCTGCCCCACAAACGCCACTGCCACCGCCATCCGTCCCCGGGGCGATGGATGCGCGATACGGCTGTTTGTAGCGTCGGGGCTGTGAAAGGGTTTCGTCATAACGCTTCACATACGATCACGAGGCCGCGATCCCTTGAACCTGTTTTCTTTGCGCAGGCCGTCCGAGTGTGGCGGTGAAGTGACATCGCCGGAAATATCGTTCTGACCGGGTTGCTGCCGCCTGGTCGACTATGGAATGGTGACCGCGTTGCTGGAGATCCCGGACGAGGTTCGGTGATGCGCAAACTGTATTTGGCCGCCCTTCTGACCTTACCGCTCATGGCTAGCCCGGGGCAGGCCGGCGTGCTCGATACGATGCCGCTCGAAGGCAACGACACCGGCGGGATCATCGCTTGGTCGCCGGACATCGCCTATGTGTATCGCGATATCGCCGCGGCTCATTGTGCGGCCTATAACAAGGTGGCCGAGATTACCAGCGTGCATCCCTGGTATGGCGACTATGTCGCGTTCAGGTGCCACTTCCCGCTCGGCTATGATCCGCGCAAGTGGATGATCTACGGGCCGCCCGTCAGCGTGCTGAATTAGCTCCGGTTCGCGACCGCGAGGCCGGCGCGATTTCGCTCTCGCATCCTATGGCGTCGGCAATTGGGACGACGCGCGTCCTTTCGCGCTCACGCTCCTTGAATGCCGCATCTCGGGCGGCGAATGCGCGCGCGCCTCACGCGCTCCTTGCAAGGGCGCCGTCGATCATGTCGATCGTGTTTCTCAGGCCGTAGATGGCGACGAACGAGCCGAAGCGCGGGCCCTTCTCCTGCCCGAGCAGCACCTGATAGAGCATGTTGAACCAGTCGAGCGCGACGCCCGGCCTGCCGTCCTTGCCCTTCTTCGTCGCGTCGAGGAACGGCTCGCGGCGGCCGATCTCGTAGACGACCTCCTGGATTTTTTCCGCCGGCGCGGCCTCGGGCAATTGCGAGAGCGCGTCGCGCAGATCGATCAGCGCCGCGCGTTCCGCGTCGCTCGGCTCGCGGAATTGTTTCGCCGGCAGCACGAAGTCGCGGAAATAGTGGATCGCATATTCGACGAGCTGTTGCAGCTTCGGATGCGACTGCGGCGTCACGCCCGGCCAATAGCGTCCGATGAATCCCCATAGCGTGTCGGCGTTCTCCGCGTTGGACGCCGAGACGAGGTTGAGCAGCATGGTGAACGAGATCGGCACATCCGCCTTGGGCGGCGCGCCGGCATGGATGTGCCACACCGGATTGGCGAGGCGCTGTTTGGAGTCCTGGCGCGGGTAAGCGTCGAGATATTGCTGGTACTCGTCGACGTGGCGCGGGATCACGTCGAAGTAGAGGCGCTTCGCCGCTTTCGGCTCGCGATACATGAAGAGCGACAGCGACTCCGGGCTCGCGTAGCGCAGCCACTCCTCGATCGTCAGCCCGTTGCCCTTCGACTTGGAGATCTTCTGCCCGTTTTCATCGAGAAAGAGCTCGTAGTTGAAGCTCTCGGGCGGCGTCCCGCCGAGCGCGCGACAGATGGCGCTCGACAGTTTCACCGAGTTCGATCAGGTCCTTGCCGGCCATCTCGTAGTCGACGCCGAGCGCGACCCAGCGCATCGCCCAGTCGGGCTTCCATTGGAGCTTGCAGCGCCCGCCGGTGACGGGGGTGGTCATGCGCTCGCCCGTTTCGGGATCGTCGTAGGAGATCGCGCCCGCCGCGACGTCGCGCGCGACGATCGGCACCTGCAGCACGACGCCGGTTCGCGGGCAGACCGGTAGAAACGGCGAATAGGTCTGGGCGCGCTCCTCGCGCAAGGACGGCAGCATGATGTTCATCACCGTGTCGAAGCGTTCGAGCACGGTCAGGAGCGTCGCGTCGAAACGGCCCGACAAATAGCACTCGGTCGCGGACAAAAACTCGTAGTCGAAACCGAAGGCGTCGAGAAAGGCGCGCAGCCGCGCATTATTGTGCGCGCCGAAGCTCGGATGGGTGCCGAACGGATCGGGCACTTTGGTCAGCGGCTTGCCCAGATGGCGCGCCACCATCTCCTTGTCGGGAATGTTGTCGGGGACCTTGCGCAGCCCGTCCATGTCGTCCGAAAAGGCGATCAGCCGCGTCTTCACCTTGTCCTCGGTGAGCACGCGGAAGGCATGGCGCACCATGGTCGTGCGGGCGACCTCGCCGAAGGTGCCGATATGCGGCAGGCCGGACGGGCCGTAACCGGTCTCGAAGATCACCGCGTCCTTGGGGCGCTTTTTCAGCCGCGCGACGACCTTGCGCGCCTCCTCGAACGGCCAGGCGTTCGCCGTTTCGGCGATCGCACGTAAGCCGGCAACGTCGGCGGCGAGCGGGGCGGCAACGGACATCGGCAATCTCCGGCGGGAGTGGGCGCGCGAGCGCAGGATGGCGCAAGCCTCGCCTTGTTCGTCTACGAACCAAGGCGCGCCGGGTCAATTCGGCGCGCCGACGCCCTGCCTGCTGATGCTCCACGCGCACGCGTCGCGAGGGTCGGGGCTGGTCGAGCCGCCCGGCGAGCCCGGGCCGCGCGGATGCGCCTCAATACGGGTTGATGGGAAAATACTTCAGCCAGAGATCGGCGAACTTGCCTTTCTCCCACAAACGGAACAGCGCCCAGTTGAGCGCCTGGCGCAGCACGTCATTGCCTTTCTTGACCGCGATGCCGATGCCTTCGCCGAAATAGCGGCCTTCGACGAACGGGCCGCTGACGAACGCGCAACAATCAGCCGATTCGCTGCCATTCAGCCAGAAGGCCAGCGAAAAACCGTCGCCGAACAAGAGATCGACGTCGCCCCGCTGCAGCGCGGCGCGTGCTTCGTCGGCGTTCGGATATGTCTTGATCTGCGCCTCGGTGAACAGGGCGCGCAGATAGGCCTCATGCGCGGTCCCCCCAACGACCGCGACTTTCTTGCCCTCCAACCGCTCCGGCGTCACCGGATCGCGGATTGCGTCGCGCCGTGCGACGAAACGGGCGACCGGCCGGTAATAGGGATCGCTGAAATCGACGCGGCGGCGGGTCTCCGGCGAAACCGCGATCGAGGCGATCACCGCGTCCGCCCGGTTTTCGTTGAGCGCCTCGATCAGCGTATCGAAGCGGCGCATCTGCACCGTGCAATCGACCTTGAGCTCCTCGCAGATCAGCCGGGCAAGTTCGATGTTGAAGCCGGCCGGGTTGCCGTCCGACCCCGCATAGTTGAACGGCGGATAGTCCACTTCGCTCACCCAGCGGATCAACGTAAGACGCAAATCGGGACGATCGGGCCGGCGGCGCGGATCCCAGAAGCCGGGCACCGGCACGTCCGGTGAAGCGACTTGTCCGCGTGCATTCCCTATGAAAAATGGAAAAGGCGCAGCCCATCCGGACACGAGAGCCAGGATGGCAAAGGCGGCAATCGACGCTTTGCTTGGTTGGAGACTACCCAAGGTTTTTGCGAGTCGCATGTTCAACGATACTCCGCTAATCTCCAGGTTGCATCCGGCAAGTCCCGCAAGGCCGAAATCCTTATAAACGAATCGGCGCGTCGGATCAGCGTGGGGGGTGGGGAATGTCCGAAAGCGCCATGACGACGCCCCAGGCGGAGAGCCAGTCGCGCGCCATCGTCGAACACCTCCTTCCCCAGCTGTTGGCGCGCTTACGCCCTCACCTACCGGCAAGCTCGAACCGGCGAGGTCAACCGCCAAACGAGTTTCCCGAACTCGATTGCGTACGACGACGATTGCCGGCCAGAACGATTGCCGCAGTGGAGCGTCGGGCCCGCGCGCTCGGCGTCACGGCGGACCGCGTGCTCATCACGTCAGGCCTCCTGACGGAAGAGGCGTATGTCCGTGCGCTCGCTCGCAGTCTTGGTCTGATCTTCGAGCCGCTGGAAAGCGCGCCGGACGGCGATTGGGTCCTAAGCAAGGACCGCTTGCTAGATGCCTGCGCCGCAGGCCTCCTGCCGCTCCTCCATCACGAGGAACTCGCGATCGTCGTCGCGCCGCGCGGAAGGGCGACGCGACAATTGTGTGCGCTTGCAAACAGTTCGCCTGAATGGCGCGGGCGATTTCGGCTGACCACCAGCGAAAGGCTGACCCGTTTTGTCCAACGAAATCTGAAGGCCGCGCTCGGCCGCCGGGCTTCGTTCGCCCTTCGGACCGAACGTCCCGATCTTTCTGCGGCCCCGCGCGACGTCCCTTGGCCACGCAAGAACGTGATCCTATTGGCGGCGGTCATCCTCGGTGCAGCGATCAGCACAACGATAAACGTTTACGTAGTGCATATCCGCTGATACTGTTGGCCTCAACGAAAACCGTTGAGGCTGTTATGCCACAACACTTCCTCCTTAGCCAATCTGCAAAGACCCTGAGCCTCGCTCAGGTCTTTCGGATGTCCGACGCTGAGGCGGAAACGACCTTTCGCAAGGTCCGCTGGCATGAGACGGACGGCGCTCCGGTTTGTCCGCACTGTGGCGGCTTGGATGCTTATGAGTGCCGCCGCTCGAACAGATCGCTTCGGTTTCGTTGTCGCGCATGCCGCAAGGATTTCACGATCACCTCGGGGACGCTGTTCGCGTATCACAAACTTCCGCTGCGCGGCTACCTCGCGGCGATTGCGATCTTCTGCAAATGAGGTGAAGGGCAAGAGCGCGTTGGCGCTCTCGCGCGATCTTGGCATCTCGTACAAGGCCGCTTTCGTCCTGCTTCATAAATTGCGCGAGGCGATGGCTGCGGAATTGAAGGGCCGGAAGGTCGGCGGCGAAGGCAAAGGCTTGTAGTCAGCAAAAAAAGAAAATCATCTTACCGCTTCGGTGTTATGGTCAGATCGTCAATTTTCTGTTTGACGCCACACCCTCACACCCCTGACACGTTCCGCCCCGTCGATAAGGCCCCCCTGAGTTCTGACGCGAGGTGCAACACCCCCGCCGATTTGGTATCGGCAGGATCGAGACCTCAGGGAGTGTTGCCATGCGCGGTTATTCACATTTGTCAGATGACGAAAGAGAACAGATTGGTTTGTTGAAGGTCCTGGGCCATTCGATCGGCGCCATCGCTCGGGCGCTCCGCCGTCCGAAGTCGACGATCTCGCGCGAACTGTCGCGCAATCGGCTGCCCAGCGGGCGCTACTCGCCGCTTCACGCCGCCGGAGCTTATCAATTGCGCAGGCGGCGTGAAGCGTTGATCGAGAAAGATCGAGCCTTGCGGAGCTTCGTTCTCGACCGCCTCGCCGAAGGGTGGACGCCCGAGCAAATTGCAGGCTGGCTGAAAGCCGGAAACGAACGCCGTCTGCGGGCCGTGGGCTGCGAGACGATCTACGCCTTCATCTACCGCGCCGCCCAAAAGGCCGAGCAGCTGTGGCGTTATCTCACCCGACGTCACAAACGCCGCCGCCCGCGTCGATCGAGGCCTTCGCGAGATACCATAAAGGATCGCGTCTCCATCCATGAACGGCCCAAAAATATCGACGCCAGAACCGAGGCTGGTCATTGGGAGGGCGACCTCATCATCTGCAAGCGCACACGGCCCGTGCTCGTTCTCTATGAGCGCAAATCCCGCGTCACGCTCGCAGCGAGGCTCGTCGGAAAAACCGCCGCCGAAACCATTTCGGTCATGCTGGCGGTGTTCGCCCGCATCGAACCCACGCTGCGCAAGTCCATTACTCTTGACAATGATACCGCCTTCGCCCAGCACGCTCTCCTTAAGACCATGTGCGCCATGACCACTTGGTTCTGTGACGCCTACGCGTCGTGGCAGAAGGGCGGAGTTGAAAACGCCAACGGCCGATTACGACGCTGGTTGCCGCGTCAGATCGACATTGACAAAGTGTCCGACGAAGAAATCCAGGATATCATCCTCACCGCCAATCTCACGCCGAGAAAATGCCTCGGTTTCAAGACGCCATTCCAGGCAATCCTCAAAGAGCTTGGCAAAGACGTCCAAATACAGTTTTCATAAACCCGTTGCACCTCGCTCCAGAATCCACGCCCGCCTTGCCTGCATACGCAGCGCGTGAATGAGCCGGGAGGCGACGGCCTTGGCCAGCACGCGGTCGCCAGTGTCGAGGCCCTTGGCCTTCATGACGTGTAGAGCAAGCTGGCGGGTGTTCATTGGCCCTGAGGCGAGCGCGGCCTTGCAGAGCGCCATGGCCTCGCCTCGGGCGAAGATGCGATGTGTGTCCACATAGGGCAGTAGAACTTGGCGCTCGCCGGATGCGGCGAAAATCGCGATTGCCGCGTTGATGTGGGCAAGATCGGCGCGGGCTTGATCCAGGCGCTTCTCATAGGCGATGATCGAGCGAGCGATTTCGTCCCGCTTATGCTTCAGCGTGGCAATGGTTGTGCTTTCGGCCATGAGCCGAATGTAGGAGCACCAGTCTCAGAAGCTTGTGGCGTTTGCTCCATAATACCGGATTGGCCGCGGGAAAAGCTCGACATCAAGCTAGTGCTGGAGTCGGACGACCACGCGACCCGTTCCGCGCTCGAAGCGATGCGGCTCGGCCGGCCTTATGAACTCGTGATCGCGCCCGATATCGGGCCGCGCACCAAGCCCAAGGCCCTCAATGTGGCCCTACCCTTCGCACGCGGCGCGTTTGTGACCGTCTTCGACGCCGAAGACCGGCCAGAGCCCGACCAGCTGCGGCGGGCATTCGAAGCATTCCTGTCGAATGACGACCGGCTGGCATGCGTGCAGGCGCGGCTCACGATCGACAACACCCGGGACAACTGGCTCACCGGGATGTTCACGGCCGAATATGCGGGGTTGTTCGACGTCCTCCTTCCGGGTCTTGCCAATCACTGTCTGCCGCTGCCGCTCGGCGGCTCGTCGAATCACTTCCGGACCGCCGCGTTGCGGGCCGTCGGCGGCTGGGATCCGTACAATTTGACGGAAGACGCCGACCTCGGCATGCGGCTTGCGCGCTTCGGCTATTTGAGCACCGTGATCGCGTCCACGACCTATGAGGAGGCGCCGGCACGGTTCTCCGCTTGGCTCAAGCAGCGCCGGCGCTGGTTCCAAGGCTGGATGCGCCTTGTCAAGCGACTTCCTTTCTGCTGTCGCATCAATGATTTAATAGCCCTTCGGCTCAACGGGTTGGTCGACATCGCAACGCCGTCGCAACAATCCGCGTAATCCGAAAAACCTGTCCGCGGCTAATTATCGGCCGTTTTATCTTCGTTGCCGGGCTCGACCCGGCGATCCATGTACGGCTGGCCCTGGCCCTTGAAGCTCTCCAACTTCGCAACGTTCAGTGTCGGATACTGCGAAGCAATCAGCTTATTGCTGCTCACTTCCACGCCCTTCAGCGAAGCCGCTGCCTTTTGGAAATCGTCGCGGCGATAAAACACCTCGGCTAACATGACCTTGGCGTCGGCGCCTTCCGGCTGCAGGCGCGTGGCCTTGTCCAGCCACTTCTCAGCATCGTCAAGCCGATCGGAAAGCAGCGCAATGCGCGCCAATTGGAGGATTGCCGCATAGTCTTGGGGATTTTCAGTGACCAGTCGCGAGTATAGTTTGCCAGCTTCGGTGAACTTCCCAGCCTGGAAGAGCTGAGTTGCAGCATCGATTTCCGGTGGCTTTGGTTGGGATGTCGTTGGTCCTGGCAAACTATACGGCGCGAGAATCACGGCAAGTGCGATGCAAATCCTGACAGGTTTCATCTGGAACTCCGCGATGCGGGTTGCCGCGTGACGCCCAAACCGTATCAGAAGCGGAGCTTATGGGCGAACTGCACACGCCCAGAAAGATCGTTGCCGCGCGATTTGGAAAACTAAAGAAAGGCGGCGGTCGTGACGGCGCAGACCGTGTGGCTATCAATGTCTTCTCGCCCGGTGTCGCAGCAGCCGTCTCGAAAAAACCCCGTCATGGGTTTAATTGAGCAGACATCAAGCCCTTCACCGAGCACATTACGGAGTCTGCTCCGCTGATCCCCTCCATTATCGTTGTCATCCCTCCACATGCCCGCCTCTACTACTGCTGTCGTTCTTTGACGTTGCGGTGCTTGCGTGTCGGCAGCACGCGCTCAGACAAGGCTGGTCGCATAGCTAGCTCCGTGCTTGTCGGGCACCCCACCGCGATCGGGTCGCTCGCGGGAAAGGTCAGCTCGAGCGCTTGATCAAGCTTCCTCTCGCACTCAGCGCGATCGCTTTCTTTGCGAGCGGTGCTCACGGACCGATCGATGGTAAGACGACTGGCTCCGAGAGCCGGTCGATCTTGGCCGCCATGATGAAATCGTTTTCGTGCAGTCCTTTGATCTTCTTCGTTTGCATCACCACCGTGACGTAGCCCCAGCCAAAGCTGATATCGGGGTGGTGACCTTCAGCTTCGGCGAGCGCGCCCACTTGTTGAACGAGCGCAAATGCCTCGGCAAAGTTGCGAAGTCGGAACGTCCGTTCGATGCGCCGGGCCTCGTCGCGCACCTCCCACTGTGGAACGTGGACATGAAAGCGCTCGGCCTCGTGCGGCGTGAGAGGCGGGATACCGCCCCTGCAGGGCGTGCATGTTTTCGCAACGAGCGTGTCGACCATACGCATTCTCCTTCACCGAATTGAGAATGTCCCTTGCATCGGCGTCCTGCCTCTTCGACCGAAGAAGCTTCCTTCCAAAGGTACCGAAGCGCCGGTTCAGGCCATTTCCTTGTCTCTTAGCTCCTTGACCGCCTTCTCGTTCTTGGACAGATGCGAAAGCCCCATACCGCGGAGTACATTCGGCGCCTTGGTGAACTGGATGTTGTCATAGCCGACGATCTCGATGCGGTTGCCCCACGGGTCGAGAAAATCGAGAAATTGACCGGGCAGCGTCTCCACACCCGCCTCGGCCAGCGCCTTCCGCACCGCTTCCTTGTCATCGACGACAAGTCCGAAATGACGGCCGTCGTCGGCAGCCTGCCTGCGGCCTTTCTGAAGCGCCAGGAATTGATCGCCGAGATCGATGAAAGCCGAGTCCTTGCTCTTACCGCGCAATTTGAAGTCAAACAGGCGAGCGTAGAATGCTAACGCCTCTTCAATATCGCCGACCTCGATCGCGACATGATTGAATCCAACGGCACGCGCCTTCTTTGCTTCCGCCATGAGGGGCTCCAGCCATCCGTTTTCAGCCTCATGTGGTGTCGTGACCGCCCCTACGCAATTGGGCACCCCACGCGACAGACCTTGGCGGTTTCTCTTGTCGAAAATGCCACGCCGCAATCTCTTACGCTTGATCGGGTTGGCGGGCGCACAAGAGTGCGAGTTGAGCGATCCAGTGCGCAGGCTCTTGCTACAAGAGTTGACCATGAGGTTGCCGGTCGGGCCGCGCGCATGGCTGCATACCGGGGCGGGATCACCCAATGGTCGGACCACGTGCTCTTTGGAGACTCCATTCAATTCTATTCGACTGCACGATTCCCGACACTTGGCGGCCAAGATGTCGCTCAAGTGACGGGCTCCATGGGACCAAGCTGAATCCGAGTTCGTCGTCGATCAACGCAAAGCGGCCAGAGGCTAAAGCAGCTTGGTAGCGTGATCTAAGAGCACTGGGGAAGAAGCAGGGCCGCCGCCGGTCGGCCTTTTGCTTTGGAAATCGGGATAGGGGAGAGCCTTGCGGCTCCTGTCGTTCCCGAAAATCATGATGACGGAGGAAGAGGTTCTCGGCCTCAAGGCGCCGCCGCGACTTGAACAGGTTGGCGATAAACACTGCAAACAAACGGACGAGCGCGAGCATCAAATGCAATGATGCGCTGATTCTCCCTCACCGCGCGAATCCAGCCGGATAGGATTTTCGGGAACCACAGGTTCCAGACGCGATCCGGCTTACGGCACTGGTTACCGCGGACGTTACCGTGTCGCGCGCTGGGCAAGTGCAAACGTTGACCGGAGTGCAGAACTAAGAGAGTTGGGCGGCGGACGAGGCAAAAGAAACTAGTTAGCAGCCCCCCTCAGAGGCATCAATGAAGTAGCGCCCGCCCGCCGTGCTTACTGTATGGCCCGAGAAAATGTGTTTTTTAAGGAAGTCTTAATGCTTTTCGGTGGCCTAGAAGGATCGTCTCTCGAACTGCGCGCCGACCAGACAGGCCGGCGCGTAATTTCAGGGCGATTCCCGTATAACAAGTGGGCAGTGCTGAGTGACGGCGGCAAGAACGGCCGACCGCGGAAGGAGCGGTTCGCTCCCGGCGCGTTTCGTTACAGCCTGGAAAACACAAAGCAGTCGCCGATCCATTTGTTGTTCGGGCACAGTTACGATCGCCCACTAGCGAGCACAGACAACGGCACGCTTGCTTTTCATGACAGCACCGAGGCGTTGACGTTCGATGCGACGATCATTGAGGAAGTGGCGAAGATTTCTTGGGCACAGGATTTGTTTCAATTAATCCTTGCTGGTTTGTCGATCGGCTTTCGCCGGGGTTTCGCATTCCGCCCGAGCGCACTGTGGAAATTGCCGAGAAGATTGAGCAAGAGGCATATGCCGAGTTGGCCCGGGGAATTGCACCCCGAGCCGCTCACAGGTCCGGACTTGACACTCTCGCGTCATCCGGCTCGTGCCATCGCACGAAGGCGCCTTGTCCATAGTTCACGTTTCCGTACGCCCCCCGTTTCATCCCGGACGGTCGCATCTCGCGAGTCGGTTGGCGACCATGACTGTCCCTGTGCCGTCTTCCTTGTCCTGCCGAGGCTCAAGCGCTCACTCGCATACACCCCTCGCAGCACGCGTTTACTGCACAGTTCGATAGCCGTGTGTCATTCCCAACTTACCCGGCACTGTGTCCGGCGTGGGCAGCACCTGATCTATCCGTCATGTCCGAGAGCCCCTTCGCACCCTCAAGGTGTTGCCTCTTGGGTAGCCGTGTTTCCACGGCTTAGACCAGAGTTACCCGGTCCTCTTTGCTACTATGGACTCATGCGCCGAACCTAAGATCCTCTGCTTTTCTCTGCCATAGGCTCTGATCCACAGTCCTTGCAGGTTGCTGTGAGCCCCTGCTGCATCTAGGTCCTTCCCGGCGTTATCTCTGCAAATCTTTCCTCGGATCCCTGGCCCCCTACCACGGTGGCTGACAAGGTGCGCTTACCCGTTTCTTCCCCTGTCACATCGGCCTTCCCCAAATTCCCATCGGGTCGGCTGCTCCACATTAATCCGTTCAACGACTTCTGAACGGGGGGTGCTTTCGCGGCTGCAGTCATTCGATAATCTTCAGGCCTCCGAGTTTGCTTGCCACCCAGGTCGTTCCCACCGCTGGCCATCCACTGCGGATGCCAGGGCGGCCGTGGCGTTTACGTCCGAGCACAGCGCGGTTTGTTACCTCCCCGCGCATCGGATATGCTAGCCGTCCGAACCGGGCAATTGACGGCATAGGTCTCTCACCTACAAGATTTGCAGCCTTGCCGGCCGCTACCGGGAATTGCACCCCGAGCCGCTCACAGATCCGGACTTGACACTCTCGCGTCATCCGGCTCGTGCCATCGCACGAAGGCTGCCGCCTTCCGCCGAAGATTTGGGTTCCTCCCGGTTGACCCGGTTGACCCAAGCTCGACGGCGATGGCCTGCTCCCTTCGCTCCACGGGCGTTACCCCGCTTCTCCGCTAATACGGAGCAGTCCGCCCCTAACCGGCGCATCGGTACTTTTGGCCTCGCGGTTGGCGCCGCTTGTGCCTTTTCCCTTAGCATCGCCGTGTAGGTTCTCACGTTCCGTACAAGAGCCAGGTTGAGCTTCGCGCCGCCTACATGCCGGATGCCGCTTGGGCAGTCTCAGGACATCCCCCAAGCTTATCCCGGAGGACGGGTCACCCCCCGGTTTTGACATCGCCTAATCCGCTTTCGACACTTCTGCAGCGGTTGGACTGAACGGCTTCGCCGTAGAGAAGTGACCATCGCCGTGCGGAATGATCGAGGGTATTTGTTCGAAGGCCGGGAAGAGGTCCCGGCTTGATGGCTCGAACAAAGGATGACATCGATGACACCGTTACGCGCAAGGATGATCGAAGACATGACGCTGGCCGGTTTTGCGCCCAGGACTTAGGAGGTTTATCTTCAGGCGGTACGCCGGCTCGCCGCGCATTATAAGCGCTCACCCGATCTGCTCAGCGAGGAGGAAGTGCGCGCCTATGTGCTGCATCTTCGCGATCAGCGCGGTGTGGCGCGCGGCACCTTCAAGACCAATCATGGCGGCATTCGGTTTCTCTATCTCAGGACGCTTGATCGCGACTGGCCGCTATTTTCAAAAAAAGAGTCCGCGCGCCCAGGAAGCAGCGTCTGCCCGCCGTACTGTCGGACGCTGAGATCCGCGCACTCCTTGGCTGCGTAAGGAACCCCATCCATAGGACCTGCTTCGCGCTCATGTATGCCTGTGGCCTGCGCATCGGCGAGGCCGCAACCGTGGAAATCGCAAGCGTTGACCGCGCCAGTCTGCTGCTTCGGATCATCGGCAAGGGTGACAAGGAGCGCCGCGTGCCGCTGCCGCAGCCAATGCTCGATGATCTGCGTCGCCTTTGGCTGACCCACCGCAACCAGCGCTGGCTCTGCCCTGATCGCCTCCGCACCGGGCCGGTCAGCAAGAATGCGCTGTGGCGCACCTTCCGTCTCAGTGTTCGCGCGGCGGGCATCACACGGCCGGTCAGCCCGCATGCTCTGCGGCATAGCTATGCGACTCGACTTCTGGAAAGCGGCGTCGATACGAGGGTCGTGCAAATCCTGCTCGGCCACGTCAACATCGCGACGACCGCCATCTATATGCACCTGACCGAGCCGACCCGGGCATCGCTCAAAAGCATCCTCGATAAGCTGATGACCGGCCTGTGACGGCGGACATCGGCCGTGATCGAGGTTGCGGAGGTCTTCCGCCGCTTCGCGGACGACTACCTGTCGGCTCATGATGCTGGCAAAGGGGGCGCGTCGATGCTGCCTTCGCATCGGCGCGCCATCACCGACATTCTGGGCTGCCGCACCGAAGCGCTCGGCGGCCACCTCTGGCGCTGCGACGCGTGCAGCGCCGAGGTCTATTCCTACCATTCTTGCAAGAACCGCAGCTGTCCTAAATGCCATACTGATCAGACCAAGCGCTGGCTTGAGGCGCGTAAGATCGAGATGCTGCCGTGCCGCTATTTCCACGTCACCATCACGGTGCCCGAGGAACTCAGGGATATGCTGCGAGCTAACCAGCGCGACGGCTACGCCCTTTTGATGAAGGCCGCCGCTGAGTCCATCATCGAGATCGCCCGTGATTTACGATACGTCGGCGCCACCGTCGGCGTGCTCGCCGTCCTACATACCTGGACACAGCAGCTCAATTACCACCCCCATGTCCATTGTCTGGTGACCGGCGGCGGTGTCTCCGACGATGGCAGCCATTGGCATCCCGCGCGCAACGGCTTTCTGGTTCCGGTCCAGGCCCTGGCCAAGCTTGTGCGCGGCAAGCTCAAGGCCGCGCTCGCAAAGCGCCGTCCGGATTCGGTCTTGCCGAAAGCTGCGTGGAGGAAACCCTGGGTCGTGCACTGTACTGCCTGGGGCGAAGGCGATGAGGCCGTGCTCCGCTATCTCGCCCGCTACGTGTTCCGCGTCGCCATCACCAACAACCGCATTGTCGGTCTCGACGACAAAGGCATCACCATCCGCCACAAAGATCGTAAGTCGATGCAGTGGCGGACCACCCGCTTGACCGGCCACGAGTTCATGCGCCGTTTCCTGCAGCACGTGTTACCCAAAGGCCTGCACAAGGTTCGTTACTACGGCCTCTGGCACCCAGCTCGGCGCGAGCACGCTCAACGAGCCCGTCTCATGCTCTTGCTCGACCGTCCACCAACGCCGTCTCCAGCCACACGATCCGCCGAGACGGTCGACCGCGCCACTGATCGGTCGGCTAATCACACTCCATTCGACGAGACGCGGATCTGCCCGCGCTGTCAGCAGGGCCGTCTCGTTCGCGCCAGCCGCCTTTACCCCAAACAGGCAAGCGGACCATGACCCCTATTGTCTTGCCGCAACAATCATCACGGCTGTCGTCCCGGCGTGCTCCGGTCATGCCACGCCCGCCCCGTGCTTGCCGTTCACCGGCCTCCGCCTTGTCGTCCCGGAATCTCCAGCATCCGCTTACGATTACCCCACCTCTTAACCGGGATGGCGACCATCCATCGGCCAACACCATTCGTTCGGGCCGCCAATCCGAGCGCCAACGATCGAGCCCTCAACTGAAAATTCCATAGAATCCCGCCGGACGTACCCACCGCGTTCAGTCGAACCGAGTTTCTGCATCGGCTACGCAATGCAGAAACTCTTAATTCGTTCGCTTGCGCTCGCCTCTCTCAACCATGCCTGCCGGGATCATGTCCCGACGTTTCCGCAACGCTCACCACCAACGCTTTTGACGAAAGCAGCTTGCGGTGGCTTGAGATCAACACCTGATTGCCGACCTCGAAGGGCCTACCTTCATCTCCCATACAGTTGCGCACCGTCACAGGAACGGCGCTCGTGACACAAGACCCGGCGCGAAATATGTTCGGCGCGATTTTGCGGACGATTTCTGAGGCGATTTTTTCGAATTAAGCATCGTGACACGCCCGGTCTACGAGAGGCGAGATGGCGGCGGTTGCGGTTACTCGGACGGAATTGACGGCGGCGCAGTTGCGGCGAGCGGCGACGCGCACGCAGGACGCCAATGCGGCGCGTCGGATGTTGGCGCTGGCACTGGTGATGGAAGGCAAGTCGCGGAGCGAGGCTGCGGCGGCGTGCGGGATGGACCGGCAGACCTTGCGCGATTGGGTGCACCGCTACAACGCGGAGGGCGTGGCGGGGCTTTCGGACCGATCGGCTCCGGGAGCGCGGCCTCGTCTGTCGGCGGAACAGATGCGGGAAGTGGCTGAGCTGGTGCGGCAAGGCCCCAGCCTTACGGAGCACGGCGTGGTGCGGTGGCGGCGGATCGACCTGTCGCGCGTGATCGCGCAGCGCTACGGGGTCACGCTCGCCGAGCGGTCGGTTGGCGACTTGCTGCGCCGTCTCGGCTTCCGGCGCGTGTCGGTGCGGCCGCGCTGTCCTGAGCAGGACGGCGCGCTGCAGGAGGCTCACAAAAAACTTCCCCGATCTGGTCGCGGCCTGCATCCCGTCGCACGCGCGCGGCAAACCGATCGAACTGTGGTGGCAGGACGAAGCGCGCGTCGGTCAGCAAGGCACGTTGACCCGCGTCTGGGCCGAGCGCGGCAGCCGGCCGCGCGATCAGCGCTACGACTGGGCCTATCTGTTCGGCGCGGTCTGTCCCGCGCGCGACCTCGGCGCTGCGCTCGTCCTGCCCAAGGCCGATGCCGAGGCGATGAACCTGCACCTCGCCGAGATCAGCCGCATCGTCACGCCCGACAGCCACGCCGTCGTTCTGCTCGACGGTGCCGGCTGGCATCAGACCGGCGGCAAACTGAACGTCCCTGACAACATCAGCCTGCTCAAACTGCCGACCTACTCGCCCGAGCTCAACCCGGCGGAAAACATCTGGCAGTTCTTGCGCCAGAACCACCTCAGCAATCGCGTGTTCGACGGCTATGACGCCATCGTCGACGCCTGCTGCGATGCCTGGAACGCGCTCGCCGCCGAGCCCGGCCGCATCCAGTCCATCGCAACCCGACCTTGGGCCTAATGCCGCTGGTATAATTCGATGGCGATAACGCTAAAACAAACCGAGGCGCTTCCGGCGAGTTATCCGATGGCGTGATCACAGGGGATGCGCTTGCGGCGATTTGGCAACGGATCGAATCTTACGTTGCTGTTCGATGGACGCCGCGGGAAGTGATTTGGATTATCGAGGGTCCGGGCGAATGGTGCCCGCCTTTGTCACCGGCGACGATTTCGACGGTCGAGGTTTGGAGTTCGGCCGGCGAGTGGGAAAGTGCGACGCCGCTCGATTCGCTACTTGGCGGATATTGGCTCAGCGCGACGGGACCGTTTAAATTTGTTGGTACAGTGGGTGCCGGCGCTGTGCCAACAGCCACGATCGCCGAAGCGTTTCGCCGGTTGCGTGCATATGTGGCGGCCGATCGCGGGCTTGCCGGTGCGAGTAGCGAGAGCGTGAGCATTGGCGAAGCGATCCGCACCGAGTATCGCCGCGATCCGGCTTGGCTCGCGATGGCGCTGCAAAATTCTGGCGCGGCCGATTTACTTCGCCCATATCGAAGGGCCGCGTGATGGAACCTTCTCGGTGGATGGGTGTTGTAGTTGTGTTCGCGGCACGGCATGGCGCGGCAGGGCTCGGCAAGGCATGGTTAAAAGGCTGTCCCTTCGGGGGCGGCCTCTTTTTATTTTTGAGGCCTGAAAATGTTCAATTAGTTTAGGCGACAAAAAATCGAGAAGCGATCCGCGGCGAGCGAATTCACAAGCGAAATAATCGCCGCGGAGAAAGCTACATCAGCGGCCGGCGCGGGCTCGCCAACTCACGGCGACCGCTCAAGCTTGCATTAGTTTGTGGGAAAATGGTTTTTCTCTCGCTGATGTCACCGGCACCGATTTATTGGACCGTCGCACGCTGGCCCTGATCGGCCGATCGCTCGCGCTCCGGGGCGAGTCGGTATTTCTGATCGATGATAACAGACTTATTGTGTGCAGTGATTGGGACGTTCGAACCCGATATGGCAAGCTGACCGCTTATCGCCTCAGCATCAGCGAGGCCGGCGGCGGCACGACACAGACGGCGCTTGCCGGCGAGGTGCTTCATGTGCGGATCGGTTGCGATCCCGCCGCGCCATATTTTGGCACAGCACCGTTGAAGCGAGCGAGCCTCACAGCAAGCCTATTGCACGCGGTCGAAAGCGCTTTGAGCGAGTGCTACGAAAACATGCCGCTCGGCGGCCAAATCGCTCCCTATCCCGAGTCGCCTGACACTGACGTGACCGCCCTGGGAAGGTCATTCCGTGGGCAACGTGGTCGCGTCTTGCTTCGCGAATCGGTCGCTGTTTCTGCGGCAGGCGGGCCGACACCGCAATCGGATTGGCGACCGAGCGATGTCACGCCCGATTTACAGCGGAGCATGATCCGCGAGACATTGGACGCGAGCCGGTATGCGATCTGTGGCGCGTTTGGGGTTCTGCCCGCTTGGTTCAGCGCGCAAGGGCAAGGTCCGGCGATCAGAGAATGCCAGCGGCATCTCGCATCATGGACATTGCAGCCTGTGGCCATGCTTATCGCTGAGAAAGCGAGCGAAAAGCTTGGTAGCGAGATCAAGATTGATGTACAAGGCCGCTGCAAGCCTACGGTGCGGGTGGCCGGGCCAGGGCGATGTTGACCATTGTGCAGGCGCTCGCGACGGCCAAAGAAGCCGGGATTGCGCCGGCCGATCTGGCCAATTCCCTGAGTCTGGTCGATTGGGAGTGACCATGCCGACGCCCGACGAACTCGCTGAACAGGCCGGCCGGATGCATGCGGATCGCGTCGGTGCGTTGTTGGGGGAATTTCCACAAGAGGATTGGCAAGACGTGCTGGCGGTCGGGATCGCGGCCGCGCGATTTGTCGCGATCTTGCGCGAAGGATCATCCGTGCCCGATGAGGGACGGAACAGGGGAATTTTTTGGGAGCGAAAACAGGGAATTTTTGGCAAAGATCAGGGAATTTTCTCGTCTGAGCAGCAACGGCGATGGCCGCGACAATCAAAGTGGCCGCTTACTGGGGCGGTGAAATTTTCGGAAGCGACAACAATCAGACGCTTACGCACCTGTCGTTAGAAAAGATGGGCCGCTCGGCCGAGCGATCCAGCGGCATGGAGCCATCATCACTGTGCCGATTTTGTCAGGACTGCATCATTGCTACGCGCGGACATAATTTTCGGGAGGGACAGGTGATCCGCTCCAGCGTCGCGGCGACCGCATTCGAGGGAATGGCTTCCTCATCCACGAGCAGCTGCAATTCCTCGGCGATCAGACGAAGCCCATGCGCCAGAATCTGATCGCTCACATCGCACAGGCGAACCGGAAAGCCGTGAAGCGCAAAGCACTCGGCGATGCCATGCCCCATCGTGCCGCCGCCGATCACTGCGATGGTCTTGATCATGCGACACCCCGCCAGGCTGCTGATGGATAAGATACGCCCGGGTGACGCTTGCTCCGTTCGTTGTCTGCGACCGGCATGCCCTTCCCGGCCATGCACACCGCAATCCCGTGCATCACCTCTTCGGTACCGGCGAAAGCCGCACGTTCGAGCACCTTGGAGATGGTAGGCGCCGCCTCGGCGCCATGAACGCGCTGCACCGGCTGATCGAGCCAGTCCATCAAGCGGCGCTGGATTTCGTCGGCAAGAAAGCCGCCATAAGACGTGCCGATCGGACCTTGCTCGACAATCAGCACATTATTGGTTTTCCGGATGCTCGCCCCGATAGTCTCCCAGTCGAGCGAAGCGCGGTCGAGCGAGCGCAGATCGATAATCTCGACATCGAGCCCGAACCGGCCCACCGCTTCGACAGCGCGATGCACCATCGCCGAATAGGTCAGCAAGGTGATTTGCGATCCCGGCCGCACGATACGCGCCTTCCCGATCGGGATGATGAAGTCGAGATCGTCGATCGGACTCAATCCGGTCCACTGGTAGAGATCGACATGCTCGATCACCAAGACCGGATCGTTGCAACGGATCGCGGCATTCATCAGCCCGACGTAGTCGAAGGGCGTTGCGGGGGCGACGATCCGCCAGCCCGGCGATGTGGCAAAGACGCCGGCCGGGTCGAGCGAATGCTGCGAGCCGTAACCCGTACCCATCGCGATCTTGGCTCGCAGCACGAGGGGGACGTCGGTGTCGGCGCCGAACATATGCCGCGCCTTGCCGATCTGATTGAAAACCTGATCGGCGGCCACCCACATGAAGTCCGCGTACATGAATTCGACGATCGGGCGAAAGCGTCCATCCATCGCGAGCCCGCCACCGAGGCCGATGAAGGCGCCTTCGCTGATCGGCGTGCCGAAAGCGCGGTCGGGAAAGGCTGCGGCAAGCCCGCGAGTGGCGCCATTGGTGCCGCCCTTGAGCCGATGGATATCCTCGCCCAGGATGACAAGCGTCGGATCGGTCGCGAAACGCCGGTTGAGGACATCGGCAATCACATCGACAAACTTGCGTTCTTGCAGCTTTCCGGTGAAGGCAGCCTCTTCTTCGATACGAGCGCCCGCCAATTCCGAAAGATCGCCGCGGACACCGTGATCGACATAGCTCACGTCCGGCCAAAGTCCGGGCTTGATCCGCCGGCGATTGCCGTGCGGTTCGACCAGCCGGGCGGCGACGTCCGCCATCACAGTGACACAGCGTTCGCGCAGCGCGTCGACGTCGCTCTGCGTGAGCACGCTTCGTGCGACGAGGGCGCGCGCGGTGCGGTCGATCGGATCGCGCGCTCGCCACGACGCCTCCTCCTCCTTGGTGCGGTAGCCGAATGCCGAGCCCGGGAACGGACCGTTCTGGTGGAAGTAACGATAGACTTCCGCCTCGATCACGGCCGGTCCGCGGCCTTGGCGGGCAAGCGCAACGGCCTCCTTCGTCGCGAGATGGACGGCGAGCGGATCCATGCCGTCGACCCGCCAGGCGGGGATGCCGAAGCCGGGCCCGCGTCCCGACAACCGCGTCTCGCGGGTCGCTTCCTGCACTGTCGTCGCGACCGCGTATCCGTTGTTCTCGATGAAGAAGATCATCGGCAGCGACCACGCCGCCGCGAGATTCAGCGTTTCCAGCACGGCGCCGATATTAACGGCGCCATCGCCGAAATAGCTGATGACTACGTCATCGGCGCCGGCGAGCTTGTGCGCGAAGGCTGCGCCCGCGGCGAGCGGCACGCCGCCGCCGACGATCGCGTTGGTGCCAATTGCGCCCGCCTCGCCCCAGCGCAGATGCATAGATCCGCCGCGGCCATGACCGAAGCCGGGATCGAGGCCCAAGATTTCGGCGAGCGAGCGAAACAAGAGATCTTCGGTGCCGGGCGGGAACGGCGCGGTCGCTGTCAGGCCGGGAGCGACATACGAAAGCGCCTTGGCCAAGAACTGGTGATGACCGCGATGCGAGCCGTTGACCTGATCCGTCGTTCGCAGGCCCACGATCGAGCCGGCCGCGCCGCCTTCCTGTCCGATCGAGGAGTGCGCCGGGCCATGGACCAGCCCTTCCCCGGCGAGTTCCAGAACCGTCTCCTCGAAGGCGCGGATCACGCTCATCTGCGCCAGCAGCTCTTGCAGCAGCGCGGGATCGACGTTGTCCCAGTCGGCCTGCGTGGTCCGCAGTTCGGTCCAAGGCGCTGACGGTCTCAGCGCGATCCGCTCCGGCATCATCGCTCTCCTGACCCGTAAGGAAATGGCTCAGACATAGCCATACGCCGTCCAGCCGCCATCCGCAGTGACCACCTGTCCGGTGATTGCACTCGCTGCGTCGGAGGCGAGGAATGCCGCAACTTGAGCGATCTCCTCCGGCTCGACCAAGCGGCCGATCGGCGTGCGGCGCTCGAGTGCGCTCACATCAAGCCGTCCGCGCGCGGCGAGATCCTCCACCAGCGCGGTGCGCACATAGCCGGGCGCAATCGCATTGACCCGGACGCCGTATTTCGCCCATTCGATCGCGAGCACCTTGGCCATCATTGCGACGCCGGCCTTGGACACGCAGTAGCCGACCCGCTCCGGCGCAGCGACGACGCCATACAGCGAGGACGTCACCATGATCGAACCGCTGCCTTGCGGCACCATGCGCCGACCGGCCTCCTGCATGGTGAGGAATGCTCCGGTGAGATTGATGTTGATAACGCGATCCCACTCCTCGTCGGCGACGTCGAGCGTCGGCCGGTTCTGGGAAACCCCCGCATTGGCGACCGCAATATCGATGCGGCCGAAGCGCGCGACCGCCGCATCGAAGGCGGCGGCGACTTCAGCGCGTTCGGTGACCGACCCGAGCACGGCGATGGCATCGCCGAGCTCGGCGGCGCGTTCTTTTGCCGCCGGATCGACATCCAGGATAGCGACCGTCGCGCCCGCCGCGCGAAAAGCACGCGCCATGGCGAGGCCGAGCCCCGACGCGGCACCCGTAACAAGCGCGCAGCGACCCTCGAGCGAGATACCGGTGGTGCTCACGATGGAATCCCCAAGAAATTCGCGATCAGGTCAAGCTGGCATGTCAGCATCGGCTTGCCCGGATGCACTTTGCACCCGCGCGCCGCTGCTGCTTTCAGCAGCGCGGTCATTTCCGGCTGCATAATGATCTCGGCGACGGTTTGAGAGGGCGCGAGCCGCTCCGCGGCGAGCGGCAGCGGATCGTCACCCTTTAGACCGAGCGAGGTTGCGTTGATCACGAGGTCATATCCGGTCGGATCGGGCGATCCGACGTCCACTTTCACGGCCGGAAAGACCGCGAGCAGCCGCGCCGCGAGATCGTCCGCCTTGGCGCGGGTGCGGTTGGTGAGGGTCAACCGCGTCACGCCGGACTGCACAAGCGCGAACGCGATCGCGTTCGCGGCCCCGCCGGCGCCGGCGAGGAAGGCGGTGCGGCCTCTCGACTCGATGCCGGCCCGGCGCAGCCCTTCGACGAAACCGTCGCCGTCCTTCATCTCGCCGACGAGCCGGCCGTCCGGTTCGCGTCGCACGATATTGACCGCGCCGATGCGCCTGGCGTTCTCTGTCACGGCGTCGCACAGCGCGGCGATCGCTGTCTTGTGCGGCATGGTAACGATGAAACCCCCGAGATTGCGCATATGGCGCAGCGCCCCGACGAACGAAGCAAGATCGCCGGCGCCGACGTGACAAGGCACCAGCACACCATCGAAGCCGCGTCGCGCCATCAGCGCGTTGAAGGCCTGCGGCGTCTTCACCTGATGGATCGGATCGGCGAGGATACCGAAAACCTGCGTGTGTCCGGAAATCTCTGGCATCGCTTTACGACTGCGTGTAGGCGGTCTTGACGACCGTATAGAACTCGCGGGCATAAGTGCCCTGCTCGCGCGGACCGTACGACGAGCCGCGGCGTCCTCCGAACGGCGTGTGATAGTCGACGCCGGCGGTAGGGAGATTGACCATCACCATGCCTGCGCCGGAGCGGCGCTTGAAATCACTCGCGTGCTTCAGTGAAGTCGTGCAGATCCCCGCCGACAGGCCGAACTCGGTGTCGTTGGCGACCGAGACGGCTTCTTCGTAGGACTTGACCCGGATGACACTCGCGACCGGTCCAAACACTTCTTCGCGGTTGATCCGCATGTCGTTGGCGGTCTCCGTCAGGAGCGCCGGCGACATGTAGTGGCCGGGCGTCGCCCGATTGAGCCGCTCGCCGCCAAAGACGAGCCGCCCCCCTTCCTTGCGGCCGATCTCGACATAGCCGAGATCCTGCTCCAGCTGCGGGGCGCTGACGACCGGACCAATATCGACGCCGGGCTCCAGCGCGTCGCCGACCTTGAGGGCCGCGAGCCGCTCGGTCACCGCCGACACGAAGCGGTCATGAATGCCCGCCTGCACGATCAGTCGCGACGACGCCGTGCAACGCTGGCCGGTGGAGAAGAAAGCGCCGTTGACCGAACAATTGAGGGCGATGCCGAGATCGGCGTCGTCGAGGACCACCAGCGGATTCTTGCCTCCCATTTCAAGCTGCACCTTGGCGCCGCGGGCGACGAGCGCGCTGGCAATTCCCCGCCCCACCTCGACCGAGCCGGTGAAACTCACCGCCCGCACCTTCGGCGACCGCACGATGGCGTTGCCGACTTTCGAGCCGGGCCCCATGGCAAGGTTGAACACGCCCGGCGGCAGGCCCGCCCGCGAGATGATTTCGGCGAGCGCCCAGGCTGAACCCGGCACGAGATCGGCCGGCTTGAAGACGACGCAGTTGCCGAACGCCAATGCCGGGGCGATCTTCCACGCGGGAATCGCGATCGGAAAATTCCACGGCGTGATCAGGCCGATCACTCCTTCCGGCTCGCGGGTGATTTCGACCTCGACGCCGGGGCGCACCGAGGCCAGATGATCGCCGGCGATGCGCAACGCCTCTCCGGCGAAGAACTTGAAGACGCGGCCCGCCCGCACCACCTCCCCGATCGCCTCCGGCAAAGTCTTGCCTTCCTCGCGCGCAAGCAGCCGGCCCAGTTCATCCTTGCGGGACAGCACCTCCGCGCCGACGCGGTCGAGCGCGTCGGAGCGCACTTCCGGACTGGACATGGCCCAGGCGGGAAACGCCGCATGGGCGGCGTCGATAGCCGCCGCGGTCTGGGCGCCATCGGCGGCGCTGTATTCACCGACGACATCGTCGAGGTTGGACGGGTTGACGTTGCGATTGACCGCAGCGCCTTCGATCCACTCGCCGCCGATATAGTTCTTATGCATGCGTTGCTCCGAATGTCAGATGCCGAGATAGGCCGTTCTTATGTGCGGATCGGCGAGAAGGCTGACGCCGGTATTCTCGAACGCAATTCGCCCGTTTTCGATTACATAGGCGCGGTCGGCGATCTTCAGCGCATGGAAAGCCTTTTGCTCGACCAGAAGCACGGTCGTGCCGCTCTTGCATATATTGTCGATGATATCGAAGACCTGCTGCACGATCAGCGGTGCGAGACCAAGGGACGGCTCGTCGAGCATCAGCAGCTTCGGGCGCGCCATCAAGCCGCGGGCGATCGCGACCATCTGCTGCTCGCCGCCGGACAAGGAACCTGCAAGCTGATCGAGCCGCTCCCGGATGCGCGGAAAGAGCTCCAACACCTCTTCCAGGCGTTGCGCACACCCTTTGCGCAGCGCGGGGTGATAGCAACCCATCAAAACGTTGTCGCGAACGGACATCGCCGGAAAAAGCTGCCGTCCCTCCGGCACCATGACCAAGCCCCCACCGACGATGTCGGCCGGGGCAAGCCGGTTGGACACCTTGCCCTCGAACTCGATTTCTCCCTGCGACGGCTTCACCAATCCGGAAATCGTGCGCAGCAATGTCGTCTTCCCGGCGCCGTTCGAGCCGATGATCGTGACGACTTCGCCACGCTGCACGGTCAGGGATATGTTCCGGAGAATGACGACGCGCCCATAGCCGGCGCTGACGTCAGAGACCCTGAGCATGGACGTAGTCCTCTCCCAGATAGGCCTCGATCACGCTACGTTTGCGCACGACCGTTTCAGGGGTCCCTTCGGCAATCGCCTTGCCGCTGTCGATCACGATAATGCGGTCGGACAGGCTCATGATGGCCTGCATGTTGTGCTCGATGGCGATCACGCTGACGCCGCTGTCGCGGATGTCCTGCACGAGCCTGACCATGCGCTGCGTATCGGCCGGGCTCTGCCCCGCCATCACCTCGTCAAGCAGAAGGATCGATGGCCCGGTGGCGAGTGTGCGGGCCACCTCCAACCGTTTCAGGCCGCCGATCGGGAGCGTCCGCGCCTCCGCATCCTGGAGATCTTCGAGACCCATGAAACGGGCCACGCGCAGCGCCACGGCGCGCGCGTCCTCGACCTTGGCGTGGCGCAGGAACGCCCCGATCATGATGTTCTCGAGAACGGTCAGTCTTCCGAACGGCTGCACGATCTGAAACGTGCGGCCGACGCCGAGCCGCGCGTATGTATCGGCGGAGACCGGGAAATGCCTTCTCCCGTCGTTGCCCACGATCTCGACCGTCCCCGAATCCGGCGGCAGAAAGCCCGAGAGCTGTGAGAAGATCGTGGTCTTGCCGGCCCCGTTGGGGCCAATGATCCCGAGAATTTCGCCGCGATGGAGCGTGAGCGAGACCTCGTTGGTGGCGATGAGACCGCCGAAGCGCTTGACCAGGTTGCGAGCAACAAGAACGGGCTCGCCTGGCTCGCCCTCGACCCGGGGCGGCGCCGACGCCGCCTCAGCCGAGCGCTTCCGACCCCCACCCGGCAAACGATCGATGAGCGAGCCGACATACCGGCCAAACGTGCCGGCGATCCCGCCCGGGAGGGTCAGCGTGATGATCACCAGCACGGCGCCATAGACAAAGCCGTGCAGCCCGTTGGCGGAGGAGCCGAGCCAGCCGCGCGCAAGCTCGGCGAGCGGTACCACCAGAATCGTGCCGAGCAGCGGCCCGGCAACGGTGCCCAACCCGCCGATCAACGCAAACATCGCCACCTCGATCGAGGTCGAAAGCGAGAACAGCGTCGCCGGCTCGAGAAACGTCATGTACATGGCGTGAAACGTGCCGACGAGGGCCGTGAGCGCTGCCGAAATCGCAATCGCCACCAGCTTCACGCGGTGACTGTTCACGCCTGCCCCAAGGGCGGCATTCTCCCGCTCGCGCACCGCGATAAGCTGATAGCCCAGGCGGGAACCGCGGATCATCCACGAGACGGCCAGGCACAGCAGCAGCAATCCGAATGCGATGTAGAGATAGTTGAATTTTTCGCGAAAGATCATCCACGCCCAACCGAGATTGAGCGGCACGACAAGGCCGGCCGAGCCGCCGGTCAGGCCGTTAAAATGGATCGCGAGAAGCCGCACCACCTCCAGAAAGGCGATGGTGGCGAGGGAGAAGAACGGTCCCTTCAGCCGGAAACAGAGATGGCCGATGCCGAGGCTGACGGCGGCGGCGAGCGCCGCGCCGACCAACATGCCGAGCCAGGGCGACAGGGTGTAGTGCTGCAACAGCAGCGCCGCAGTATAGGCGCCGAGCCCGTAATAGACGGTATGCCCGAGGGAAAGCTGACCGGCATAGCCGCCGAGGACATTCCAGGCGCTCGAAAGCGCACCGAAAATACAGATCGTGACGAACACATGCACAATGAAGGTGGAATCGATCAACGCGGGAATGATCAACAGCAAAGATAAAGCCGCCAGCGCGACATAGACGTGCGGATTGATCACGCTCGGGAAGCGACGAGATGATCGCGCCGCCGCCGTCGAAGCCTGCACGTCGTGCGCAGTCATGACCTCACTCGGTCCCTTGGCCGAGACCGAAGAGGCCGGTCGGCTTGAAGATCAGGATGACGAGGAAGAGGGCGAAATACACGACCTCCTTGAGGTCGGGTGCGATGTAATAGCCGGACAGGCTGTCGACGAGGCCGATAATCATCGCGCCCCAGAACGCGCCATACATCGACCGCATGCCGCCGAGCACCACCACGACGAAAGCCGTGAGCACGAAATAGGTGCCGATAGTGGGAGTGGCGGGATAGAGCGCCATCACCAAGGCGCTGGCAAGCCCGACACAGGCTGCTCCGAGCCCGAAGGCGATGACAAAGACCCGCTCGACACGGACACCCATCAACAGGGCCGCATTGCGGTTTTGCGCGGTTGCGCGGATCGCCCGGCCGAGCGCTGTCGATTGCATGAAGAAATGCAAGGCAGTGACGAGCGCAAGCGCACAGGCAAACATCACCACCTGCCCGATGACCAACGTATAGCCGCCAACCATCACTGTGCGTTGCGCAGCGGAAGGCGGCACGGAACGCAGATCGGCGCCGAAAATCAGCAGAGCAAGATTGACCAGCGCGGTGGACAACCCAACTGTCGCGAAGATCTGAATATGTTCGTCGGCGGCGAGCAGCGGTTGAATGATTGTTCGCTGAACCAATGCGCCGAGAGCGAACAGCAGCAGCATGACCGGGATGGCCGACACGTAGGGGTGAAGCCCGAAATGCGCCGATAGAAGATAGGCGGCATACATGCCGACCATCAGGAACTCGCCATGGGCGAAGTTGACCACCCGCACGATGCCGAAGATGAGCGTGAGGCCGACACTGATGATCGCGTAGAGACTGCCGAGCAGGATGCCGTTGATGATCAACTGAACAAAAACGTCCATCGCTGACTCCGCGAGTGCAGTCGACAAACAGGGCGCCGTCGGACGAGTTCTCGCCGGGGCGGCGTACCAAACTTAGAGGACGGCGCGACGTCGGTGCAGCCTAGCGGCCCTCCCGATCCTCATTGCCGAGGCGCTGGAGCGACGCCGGCGAACGATCAATTGGAGCCGACGCCGACCTTCAACTTGGCCACCGCCGCATCAGCGGGAAAAACAGTGACGAGATTGCCGTCCTGCCACTGCATCAGGAACGGGACCGCGCGCGTGTTCTGTCCCTGCTCAGAGAATTTTGCGCCCCACCCTGTCGGCGTGCCGCCAATCGGTATGTCGACCTTGAGCACCTGCTCGCGGATGGCATCGGCCTTCAGGCTTTTTGCCGCGGCGATGGCATCGAAGAAGACCCGGGAACCCATGTAATTGGCGAGACTATGGCCCGAGCGCGGCTCCATGCCGTACTTGGCTTTGTACTTTTCGACAAACTGCTCGATGCCCGGCGCCGCCTTGGGATTGGTGCGATACTGAGTGAAGTCCACATCCAGCGCACCGTCCATGTTCCCGGCCCCCACTGCCTGGAGCGTGTCGCGCAGCGAGTAGCCGCCGCCGGCCCCGATCACCGCTTTCGGCTTGAAGCCCTGGTCCCTCATCTGCCGGAAGAACAGGACGGTGTCGTTCTGATAGGAGGTCTGCATGACGGCGTCGACACCCGCCGTCTTCAGACGCAGGACGACCGGCGTCAGGTCAACGGACTTGGCGGAATAGGGCAAGACTTCCACGACGTTGAGCCCTTTTTCCTTGGCCCGCGTCTTCTGATACCCGGCGACCGTCTGGCCATAGAGCGAATCCTCGTGGATGATTCCTATCTTGAGATCGCCCGGCTTGACATTGAGAGCGGGCGCGACGGCTTCGACGATCGAATCCACCATCCGCACGGCGAAGTCGCGCGCCGTCGCATTGGTGCGAAACACGTATTTGAATCCGCGCTCGGTGATCGGATCGGAGATGGCGCCCAGCTCGAAATAAGGAACGCCAGCCAGCTCGGCGACCTGGGTCGCCGCGAGCGACAGCGAAGACGAATAGGTGCCGAAGATCGCCACGACCTGATCAACCGAAGTGAGCCGCCGCGCTTCGCCGACTGCTTGGTTGGGGTCGACGGCATCCCCTTTGACGAACTCGACCTTCTTGCCGCCGATGCCGCCGGCCGCGTTGCGCTCTTCGACGGCAAGCTCAAAGCCCCGAAAGCTCTCGTCTCCAAGCGAAAAGCCTCAATCGAACAGAGCAAGCGTTACGCGTAGCGTTCGCATCGCCTTTGACGATGGCATCGAAGATTACTTCGTGCTCTTTCTGCACGACCTGCGAGAGGCCGCGCAGGCGGGCTGTGTTGGATCGCGCCTTGCGGATGAAATTCCGCACCCGCCGATCGAGAAAGTCCGAGATGTCGCGGAAAGGGTTGCCGGTTGCCTGCACGATCGCCCGGTGGAAGGCGACGTCCTCGTCGACGCCCGGGTCGCCGCCGTCGATCGCCTTCTGCATCGCCTCGAGTTGCGCCTTGATACGGGCGACGTCGGCGTTGGTGCGGCGTCGCGCGGCGAGCGCGGTCGCTGCCGCCTCCACGGCCATCAGGGGTATAATAGAGAAAGTCAGCTTTTTCCGAGTTGTGGCAGAATTGTCGGACCACAACGAGGCTATTTTGGTACATAAGTAAAAGCACCACAATCATCCATACAGGCTAAAAACTCAGCTCTGCGCTGAGGAAGGGGAGAGCTATGACCTCTCGCGAAGACCTTCTAGCCCGAACTTCCCTCTTGCAAAACCTGTAAGCGATTGAAGGTAGTGAGTTTCCCGGGATTCTGTCGCTGAAGTGTAGCCATGTAATTTGCGATAATTATGTTTAATCTATCTGCGACGGGCATGGCATTATTCCGCCATGTATATCGAAACTGTCCCGAACCGGAACTCGCCGCCCGCCATCCTGCTGCGGGAGAGCTATCGCGACGGCGGCAAGATCAAGAAGCGCACCATAGCGAACCTGTCCCACTGGCCGACCGAGATCGTCGAAGGTCTGCGCGACGCTGCTCAAAGGCGGCACGGCGGCGCCGGCCGGTGCAGGAGACGATTGTGGTGCGCCGCGCCTTGCCGCACGGGCATGTGGCGGCCGTGCTCGGCACGCTTCGCGACATCGGTCTTGATCGTCTGCTCGGGCCTTCTGGCAACCGCTGCCGCGACCTCGTCATCGCGATGATCGTGGCGCGGCTGATCGCGCCGGGCATCTGAAGCTCGCCACTGCCCGCATGCTCGACCCGCTCACCGCCGCCTTCAGCCTTGGCGAGACGCTTGGTCTTGGATCGGTTGACGAAGACGAACTCTACGTCGCCCTCGACTGGCTGGGCGAGCGCCAGGAGGCGGTCGAAGAGGGCACTCGCGCGCAAGCATCTGCGCGCCGGCACGCTGGTGCTCTACGACGTGTCGTCGAGCTATCTGGAGGGCCGTTGCTGCGAACTGGCGCAGCGCGGCTACAACCGCGACGGCAAGAAGGGCAAGCTCCAGATCGTCTACGGCCTGCTGTGCGCGGGCAACGGCTGCCCGGTGGCGATCGAGGCCTTCGAGGGCAATACCGCCGATCCGCGCACGCTCGCCGCACAGATCGACAAGGTCAAGAAGCGCTTCGCGCTTGATCATGTGGTGCTGGTCGGCGACCGCGGAATGATCACGCAGGCGCGCATCGACGCCGAGATCGCCCCGGCGGGGGCTCGACTGGATCACGGCGATGCGCGGCGCCGGCTGATCCGGGAGCTTGCGGACGCCGGAGCCCTGCAGATGTCGCTGTTCGACGACCGCGACATGGCGGCCATCACCTCGCCCCGATTATCCGGGCGAGCGGCTCATCGTCTACCGCAATCCTGATCTCGCCCGCGAGCACGCTCGCAAGCGCGAGGACCTGCTTGGCGGCGACCGAGAAGGACCTCGCCGTCATGGGCGCAGGCGGTTGCGGGGCGCCCAGCAAGCAGCTGCGCGGCGAAGCCAGCGATTTCGCTCAAGCTCGGCGCCGTCGTCAACCGGCGCAAGATGGCCAAGCACTTCGACCTCGTCATCGGCGAGGCGAGCTTCGCGTTCCATCGCAAGAAGGCGGCGGCGATCGCCGCCGAGGCGGCGCTCGACGGCATTTATGTGGTGCGTACCAGCTTGCCGAAGAAAGCGTTCGATAACGCCGCGACCGTCGGCGCTTACAAAAGCCTCGCCCGGGTCGAGCGCGCGTTCCGCTCCTTGAAGACCGTCGACATCCATCTGAGTCCGATCTTCCACTGGACGGCGCCGCGCGTGCGCGCCCACGTCTTCCTGTGCATGCTCGCCTATCACGTCGAGCATCACATGCGCGCAGGCTCGCCCCCATGCTCTACGACGAGACCGATCACGAGGCCGCCGCCGCGATGCGCACCAGCATCGTCGCCAAGGCCGAGCGCTCGCACCGCCGCCAAGCGCAAAACAAGCAACCGGCCGCACCGACTTGATGGTCTCCGGGTCCACAGCTTCCGCAGCCTACTCGCCGATCTCGCCACATACTGCCGGATCCAGGCGACCACCGCGCTCAACGAGAAATACCTCTTTACCCTCCACACCAGGCCAACCCCGATCCAGAGCCGCGCCTTCGAACTCCTCGCCATCAACCCCGACCGTACCCAGTAACCGACACTCGCTTTCGATAAACGAAAGCGAAATCAACGCTTTACAATCTTGAAAGAAGGAAGTTCGGTCTAGCTAAACTGACCAATCGGCAACGAGAGGTGCTAAACCTCCTCGCTGAGCGGCTATCTGACAGCGAGATTAAACGGCTCTTGGACCTTGCCGAGGAGCGGAGACTTGACACCACGCTTTTTCGCTATTTGCTGCGTCTTCCCGCCCGCGACGTCGAACTAAACGACTGCTAACCGGCGTCCCAATTCCGAGCCGATTGACAGCCGCGCCCTTTCCCGACAAGTCGCTTGCACGCAAAACCGTGCCTCGACGCGGGCCTCTTTACTTGTGAGAAGAACGCTTATCGTAAGTCATTCGGCTCCCGTTCGCGGGCTCGCGGCGAGCTTGCGATATTGATGGCCGGCAATTCAACAAGCCATCATGCTCGGAATATGAACGCGAGAGGGAATGCTAACCCCTCTCCGGCGACCCGTCGGATGCTCCTTCCCAGTGTATTTGGCGGGTCGCTGTGCGGCAGGTGGGTGGTCGCCGACAAGTCCGAACTTCCGGAACAAGGTGCGTCGCGGGCCTCGACGAAGCGCGCGCGAGGGACTTCACCAAGGCGGCCGGCGGGCCGTCGAGTTTATTCTGGCTCCGCGCCGCCCCTCACACCGCTGGCGTTCCCGCTCTAGCCCACGTAGACATTTGTCCGCGGATAGGTTGATGCGGAGCAGACGGAGATCGGCACCATGTTGTTCGTTTTTGCCCCACTTTTGGTTGGCTCGCATTTGCTGGCCGTAGCGGATTTGGTGCCTGCTTTCGATATTAAGAAAATCTGTCAGGGGAGTGCGATTGCAGCCGCATTCGCGGGTCGAGACGCAAAGAGCTGCATCGAAAGCGAGGAAGCAACACGCGAACAACTGAAGAAAATCTGGGGAGAGTTTTCCATGAAGGACAAGGTGGGGTGTGTTGTCACGGCCAAGATTGGCGGCAGTCCCAGCTATGCCGAACTCATCACTTGTCTCGAAATGGTCCGAGACCTGGATAAGATCCACGCGACCTCCTCCGATAAGCCAGAAGGGGACGGAGCAACTGGATCACGTCGCAAGACGCGGTAGCGGGCAATCGGCGTGCGCTCGCTCGCGGTCACATGCGAACTGTGCCGCCATGAGGCCGTGCTGTCGGCCGGTGGCTGGGCCGATGCGGTCTTGGTTCGAGCCTTCCGGCCCCGAATGGTCTGCACCCGGTGCGGGATTGTCGGCGCGGACGCCCGGCCGAACTGGCGGGAGATGAAAGCGAGCGGAAATTGGCGAACCAAGCCCGGCGTCACCACACTGCTCCGACCTTGCCGGACAAGCTCAGGGTAGCCACCTGTAACTTGCGAGGTAGCGCTGATCCCCACGCCCCCCTGTCGAGGGTGAGCGCCTGCTTCGCAGGCCCCGGTTGATGCACTCGGCCGGGGCCTCGGGTGAGAAATCCATGCGAAGCCTCAGCACCGCCATGCCGTGCCCGCTCACGCCGACCCGCGGATAACCATTCGCCCCGCCAAGGCGCATCAGCGGCAGGCGGGTCATTCCCCTCGCTCGTCTGATGATTCCCCGCAACAATACGAGCCGTTCGCATCACGCCTAGCGTCCTATGTTATACCAGCCTTCAGAAGGATTGACCGATAATGGCCCAGTCGCGCTCCGTTGAGTGATGCGGCCGGTTTCGGCGAGAAGTTTTCGCCAGGCGTCCTGGCAGGCGTCGAGGACAGCTTCGTAGCTGGCGAAGACTTAGTTGCAGAGATAGGTCTGGCGCAAGTACTGCCAGATGTTTTCGGCTGCATTCAATTCGGGGGAGGCGGGCGGCAGCGGCGCGAGAGTGATGTTTCCGGGCGGCTTGAGCTTGCGGGTGGTGTGCCATCCGGCCTTGTCGAGCAGGAGCAGCGCGTGTGCGCCGGGCGCGACGGCGGGGCTGATCGCGTCGAGATGCGCCTGCATGGCCTCGGTGTCGGCTTGCGGCATGATGAGGGCGACGCCGGCGTCGCGACTGGACAGACGGCGCGGAACACATAGGCGTTCTCGTAGCGCTGATCCTTGGGCTGGCGCGGCCGCGATCCGGTTTTGGCCCATTGGTAGACGAGACTGTTCTTCTGGCCGACCCGCATCTCGTCCTGGAACCACACCTCGATGGGCGTCCCCGGCGCGAGCGCGCTTACGATCTGGGCGACCTTCTCCGGAAAGTTTTTTTGAATGTCTCGATCGCCTCGGGATCCTGCGCCGGATGGCGCGGCCGGGCGCTGATGTGCGAGAAGCCGAGCTGCTTGAGAACGCGGCCAGGCTCGCTTCCGACGGGCCAACCCCGTAGCGATCCCGGACAACGCGTTTCAGGTCGACGCAGCGCCAGCGCACGACTCCGTCGTTTCCGGGTCGGGACCCGCCTCGACGAGCCCCTTCAATAATTCCTTCTGCTTGTCCGACAGTCGCGGGGGCCGCCCCGGCGGCTTGATGTCGATCAGCCCGTCAGGACCGTGTTGGTTGAAGCGATGTGCCCGGTCCCGGAGCGTCTGCCGGTCCATGCCGCCGATCCGCGCCGCCTCGGTGCGGTTCATCCCGTCGAGAACAGACGCAAGGCCAGCAACCGATGAGCCTGCGCCGCGTCTTTCGCCCGCGCCGCAAAGCGGCGAAGATCGTCCGCCCCAGCTTCCTGCCGTAGGTGAACCGCTGCGCCCATCTCAACCTCCCGAATTAATCCGATCGGCATAAATGAATTACACCGGCGGCGTTAATGGGAGCGCGATAAAGTACTTCCGAAGGCTGGTATTAGCTAGCTGTGGAGCCTCAACAGGTTGTTTCCGGTCAGGCCGAGTTGGCTGATTGGCGGCTTGGATCCGATACTGCCATGAGGTCTGTGCCAGTTGTAGCGGTGGAGCCATCTCGGGAGCTCGGCGGTGCGTTCGTCTGAAGTGTTGTAGGCGCGGGCATAAGCCCATTCGCGCAAGCTTGTCTGGATGAAACGTTCAGCTTTGCCATTGGTCTTTGGCGTGTAGGGCTTGGTGAAGATGTGCTTGAGGCCGAGCCGTTTGCAAGCTTTGCCGAAGGCTTTAGAGCGATAGCACGAGCCGTTGTCGGTCATGACGCGTTCGACCTTCACGCCCAGGCTCTCATAGTAAGCGACGGCGGCTTTGAGGAAGACAATGGCGCTTTCCTTCCTCTCGTCCTTCATCACACGACTGAAGGCGATGCGCGAAGCATCGTCGATGCAGACATGGACGAACTCCCATCCGATGCCGAGATGACGATTGACCACGCCGGTTTGTCGTCCGGTGATGCGATGTCCGATGGAGCCGATTTTGCCGAGCTTTTTGATATCGAGATGGATGAGTTCGCCCGGCCGCTCGCGTTCATAGCGGCGAACTGGTTCCGGCTCCAAGGCGCTCAATTTGTGCAGGCCCAGCCGGCGGAGAACACGACTGACGGTAGCGGACGAGACGCCAGTTTCGGCGGCAATCTGCTTGCCCGTCCAGCGCTGCCGACGCAGCCGCTCAATCTTCTCGATAACAGGCTGAGGTGTCGGTCGGCGCAGCCGATGTGGCCGGGAGGAGCGATCCTGCAACCCTGCCAAGCCTTCTCGGCGATGGCGATCGACCCATTTGCGAACCGTGCGCGGGCAGACGCCTACGGCTTCGCTAACGGCCTTCGGCGTCTGCCCGCTTGCAACCAATTCCACGATCCGCTCTCGACCGCGCGGCGTCAGCCGGGCATTCTTATGCACGTTCATCCGGTCCTCCGGGATTGCTGAGGCTTCGACACCTTCAGCTTCTCCCGGCCAGGGCCGGATGGACAACCTATGGAAAGCTCACAGCTAGCGAACGGTCATCAGAAGTGAGTTCTGCCATGTTGTGGATAGGCGGTTCCCTTGCCACCCAGACCGCCAACAAGGCCCTGACTTTCAACGCCAAGCGGGGCCTTTTTTTCAGTCCACTTCGAGATCCGGACACCGTCGGCGCCGACGCCAAGCCGGACTGGCGCGAGTTTAGGGCACAGGGGAAATGAGCAAAGTCACCGTCGCGTGCTTCCCACATTGAGTGCCCTCACGAGCGATTGCACCACGCACGCCAGGCACACACAGCGGACAGATGGCGTTAGAACTCGCATTCAACGTCATGGCTTGAGCCCGCTACCGAGGCGTATTCTTGCGCGCGCCAAAAATCCCGTACATCTCCGTGAGGAGACCATAGCGTGCGCAAATGTTCGCCATAGGTGTGCGACCAGAGGCGTCGATCGAACCATGTCAGGTAAATCGCGAAGCACACGTAAGTCTCCCCGCTTCTGAACCGTTCGCGCTCCGCTTAGCGCCTCGGTATCGTCTCCGCAATTCCGCGGAGAGAGATGTGGGGAGTTTTTTTAACGCTTGAGAAGCCTGAATGAACTATAGCTCCGCCAGATCGGAACTTGAGTTCAGTTTCCGCTGGTCAACAAGCCCAGAAGCATCACGAAGTCGTCTTGCAGGTGTCGGCAAGCGCGGGTCCGACCGCGAGCAGGATTGCAGCAACGAGCAGGAAGAGCTTCATTGGTGGCCTCCTATCTCGATTGTTCCGCGAGGACAGCATGCCCGAGTTCGAACGCAAGCGCGACCGGATGATCGAGCACCTGGAAGCGGCGCTTGTCCTGGCTGACGAGCTGAAGGACGGCGCGACCGGCCTCCTGATTGAGACCGCGCTGGATCAAGCGCGCGCCGATCGGGTTGCGAGGGGCAGAGAGGGCCGGCCACAGTAGACCGAGCTGGCGGGAGATGAAGGCGAGCGGGAATTGGCGAAGCGGGTCTCTCGCCAACTCATAGCGGGCGCGGGCGCGGAGAGCCGTTAGCCGGCGATTACCCTTTGGTAACGCATTGCAGCCTCCGCCCCCAGGTCCCAAGCTAGAGCGGAGATGCTGTCAGCGGTGTGCGGATTGTCGAAGCTGCCGGACTGGTAGGCCGAGAACCCTCGGTCGAATTCCTCGTGCGTGTCGTAGGGGCGATATTGCTGCTTGATGAAATCGAAAATGAGCCTCGGGTTGATCTGGCCCATACCGTTCCCTCCAATCTCACATACCGCACCGCACACCCAGGCCATCAATGAGGCAAAACTGGGGAAAATTCCGTACCGCACAAAAACGCTTTGCTTTGCAACCAGCGACACGGAACACAGAAGGCTTGGATCACCGAAGCCGCGAAATTGCCCCACAATTTGGTCATCTCTCTTGGCGGCGATGTTAGTTCTCACGGGGGATAGGCGGACCATGAAATCAACATTCCTGACCTGTGTGGCGCTGATCACGATCGGATGCGGTTCGGCTTGGGCGCAGGCCCCCGGTTCCTCGACGGGAGCCGGCATCGATGCGCGAGAGGCCAATCAACAGCGGCGGATTGAGCAGGGCATCCAATCGGGAACGCTCACGCCCGCTGAGACGAAGCGGCTCGAACGCCGTGAAATGTCGATTGAGCGGCAGGAACAGCGCATGCGCGCCCGCGATGGAGGCGAGCTAACGAAGCATGACCGCGCGGTGCTCAACCGTCGTCTCGATAATACAAGCCGAGCGATATACCGGAACAAACATAACTGAGCGACTTGGGGTGACCCGCGCCGTGTCGAGTCACTTCCCTTGTGAAGCTAAGCCCACATCTACTCCGTGAGGCGCTTCCCGGGCCTGAAGCGTGGGCTGCGTGATAAACCACGCGGCCGTCACGCCACCAGTGATCACCGACACCACAAACAACACGACCAGCACGATATCGCGCATTGAAAAACCCCTCCGCTTCAATCGAGGCGGCGTTATCGCGCGACGGAGCTGCGGTCTTCTGTGAGCGCAATCACATTGGCGAACCCGGACGCGATCAAGGGCGCGCGCACCTAGAACAGGGGGCTCGCTCTGGCCGACGAACTCAAGGACACCGTGACCGGGTTTATCATCGAACGTGCGCTGGACGAAGCGCGGGCGGCGATCGTGCCTTCACTGCCGGGTGCAAAATTGCGGTAGGTGGATGTTCCTCAGCTTTCATTGCTTCACGACGTACATCAAAGTGGCTTTCTTCCGCGCCGCGTCGCTGCGGCCTGTCCCGCTCGGCGAATAGACATGCGCGCTACCTCGATATCTACGAGGATGACCAGTTCAATGAAGCTCAGCTCGCCGCTTGGGTGAAGCAAGCAAGCCTTTCCCGGGCGAACGGTGAGCCGGCCGCGCGACTGGCCTTGCTCGTCGTTTCACCTCTATGTCAGGCGCGGTCTCCTGCCAGCCGACTGGGCGGGCGATGTCGACGAACCCACGATGGACTTCGGCGAGCGGAGGGATTGACCCTGGATTTTGCTTCGCTGCATCCGGGGTATGTGCTTCTTTGAGCGGTCTTTCCAGTGCAAATCAGCGCGCATGACCTCTCGGCCCCGAAAATTGTTGGTCTACCTCGACCAAAACTTCATAAGCGAGATGGCCAAGCCAGCTCACGGTGGGGTTCGGCCTGACTTCCGAGAGCTCTACTCGGTTCTTCACGGAGGCTTCTGGAACGAGCAGCTTGTGGTCCTCAGGTCCAGTTTCCATGACGTGGAGACGAGCCTTGCCGGTCAACTGAAAGATGCGATCAGGGCGAGACGGAGCACGCTCGGTCACGTTGATCTGGCCAGCCAATGGGACATCCGCGAGAGCCAGATTGTCGCCTCGCTGCACAAGTTCTTCGGCCGACCCGATGCCCGTCCGGTGATTTGCTACGACGACGCTTTCGAGGACGAACCGGATGCCCGCGTCGAGCATTTCGACATCAACGTCGACATGGATGGGATGCACGCTATTAATCAGTCCATAAGTAGTTGCACATTTTTGTTGACAGGGCGAATCTCGTCTGATTCTGAAGGGAGATGAAACCAGACGATGCTCGCAAGTTGGATCACACGACGCTGGAAGAGATGCGCATCCGCGCCGTGCGCAGCGTACAGGCTGGCGAAAGTCCCGAGGTTGTCGCACGATCCATGCGGATCAACCGCCGTACGATCTATGGCTGGCTGGCGCAGTATCGGCGAGGTGGCTGGGGAGCGCTGAAAGCCAAGCCGCTTTTGGGCAGGCCGCCCAAACTGGATGCGCGCGCCTTGCAATGGATTTACAACACCATCACGCAGAAGAACCCGTTGCAACTGAAGTTCGCCTTCGCGCTGTGGACGCGTGCCATGGTGGCAAAGCTGATCAAGGATAAGTTTGGGGTCGTGGTGAGCGCCAATTCGGTTGGTCGACTGCTGGCGCAACTTGGCATCACTTGCCAGAAGCCCTTGCACCGTGCGCAGGAGCGCGACGAGGCTGTGGTCGAGCAATGGCTCAGGAAGGACTACCCGAAGATCAAAGCCCTGGCGCAGCGAGAAAAGGCCGAGATCTTCTTTGGCGACGCCGCCCACATGCGCTCCGATCATCATGCCGGGCGCACGTGGGGTAAGAGGGGCGCAACCCCCATCGTCGAAACCACGGGTGCGCGCCATCGCATGAGCCTGATCTCGGCGATTACCGCGCGCGGCCATATGCGGTTCATGATCAAAGAAAAGGGTGGGGTGAATGCAGCGGTCTTCATCGAGTTTCTCAAGCGCCTGATGGCCGGCGCCAAGCGCGCGATTTTCTTGATCGTCGATCGCGGCCCCGCCCACATTGCCAAGAAGACCAGAGCTTTTGTCGACAGCCAACACGGCAGACTGCGGCTGTTTTTTCTGCCGCCCTATTCGCCCGACCGCAATCCAGACGAACTGGTCTGGAAACACCTCAAGGCCGACACTGTTGGCCGCATGACAATTACCGACAAGGCCGATTTCAAAGTCAAGGTCCGCGCATCTATGCGCCAACTGCAAAACGACCCAGAAAAAATCCGGTCATTCTACCAAAAACCATCGCTCAAATATGCCGCCTGAGAGTGCATTTACTTATGGACCGATTAATAACGCCAAGGAGCAGCGTCAGCGGCTTGCGGCCGAATTGGACACGGTACGCCAGCGCATCCCTGAGCATTCGATCTCATATGACCAACAATTCCGGATCGAGATGGATGCGAGCCGACAAGAAGCGTTGCGACCCTACTATTTCCACCACTACACGGCTGCAGCTGGTGTTACAGGCGAACAGTACGGGCAGTTCGTGGCGTCAAACGCGTTCGCAGAGGTGCCGATTGTTTGGCTCGAAGTTGCGCTCCTTACCCGGCTGATGACGGCGCATTCAACCCGCACGATCAAGCAAGGCGATGTGACCGACATTGACGCCATGGCTACGTACCTGCCGTATTGCGACGTTTACGGCGCGGACCGCTTCATGGCCGAGGTAGCGAGGTCGCTGAAGGTGCCGGAGCGCTTCAACTGCCATCTGTTCGATAGTCGGAAGGACGGAGTTGTAAAGCTCATCGATCATCTTCGTAACGCGCTCGCGGGCATTACGCCCGTCAATGTGCCTGGACTGTCTATCTTCGTCGCGGCCACAAACGACATCAAGGAGAACTCGTTCTCGTTCTTCCGCAAGATAGGAAACCAGGCGAAGATGGCGGAGAACCGCTGCGGCGAGTGGATCGAGGTATTCGGCTTTGACGATGGAAGGATGCCCCGGTACGAGATGAGGCAGGCCCCAGGCGTGGCCACGCCCTTCTACGGCTTGCAGTATGTTCTCGTGATCAAATGCGGCGCATCCGACGGCACAGACGCGTTGGCCGAAGCCGCCAGCAAGGAATGGTCGCGGTAGGGACGGAGATTACTCTCCGCCCCCCGCACAGATCCCGGCGGGCGCTGCTAACGCACCGGGCTCCCACCTTGGATAGTGACGAGGAACCGCTTCTCAGGCCACGGATGCAGGATGCGGGGGAATGGCAGGTGCCGGTCTGCGATCGCCTTCATTCGGGTCCACGTTACTCGGCGCCGCTGGCTGCGGCGCATGAGGGCGCGGTGCCAGCGTTCGATCATGTGATGCCGGAATGCTGAGATCGCTGAGCCGCTCATCGGCACAGCATAGTAGGCCATCCAGCCGCGCAGGACCTGAGCAAGCCATTTGCCTTGCCCATCGATCCCGTCGTGTCTGGTCGCCATGAGCTGCTCCTTGATCTCCCGAAGTTTGGTTCGCATGCGCTTGGCCATCGGCTTCCTTCCGAGCACGAAGCCGCTGCCGTCCCGCCGGGTCGCGCAATAATGCTTGAACCCTAGGAAGTCGAACGTCTCCGGTTTACCGAGGCCTCGAGCGCGGCGGTTCGCAATCGCGTTCCGACCAAACTCGATGAGCCGCGTCTTATCGGGATGAAGATTTAGTCCAAAACGAGCGAGCCTCGCCTTGAGATCGGCAAGGAATTGCTCCGCTTCGCGCCGGTGCTCGAAGCCAACGATCGAGTTGTCCGCGTAGCGCACGACAATCACGTCGCCGGTGGCGTATCGCTGTCGCCACTGGTGGACCCATTGATCATAGACATGATGGAGGTAGATGTTCGCCAAGAGCGGGCTGATGACCGCGCCCTGCGGCGTCCCTTCCTCCATCTCGATCACGCGTCCATCTTCGAGCACGCCTGCCGTCAGCCATTTGGCAATCAACCGGATAATTCGCCGGTCGCCAATCCGATGCTCGACGAAGCGGATCAGCCACTCCCGGCTGACCTTGTCGAAAAAGGATTGAACGTCGCAATCGAGCACCCAGTTGATCCGCCGCTTCCCGATCCCGAACGCGAGCGCATCCAGCGCTTGATGCTGGTGGCGCTTCGGTCGGAAACCGTAGCTGAAGCCCAGGAACGCCGACTTATAGATCGGCGTCAGGATTGTCACCACCGCAGCCTGGACGATCTTGTCCTCTATGGCCGCGATGCCGAGCGGCCGCTGTCTGCCATCCGCCTTCGGTATATACTTCCGGCGCGACGGCAGCGCTCGATACGCTCCTGTGTGGACGCGAGCATGCAGGTCCAGGAGGTTTGCCTCAAGGTGCTCTGCGTATTCGCTCCACGTCATCTCATCGACACCTGGCGCTGCGGTCTTCTTCAGTCCGAAGAAGCTTGCCCGCAGGACATCAATGTTGACGTGATGCAGGAGCGCCGTCAGCTTGTCCTGTCTATTCCTGATGACGGCTTCTCGTATGCGGGCCTGCGCCCGTGACACGGCGTCCCGGCTCTGCGTCCGGACCGTGCTTTGCAGGTCCGCATTCTCCTTGGCCCCGCCCCTTCGCTCCACGGACTCCGCAGCGGCCGAAGCCGCTTTGTTCGCCCCCTTCCACGCTACCTCGGGCAGGTCCGACTTCTCCGTCGCGCTCATCGTCGGCTACAGCCTCCGGCCTTCCCGACAACGTCCCGGCCACGACTGGCGGGGACGGCGATGGAGATCTCCCGGTTCCCGTGCAAAAGGCTTCTGCGCATGCCAGGGTCTACGACGACGCGGGGTCGGCATGTGTCTTGCGATATCGACACCCGCCGTATTGCCTTCTGTGGGACGGAAAACATCAGCACCCCGAACTTGTCTTACGCCGCTCAATACCTCGCCTGCGCCCTCCCCTGTGAACGCTTCACGTCTGCCCTCGCGGACAACCCGTGCATCACTCGGGGCCAGTGCGGTTCGCTACTCCTTCACCGTGACGGACTTCCACCGTCTACCTTTTGCCGGTCTCCCGGCGCACCCGCTCCACCCATTTCGTTTTTATCGATGCGTATCAAGACCTGCCAGACGACTTCATGATGCAGGCGCTCGCGACGCCAAGGGACGGCAAAAGCAGCGTGTTGGGCTACAGGGTCTACAGCCGAGATCGCTCGGGGAAGCAAGCGTAGCCCGGGTGAAGCGCAGCGCAATCCGGGACAAGCTTCAGATTACGCGCTCTGGCAACGGTGTGATTGGGAGCACACGGAAATGAGATGGATTTCGAGCGACACCCGTCGATCAATGTTCCACGTCTATATCAGGCGAGACCCATGATGGATTTCGGTGAGCGGAGGGGATGACCTGGAGTTCGTGTTATTCACTCTCGGTGCACCGAAGGTGCGCCGCCATCGGTGCAAATCAAGATGCGAAAAGCGCAAAAAAAATAGTACTTCGCGTCGATGCGCCTTGTCCGTGTGGTAGCGGGAAAACGATTGCGAGCTGTCATCTCGACACGGACGGTCGTTTTAGAAAGAATTTAGACCCGCTACAGCCGCCCGGTCCTCTATTAATCAGTCCATAAGTAGTTGCACATTTTTGTTGACAGGGCGAATTTCGTCTGATTCTGAAGGGAGATGAAACCAGACGATGCTCGCAAGTTGGATCACACGACGCTGGAAGAGATGCGCATGCGCGCCGTGCGCAGCGTACAGGCTGGCGAAAGTCCCGAGGTTGTCGCACGATCCATGCGGATCAACCGCCGTACGATCTATGGCTGGCTGGCGCAGTATCGGCGAGGTGGCTGGGGAGCGCTGAAAGCCAAGCCGCTTTTGGGCAGGCCGCCCAAACTGGATGCGCGCGCCTTGCAATGGATTTACAACACCATCACGCAGAAGAACCCGTTGCAACTGAAGTTCGCCTTCGCGCTGTGGACGCGTGCCATGGTGGCAAAGCTGATCAAGGATAAGTTTGGGGTCGTGTTGAGCGCCAATTCGGTTGGTCGACTGCTGGCGCAACTTGGCATCACTTGCCAGAAGCCCTTGCACCGTGCGCAGGAGCGCGACGAGGCTGTGGTCGAGCAATGGCTCAGGAAGGACTACCCGAAGATCAAAGCCCTGGCGCAGCGAGAAAAGGCCGAGATCTTCTTTGGCGACGCCGCCCACATGCGCTCCGATCATCATGCCGGGCGCACGTGGGGTAAGAGGGGCGCAACCCCCATCGTCGAAACCACGGGTGCGCGCCATCGCATGAGCCTGATCTCGGCGATTACCGCGCGCGGCCATATGCGGTTCATGATCAAAGAAAAGGGTGGGGTGAATGCAGCGGTCTTCATCGAGTTTCTCAAGCGCCTGATGGCCGGCGCCAAGCGCGCGATTTTCTTGATCGTCGATCGCGGCCCCGCCCACATTGCCAAGAAGACCAGAGCTTTTGTCGACAGCCAACACGGCAGACTGCGGCTGTTTTTTCTGCCGCCCTATTCGCCCGACCGCAATCCAGACGAACTGGTCTGGAAACACCTCAAGGCCGACACTGTTGGCCGCATGACAATTACCGACAAGGCCGATTTCAAAGTCAAGGTCCGCGCATCTATGCGCCAACTGCAAAACGACCCAGAAAAAATCCGGTCATTCTACCAAAAACCATCGCTCAAATATGCCGCCTGAGAGTGCATTTACTTATGGACCGATTAATAACTAACTACAACCATCCCCATTGCTATCTTCGCGACACGTATGACTGCTCACAACAGATTTCTCGTGAGCACTACATGTCAAAGGCGGTCCTCGATCAATTGGGTTCCACATTGCGGGTTTCGGGCGTGCCCTGGCTCCAGCCAGGCGAAACGCTCGACACTTCGGCAGGAAGCCTCACGGCGAAAATCTTATGCAAGCGCCACAATGAAGCGCTATCCCCACTAGACAGTGAGGCGTCGCTATTTTTATCGACGTTGCGCAAAGCGCTAATTGATTTGCGGAGAAAGACCTTATCTCGAAAGCCGATATTCCACCTCATAAATGGCGCAGCTATCGAATTGTGGATGCTGAAGGTTGCGTGCGGTCTCTATTTTTCAGTTGGTTCGAAAGACGGTAAGCGAATTTCTGAAACCCATACAATTGCTATGGATAATGTTTTCCGTGCCTTCGTTCAATTAGATTGGGATACTAGAGGCGGTCTATATTTCGTCGGTAATACAGGAACGCGCGTAACCGTTGCGGATAACGTGGGAATGACAACCCTCACGGATCAGGTTGCGCGCCGCTTCAGCGGAAATAGAATTTCGCTACACGGATTTACGCTTGATTGCCTCTTTGACACTGTCGGAGCCAATCCCGGAGCGTGGAGTGGTGTAGTGTGGCGGCCCAGTGAGCTTGTTCTGAGACGAGGGCGGCGAGCGCACCACATCATTTTGACCTGGCCGCGCGGAACGCCTGAGCAATCCATTACGCTTGACGAGGCGTGACCTGAACCCAGCCGATGAGCGATCCCTCAAGTAAAATCGAGCGACAAACAACAAAGAAGAAGGTGACGAAAGCCCCTGAAATCGTACGAGCCCCGAAGTAAATATCCCCCGGCAGAGCCGGGGGCTTTAGGATGTGAGCCGCTCGAAGCGGCTGGTTGGGGTCGCTAACGCGATCCCGGGTTCGGGTGCGTGGATTCCGGAGCGAGGTGCAATGGGTCTATGAAAACCGGATCTGCACGTCTTTGCCAAGCTCTTTGAGGATCGCCTGGAATGGCGTCTTGAAACCGAGGCATTTTCTCGGCGTGAGATTGGCGGTGAGGATGATGTCCTGGATTTCTTCGTCGGACACTTTGTCGATGTCGATCTGACGCGGCAACCAGCGTCGCAATCGGCCATTGGCGTTTTCGACTCCGCCCTTCTGCCACGACGCGTAGGCGTCACAGAACCAAGTGGTCATGGCGCACATGGTCTTAAGGAGAGCGTGCTGGGCGAAGGCGGTATCATTGTCGAAAGTAATGGACTTGCGCAGCGTGGGTTCGATGCGGGCGAACACCGCCAGCATGACCGAAATGGTTTCGGCGGCGGTTTTTCCGACGAGCCTCGCTGCGAGCGTGACGCGGGATTTGCGCTCATGGAGAACGAGCACGGGCCGTGTGCGCTTGCAGATGATGAGGTCGCCCTCCCAATGACCAGCCTCGGTTCTGGCGTCGATATTTTCGGGCCGTTCATGGATGGAGACGCGATCCTTTATGGTATCTCGCGAAGGCCTCGATCGGCGCGGGCGGCGGCGTTTGTGACGTCGCGTGAGATAACGCCACAGCTGCTCGGCCTTTTGGGCGGCGCGGTAGATGAAGGCGTAGATCGTCTCGCAGCCCACGGCCCGCAGACGGCGTTCGTTTCCGGCTTTCAGCCAGCCCGCGATTTGCTCGGGCGTCCACCCTTCTGCGAGGCGGTCGAGAACGAAGCTCCGCAAGGCTCGGTCTTTCTCGATCAACGCTTCACGCCGCCTGCGCAATTGATAAGCTCCGGCGGCGTGAAGCGGCGAGTAGCGCCCGCTCGGCAGCCTATTGCGGGACAGTTCGCGTGAGATCGTCGACTTTGGACGGCGGAGCGCCCGAGCGATGGCGCCGATCGAATAGCCCAGGACCTTCAACAAACCAATCTGTTCTCTCTCGTCATCTGACAAATGCGAATAGCCGCGCATGGCAACACTCCCTGAGGTCTCGATCCTGCCGATACCAAATCGGCTGGGGGGTGTTGCACCTCGCGTCAGAACTCAGGGTGCCGCCTATGGCGGCACGTCAGCGCCACAGATTGAGTTGCTCCAGGCGCTTATCCTCCTCTTCCTGGTTCTTGATGTACTCACGGATTGCTTGCTCGTCCGCCCCACTGGCCCAGAAATGCTGGCCCACGAGATTGCGCCTACGTTCGCCGTAGACGCGGGCCAGGTGGATTGGCGCTCTTGCCCTTGATGAAGCCCACGACCTGCGACACCGCATATTTCGGTGGGATCGAGATCATCATGTGCACGTGATCCGGCATCAGGTGCCCTTCTTCGATCCGGCATTCCTTCTGCATCGCCAACTTCCGGAACACCTCCCCAAGATGCCTGCGCAACTCGGTGTACAGCGTCTTCCTGCGGCACTTGGGAATGAAGACCACGTGATATTTGCAGTCCCATTTCGTGTGACTTAGGCTCTCAACCTCGTCCATCGATGAACTTCCCTTTCGTGTGCTTGGCGGCTCACGATTCGGAAGCTTCGTCGATGGACCCCTTTAAACGTCAAACTGCTACTGCCACCCCGGCAGAGCCGGGGGGTCTCCTATCGGATGCTAGCGCGCGGGCACTGTCACAGTAACGCTAGCTTGGTACGGACGGACCGTATAGCGTTCGCTTATTGACAAGCTCTCATATCGCCGCCACCGCTTTCCGCGCATCGTCATCCAGCAAGCCGTCGGGCTCTATTTTCGCTTCGCTCTGAGCTACCGTGACGTCGAGGATATGCTCGCCGAGCGTGGCATCGATGTGTCCTACGAGACGGTCCGCCGCTGGGCATTAAAGTTCGGAACGATCATTGCGCGCAAGCTGAGACGAGGTCGGCCGCGGCCGGACGGGCGGTGGCATCTCGATGAAGTGTTCGTCTCCGTCAATGGCAAACAGCTGTACGTCTGGCGTGCCGTGGACAGCGAAGGCGAGGTTTTAGATATCCTCGTTCAACCACGGCGAGACCGTCAGGCGGCACTCAAGCTCATGCGGAAACTTCTGAAGAAGCAAGGCATCACTCCAGCCACCATCGTCACCGACAAGCTCAGATCCTACGGTTCTGCGCTGCGCGAACTTGGTGTTGCGTGGCGTCACGACACCGGTCGCTGGAAGAATAACCGGGCAGAGAATTCCCATCAGCCATTGCGACAACGCGAACGACGTATGAAGCGCTTCAAGTCTTCCGGATCGGCACAGCGCTTTCTCTCAATCCACGCCGCCATCTACAATGTGTTCAACATCCAACGCCATCTGACTTCCCGCCGAACCCTGCGCGTGTTTCGTGATCAGGCGATGCTAACGTGGCGCCAAGCGACAGTCGCAGCGTGAACTGTTACGGCCATGGTCATTTGG
>CAVRVX010000006.1:0-84560 GCA_963724735.1 uncultured Alphaproteobacteria bacterium
TTGGCGACCAAGTTGGAGGAACGACCTTGAAAACAGCCGTATTCAGCACAAGAGAATACGACCGTCAGTTCCTGGATGAGGCGAACAGGAAATTCAAGCATGAGCTGATTTATCACGCAGAAGTTGCACCGTGCGACCGCGACGGTGGCAGCAGGGCATCCTGCAGTTTGCGCTTTCGTGGACTATCAGCTCGATGGCCCCACGCTCGCCGTGCTTGCCGCGGGCGGCACCCGATTGATTGCGCTAAGGTCTGCCGGATTCAACAATGTCGATCTGGCGAGTGCCGAAAAGCTCAAGATGACGGTTATGCGCGTGCCGGCCTACTCCCCCGAGGCCGTTGCCGAGCATGCGGTTGCTCTGATGCTGGCCCTGAACCGGAACATCCATCATGCTTACAACCGCGTCCGTGAAGGCAATTTCGACCTCAGTGGGCTGGTTGGCTTCAACTTCACCGGCAACACTGTTGAGATCGTAGGTACGGGCAAAATCGGAACTGCGTTGGCACATACCGTGAAAGAGGCTTCGGACTACAGACTGGTCGGATACGACACCTATAACAACCCGGCTTGTTTGGCGCTCCCTGAATTCCGACGCGAAGTGCAATGCCTGAGCGCTTTGAACCTTCTCGATTTTCCTTTCCCCGGAGCCGCCTTCGCATCCCCGAAATCCAGCGGAAGGCGGCGAAGGAGGAAGGAAAATCTGGCCTTTCCCTGGTGAGCCCGAGCACTCGTTGCATTGCACTTCGCGTCGGAATCCACCCTGGACATGAAATATATCGATCGAGCGGCTCGACTTCCTGGCGGACAATCCCTTCTATACCAAGCGCTTTGCCTACTACGTTGGGCGGCGCTGTCGTCAGGCGACCATCAAGGACATTGCCGAGGAACTCAGGCTTCACTGGGAGACGATAGAGAAACTCTGGAGAAGCAGTACATGCGGGCGCAACTGGCCCGTGTGGGCGCGCCAGGACCCAAAGCCATCGGCATCGACGAGATCTCAATTCGCAAGGGCCATACCTACCGCATCGTGGTGAGCGACCTGATTCGAGGGCGACCGATCTGGTTCGGGGAGAGGACCGCAAAGAGGCGAGCATGGCGCTGTTCTACGACTGGCTGGGCGAGAAGAGGACCCGGAGCATTCGGTTTGGCGGTAATGGACATGTGGAAGCCGTTTCACAACGTGACTGCGGCGCGTGCACCGCAGGCGGCGATCCTGTACGACAAGTTCCACGTCATGCGCCATCTGGGCGATGCGCTCGACGAGGTGCGCAAGTCCGAGTACCGCAAACTCAGCGGCCAGGATCGAAGCTACATCAAGGGCCAGAAGTACACGCTGCTCTCGCGTCGCGAGAACCTCACGCTGAAAGGCCACCAAGCACTCAAGAAGGTGCTGATGGCGAACAAGCGCTTGAACACGGCGTACCTGCTCAGGGAGTCCTTCGGTCAGCTCTGGGACTACGAGCGCGAGGGCTGGGCGCGGCAATTCTTTGAGAACTGGCGGGCGAGTCTGAAGTGGCAGCGCCTCAAACCCTATGAGAAATTCGCCGAGATGATCGATCGGCATTGGGACGGAATCGCCACCTCTTGCAGGCCAGAGAACAAGGTCTCCCTCGGATTCGTGGAAGGACTGAACAACAAGATCCGCGTCATCCAGCGTCGAGCATACGGACTGCGCGACGAAGAGTACCTGCGCCTCAAAATCCTGACCTGTATGCTGCCCGCTCTATAGCTGTCCTAAGGCTTCCCGAACTTCCGGCGTAAGCTCGGCGGTTGACTTGAGCAAGCCACAGCGTCGTCCACAAATCCGCAGCACGAGCGAGCGCCCTCGCCATGGACATGATGGACAACGCCAGCGCGTTGCCCACATGCCCACAGCGACAACATCAACAGCGGTCAGTTGATCGAAATTGGCTGATAATTACCCACTCAATTCCGTGAAGAGGCAAAATCATTTTCCAGCGTCAGCTCGCCGATCTTCGCGTGCAGCGACTTCACGTCGACGGCCGGCTGCGCTGCTGAGCTGCCACCGCCGGCGCCGAAAACGTCAGCAGCCCCGCTCTCGAGCTGCGCCTTCCATCTATATGATCTGATTGGGGTGCCCGTCGAAATGCTTCACCGCAAGCTGAGCAAGTGTGCGATCGCCCTTGATGGCAGCAAGCGCCACCTTCGCCTTGAAGGCCAGTGTGTGGTTCCGGCGCGGTCGTCGTTGCATAGTCTCTCCTGATTCGCTGGCACAGCGTGCCCGCCGTCAGGCAGAAACTCCACTTATCGCCCTGTTCAGATTTCCGAGGCCCGGTTCTCACGTCGAACTGCTCCGCAAGCTGAGCCAGTGTGCGATCACCCTTGCTAGGCAGCAAGACGCCAACCTTTGCCTTGAAGGCCGGTGTTTGGTTCCCGGCGCGGTCGTTCGTTGCATGGGCTCTCCTAATTCGCTGGGCACAGCGGTGCACCGCCGTCAGGCAGAAACTCCACCTATCGTAATGGCGATGATCAATGGGATCACCCAGATCGTTGCCAGATAAGTGGCGTTAGCGCTCACGATCTCAATTGCCTAGGTCTTGCGCCGGAGATATCGCGACTTAGTCGAAGGACCATTAAGGCGCTGGATCGCTTCACGTGCGCAATGTCTGCTGATTGAAGTGACCGGTGCGGTAACCGCCGTTTTTTTGACCCTAACCTGTCATTGCACTTGTATGGGGCGATTGATGTCAAGGCCCATCTGATTCCATCTCATCTCCTTGTTCGACGCACCGACGACCATCTCCTCGTCCCGACCTAAAAGTTTTTTGGCTGCTGCGCGGAGCGGCAGTCAAGGGTGGCCGAAGGCTATCGCGAAGCGACTTGCCCTTGACGGTCGCGAGCACGGCGGCAGACTTATTGGATTTGGGGAATCAGTTTTCCTATACTTCAACTCCGCGAGAATCCGAAGACCCCCCTTGCCAAACAGCGCGATCTGGATTTTACCGAACGGATGATACGGCCCGGCTTTCTGGACATAGAATTCGCGGCAAAACCTGATCGAGTTGGCTCGGGACGGGTCGGCTGCTCATCGTCTGGCCCGACGTGCGAACGCGCTGGTGTTGCTAGACGATGGGATGAGCTGCGAGGCGATTGCGAAGGTCCTGTTGCTGGACGACGACACCATCCGCACTTGGTATCGCCTGTATGAAGAGGATGGGATCGAGGGGTTGACGAACTTCAGCTACGAGGGCAGCGCTTGCCAGTTGAGCGGCGAGCAACAGGAAAAGCTGAAAGCCTGGGTCGCCACGGCCTTACCGCGCACAACGCGCCAGGTCGGCGCCTGGATCGAGAATGAATTCGGCGTCGTTTACGAAGGCCGGTCAGGACTGATCGCGTTGTTGCATCGCCTGGGGCTCGAATATCACAAACCCAATGTCATCCCGCGCAAGCTCGACGAAGAAAAGCAGAAGGCTTTTATTGAGGGCTACGAAAAGCTGCTGAATTCCTTGGGCGACGACGAGGCCGTGCTGTTTGCGGACGCCGTGCATCCGACCCATGCGGCGCGGCCTGTCGGCTGCTGGGCGCCGAGCCAAGAGAAGCTCGCGATCGAGCAGACGAGCGGGCGTCAACGCATCAACATTCACGGCGCGATCGACCTGGAGACCGGGCAAACCCGGATGATCGAGGCCCTGACCATCGACGCCGCCTCGACGATCAGGCTGCTGCAATCGATCGAGGCGCTCTATCCGATGCTGGCGCTCATCCATGTTTTCCTGGACAACGCGCGTTATCATCATGCCAAGCTCGTGCAGGAATGGTTGGCCCTGCCGGGACGACGCATCAAGCTGCACTTCATCCCAACGTATTGCCCGCACTTGAACCCGATCGAACGGTTATGGGGCCTCATGCACAGAAACGTCACTCACAACAAGTGCTACGCAACTTGCGCCCAGTTCGCCGATGCGACGCTCAGTTTTCTGCGTGAAAAGGTTCCGGGGAATTGGGCGGACCTTTGTGATTCGGTCACCGACAATTTCCGCGTCATCAACCCAAAGGATTTTCGGGTCATGACGTGAACGGGGTATACAATGATTTTTTGGCTCTTCACGGAATTGAGTGGGTAATTATCAGCCAATTTCGATCAACTGACCGCTGTTGATGTTGTCGCTGTGGGCATGTGGGCAACGCGCTGGCGTTGTCCATCATGTCCATGGCGAGGGCGCTCGCTCGTGCTGCGGATTTGTGGACGACGCTGTGGCTTGCTCAAGTCAACCGCCGAGCTTACGCCGGAAGTTCGGGAAGCCTTAGGACAGCTATAGAGCGGGCAGCATACAGGTCAGGATTTTGAGGCGCAGGTACTCTTCGTCGCGCAGTCCGTATGCTCGACGCTGGATGACGCGGATCTTGTTGTTCAGTCCTTCCACGAATCCGAGGGAGACCTTGTTCTCTGGCCTGCAATAGGTGGCGATTCCGTCCCAATGCCGATCGATCATCTCGGCGAATTTCTCATAGGGTTTGAGGCGCTGCCACTTCAAACTCGCCCGCCAGTTCTCAAAAAATCGCCGCGCCCAGCCCTCGCGCTCGTAGTCCCAGAGCTGACCGAAGGACTCCCTGAGCAGGTACGCCGTGTTCAAGCGCTTGTTCGCCATCAGCACCTTCTTGAGTGCTTGGTGGCCTTTCAGCGTGAGGTTCTCGCGACGCGAAAGCAGCGTGTACTTCTGGCCCTTGATGTAGCTTCGATCCTGGCCGCTGAGTCTGCGGTACTCGGACTTGCGCACCTCGTCGAGCGCATCGCCCAGATGGCGCATGACGTGGAACTTGTCGTACAGGATCGCCGCCTGCGGTGCACGCGCCGCAGTCACGTTGTGAAACGGCTTCCACATGTCCATTACCGCCAACCGAATGCTCCGGGCGGCCGCCTCGCAAACCGCCTTGATTTTCTCGATCGTGCGGCCGGACACGTTGGCGAAAGCGGCGATCTTGGCGCTCGTTTTTGAAGGTAGCGCAATTTGCGCTCCCTTCCCGCCCGCGCTCATGCGCTCCTTCGCCGCCGCTTTCTCGGTGGGCTCAAGCGCCCGCCGGATGGCATCGATTTCGGACGGCAGAAAATCCTTGCGAAAGGCGTTCTCGGCGAACTCGCCGCGAACAACGGCGTCGAGATCGATGACGGTGACCGGGATGCTCGTCCACCCGAGCGACTGCGCCGCGCAAAGACGGCGCTCGCCCGCAATCAGCGTGCCGTCCGGTCGAACGACGATCGGATGCAAAAGCCCCAGCTCGCCGATGCTGCGCGCGAGCGCATCGATGTCGCCCATGTCGCGGCGGTGCCGTTCGCCACGGTGATCCGCTCGATCGGCAGGGTCGGCGCTTGCGTTTGTCTCGGTGTGTGCATTTCCCGGTCTCCCAAGACCTTGCGGCTTCGGGCAATCCGGGCTACAATAAGATGTGCTTTGATGTGCCCGGAAATGCATTGCGCCGCTTCGATGGGAAGCGGCGCTTTGCGTTTTCAGGCTGTGCGTGCGTGCGAAAGCGATGCTTGATATGCGTGGGGAGATGCGTTACACGTCATCAGCTCGTTTCCTTCTCGCAACGTTGGGACAGCAAATCGGCCCGGCCGCTGTTTGCCGCAGCGCCGGGCCTTTCTATTTTCCGCGATAGGGCGGGCCTGTTTGTAGCAATCCGGAAAAGGGCTTTGCGCTCAATGGGCCGCTATATGGCTGTTTGTACGCGCAAGCCACTGAACCGGCGTTGACTAATAACTTCTGCACGGATCGTTACGCCGCCGAGCGAATAGTGGTGTGGGGCAAATCGCTCGGTTCCGGCGTCGCGGTGGCGCTGGCGAGCAAACAGCCGGTCGGACGGCTGATCCTGGAAGCGCCGTTCACTTCCGCCGCCGAGGTCGCCCAGCTAAGTTATCCGCTGATCCCGGTTAGTCTTCTGATGAAGGATCAGTTCCGCTCGGATGCGCGGATCGGCGCGATCACGGTCCCGACTTTGGTGCTGCACGGCGAGCTCGATCGCGTCGTTCCGATCGCCTTCGGGGAGCGGCTTTATGCAGCGATCCGCGCTCCCAAGCGGTTCGTGCGCTTCGCCAATGGGGAGCACGAGGGGCTCGACGCCCACGGCGCGATTGCCGCGGTGCGCGACTTCCTGGCTGCCGCGCCCGCCGATCTCGATTGATTGTCCCGGCGAGCTCGGGGCCCGGTATGTGCATCAAACTCGACACGCGTCGGGCGTCACCGCGGTGGCAGGCAAGTGCTTGCGATCGGGCGATGGTCCAGCTCAGGCGGCGTGCTGCTTTATCCACGCGACATACCGGTCCATCCACCCCTGGAGAAACTGCCGGCTCATCGCGCCGATGCTGCCATCTGCCTCGAACAGCCCGTCCTTCACTTGGATAAAGGCCTCGGGCTGGCCAAGTGTCGGCACATCAAGATAGGCGAGGATGGTACGAAGATGCTGCTGGGCAACGGCGGTACCGACTGCACCGATAGAAATGCCGATGACGCCCGCCGGTTTGCCGGCCCAGGCGCTCTGGCCGTAAGGCCGTGAGGCGTTGTCGATCGCATTCTTAAGCACCCCGGGGATGGAGCGATTGTACTCCGGGGTGACAAACAACATTCCTTGCGACGCCGCAATCTCGGCTTTGAGCCGTTTGACAGAAGACGCTTGGGAGGCATCGTCGTCCTGGTTGTAGAGGGGCAGATCGCCGATCTGGACCTCCTGCAACGAGAACTCGGGGGGCGCCAGCTTGGCTAAACCAGCGGCCAGCTTGCGGTTGAACAAATCGTGGCGAAGGCTCCCGATGACGACTGCGATCTTGTATTGGCTCACGATAGCTTCTCCTCTATTGGCCGAACAAACCCCGAAGCACCGCAACTCATGTCGTTTTGTCCTGCATGCGGCTAGAAATGACGTCAGCGAATTCGAGGAAATCGTACCGTTAGAGGTATACTGCTCGACCTCGACGGTGTCGTGTATGTCGGTCGCACAGTCTTGCCTGGCTCGCTCGACGCGATTTCACAGATTCGGGCGGCGCAACTTCCACTCAAGTTCATCACAAACACGACGCGTCGCCCGCTTCGCCGCATCGTCAGTGACCTTGCGCAGCTCGGACTTCAGGTGGCGATGGAAGACGTCTATACGCCAGCCGCTATAGCCCAGGAGTTTCTCAGGTGTCGGAACCTGCGGCCTTTTCTCGTCGTGCATCCCAACTTGCGCGAAGATTTCTCGGGACTGACGACAGACGGTGACGAAGCCGTTGTCGTCGGGGATGCGGGCGAATTCTTCACTTACGATCTGTTGAACCAAGCATATCGGAAGCTTCTTCGTGGGGCCGCCTTTCTCGCCTTGGCGAAGAATCGCGGCTTTCTTGATCACGACGGCGAAATGAGCCTCGACGCCGGTCCGTTTGTTGCGGCGCTGGAATACGCTTCCGGCCGAGAGGCAACCGTGCTCGGCAAGCCTTCGCGGACATTCTTCACACTTGCCGTCGAAGGTCTCCACTGCGCCGCCGAGGACGTGGTGATGATTGGCGACGATGCGGAAGCCGACGTCGGCGGGGCGATGGCCGCTGGCCTGATGGGCGTTCTCGTCCAAACCGGGAAATACCGGCCTGGGCAAGAGGCGCATCTTCCCGAGCGGCCAACTTTAGTGGCTGAGAACCTGAAAGCTGCCGTCGATTTGCTTCTAAACTGAACGGTTCGCGCGATGGCACGCTTGCGTAAAGCCGATCCGGTTCGTGCGCTCCATACCGGTCCATTCGATCAAACTTCGTGCCGCCTCGGCCTTAAGCGCTGCTTACCGCGAAGCGACGGCTAATCGCGGACAACCGCCACTTCCCGACGGAAGGATGGGTTATTCAAATCTGAGGAAATGGTAGCGCCACGCCTCGAGATCGACGAACAGCCCTGCCATAGTAAGCTCATCGCCATCACGGATGTAGCATTCCCAGTTCAACGTTTCCACCAGGCGCCAAGTCCGGCCACGCAAATCGTCCCATGGAAGCTGCACCATCGCCTGCGAACGGTGATCGGCGAGATTCACCACCACCAAGGTCCGTTCGGCCCCCAGCCGCCAGCTCCAGGCGACGATGTTGTGAAAGCTCGCATTGTCGGGCCAGCCATGGCGCTCGCACAGATGCCATTCGCCGTCATGGAAAAGATCGGCGTGGGTCGTGCTCAACAGGCTGCGGTAAAACGCAATGAGGGCGTCATCGCGCGGCTCCGGCGGGCGGCGGGCCAAGAACACCGGAAGCTTGACTTTGCGGCCCTCGATTTGCCCGTCATAGATGAGCTTCGCGCCGGGCACCGTCGCGACAACGATGGCCGCGGCGTGCTCCTTGGGCGCAGAAAAGGTGGCGGCGGCGCGCGGCTCGTCGTGATTCTCGATGAAGCGCACGAGCCGGTCCTGATAGTCGAGCCCCGCCGTCAGATGGGCGCGCACGCTTTCGGCGTCATCGTGCACCAGGCGATCATACAGGCGCTTGTCGTAGCAATAGTCGAAACCCTTCTGCATTAGTTCATATTCGAGGTCCCAATAGGCCTCGGCGATGAACAGAACATCCGGATATCTCGCTTTCACCGCTGGGATGAGGTCCTGCCAATATTCGGTCGGAAGCCTCCGTCCAGTGCGCGCGCTCCAGGCCCGTCCGAAAACATCGTTGAGCATCAGCATTGCCATGTCGCTGCGCAGGCCGTCGCATTGCGCGGCGATCGAGTTCGCCGTTGCGATCGCCGCCGCGCGCAAACCGCCGTTGAACGCATTGACCTGAATCACGTCGCGCCAGGGCGGGAAATACGGGTCGCGCCCATGCGCGTAGACCTGACCTTGCACCTCGACGAACTCCTGAGGGGCTCGCGCCAAATCCTCGTAGCTGCCGCGGATGAAATATTCGGGATGCTGCAGCGCCCAGGGATGATCCATCGCGACATGGTTGGGTACGAAATCGAGCACCAGGCGTAGACCCCGCGCATTGAGCTCGGCGCGCGCCTGCGCCAATGCGTCCGGTCCGCCGAGATGAGCGGCAACCACGTAATCCCGCACGCAATAGGCGGAGCCGACATTGTCTTCTGGGCGGTAGTCCGGCAGCACCCGGCGGAACTCGGCCTGCAAGTCGGGGTTTGCGTTCGCAACGGCGACGCCGGCGGGACTGCGCTCCCACACGCCCATCAGCCACACCGCATCGACGCATAGATCCGCAAGCGCATCCCACTCCTGCGCGGGGATCGTCGCCAAGGTCAAAGCTTGCCCGTAACGCAAACGCAATTCATCCAGCCATACCCAGGTGGCAATCTCGTAAATGACGGGTCGCTTACGCCAGGTCATGAGTGTCCTCGCAAATATGAATCATCCAGATGAGTTCGCGTACTGTCGATGGTCCAGCTGTCCGGCTCACGCGCGGGCCGCAAGCCCAACAGGGACGCGAGCGCCGCTCTTGCGCCCTCTACGCCCGGCGTTGCGGCTGGCGACCCACGTCCATTTTGATCCAAAACAATGCTAGGGCGGAGACATGCCTCCAAATATCCAAAAAAACGTGTCGGTATAGGGAGAGCGTTATGACCGCGGACCCAACCCCACAGCTCGAGATTCCCAATGAGATGCGTGCCGTGGCTGAGCGCAGCGTCGAACAAGCCAAGTCCGCTTTCACCGGATATATGCGCGCTGCTGAGGAAGCCGTTTCCGCCCTTGAACATCCAGTTAAGGCGAGTCAGGTGGGCGCGCAGGACATCGGCAATAAGGCAATGCACTTCGCCGAGCGCAATGTTTTGTCGGCCTTCGAGTTCGCCCAGAAACTCCTTCAGACCAAAGACATCCAGGAACTGGTCCGAATTCAGACCGAGTTCGTTCAGTCACAGATGAGAGTCCTGGCCGAGCAGGTGAAGGATTTGGGTGATACCGTTAGCAAGGCCGCGATCGACAGCATGAAAGCCTCGAAAAAGGGCGGTCTATCATCTTGATATCGATCCGGCGTTCGCCCGGTTGGCGATATCGATCTGTTGTCGAAACGACGATGACCAGCCAAGTCTTGCTCGGTCGTCGCGCCGATCAACTCGACCACGGCGAGGCGATCTGTGAGCTGCCCGGCGAACTGCGATTCGGACTCCCCGCATTCGAGGAGTGATCCAGTTTCCGCGTGTCTCGTAACAGGCAGGAGGTCTGCCATGAAAGCTGCTCTGTTGATTGCCGGAAGCGGCCCACTCGTGATCCTAACGTCGCATACCTCGTTCACCAATCCGGTGCTCATCAAGAAGCTTCGGGAAAAGCGCATCGAGAAATTCATCGCCTACGAGTTACCCCTCGCTGTGGTGCAGGAGAGATATGGCGGACATTTCCAGCATGTCATGCAAGATCTGCACGAATCCGACGATCTTCGCGTGCTAGACGAAAACGGTGAGCGCGCATTTCATCTCTTTCGGTTCAAAGAACTCGCAGAGCCCGTGATGTTTGAGCCCGAGCCCGATGAGGGTTCGAGAGCAACAATGCCGGTAGATGACGTTCGGTAAGCGGTCGTGGCCCAGGGGCAATGGATTTTGACAGTCAGGCGCGGACTTGGACCAAAATCGGCTCTCCGTACCGATCGACCGGAAAACCGCCGCAAAATCAAAACCCGTGTTGGATTCCGGGGTGCTCTCGGTGCTCCAACCGATCCTTCGAAAAGTACAGAGGTTTAGCTTATAAAAAACGCCTTGATTTCAGCCGCTTACGAAATCCGTACTAAAATGGCGAAGTCCAGAGCTTTGGAGAAAGACCGCCGGAGAGAGCGAATTTCGGCTCTCGGTGGGGGTGTCGCAGTACAGAGGTTTGCCGGCTAATGCCCGTGTTTATTGGGGATTTTTCCGCCCTGGCGAGCCGGCAGAGAATATTTGGCCCGGTGCGACGCTCCTGGCCCCCGATATCGTCAGCGCGATTCTCAGCGGCAGACATCCGCCCGAACTGTCAGCCCGCAGGCTCATGGACGACACGCGCCTACCACTCGATTGGAACGAACAGCGGCAATGTCTCGGCTTTGCATCAGCTCATTGACGGCCGGCGCATGCGAGAGCCGGCGACCCTTCTATCGTCTCTCGTTGTGCGTCTGCCCCTCCCGCCGCGGATCAGGTGCCGGGCGAGAGACGCCCGTACCACCAAATTCCGCAAACGAGACTCGCGCGCGGCCAACGCGTCAAATGCCGCACGAATTCGTCTCTGCATAAAATGCCCCACCAGAGTGGCGCCGCAAAGTCGCGGAATTTCCGGACAAATTCCGACACCTGTGACAGCATAAATATAATTAATATCAGATAGTTAGTTCCTGGCGGAGGGAGTGGGATTCGAACCCACGATACGGTTTCCCGTATACACGCTCTCCAGGCGTGCGCCTTCGACCACTCGGCCACCCCTCCAATTCTATGTTCGCGTGATCGCGCCCGCGGACGCTAGGCCCGGCGCTCATCTTTGCGCGCCGAACCGCGGCATCGACAAAGGCGCGAGGACGAAAGCCCAAACATTACACGCCTTTCGTCCCGGTTGGAACCGGATCTTGGACGACGCAGGCAGGCCCGCCTTGGCCGGCCAACTCGGCGCCCGCCGCCGTTCGCCGGCCCCTAGCGCGGTGCGCCCCGACCGCCCGCCTTGCGCCGCCGCTTGCCCACCCTTGCAACGTCAGTGCACCAACTACATTGTCCTGCCATGATTGCCGAGTCTGACGACTACCTCATTCGTCCCGACCCGCACGACCCGCGGCTGACCGAGCGCGTGCGCGGCATCGACCAGACGGGCGCAAGGGTCGAGACCGCCGTCACCGTGGAGCGGGCGCTCACCATCTTCCTCAATGCGCAGGAGATCGTCACCGCGATGACGATCGGCGACTATCCGGAGTATCTCGCGCTCGGCTACCTGCTCAACCAAAACATGCTGCGCGCGGACGACGTGGTCACCGGCATCGATTACGACGAGGAGCTCGCGGTCGCCGTGGTGCGCACCGAGCGCGCCACCGACTACGAGCAGAAACTGAAGAAGAAGGTGCAGACCTCCGGCTGCGCACAGGGCACGGTGTTCGGCGACCTGATGGAGGTGATCGAGCAGGCGCGGCTGCCCGCCTGCGAGCTTCGCACCTCCTGGCTCTATGCGCTGACCCGCAAGATCAACACCACGCCCTCGCTCTACCTCGAGGCGGGGGCGATCCATGGCTGCGTGCTGGCGCAGGAGGACAGGCCGCTCGTCTACATGGAGGATGTCGGCCGGCACAATGCGGTCGATAAGATCGCCGGCTGGATGTTCCAGAACCGCGTAAGCGGGCACGACAAGATCTTTTACACCACCGGCCGGCTCACCTCGGAAATGGTGATCAAGGCCGTGCGCATGGGCATCCCCATCCTCGTCTCGCGCTCAGGCTTCACGGCCTGGGGCGTCGAGCTCGCGCGCAAGGCGAATCTGACGCTGGTGGGGCGGGCGCGCGGCAAGCGCTTCGTCGCCTTGTCCGGCGAAGAGCGCATCGTCTTCGACCAGGACCTCGCCTTCGTCGAGGAGGAAGGCGCCAAACACCGGCGCAAGGCGGCGATGCATGACGACTGAGTTTCCGCCCACGCTCGGCCTCGTCCTCGCGGGCGGGCTTGCGCGGCGCATGGGCGGCGGCGACAAGGCGCTGATCCAAATCGGCGGCGCGCCAATTCTCGACCGCGTGCTGGCGCGGCTTACGCCTGCTTGCGCGCAGGTCATCCTCAACGTCAACGGCGACCCGGCGCGCTATGCATGGTATGGCCTCCCCGTCATTCCGGACGGCGTACCCGGCTTCGCAGGGCCGCTCGCGGGCGTGCTCGCGGGGCTCGACTGGGCCGCGCAGCAGCGGCCCGATCTCGAATGGGTCGTGAGCGCGCCGGCCGATTGCCCGTTCCTCCCGCGCAATCTCGTCGCGCGCTTGCATGAGGCGCGGATGACTCAAGGCATGCGGCTTGCTTGCGCCAAGTCCGGGGAGCGGCGGCATCCGGTGGTCGGCCTGTGGCCGGTCGCGTTGCGTGGCGAACTGCGCGCCGCCCTGGAGAATGAAGGGCTGCGCAAGATCGAGATCTGGACCGCCCGCCACGGCGCCGCGCTCGCGGACTGGCCGGTCGAGCCCATCGACCCGTTCTTCAACGTGAATACGCCGGAGGATGTCGCGGAGGCGGAGCGCCTCGCCGCCGGGCGCAATGTCGCCTGATAGGCCTTATTTCGGCGCGCGCTTCGCGAGGATGCGCTGCAGGGTGCGACGATGCATGTTGAGTCTGCGCGCAGTCTCCGACACGTTGCGCCCGCACAGCTCGTAAATGCGTTGAATGTGCTCCCACCGCACCCGGTCAGCCGACATCGGGTTCTCCGGCAATTCGGGCTTTTTCCCTTCGGTGGCGAGCAGCGCGGCGACCACGTCGTCGGCGTCTGCGGGCTTCGAAAGATAATCGAAGGCGCCGAGCTTAACGGCGGTAACCGCGGTCGCGATATTGCCGTAGCCCGTGAGGACGACGCCGCGCGCATCGGGACGGCGCTTCTTCAGCGCGACGATCACGTCGAGACCGTTGCCGTCGCCGAGACGCATATCGACCACGACGAAGGCCGGCGTGCGTTTTTCCACCTGCTCGAGGCCGTCGGCCACCGTTTCCGCGGTGGTCACCGCGAAGCCGCGCGCTTCGAGCGCGCGCGCGAGCCGCGCCACGAATGACTTGTCGTCTTCGACAATCAGCAGGGAGCGGTCGGCGGGAACAGCGGCCGCAGGGGCCGGATCAGCCATGCCACGGTCCTTTCGTCAGCATTCGCGGAAAACCTCTTGCCCTTGAATTATTTAATAAACACCGGCGCAACGCTCAAGGGGTTTCCGTCGACGCTTCGACGGGCGGTTGTTCGGTCGAGGGCGGCGGTCGCGGCCGGTCGAAATCGCTCCGCCGCCAATGCAGCCGCACGATGGCGCCGCGCAGCGGGAAGGTGCGGTTTTGCAGCGTCAGCGTCGCTCCCGAGCGTTCGAGAAACGTCTTGGCGATGAAGAAGCCGAGCCCGAGGCCGGGCGCCTCGCTGCCCTTGCGGCGGCCGCGCCGGCTGGTGACATAGGGGTCGCCGAGCCGATCCATGATTTCGCGCGGAAAGCCTGGCCCGTCGTCACTGATCATGATCCACACCGAATCGACGCTCCACGAGACGGCGATTTCGACTCGCTCGCGGGCGAAATCGACGGCGTTCTCCACCAGATTGCCGAGCCCGTACACGATGGCGGGATTGCGCGGGCCGATCGGTTCGGGGCCCCCGTCGGACGGCAGGATCACGTCGATAACGATTTCCGGACTGCGATGGGGCGCCACCACGTCCTCGATCAGGGCGGAGATCGGAATGCGCTCGAACGGCTCGCCGGCGGATGGAAACTCCGATAGCCGGCTCAGAATGTCCCGACAGCGAAGGGCTTGGGTGCGCAACAGACGAATGTCGTCGGCCAGCGGCGAGGAAGGGTCGAGCTCCCGCTCGATCTCGCGGCTGACGACCAGGATGGTGGCGAGCGGCGTGCCAAGCTCGTGCGCGGCGGCAGCGGCGAGCCCGTCGAGTTGAGACAGGTGCTGTTCGCGTTCGAGCACGAGTTCGGTCGCCGCGAGCGCCGCCGTGAGCTTGCGCGACTCCTCCGTGATCTTCCAAGCGTACAGGCTGACATAGGTGATAGCGATGAGGTTGGCGAGCCAGACGCCGACCATGTAGACCAAAGGCAGTTCGAAATCCGCCTTCGCCGGGCCAGGGCAAAGGCATGTGAGCCACCATCAGCACGCTCGCACAGGCGAGGGCGAGACCGGCCAGCATCAGCGTCAGCCGCACCGGCAGCGCGGTCGCTGAGATCAGCACCGGGCCGAGAAACAGCAGCGCAAACGGATTCTGCAGCCCGCCGGTGAGGAACAGGAGCGTGGCGAGCTCGACGATGTCGACGGCGAGCAGCCCGGCGATCGACTGCGGCGCGAGCCGTTGGTCTCCGCGGAATCGCCACGAGAGAAAGACATTCAGCGCCGCGTACAGGCCGATAACGCCGACGCAGGTCCAGAATTGGGCCACGTGAATAGCGTCATGCGCCACGAGGACGGCTGCCGACTGGCCGAAGACTGCGATCCAACGCAGCTGCACCAGCGTGTCGAGGCGCACGTGGCGGAGCGGATGCTCATGATAGGCGAGGGTGCGGCTTGGCATGGACATACCTTACAGCATCGCGATGGATACGGTAGCCGTGACGGGATAAGGTATCGGCGGCGCGGTCAGTCGCGCTTTCTTGATACAGAGCAGGGAGCGAACAAGCTGGCTGGCGGATTGTTATTGTGGGCGCGCCTGACGGGTCCGGCTAGAGCAACGCCATGCCATACCGAACGAACGACGATCTCCCGCCCTCGGTGGCGCGTCACCTGCCGTCGCATGCCCAGGACATCTATCGCGAAGCCTTCAATCACGCTTTCGCCGCGCATGCGGGCGATCCGCGCCAGGAGGAGGCGGCGCATCGGATCGCCTGGGCGGCGGTGAAACGCTCCTATGTCAAGGTCGGAGACCAGTGGGTGGAGCGCGCCCGCTGAGCGCGTGAGACGGTCGCTTGCACCGTGGCGGGTCGGAGGTGCGGGCCGGGGCGGTGCGGGGCGTCTCGCCCGCGCTCGGCCGGCGCGATTGATCGTGAGCGGCGGGGCGACCGTGATCCGAAGCGATCCCATCAAACTGTTTCTCTGCGGAGACGTGATGACCGGCCGCGGGATCGATCAGATATTGCCGCATCCCTGCGATCCGCGCCTCTACGAGGACTACATGGACTCCGCCCTCGACTATGTCGGCTTGGCCGAGGCGGCCACCGGCCCGATTCGGCGGCCAGTCGGGATGTCCTATGTCTGGGGCGCAGCATTGGAGGAACTCAATCGCGCGCGGCCGGACGCTCGCATCATCAATCTCGAGACGAGCATCACGCACAGCGACGCCTGGGTCGGCAAAGGCGTCAATTATCGGATGAGTCCGGACAATGCCGGCTGCCTGCGGGCCGTCAGCATCGACTGCTGCGTGCTCGCCAACAATCACGTGCTCGATTGGGGCGAGGCCGGCCTGCTCGATACGCTGGCGACGCTTAAGACGCTCGGCATCAAGACGGCGGGGGCGGGCCGCGACGCGCCGGCGGCAAGCCGGCCGGCGATTTTGGACATCGCTGGAAAAGGCCGCGTAATCGTGCATGCTTTCGGTCACCCGAGCAGCGGCGTTCCGCGCCGATGGGCGGCGCGGCCGGCCGCGCCCGGAATCAATCTGCTGCCCGATCTCTCCGACGCAAGCGTCGCGCTCATTCGCCAACAGGTAGCAGAAATCCGGCGGCGCGGCGACATCGCCGTCGTTTCCCTCCATTGGGGCGGGAACTGGGGCTATGCTATTTCCCCCGAACACAGGCGGTTTGCGCACGCGCTCGTGGACGAGGCGGACGTCTCGATCGTGCACGGCCATTCGTCGCATCACGCCAAAGCGATCGAAGTCTATCGCGGCCGGCTGATCCTGTATGGCTGCGGCGACTTCCTCAACGATTATGAGGGGATTTCCGGACGCGAGGAATTTCGCGGCGATCTTGCGCTGATGTATTTCCCGAGCGTGGATGGAACATCGGGCGATCTCGTCCGACTGGATTTGACGCCGCTGCAGATCAGGCATTTTCAACTAGCCCACGCCGCGCCCGCAGACGTGACCTGGCTGAAGGAAGGGCTCAACCGGACGAGCCGCGAATTCGCGACGCAAATCGAGGCCAAATCGGACGGGCGGTTGGCGGCAGCTTGGCGATAGGCCGTTACGGGGCAGGCGGCACTGCGTTTGCCCCGAGCAAGTAGCGCTCGAACCAACGCGTCGCATGCGCGATGACGGCCTCCAGCGCGCCCGGTTCGGGGAACAGGTGGCTTGCGCCGGGCACGATCTCCAGCGCCTTCGGGCCTCGCAAGCGTGCAAACGCCTCCTCGTTCAGTTCGATCACGCCGTAGTCGGCGCCGCCGACGATCAGCAGCGTCGGAGTGAGAACCCGGTCGAGCGTTTCGCCGGCGAGATCGGGACGCCCGCCGCGCGACACGATCGCCCCCACGCGACCGCCGATCCGGGCGGCGGCGGCGAGTGCGGCCGCAGCGCCAGTGCTCGCCCCGAAAAATCCGAGCGAAAGGGCGGCGAGCGGCGGATCGCGCTCGACGAACCGGCATGCATCGACGAGCCGCTGCGCCAGCAATTTGACGTTGAAGACGTTGGCGCGATCGGCTTCCTCCCGCGAGGTGAGAAGGTCGAACAAGAGCGTGCCGATGCCCCTGTTGTTCAGCGCCGCCGCGACGGCCCTGTTGCGGGAGCTGAAACGGCTGGAGCCGCTCCCATGCGCGAAGATCACGAGAGCGCGCGCGCCGCTGGGAACGTGCAAAGTACCCGCGAGCCCGATCGGCGGAATCTCCACCTCGCGCAGGATCGGGTCGCCCGTTCCCGGGTCACGCGCCGCGCGGTCGCGCGTCGATGAATTCATGGTCGCACCATCAACCGGGGCCGGAAAGCGTGCGCACGACCTCCTTGAAACGGTCCCATTCCGTCGCCGTCCAGATTTCCGTCTGCGCGTGCCCGAAAGTGCGGATCAATGTCGAAACGCGGGCGGCGGTCTCGATGTCGGGCGCACGGAAGACGTCGAGATAATCGCACGGACCGAGGATCGCGTAACTGCTGATCCACTCGACTTCCGGACATTTCTGCCGGATGCGATCCATCGCTTGACGTTCGAGTTGTTCGAGCGCGGCGGGAGAGCGCGCCGCATCCGGATTAAGCCGGGTCAACATGACGAAGAGAGGCATGGCGGTACCTCGCTTAGCTTGCGCAAGGTTAATACCGGAATCGGAAGAGCATTTGATTCCGATCAAGAGCGGGGCAAAGCTACGCATTAGCGTTTTCGCGAGACTTGTCTGTCTGATCTGGAACGCGGGCCGTGCATGATGGCGCCGCGGTTGGTCCCGGCGCCCGGCACGCCGAAGGAGGCGACAATGCGACTGAGCTCCAGCGCTTTCTCAGACGGGGAAGCGATTCCGCGGCGGTTCACCTGCGATGGCGACGATGTCTCGCCGCCGCTCGCCTGGACCGGCGTTCCCGCCGGGGCGCGTAGCCTCACGTTGCTTTGCGACGATCCTGACGCTCCAGCCGGCACTTGGCACCATTGGGCGATCTACGATATTCCAGCCGATCGAACCAGCCTCGCCGAAGGCGCCGGCGACGCCCAAGCGGGGTTCAAGCAGGCGATCAATGACTTCCGGCGATCCGGCTATGGCGGCCCATGTCCGCCGCGGCGGCATGGACCGCACCATTATCACTTTCGGCTGCTGGCGCTTTCCGCGGCTTCCTTGGCGGTGGGCGGCGAACCGACCTGTCGGGATGTCGAACGCGAAGCGCGCAAGCACGTTCTGTCTGAGGCGACGCTGGTCGGAGTTTATCAGCGCTAGGCGTTCGGTCGGCGCTGCTCGGATCGAGGCATACGGGAGATAGCGGCGCAATGGATCGCGACCTCACGCGTAACTGGATGTGGTCGGAAGCCTGTGAAATGTTGGCGCGCGCGGAACGGCTGCATCGCGAACTGTTCAGGCCCGCCGGACTCGCGGCGCGGGTGCCGGCCTGGGAGCCTCCGGTCGACATATTGGAAACGGAGCGCGAGGTGATCGTGCTGGTCGCCTTGCCCGGCGTCAATCCCGACCAGGTTGAAGCGGCCGTGGACGGGACCGATCTGGTCGTCTCCGGAACGCGCGTGCTGCCGGCGGAATTGAGCTCGGCTGTTATTCACCGGCTGGAGCTCCCGCAAGGGCGCTTTGAGCGCCGGCTGCGGCTGCCGCCCGGTCGTTACAACGGGGTTCGTCGGTCCGCGGCCGATGGGTGCCTGGTGATCACGCTGAACAAGACGGGGGCGTTCCGTGGCTGAGACCGAGTTGCGGGGCGAAGCAGAGCAAGAAGCGGGCGCGCCTCCAGCATCTACGCGCCCCGTGCCGCCGGATGGGCTTATCATCGTTCCGGTGCGCAACACCGTCCTGTTCCCAGGCCATGTGCTGCCGATCACGATTGGCCGCCCGCGCTCGATCGCCGCTGCGCAACAGGCGCTGCGCGACCAACGGCAGGTCGGCATCCTGATGCAGCGCAATTCGGAAGCCGACGACCCCGCGCCGATCGACATGCACCGCATTGGCGCGGTTGCGAATGTCGTGCGCTATCTCACGGCGCCGGATGGCAGCCATCATCTCGTCTGCCAGGGCGACCAACGGTTCCAGATGACCGATTTCCTGTCCGGCTGGCCGTTCTTCGTCGCGCGCGTGCTGCGGATTCCCGAACCGGATGCCTGGAACGCGGAAATCGAGGCGCGCTTTCTCAACCTGAAGGCTCAGGCTACGGAGGCCGTGCAATTGCTGCCGCAGGCGCCGGCGGAGCTGCTCGCCGCGGTGCAGGCGCTCAAGGCGCCGGCCGCGCTCTCCGACCTGATGGCGACCTATATGGACATCTCGCCGGACGAAAAGCAGGAGATCCTGGAGACCATCGACATCGTTGCGCGGATGGAAAAGGTCTCGCGCATGCTCGCGCACCGCATCGAGGTGCTGCGGCTGTCGCAGGAGATCGGCCGCCAGACCAAGGCGGCGCTCGACGAACGTCAGCGCGAAGTCCTGCTGCGCGAGCAGATGGCGGCGATCCAGCGCCAGCTCGGCGAAGGCGAAGAGGGCAAAGCGAGCGAAATCGCCGAGCTGAACGAATTAATCGCCAAGGCGCAGATGCCAAAGGAAGTCGAGGAGCAGGCCCGCAAGGAAGTGCGCCGTCTGCAGCGGATGCCGGAGGCAGCGGCCGAATACGGCATGATCCGAACCTATCTCGACTGGCTGATCGAATTGCCGTGGGCGCTGCCCGAGGAAAAGCCGATCGATATCGCCGAAGCGCGGCGGATTCTCGACGAGGATCATTACGGGCTCGAAAAGATCAAACGGCGCATTATCGAGTACCTTGCGATCCGCAAGCTCGCGCCGCAGGGCAAAGCCCCCATCCTGTGCTTTGTCGGACCCCCCGGCGTCGGCAAGACCTCGCTCGGCCAATCGATCGCCCGCGCGATGAACCGCAAATTCGTCCGCGTGAGCCTCGGCGGCGTCCACGACGAGGCCGAGATCCGCGGGCACCGGCGGACTTATATCGGCGCGTTGCCGGGCAACATCATCCAGGCGATCCGCAAGGCCGGTTCGCGCAACTGCGTGATGATGCTCGACGAGGTCGACAAGCTGGGCGCCGGCATCCAGGGCGATCCGGGCGCGGCGTTGCTCGAAGTGCTCGATCCCGAGCAGAACAACGCCTTCCGCGACAATTATCTCGGCGTGCCGTTCGACTTGAGCCGCGTCGTGTTCATCACGACGGCGAACGTGCTGGACACTGTCCCGGGGCCGCTGCGCGACCGCATGGAGATCATCAATCTCACCGGCTACACCGCCGACGAGAAGTTTGAAATTGCGCGTCGCTATTTGGTGCGCCGGCAGATGGAGGCGAACGGCCTGCAGCCGGGCCAGGTGGAAATCGCTGACGAGGCGCTGCGCGACATCATCCAGCGCTACACGCGTGAAGCCGGCGTGCGCAGCCTTGAGCGTGAGATCGGCAAGGCGCTGCGCCATGCCGCGGTGCGCATCGCCGAAGGCCAAAGCGGCCCGATTCGCATCGCGCCCGACGACCTGTCCGCGATCCTCGGCCCGCCGCAGTTCGAGAATGAAGCGGCGATGCGAACGAGCGTGCCGGGGGTTGCGACCGGCCTCGCATGGACGCCGGTCGGCGGCGACATCTTGTTCATCGAAGCAACCCGCGTTCCCGGCAGCGGCAGGCTGATCCTGACCGGGCAACTCGGCGAAGTGATGCGCGAGAGCGCGCAAGCCGCGCTCAGCATCGTCAAGAACCGCGCGGAAGCGCTCGGCATCGATCCCGCCCGCTTCGAGAAGGCGGACATTCATATTCACGTGCCGGCCGGCGCCATTCCAAAGGACGGACCGAGCGCCGGAGTGGCCATGTTTATTGCGCTCGTCTCGCTTCTGACCGACCGCACGGTGCGCAGCGACACGGCGATGACGGGCGAGATCAGCCTGCGCGGGCTCGTGCTCCCAGTCGGCGGGATACGGGAAAAGGTCGTGGCCGCCCACCGGGCCGGGATTACGCGCGTCATGTTGCCGGCGCGGAACCGGAAGGACTTCGAGGATATTCCGGAATCGACGCGAACGCAGCTCGAGTTCGTCTGGCTCGAGCAGGTCGACCAGGCGGTGGCGTCGGCGTTGGAGTCGGGTTCCGAGGAGCGCAATTCGTCTACGGACGAGCCGCTCAAACGCCGGGCTGATGCGCGCAGGTGACGTCGGGCAGAGGTTGCGCCCTAGCCGCCGTGCGCCGCGAGTGACGCATTGCGAATCTTGGAGAGCGTGGTCGTGGGCGTGATCGCCTCGGGATCAATCCGAAGATGAATGATCGCAGGCTTGCCCGAAGCTTGCGCTGCGCGAAAGGCGTCGGCGAAATCCTCGGTTCGCTCGACGGTGACGCCAAAGCCGCCGAAGGCGCGGGCATAGGCGGCAAAATCCGGGTTGCGCAGGGTCGTTGCGGAAATCCGTCCGGGATATTCGCGCTCCTGATGCATGCGGATAGTGCCGTAGATTGAGTTGTCGCAAACGATGATGACGACGGGCAGGTCGAACTGCACGGCCGTCGCGAATTCCTGACCGTTCATTAGGAAGTCGCCGTCGCCGGCGAACGCCACGGCGGTCCGCGCGGGATAAACCCGCTTCATGGCGATCGCTGCGGGCACGCCATAGCCCATGGAACCCGAGATGGGCGCGATCTGCGTCGCAAAGCGGCGGAACCGGTAGAAGCGATGGATCCAGGCCGCGTAGTTGCCGGCGCCGTTGCACACGATCGCATCTGGCGGGAGAGTCTCGCGCAGCCACACCATGATCGCGCCGAGATTGACCGCGCCGGGCACTTCGGTCGGCTCTCCCGACCAGGCGAGATACTCGGCACGCGCCGTCTCGGTCTCCTCTCGCCAGGGAATCACGCGCGGCGGCGCAAGCTCGGCCGCCGCTGCGGCGAAGGCGGTCGGGGACGCATGGATGGCGAGATGCGGCCGGTAGACGCGACCAAGTTCCTCCGCCGCCGGGTGCACATGCACGAAGTTCATCTGCGGGGAGGGAATGTCTATCAGCGTATAGCCCTGCGACGGCAGTTCGCCGAGCCGTCCACCCACCATGAGAACGAGATCGGCCGCCTTGACGCGCGCGAGAAGCTTCGGATTGGGGGCAATTCCCAGATCGCCCGCGTAATTGGGAGAAAGCGCATCGAATAGATGCGCGCGGCGGAACGTGGTCGCGACCGGCAGCGCGAAACTTTCCGCAAACCGCGCGATGGCATCGCGCGCGGCGGTCGACCACCGGCTGCCGCCGAGCAGCATGATCGGATGCTGCGCGGCGCAGAGCAGCGCGTGAAGCTTCGTCATCTCCGCTGCGCCGGGAGAGGTTTCGACAGGCTCGAAGGCCGGCGCGGGGGGCGTGGCGATCTGCTCCGTCAGCATATCCTCCGGCAGCGCGATCACTACCGGGCCGGGCCTCCCGCTCGTCGCCACATAGAATGCGCGGGAGACGAACTCGGGCACGCGGGCGGGATCGTCGATCTCCGTCGCCCACTTGGCCATGCGGCCGAACATGGCGCGGAAGTCGACCTCCTGGAACGCTTCGCGTTCGCGCATGTTGCGGCCGACCTGGCCGACGAACAGCAGCATCGGCGAGGAATCCTGCTGGGCGATATGGATGCCGGGCGAGGCGTTGGTGGCGCCCGGCCCGCGCGTGACGAAACACACGCCCGGATGGCCGGTCGCCTTGCCGACCGCTTCCGCCATCATCGCGGCGCCGCCCTCTTGACGGCACACCGTCACGTTGATCGGGCGATCATGGAACGCGTCGAGCACGGCCAGATAGCTCTCGCCCGGGACGCAGAAAACATGCTCGACGCCATTGACGATGAGCTGATCGACCAGCGCCTCGGCGGCGGTGCGTTGATTGGCCTTCGGGCGCATGGTGTGGCAATCCTGCCCGGACTCGCTCCGCCGTCGATGCGCCAAGATCTCAGCGCGTAATCGGCGCGAACGGCGCCGGAATCATCAGACACGTGCGCTGTTCGAGCAGATGCCCGGCCTCGGCGTTGAGGCGCATATAGGTTTGCCATTCCGGATCGGCGAACATGTTCGCCCGCTTGCGGGCCCGGTCGGCCGCGTCCTCATAGGCCCACAAATGCACCAACGTGTTGAGTTCGCCCGTTTCGCTGAACAGATAGGCGAGCGGCTTGCCGAGATGGCGCGTCTGTGCGGCCATGCCGTTCTTCTGATAGAGCTCGAGATAAGCGGGGACTGATCCCGGCTTCAGACGATAGGTTCGGTGATCGACAAGCACGCTCTCCTCCATGATTGCGCGGGCGGGTGATGGAACGTGCGATCATTCGGCCCGGCGGCGCGGTGTCAATGGAGCGGGCCGGGGCATGACGCTTCGCCCGGCGGCGGATGGCGGGCGCGACGCAAACGTGATGCACGCGCTTTCTCCGCACCCGGGCCGCGACCGGCCGAGCGACGCCTCAATCCCTTTCGAGCCCACCGATGTGGTGCTGGGAGTAAAGCTCGACGCCGAGCTTGGCGACGAGGTCCAATTGCGTTTCGAGGAAGTCGATGTGCTCCTCCTCGTCGCTCATCAGGCTCTCGAACAAGTCGCGCGAGACGTAATCCTTGACGCTGTGGCAGTAGGTCGCCGCTTCCTCGTAAAGGGCGCGCGCCGAAACCTCCGCCGCGAGGTCACACTCCAAAACCTCCTTCACGTTCTGGCCGATATGCAGCGGGTCGAGCACCTGCATGTTGGGGAAGCCTTCGAGGAAGATGATGCGTTGAACGAACCGGTCCGCGTGTTGCATCTCCTCGATCGATTCCTTGCGCCACTGCTTGGCCAGCGACAGGAACCCCCAGTTCTCCAGCATGCGATAATGCACCCAGTACTGATTGACTGCGGTCATCTCGCTCCGGAGACCCTTGTTGAGATACTCAATGACCTTGGCATCGCCCTTCATACGACCCGCTCCGTTCCTGCAAATTGCGCGTCGCCTTGGCTAGACCGCGCAGCCCCGCAAACTGATGGATGGCGCAGGCCGTGGCAAGTGGAGGGGTGCATCAAAATTGGACCGGCGCAGCCGACAGGGCCGTCCGCCAGTCGGACGCACTCGGCTAGGCGAAGGCCGGGGCGTCCGTTGGGTCGACGCCGACGGCGTCATTTGCCAGGGCGCGCGGGCAGCAGGAGCAGTCGCCCGAACAGGGGCTCTTCAGCTGGTCCATAATCCGCCTGATCGTGCGGGCGCACCGCCCGCATTGCGCACTGCAGCCGAGACAGCCATAGATTTGGCTCGTCATCCGCGCCCCATTCGTGCGCAACACCGCCCGAATTTGATGGTCCGACAGGACGTTGCAGGAACAGATGATCATTCGGCGCGACTTCCTTCGGGCATCGATGGCGGCACCACCACGGCTTGCTCATTGAGATAATGCAGATGCTATTCGTTTGCAAAAGGAAACGTGTATTTAGAAGCAGTATACGCTCGATGTATTTGTTGTTTGCAGCTCACGTCTATCAAGATAGATATTTGTCATTCCAAGATGTTGTCCGAGACGGATAGTAGCTTATTTGAATAATAAATGCAACGCTCGCTGTTGAGCGGTCATTTGATATCAAGCGGCTCGCTCAGTGAGGCGCTTGGCTCGCTTTCAGTGAATAATTAATTGTTGTGAAAACTCGCTAATTACTTGGATGCTCTGTCGAGCAACCCCTCCCGCCGGTTGGGCGAGCGCCTGAGTGCGAATACGTATCCTGCGACGTCAATCGGGCAACGCCCCGAGCGGCGGCCCGCGATAAACGGCCGCGGGACAAGTGAGAGCAGTTCCCAGGGTGGCGCCATTGTCCGATCCCGACATGACGACCATGCTCTGACCCGTCTTCGGAAGGCCAGAAACAGCGCCGCGGTTCACCTGTCTATCCCTCGACCCGTGCAGCGGAGATGATAGACACGAACAATCGCAGCTTTCCTCGCGTGTAAAGGCCACCGCGATGCCTGCAAGCGCCATCGATACCGCGATCTTCCGCGCCATGTTCGCGACCGAACCCATGCGACGGGTCTTCGCGGACGACAGCCGCATCCAGAAATATCTCGATATCGAGGCGGCGCTCGCCCGGGCGCAAGCGCGGCTCGGCATCATCCCGCAGGAGGCCGCGGACGAAATCGGCCGCCACTGTGTCCTCGACCAGATCGACCTGACCGCGCTTGCCTCGGACACCGCGACGGTCGGCGTTCCGGTGCAGCCGCTCGTCAACCAATTGGTGCGGCTGTGCCGCGACGGGCTCGGCGAATGGAGCCATTACGGCGCGACCACCCAGGACGTGATGGACACGGCGACTGTCCTGCAAATTCGCGAGGCGCTGGCTTTGATCGAAGCAGACATGGCGGCGATCATGGAAGGGCTGGCCGGGCTCGCCCGCGCCCACCGCGACACGGTCATGGCGGGCCGCAGCTATCTGCAGCAGGCGCTTCCCACCACCTTCGGCCATAAGGTCGCTGGCCTGCTCGCCGTCTTTCTCCGCCACCGTCAACGGCTCGAGGAGATCAAGCCGCGGCTTCTGGTCGGCCAGTTCGGCGGCGCCGTCGGCACGCTCGCCTCGCTCGGCGCTCTCGGGCTCGATGTGCAGGCCGCCCTGATGCGGGAACTCGGGCTCGGAATAGCCGAGATGTCCTGGCACAGCGCGCGCGACCGCATCGCCGAAATCGGCGCATTCCTCGGCCTGCTGACCGCCACCTGCGCCAAGCTTGCGCTCGACGTAAAGCTCCTGGCGCAGACCGAGGTGGAGGAAGCCGCCGAGCCGCCCGCGCCCGGTCGCGGCTCCTCGAGCACCATGCCGCACAAGCGCAATCCGGTTGCATCGACTCTCATCAGCGCGGCGGCGGCAGTCGTGCGCCAGCACGTCGCCGCGCTGTTGGAGGCGATGGTCGGGGACCATGAGCGCGCGAGCGGCGCATGGCAGATCGAGTGGATCGCCGTTCCGGAGATTTTCTGCCTTTCCGCCGCGATCCTCGCGCATACGCGGGCCCTCGCCAGTGGACTGCGGGTCGATCGCGAGCGGATGCGGGCCAATCTGGACGCGACGCGCGGGCTCGTTATGGCCGAGGCGGTGACGATGGCGCTTGCCCCGCAACTGGGCCGTCACCGCGCCCACCATCTCGTCTCCGAGATGTCCAAACAGGTGATCGCGACCGGCCGTCCACTCGCCGATCTGCTGGCCGAGAATGCAGAAATCGCCCGCCATCTCGATCGCGCCGCGATTGTGCGGCTCACCGACCCCGCGACCTATCTCGGCGTGGCCGGCGAGATGGTCGATCGCGTGCTTGCGCTGTACGAAACCGATACCGGATGATCGGCTGTATCTGCTAAAACGCGTCCGCAATCGCCAGCCATTCGGCGCTCGCCTTGTGGCAGCTTCGGAACGCGGGCGGCAAGGGCTCACGATGTTCGACGAACTCAAGGCGCTGTTCAAAGACTTAACGGGGGGCGAGAAGCATCCGGCGCGCTTCGGCCCGGACGACGTTCGGGTCGCAGCCGCCGCCCTCATGGTGCACGTGGCGACGCTCGATGGCGACCTTACGCCGACCGAGCGGACGAAGCTGCATGACCTGCTAAAGACCCGCTTCAAGCTCGACGATGCCGCCACCACGGAGTTGATCGACGCCGCGGTCGACGCCGATCACGAGGCGGTCGATTTCTATCATTTCACCAGCCTGCTCATGCGCATGCTCGATGAGGAGCAACGCCGCCGGGTCGTCGCCATGATGTGGGAGATGGTTTTCGCCGCCGGCAATGTCACGGAGTTCGAGGACAACGTGATGTGGCGCGTCGCCGATCTGCTCGGCGTATCCAATCGCGAGCGCATCGCCTTGCGCCGGACGATCGCGGGCGGGGCGAGCGACGAAGATCTCAAGTCGTAAAGGTGCGGCCGATATGACACAGCCCGCACAATTCGCGTCATGACCAATGCAGTTGGAACGTGACTTGCTTTCGCCAAAGTGATCGAATTCACAGAACGCCGGAACTCTTCGCTGCAGAAAGCTGCATGACCAAGCCTGTTCTCCTCATTCTCCACCAGGAGCGCTCGACCCCCGGTCGCGTCGGCCATCATCTCAAGGCACGCGGCGTGCCGATGGATGTTCGGCGTCCGCGCTTTGGAGAGCCGCTGCCAGCCACGCTTGCCGGGCATGCGGGCGTCGTCGTGTTCGGTGGACCGATGAGCGCCAATGATCCGGACGACTTCATTCGAAACGAGATCGACTGGCTCGCGGCGCCATTGCGGGAGGAGAAGCCGCTGTTGGGCATCTGTCTCGGCGCGCAAATGCTCGCAAGGCATCTCGGCGCCTGCGTCGGCCCCCATCCGGAAGGCAAAGCGGAGATCGGTTATTACCCGATCCGGCCGACGGAGGACGGGCTTCGCGCCTGCCCCGCGTGGCCGAGCCATGTCTATCAATGGCATCGCGAGGGCGTGGAGCTGCCGCACGGGGCGCGCCTGCTCGCCCGCGGCGACCTGTTTGAAGTGCAGGCCTTCGCCTATGGGCGGGCAGCCTACGGCATCCAGTTTCACGCCGAGGTCACCCACGCCATGATGTGCCGCTGGACGACGCGGGGACACGAGCGGCTGTCGCTGCCCGGCGCCAAATCGCGCCTCGAACACTTCGCCGACCGGCCGGTCTATGACGCGGCCATCCGTGCCTGGCTCGCCGATTTCCTGGATCGCTGGATTACACCTGCGCCCGCTGCGCCGCGCGCTCGCTCTGTGAGGGGGCCTGCCGCTCTGGCGGCTTGCCGCAACGACACCGTCACGACTCAAAGCGTGGGCTCTTAGCTGCAACGCGGCCATGCCAGCGGAGGCATCACGTCAAATGCACCCGGCCGAGCCGCATTGACAGCGAGGGCTCTCTCACCGAGCCGTGTGCGCGTCGATCATCCTTTCGCCCATCCTGATGAGACGGTCGCCGAACCCCTTCGTGCCCATGATCTGCGCCGTCACGCGCGCACCTTCGAGCATCAGGAATAGTTCGTCCGCCAGCATTTCCGGCTCCTCCAGCCCGGCGGCCGCGCAGAGTTGAACGAGGCGTTCGCGCTGTGAGGTCTTGAACGCTTCGATCACGCGCCGTGCCGGATGGTCCTTTTCGGGAAGTTCGACGGCGGCATTCGCCAACGCGCAGCCGCGCTCGTCACTGCCCACCACGCGGCCGGCCATGTCGTGAAGCCAGGCACGAACTTGCGCGAGCGGCTCTCCCGGATGATCGGCTTCGCGCCGGTCCCAATTCGCCTTGGCCTTGTCGGCAAGACATCGAAGGTATTCTGCAACCAGCTCGTCCTTGGACGGGAAGTGCCGGTAGAGCGTCATCTTATTCGTTTTGGCCGCCTCAGCGATCGTTTCCACCCCCACTGCTCGAATGCCGTGACGATAAAAAAGGTCTGAGGCAGCCGCAAGGATGCGCTCCCTCGGTGAAATTCTTTCGTGTTTATCGACACTTGTTATTTTTGCTGCCGTGCTCATTAATTTTCCCCTTGACATAGGTGTGACCGGTCAGTAACTAACGCCACAGATAGGTGTTACCGGTCAGTACCACAAGTCCCGCGAAGAGTCATCCGTTTTTCACCGTACGGACCGGTGGGAGCGGCCAAGAAGAAGGATCACCCCCGTGAAGCACAAAGCAGCCCGCGCTTTGGGAATTGCTCTGAGCCTCATCGCCTTCGCAATCGGCGGAAGCCAGCAGGGCGGGCTCAACGTGATGGTCGACCAGATCAGAGCGATCGGGACCCGACAGTGGCTCGGCCTGATGGCGGGATCAATTGTCGGCAACACGCCCGCGATTGCGCCCTTGACCGAGCGGATCGCCCGCTCGCTCTCCGGCCGGGCCGCGCTTACCGACGCGACCAGCACCGACAGCGGCAATACCGTGTGATTTTTTGATCAAACCCCCGCAAAAACAATGGAGCAAAAAATTGTCCAGAACTCTTTATGCCACGCGCGACGACCCGTGCGACACGAGCTGGACAGCGCGCCGCGCCAAGCTCGACGTAATCACTGCAGCCATGCTGACCGGCGGCGCGAGCGGCGGATGGGGAATGGCCAGAGCCCTGAAACCGCAAGCGGCCCGTCGAATAGACACACGGCCCGCATGCGCAGTCGGCGAAGTACAAGCGCAAATGACGGTGCGATCGGAACCCAGGGAGGGCTCGGATGGAGCCGGATCCTGGGTTGCCGCCTTCGGCCTGTTGTAGGGCCGGGTTGGAGCCATTGCCATGAGCCACCGGGAATCTAACCGTCAAGCTGCGCCGGCCAATGAGAACGATGATTGGCAAGATTGGCCGCCCGAGACGTCTCCAGCCAGCCGGTCGGGGACGGAGGCGGCGGTTTGGCTGGCAAAGTGGGCCGATGCGCCGACCGCCAAGGAATACCCGCCGACCCAACGATCGGATCAGCCCATTCGCGAAGATCGAGGCAAAGTGCCTGCGCTCCCGACCAAACCCGCGGTGCATCCCGCCCCCGGCGACGAGCAACCCCGCTGGCGCGCCGTCGGAAGAATCGCGTTGGTCCTCGGCGTCTTGCTCGTCCTGGCTGGCGGCGCCTGGTATGGCCACTTCTGGTGGACCACCGGAAGGTATCTCGTCTCGACCGATGATGCCTATGTCGGCGCCAAGAACGCGACGCTTTCTGCCAAGGTCATAGGTTATGTGTCGGAAGTCGCCGTCGATGACAATGCCCGCGTCCACGAAGGCGACGTGATCGCGCGGATCGATGATGGAGACTACCGGCTCGCCGTCGAGGCGGCGCGTGACAATGTCGCGACCCAGCAGGCGACCATCGATCGCATCGGCCGACAGATCGTCACCCAGCAGGCCGCGGTGGATCAGGCGAAGGCGCAGCTCGTGTCCGCTCAGGCCGGCGCAAGGCGCGCGGAGCTCGAGCTGAAGCGGCAGCAGGACCTAGCGGCGCGCGATTACGCGAGCCGTCAGACGCTCGAACAGGCGCAAGCCAGCCGCGATCAGGGCAATGCCGCTGTGCAGGCGGCCCAAGCGACGCTCGAAGCGGCGGAGGCCAATGTCGATGTGCTGAAGGCGCAGCAGGTCGAGGCGCTGCGCACGCTCAAGCAGTTCCAGACGGCGCTGGCCAAGGCGGAGCGCGACCTGTCCTTTACCGTGATCCGTGCGCCGTTCGACGGCGTGATCGGCAACCGCGCCGTGCAAGTCGGCGACTTGGTCCAGCCGGGGCAGCGGCTTGCAAGTCTCGTCCCGCTCGACGCGGTCTATATCGACGCGAACTTCAAGGAGACGCAGCTCGCCGAATTGCGTCCTGGCCAACCGGTCGCGATCTCGGTCGACGCCTTTTCCGAACGCAAGCTCGAAGGCAAGGTCGTAAGCATGGCGCCCGCATCGGGCTCGGTCTTCTCATTGCTTCCGCCGGACAACGCCACCGGCAACTTCACCAAGATTGTCCAGCGTCTGCCGGTTCGGATCGAGGTGTCGGCCGCCGTCGCCGAACAGGGGCTGCTGCGTCCGGGCATGTCGGTCGTCGTCAGCGTGGATACCAAGCCCGGCGCCGTCGCCCAGAGCACGGCGGTTGCCGCCCGCACGAGCGTCACGCGGCGGGTGCAGTGAGGCCGCGGCGGAACGAATCAATCAGCATGGCAGCGAGGCTCCCGTGGCGACGACAGCCAGCCGGAATAGTTTGACCGCAGACGGCGGCGTTGCCTTGCCCGGCGCCGATCACATTCCGCCACGCCATCTCGTCGCCTTCCTCGCCATGGTCTTCGGCATGTTCATGGCGATCCTGGACATCCAGATCGTCTCCGCCTCGCTGACGGAGATTCAGGCGGGTCTCGCGGCGAGCAGCAACGAGATATCCTGGGTACAGACCGCCTATCTCATCGCCGAAGTGGTCATGATCCCGCTGTCGGGTTTTCTGTCGCGGGCGCTCGGGACCCGGATTCTTTTTGCCGCGTCTGCCGCCGGCTTTACCGTCGCGAGCCTGATGTGCGGGCTGTCGACCTCGATCAACGAGATGATCGTCTGGCGGCTCGTGCAGGGATTCATCGGCGGCGCCATGATCCCGACTGTTTTTGCCACCGCATTCTCGATCTTTCCGCGCTCACGCATGGGGCTGATCACGCCCATGATCGGGCTTGTGGCGACGCTCGCGCCGACCATCGGTCCGACGGTTGGAGGCTATCTAACCGATACGCTGTCGTGGCACTGGCTGTTCTTCATCAATATCGTGCCGGGCATTGGGGTCACGCTCGCCACGGTGACGCTGATCGATTTCGACCGGCCGGACTTCAAGCTGTTCGAGCAATTCGACTGGTCGGGTTTGATCTTCATGGCCGGTTTCCTTGGCGGGCTTGAATATGTGCTGGAGGAGGGGCCTCGGAACGACTGGTTCGGCGATGAGACGGTCTTGATCGCCGCGTGGGCCTCGGGGCTGTCCGCCATCGCGTTTTTCGTGCGCGTTCTCATGGCGCGAGCACCGATCGTCGATCTCTGGGCATTCGCCAACCGCAACTTTGCGCTGGGGTCGCTGTTCTCCTTCGTGCTCGGCATTGGACTCTACGGTCTGACCTATCTCTACCCGCTCTATCTCGCGCAGATTCGCGGCTATGACGCGTTGATGATCGGCGAAACGATGTTCGTCTCCGGTCTCGCCATGTTCGCGACCGCCCCGATCGCCGGGCGGCTCATGACCCGTGTCGATCTGCGCATCATGCTGCTGTTCGGGTTCCTGTGCTTCGCCGTAGGCACCTGGCGGATGACCTATCTGACCAAGGACTGGGATTTCTGGGAACTGCTGTGGCCGCAGATCTTCCGCGGCGTCGGGCTGATGAGCGCGTTCATCCCGATCAACAACATCTCGCTCGGCACACTGCCGCCCGAACGGGTGAAGAATGCCTCGGGTCTCTATAATCTGATGCGCAATCTCGGTGGCGCGGTTGGGCTTGCCGGCCTCACGACGATCCTGAACGATCGCACCGACCTTCACCTCGCGCGCCTGCACGAGGCCGTGACCTGGTCGCGTCCGTCAGCGCTGGAAGCGCTCAACAATCTGACGACGCGGTTCCAGAGCTATGGCAGCGACGCGCAGGCGATGGCGGTGAAGCAACTGACTCAACTGACGCATCAGCAGGGCGTCGTGATGGCTTTCGCCGATGTGTTCTTCCTCCTGACGCTTCTGTTTGTCGTTCTCGGTGTCTCGGCAATCCTCATGCAGAAACCGACCCAGGCAGCAGGCGCCGCCGGCGGCCATTGAGGATCGTATCCCGAGATTGTCCGGCGATTGCGCAAGGATACAGGGGACGGCGGTTTCCACTCCGAAGACGGCAGCGCGCTAACAATTAGTTAACCATTTCCATGCTCTGCTTGCCGCTCTGCCGAATTTCGGAGGACAGGATGACCCTCGACGAGCTGCGCGATCGAATATTGAACGATCAGATCACCAAGAGCGAGGTAATGGATGCTTTGCGCGAGACGCTCGAAAGGGCAAATGGCAGGTGCGACTACTCGCGGCTGAGCCAGGCGATCACGTGGGCGAACATCTACTACAGCGCGCGCAAATGGGGGCAACAGGCCACGCACGAACGAGCGAAGGCCCGGCTCCTCGCGGACCTGACCAAAGCCGCAGCGTGACGACCGTATCGTCACGCGATTTTGCGATTATTCGAACACGACGAGCGAAGCTGATCGCGTGTCGGCAGTGACTTGGATGGTGGAGCCGAGGGGATTTGAACCCCTGACCTCCGCAGTGCGATTGCGGCGCTCTCCCAGCTGAGCTACGGCCCCGCGCCTGCCTCACCCTGTGAGTTCGCAAGCGATACGGGCATTTATGGGTGCGGTCCGGAGAGTGTCAAGGGAGCGCGCGGCAACGTTTGCGATCATAGCGGCGACCGTTCGGCCCAAAAAAGTTCACGCCGCGAGGTCGGCGACGACGGCGTCGAGCACCGGAAAGCCTGCGGGCGTCACCCGCAATCTTCGTGCCGCGGTCGTCTCGACCAGCCCGTAGCCGATGAGGTCGGCAATGCGGGAAAGATCGAGCGGCCGGCCGGCGATTTCGGCGTAGCGCTGCGGATCGATGCCCTCCGCGAGGCGCAGGCCCATCAACAGGAACTCGTCGGCCTGGGCGGAGCGCAGCAAGGCCTCGTTTTCGACCAGCCCGTCGCCCTTCGTCTCGACAAGCGCGAGCCATGCGTCCGGCCGCCTTTCCGCGGCGGTCGCATAGCGCTGGCCGCCGACGTCGAGGCGTCCATGCGCGCCCGGTCCGATACCGGCATATTCGCCGTAGCGCCAATAAATGAGATTGTGCCGGCACTCCGCGCCCGGCCGGGCATGATTCGAGACCTCATAAGCCGGCAGTCCGGCCTGCTCGCAAACGTCTTGCGTGACGTCGTAGAGGTCGCGCGCAGCCGCCGCGTCTGGAATGCGCAGCTTGCCGGCTCGATGCAGCGCCTCGAACGGGGTATCCGGCTCGATCGTCAGCTGATAGAGCGAAATGTGGTCGGCGGCGTGCGAAATTGCTTGCATAAGCTCGGCGCGCCATTGCGCGGCCGTCTGGCCGGGGCGCGCATAGATCAGGTCGAACGAATAGCGCTCGAACACGTGGCGCGCGAGGGCGACGGCCGCGAGCGCCTCCTCGGCGCTGTGCGTTCGGCCGAGCGCGGCAAGCGCGGCATCGTCGAGCGCCTGCACGCCGAGCGAGACGCGGTTCACGCCGGCGCCGTGGAACGCGCGGAAACGCTCGGCCTCCACGCTGGTGGGGTTCGCCTCCAGCGTAATTTCGACATTCGGCGCGATCGTCCAGTGTCGCGCGATCGCATCGAGGACGGTTGCGACGCTCGCGGGCTGCATCAGCGAAGGCGTGCCCCCGCCGAAAAAAATCGTCGATACGGTTCGGCCCGGAATTCGCGCTGCCGTTGCCGCGATTTCCGCCCCGTAAGCGCGCACGAAGCGAGCCTCGTCGACGCCGCCATGGCGGACATGGCTGTTGAAGTCGCAATAGGGGCATTTCGACAGGCAGAACGGCCAATGGATGTAAACGGCGAAGCCCACCCGCTTCACGCTTCCTGCGCTCCAAGCCCGTTCAGCCGGTCGGGCAGGCTCAGCGCCGCTCAAGACAGGCCTCCGCGAGTTTCAGGAACGCCCTGGCGCGATGCGACAGGCCGCGACCAAATGGCGGAAGTCCATGCTTCTCCTCGCGCGTCATTTCACCAAAGGTGCGCTCGAATCCGTCCGGGAGGAAGATCGGGTCATAGCCGAACCCCTTGTCGCCGCGCGGCGGAAACACGATGCGACCATCGACGCGGCCTTCGAATTCCTCCACATGCCCGTCCGGCCAGGCGACGCACAGCGCCGAGACGAAATAGGCTTGCCGCTTCTCCGGCGTATCGGCGCCGCAAGCCGCGAGCCGCCGCTCGACTTCCGCCATGGCGGCCGCGAAATCCCGGGCGGGGCCGGCCCACCGAGCCGAGTGGATGCCCGGTTCGCCGCCGAGCGCCTCGACCACGAGACCGGAATCATCGGCGAATGACGGCAGGGCCGCCGCTTGGGCTACGCTCGCTGCTTTGATCAGCGCGTTTTCGCGAAAGCTCGTTCCGGTCTCCTCCGGCTCGGGCAGGCCGAGCTTGCCTGCCGGCGCCACATCGACGCCATACGGGGCAAGCAGTTCCTGCATTTCGCCGATCTTGCCGGGATTATGGCTCGCAATGACAAGCCGCCCGACGATCGGGCGATGCGCGCGTGCGCTCACATCACCGCCATCTTCTGCAATTCGACCAACTGGCCGACGCCTTTGCGGGCGAGCGCCAGCAGCGCGAGGAACTGCGTTTCGGTGAACGGGGTTTTCTCCGCCGTTCCCTGGATTTCGACAATGCCGCCGGTTCCGGTGAGCACGAAATTGGCGTCCGTGTCGGCCTCGGCATCCTCGGCGTAATCGAGGTCGAGCACCGCGCTGCCGTGGCAGATGCCGCACGACACCGCCGCGACATGGTCGCGAATGGGCTCGCCGCGAAGCATGTCGCGCGCCTTCATCCAGCCGAGACAATCGTACAACGCGACCCAGGCGCCGGTGATCGACGCGGTCCGGGTGCCCCCGTCAGCCTGGATGACGTCGCAATCGACCGTAATCTGGCGCTCGCCCAGCGCCTCCAAATCGACGACGGCGCGCAGGCTGCGTCCGATCAGGCGTTGAATTTCGACGGTGCGCCCGCTCTGCTTGCCGGCAGTGGACTCACGCCGCGTCCGCTCCGTCGTCGCGCGCGGCAGCATGCCGTATTCGGCGGTGATCCAGCCGCGCGCCTGACCCTTGAGCCAGGGCGGCAGGCGATCCTCCAGGGTCGCCGTCACCAACACATGGGTATCGCCGAACTTCACGAAGCACGAGCCTTCGGCGTATTTCACGACGGCCCGCTCGAGGGAAATAGCCCGCAGCTCGTCGGGCTGTCGGCGGCTCGGGCGCATTGGTTCCTCTCCTGCTCGCGACCGGTCGGATCGGCAGGTCGGTGGTCCGTTTTAGGTTGACCGGCCGGGAGCGGCAAGAGCCGGCTTGAACTCGCCCGCACGCAGGGACAATTCTGTGGTTGAGGAGATCTATCTGAGAGGGAGGTCCTTGCCCCAGGACGCGCCAAGCGTCGCGAGTGAAGTCAGTCTCGTCCAATTGAACGAGCGCTCGCGCGAAATCTTTCGCCAGATCGTCGAGAGCTATCTTGCGACCGGCGAGCCGGTCGGCTCGCGCAATCTGTCGCGCCTTATTCCGATGACGCTGTCGCCCGCTTCGATCCGCAATGTGATGCAGGACCTGGAGCAGATGGGGCTGATTTTCGCGCCGCATACCTCGGCCGGCCGGCTGCCGACCGAACTCGGGCTGCGGTTTTTCGTCGACGCCTTGATGCAGGTCGGCGATCTCGCCGAGGAAGAGCGACGGTCGATCGAGGTGCAGGTCAGGGCCGCCGGCCAATCGATGGAGAACATTCTCAGCGAGGTCTCGGGGATGCTCTCGGGGCTGACGCGGGCCGCCGGCGTCGTGCTCACGGCCAAATCCAATCCGCGCCTCAAGCATATCGAGTTCGTCCGCCTTGAGCCCGAGCGTGCGCTGGTGGTGCTGGTCTCCGAAGACGGTCAGGTCGAAAATCGCATCGTGGCCCTGCCGGCGGGATTGCCTAGCTCGGCGTTGACCGAGGCGTCGAACTTCCTCAACCGGCATATCCGCGGCCTGACCTTGCTGGAGGCCAAGGCCGAAATGGAGCGGGCGCTGGAAGCCGGCCGCGCCGAGCTTGATCAGCTCACACACAGGATTGTGGCGGCCGGCCTTGCGAGCTGGTCGGGCGGCGACAGCGACGAGCGCAAGCTGATCGTGCGCGGTCATGCGCACCTGCTCGACGACCTGAGGGCGCTGGAAGACCTCGAGCGGGTGCGCCATCTGTTCGACGATCTCGAAACCAAGCGGGGCCTGGTCGATCTGCTTGGACGGGCCGAACAGGCCGACGGGGTCCGCATCTATATCGGTTCGGAGAACAAGCTGTTTTCGCTGTCCGGCTCCTCGACCATCATCGCACCCTATCGCGACGCCGCCGGCCGCATCGTTGGCGTGATCGGCGTCATCGGGCCGACCCGGCTCAACTATGCCCGCATCGTGCCGATGGTGGACTACACCGCCAAGATCGTCGGCAAGCTTCTGAGCGGGTGATATCGTCTGGCTGGGCAGAGGCCGGTCGTACCGGGGGCTACGGCTTGATTTTCCCACGTCGGAAGGCGATATGCGGAGTAAAGAAAGCCCATCTAACGGACAGGACCGATGACGGATAACAAGGCGCGCAGACCGGAGTCCGCCGACGGCGAAAGCAACGGCGCCCAAGCCCGCCAGGCCGACGAAAGTACGGCCGGTGCGCAGGCCGCGGGACCGGCGGAGGAGATGCAGTCGCTCGCCGCCGAGGTGGCCGAGTCGAAGGATCGGCTGCTGCGCGCGCTCGCCGAGATGGAGAATTTGCGCCGCCGGACCGAGCGGGAAGTCGCGGAAGCGCGTTCTTACGGGGTCGCCAATTTTGCGCGCGACATGCTCTCCGTGGCCGACAATTTGCGCCGCGCGCTCGATGCGATCGGCAACGAAGCGCGCGCGTCGTTCGGTCCTGCGGTGACCTCGTTCATCGAAGGGGTCGAGCTGACTGAGCGCGAACTTTTGAAAGTCCTGGAGAAACACGGCGTCAAGCGTTTTGACCCGATGGGGGAGAAGTTCGATCCGAACGTCCATCAGGCGATGTTCGAAGTGCCGGATCCGTCATCGCCTGCGGGCACGGTCGTCCAAGTGGTGCAGGCCGGTTTCATGATCGGCGATCGCGTCCTGCGGCCGGCCTCGGTCGGCGTCGCCAAGGGCGGTCCGAAGGCCGCGCCCCGCGGCGCCGCATCGGCGAACGACAATTCAACGATCGAAGAAGAGCCGCAAGGCACGATCTGAACGACGTTATCCGCGCGGATTGACTCCGTCGCGCACCGCGCGGAAGCGCGGAAAGGCGTCCGCCCATTCGTCCGTGCGGGCAATTCCGACGATGCGCACAAAGGCGCCGGAGCCGAAGCGAACCCATTGCACCAGCTTGATGGGTGTGTCGGTCTTGGGGTCGCGCGCCTCGGCGAACAGCTGATGCGTCTGCAAACCGCCGCCGAGCCGCAAGATTTCGGTCCCAATGATCCGCAAATCTTTGAAATTGCCGACGCTAGCAAACAGATTCCGGGCGAAAATATCGCGCGCGCCGGGCTCCTCTGGACCGCCGCGGCCAACGGAGACGATCAGCAGCGGCTGTTCGCTCGGCTCGAACGTGTCCTTCGGTCCGTTTGTCAGAATGGCCCCGGTCGCCGGAATGACGCGGACCGGCCGCATCCCGGACAGGTCGTTAAATCGCAACGGCAACAGTTTGAACTGCTCGTCGATGGGGACGGCCGCCCGCATCGCAAGCGAGGCCAGCATGGTCCGGACGGCGGCTTCCGGATAGGAAGCGGCGGCGTCGTCCGGCACCTCGACGACGACCAACGCGGTCGAGTCGAAGATCGAGGTGAGCAGAATCCATTTCCTCGCCTTGCGGTCGCCTTCCTGGTGTCCGGCGATCAACGTGCCGCGCCCGCTATGGTGCGAAAAACTTTCGCGCGTCTCCTCAATGATGCCTTGCTGCTTCAGCGCATCCTTGCTGACCTGTTTGGCGGCCTCGGAATGCGCCTGGGCCGCGAAGTCGAGAATGAGAACCGAGGTACCCGTCGTCTTGTCCTCGAAGCCGGGAAAGCGCGCGCTTGGCGACAATCCATTGGCGGGCACGAGCCCGATCCGCGATCCGGTCGGATAGGTCGGCTCGGCGGCGTACGCGGCCGCCGCGCAAGCCATCGCGAAAAAGACGGCAGCCAGCGGGCGCAGGCGATCGCTCCTAATCATGCAGGGTCCTCAATGTATCCAACCGGGCCGGCCTGTTTCGGGATCGGTCGCCCGGTGCGTCGCGGAGGTCCGACGCCGGTCAAGCGGCCTCGATTGCCGCTGATGATGTTTCGGATACCGCCGGGACCGATGCGCTCCTGCGCCGGCTGTTGGCTTTTGTCGACCTGTTCGACCTTCCGCGACGTTCGTGCCAGCCCATGCTCGGTCTTGTCCCAGCGATAGGGGTCGTAAGCAAGCTTCCAGACGGCCTGCCAGGCGGCGATCGATAAAAGAAGCCAATGGATCGGCACCAACAGCAGCACCCAGGCGGAAGACAGCAACCGCCGGCGCGCCAGTCCGACCAGCCCGAGAACCACCGATGTGAGATAACCTCCGATAAAAACACTGCTATACAAAAAGGATAGCAGAAATTCGGCAATGCCTTCGCCAATCGAGATGTTGGCGGTGGCGAATTGGACCGCGAACAGGGCGAGAAACAGCGGATGCACAAGGGCAGCGAGCACAGTGCCGCCGACGACGAGTTGCAGCGTGAGGAACCCGGCCAGCCGGAGTTCGCGCATGAGGCGGATCGGTGCGCGCACATGGACGAGCCAAGTCTGCATCCAGCCTTTGTATATTTGTTCGCGGCAATACGCCATCGTTCGGTGAAGTACATTTTGTGTTGCTAGAACAATGATTTATTATTCTAACCTGTTTGGGCCGGTTCGCCGAGTGCCGCCAATCTTGTTGCGATGTCGTTGCGACGGACAGGACAAAAAGGGTCTGGAAAATGGCTTGTGGCTCGGGGCTTACGCGCGGCGCCGCTTCGCTTACACATCGTTCGATTGAGGCTTTGCGACCGGCGGAAGCGCCATATCGGGTATCCGATCAACGCTGCATCGGACTAGCGGTGCGAGTGGCACCGAGCGGCATCAAGACGTGGGATTTGGCCTTTCGGATTCGTGGCTCGGGGAAGGTGCGCCGCGTGTCGCTCGGGCGCGTGGGCGATGTGAGCCTCGAAAAAGCACGCGAACGGGCGAACGAGCTGACCAGCGCAGCGCGGGCCTACCGCGATCTTATCGCGGAGGAAGAAGAGAGCCGAGCTGCGGCAGCCTCGCGACTCACAGTCGAAAAGCTGATCGAGCTCTACGTGCGGCGCAGAGTTGCGGGCCGTCTGCGGACCGCAAGGGAAATCGAGAGCCGTTTGAACCGGGCCCTTTCTCCGATCCAGCACCGCTACGCCGACGACATCCGCCGGCGCGACATCCGGGAATTGCTGGACGCGGCGGCTGATCAGGGCATCGAGCGTGAAGCTGAGAAACGCCGGCAAACCATCGGCACCATGTTTCGATGGGCCTTGTCGCAGGACATCGTGGAGACGAACCCCACTGTTGGATTGAGGGCTTACGATCCCGGCACACTCCGCGACCGCGTGTTGACGATGGACGAAATCGAGGCGCTTTGGAAATGGCTAGATTCTGGCGTTCTTCCATCCGACCCGGCGGAAATCATGAAACTTGAGCTTTTGACGGGCGCCCGTTGCGGAGAAATCAGCGGCCTATGCGCCGAGGAAATCGATCGCAACGGATGGGCTTGGACGCTGCCCGCCGCGCGCTCGAAAAACAAAAGGGCACGGGTCACGCCGCTGGTTGGGGTTGCGCGACAGATCATCGAGGTGCGGCTTTCCACGGTCCAAGCCGGACCATTGTTCACGACCGAGTCAGGGACCGTTTTGACCGCGTCCCATATCGGCCATTACCTGCTAGCGCGTTGCGACAAGCTGCCGATCGGTAAGTTCACAACGCATGACCTGCGGCGCACGGTGGCGACCATGCTTGTCGAAATGGGCGTGCCGCTCGATTTGGTAGCCGCGGTGATCGGCCATGAGGCAGGCGCCAAGGAAACCCGCACGCTTGTCCGTCACTACGTCCGCAGCGACCTGATCGAGCGCAAGGTCCATGTGTTGCGCGCTTGGGATGCGCGATTGCGGGACGTCGTGGCAGGTCGCGCAGCCTTCAAAGGTCCACGCCCTACCTAATCAGTTACAACAAACTGCACGCCAAATCAGCTCCGAGCTGATCAAAAGACATCTATGCGAAGACGTGCACGTGCCGTTCCTTTTGCGCGACGGAGGCTGAGTTCCGTTGTGCGTGATCTAAAATCGAAGCCTGCTGCTAAATGGCCGCAGCATCTCAAGCTCGCTCGAAATATTTTGGTTAGCGAATTGGCTCTTTCAGAAGGGGCGGCGTTTTCACTTATCGTGGCTGGGCGCTCCGAGGCGCCGACGGCGCCATCACCAGCGGCGTGCAACAGTTCCGGCCGAACCGCTTCGAAGGCGGCGGCATGGCCTTCTTGCGCTTCAATCATTGGCTGAGCGAACTCGCCGAGAGCTCAGGCCCGATTGCTGCCGTGTTCTTTGAGGAAGTGCGCGCACACGCCGGCACGCTTGCAGCCCACGTATACGGCGGCTTCCTGGCGCATCTCGAAGCCTGGGCTGAGTTCCGCGACGTGCCATACCAAGGCGTGCCGGTCGGCACGATCAAGCGTTTCATCGCCGGCAAGGGCAACGCCGATAAGCGGACGGTCAGTGACGCGGTGAAGGCACGCGGCTTCGCACCGGCCGACGACAACGAGGCCGACGCGCTCGCCATCCTGCTGTGGGCGATCGAGACGCAGGGAGGCGTGCGATGACGCGGGTGCGGCTCCCCGATCGGCGCGCCGCGGAAACAGTCGAGCTCGAACACGGCGGGCAGCGCTTCACCGTCACGGTTGGCTTCTATCCGGACGGACGGCCCGGCGAGGTGTTCACCCATGGCGCTCGCAGCGGCTCCAGTCTCGACGCGCTGCTCGCCGACGCCTGCGTGGTCGTCTCCTGCCTGATCCAGCACGGCGCGGAGCCGCGTGACGTGGCCGCCAGCATGGCGGCTGGGGAACGCGGAGCCTGCTTCGGTCATCGGCGCCGTCCTCAATCTCGTTGCGGCGGCGAGCGCCGCCAGACATCGAGCGGCTGGAGAGGCAAGCGCATGACCGACGAACAGATGCTCCAGCACGTGGCCTGCATCATCGCCGAGCGGGGCGCGGCCTACGGCGACGCCGCAACATCGATGGCGACCGTCGCCGCGCGCTGGTCGATCACGCTCGGCCGCACGGTCACGCCGGCGCAGGTCGTGCTGTGCCTGATCGATCTGAAGCTAGTGCGCCTCGCGCACAATCCGAAGCACCAAGACTTGGTTTGTGACCTCGCCGGCTATGCCGCGGTGCTGCAGGAGGTCAACCGATGAGGTGGCTTCCCCGGGGCTACGGCGGCGAGCGGCGTCCGCCCGAGGAGGTCAAGCGCGACGGCTGGCGTGAGCAGGGCCTGCTCGCGGTCTCCGTAGACGACCAACGACTTACTTGGCCGGAACGGGAGTTCGTCCGTCAGCTTGGAGAGAGGCTTTACGGATGCAAGCGGCAAGCGCGGGAGGGCGAGCGTGGATAACTGGACCGTCGAGATGGTCGAGGACCGCCTCGCCGAAGCCGCGGCGGTAATCAGGCGGCTGCCGCCCGTGCGCGTGCCTAGTTACTTCAATACTTGGCCGCCCATGGTCGTCGAGTTTGCTGATCGCGTCGGCCAGGATCCCGAGCCGACGCGGCTGCCGCCGCCACCGCCGGCCGCGGTCAGCCGGATGGAAGAGACGCTGAGCTGGCTGCGTTGGCTGAAGGCCGAACACGCCAAGCTGGGCACACGCGGAGGGCAGGCCGTGGAAGCTGATCTGCTGGCGATTCGGCATCGCGCGAGCCACAGCCCACCGGCATTGGCGGTACGCGCTGAGTTTGATCGCGTACCGGCTCAACGGAAGAAGGCTAACTGCGGCGGCCCGCATTGTAAAAGGCGCACGCGCTGCGCTGGTTTGACTTATTCGTGCTCAGATTTCCAGTAACCCTGAGATTTGGCTGATTCCCGGTGGAGGGAGCTTGGATGCGCAAGATCGTCATCGGCGCAGCGCTTGCTGCGGCGCTCGTGACCGGCAGTTTGTTCGTCGCCCACAATTTTTGGCCGGGGGCGGAGACCGGGTGTGCGCCAACGCTTGCACCTGTGCCGCCGCTCGAGCCGGTGACGCGCTCCTCGACGATTATTGCACCCGTTGCAATCGCCCATTCGGCGATTCGGACTGCCCTTGAAGCGCAAGCGCCCCGCAAGTTTGAGGGTAAGCAAGAGAGGCCCATAACCGACCTTCTGAACAACTATCAAGCATCAGCTGGACCGTTGAGCGGGGTCCTCTTTCGGTTGCGACCCGGGACGAAAGGCTGGTCATCTCGACGCCACTTACCGGCGCAGCACACCTGAGCGGCCAAATTTCCAATACGGCTGGGAATCTGGTTGGTGCACTCGGCGGCATTCTCAATCAGGGCCTTGGCCAGGATTTGCAGCGGATAACCGGGCAGACCATTGGTCAGGACGCAGGCTTCCGCGGCAATCTCACGATCACGTCACGCCCAGCACTAACCCCGAATTGGCGGATCGAACCGAACCTGAGCGGCCAAGTTTCGATCACACGAGCCTCGCTGACAGTTGCCGGCGTCCCGATCGAGGTAGGGGATCAAGTCAAGCCCATGCTCGATCACTCGATCGATGAGCAGCTGGCTGAATTCCAATCGCGACTTCGCGACAGTCCCGTACTTGAACCAGCCGTCCGCCGCGAATGGGCTGATATTTGTCGCTCAGTTCCGCTTAGCCAAGCCGGAAGCGACCTTCCCAGGCTTTGGCTCGAGGTCAGGCCGACACGGGCCTTCGCTGCGCAGCCGCGAATGGATTCGACCTCCGTCATTCTGACGATAGGGCTTGAAGCGGAGACCCGCGTTGTCCCCAGCGAGACCAAGCCGAGTTGCCCCTTCCCCCCTCAATTCGAAATCATTGCGCGCGCTGAGCAGGGAAACATCAGGATTGCTGTCCCCATCGATATTCGCTTCACCGAGATCAACAAGCTCCTGGAGGCGAAGCTTTCAGGCATGACGTTTCCCGAGAATCAGAGCGGCCCCGTAGTGATCACGGTGCAGCGGGCAACGCTTTGCGCATCCGGCGACCGCTTGCTGATCTCCCTGCGGGTAAAAGCCAAAGAGACAAAGAGCTGGCTCGGTCTCAAAGACGAAGCAGATATTTACGTTTGGGGGCGGCCGGTTCTCGATCCGGATCAGCAGATCGTTCACCTGAGCAACCTGGAGATCGACGTCAATTCGCGGGCGGCCTTCGGACTGCTGGGGAGAGCTGCGGAGACCGCATTCCCATTGCTGCGGGATAGTTTGGCCGAGAAGGCAGCCATCGACCTCAAGCCATATGCTGCAGACGCCAAGAAACAGATCGCCGCGGCAGTGGCCAATTTCAGTAGACAGGAGCCTAGCGTTCGCATAGACGCGGCGGTTACCGATGTTCGCCTGGTCGATATCCGTTTCGACGCAACAACGCTTCGCGTCATCGCCGAAGTCAATGGCGCCACAAGGGTCGCAGTATCGTCCCTCGGGCCTTGAAAGCACGATCCCGAGATTTGATCACGCCACCTGGTCTGGGCGCGCGTCGAGGGTCCGCGCTGGGCTGATTTGTTGCCGGTTCGGCATCGCACGCGCCGCGTTTCCTATTGTCACGCGGGGCTGGATGCGATCGGTGAAACAGATGCGTCGCGAAGATACGCGAAACCTCGGACTTGCCGGGGCGGATATTGTCGGAGCCCTTAAAACAGCGTCACCGCCTTGTCGGCCTCCGGCTCCACCACCTTGTCTTCAGCCGAGAATGGCGGTGAAGGCCCGTTCACACTCAAGCGCGGATTTGATTTTCGGAAAGAACAGGTCGGCCTTATGATGCGGCCAGTCCCTTGCAGCGCTTTGTGAAGCGATCATTCTTCAGGACGCCTCACGGGCGCTTCCTCATCGAATGGAGGGCTCATCATGGCCATCGCGCCGACATTCCAGAAATATCTTGACCAGCACGTGACCTACGACATGATCGCGCATGAGCCGACCATGTCATCGATGTGCACCGCGCAGGCGTGCCACGTCCCTGGCGACTGTCTCGCCAAGGGTGTGGTACTGCGCGATGACAGCGGCTACATGGTGGCCGTGCTGCCGGCAACGCACCAAATCCGCATGCGCGACTTGCGCTCGCAATTCGGCAAGGATGTCGGGCTCGCCAGCGAAGGCGAGATCGATGAGTTGTTCCGTGATTGCGCCCACGGCGCGGTTCCGCCGATCGGCGAGTGCTACGGCCTCGACACCATCGTGGACGACGCAATCGACGAACAGGACGACGTCTATTTCGAGGCCGGCGACCACGCGACCCTACTCCGCCTCACGCACGCGCAATTCGTCAAATTGACCGCGGACGCGCGGCACGGGCGCTTCAGCGTGCATATCTGACGGTTGGCTAGCCTGCAACCCGCGAGAAGGGGCGAACTTAGCGGACATTCCGATAGCGTGCTGGGGGCGGGGGAAGACCGAGCGACGCAAAAGCTCGAAGGCAGCGGTGCTTTGAGCATTTGAACTGAAGGCGAAAAAGCTTCTCGGGTGTCCACATTATTGTGACCGATGCTGATGTCCCGCGGTGCCATGTCGGTGGGCGCGATTCAAGGTTCGAATTGGAGCGTCCACGCAAGATCATTCACGTCGACATGGATGCGTTCTACGCGTCGGTTGAACAGCGAGACAATCCAGACCTTAGGGGCAAGCCAGTCGCCGTTGGGGGTTCGCGGGAACGTGGCGTGCTCGCCGCGGCGAGTTACGAAGCGCGCGAGTTTGGCGTCCGATCCGCGATGCCGTCAGTGACCGCCCGAAGGAAATGTCCTGACCTGATCTTCGTGAAGCCGCGCTTCGAGGTGTACAAAGAAGTCTCGCTGCAGATTCGCGCGATCCTAGCGGAGCACACGCCCATCGTCGAACCGCTCTCGCTCGACGAGGCCTATCTCGATGTGACCGAGAACCTCCAGGGGATCGCGACCGCGACGGAGATCGCGCGATTGATCCGGGCGAAGATACGCACCCAGACCGGGCTGACGGCGTCGGCCGGCGTCTCCTACAACAAGTTCCTCGCCAAGCTCGCTTCCGACCATCGCAAGCCCGTCGCCTCGGCCATGCGCTTGGCGGCGCGGCCGGTCGGTGCGCAGAGCGCGAGCCTGATCCCTTTCGCCGAGAGGATGCGAAGGATGCCTCTGATGATGGTGGTCTTGCCGACCCCGGGACCGCCGGTCATGACCAGAACCTTGGAGATCAGCGCCAGCCGGGTCGCGGCGATCTGGCTTTCCGCAAGGGAAAGCCCGATGCGTTGCTCGACCCATGGCAGTGCCTTATCCGGGTCGATCCAGGGCCACGGCAGGACGCCGTTGGCAAGCCGCATGAGTCGCTCGGCAATCGTGCGTTCCGCTCGATGCAGGGCAGCCAGGAACACACAGGGCGTTTCGCCGACCCGATCGGCGATGACCGTGCCCTCCTGCAGCTCGAGATCGAGCGCAGTGCGGATCAGTTGCTGTCGTACCTCGAGCAGCTTCTCGGCCAGCGGCACCAACTCGTCGGTCGGCAGCCCGCAATGCCCTTCATCCATGGCCTCGGTCAGCGCATAGGAAATTCCAGCGCGCACCCGTACCATCGCGGTCTTCTCGATGCCGAGCTTCATCGCAATGGCGTCGGCGGTCTTGAAGCCGATGCCGCGGATGTCGCGCGCGAGCCGGTACGGGTTCTCGGCCATCACCTGGACAGCGTCGGAGCCATAAGTCTTGAAGATGCGCCCCGCGCGCGCGGTGCCGACGCCATGGCTGTGCAGGAAGACCATGATTTCCCGCACCGCTTTCTGCTCGGCCCAGGCCGAGAGAATGCTGGCGGCGCGCACCGGGCCGATGCCATCGACCTCCCTAAGTCGGTCCGGAAACCCCTCGATGATGTCGAACACCTTCTCGGCGAAGGCTCTGACGAGCTTGCTCGCGTAGACGGGACCCACGCCTCGGATCATCCCCGACGAAAGATACTTTTCGATGCCCTCGGGCGAGGTTGGCGGCGAGGTGCGCAGGAATCGCGCCTTGAACTGCTGGCCATGGGTGCGGTCATTCACCCACTGCCCGGAGGCCGTGATCCACTCGCCGGCGGCTATGGTGGCGGCATGGCCGACCACGGTCACCACATCCCGATGCCCCCGCGCCTTGGCGCGAAGGACACAAAAGCCATTTTCAACGTTGTGGTAGGTGACGCGCTCGACGAGGCCGGCCAGCACTTCCTGGGTTGATGATTCCGGCTGCGGCTTCATGTCGACTATCGCTTCATCGGTTTCGCTGCTGCGCGCGCCGATCCCACGGCATAACCAAGTCACCAGACCAGATGTTGAGCCGGCTCCGTCGGGCGCCCTCCTCGTCAGCAACATAATCTGCCGAATATCGTCGATAGGCGACGGCCCAGCCGTTTGCGACCATCCAGCGGTTCAGATCCTCGTTTCCCTTGAAACAGACGGCGACGGTACGGCCGTAGCGGTCGCGGCGGCCCCGCGGCTCACAGCTGACAGTCGCCCCTTCAATACGATCAGCCAACGCAAAGCTTGCCTTCTGCCCGCAACGCCAGCGTTCACCCGTTGGTCGCACACAGAGCTGGCTGCTTTCGGGTGCGTCGATGCCATGAAGACGAATGCGGTGGCCGTGAATCTCGATGGTGTCACCATCGATCACAGAGGCGACGCCGATGATGCGATCCTGCGCGACCGCACTCACAGCCATGGATAGAATGATCAACAGGCCAAGGCAGAGATCGATGCATGGCGAGCACGTGCGACCACTCTTGCGCAGGCTGATTTTTTGAAGCATTTCTGGTCGCTGCTCCGCCAACCGATTGAGAATCTGCCATGCCGATTTACGGCTATGACTGCAACAAGTGCGGCCACGAGTTCGAGACACTGGTTCGCTCGTCAGAGATTCCGTCGTGCCCATCCTGCGAAAGCACCGACTTGACGCGCCACCTCTCCCTGATTGCCGCGCCCTTTAAGAGCGGCGGCGATGCGCCAGTGTGCGACGGCGCGGGCAGCTGCGGCATGTGCTCCCCAGGCGTGTGCGACTGAACGGTTAGACGCAACAACCGCACATTATCACCTCACGGCGGTCATCATGCCGAGAGCCAGGCGGCATTCAGCTTGCAGGCACGGGGGGACAGCGCTCCGAACATGGTTTGATTTGACGATGCTCGCGATCGAGTCACAGCAGGTGATCTACCTTCGAACCATCAAAATAGCGGCTGGAGGGAAGAAGGCGCATAGGGAAGCGCGCCTGATGGTGACGGAGAAGCTGGCTACTGGCCTTCACGAAGGTTGGCGTCTCATGACAGGCGGCTCTGCACAGAGCGTTCTGAAGGGCTACCGAAAAAAGGTCCAAGCCAATGCGCGTCGACTTTCGCGATAGGCAGTCCCGATGCACTTGGGGCGGCGTCCGCGGCAGCCGTTTCTAGAAGCGACGGATCATCGGTGGCGCGGATAAGTCGCGAGCCTGGCTTGCAAGAACAGAGAACAACTTGCCTGCTAACGCGTTGTTGACCCGAGAGAGCGTCTCCGTGAGGACCTCACGCGAATCAGTTAGGCTCTCGCAAAAGGGCGAGGTGCTGCGATGTGGTTTGGTGGAAATGGCCCGCGAACGCTGAAAAGCCCGAGCGGAATGACGCGTGCCGAAATCGCATCAGCGGTCGAGCAGATCGTCGCTGCAGTTGCCGATGAGTACGGGCTCGTGGAAGCAAAGGATGCCGTAACGCTCCGCAGCAGTCTGCATGATGACCTCGGTATGGACGAAGTAGACCTGATCGAGGTGGTATTCCGCGCAGAGGAGCGGTTCCGCGTTTCTTTGCCGGACGATGACATCGGCCTGTCGTCCACCGTGAGCGACATCGTCGCGCGCATAGCCGCGCGGCTGAGGGAGCAAGAAGCACCGTTGGCGTTGCCGCAGGTGATCAACGCGGCGCGGGACAACGCGCCTGAGGTGGAGCAGGCTGCAAGCGTGTTGATCAGTCCCGACCAAGTCCCTTCGATTGCAGAATTCAAGGATATGGGGGATATGCGCCACCTCGTGCTTAAGACTAATTGACTCGTGTGAACAAAATAGGAACATTGTCTCGCCCGAGCTTACAGGCAGCGGGCACACGCTGATCTGAATGAACGAATGGGCAGAGTGACCTCTGGGCCAGGGGACCATGACCCTTACCCAGGCGGGTGGACTTTGTTCGATCTCGAACAAGCGCAGCAATGACAGCAATCACGAGTTTCGTCCGCAAGACGCCAGCAGCCTCACTGCGGACCTATTTCAACCGGATCGGCACCGGCCGAACAAGCTCTGGGTGTCCGATTTCACCTGTGTTGCCACCTGGAGCGGCTTCGTTTATGTCGCGTTCGTCATCGACGTCTATGCCCGACGGATCGTGGGCTGGCGGGCCAGCCGCACCGCTTCGGCGGGCTTTGTCCTCGACGCGCTGGAGCAGGCGCTTCATGCCCGCCGGCCGGTCGACGGCGGCTTGGTCCATCACTCCGATCGCGGCGCCCAGTACGTCTCGATCAAATACAGCGAGCGGCTCGCCGAGGCCGGCATCGAGCCTTCGGTCGGCAGTGTGGGAGATTCCTAGAAACGCGCTCGCCGAAACACTGATCGGCCTGTTCAAGACCGAGGTCATCCATCGGCGTGGCCCATGGCGGTCGTTCGACGCCGTCGAATACGCCACGCTCGAATGGGTGGACTGGTTCAACAACCGCCGACTCCTGGAGCCGATCGGCAACATCCCGCCAGCCGAGGCGGAAGCGAACTACTACGCGGCCCTTGAGGAGCCCAGGATGGCCGCGTAGTTCTCAACAATAATAGCCTCCGGAAAATTCGGAGCAGTCCAGCATCTTTGAAGCCGCCGCTTTGGTGTGGACGTATCTGCGATCGAGCGGCGGCGCTCCTCCGTTCTGAGTCAGTATGCCGCATCGATTCCTGTTCAGCCGCTCGTGTGATTCAATCGTCCGACACTCGGTCGCTACACGGCCGGACATTCACAAGACATAGGTCGCGCGATCAGTGCGAGAGGAACGTGCGCGAGCGTATCGGTGTCGCACTTTCGTACTTGAGCCTCGCCGTTGTGCCGCTCTATGGCGCCTCTGGGGAGGGGCAGCCAGCGCCGAACGTTCCGGCAGTGTCGACACCTGCCGCCCGCGACGCCTCGCGCGTTGAGAGCTTTCGCTCGCGCCTGCAGGAGCAGCAAAAGGCGCTGCAGTCACTCGGGGAGAAAATCTCCGCCTTGGTGGATCGCCTCAAAGGCGATGTCCGAAGCGACGGTAGAAAGCCGGATGACGGAGGTGCGAGGTCTGCGGGAGGACTTGGTGCGAATGGGCACCCTGCTGCAGCCCGACGCGCCGTTCTCACAGGGCCTCGACCAGTTTCAGAGCTGGATTTCCGCGCAGATGGCTCGCGTCAACAGCCAGCGCGCGACGCTCGGCCCGGAGTTCGCGCAAGAGCTCGTCGCCCGGTATCAGGAGTATCAGCAGGAAGTAACCCGAGGGCGAGCGGCGGTCGCCAACCATTCCAGCGCGATCGACGCGGCGCTCAAGGATCTGACGACGGCCGAAATGCGCGCCGCCGAGATGCTGATGGCCGAAGACGCGGCAGCCGCCACCAAACAGCTCCTGAGTGTGATCGACGAGATCGGTCAAACGATCACGGATATTCGCAACAACCTCCAGAAGCTCGGGATCGCCGGGGTCTGAAGGGGGTTATCGTGCGCGCACGACTTATCGCAGTACTCATGGCTGGCGCGACCGTTATCGGTGCAAGCCCGGGGACACCGCAGGACCGGACGGCTGCACAATCGCCCCAGATCGCGGGCCAAAGCGCCATAGCGCCCCTGCCGCAGTTCGTAGAGCAAATACCCGACGGCGCGGTATTGATCGATTTCTACAAGGCCGCGCGAACCGTCGCCGATGTCGAAGCGGCAAACGCGAAAGTCAAAGATCAGGTCGTGAGAGCGCAGGCCGTCGCCTCTGATCTTGTGCGGCTGCACGACGCCAAGATGAACGGGTGCGAAGATGTGGAGCAGTCTCACCTTGAAGCGACCGCTGCCAAGGCGAGGCGTTCTCCGATACGCTAGCGCGCATCGACGGCGAACTCACGAAATCTCTCGCCGCGATGCGCCAGAGCGTGGCAGCTGAGCGATCAACCTCAACCAGGGCGAAGGACGACGTGAACCGCTATACCGTGGCGGCGCACGAATTTGGTAAGCTCAATCTGCTGACCCAGGAGCTGGTGAAAGCGATCCTGGGCGTCAAACGGAGTATCCGCACTGCGGCGGATTCGTGCATGCCGACCCCGATCCCGCCGCTGTTCGCCAACGGCGGCACGCCCCGGAGCAGGGTGGTCTCGGTCAGCCGACCGCCGCCAGCGCGCAGACGGCCGGCGAATGCTCCGGCAAGACGAGCTCCGTTCTTTCCTCGGTTCTAGCAGCTCTTATCAGCGACAGCCCGTCGATTTATATCGGGAATTGCACACCAGCATAATCGTCAGTCAATGCCCGTTACAGGAGAATAACGCAGCACACAATCAGCGCGCGGGGCAAACGTAATCTGGCTTTCGGTGCAGGGTACGGACTTGGGTGGCTGGTCGTCAGCGTTGCAACAGGCTTGCTTAAACAAAGATGCGCTCAGATATGCCGAGCGAATCGTCTCATCCCCGGAACGCCCATCGCGACCTCGAACTCCGGAGCACGGGTTTCCTCCGCGAATGTGAAGTGCGCCTTCGCATAAGCGCGTTCGGCGCGGGTATTGCCTATAAGGAAACTCACCTGCGCACGTTTGAAGCCCGCCGAGCGGGCGACGTCCAATTCCTTTTCTAGCAGGGCTTGCGTAACGCCCGTGCCGCGGAAATCCGGGTTCGTGGCGACATTTTCAATTGTCCACGCGCCATGTTCGCTGCTCATGACTGAGAGGATGAAGGCGCCGCGCGGCCAGTGCCGCGTCTGCTCTTCCTTGTCAATACCCATCTTGTCGGACGCTTCGGCCATGGCGGCGGCGGACGCGGCATAGACAAATTCATCACCAAAGCCGCACATCGCGGAGGCCGCGACGCCATCTACTTCGGCGACGTGGAACAGCGACCAGTGGCACCACGAGCGAGCGGTTGCGAGCGTGAGGTGCTTGGCAAATTCGACAACGAACGCGTCGTCACGCCGAAGCACGATGTCGAACCATCCGCGGCTCAGCTGGCTACGCGCCGCTATAACGCAAGCCCAGCCAAGAAATTCGGCGTCGCTCGGCTCTACGGGGCGAAGGACCATAGTCATAGGCACTACTAGATGCGACCTTGAGGGTAGCCGAAGAAGGGCAGACAGTTCGACTGGCGATACATACTTGCGAGAGAATTGCACTCCGCGAGTTTTCGGTGCCGCTCAGCCATGACCAAGCCTCGGCGAGAGGTTTCTTGCATTCGTTGGCGATGGATGTCGGTTGCGCACCTCAAAAACACGTTACAGCAGGGCTCCCGGCACGAAGCACAGTACGTTCCAGGAGCCGCTGCTCAATGCCCATGTCGCGCAGAGAATTGGCTCGCCAACGGGATTGCCACGATTAGTAATCACACGGTCTGGCGGGATGTCGATCCACCTCCCGTCAGGGGCCCGGGCCTGCCAGTGATCGTCCGACAGGTGCGCTTCCGTGCGAAGGCAGTCCGCCTCATCACAGCAAAATCTGCCTTCCGGGGAGCGCAGATCGCGGAACCATTGGCGGGTCGCCGGGGACACGTCTTCGTACTGCCCGTAATCGCGCGCAAGTGTCGTTGGGCTTGCGAGGAGCAACCATAGCAGAATGGTTCTCATGCAAGTGCGAGCGCGCCGCACGTCACCTCGCGCATCGGCGAGCGACAAATGACGATACTCGGCTCCGCAGTTCTTCATAGCAAGACACATAATTTGGGATCATCGGCTTCGCGACGGTAGCGTCCCGCCTCAACCGATTTTGATGCCTGTTCCGGTCCCACAATAAATTGGCGCAGGATTTGGCCATACGCAGATCGCCGCAGCATCGCGGCGGAGAAGCCGGTGCGGGCACCTTCAGAGCCAGAACGGCGCAAGCCGCCTGCGCCAGCCAAGGCAGGCCGGAGGCCACAGGGCCGCACCAGCAGGCGCGCGTGAGAGTGAGCCTCTCTTGCAGTGTATGCGTCGCCCGCAAGTCACGCTTCGCCGGTTGCGACCGTATACAGCAGACGATGAGGAAGACATAATCCAATTGTGGCGGCGCGCGTGGCAAAAGGCGACGCCGCGGATAAATTTTGAGAAGCGATTCGGGGATCGGCAAAAACATTGGAAGATGAAAATCCTGTCGGAAGCGCCGAAAACGATGACCATAGTAGCCGAGTGGCGTGGCGATGTGGTCGGTTTTATGAGCATCGATTGGGAAACAGGCTATCTCCATCAGCTTGTCGTAGCGTCAGAGTTCTGGAGAAGCAGCGTCGGAGAATTGTTACTCTCCGAGGCGAAGTGGCTTTCACCGACCGGCGTCGATCTGGATGTGGACCCCAACAACGGTCACGCCGTGCGCTTTTTCGAGAAGCACAAATTCATGAAAACAGGGGACGTTAAAAATGAGCCGGATGGGCCTATCCAGAATATGCAGTGGCGCCCGGAAAACCCCTAACCCGCTTCTCGCGGGGTTCCTAATACTCAAAAGCGTACCGTAACGGTAGGCTTTTTTCCGTGATTGACTGCGTCGCCACGGACGCGAGCAGCCTCACCTCCACGTCCACCGTCATCATCGAAGTCGCAATCGCGGACACGGCCCCCTATGTTGCACTAACGCTCTGCACCGCAACGATCGACTCTCGACTGGGGACACCACACCGTGCTCCGAGGAGGACGACGAGAAGGTGTTTGTTGTATTATGTGCGCGAGCAGGCAGCGGAGCCACCAATTGACAATCACCGAATCCAAGAGCCTCAAGAAGGGCACTCGCGTATTTTGGCACGGCGACGCCGCTGATGGTGGCATTGTCACCAAGACGAATTGGGCTGCGGTCACGATAGCTTGGGATAATGGACACGTGGCCAGCGTGTACCACGGAGACATGCGCGAAATCGAGCGAGCGCCGACACGGTTGCGAATTGTGTAAACACGATGCTCGACGCCACGAACGCTACTGCGAGCGGCGAGGCCTCGGCACACGTCTCATAGGACGGTCAGCTTTCATGAGCACATCGAAGTAGTCATCCGTGAAGAACGGGGTTTTCACGCCGGTTTGGGCTGAGCTTGGGCTGCGAGCGCGGCGAGGGCGAGCAGGGTTCTGAGCAACAAAAAGCTGAGCCAGCGGATCAAGCGGCGGAAGTTGTAGCCGACGGCGGCGAGGATGGCGTTGACGGCGTCGCCGCTTGCATGGGCGAGGTAATTGCGGCGCATGCGGTGGTCGTCCTTGAGATGGCCGATTACCGGCTCGATCGCCGAGCGGCGCCGGAACTCGCGTTTGATCTGCTCTGTCATGCGCCGTTTCTGGCCGGCGACATAGACCTTGAACTTGTGCTCGGGCGGAGCGTTGTGGCCGCGATAGCCGGCGTCGGCGAGGGCGCGGTCGAGCGTGTTGCCGATCAGCGCCTCCATCGCCGGGATGACGGCGGCGAGCGTATGCCCGTCGTAAGGGTTGCCGGGCAGCGTTGCGACATGGGCGACGAACTGGCCGCCGGCGGAATGCTTCACTGTCGTCGCGACGCTGACCTTCACCCCGAACTCATACGGCTTGTGCGCCTTGCCTTTGCCGATGCACTCCACCTCGGGCGCATGCAGCGAATAGACCTTGCGGCCGCGCTGGCGGCGATCCTGCGCCAGCACCCGCTCGGCGAGATGGAGCGGCTTGACGAAGGCCTCGCGCAGTTTCTCCTGGCCCACGCTCTTGCGGCGGATGTCGCGGATGACGCGGCCGAATAGGTCCTGAGCTTGCGCAGCGCCTTGCCGGCGCGCTTGAACTGGTGGGCATGGGCGTAGCGCTGATGCTTGATCAGCGCGAACTTGCCGACCCGGGCGTAAGACTGGCGCAAGACGACGCCGAGCTTCTTCGCAAGCCGCACCAGCCGTTCGCGCGCGCGATGGAGGAGCCTGGCGTCGGTCGGGAACGCCACCGCCTTCTCCTGCACGGTGGTGTCGATCACCACGCGCGACAGATCGGAGGGCTTCATCGCCTCGGTGCGGGCGGCGGTGGCGAGGCTCTCCTGCAACAGGGCAGCCAGCCGCTCCGCCCCATGCGCTGGCGCCAGCGAGTCAGTGAGGAGCGGTCGAAGGGGAGCCGGTGCTGAAAGAACGCCTCGCCGCAAAAATATTGGAAATACGGGTTCTCGATCCAGCGCTCGCACAGCCCCTCGTCGGACAGATCATAGCTGTGCTTGAGGATGGCGAGCCCCGCCATCAGCCGCGTCGGCAAGGGCGGATGACCAGGCTTGTCGGTATAGACCGCACCGAACTCACGCTCCAGAAACGACCAGTCGATCGCTCGCGCCAGCCTGGCGAGCGCATGGCCAAGGTCGATGATCTGGTCGAGCCGCGAGCGGAACAGGTCCTGCTCGCCCGTCTCCCGGCGCTCCTTCGGCCGCATCGCAAAACCCTCCGCCGCGTCTCAGGCGAAGGAAACACAGACCTCGATTCGCAGGAATCCCGCCCGCGCATTTTGCAAGAAAACCGACCGCCAATCCCCAAAAAACCGCGAATCCCAATACGCCAAAACCTCCGATTAGCCCCGTGGCCCAAGGCGTTCTGAACTCTTCACGGACGACGAAGTAATCGCTGTTCGCGAAAGGCAAGTCGGCTCTGTTCATGCCGCACAGGGCGCACACGGTGTTTGCATCGGTGTGGCAGCTACCCGCAGGCGCTTCCCATGCGATCGCGTCGCACCTAGCGCACCGCGCAAACCGGCGGTCGTCTTCCCCGTTGCCCCGATAGCCCATTGTGATCTCGACTTAATCACATCAATTCGACGACTGCGCGGCGCAACAACATAGACTTTGGGGAAACGCGCTAATTGGCGCGATATCTCCCATGCTCCCAGTACCGCGAATTGGTCGCCGTGAAACTACGCATCCGCTCCTTACAGAGCGGTGAACGCTGGGTTAATTATGGTTCACTTTGGCGCGGCGGTTACGAATAATTAATAGAACAAAAAGGTCGACGGGAGGCGCCAAATGTGAGCCCCGATCTTGCCTACATTGCCCTCTAAGTGACTTTGATTACGGCCGAAAGCAGGGGGTTGTATGCGCGTCAAGAAACATGAGAAGAGCTACATCGTCGAACTTGAGGACGGCTCGTCGTGGCGGATTTGGCCGGGCGATCTCGCGATTCCGTTACTCTGGATGTCATCGACCCGGCTTGCGGTCTCCGAAATCAATGGCGAGTGTTGGACGCACGTCTTGATCGATCGTTTGCATGGGACATGCGTTCGCGTCATCGAAGCAGCGTCGGAATGGATTCCCGAGAAGATTGAAGCATCATTGGTAAGCTGATGAAACGAGAATCCGATCGTGCCAGCATTCGGTCCGACTTATTTCCAATTTCTACCGTCTGAGTGGAGATTCAGGTCAAGGCTACATAGGAGATTGGGAAATGGCCCTCACCACCACCCAAATTGCACCAATCGCGGCCCTCGTTGCCGGCATTTTGATTTTGATAATGCCGAATGTATACCCCGTTCACGTCATGACCCGAAAATCCTTTGGGTTGATGACGCGGAAATTGTCGGTGACCGAATCACAAAGGTCCGCCCAATTCCCGGAACCTTTTCACGCAGAAAACTGAGCGTCGCATCGGCGAACTAGGCGCAAGTTGCGTAGCACTTGTTGTGAGTGACGTTTCTGTGCATAAGGCCCCATAACCGTTCGATCGGGTTCAAGTGCGGGCAATACGTTGGGATGAAGTGCAGCTTGATACGTCGTCCCGGCAGGGCCAACCATTCCTGCACGAGCTTGGCATGATGATAACGCGCGTTGTCCAAGAAAACATGGATGAGCGCCAGCATCGGATAGAGCGCCTCGATCGATTGCAGCAGCCTGATCGTCGAGGCGGCGTCGATGGTCAGGGCCTCGATCATCCGGGTTTGTCCGGTCTCCAGGTCGATCGCGCCGTGAATGTTGATGCGTTGACGCCCGCTCGTCTGCTCGATCGCGAGCTTCTCTTGGCTCGGCGCCCAGCAGCCGACAGGCCGCGCCGCATGGGTCGGATGCACGGCGTCCGCAAACAGCACGGCCTCGTCGTCGCCCAAGGAATTCAGCAGCTTTTCGTAGCCCTCAATGAAAGCCTTCTGCTTTTCTTCGTCGAGCTTGCGCGGGATGACATTGGGTTTGTGATATTCGAGCCCCAGGCGATGCAACAACGCGATCAGTCCTGACCGGCCTTCGTAAACGACGCCGAATTCATTCTCGATCCAGGCGCCGACCTGGCGCGTTGTGCGCGGTAAGGCCGTGGCGACCCAGGCTTTCAGCTTTTCCTGTTGCTCGCCGCTCAACTGGCAAGCGCTGCCCTCGTAGCTGAAGTTCGTCAACCCCTCGATCCCATCCTCTTCATACAGGCGATACCAAGTGCGGATGGTGTCGTCGTCCAGCAACAGGACCTTCGCAATCGCCTCGCAGCTCATCCCATCGTCTAGCAACACCAGCGCGTTCGCACGTCGGGCCAGACGATGAGCGGCCGACCCGTCCCGAGCCAACTCGATCAGGTTTTGCCGCGATTCTATGTCCAGAAAGCCGGGCCGTATCATCCGTTCGGTAAAATCCGGATCGCGCCGTTTGGCAAGGGGGGTCTTCGGATTCTCGCGGAAGTTGAAGTATATTGAACTACATCGTCGCCATCTACCTCATCGTGGTTGGCTTAATAGGGCTCAATGACATCTACCATTTCATAAAGTAATTCGGGCTTTTGCTACAGTCCGCAGATGCACCATCGACTACGTTGCATACCGATAGGTTCGTCCTACCTCTGAATGTGCGTTGCGGCGCTCTTATGGCGCGGGGCCGTCATTGTTAAAAATATCCGCCGCGGCTTTCCAGGTGCCGCCGACCTTCTTCCACACGACTACATATTTGCCTTTCTCTTGCACCAGCCCCTTGTCGCCGCGAAAACCGAGCGCGTACGTGCCGATTTCATAAGCCATGTCCCCCGACGAGGAGACGTTGATTTTCGTCGGGCTGAAGGTGAGCGAGAAATCCGGGAGATCGAAGTAGCCGCGCCACACCTTGGCAATGGCATCGTGGCCCTCGGCAACCGGTGCGTCCTGCGGCAGCATCACGCTATCGTCCGTGTAGAACTTCACGGTGGCCGCAGGGTCCTTTGTCGCGACCGTTGCAACCCACTGGCGGCTGAGCTCGCGGATGGCCTGCGCTTCCGCGGCCGTGTTCGCTGTTTGCGCCACCGCGCAACTCGGTGCGGCGACCGATGCTCCGACAATAATGATAATGAAGGCAACGATCATCCTGCGCATGGCCAACCCTCCGTTCGAGCTCGGGACGAAGCGTAGCCCGGATTAGGCGCAAGCGAAACTGACCGGAGGATCTGTTATGTTACCGCGGCCGCCGTCGGCGCGCTGCACGGGCGAGAGGACGACCGGCCCTCATAACTATGTCGAAGTAATCGCAGCCTTCAAATGGCGGCTCGACCACTGTCATGCCGCAGGAGGCGCATACGGCAATTCCTTCAGCCCACCCGACCACGATCGCATTGCAGACTTCGCATATTGCGAGACGCCCCTCGTCATACTCATTCCGCGGGTAGGTAGCCATGCAATCAAAATATCGAACCTAGTGTGCGGCGCAATACGTACCTGTGCGATGCAAAAAACGTCCCATTAGTTTAAGAATGAAAAGATCATTCTGGTCAAAACCAATTTTTGGTAATTTTTGTTCACGTCAACCAAGATTTAACGGTAGGTTCTTCTAAATCTGCGCGACGACGCTTGTCTGGGCTGGAATTTTGCCTACGTGGCCTTACCGCGTTCGGAGCTATTGCGTGTGGGACAAGCGCCTCATGGGCCTCGGCTACGGCCGGCGCGACTGTGATCGCGCCGGCTCCGGCGCTACACCCATGCCCACCAGTTCAAGCGCGCCGGCAAGGCGCTGCGCAAGCTCAGGACCTATCTCGGCCGCGTCATCCGCGACATCCGCCGCAAGAGCGTGGGCCAGGAGAAACTGCGCGAGGCCTTCGTCAAGCCGCTCCATCTCGCCGAGCGGGTGCTGGCGCAGGATCGCCGCCAGCGCGGCCGGAAGGTCTATTCGCTGCATGCGCCCGAGGTGGAGTGCATCGGCAAAGGCAAGGCGCACAAGCCGTATGAGTTCGGGGTGAAGGTCAGCGTCGCGACGACAGTGAAGCATTCCGCCGGCGGCCAGTTCGTCGCCCATGTCGCAACGCTGCCCGGCAACCCTTACGACGGGCATACGCTCGCCGCCGTCATCCCGGCGATGGAGGCGCTGATCGGCAACACGCTCGACCGCGCCCTCACCGACGCCGGCTATCGCGGCCACAACGCCCCGCCCGAGCACAGGTTCAAGGTCTATGTCGCCGGCCAGAAACGCCGCATGACAGAGCAGATCAAACGCGAGTTGCGGCGCCGCTCGGCGATCGAGCCGGTAATCGGCCATCTCAAGGACGACCACCGCATGCGCCGCAATTACCTCGCCCATGCAAGCGGCGACGCCGTCAACGCCATCCTCGCCGCCGTCGGCTACAACTTCCGCCGCTTGATCCGCTGGCTCAGCTTTTTGTTGCTCAGAACCCTGCTCGCCCTCGCCGCGCTCGCAGCCCAAGCTCAGCCCAAACGGCGTGAAAACCCCGTTCTTCACGGACGACAAGGTACTTGCCGATGGTCTTGAACACTTGGCCGATGAAGCTCTCCGGCCACCAGTTTGCAAGACCGATCTTGCCGCCCGGACGGCATTACGCGGAGGAGCTCCTGCGCGGCGGCGTCTTCGTGCCGACCAATTCCATTTCGGCCCGCCCTAAGGGACGACGTTCGAACCTCCTTCATGGCGGCCGCTGGCGTTCAAAGTCTGCTTTACGTGACGGCACTTCAGCTCGCTGCATGAATCGAAAAGACACACGCAATTATACTCAACGCACGTGCGAAAGGGAGAAGGGTGGATCTGCCGAATGGGCATTGCTTTAATCAACGCCTTGCCTCATCTCGTGCTGGCTAATTGTGCGTACCGCGCTCTCGGACGCGCCTCCCGCGCCAAAGCTTGTGCGGATTCTCGATACCGCGCTGCGCGCTATGACCGACGACCCGTATTCCGGCTGACACCAAGATGCTCAAGGGATTGGGCGGCGCATTTCGTCGCCGAGTCGGTGAATGGCGTATAATCTTCGACACGCTTCCCGAGCGGCATCTCACCTCTGAGCCCCCCCCCCCCCCCCCCCCATATATACTAACATCGCCACTGACATTTGGGGCAACACCCCACCCTCTGTTATCGTTTCCGCCCTTTCTCAGTCGCCGCAACCCTAAGCTCGCAGTAGCGGACGTATGCAGAAGAAGATCGCCGGCTCACCCTCGGCCCCCTCTCGCCCTAGTCCACTCCCGCATTTCTCACACTAAGTAGGCGCATCGGGGCTCCGAATCAGCGAAAGTCGTTGTGCCACAGCGACTTTGAGCTGATTCGAAAGAAGCCCCGATGCCGACAGAGTGTATCGCAGAACAATTCGATTTTGGAACGGTTGAAGGCCGCGCTGTGGAAGCCGCGTTTGATGCCGGGTTGGTGACGTCGGATGCGGGGGCTTTGCTTTTGCGCGCGACGGATCGGGCGATCGGACTGATGGATCGGTTTGCGGCGTGCTTTCACGACGAGCGGCGACGGGAACTGATCGAGCACGAGGTCGTGACGTTGGTCGGCCAGCGGGTGTTCGCCATCGCACTTGGCTATGAGGATCTCAACGACCACGATCAGTTGCGCCACGACCCAATGATGGCCGTGTTAGCGGGCAAGCTGGAAGCACGCCGCGCGGACTGCGCGCCGGTGGCCGGCAAGTCGACGCTCAATCGGCTGGAGCTGAGCGAGCTTACGCCGACGCGCTACCACAAGATCAGCCACAATCCGATCGCGATCAGGACGCTGCTGGTCGACCTGTTCCTGGAGGCGCATGCGCGGCCTCCCAGGCAGATCATTCTCGACCTCGATGCGACGGATGATCCGCTGCACGGCGAGCAGGAGGGGCGGTTCTTCCACGGCTATTACGATTGCTACTGCTACCTGCCGCTCTACGTGTTCTGCGGCCGCCATCTGCTCGTCGCCAAGCTGCGGCGTGCCGACCTGGACGCGGCGGCCGGCGCGGTCGAGGAGATAGCACGCATCGTCGCGCAGGTTCGGCGTCGGTGGCCGCGGGTACGCATCCTGTTGCGCGCCGACAGCGGCTTTGCACGGGATGACCTGATGGCTTGGTGCGAGGCCAATGGCGTCGACTTCCTGTTCGGACTGGCGCGCAACGAGCGGCTCGTCTGCGAGATTGCCACCGAGCTTGATCTCGTCGCCGCCAAGAGCCGTCGCACCGGCCGGTCGGAGCGCCGCTTCAAGAGCTTCATGTGGACGACGCGCGAGAGCTGGAGCTGCCTGCGCCGGGTCGTGGCCAAAGCCGAGTGGACGCAAGGAGAAGCCAATCCGCGCTTTGTCGTCACCTCGCTCCGGCGCGACGAGTGCAAGGCCAAGTATCTCTATGAGAAGCTCTACTGCGCCCGCGGTGAGATGGAGAACCGGATCAAGGAATGCCAGCTCGACCTCTATGCGGATCGCACCTCGGCCGCCACCATGCGCGCCAATCAGCTGCGCCTATGGTTTTACTCGATGGCTTACGTCCTGATGTGCGCCCTGCGCCGCATCGGCCTCCACGATACCGACTTCGCGCAGGCAACTTGCGGCACCATCAGGCTCAAGCTCCTCAAGATCGGTGCGCTGGTTCGCATCAGCGTCCGCCGCATCAAGATCGCCATGGCGTCGGCCTGTCCGGCCGCCCAAGATTGGGGACGTGCCGCGATCCGTCTCGCCATCGCAGCCATCGCCCGTGCCTCGCCCGCATGACACGCCCCGCCGCGGCGCGACCCTCGCGGCACCAACCAATTGGCCCCACGGAGAACCCGAAAAAAACAAACCACAACGCGTCCTTGGACGCCACGGACCTGCATGCCTCCAGCACACCAGCCATCAAACGCGATCAAACGCGGCTTATCCCTTGCGCTATCCATTAGTAGCGTGAGAAATCCGCGCTAGGAGTGCGGTTTATGACCATCGCAGCGGTACTCGGTGACCACTTATAACGAGTATGTCGACTCGGCAGGGGAATGCTCTCAGCATCCTTCGAAGGGCCCGGAGAGCGATCGGCGGCGCGGTTGCGCGAGTTTTGCAAAGAACTGATATCCTTCGTCTCCGCGCGCCGAATTGGGCCGAATCGCGTTACCGTTTCCGCCGGGGGCCAGGACGAGGGTTGGAATGCTCGGTTGGTTTCAGGCGCTCATGCCGAAGGAAGAGCGCTTCTCGGGCGTGATACCAGAGGACGAGTTGCTGGCTTTGATCGGAAGCCATGGGTTCAGCATCGCGAACCTGTCACATCGGTTTACCGAAGATGAAAACGTATTTGAATACCGTATGGTTATTCGCAGCAGAGATCGACGGCACGCCGGAAAGCTTTCGCAGCGTCTCCGTACGCTTCCCAACGTCAAGGAATTCCGGATTGCACCCATGGGCGATTAACTGCCCGCTGCTTTGATGATGAGTATTGTACGCACGCCCTCATTGATCGCACGGGTAAGCTGACGCTCTTACGCGCTTCGGCGTGGCCACGCGCCTGGGTTAGGTACATCCGCAGCCGCCGGCACGCGAGGGCGCGGTCTCGCACCTTATGGGGTGGTGCGACGGGCTCGCGGCCGGCGTGCCTTTTTCGCGGACCTGGTCCGCGCGCCATGCGGGCGGCCCCGCGTTCCCGCAGAATTGTCAGACCATCCGCGTTCGACCATTTCTCGCACGGTTTCATTCGGCCTGTTTTGATCCGCAAACTTTACAGAGTATTCCTTCGTTTTATTGGCGCGTTCATAATTGCGCTGTATCTCCTCAAGCATCGCGGTGGCCATACTACGTAATTCTTCCACTCTTACATCGGGCACTCGCCGCGCGACGGAAGTAGCTAACACTTCCATTACTTCGTGTCCTGCAGCAGCACCGGATTGAATCACCTCAACCCCGGCTACGACGCCTTGCTTAATTTGTTCTCTACGTTCGTCCATTTCCAACCTCCATGACGATTGAGTTCTGCCGCCGAGTCGCCTCGGGCGGGCTTGCTGGTGGTGGTGGTCGGATAAGGCTCGCTGGCCCCCTCAATGGAGACACTGCGAACCGTGAGTTGTTTTTCCGTTCCCGCTCGCGGCGCGGAGAGTATCTCAGTTGGCCGCCGCGAGCAGCGCACGGCACGGCGTGGTACTGAAAGACAAAATGAGCCGCTTTGCCTACCCGGCCGGGCCCATTGATCACGCTATTCGCGACGGTCGTTAATCGCAGCGGTATTCTACGACCCTTGAGCCGTCTGGGCGGTCGATGGTCACTTTCCGGCAGTCAGCTCTGTCGCGATAATAGGGTCGATCGCGGAAATACCGCTCGTCATGCTCCCGATACCGGGGACCTACTCTGATGCCGTCGGGTCCGACATCGATATCGATCGCGAACGCAGGTGCCGCGCTCAGGAGAGTAGCCGCGGCGACGATTCCAGTCGTTAGCGTTTTCATCGCATACTCCTTCGCGTTGCTACCGAGATTTAAGCGACGCAGGCGTAACTCGTTCCGCCGGCCGGTCACATTGACGCGGGTATTGGCCACGGTCTGCCTTGTCGCGGTGTCCGACACCCCGCACGGACGCTCAAGCCTGCGATAGCGCGCCAGAAGCCCCCACAGCGGCGTTCACGGCCGCGCTGTCCGACAACGGCGGACGAATAAAACGCACCACGGAGCAAATGCCGCCGGTTGGATGTGGGCAGGCGCATATGCATCCCAGATGATCCGCCGACGGCTGGCGCGGCATCTCGCCCAATCCTCGGCTGGGACGAACTCAAAGGCCGACATTGCGTTAATCGAGTGTCATCCAAAAGAGAACCGCACCGCAGGGAGGCGAGTGATGGCATCGGCATCTGTGACACGCGAGCAGTTCAAGATCAAAAGCGAGGTGGAAGTCGTTCATATTCCGACTGGAGCGGTTTTTCAGGCATATCCCTACAGCAAGCCGAATGACATTCAGCAAAGCGTCAGGGTGACTTGGCGCCGCGCCGGAGTGCCAGGCACGGACGACTATGCCGAGCAAGTTCGACGCATGGCATCGCAGTTGCTAGTTGAGCGAACGCGTCGAATAACCAAGGATCGGCGATTGGACAATGCTGCGTGAGATTATCTGAGCGGAGCCCCCACCGCACACTCGCCCTGGGTACATCCGCTGCGCTCTAGGGCGTGTCCTCAATTAGCGGATTGAACGAAGCCACTGCGCGGCAGGGAGCGGCGGCGGTGGCGATCATAGCGAGGCGGCGGTGAGGTGACGGCCGCCTCCTGTCTGGGAGGATTGTGGGCGCCAAAGCCCAACCCTTCAGACAGGAGGTTTTCAGATGGCTGCGATCCGCCCTCTGCGCCGTCGCATGATCGAGGACATGACGATCCGGAATCTTCTCGCCGGCGACCCAGCGATCCTATCTCAACGCGGTCTCGAAGTTCAGCCGGCATTTCGGCCGGTCGCCGGATCGCCTCGGCTTGGACGAGGTCCATGCCTTCCAGGTTCATCTGGTGGCGACCGGGATCTCGTGGCCTTCGCTGAACCAGATCGTCTGCGCGCTGCGTTTTTTCTACGGGGTGACGCTCGGTCAGGCGACGATTCCGGAGCGCATCGCCTATGCGCGCGAACCGCAGAAGCTGCCGGTCGTGCTGAGCACCGACGAGGTGGTGCGCTTTCTGGAGGCGATCCCGAGCCTGAAGAGCCGCACGGCGCTCACCACGGTTTACGCGGCCGGCCTGCGCGTGTCGGAAGTGGTGATGCTCAAGATCGCCGACATTGACAGCGGCCGGATGGTGATCCGGGTCGAGCACGGCAAGGGCGGCAAGGACCGCTATGTCATGCTGTCGCCGCAGCTGCTGCGGATTTTGCGCGGCTACTGGCGGCTTGCCCGCCCGAAGCGCTGGCTGTTTCCCGGCCGCGACGAGGAACGGCCGCTCGAACCGACCACGCTGCATGCCGCCTGCCGGTCCGCCCGCACTGCGGCCGGCCTTGCCAAAGAGGTGACGGCGCACACCCTGCGGCACAGCTTTGCGACCCATCTCCTGGAGAACGGAACCGACATCCGCATCATCCAGGTTCTGCTCGGTCACGCCAATTTGCAGAGTACGGCGCGCTATGCCCGGGTCGCCACCAAGACCATCAGCAAGACGCCGAGCCCGCTTGATCGGCTCCGCATGGAGATCGTGCCGCCCGCCTGAGCCGGCGGCATGGCTCCCGCTCTGGAGGCGGCGGACATCTTCCGCCGCCACGGCGAGGCATTCCGGCGAGCGCATGGCGATCGTCTCGGCTATGTCGAGCGGCGCGTCATGGGCGCGATCACGGCGTGCCGGACCGCGGCGCTCGGCGGCCATGTCGAGCAGTGCGACGACTGCGGGATAACCCGCATCGCCTACAATTCCTGCCGCAACCGGCACTGCCCGAAGTGCCAGGGGCTGGCACGCGCAAAGTGGCTCGCCGATCGGGCCGCGGAACTGTTGCCGGTTCCCTATTTCCACGTCGTCTTCACCGTGCCGACGTCGGTCGCTGAGATCGCCTTCCACAACAAGGCCGCCGTCTACGCCATCCTGTTCCGCGCCGCCGCCGAGACGCTCATCACGATCGCCGCCGATCCGCGCCATCTCGGCGCCCGCGTCGGCATCACCGCGGTCCTCCATACCTGGGGGCAGACCCTGACCCATCACCCGCATGTCCATTGCATTGTGCCCGGTGGCGGCCCGTCGCTCGATGGCGCACATTGGATCGCCTGTCGGCCCGGCTTCTTTCTGCCCGTCCGCGTCCTTTCCCGGCTGTTCCGGCGGCTGTTCCTGCGCGACCTGAAGAACGCCTTCGAAGCCGGCAGGCTGCGCTTCTTCGGTCACCTCGCCGGCCTCGCCGACGCCAGCGTCTTCAACGCATGTCTCGCCGAACTGCGCCGCATCGATTGGGTGGTCTACGCCAAGCCGCCATTCGGCGGCCCGCGCCAGGCGCTCGCCTATCTCGGCCGCTACACCCATCGCGTCGCCATCGCCAACAGCCGGCTGCTCGCGCTCACCGACGGCAAAGTCCGCTTCACCTGGAAGGACTATCGCCAGGGCGGCATGATCAAAGCGATGACGCTCGACGCCAGTGAGTTCATCCGCCGCTTTCTTCTCCATGCCCTGCCAGACGGCTTCCACCGCATCCGCCACTATGGCTTCCTCGCCAATGGCGACCGCGGCAACAACCTCGCCCTTTGTCGCCGTCTGATCGCCGCCCACACCGCCACCAAGCCTGAACCCGCCGTCGATCCTCCCGCAAGCGATCAGGCTCCGATCCACTGCCCCGCCGCCCGCTGCCCGGACTGCGGCGGCGTCATGCGCCGCATCGCCAGCCTGCCGCGCGCGCCGCGCCAACCCAACAACCCGTTCTTCTGCGATACGTCATGACCGCGCCGCCGACCTCCATCATTCCTGTGACCATGCGCAAGACGGACAGGGCCGCTCCGCGCGATCCCGTCCGCCCCATCGCGTCTTGGCGCGCCAATCATGATTCATCCATCGCTCGTATCGCCGTGCACGGCCCGCGATCGGACTGGACGCGCCGCGCTGATCCATTCTTCGCCGCCGCTAACGCGCCGCGCTCACCCCACGTCGCAGCCCTGCCCACCACGCTTTCCCCATAGCCAAAGCCACGCGGCTTCGTTCAATCCGGCTTCGATGAGGTCGCGCCCACAGACCGACGCATAGCCGCCACCGTTCCCCGCGACCTCACAGAAGCCTCAAGATTCCCAAATCGGGGTCGCGATGATTCCTGGAGGGTCAGTCTGATTAGGAGGGCTGACCCATGCGCCGCTACGGGCTGCGGGATGACCAGTGGGATCGCATTAAGGAGCTGCTTCCAGGTCGAGAAGGCCACGTTGGCGTAACCGCGAAGGATAATCGGCGGTTCGTTGAAGCGGTTCTCTACCGCTATCGCGCGGGCATCCCGTGGCGAGACTTGCCAGAGCGGTTCGGTGATTGGAAACAGGTGCATACCCGTCACACGCGGTGGGCGCAAAGTGGCGTCTGGGAGAGGGTTTTCAAAGCGCTGGCGGCCGATGCGGACAACGAATACGCCATGATTGATAGCACCATCGTGCGCGCTCACCAGCACAGCGCCGGTGCGCTCAAAAAAACCGTCAAGGCGAGGAAGCGATCGGGCGCAGTCGAGGCGGGTTGAGCACCAAGATCCACGCCATGGTCGATGCGCTCGGCAATCCGCTCGCCTTCCTGCTCACGCCTGGCCAAGCTCACGACCTCGAGGGTGCCGACGCTTTCCTCCCACAAATGCAGGCTGACACGCTGCTCGCCGACAAGGCCTTTTGATGCCGATCAGCGGGTCATCGAGCCTCTCCTCCAGGCCGGCAAGACGCCGGTGATCCCTTCAATGCCTGGCCGCAAGCAGCCGCGTCCCTACGACCGTGACCTCTTCGTCGCACGCCACCTCATCGAGAACTTCTTCTGTAAGCTGAAGCAGTTCCGCGCCATCGCCACGCGATACGACAAGCGCGCGACGAACTTCCTTGCAGGCGTTTACGCCGCTGCGATATCCATCTGGCTCAATTGAGGACACGCCCTAGCATCCGATAGGAGACCCCCCGGCTCTGCCGGGGTGGCAGTAGCAGTTTGACGTTTAAAGGGGTCCATCGACGAAGCTTCCGAATCGTGAGCCGCCAAGCACACGAAAGGGAAGTTCATCGATGGACGAGGTTGAGAGCCTAAGTCACACGAAATGGGACTGCAAATATCACGTGGTCTTCATTCCCAAGTGCCGCAGGAAGACGCTGTACACCGAGCTGCGCAGGCATCTTGGGGAGGTGTTCCGGAAGTTGGCGATGCAGAAGGAATGCCGGATCGAAGAAGGGCACCTGATGCCGGATCACGTGCACATGATGATCTCGATCCCACCGAAATATGCGGTGTCGCAGGTCGTGGGCTTCATCAAGGGCAAGAGCGCCAATCCACCTGGCCCGCGTCTACGGCGAACGTAGGCGCAATCTCGTGGGCCAGCATTTCTGGGCCAGGGTACTGTCTTATGTGGGGCGGAACGAGCAAGCAATCCGTGAGTACATCAAGAACCAGGAAGAGGAGGATAAGCGCCTGGAGCAACTCAATCTGTGGCGCTGACGTGCCGCCATAGGCGGCACCCGAACCCGGGATCGCGTTAGCGACCCCAACCAGCCACTTCGAGCGGCTCACATCCTAAAGCCCCCGGCTCTGCCGGGGGATATTTACTTTTGCCGGCGTCGCGAGGGCCGGACAGACATTCCTTGGAGACACAGTTGGAGGGATTAAGATTTAATGGGACCACGGACTTGTAAATCTCACTGAGTCAATTCAAGTTACACATCAGTTTTTTGAAGGTGAATTCCCTGAGTTGGTTCGGCAAATTAAACGCGATCACATTTAGATCCGGCCGTATCATCGCTGCGATAATACAACCGAAATCTACTATTAGAATTAAAGTGCGAGCAATCCGTAGCAACCGGAACAATGTTCCGAGTTGCTCACACCGTTCCGCGCCGCATCATGATGTCCATCTGCAGGCCGAACAGGGCGGCGAGGATGACCGACAGCACGAAGGCGACCGCTGACAAAATGATCGTTGCGGGAATCGCCGCGAGCGCAAGCTTGACGAGGAACAGGACGAGGCGCGTGAAGGGGACGCGGACATCGATGATGACGACCGGCTGGACGGGCGTGTCCATGGGCAAAGGTCTCCGTTGCAGTCGGGCCCATGCTTTGCCACAGTGCCGCGTCCTGCAAGCTCGCAAATCACCTGAATCAACAGCGCCTTGAGATGATGACCAGCCCACCTTTCGATTACGACTTGAAGCGCGCCATTCGCTGCATCCCGGACTATCCCAAGCCGGGCGTCATGTTTCGCGACATCACCACGCTGCTTGGCGATGCGCGCGCGTTTCGCCGCGCGGTCGACGAGCTCGTCCAGCCCTGGGCCGGCATGAAGATCGACAAGGTCGCCGGGATCGAGGCGCGCGGTTTCATTCTCGGGGGCGCGGTGGCGCACCAGGTGTCGGCCGGCTTTGTGCCGATCCGCAAGAAAGGCAAGCTGCCGCACAAGCGGGTGAGCATCGCCTATTCGCTCGAATACGGCCTCGACGAAATGGAGGTGCATGAAGACGCGGTGAGCGCGCATGAGCGCGTCATCCTGGTCGATGACCTGATCGCCACCGGCGGCACCGCCGAGGGCGCGGTCAAGCTGTTGCGTCAACTCGGGGCCGAGGTGCTCGCCGCGTGCTTCATCGTCGATCTGCCGGAGCTTGGCGGCGCCGACAGGCTGCGCAAGCTCGATGTGCCGGTGCGCACCTTGATTTCATTCGAGGGGCACTGAGCGGGCGGTCGTCACGGCTCGGTCGCGAAGCGCAATCGGCCGGCGGGCCGCAAGGTCTGCGCGTCGAAGCTGCGGATTTCGACGCCGCCGCCGGGTATTTCGATCGTGACGACGACGTGGCCATTACCCACGAGGGTCTGCGCGATGCGGCTGCCGGCGGGCAGGCGGACGATGGTTTCGGTCGGCGCGGCGCTTCCCCCGCTGCGAAAAACGCGATAGCCGACGACCCCGAGCACGACGGCGATGCCGAGCATCGTGGCGACGCCGGACAGCGCCATCATCCGCCGGACGCGCGCCATGAACCGCGCCTGTTCGGGATCGAGCGGCTTCTCGTCAACGGTTTGCGGATGGGTCATGAGCGAAGGAGGTCGCCGAATTGAGACGGTCGTCGTAGCCGATTCCGAGACCGGCGCGCGCCTCGATCGCATGCTCGCCGTCCACCTGACCGAGCTGTCGCGTTCGCGGCTGAAATCATTGATTCTCGCAGGCAATGTTGCGATCGGGGGACGCACGATCTGCGATCCGAGCCATCGCGTCAATGCGAGGGACACGATCGCCGTCGCGGTGCCGCCGCCCGAGCCGGCTGCGCCCCACGCGGAAGATTTTCCGCTAGCCATCGTTTACGAGGATTCCGACATCATCGTTATCGACAAGCCCAAAGGGCTGGTCGTTCATCCGGCGGCGGGGCACGCGGCGGGGACGCTTGTCAACGCGCTCATCGCCCATTGTGGTGAGAGCCTGTCTGGCATCGGCGGGGTCAAGCGCCCCGGGATCGTGCATCGCCTGGACAAGGACACGACCGGACTTATGGTTGTGGCGAAGAACGACTTCGCACACCGGGCGCTCGCCGCCCAATTCGCCGATCACGGCCGGAGCGGACCACTCGAACGCGGCTATCTCGCATTCGTCTGGGGCGTGCCCGACCGGCCGCGCGGAACCATCGATAAGCCGATCGGACGCCACCCGCATGCCCGCGACAAGATGTCCGTGAGGCCGGACGGACGCGAGGCCGTGACGCACTGGGAGCGGATTGAGCATTACTCCAGCGTGTCTAGCCAGCAGGTTGCAAGCATGCTAGTGTGCACGCTGGAGACGGGGCGAACCCACCAGATCAGAGTTCATCTTGCCGCGATCGGACATCCGATCATCGGCGATTCCGTATATGGGCCAGGGTTCAAGACGAAGGCCGCCCTGCTTCCCCCCGAGGCGCAAATTTCCCTGGCGGCCCTTGGCAGGCAGGCTCTGCATGCCTACCTGCTTGGGTTAGATCACCCGAGGACCGGAGCGCATCTCGTCTTTCGGTCAGCCTTGCCTACCGACCTTGCGTCCCTACATAAGGCGCTGGGTGGGGGAACAATCGATTTTGGCCGACGTTAGAGGGTGCCGGTTTGGCCGGACGATCGTCGTTTGCGTCTCTACGGGGGCGCAGATGGGTCACTCGGCTGTTACGATGAAGTGACGGCCGGAGTGTTTTTTCGCTAGACGAACCGTGTATGCTGCAGTGCGCGACAGGTCGTGGTCGCGTAACGGGTGGCGTCGTCAGGCTCATCGAGCTGACATGCGCCATCGCCCGCCGCATATCGGGGGCTTGAACAGGAGGCCGCAATGGCCCACACCGCCAGTTTGCCGCTCATCACCGCCGAGTTGGGGTTGACCCGCTATCTCGAAGAGATTCGGCGTTTTCCGATGCTGCAGCCGCAAGAGGAATATATGCTTGCGAAGTGCTGGCGGGAGCATGGCGACCGCGACGCGGCCCATAAGCTCGTCACCAGCCATCTGCGCCTCGTCGCCAAGATCGCGATGGGCTATCGCGGCTATGGTCTGCCGATTTCGGAAGTCATTTCCGAGGGTAATGTCGGCCTGATGCAGGCGGTGAAGCGCTTCGAGCCGGAGAAGGGATTCCGCCTCGCCACCTACGCGATGTGGTGGATCAAGGCCGCGATTCAGGAATATATTCTGCGATCCTGGTCACTGGTGAAGATGGGCACCACGGCCAACCAGAAGAAGCTCTTCTTCAATCTTCGCAAGGCGAAGAGCCGAATCTCCGCACTGGAGGAGGGCGACATGCGCCCCGACCAGGTCAAGATCATTGCCAAGCGTCTCGGCGTCACCGAGCAGGACGTGATCGACATGAACCGCCGTCTCGGCGGCGACGCCTCTCTGAATGCGCCGATCCGCGAGGAAGGCGATTCCGGCGAGTGGCAGGACTGGCTCGTCGACGACCATGAGAGCCAGGAAAAGGTGCTGGCCGAGAGCGAGGAGTTCGACACGCGGCGCAAGGCGCTGTCCGAAGCCTTGTCGGTGCTCAACGATCGCGAGCGGCGCATCTTCGAGGCGCGACGACTCGCCGACGAACCGGTCACGCTCGAAGAGCTGGCGGAAGAGTTCGGCGTCTCGCGCGAGCGCGTCCGCCAGATCGAGGTGCGCGCCTTCGAGAAAGTGCAGAAGGCGGTGCGCAATCGCGTGGCCGATCTGGAGACGCCGCCCGCCCGCGCGCAAGCGCCGGCGATGTCCATGCCGTAGGGCGATGGCGCCATGAAAGTTCGAACGGGGGCCGCGGAAACGTTGGCTCCCGTTTTCGTTTGCCCGTGCGGGCGATGGCGCGCGGGTGATGCCGTCCAACCGTGATTGCCCGGTGCCGCGATCGGCCAGAACAGCACACTTCAATGTCGTCCGGGTGACCGCCCACGGCGTGTGCAGTCACGCCGTTCTGGCGTAGCGGGCTCGTCCTTGACGCACGCTGAGGAACCCACTAGACCGCCCTCGCACACCAAAAGCGCGGAAAACTTAGGCAGAAAGCAGGGGCGTCGCATGGCCAAATTGACGGGAAAAGTCCTGATTGCACAAGGAGGCGGCCCCACCGCCGTGATCAACCAGTCGCTCGCCGGCGCCGTCCTCGAGGCGCGCAAATACGCCGAGGTGACGAAGGTCTACGGCGCCCTCAATGGCGTGCGCGGCATCATCAATGAGGAGCTCGTCGACCTCACCCAGGAGACGACATACAATCTCAAGCAGGTCGCCGACACGCCTTCGAGCGCGCTGTTCTCGACCCGCGACAAGCCCGACGCCGCCTATTGCAAGGAGATCTTCAAGGTCTGCCAGGCGCATGACGTGCGTTATTTCTTCTATATCGGCGGCAACGATTCGTCCGACACGGTGCATATCGTCAACGAGTTCCTCGAAGGCCGCGGGCTACGAGATGCACTGCATCCACATTCCGAAGACGGTCGACAACGACCTCGTCATCAACGATCACACCCCGGGCTGGCCGTCGGCGGCGAAATACGTCGCGCAGGCTTTCGCCGGCTACAATCTCGACAATCGCGCGCTCCCCGGCGTCTTTATCGGCGTGGTGATGGGCCGCCATGCCGGCTTCCTCACCGCGGCGGCGGCGCTCGGCCGTCAATTCGCGGACGACGGGCCGCACTATGTCTACATGCCCGAGACCACGTTTACCGAGGAGCAGTTCCTGAACGACGTGAAGTCGGCGATGGACAAGTATGGCCGCTGCATCGTCGCGGTCAGCGAGGGCATTCACGACCAGGATGGCAATCCCATCATGGTGAAGCTTTCCGGCCGCGCCGAAAAGGACGCGCATGGCAATGTGCAGCTCTCGGGCTCCGGTGCGCTCGGCGACATGCTCGCCGATCTCGTCACCACGAAGCTCCAGCTCAAGCGCGTGCGCGCCGACACCCTCGGCTACGCCCAGCGCTCCTTCCTCGGCGTCGTCTCCGACGTCGATGCGACCGAGGCGTGGGAGGTGGGCGAGAAGGCGGCGCAATTTGCGATCGGCCACGACCAGACCGGATCGATCACCATCAACCGCGTCGGCAATTATGCGGTCGATTACCGGCTGGTCGCCCTCAAGGAGATCGCCGCCAAGACCAAGCACATGCCGAAGGAGTTCATCGCTCCCGAGGGCAATAACGTCACGCCGGAATTCCGCCACTATGCGACGCCGCTGCTCGGGTCCGACTTCCCCGGCATGCACCGGCTGCGCGCGCCCAAGGTGGATAAGATCCTCAAGAAGTAAGCGCTGAGGCCCGTTCCCGCGGGCCTCGAATTCGCGCGACGCGTCAACAACGATTGCATGGTCTCCGGCGGGCGGATCATCCGCTTCGCCGGAGACCGTGCTTTGGGCGGGAGAGGCTTCGGCGCCTCCAGAACCAAGTGCCCGACCCTTCGTGGCTGTGGGCCATTTTCACGATTATCGCGGCCGCGGCGCAGACCGTGCGGAACGCAACGCAGCGGCGTCTCACCTCTGCGCTCGGCACCGCCGGGGCCACGCACGTCCGCTTCCTTTTCGGGCTGCCCTTCGCTCTCGTCTTCCTTGCAGCGATTATCGCCGCGACAGGCGGAGTTCCGCCGCGCCCGCAGACGGCGTTTTTCGGGTGGGTCTTCGTCGGTGCGGTCACCCAGATCGTCGCGACGGCCATGATGCTCGCCGCGATGAGCGAGCGTTCCTTCGCGGTGACAATCGCCTACACCAAGACCGAGCCGGTGCAGGTCGCCCTGTTCGGGCTGGTCTTCCTCGGCGACCGGCTGACCGTTCCGATGGCGGTCGCGATTCTGATCGCGACCGCCGGCGTGATGGCGATGTCGGTGCAGCCGCGCGGGATGGGAAGCCTTCGGCCAGTGCTGCTCGGGCTGACGGCAGGCGCCTTCTTCGCGCTCGCCGCGGTTGGTTTTCGCGGCGCGATCGTCACGCTCGCCGATGCGGATTTCCTGATGGCGGCCACGTTCACTCTGTGCGTCGGGCTGACGCTGCAGGCGGCGCTGCTCTCGCTTTATCTTTTCATCCGCGAGCGCGCGGTGCTGGTCGCAATTCTGCGCGCCTGGCGGCCGTCGCTGCTCGCCGGGTTCATGGGCGCGCTCGCCTCGCAGTTCTGGTTCCTCGGTTTTGCCCTCACGAGCGCGGCGAATGTGCGCACGCTGGCGCTCATCGAGGTGCTGTTCGCCCAGGCCGTTGCCCGCTTCGCCTTCCGGCAGAAGGCGACGCCGCGCGAGGCGATCGGCATGGTCCTGATCGTCGGCGGCGTAGCGCTGCTGCTGGCCGCGCAATGACGGCGCCGCCCTCGCGACAGGAGTCTATCGGGCTGGTGTTCTACTCACGCTCTTCGACGCCGAAACCGGCGGCGGCCCAAGCTCTCGACAAACAAAGCGGGGAGGCCGGTTGACTCTCCTATGATCGAGAGATAACCGGATCGCCATGGATTTGATGGAACCCTCGCTCGCAACCAGCTGGAAGCGGTTCAGGCGCCGCTATCTGCGCCCGTGGCGGACGGTCCGCTATGGCGACATTCGCGTGCACTACAAGAAGCACCTGGACGGCGGCGGCTCGTGGTTCGGCCAGAACTATATCCCGATCCTCAAAACCCTCGGGATGCCCAAGCAACAGCGTATCTATGAATGGTGCTCCGGGCCCGCCTTCATCGGATTCTCTTTGCTCGCGCACGGAATGTGCGAGTCGCTGTGCCTCGCCGATATCAATGATCAGGCCGTCGAGGCTTGCCGCAGAACGATCCGCGCGAATGGGCTTTCCGACCGGGTATCGGTGTACGAATCCGATAACCTCAAAAGCATCCCTGCTTCAGAGCAATGGGACCTCGTCGTCGGCAATCCGCCGTTCTATCCAAGCTCGCACCAGTGGGAGATTCGCTCCTACGATAAGGATTGGCACATTCATCGCGGCTTTTTCGCCAACGTCGGACGCTTCCTGAAACCGGGCGGAGTGATCTTCCTCCAGGAGGCAAATGATGCGGCAACGCCTGAGATCTTCCGCGGCATGATCGAGGATAGCGGGCTGACCATCGTTCGGCACCACAACAGCAGGCCGGGCGAATTCAGCCACTTCTATCTCGGCGTGATGCGCCGGGGCGAGACGCCGCCTGCCTGGCTGACCAATCCCTTGTGAGACGAACACCGCAAGAGCCTCCGCTCGCGCTTTCCGCGGACGGAGCGGAATGCGGGCTGGCTTTGATCAACGACGCGGTTGAAACTCAGTTCTGCTCGTCGGGCAGCACGGGGAGGGGATGGAACTCGATGCCCTCCTCGATCAGTGAACGCGCTTCTTCGGCAGAGGCTTCGCCGTAAATCGAGCGGTGCTCGGTTTCGCCATAATGCATCTTGCGCGCTTCCTCGGGAAAGCGCGGCCCGACATGCTCGGCGCTCTTCGTGAGCTGGTCGCGCAGTTCCTTGAGCTTGGTCCGCAGCTCGCGCTCCTGCGGCGACATGATCGCGACCGGCGCTTTGGAGCCGGGCGCAGCCGCCGGATCAGGTGCGGGATCGGCCGCCGATTGCTGCTTCGATGTGGTCGCCGATCGCGACAGGCTCGGCGTCATCAAGGCTTTTTCCACCTCGGACGATCCGCAGGCGGGACATACGATCAGTCCGCGCGCCACTTGCGCGTCGTAAGCGCTCGAGTTCTGGAACCAGCTTTCGAACTCGTGTCCACTCCGACACGCGAGCGTATAGCGGATCATGTCACGCTTTCGACGACGTGGAGGTGCGCTGGCGTTGTTTTCGGTTCGACGACTTCAAAGCGGCGGCCGTGCTGGAGCGACGGAATGCGGCTCCGCACAGCCGCGACCGCGGCGGGATCGACTTCCGCCATGACCAGCCCTGGCTCGGTGCCGTCTTCGGCCAGTACCGCCCCCCATGGGTCGACGATGAGCGAATGCCCGAACGTCTCCCGCCCGTTTTCGTGCATGCCCCCCTGGGCGGCCGCAAACACGAAGCAGCCGTTCTCGATCGCGCGGGTACGCGCCAGCACGTGCCAGTGCGCCTCGCCGGTCTGACGCGTGAACGCGGAAGGCGCCGCGAGGAACGAGCTGCCTGCTTCCGCGAGCGCCCGGTAAAGTGCGGGGAAGCGCAGATCGTAGCAGATCGACAGGCCCAGCCGGCCCCACGGCAGGTCGGCGACGATCGCGAGGTCGCCCGGATGGAAGTTGCGCGACTCGCGATAGCTCTCGCCGTCCGGCAGATCGACGTCGAACATGTGGATCTTGTCGTAGCGCGCGACGATTTCGCCGGCCGGATCGATCAGGAACGACCGGTTGGCCGCGCGCTCGGGCGACACTTTGATCGCGAGCGAGCCGATATGGAGCCAAAGATTATGGGTGCGGGCGAGCTCACGGAATTCCGCTAGCGCGGGGTCCGACTCCTCCGGCGAGATTGCGGCAAACAGCACGTCGCGGTCCGTCTCCATGATGTTGGTCATCTCGGGAGTCAGGATATAGTGAGCGCCGCGATCCTTGGCCTCGCGGATCAGCTTCGCTGCCGAAGCGATATTGACGGCGGGCTGGCGTCCAGACTGCATCTGGATCAGCGCAACACAAAATCGTAGAGGGTCTCTCGTGTGCATGGTCATGGGAGCTCCTCGTTAGGTGTTCAGTAGCCGGTCGAGCTCGCCCTTTTCTTCAAGGGCGTAGAGGTCGTCGCAACCGCCGACATGCGTGTCGCCGACGAAGACTTGCGGCACTGTCGTCCGCCCGTTTGCGCGCGCAATCATCTCGGCGCGGCGTTGAGGCTCGTCGTCGACATTGATCTCATGAAATTCGACGCCCTTGCGGCGAAGCAGTTCCTTCGCCGACCGGCAATACGGGCATACGGGCGTCGTGTAGACCTCAATTTCCGGCATCCAACCAACCTAGGTTTAATTTTTGCTGGGGCTGAATATAAGGACAGTGCGTTGCAGCAACAACAGGACTGAGACGTAATTACATCACGTCGTTGCATCAACGACACAGGCGAATACGACGACATCGACATTGAGCGCCCCTCCGCGCAGCAGTGCGCGGGCGCACGCATCGACGGTCGCTCCGGAAGTCAACACGTCGTCAACCAGCACGATACGCTTGCCGCGGATTATCGCCTTGCTTTCTTCCGGGACGCGGAATGCGGCCTGCACATTTCCCGCGCGCTCGGTCTTGGAAAGTCCGACTTGTTGCGACGTCGCGCGGACGCGCCGCAGTGCAGCATGCCAGACGGGCCGTCCGCACGACCGGGAGATCGCCTCGGCGAGTAGCGCCGCCTGATTGAATCGCCTGGTCCAAAGGCGACGCCAATGCAGCGGCACCGGAACGATTGCATCGGCGTCGGCTAGCAGTTCGTTGCCCGCTTGCGCCATCCACCGACCCATCGTCGGCGCAAGCTCAAGCCGGTCGCCGTATTTGAGCGCATGCACGAGCGCGCGGGCGATCTCGTCGTAGCGGACCGCGGCGCGGGCGCGGCCGTAGGCCGGCGGGTCGGCGATTGCCCGAACCGACAAGACGCCCGCGCCCATGTCGTGAGTGAACGGAGTGCCGAGACGTTCGCAATAGGGCCGTGCAATGAACGACAATTTCGCCCAGCAATGCGCACACAATCCACCCGCGCCGGCGACCGGCTCGCGGCAGACCGGGCAGACTGGCGGCAGCAAGAGATCGCGGGCAACCACCAATGCATGGCGGAGTCCGTCCTTGAAACGCGCTTTGGTAACCGGGGCAGGCTGAACAACGTCTGTCATTGCGTTGAGCGCGCGCGGCCTCCACAACTTTTCCATCAAATTCATATCGTGCAAACTCCGGGCCAAATCTGTGCGCCGTGGATTTGAACATCAAGGCGGACCGCCTTGGACTTTAGCCCTAACCTGAATGTCTTAGGGCCGCACATCCAGGCCGGCTCTCCACGACCAGCCAGGTGCAGCCGCTCGGCTGGTCCACTATCTTCCTTTCGGAAATCCACATGGGCCGGGCAAAATGCCAGCTCCCCGCGTATTCGACCGCCTGCTCGTGCGACAGCGTCAACAACGCGCTCGCGCGCTCGGCCCGTCGACCTTTCTGCTCGATCGGGTCGCCGAGGAGGTTGCCGACCGGCTCGCCGCCATTCTGCGCCGCTTCGATCTTGCCATTGATCTCGGATCGCCAGGCGACGCGTTGCGCCGCGCTCTGGCGGGCAACGCGCAGGTGGGAACGCTTGTTGCGATCGGCCATGCCGCACTCGCATCGGCGCGCGGGCTTGTCGTGGTCGCCGACGAGGAGATGCCGCCGCTGCGGGAGGCCTCCGTCGATCTCGTGGTGTCCGCGCTGAGTCTCCAGACGGTGAACGACCTCCCCGGCGCATTCGTGCAGATCAGGCGGGCGCTCAAGCCGGACGGCCTGTTCCTTGCGGCGCTGCTGGGTGGCGAGACGCTCACCGAATTGCGCCAGAGCTTTGCGGCAGCCGAGGTTGAGCTGGAAGGCGGGCTGTCGCCGCGCGTTGCGCCCTTCGCCGATATCCGCGAGCTCGGCGCCTTGCTCCAACGCGCAGGCTTCGCTCTTCCGGTAACGGATATCGACCGGCTGACGGTGCGCTATGCGTCGGCTTTCGCGCTCATGCACGATCTACGGCGCATGGGCGGCGGCAATCCGCTGTTCGAACGGCGGCGCTCGCCGCTGCGGCGCGCGACGCTGATGCGGATGGCGCAGATCTATGGCGAGCGCTTCGCCGATGCGGACGGGCGCATCCGTGCGACGTTCGAGATCGTTTGGCTGTCGGGATGGGCGCCGCATGAAAGCCAGCAGCAGCCCCTGCGCCCGGGAAGCGCCACAGCGCGCCTTGCCGACGCGCTTGGCGCCGTCGAAATCCCTGCCGGCGAAAAGGCGCGGCCGAAATAGCCGCGGCTACTCTCACGCCAGCAGTAGTCCCGTCAGGTGCGGAATGAGCGGCAGGTCGGCCGGCGGCATGGGATAGTCCTTGAGCCTGTTCGGCCGCACCCACGCGAGGCTTTGGTGTTCTTTCGCAACGACAGTCCCTTCCCAGCGGCGGCATACATAAAGCGGCATCAACAGGTGGAAGTCGGCATAGGCGTGGCTCGCGAACGTGAGCGGCGCGAGACAGGCTTCGCGGACGACGATGCCGAGCTCCTCATGCAGCTCGCGGATAAGCGTCTGTTCGGGCGCTTCGCCCGCTTCGACCTTGCCGCCAGGAAATTCCCACAAGCCTTCCATCGGCCGGCCAAGCGGCCGCTGCGCGATCAGCACGCGTCCATCTGCGTCGATCAGCGCGCAGGCGGCGACGAGGACGAGCCGCATTCGTTACGACCGGTAGTCGCCGTTGATCGCGACATAGTCCTTGGTGAGGTCGCAGGTGAGCACGCGGTCGCGGCCCTTGCCGAGTCCGAGATTGACCCGGATTTCGATCTCCGGCCGCTTCATCACCTGCGAGGTTGCGGCCTCGTCATAGGTCGGATCGCGCTCGCCCTTGTGGGCGACGCGGATGCCGCCGAACCAGATCGACAGCTTGTCGCGATCGGCGCGCTCGCCCGCCTTGCCGACCGCCATCACGACGCGGCCCCAGTTGGCGTCCTCGCCGGCGATCGCGGTCTTGACCAGCGGGGAATTGGCGATCGATAGCGCGACGCGGCGCGCGCTCCGCTTGGACGTCGCCCCTTCGACGATGACTTCGACGAGCTTGCGGGCGCCCTCGCCATCGCGCGCGACCTGCTCGGCAAGGTTCGCGAGCACCGCCTCGAATGATTTCCGGAACGCAGCCGCCTTCGGGTCGCCGGCGCGCGTGATCGTCGGCGCGCCGCGCGCCGCCGCCGCCCCCGTCGCGAAGGCGAGCAGCGTGTCGGATGTCGACGTGTCGCCGTCGATGGTGACCGCGTTGAACGTGTCCTCGACCCCGCGCGCGATCATGGCCTGCAGCGCCGGTTGGGCGATCGGCGCGTCGGTGAACACAAAGGCGAGCATCGTTCCCATGTCCGGCGCGATCATGCCCGCGCCTTTGGCGATGCCGCAGATCGTGACCGGCACGTTGCCGAGCCGCACCAGCGCAGCGGCGCCCTTCGGAAACGTGTCCGTCGTCATGATCGCTTTCGCCGCCGCCTGCCATTGGCCGGGCGCCGCCAACTGGACGAGGTGATCCATCACCTGGCCGAACTTGCGGGCCTCGAGCGGCTCGCCGATGACGCCGGTGGAGGCGAGAAAGATCTCGCTCGGCCGGCACTCGGCGGCCGCGGCAGTGATCTCCGCCGTCAGCTTTGTCGCTTCGCGCCCCGCCTTGCCGGTGAATGCGTTGGCGTTGCCGGAATTGACCACGAGCGCCCGCGCGCCTTTCGATTTGAGCCGGGCGCGACACCAATCGACCGGCGCGGACGGACATTTGGAGCGGGTGAAAACGCCGGCCACGGTCGTGCCTTGGTCGAACAGGGCAAGCAGCACGTCGGTGCGCCCAGGGTAGCGGATGCCGGCTGCCGCGGTCGCAAGGCGCACGCCTGAAACCTCCGGCATGTCGGGGAAATGCGATGGGGCAAGGGGGGAAACTGCGGCCGCCATGGTGAAAGTCTATTGAATTTCACCTCTCCTTGTGGGGGAGAGGTCGGCGAGCATCGAGGCACGAGATGCCAGCCGGGTGAGGGGGAGGTTGACTTATAAGTCTTATCCCCCTCACCCGGATTCCTCGCTGCGTTCGTAATCCGACCTCTCCCCGCCGAGGAGGTGCATATGCAGAGCGCTTAAATTGGGGAAAGCATACCGCGCCGGCGCTGCGGCGATCAATTCTTCTTCGGCTCCGCGGCTGGTTTATCCGAAGGCGCAGGAGACGCCGGCTCAGGCTTGTCGAGGCGTTCGATCTTCGCCTCCGCGCGCAGCTTGTTCAACAGGTCGATCTGCGCCTTTCGCGTGACGAAGGTCTCGATCTGGTCCTTCACCTGATCGAACTCGGGCGGCTGACGCTTGCGCTTGTCCTCGATCTTGATGAGGTGCCAGCCGAACGCCGTCTTCACCGGGTCGGAAATCTGGCCTTTGTCCAGCTTGAACGCGACCTCGGAGAATTCCGGCACCATCTGGTCCTTGGTGAAATAGCCGAGGTCGCCGCCATCCTGCTTGCCCGGCGGATCGTCGGTCAGTTCCTTGGCGAGCGCCGCGAAGTCCTCTCCCTTCTTGACCCGCGCGAGCGTCGCCTTGGCCTTGGCCTCCGCCTCTTTGCTGGCGTTTTGATCGTTCGCGTCCGCCACGCGGAATAGGATATGGCGCGCATGCACCTCGGATTCGTCGGCCATCTGCTTGACCGCTTCGTCATAAACGGCGCGCATGGCCTGCGGCGTGAGCGCGTTCTTGCCGGCGTCGCGCAGGACCGCTTCCATCAAGGTCTTGTCGCGGGCGAAGGCGAGGCGCCGCTTGAAGTCCGGGCTGTCGGCGAGCTTGTTCGCCTCCGCGTATTTGGCCAGCAAGAGCATGTCGGCCACATAATTGATCAGCCACTCCCGCTTGGTCTCCGGCGTCCCGGCCGGAATGTTCTGCCCGACATCCTCCTCGGCGAGCGCGAGGTCGCTTTGCCGAATGTCGGCGCCATTGATCTTTGCAACCACCGGATCGCTGGCGGAGGCGGGGGCCGGCGCTTGCGCCGGCGCGCCCGGGGCCGGCGCTTGCGCCAGCATGGTCCCGCCTGCGGCAAGGGACACTACGAGCGCGACGGCCGCGCCGAGGCCGACGCATCGACGCATCGAACTGGTGAATTGCGGGAGCAGGGGAAGGGGCGGCGGGGTCATCGCGGGTCCTTGGAACGAGGTTTGGCCAGATAGGGAGAAATGCCACTTTGCGCAAAGGCTGCGATTTGGCAACAGCCCTGGTGCGTAGGCGCGAAGCACGGCATGATTGCGGCAAGCGCCGATTGACAAGCCCTGGACCCCCCCCTATCTCTCGGCGGCTCGCCGGTGCCCCGTCGGACGTCGATATTTCGCCTCCGTGACCGAAAAAAGCCTGTCTTGACCGGGATGTATTGGACAAAATGCCGGCCGCGTGCGCCCCTCGATGCGGCGCGCGATGCATTGAGCCGGACAAGGAAAGGATCCCGGGATGCTTGGCGCTGTCGCCCGCAAGTTATTCGGCTCTGCGAATGATCGGCGCATCCGCACCTACCGCCCGCAGGTGGCCGCGATCAATGCGCTCGAGCCGGAACTGGAGAAGCTCTCCGACGCGGAGCTGCGCGCCAGGACCGAGGAGTTCAAAAAGAGGGTCGCCGAGGGCGAAAGCCTTGACAACATTCTGGTTCCCGCCTTCGCAACGGTGCGGGAAGCGGCCAAGCGCACGCTCGGCCAGCGCCATTTCGACGTCCAGCTCATCGGCGGAATGGTTCTGCATGAGGGTCGAATCTCGGAAATGAAGACCGGCGAAGGCAAGACGCTGGTCGCCACCCTTCCCGTCTATCTCAACGCGCTTTCCGGGCGCGGCGTCCATGTGGTGACGGTCAACGACTATCTCGCCAAGCGTGACGCCGAATGGATGGGTGAAATCTACAAGTTTCTCGGTCTCACCGTCGGCGTCATCGTGCACGGGCTCGACGATGCGCAGCGCAAGGAGGCCTATGACTGCGACGTCACCTACGGCACCAACAACGAGCTCGGCTTCGACTATCTCCGCGACAACATGAAATACAGTCTGGAGGAGATGGTCCAGCGCGGGCATGTCTACGCGATTGTCGACGAGGTCGACTCCATCCTCGTCGACGAGGCGCGCACGCCGCTGATCATTTCCGGGCCGCTCGACGACCGCTCCGAGTTCTACAACACGATCGACGCGTTCATCCCGAAGCTCGACAAGTCGGACTACGAGGTCGACGAGAAGCAGCGCACCGTGACCATGACCGAGGCCGGCATGGAAAAGATGGAGCAGATACTCCGCAGCGCCGGCCAGCTCAAGGCGGACTCGCTCTATGACATCGAGAATGTCTCGGTCGTCCACCACGTCAACCAGGCGCTGCGCGCGCACAAGCTGTTCCAGCGCGACAAGGATTACATCGTGCGCAACGGCGAGGTGATGCTGATCGACGAGTTCACCGGGCGCATGATGCCGGGCCGGCGCTATTCCGATGGCTTGCATCAGGCCCTGGAGGCGAAGGAGCGCCAGCCGATTCAGCCGGAGAACCAGACGCTCGCCTCGATCACCTTCCAGAACTACTTCCGCATGTACGAGAAGCTCGCGGGCATGACCGGCACGGCGCTCACGGAGGCCGACGAGTTCCTCGATATCTACAATCTCGAAGTCCTCGACATTCCCACCAACCTGCCGATGATCCGGCTCGACGAGGACGACGAGGTCTATCGCACGGCGGCGGAGAAATACCGAGCGATCCTGACCCTGATCGAGGACTGCAAGACGCGCGGCCAGCCGGTGCTGGTCGGCACCACCTCGATCGAGAAATCCGAACAGCTCGCCGACATGCTGCGCAAGCGCGGCTGGGAAGCGCACGACTTCTCCGACCCGAATGCGTTCGCCGCGCTTTATTCCGGCGACGAGGGCGCCACAAGGGCGAAGGTGTTCGCGATCCTGAATGCGCGCTACCACGAGCAGGAAGCCTATATCGTCTCCCAGGCGGGCGTGCCCGGCGCAATCACCATCGCGACCAACATGGCCGGCCGCGGCACCGACATTCAGCTCGGCGGCAACGCGGACATGCGCATCCGCCAGGAACTCGCCGACATCCAGGACCCGCACGAGCGGGTGCGCGATCCGCGCGCCGACGTCATCCGTCAGCAGGTCGCGCGTCTCAAGGAAAAGGCGCTCGGGGCGGGCGGGCTGTACGTGCTCGGCACCGAGCGGCACGAGTTGCGGCGCATCGACAATCAGCTCCGCGGCCGCTCAGGACGGCAGGGCGATCCCGGCACCTCCAAGTTCTTTTTGTCGCTCGAAGACGACCTGATGCGCATCTTCGGCTCCGACAAGCTGGACGGGATGCTGCAGAAGCTCGGTCTGAAAGAGGACGAGGCGATCGTCCACCCCTGGATCAACAAGGCGTTGGAAAAGGCGCAGCAGAAGGTCGAGGCGCGCAACTTCGACATCCGCAAGAACCTGCTGAAGTTCGACAACGTGATGAACGATCAGCGCAAGGTAATCTTCGACCAGCGGATCGAGTGGATGAGCGACGAGGCGGTGCCGGAGATCATCGCCGACATGCGCCGTTCCGTGGTCGACGAATTGGTCGGCAAGCATGTGCCGGAGAACGCCTATCCGGAGCAGTGGGATGTCACCGGATTGAAGGAGGACATCAAGCGCGCGCTCGGCCTCGATCTTCCGGTCGACGCATGGGCGAAGGAAGAAGGGATCGCCCACGAGGAGCTGATTGCGCGCATCGAGCGCAAGGCCGACGAGCATATGGCCGGGAAGGTCGCGCAATGGGGCGCCGACATCATCCGCTATGTCGAGAAATCGATCCTGTTGCAGACGCTCGATCATCTGTGGCGCGAGCATCTCGTGATGCTCGATCACCTGCGCAATGTGATCGGCCTGCGCGGCTACGGCCAGCGCGATCCCTTGAACGAGTACAAGGCGGAGGCTTTCAACCTGTTCGAGGCGATGAGCCAGAATTTGCGCGAGGCTGTGACGGCCCAGCTGATGCGGGTCGAGATCATGCAACAGCCGTCGCCCGAGGAGCAGAACCTCCCCTTTATGGAGGCCTACCACCTCGATCCTGCGACCGGAGAGGACGAATTCGCCACCATCGACGTGAATTTGGCGGTGGAACCACCGGGAGCGGGACGGCAGTCGCGC
>CAVRVX010000007.1:0-105247 GCA_963724735.1 uncultured Alphaproteobacteria bacterium
CCATGTTCTTCCGCATCAAGAAGTCCGGCGATCGCGCTTATGTCCAGGTGGTCGAGAACAAGCGCGTTGATGGCGCCGTGCGCCAATCCGTCATCGCCAATCTCGGGCGCGCCGACGATCTCATCGCGTCCGGCGCACTTGCCTCGCTGCTTTCGTCCGGCGCCAAGCTCACTGACCAGGTGTTGCTCATCAGCGCGCTCGACGAGGACGCCGACGGATCGTTGTCGATTGCGGCCAAGCGCATCGGTGGACCTTTGTTGTTCGGCCGCATCTGGGACCGGCTCGGCATCGCCGCGGTGCTCGAGGAGTTGCTGAAGCATCGTGCATTCGAATTTGCGGTCGAGCGCGCTGTCTTCGTCGCCACGCTGCACCGGCTTTTTGTCTCCGGGTCGGATCGTGACTGTTCCTCATGGATGGCGGACTACGACATTGCCGGCGTCGACGGTCTCGACCTGCATCATTTCTATCGCGCCATGGCGTGGCTCGGCGAGGAACTGGAGGAGAAGCCGGCGGGTGCGCTGGCACCGCGCTGTGTCAAGGACGTCATCGAGGAGCGACTGTTCGACCAGCGACGCGACCTGTTCACCGATCTCTCTGCGGTGTTCATGGACACGACGAGCCTATCGTTCTACGGCGAGGGCGGCGAGACGCTGGGCGAGCATGGCTACTCGAAGGATTATCGCCCCGACCTGAAGCAAATGATCCTGGGCCTCGTCGTCGATGGTTCGGGCTCGCCGCTTTGCACCGAGATGTGGCCCGGCAACACCGCCGACGTCACGACGCTGTTGCCGGTGATCGATCGGCTGCGCCAGCGCTTCGGCATTGGCCGCGTTTGCGTCGTGGCCGACCGCGGCATGATCTCGGCCGCCACCATCGTCGGGCTCGAAGAGCGCCGGCTCGAATACATTCTCGGCGCGCGCGAGCGCAGCGACGCGCTGGTGCGCAAGATCGTTCTCGCCAACGAGGGCCCGTTCGTGCCGCTCCTGATCGAGCGGCAGAGAGGCGAGACGCAACTGTTCGCCAAAGAGGTGACGGTCGAGGGCAAGCGCTACATCGTCTGCCGCAACGAGGCGGAGGCCGAGAAAGACCGCAACGACCGGGAGGCGATCGTCACCGCCCTTGAGGCGCAATTGAAGAGAGGTGACAAGGCCCTCGTCGGCAACTCGGCCTACCGCCGCTATCTGCGCAAGACCGCGGATGGACCGGCCTTCGCGATCGACGCTGGCAAGCTCGCGGAGGAAGCACGCTTCGATGGCGTCTTCGTGTTGCGCACCAACGCCAAGATCACGCCGCTGCAGGCGGTGCTGCGATATCGCGACTTGCTGAAGGTCGAAAACCTGTTCCTGCGAACCAAGGCGGTGATGCGGACGCGGCCGATCTTCCATTCCTCCGACGCCGCAATACGCGGCCACGTATTTTGTTCTTTCCTCGCGCTCGCCATGCAGAAGTGCCTGGAAATCTGTCGCGCCAGGCTGGCATCGTGCCGGAATGGAAGACGCTTCTGCGCCATCTCGATCGCCTGCAACAGATGCGCATTCGCCATCGGGACAACGATTGGCTTGTCCGCACCGACGTCGCGAAGCCGATCGCCGATCTGTTCCGCCACGCCCACGTGGCGCTGCCGCCGCGCGCCAGGCAAATGGCGCCACCGAAACTCGCGCCCCCCACGAAATCCGCCCGGAAACGCCGCGGGCGCCCCCGGCGTGGTGCCACGCCGTCACGAATTTCGCCGAAAGCAGCGTGATCTCAATCGATTACGGAAATCAGGTGTTCAAGTAGGGCGTGAGGCTGAGAATTGTAGGATTGTGTAGAGCGACGCTGCGACGCCGAGACGTTTTTTGACGATGGCAACGAGCACGTACACACTGATGGCGATCCAGATTTGCGTTTTCACCGCGTTCCGTTCGTGCCAAAAAAACGACGTAGCGCAGATATTGCGGATGGTCGTTGGCTGACGTGACGCCTGTGAGCCGAACGGTCTGATCGCAGCGCAAGCCTGTTGTTTTATCGACGGATCGTGAATACACGCGCTGGAAAGCCGTCTTGCTTTTGGGGCGGATGACGAAGAAAGCACCCGCCTGCGTCAGGCGATACAGGCGCGCAAAATCAAGGAAACCGCGATCCATGATCGAGAAGCTGCCGGGTTCCGGCGTCATGAGGTCGAGTACGTTCACCTCATGCATTTTGCCGTCGGAAACGTGGATAAACGAGGGAATGTTACCGCGCAGATCAATCTGCGTGTGCATCTTCACGGCAGCTTTGGCCTTGCGAAAATGTGCCCACGGAAACACTTTGAGCGATAGGTCAATCGTTGTCGTGTCTAAAGCGTACACGCTGTTGTCCAGATCAACCGCGAAGGCATCGTCTGCGTAGAGCCGCCGCGCTTGCGCGATCAAGCTGTTCGCGAAATCGCGATAAATGCGCCAATCGCGTTTCTTGTTCGCATCGCCCAGATTGCTGCGAGCGACGTGTCCGCGAATGCCGAGATGATAAAGCTTGGCCTCATGCGCACGTAAACAGACTTCGATATCGCGCAAGCTTTCGCGAAACGTTAATTGCGCAAACGCCATGCTCAGATATTGATCGAGATGTGAAAAGGTTTTGGTCGGATAATTCGAAGGGTAACGCGCAACGCAACGCCGGAACGTATGGAGTGGAAGAAAGTCCATAAGCTGGGCGAAAACCAGTTTGCCGATCGGCATGAGAAAACTCCGGGGTCGAAAAACCCCAGTTTCTCAAAATCACTTCGGAATCGGTGACACCCCCCAAAATCCGTTTTCTTAGTCCTTATCAGCGCGTTACACTATGCCTCCGGCAGAATTGCCGGACAGCAGTGAGAATATATGACAATCGCGTCGGCGTTGGTGGAAAGATATCCAACTCATGGCTTTGCCATAGGACAGGCGGAGGCCGGGGACGATTGGGGGCAAAGCAGGGGGCCCGGAAGAGTGTCCAGCTTGGGATTGAAAGTTACGAAACCATCACAGGCGGTTGAACAAATTTTTAGCCGTCTTGTGCCATATCTACTGAAGGAGACCATCATCGGCTGTATTGCGGAGATGAAGCCATGAACAAAAGATCGCTCCATATACGAGGTGCTGATCTGAGTTCTCGGCGCGTTGTCGAGGACGCAATCGAAAGCGCCAAAAGTGGCCAGGATTTGACTTGGGAGGAAGCCGCCAAGCGCCCCTTTGCTGATTCCCCGAAACGGTATCGTCGTCCGCGACGACGTTCTGCCGATAAGGATGATGCGCGCCAGCGCCATCTGGATTAAATTGACACTTTTGCTTGACCGGATACGCATGCGAGCGCAGAGAGCGATCCCCGCTCACGGCTTGCCGTACCTCCGCAGCCGGCGCGAGCGAGGCGCGGCTGGGCCGCCGCTCACTTGCTTCCCAGGTGCTTCCCAAGGCACAATCCGGGAAGCGGCAATCGCCGGAAGTAGCTGCGCCGCAGGCATAACATCGCCGCCTAAGTGCGCTTACGGCCTATTGGACGAAGAGTGCGGGCCATTGCAAGACCCCGCGCCCCTCGGCCGCGATCAAGCGGCTTTCGCCGGCAGGAATGGATAGTCGGTGTAGCCTTGCGGGCCTTGGCCGTAGAAGGTTTCCGGCTGCGGCGCATTGAGCGGAGCATGCAATCGGAAGCGCTCCGGAAGGTCGGGATTGGCGATGAACAGTTTTCCGAATGCGACCGCGTCCGCCTCGCCGGCGGCGATCACCCGCTCGGCCGTCTCCTGGGTGAACCCCTCGTTGGCGATATAGACGCCGCCGAATTCCTTCTTCAGCTCCGGGCCGATGCGGCCTTCGCCGAGATGCTCGCGCACGCAGATGAAGGCGAGCCCGCGCTTGCCGAGTTCGCGGGCCACATAACTGAAGGTCGCGCGCGCGTTGGAATCGCCCATCGAATGGGTGTCGCCGCGCGGCGCGAGATGCATGCCGACACGGCCTGGGCCCCACACCGAGATCACCGCGTCGGTCGCTTCCAGCATCAGCCGCGCGCGATTCTCGATCGAGCCGCCATAGGCGTCGGTGCGCTTGTTGGTCGTATCCTGCAAGAACTGGTCGAGCAGATAGCCGTTCGCGCCATGCAGCTCGACGCCGTCGAAGCCCGCTTCTTTCGCGTTTTCCGCACCCTTGCGGTACGCCTCGATGATGCCGGGGATTTCTTCGAGCGCAAGCGCGCGCGGCACGGGATAGGGGGCCATCGGCCGCATCTGTCGCACATGGCCGTCCGCCGCGCGGGCGCTCGGCGCGACGGGCTGGGCGCCGTCGAGAAAAAATGGATGCGAGATGCGCCCGACATGCCACAACTGCAGCAGCATGCGGCCGCCCGCATCATGTACCGCGCGCGTGATCGCTTTCCAGCCCGCGACCTGCTCCTTCGACCAGATCCCCGGCGTGTCGGGATAGCCGACGCCCATCGGGGTCACTGACGTCGCTTCCGAGAAAATGATGCCGGCCGAGGCGCGCTGGACGTAGTACTCCTTCATCAGCGCGTTCGGCACCCTGCCGGCGCTTGACCGCATGCGCGTCAGCGGCGCCATGACGATGCGGTTGGGAAGCTTGAGCTCGCCCATGACGAGCGGATTGAATAGGCCAGGCATCAGCGAACTTCCTTCTCTGAAAGCTTGAGATGCCTTCCGTTCCATGGCGCTAAGTTGTGCCGATAGAACAGGCATTTCCGTGAAGCCTGCTTCCCAGTAAACGGCTTGGGAAGCGCTGGGGAAGCAGGCTCGCCTTGTAATTTCATTACCCGCCCGCTAACCTTGCCGCCCATGCCCGCCAAGCCTGACCCCCGCGTCGCCGTCCCCCGACCACGCCAAGCTTCGCGGCTGGCGATGCTGGGGCGACAGGCCCATGCCTGTCTTGCGGATGAAGCGCCGCGCGCCGCCGTGGCTGTTTGTCCCGGCCGGTCCCCGCGCAAAGACCGCCCGCCCGCCGGGGGACGATTTGGGACGACTCGGCCGGCTGCCATGTCGGGAAGGCTGACCGCCTCTTGGAACGGCTGCTCGAAGTGCACGGCGAGCCGTAAGCAAAAGGCCGCCCGGAGGCGGCCCCTGCTTGTCTTTCAAAAATTGATCCAGCGTAATGCAGCGCGCTGAATAGGCGATCTACTCGATCTCCCGCCGCCCGAACCGATCCGAGCTTATTCAATTGCGGATACGCGGGGGTACGGCTCCGGACGGCGGGGCAACCTAAGAAAAGCCCGCCGAGCTTCCCCGGCGGGCTTCGTGGTGGTGGTCGGCGGCTCAGGCGGCGGGCGGGTTTGTTCACGAGAGTCCGAGCTTCCCTAACGCCCAGTGCTCGACGCCGGCGGCAAGAACCTTATTCAATACTGACAGCGGCACAGAGGCCAACTCGGCGGCTGAGAACTTGGCCTTGATCGAACCCCAAACGGTATCGTTTCGGAGAGACGCCGCGAATTCGTGCCCTTGCCAAGTCAGATCGCGAACAAGGATGCACGAATAGGGCCGGTTAATCTGCCGGGTTTCAATCCCATCAATCATCCCTTCTGAGAACAGAAGCTCGATATGCCGACCAACCTTCAGGTCATCCTCATTTGGAATCTTGATTTCTTCTGGCTTAAGGTCGGCTTTCGCCTCAATGGCAAATAGCACTTTTCGGACCATCTCCATGTCGCGCTGCACCTTGACCCCCCGCAGTGTATCCGCGGAGATCGTATACGTCTCGCCCGTCTCGACAACGCGAACGGAAACAGAATCATTCATCGGTAGCCTCCAATCGCGTCGCCCACGCCTACCCCCGGCGCACCGCCGTGGTAGTACGCATCGCTGCTCGGTTCGTCGCCGCGCTGCTCGGCATGCGCGACCGCAGCCTTGGTGATGCGCGGCTTGGGCTTGCGCGGGCGATGACGATGTTTTTTCACGTTGGCTCTCAATCAGGTCCCCCCTCATGCCGCCGGTACATCCGCGGTCGGCACATGAGGGGGGTGGCTCAGCGCCGCTAGTAACGAAGCATTACCCAGGCTACGGCGATCACCAGTAGCACCAGATAACCAGCGACGGCGAAGCCGAGAATATCCATCCCGAAGCCCCTACGTTAGGAGCGGCCGGCCTAGCCAGCACGACCGGGCCAGCCGCCACGAACGGCCGGGGAGCATCCCAGCCAACCTATTGCAATTTCTCCCGCCCCGCACGATCTGACGCGCCACCGAGATCATCGCATCAATCTCTGCGTCGTCCGGATTGCGCTGGACGAACGGATCGAGCGCGACCAGATCGGCGCGCTTCGCAGCTATTTCCTTTTCAAGTGTCGCGGCTAGTGTCCCGACAACCGGCCGACCCCTTTCGTCGAGCATCATGATCTTGCCGGAATTCGATCCCAACGCGATGTAGAACAGCCATCCCTTCAATTCGGCCTGCGATATGCCGTGGTGCAGGCATGCCGCCTTAATGCGCCGGCGTAGTTCGTTGATGCTGTCTTCAAGCGATATGAGCAGGACGCGGCAGCGTTGGAATACATGCTCGCCGGTTAATGACCGCCCCGTCGCCAGCGACAGATATTGCGCATATCGCAACGCGGTTTTCCCGGTACCGCCGTCGCCAAGTAATGACGAAACAAACTCGCGACAAAAGACATTGGCCATTAGCCATTCGCGAGGCGAGATTTTCCAGTCATCTTCGCCTGCATCGATAAATGCGAGGCCTTCATCGTTCGGCTTTGCATCAGCAACATAATCCGGCTCCTTCTCGATCAGCGCGTCGAGTTCTTCGCGCGAGTGGCCGGCGGCTATCCATTCGCTCAGATCCTTCACCGGGAACATGATGACGCGCACGCGGCTGGCAACGCCCTGCAGAGCGCGCGCAACCTTATCGGCGTGGCGCTGGCCGCGTCCGTGCGGATCGTTATCCGAAACAACGATCACATCGCCGCCGCGCAACGTTTCGCTGTAGTCGGTGCGCCACGGTTTTTCTGCGCCCTCTGGCGGTGTTGTTGCGACATAGCCGAGATTGCGCGCGGTGTCGGCGTCGTGCTCGCCCTCGCACACCAGGACCGGCCGCTCCTGGCTTATGCCTTCGATCAGCTCGGGCAGGCCATAGAGAACACGCCGGACTCGCTTTCGTGCTCCAACTCCATCCACCCTTTCCGTCCGGCCTGCGCTGGCGGAATCGCAAATCCTTGTCTTCGGTATCAAACCGCACGACCTCGAACAGAAGCACGCCGTTTTCGTCATGATATGGATGAGTGCGCCGAATTTTGAGCTTGCTATCGGCGGCGGGCGGCGGGTCCGGGACATATCCGGACTTGTGCGCCTCACGCCACGCGTCGAAGAATTGCTCCCCGCTGAGCTTTTTGAGCGGCTCCCCCTTGGCATGCGCGACCAAGTCAAGCGTAGTTCCGCCGACTTGCGCGTCCCGGTCATACCAGCATCGCTTTTGCTTGCTGTAAGTCCTGCCGCCGTATGCGTCGCCGTTCGTCCATCGCAATTCCTTTGTTGTTTCGCGCGTCGGCTCGCCCCACAACTTGCGGCACGCTTGCTCGCAATAGGCCGGAAAATCGGGGAGGTCGTGCTGCCGCCTCATTGCCATCACCGCACCTCCGGCGCAAAAGGTATTTCGTCATTATGAAAAGCAGTCCCCGCGGCTACTGATACCTTATCGCGTTCGCGCTTTACCTTTTGCCGGCCGATCTGCGCTAGGCGTGTGTGAAAGGACATAACCGACAGGCCGGTTTTCACGACGCCATCAGGCATTCGTCCATTCGTTGAGCGACAAGCTGCCTTCGACGTAGACGCGCGCGCCTTTGGTGAAACGGTCGGCGAGCTCGACGGCGCTCGGGTCGAAGGCGAGAACCGACACCCATTGCGCGGCGTCGTCATTGCCGATGCGGAGGGACAGGCGCAGATAGGGCTTGCCGGCCTGCGAGGTTTTCGGCTCAGCGTCGCGGCCGAGCGCGCCGAGGAAGGCGCATTCGATGCTCATGGCGCGGCCTTCCGCAGCTCGGGCGGAATGTCGAGCGGGTGCGGATCCGCGGTGGCGGCAGGCGCTTCGTCGCCGTGGCAATCCCACTTGTCATTGTGCCGATAGCGCGAGAATAGGTAGGCATAGCGCGGGGCGGGACAGACCGATTCTACAAGGTCGTAGAACTCGATCGGGCTTGACTGAGTGTCCGCGCTCTCTCTTGGGCGCGCGCAACAGAGTCGTTTGATTGCTGAGCGCAGACGACGGGTTTTCCCCGAGCGGCCATCAGGCAATGCTCAGTTTGGCCACGGAGCCAGTCGCCATTGCCCATTTGAGCTTTTGCCCACGTCAGAATTGTCTTCTGCTGGAAACCCCATGCATCGAGCACCGCGAACGCCTCTCGCATGTGCTGGTTCGTGGTCCACAGCCATAAAACGGCATCCTGAGCGGCGACGGCCGCAACCGGGAGCGCGCAGATTTCGGCGATGGACATTTGGGGATATGGCATATGCCGAGCGGTGCGACGGGTCGGCAACGCGCGACTTCGTACGGCCACGGCGGGTCGGCTGACGATAACCCGATAGGGGCCTTGGCCCGGAAGCGGCGGCGGCTCGGCGCGGATACTGTTCGGCCTGTCGCGCCACCTTCAGGCGCTTGAAGACGCCATTGACGCGTCCAGTCCTATCCATGTCGGCGAGCAGCTTGCCGTATTTCTCCGGTTCGGCCTCGACGGCGTCCACGATCGCTTCCGCCTTGGCGATGGTGGTGCGATCTCTGCCGACCACCTTCGCGACCTTGTCGAGCGCGCGGCCGTTCAATGTGGGGAACTTCCCCGGATTGCCTTTGTGGTCGCCGCCGCGGCGTTCCTTCGCCGCCGCCCGTTCGATCGGCTCCAGGGCGCGCCTGATGGCGACGGATTCCGAGAGCGTGAAGTCTTTGCGCTCGGCGTTCTCCGCAAATTCGCCCGCCACCACCGCGGCGAGGTCGACCACCGTCACCGGGATTTCGGTCCAGCCGAGCAGCTCGGCCGCACGCAAGCGGCGCTCGCCGGCAATGAACGTGCCGTCCGGCCTGACGACGACAGGGTGGAGCAGCCCGATCTCGGCGATGCTGTGCGCGAGCATCGATACGTCGCCGAGATCCCGGCGATGTCGGATTCCGATTTTGATATTGGAGATAGGGCGCAAGTCGCTCATGCCCGCCCCCTTCGTGCAAGGGCAGCGCGATAAGCGGCGGCCAGGGCGGTTTCGCGCGGTTTCGCCGGACGATTTGCTTGCTCGGCGGGGGGCGATTTGCTATGCGATGGACGTGTCAGCCTGCCAAGCCAAACGTCTTGAGGGTCGCCACCGTCAGCGCGGTGTGCGGCCCTCGCCGCATTCTGGTCGGCCACGGATCACGCGCCGCCCCGAGCGCAGCTATCGAGATATTCGCGATCGTGATCCTCGCGGATACCGAGCCGCCGAGCGGATAGCCGCGTGACCCTCACTCGACCGGCGTCAATAATGCGCAAGCCGGTTGAGCGGCTGAACCCGCGGAGTTTGCACCAGTCGTTGAAGGGGATAACGCGAAGAAACGCGGGCTCGTGCCCGTTCGTCTTGGCGAGCATGATTCTTGATACCCGATGGCGAGCGCACTACGGCGCTAGGCGCGAGAGCGCTCGGCGGCCTTGCGGGCCGCCGGTTGCTCGCTCGTGCTCTGCCTCGCTTAATTAGGCCGAGGACCACCGGTTCGACGGGATGGCCGAGTGTAAGAAGCCCTGGAAATTTCTTGTCGATTTCGGCGCGCCGCAGTTGACTGACATGCTGCAGCCCGTGCTTCTCTGTACGAATGAGGCCGGCTTCGCGCAGCACGCGGAAATGGTTCGACAGCGTGGATTTCGGGAGGTTGCCGGCGGGCGAAGCGTCGGCGCAGCAGAGACCCTCCTGGCTGTCATACAATTTCCGCACGATCGTGACACGAACCGGGTCCGCCAACGCCGAAAGGAGCGCGGGCAGAAGAATCTCGTCGACCGGCGGATGCGCAAACCGTCTCATCGCGGCTCCATGTAGGATGGGCGCGGATCATTTCAATAGTTCGGAATAAACGAATTAGTGATGCACGGCATCGCGCTTGACCGGCGCGGGGGCGGCATGGTGCGAAGCCAGATCAGAACGCGGGGCCGGACGGGGAAAAACGCGAAAGGGAGGAAGACATGTGTGTCCCCGGTTGCATGGACGTCGTGCGCGCGCGCCTAACGCGGCGCGCCCTCTTCCGTCAAACGAGCCTCGCCGCGGCGGGGGCGATGGTCGTCACGAGCCTGCCGCCGGAAGCGCCGGCGGCGCCGTCTTCATTCAAGTCGGTGCTCGATCTCACGCACACGCTGTCGCCGGATTTTCCCACCTTCACCGGCACGCCGGGCATCGAGATGGAGCGCCTCGCCGACATCCGCAAGGACGGCTACAACATGTTCGGGTGGCGTCTGGTCGAGCACTCGGGCACGCATCTCGATGCGCCGATCCACTTTTCGGAGGCGGGCGCGAGCGTCGAGGGGATCGAAGCGGCGACGCTGGTCGCGCCCCTCGCGGTGGTCGATGTCGCCGCCAAGGCGGAGCAGGACGCCGACTATCTCCTTTCGCGCGCCGATCTCGCCGCCTGGGAGGCAAAGCACGGGACCCTGCCCCCCGGCTGCTGCGTCGCCATGCATTCCGGCTGGGGACGGCTCGCCACCGCCGATCCCGCGCGGTTCATCGGGCGCGACGTCAACGGGACGATGCACTTCCCCGGCATTGCGCCGGAGGCGGCGGAATGGCTGATGAAAGAGCGGCAGGCGGCGGGGCTCGCGGTCGATACGCTGTCGCTCGATAACGGCCCGTCGCGCGAGTTCAAGACCCATCAGCTATGGCTGCCCTCCGGCCGGTGGGGCTTGGAGAACGTCGCCAATCTAGAGCGGGCGCCGGCGGCGGGCGCGACGCTGGTGGTCGGGCTGCCCAAGGTGAAGGGCGCAACCGGCGCGCCGGCGCGGCTGTTCGCCTTCATGTGATATCGAGGATCGCGCCTCCGAACTCTCGCGTCGTCATTGCCGGGCTTGACTGGCTGTGTAAAAAGCCGAAGACAGCGGCGGCACGCAATAAAGGATGGTTCGTTTCGCAATTTTCGTGCGTGAACGTTGTCTGCTTAATGAATGTTGTGCTAGAAGGAGCGGAAGATCGTTTTTACACAGCGAAGACGATTGCTGTCAGGTTCACGCCACGTCGTCATGCTCCGCGAAAGCGAGGGGTTTGCAAAAGTAGAGTTAAGTGATTCTGTTTGCGAGCATCACTGGAGATTCGCGATGGCGGAACGTTTGCTGGGTCAGATGAGCTTTGCGGACCGCTTGGTGGCTGACGTAGCGCGCGCCAATGCGACGCTGGAGCGGATCGAGGAGCTAGTGGACTGGGGCGCGGTAGAGCGGCTGCTCGGGGTTTTGCGGGGCGGCGTGATGGGGGAGCTAGGGTATCCGGCTCTGGCGATGTTCAAGGCTTTGCTGCTGCAGCGCTGGCACGATTAGTCGGACGAGCAGCTGGAGGAGGCGCTGGCGGACCGTTTGTCGTTTAGGCGTTTTGTAGGACTGAGCCTGACCGAGCGGTTCCAGACCACAGCACCGTGTGGCGGTTCAGCGAGGCGTTGGGGCGCAGCGGTCTGGCCGAGCGCGCCTTTGCCGAAATCGCGCGCCAGATCGAGACGAGCGGCTTTTTGCTCAAGCGGGGCACGCTGATCGACGCCTCGCTCATTCCCGCTGCGGTCAATCCGCCTCCGCCTCGCGCGAGCCAAAGCAGCCGTACGGCGACGGCTGCCCGGCAGGAAGCTTGTGCCGCGCCCGCTGTCCGATGCGGGCTGGACCAAGAAGGAGGGGGAGCGCGTCTTGGTACAAGGCGCATGTGGCCATGGATCAAGGCAGTCGGATCAACGGCGGGTCGCGGTCACGCCAGCCAATGAACAAGAGAGCGGGCAGACGCGCTGATCTGCGGAGACGAGGTCGGCAGTGTACGAAAAGGCCTATAGCAGGAAAGCGGAGCATCCAGTATTCGACGAAGTTTGGGTGAAATTAACCGCGTTTGGTGAGTACTGGATCATCCGCTTGCGCGGATGATGACGAGTGTTCGGGCTGGCGCGAACGTGTGTCCAAGGACCCGCGCCAAAGCGGAATACGGCCATCCTCGCCGGGACTTCCAACGATTGCGACCCAGCTGAACCGGACAGCCGTGGGCTTGACCCGGCAACCCATCTTTCTGAGATAACTCGGCTTTTAAGATGGATGCGCGGGTCAAGCCCGCGCATGACGAGTAATGATTGCGAAGGACGAGAGGGAAAAAAAGGCGGGCGGCCCTGTTCGAACCGCCCGCTGGGCTCGCAGCGGCACACACCCCCGTGGCACGACGCTGCGCACCGAGCCTCTGAGTGAAAACTATGATAGGCGCGGGACATCGCGCCTTGATTTAGATCAGCCGAACGACCGGAAATTTCCGCGGGCGGGCCGGGTGCGCAATGAGAGGACTTTCCTTCCCGTTTCGGCCGCCGGCCCACGGCGTTGCGAGGCAGCGTCATCCGCGACCGACAAACGGCATTTTCGTCGCCATGACGGTCATGAACAGCACGTTGGCATCGAGCGGAAGGCTCGCCATATAGGCGACGGCGCTGCCGGCATGCTCGACCTCCATGCGCGGCTCAACCATCGTCTCGCCGTTCGGTTGGAGAATGCCCGCGCCTTGACCCATGCGCTCGGTCAAGGGCGTCGCCGCATTGCCGATGTCGATCTGACCGCAGGCGATGTCATAGGCGCGCCCGTCCAGCGCAGTTTGTCTGGTGAGCCCGGTGATCGCGTGCTTGGTAGCTGTATAGGCGACCGACAGCGGGCGCGGCGCATGCGCGGAGATCGAGCCGTTGTTGATGATGCGCCCGCCGCGCGGCGTCTGCGATTTCATGATGCGCATGGCTTCCTGCGTGCACAGAAAGGCGCCGGTGAGATTGGTGTCGACCGCGCGCCGCCAGGCGTCGAGCGGCAAGTCTTCCAGCGGAACGGCCGGTGCGCCGATGCCGGCGTTGTTGAACAGCAGATCGAGCCGCCCATAGGTCGCGCGCACTTGGGCGAACAATGCGCCGACGGATGCAGGATCGGCGATGTCGGTCGGCACGACGAGGCAGGCGTCGCTCCTGCCGATCAGGCCTGCGGTCTCCTCCAACGCGTCTTTGCGCCGTCCGGCGAGCACGACTACAAAACCCGCCTCTGCAAGCGCAAGGCTCGCGGCGCGGCCGATGCCGCTACCGGCGCCGGTGACGACGGCGATGCGAGACGAGTTCATTGATTCCTCCCACGCAGCCTGGTTTTTTCCAGATGCTTCCTCCCTTCGACGGGGAGGGCGGCCAGCCGAAGGATAGCCGAGCGTGCGAGCAGGCAACAGAAAATCCGAGGGGTCGTTAACGTCGGAACCCCTACTATATTTGGTTACTGCGCCGTTCGGTAAGGCGGCCGCGGGATGGCGGCATGGGCCGCGCGCAGGGCTGCCGACCAGCGCTGGCGCAAGTCGGTGAAATAAGGCTCGTCCGGCTCGATGCGATAGTTCAGCTCGGCCTCGCAAGCGTCGCGTCGCGCCACGAGGATATCGATCGGCATGCCAACGCTGAGATTGGAACGCATGGTCGAGTCGACCGAGACCAGCGCGACCTTGAGCGCATCGTAGAGATCGATGTCGTAGGTCACGGCGCGGTCGAGCACCGGCTTGCCGTATTTGTGCTCGCCGATCTGCAGATACGGCGTGTCGTGCGTGCACTCGATGAAATTGCCCGCCGAATACATCATGAACAGCCGCAGCCGCCCGCCCTTGATCTGGCCGCCGAGCAGGAACGACAGTTCGAATTTGACGTCGGCCTCCTCGAGCGCGGCGCCTTCCATGCGGTGCAGGGTGCGGATCGCGCGCCCGAGCCGCTGCGCGGCCTGAAACATGGTCGGAGCGTCGATCAGCGTTTCGCGCTCGCCGGTCTCCGGGTTCTCCAGCCCCTCATGGAGCATGCTGAGGACCGACTGGGTGAGCGAGAGGTTTCCCGCCGAGGCGACCGCGATGATTCGTTCGCCGGGGACCGCGAAGACGTGCAGCTTGCGGAACACCGAGATGTTGTCGAGGCCGGCATTGGTGCGCGTGTCAGCGATCATCACGAGCCCGTCGCGCACCAGGATTCCACAGCAATAGGTCATGGGTGCGGGCGTCTCCGAGCTTCGTTGGCGGCGCATTCTGCGCAGCAGGGCACGAAACGGCAACCGGCGGGAACCGCGTTTTCCGTGCGGAACCGGTAGGAGCGTCAGATAGGCTCGCGGCCGGCTTTGTTGTCGGTGGGGTGGGGTTTGGAGGGTGGCTTGAGTTGTGGGGGTGGGGGGGGGGGGGGGGGGGGTTGGGTGTGGTGGGGTGGGGTGTGATGTAGTTGGTAGCGTGCGCGGGGGGTGTGGGGGTGGATGTGATATGTGCTCGAGCGCTGAGTGGCTGCGCGTAGGGAGGGAGGTGCGGGGGGATGTGTGGCGAGGGCGGGTGTGCGGGCGTGAGTGTGGCGACTGATGGGGCGGACGGCTGTGTGCGTATAGGCTGGCGAGCCTCGCCTGTGCGGCTGGTGGTGAAGTTGCGCTGCGCCTGGGATCGGGTTCGTCCGATGGCGGGGCCGCGGTTTGCGGCTTGCGGCTTCAGCGTCGCGCTGCTTGTCTTTCGGCTCGATGCGGCGCTCTCTCGCGGAGCTGGCGTCGGCCTCAGCGCGCATCGCCTCTGGATTTCGCCAGCGTTCGCCTTGTCGCCGGCCATCCGGCATCTCGTCACACGCTTGTCTTTGCCGAAGTCCCGTCCTCTTGGGCACCGCCGCCGGCGGCGGCCAGCAGCGAGCGACTCGGCTTTCAATCCGACTCGCGTTTCTTCATGCGTTGATACTCACGCTTATGTTCGACGCGTTCGCTTTGATCTTCGTGCCACCAAGGCGACGTGGCCGAGTTGACCAGCCCGGCTGTCTCGCACAACTTCAGAACCTGCAGAAACACGCGCCGAGCGCCTCAAATGCCGCTGCGGAAGTCGCTGATCGTTCGGAAGTCCGGCGATCGAGCGCGACAATCATCACGAAATCGTTCCGCTCGCGGCAGGCCTGGCAATCCGCCTCGACGAATAGAGCCCACTCGCATAGCCGTGCAGCAGCAACGCGACCATCATGCGCGGACGAACGGCGGCTGGCCGAGCCCACCACGTAGCTGCCCGCGATCCCTTGAATCCAGGCTCCCCGCACCAGCCCGACGATAAACCGCGAGACATGGTCCTTGGGAACGAAGTCCTGCACACTCGGCGGCAGAAGCAACGTTGATCGATACCAGGGGCGGAAGTGCGCAAGCAAGGTAAAAGGAAGAAAGGAAGGAAGGCTAGCTCTGGGACTGACGCTGCGCCTGGTCGATATGCACGGCGACCATGAGCGTCTCGCCGTCGCCGCCGGCGCGGGCGCCGCGCACGGGAGCGGCGCCGAGATAGTCGAGCCCGATCGCGATCCGCACGTAAGCGTCGGTCGCGCAGATCTTATGCGTCGGATCGAACGCCACCCAGCCGAGATCGGGAATGAAGGATTCGACCCAAGCATGGCCTGCCCGCTGGGCGGTGACGCCATCATTGCGATAGAGATAGCCGCTGACATAGCGCGACGGAATCGCGAGGCTGCGCGCCGCCGCGATGAAGATGTGAGCGAGGTCCTGGCATACCCCACGCCGTAGCGAGAAAGCCTCGGCCGCGGTCGTCGCGGGGTGAGTCGGATCGGTGTCATAGGTCACGTCGTCATGCAGCGCGCGCAGCAGCGTGTGCAGCAGGTCGAGTCGGTCGCCGGCGTGGCTTGCGCCGAGCGCGCGCGCTAACTCCAGGATCGCATGATCCGGCTGCGTGAGCGCGGTCTCGCGCAGAAACAGGCTGGGGGGGAAACGCTCGACCGCGCCGCGCACAATTCCGTGCGTATCCTGAGTTTCGACCTCGCCGGCGACGAGGACGCGGAACTCGTCCAGCGGCCCGTCGGCGGAGAAGGCGTGCATGAGGTTGCCGAACGAATCCTCGTACGCATCGAGTTTGCAGTCCCGCGAAACCTCGATGCGCCAGTTGACGATGTGCTGGCCTTGATGCGGGCGCGGGGTCACGCGCAGAGCCTGGATCACCCGCGTGACGGGCTCGTCGTAGCGATAGCGCGTTTCGTGGGTTACGTAGATACGCATCGACGATTGCGGTGTAGGAAACGGCGCCTGTGGACGCCGGCGCTCACATCAGGTACTGACGGGTGATGGCCCCGCCGAGTTCGTTATTAGCCGCTATGAACTCTTCGATGAATTCATGCAAGCCGCCTTGAAAGATTTCGTCCATCCGGCTGTTCTGCAGCTTCGTCCGGATCGCGCGGGCCTGGCGCTGGGCGGGGCCCTGACGGCCATAGGCGGTAGCGATGGAATCGCAGTAGCGCACGAGATTGTCGTAGCAGCTCGTGAGCGACCGCGGCATTTGCGGATTGAGAATGAGAAGATCGGCGATCAGCCAGGGTTTTAGCCGTTCGCGATAGACCCAGTGGTAGGAGGTCAGCGCGGAGACCGAGCGCAGGATCGCCGCCCACTGATAATAATCGAGCGGACCTCCCACCGGGGCGTCGACCGGCAGCAGCAGGTGGTACTTCTTGTCGAGAATGCGCGCCGTGTTGTCCGCGCGTTCGATGTTGAGGCCGAGGCGGGAGAACCAGAACATGTCGTTGCGCAACATCGTGCGGAACGCCGAGCCGTCGAAACGCAGCGAAATTTCCTGAACCCAGCGCAGGAAGCGCATGAACTCCTCGCGCGAGCCGGGAGCGTTGCCGAAGCGCTTGAGCTCCAGCCAGGCGCCGTTGATGACGTCCCACATCTCGCTGGTGATGGCGGTGCGCACCGCCCGCGCATTGGTGCGGGCGAGTTCGATGCAGTTGCAGATCGAGGAGGGGTTCTGCGGCGCGAAGGCGAGGAATTCCATCACGTTCGCCTCGTTCGCCTCGGGGTAGCGGGCGGCGAAGGCCTTGTTGCAGCCGGCGGTGGCGACCGCCAATTCCCATTCATTGGTCGAGCCGACATAGGCGATCGGCAGCGACGTCAGACGCAGCGTCACTTCGAGGATGCGGGCGAGGTATTCGGCGCGCTCGACATAGCGCGAGACCCAGTAAAGGTTATCGGCGGTGCGTGACAGCATCAGCGGTCCAGCACCCAGGTGTCCTTGGTGCCGCCTCCCTGACTGGAATTGACTACAAGCGAACCGTTCTGCAAGGCGACCCGCGTCAGGCCCCCCGGCACGATCCTGATCTTGTCGCGCCCGGTCAGCACGAACGGCCGCAGATCGATGTGCCGGGGCGCGACGCCCTTGTCGACGAAGGTCGGGCAGGTCGACAGCGCCAGCGTCGGCTGCGCGATGTAGTTCTTCGGATTGGCTTCGATGCGGGTGCAGAATGTCGCGATCTCCGCCTTGGTTGCGGCCGGTCCCACCAGCATGCCGTAGCCGCCGGAGCCGTGCACGATCTTCACCACCAGTTCGGGAAGATGGTCGAGCACGTAGGCGAGATGTTCCGGCTCGCGGCACCGCCAGGTCGGCACATTGTTGAGGATCGGCTCCTCCGCGAGATAGAACTTCACGATTTCCGGCATGTAGCTGTAGACCGCCTTGTCGTCGGCGACCCCGGTGCCGACCGCATTGGCGAGCGTGACCTGGCCGGCCAGATAGGCCGACATCAGGCCCGGCACGCCAAGCGCGCTGTCGGGGCGGAAGGCGAGGGGATCGAGGAAATCGTCGTCGACGCGCCGGTAGATCACGTCGACGCGCTTCGGCTCCTCGGTCGTGCGCATATACACGACCCCGTTCTTCACCAGGAGATCGCGGCCTTCGACCAGCTCGATGCCGAGCTTGTCGGCGAGGAAGGAGTGCTCGAAATAGGCGGAGTTGTAGATGCCCGGGGTGAGCAGGACCACGGTCGGATCGGATGACGCCGTGGTGGGCGCGACCGACTTCAGGGTCGCGAGCAGTTCGTCCGGATAGTTCTCCACCGGCGCGACGCGGTAGCGCGAGAACAGGTCGGGGAACAGCCGCAGCATGATCTCCCGGTTCTCCAGCATATAGGAGACCCCGGACGGCGTACGGCCATTGTCCTCGAGCACGTAGAACGTCTTCTCGTCCACCCGCACGATGTCGATGCCGGCAATGTGGACGTAGACATCGTGCGGCACCCGCTGGCCGTTCATCTCCGGGCGGAACTGCGGGTTCTGGAAGACGAGATCCTCCGGGATGATGCCGGCCTTGAGGATCGCGCGCGGACCGTAGATGTCGTTCAGATACAGGTTGATCGCGCGCACGCGCTGTTCGAGGCCGCGCTGCAAAATCTCCCATTCGGCCGAGGAGAGAATACGCGGAATGACGTCGAACGGAATGAGCCGCTCGGTCGAGTCTGCCTCGCCATAGACCGCGAAGGTGATGCCGATGCGCCGGAACAGCAATTCCGCCTCCTGGCAGCGCTGTTCGAGCTGGTCCGGCGACTGGTCCTTGAGCCAATCGTCGAGCACCGCATAGGCGGCGCGCACCTCCAGATCGTGGCCATTCATCTCATCGAAAGCGACCGGCATCACTTCCTCCAAGAGCGGACCAACCCTGACGCGGTTTCCGCAAGAAAATACAAGGTGCAAGCTTCAGGCCAGAATTTCCCCAAAGCCGACAAAGCAGTTGCGATCCCCCCACGGGGGTCTGCCTAAGCTTTAGGCTGGCCTTGACCAGGACTGCGGCGCTCGAATCGCGGACGGACGCGCCTTGAGCCGGTCCGGCGGCCGGGCTAGAGGACAGGCAGATATGGAAGCCCGCCATGGTCGAACAGAACAGCAGCGGCTCTGCGGCCGATCCCGCTTCGGCAGCCTCGGCGGAGGCCGCCTCTCCTCAGATGGGGTTTGCCCCGGCCGTTGTCACCGCCGCGCTGCTCGTGATCGGCAATGAGATCCTCTCCGGGCGCACCAAGGACAAGAATATCGAGCATATCGCCCGGGTGATGACCGAAATCGGCATCGACCTGAAGGAAGTGCGGGTGGTCGCGGACGAGGAAGCGGCGATCGTCGACGCGCTCAACGAACTGCGCAGCCGATACACCTACGTGTTCACCACCGGTGGAATCGGTCCGACCCATGACGACATCACCGCCGACAGCGTCGCCCAGGCGTTCGGCGTGCCGCTCGAGGTTCACCCGCGCGCGGTCGAGCTGCTGCAGGCGCGGATCGGCGAACTGAACGAAGCGCGCATGCGCATGGCCCGGGTTCCCCGCGGGGCGGCGCTGGTGGAGAACCGGGTGTCGGCGGCGCCCGGATTCTGGATCGACAACGTCATCGTCATGGCGGGCGTGCCGTCGATCATGCAGGCGATGCTCGACGCGGTTGTGCCAAGACTGCGCACCGGCGTCAGGCTGATCGCGGAAACGGTGCGCGCCGATCTGCGCGAGGGCGAGATCGGCAGCGAGCTCGCCGCCATCGCGAAAGACTATCCCGACGTGATGATCGGCAGCTATCCCTTCATGGACGAGGTGCGCGGCCCCAACACCGACGTGGTCCTGCGTGCGCGCGACCCGGAGAAACTCGCGGCGGCGAAGACCGAGGTGGAGCGGATGATCGCGCGCGTGCAGGCGGCGCTGGCGCAACGTCCGGCGCCGGCCGGTCCGGCGGCGCGACGCCCCGGCGGTTCGACGTGAGCAGGGCGCGCAGGCCATGCCGGCTCCCGACAAATCGCTGCTCGTATCGTGGGACATGTTCCATCGCGACGCCCGCACGCTCGCCTTTCGGGTCGCGGCGGTGCGTCCGTTTTCGGCCATCGTGGCGGTCGCGCGCGGCGGACTGGTGCCGGCGGCGATCGTCGCGCGCGAGCTCGGCATCCGCGTGATCGAGACGGTGTGCGTCACGAGTTATCAACACACGAGCCGCGTCGAGGCGAAACTCCTCAAAATCCCGGCGCGCGACATCGCGGCGCTCGGAGACGGCGAGGGCAGCGCCGTGCTGATCGTCGACGATGTCGTCGATACCGGAGAAACGGCGCGGGCGGTGCGCAATCTCCTGCCGCGCGCGCATTTCGCAAGCGTGTACGCCAAGCCGCGGGGACAGCCGCTGGTGGACACCTTCGTCACCGAGGTGGCGCAGGACACCTGGATTTTCTTCCCCTGGGACACTGGGCTCGCGTTTCAGCCGCCGTTGTGCGGCGACGAGCAGTAGAGCTTGCACGGAATGCGCACGGGACTGCTATGATGGCGCGGCGCTTCGGCGCCGCGAAGCGGACGTGGCGGAACCGGTAGACGCAACGGACTTAAAATCCCTATGGGGCCATCACAGCCTGTCACGGCCTGTCCCGACTAGTGTTGACCTATCAGCAGAAATTCCACCGAACCGCCATTATCATTCCGGCCTGTACCGCGGCGTCCCGCCGAGTTGGGTAGCAAAATGGTAGCAGGTTGTTCGGGCAATGTTCGCTCGCACGGCTCGCCGTCATGCCTTCTCCGCCTCAGCGCTGGCCGCTTTGACGACTATCAATGAGCCAGACGAATTTTTTCGTATTATTGCTCACAATCGTTGGACGAGCTTGGTCGAACCGCGACTGTGCCGCGGTTTGCAGGCGGGTTTAGGACGGCGAAGCGTCAGGAGCGGCCGAGAGTCGACCTCGGCCGCTTTGTGCTTAATGGCTCGCTAGGGCGACCGCTGGGCAGCAGCGTGTAGGAAGCGGCGATGCAACTGCTTATCTGCCCCACATGCGGAGGGAACGCTTACGTCATCGTAGAGCGAGACGACGGGACAAGAGTGGTCGAGCGTTGCGACACGTGCGCAAGTAACTGCCTGACCGACGAGCGGGCGGCGGTACTGGCCCGACACGACGGCGTTGATTGCGCCGAGACGCCCCCATACATCGTCAGGAAGCCGAATTAAGGCGGCCTCGATGAAGGTGCTACCTGACGGCGCACTGCTAATGAGAGCGGTGCTTGCTCCTCAACCATGATCGGAATCGCCCTAGAGCGTTCCTGACCGACTGAATCGAGTTCGCAATAACCCTCTGTCTTCGCTGTGGCGTGGCCTGCCGGTACAGGCCAGAGGCTCCGCGCCACGAAGATGGTGGCTCCAGCAACTTGAATTTCGGCATCTTTCCCGCGGTCCAATCTTGGAGCCTAGCTTGTTCCGTGACGCCAATGCGCGATTTGACATATCCGTTGAGGGAAACCTCGTGCGGGTTCGAGTCCCGCCGTCCGCACCAGAACGCGAGCGCAAACCGGTCGGCCGCGAGATGACTTTGCGCATGGCTCATCGAAAGCGGGCGATCGTCATACGGGCGTTGGCGGCATTGCTCGTCGTTTCGCTCGCGGTGTGGTGCGCGCAGGAACACGAGAGCGCCATCGCGCAGCCTGCGCCCTCCAGCCTGCCGAACGGCATTCTGGGCACCAAGGACCAGCGCATCCAAATCCTCTCCGACCGGTGGCCATGGACCGCGATCGGCCGCATCAATGTGGTCGCCGGCACGTCCGCGCGCGGCCTGTGCACCGGCGCCTTGATCGCCCCGCGGCGCGTGCTCACGGCGGCGCACTGCCTGTTCGATTCGCGCACCAATAATTGGGTCAAGCCGGGGACGGTGCATTTCGTGGTCGGCCAGGGGAGGGACAAGTTCCTCGGCCATTCTCTCGCCGAGAGCTTTGTCACCGCCCCGCAATTCGCGTTCAAGCTGGAGGATCGCCCGCGCTATGATTTCATCGATCCCAAGATGATCCGGCACGATTGGGCGATTATCACCTTGCGCGATGCGCTGCCGGTCAAGCCGATCCCGATCCGGGACGTCGAAAATTCCCTGCTGCCGCCAAGTGGCGGCGGCGAGATTGCGCTCGCGGGATATGCGGCCGACCACGAATATGTGCTCTCGGTCCATAAGGGATGCGCCGCCAGGGCCGAGGCATCCGACCCGGGTGTGCTGATTCACATGTGCGACTCGGGGCCGGGGGAATCGGGCGCCCCAATTCTGCTGTTGAATGGCGGCGATGCGGCGGTGATCGGCCTCCACTCAGCCAATACGCAGCGGTTCGAGCCCCGCGTCGGCTATCAGGCGCTGATGGGGCACGGCGTTTCCGCCGCGGAGTTCGAAGCGGCCGCCAACTCGAATTGATTCATGACCCGGCGCAGCGCGCTGTGCCGCTCGCACGACACCCAATTCAGCAACTCCCGATCGGGCGCTTGTCGAGAGGTCCGCGGGAAAACGCTGCAATCCGACCGCGCTTACCGCAGACCGGTCAGAAGCGAGAGCAGGCTTCGATCGAGCGTGCGCTGGACGAGCGTCGCGAAAATAGCCTGGCCGATGGCCTGGCCGACCACGCGGGACATCTCGGGGCCTCCGATGGCGTGGTGGCCGTTTGAACGATCAACCCTCGGCAGCACCGGGTGACTGCCTGCGCCGTTTTCGCCATTCGCCGGGCGAAGCGCGCCGATTTGCTTGGCGACGGCGTCGAGAGGGTTTGCGTTGACGTCGTAGTGGACGATCATCGACCAGGCGCGTTGATTGACCTCCACGCCGGTCACCCCATCCAGAGCCAGCACCTTTTGCTCGATCTCGCCGGCATAGGCCGGATCGTGCTGAAGCTGGGGGAGCTTGAAACGTGCCCGCCCCGGGACGTGGTGGACACAATGCGTCATGCGACCGTCCTCCAGCTGCGCGCCCGCTTGCCTCTCACCCGGATTCGACATGCCGCATCGCGGCTTGACCGCCGGACGGTTAGCGTTCGGGCGCTCATGATCCAGATGCCGAGTCCCGTAATTCGCAGCACCTGCGATGTCAATCTTTGCAAAAGCTTTTTATAACTAATTTAATCTGGAGACGACAAATCGATGACGCCGGCGGATCCGTTCCGCATCATTTCATTGGGTCTTGATAAGTGCTCTGCGCGTGCGTGCTCTGCGCGTGCGGCTCTCCAGGCGAATGTCGCGCGGATTGCTCTCAGAGCGAAGGTCGTTGGGGGAGGGGGGCGACCTGTTCGAGCCGGTGGTTTGGAAAGGAGTCGGCGTAGAGGGCGCGCCCCAGCAAGGCCAGCGTCGTTCCGTTATGGAGGACCGCCGCCGCGATCGGCGACAGCGAGCCAGCCGAAGCCGCCACGAAAAGAGCCGTGTTGACGCCGATCGCCGCCCGGAAATTGGTGCGGATCATGCTCATCGCGCTCAGGGCGGCCTCGCGCGCGTCGGCCACAGCCGCGAGGCGGTCGTCGAGCAGCACGATATCCGCGGTGGCGCGCGCGATGTCGGCGCCGAGCGGCATGGCGATCCCCACGTCCGCCGTGACCAGCGCCGGCGCGTCGTTGATGCCGTCGCCGACGAAGGCGACGCGGCGGCCCTCCTGTCGCAGGCGTTGCAAAATCGCCGCCTTGTCTTCCGGCTGCAGTTCGGCAAAGACCGTGTCCATGCCGATCGTCTCGGCGAGCGCCTCCGCTCTCGCTTTGCGATCGCCGCTGAGCATGATCAGCGAGTTCACGCCTGATCGGCGCAGGCGCGCCATCGTCTCCGGACAGTCGTCACGCAATTCGTCACGCAGTCCGATGATGCCGATGGGCATGCGGCCGGCGGCGGCGTAAAGCAGCAGCTTCCCTTGCGCGCTCAAGTCCTCCGCAACCGGCTCGTGCGGCCGAAAGTCGATCCCTTCATGGTCCTCGAGGAAGTGCCGGCTGCCGATCAGGACCGGCTCTCCGTCGACCCGCGCCTTCAGCCCATGGGCAATGACGACGTCGACATCGTCATGCGGAACCCGCGACACGCCCTGACGCCGCGCGGCGCGAACGATGGCGTCGGCGACGGGGTGGCGCGAATGCTCCTCGATCGATGCGGCCAAAGCCAGCAGCCGTTCCTGCGGAAAGACGTGCGGCGCGAGGAGAACAATGTCGGTGACGGCGAGCTCCCCGCGCGTGAGCGTGCCGGTCTTGTCGAAAACGAACGTGTCGACCCGCGCCAACTCCTCGATGCTTGGCCCGCCTTTTATCAGAATTCCCTGACGCGCCCCTTCGGACATCGTCGACCGGATCGTCACCGGCGCGCTCAGCTTCACCGCGCAGGAATAATCGATCAGGAAGACCGAGATGACGCGTGTGATGTCGCCCGTCAGCAAGAACGTGGCGGCGCCCAGCCCCATCGTCACCAGCACCCGCCCGTTGGCGAACTCCTCGGCGATCCGTTCGGTCTCCGACTTGGCGGCGAGCAACTCGCGAATGAACGCGGCGACGCGCGCGGTGGTCGTGTCGCTTCCCACGCGCCGCGCCTTGATCCGCAGCCGGCCGTTTTCGAGCGTACTGCCGGCGATGACATCCGCCCCCGCTTCCTTGCGGACGGGCACGCTTTCGCCCGTGACCGAGGCTTGGTTCACCTGGGCGACACCATCGATGACGACGCCATCCACTGGCACGAGGTCGCCCGCATCAATGACGACGACGTCCCCCATCATGACTTCGGCGAACGGGATTCGACGGAGAATCCCCTCTCGCTCGACCCAGACGGAGGTTGGATGCGGATGGAGCAGGCTCTCGAGCAATTCCTCCGAACGGCGCTGAGTGGTCGCTTCAAGGTAATCGCCCAACTCCATCAGGATGTCGGTGGTGAGCGCGGTGCGGTACTTGCTCTGCGCGGCGCCGAGCGCGACGGCGGCGGCGTCCAGCACCCGAACCGAAAGGCCGTTCGACGCCAACGCCCGGAGGCCGCGAACGAGCCGGGGCGCAATCGCCGCCCAGGTCAGGAAACGGCTCAACGGGACCGGCAGCAGCAAAAATGCGAGTAAGAGCGCGGCGCGGATCGCAAGCGGCGCGAGGCTGGGCTCCTCGTCGCGCGGCGCTTCGCGGACCGGCAGGGCGCGCAAGGCGAGGCTCGACAATTCGCGGAGCACGAAGCGCCGGGCCGCCGGTGTCCCGTCATATTCGATGACGACGGATTGGGCGCCCGCGTTGATGCGGACGGACCGGACGCCGCCAATTCCGGAGAGCATCTCGGCGAGACAGCCGGTGTCGAGACGGGGTTGCCGCAAGAGCGGCAGCTTCACCCGCAATCGTCTCGGCAGCTCGTGAACGATGACCGGTTCGCCGATCCGGCTTGGCGGACGCGCGTTCTCCCTCGCCGGCGCTATGAAGCTATGAACCGCGTGAATAACCAGCTCAGCCCCCGCTAGACGCTTTGATCTCCAATTCTGCGTCACGGAACCGTTCTTTGGCTTCTTCCAATCCGCCCTGGACGCTCAGCCAGACCTGCATGATCCCGCGGATGGCGGCGCGCTGGATCGCTTCGTTCGTGAGGACGTAGGTCAATGCTCCGCCCACCAGCATGCCCATCACGAACCGGTTGTTGAGCAGACCGCTCGCGGCCGCCCCTGAGTTTGCGTCCTGTCCGGTTCCCGGCGGTCCCCATGGCGGCGGTCCCCAGGCGAAGCCGGGGCCATACGGTCCGTAGGGATGAGCATGCGGAAAAAAATACGCCGCATGCCAAGGGGGAGAGTACGCCGCCCAAGGCGGCGGCCCGTACGGCGCATAGCCATGCCCATGAACGCCATGCGGGGCGCCATGAAGGTGCGGGCCTCCATTCGTTCCTTGCGGCGCCTGCGCCTCGTCGCCGCGCGACGGGCCGGGACCGCCCTGATATGGCTGCGGGCTCATTGATGCATTCCTCTCGACTTTGTCTTCGTTCCGCTCACGCGTTCACGTCGTTTCGGATGCTGTTTGAGCGGCTGGCTCGCGATCCCCTTGATTTCTTCCCGCGAGGTAAAGCGCGCCGGCGCCGACCGCGAGCACCGTCGCCACACTCGTCAGGGGATGCGTTCTTGCGAAGTGCGCGGCGGCGCCGATCAAGACGCCCGCGCCGGCGCCCAGCGCGGCGTTGCGGATCGTGTGATAAATGGCGTCCGTCGACGCGATCTCCTGGTCGCGAACCCGAAGGACGTCGGAGAACGCGGTCCAGCCGCCCGCAATTACCGCGCCGGCCGCTCCTGCGCGCAGCAGATAGGGACCGGGCGGAATGAAATAACTCGTTTCAAAGCAGTCGCTGCACTGAAGTTCGTCCGAATTATCCATTGGTCTCCTCGCTTATCGCGATGTGTCCGCGCCGCTGTTCGGCGTGGAGTTGCGATTGGTCTCTGCGTCCGCGGCAGGTTTGGATTGCGCCAGCCCGGAGAGCATGTTCATCAGGATTGGAAGATTGCTGGCGAGCAGCGCGGCGGCGGCGCCGACCAGGGCGCCTTTCCAGAAATCGCTGTCGTCCAGCCCGAGGAGCTTGCCGATCGTGTCGGCGCTCACGTCTCCGCGCGACAACCGGTCGAAAGCCTCCTTGAAATCGGCGTTGGCGACGCGTCCTTGCCCGTGGGGCGCCGCGGTCGCGCCCGCGGACGCGTTGCCCCAGCCCGTCCCACCAGCGGCGGCATGGCCAGCTTGGTATGGTCCGTATGGCCAAGCGGCGGTGGCGTTTGGCGGAGCGGATTGCGACCAGGGCGGCGGAGGCCCGAAATAGTACCATCCGGAGGAGGGCGCTCCTTGATCGTCGGTGGCGGCGAAGGGGGCGTGGCCGTGGGTGTTCGTTTCGTATCGATATGAGGGATTTTGAGTTTTTTCAGCGAACATCGCTCCTCCCGATTACCGCCAGCAATCCGCGATGGGCTCTTCGGTGATAAGTCTTCTAAACCGAACTTCCTTCTTTCAAGATTGTAAAGCGTTGATTTCGCTTTCGTTTATCGAAAGCGAGTGTCGGTTACTGGGTACGGTCGGGGTTGATGGCGAGGAGTTCGAAGGCGCGGCTCTGGATCGGGGTTGGCCTGGTGTGGAGGGTAAAGAGGTATTTCTCGTTGAGCGCGGTGGTCGCCTGGATCCGGCAGTATGTGGCGAGATCGGCGAGTAGGCTGCGGAAGCTGTGGACCGGGAGACCGTCGTCGGTGCGGCCGGTTGCTTGTTTGCGCTTGGCGGCGGCGGAGCGCTCGGCCTTGGCGACGATGCTGGTGCGCATCGCGGCGGCGGCCTCGTGATCGGTCTCGTCGTAGAGCATGGGGGCGAGCCTGGCGCGCATGTGATGCTCGACGTGATAGGCGAGCATGCACAGGAAGACGTGGGCGCGCACGCGCGGCGCCGTCCAGTGGAAGATCGGACGCAGATGGATGTCGACGGTCTTCAAGGAGCGGAACGCGCGCTCGACCCGGGCGAGGCTTTTGTAAGCGCCGACGGTCGCGGCGTTATCGAGCGCTTTCTTCGGCAAGCTGGTACGCACGACATAAATGCCGTCGAGCGCCGCCTCGGCGGCGATCGCCGCCGCCTTGCGATGGAACGCGAAGCTCGCCTCGCCGATGACGAGGTCGAAGTGCTTGGCCATCTTGCGCCGGTTGACGACGGCGCCGACCTTGAGCGCAATCGCGGCTTCGCCGCGCAGCGGCTTGCGGGCGCGCCGAACCGCCGCTGCGATGACGGCGAGGTCCTTCTCGGTCGCGGCCAGCAGGTCCTCGCGCTTGCGAGCGCGCTCGCGGGCGAGATCAGGATTGCGGCAGACGATGAGCCGCTCGCCCGGATAATCGGGCGAGGTGATGGCCGCCATGTCGCGGTCGTCGAACAGCGACATCTGCAGGGCTCCGGCGTCCGCAAGCTCCCGGATCGCCGGCGCCCGCAACGCCGTGATCCAGTCGAGCCCCGCCGGGGCGATCTCGGCGTCGATGCGCGCCTGCGTGATCATTCCGCGGTCGCCGACCAGCACCACATGATCAAGCGCGAAGCGCTTCTTGACCTTGTCGATCTGTGCGGCGAGCGTGCGCGGATCGGCGGTATTGCCCTCGAATGCCTCGATCGCCACCGGGCAGCCGTCTCCCGCGCACAGCAGGCCGTAGACGATCTGCAGCTTGCCCTTCTTGCCGTCGCGGTTGTAGCCGCGCTGCGCCAGTTCGCAGCAGCGGCCCTCCAGATAGCTCGACGACACGTCGTAGAGCACCAGCGTGCCGGCGCGCAGATGCTTGCGCGCGAGCGCCCTCTCGACCGCCTCCTGGCGCTCGCCCAGCCAGTCGAGGGCGACGTAGAGTTCGTCTTCGTCAACCGATCCAAGACCAAGCGTCTCGCCAAGGCTGAAGGCGGCGGTGAGCGGGTCGAGCATGCGGGCAGTGGCGAGCTTGGACGCCGGCGCGATCAGCCGCGCCACGATCATCGCGATGACGAGGTCGCGGCAGCGGTTGCCAGAAGGCCCGAGCAGACGATCAAGACCGATGTCGCGCAGCGTGCCGAGCACGGCCGCCACATGCCCGTGCGGCAAGGCGCGGCGCACCACAATCGTCTCCTGACCGGCCGGCGCCGCCGTGCCGCCTTTGAGCAGCGTGCGCAGACCTTCGACGATCTCGGTCGGCCAGTGGGACAGGTTCGCTATGGTGCGCTTCTTGATCTTGCCGCCGTCGCGATAGCTCTCCCGCAGCAGGATGGCGGGCGGCGAGTTCCGGTTCGGGACGGTTTCGATATACATGGCGCAATAATGCCATGCCCGTCACAATGACTTAACATAATTATCGCAAATTACATGGCTACACTTCAGCGACAGAATCCCGGGAAACTCACTACCTTCAATCGCTTACAGGTTTTGCAAGAGGGAAGTTCGGTCTAAATAGAGCTACTATGTAACCATTCTAAATTTCCCCGGAGTTACTTAAAGAGCGGATAGGTGAGCAAAGACGAGCAGACGTTCAAATCAAAGTCCAAAGACGAGAATTTCGCAAGTTATTAAATTCGCAACCCATCAATGCGTCGGACCATCGGAGTTCGATGCGATCCAGGTCAAGCTCCAATGGTTCGAGCCCATCCAGCCGAGCGAACGCTGATTGCATCGGAACATAGAAAAACCCCGGCTGAGCCGGGGTTTTTCAGAGGGGGCATCACGATTTTCAGCGCGACCAGGCCATTTCCGTTGGAGTTTGAAATGTGAAAGCGTCCCGTCCTCTGTGTTTCGACAATACCAGATTTGCCCGAGTTTGCATCATCAGAGTTGGGCCGCGATGTCGGAATCGAGATCATGTTGCGGACACGCAACAAATGGATTGGGCCAAACATCGTTCGAGCCAGATGCGAGCCGGATGCATGACGGATCGCCGCGATCCGTCGACCGGGTATGCGCTCGCGGATCACGCCCTGTCTGACCCTACTTGAACACCTGATTTCCGTAATCGATTGAGATCACGCTGCTTTCGGCGAAATTCGTGACGGCGTGGCACCACGCCGGGGGCGCCCGCGGCGTTTCCGGGCGGATTTCGTGGGGGGCGCGAGTTTCGGTGGCGCCATTTGCCTGGCGCGCGGCGGCAGCGCCACGTGGGCGTGGCGGAACAGATCGGCGATCGGCTTCGCGACGTCGGTGCGGACAAGCCAATCGTTGTCCCGATGGCGAATGCGCATCTGTTGCAGGCGATCGAGATGGCGCAGAAGCGTCTTCCATTCCGGCACGATGCCAGCCTGGCGCGACAGATCTTCCAGGCACTTCTGCATGGCGAGCGCGAGGAAAGAACAAAATACGTGGCCGCGTATTGCGGCGTCGGAGGAATGGAAGATCGGCCGCGTCCGCATCACCGCCTTGGTTCGCAGGAACAGGTTTTCGACCTTCAGCAAGTCGCGATATCGCAGCACCGCCTGCAGCGGCGTGATCTTGGCGTTGGTGCGCAACACGAAGACGCCATCGAAGCGTGCTTCCTCCGCGAGCTTGCCAGCGTCGATCGCGAAGGCCGGTCCATCCGCGGTCTTGCGCAGATAGCGGCGGTAGGCCGAGTTGCCGACGAGGGCCTTGTCACCTCTCTTCAATTGCGCCTCAAGGGCGGTGACGATCGCCTCCCGGTCGTTGCGGTCTTTCTCGGCCTCCGCCTCGTTGCGGCAGACGATGTAGCGCTTGCCCTCGACCGTCACCTCTTTGGCGAACAGTTGCGTCTCGCCTCTCTGCCGCTCGATCAGGAGCGGCACGAACGGGCCCTCGTTGGCGAGAACGATCTTGCGCACCAGCGCGTCGCTGCGCTCGCGCGCGCCGAGAATGTATTCGAGCCGGCGCTCTTCGAGCCCGACGATGGTGGCGGCCGAGATCATGCCGCGGTCGGCCACGACGCAAACGCGGCCAATGCCGAAGCGCTGGCGCAGCCGATCGATCACCGGCAACAGCGTCGTGACGTCGGCGGTGTTGCCGGGCCACATCTCGGTGCAAAGCGGCGAGCCCGAACCATCGACGACGAGGCCCAGGATCATTTGCTTCAGGTCGGGGCGATAATCCTTCGAGTAGCCATGCTCGCCCAGCGTCTCGCCGCCCTCGCCGTAGAACGATAGGCTCGTCGTGTCCATGAACACCGCAGAGAGATCGGTGAACAGGTCGCGTCGCTGGTCGAACAGTCGCTCCTCGATGACGTCCTTGACACAGCGCGGTGCCAGCGCACCCGCGGGCTTCTCCTCCAGTTCCTCGCCGAGCCACGCCATGGCGCGATAGAAATGATGCAGGTCGAGACCGTCGACGCCGGCAATGTCGTAGTCCGCCATCCATGAGGAACAGTCACGATCCGACCCGGAGACAAAAAGCCGGTGCAGCGTGGCGACGAAGACAGCGCGCTCGACCGCAAATTCGAATGCACGATGCTTCAGCAACTCCTCGAGCACCGCGGCGATGCCGAGCCGGTCCCAGATGCGGCCGAACAACAAAGGTCCGCCGATGCGCTTGGCCGCAACCGACAACGATCCGTCGGCGTCCTCGTCGAGCGCGCTGATGAGCAACACCTGGTCAGTGAGCTTGGCGCCGGACGAAAGCAGCGAGGCAAGTGCGCCGGACGCGATGAGATCGTCGGCGCGCCCGAGATTGGCGATGACGGATTGGCGCACGGCACCATCAACGCGCTTGTTCTCGACCACCTGGACATAAGCGCGATCGCCGGACTTCTTGATGCGGAAGAACATGGCGCCTCCGAAAGAAAGCACCACAGATTCAGAGTCGCGCTACGCCTTCAAGCCTATAATATGTGCAAACGTGGCACCACGTTTTGAGAAAACCACAACTCCGCACCAAGGAAATCAAGGGCTTACGCGCACCAACACCATTTTACTGTTTAAGTCGGGTCTGAAGTTCACGGCGAGGATCTCAAATCCGCGGCCTTGTACGCGGGCGCTCTTGGGCGCGGCGCTCACGGGTGCGCCGCAATCGCGACCAGCGTCGGCAGTCCCATATCTAGCAGCCTGTCGGACTTGGGCTTGATTTTTTGCCGGCGTCAATTCTGCCGCGGATCGAGTTGTAAATCTCGCCAACGAACATTGCTGCGATTACACGTGGCGGCGGCGGGGAGATTTTTGGACACCCCCGCCGCGGTTCGAGCGCAGCGCTGGGAGAGCGCTCAGCCCAGGCTGAGCGCATACATTCTCTTGATGTTCCAGGCCATTGTGACGAGGCTCCACTCGCCGCGAACGCGATCGAGTCCACGCAGCAGGAACTGGCGGAATCCGATCACCGATTTGATGATACCGAACACCGGTTCCGGGGTCTGCTTGCGTAAACCATAGAGTTGTTTGCCGTGCGGTGTCCGCAGACGCCAAGCCATGGCCTCGACCGGGGTCGGGTTTTCCGGCGCCGGCAGCGGCGCGGCAAATCGCTCGCGCCAGGAGGGGTGATGCGGCTGCCGCCCGGTCGCAATCAGCGGTTCGATTTTGGCAGCCGCGCACCGCATTACATTGGCCTCGCTGAAATAGCCATTGTCGGCCAACAGTGTTTCGGGCCGGCCGAACTGTTCCGACAAAGCGTCGATCTTCTCCAGCATCGGCGCGATCTGCTGCTTGTCGTTGGGCGCCTGAACCACTGCCGTGGCGATCACCAGAAGGCTCGCCGTCGTCACCACCGCCTGCGCGTTGTAGCACTGGTCGAAGCCGCCGCCCGCCACCGGCATAATCCGCGAATCCTCGTCCGTCAGGTTGATCTGATCCTTGGGCTGCGGCCCCTCGACCGGTGGTGCGGGTGGCCTGCCGCCTCCCTTCTTGCCATTCGCAGCCGCCGCCTCCCGCGCCGCCAGCTTGGCGCGATGCTCCGCCGCCTCCCGCTCGAAGCGTTCCGTGGCGCGCGCTTCGATCTTGGCGCGCGCCTGCGCAAGCTTGGCCAGACGATCCTCACGGCGCGCCAATTCCTCCGGGATCGACATGCCATCGACCACTTCGGCCTGGTCCGCGGCTTCCGCCCGCGCCAGCAGTGCGGCCACTTCGGCCTTCAATTGGGCCTCGATCTTCGTGGCATGCTCATAGGACAGCGCGCTGTGCCGGCTGGCATTGGCGTGGATTTTTGTGCCGTCCAGCGCCACCGTGCCGAGCTTCAGCAGCCCCATCTCGCGCGCCAATTCCAGCACTCGCACGAACAGCGCTTCGATGTCCTTGAGAAAGCGTCGCCGAAACGTCGCGATGGTGTCATGGTCGGGATGCTGGTTCACCGCGATGAACCGGAACGCCACCGAATCATAGGTCGCCCGCTCCAGCTTGCGGCTCGAAAACACCCCGGTCGCATAGCCGTAAACCAACAGTCCCAACAACAAGACCGGATGATAGCCAGCCGAGCCGGTGCCCCGATAGCTCTTCACCATCGCCGACAGGTCCAACCCGTCGATCACCTCCACAACAAACCGCGCCAGGTGTTGTTCGGGAAGCCATTCATCGAGCGACGGCGGAAGCAGAAATCTCGTCTCGCGATCAAACTCGCGGAAATTGCTCATCGATGGGCATCCACACGGCGAATCAATTGCGCCAGAATACCCCGCGTCGCGTATAATCCGCTAAGTCCGACAGGCTGCTAGCCGGCCGAGATAGCGCCGGCATTGCTGCTCGCCGTCATAGCCCAGCAGGGTGCCGAGGATGAAATCCTCCTCGGCGCTGAGCTGGTGGAGCGGCCGTATCGTGAGCCGCCGCGCGACGGCGACGAACTGCGCGTTGCCAAAAAATACATTGACTTTCAGATCGCTCACCCGTTGGACATGAAAAGCGATGTCGTCCTGATTGAGCCGGGGCAACACGGCCTTCGCTTCCGCCGGCGTCATGGTCAGCATGAACAGCTGACGCACGCCCTTGCCGAGCTCGTAAAGGTATTGCGGGAGCAGAGCGATCATTGGCGCCCTCATTTGAGTTGGCTGAGCCATGCCGTTACCCGCGCCTCGGTCTCGCCGGACTGGTTGTCTTCATCGATCGCAAGGCCGACGAACTTGCCGTCGCGCAATGCCGCCGAGCGGGTGAAGTCGTAACCGGCGGGGTCGGTACAGCCGATCACCTCCGCGCCCTTGCGTGCAACCACGTCGTACAGAATGCCGATGGCGTCGACGAAGGAGTCGGGGAAGCTCACCTGGTCGCCGGTTCCGAAAATCGCCACGCGTTTATTGGCGAACTCCGCCCGTTCGAGCTTGCCGAGATGGGTTTGCCAGTCGTTCTGCAACTCGCCATCGGCATAGGTCGGATAGCAGCAGCGAGCAATTTTCCATGTCGGTCGGTTCGGCGTCGGAGATGTCGATCGCCTTGCCGCTGGTCTTGGCCGCGATGCTCTTGGCGATCTTGCGGGTGCAGCCCCCGTCGGATCCATAAATGATCGTCACGCTCATAGAATCCCTGAGTTCTGACGCGAGGTGCAACACCCCCGCCGATTTGGTATCGGCAGGATCGAGACCTCAGGGAGTGTTGCCATGCGCGGTTATTCACATTTGTCAGATGACGAAAGAGAACAGATTGGTTTGTTGAAGGTCCTGGGCCATTCGATCGGCGCCATCGCTCGGGCGCTCCGCCGTCCGAAGTCGACGATCTCGCGCGAACTGTCGCGCAATCGGCTGCCCAGCGGGCGCTACTCGCCGCTTCACGCCGCCGGAGCTTATCAATTGCGCAGGCGGCGTGAAGCGTTGATCGAGAAAGATCGAGCCTTGCGGAGCTTCGTTCTCGACCGCCTCGCCGAAGGGTGGACGCCCGAGCAAATTGCAGGCTGGCTGAAAGCCGGAAACGAACGCCGTCTGCGGGCCGTGGGCTGCGAGACGATCTACGCCTTCATCTACCGCGCCGCCCAAAAGGCCGAGCAGCTGTGGCGTTATCTCACCCGACGTCACAAACGCCGCCGCCCGCGTCGATCGAGGCCTTCGCGAGATACCATAAAGGATCGCGTCTCCATCCATGAACGGCCCAAAAATATCGACGCCAGAACCGAGGCTGGTCATTGGGAGGGCGACCTCATCATCTGCAAGCGCACACGGCCCGTGCTCGTTCTCTATGAGCGCAAATCCCGCGTCACGCTCGCAGCGAGGCTCGTCGGAAAAACCGCCGCCGAAACCATTTCGGTCATGCTGGCGGTGTTCGCCCGCATCGAACCCACGCTGCGCAAGTCCATTACTCTTGACAATGATACCGCCTTCGCCCAGCACGCTCTCCTTAAGACCATGTGCGCCATGACCACTTGGTTCTGTGACGCCTACGCGTCGTGGCAGAAGGGCGGAGTCGAAAACGCCAACGGCCGATTACGACGCTGGTTGCCGCGTCAGATCGACATTGACAAAGTGTCCGACGAAGAAATCCAGGATATCATCCTCACCGCCAATCTCACGCCGAGAAAATGCCTCGGTTTCAAGACGCCATTCCAGGCAATCCTCAAAGAGCTTGGCAAAGACGTCCAAATACAGTTTTCATAAACCCGTTGCACCTCGCTCCAGAATCCACGATCCCCTCTCACAACCCGATGTTTGAGGAGCATATAATGGATGCTTATTGAATAAAGACAATAATGAAAACCATATGGATAGCTTTGAAAACCTCAAAACTGGACGTCGGATAATTATATTGGAATAAATAAAAACAATTTCCAACCCGAGAGCGCAAGCAAGAGGCAGGCCGTACGGACATCAACAGAAGCACGCGGCACAGGATCGTCGCCCATTACATTTTGCGGTTGGCGCGATGCGAGAGGGCACGATCGCGGCGCAAGCCTGCGCCAGCCGCCGTCGGGTCGGATATTTGCGCGCGGGCGAGCGCGGGTAGTGCCGGCGCGGGCGGTTTGCCCGCCCGCCAGAGCGCACGGCGAGGGGGGCGGATGGAGGAGCGGTGAGGCGGTCATATGCGCGTGGTCTCCGCGTGATCGACTCGAACGGTTGTGCTATGTGTGCGTGCAACCGTTCCATAACGACGCACGGAACGGAGCGGACGGCTCTCACGTCGAGATTCTGACTGAACGGTTGACGCACCGGTACCGAAATCCTTCAATGATCGCGTGCCGTTGCCCGATGATCATCAGGGGACCGCGTTAAGATGGATCGACGTCGTTTTTTGACCTGTACCGGCGCGGGTGCTGGCATTGCAACTGCCTTCTCGGCTCTTGCTGTAACGCGCGGATTCGCACAGGCTACGCGCATGCAAAGCTCAGTCGATGACGAACGGTTTCTGCGACGGGCGTTCGAGATCGCTCGCGCTTCGCGTGAGCGCGGCGACCATCCGTTTGGTGCGTTGCTGGTCGGGCCCGACCGCGGCGTCCTGATGGAACAAGCCAACGGATATTCTGCGGAAGGCGGCGACAGGACGGCGCACGCCGAACGGCTCATTTCCACCCGCGCGTCCAAGGCCGCCTATGGCCAAGCCTTGCTCGCCGGGTGCACACTTTACTCATCGGCGGAGCCCTGCGCTATGTGCGCCGGCGCGATCTATTGGTGCGGGATTGGCCGCGTCGTTTACGGTCAATCGGAGAGGAGCCTGAAAAGCGTGACCGGCGCTGATCCCCAGAATCCGACGCTCGACCTGCCCTGCCGCGTCGTGTTCGCGGCAGGCCAGCGCCCAACCGAGGTCGTCGGTCCGCTGCTGGAAGAGGAAGCCGCGTTGCTGCAGAGGGGGTTCTGGAAAAAAAACTAGCCGTGAGGACCGGCCCTCTCCACTGTGGTCCCCGTAAATTTGGCGTGCCCGTCTGCGGAAGGCCGGCGAACCCGCGGGAGTCGCGGCGCTGGATTGCAACCGGACTGCTGGCAGCGCGGCCGAACAACTGAGCGGGCTGATCGACGAGCCGGTCTCTCCGGTCCATGACGGCAGCTGGCGCGTCCGCTCCGGCGGCAGCCGCGCGACTTTCCTGTTTTACGATCGGGCGGCCTTAGCCCGGCGCTATCCGGACGCGGTGCGTGCAGGCGCCGCACGCGAGGGGGCGGTCGCGCTCGTCATCGGAACGTCGGATCTCGTCGCAGCCGCGGGCGCGCTCGGAACGCTCGCCGTCGCCCATGAGGACGCGGCAAGCGTGCCAGCAACGGCTGCGAACGGCGTCATTGTCAGCTTCGTGGCGCGCCGCAAGCGGCGCGCGCGCCCGTGCCATCAAGTGGGCCGTCTGCTGTCCCCCTCATCCGTGAAATGACAACGGACCCATCATCTGGAACATTGTCGCGATTCGGAGCGGAGGACACGATGACATCGCATCGCTCTATCGCTGGAGCGAGCCGGCGCGCCGTGCTGGGGTTGGCGGCGGTATGGCCCGTTCTCGCGAGCATATCGGGTCTGCCCGGTTTGCCGTTTGCCCAATCGGCGTGCGCGCAGACGGCGACCGCAGACCCGTTGGGCTCGTGGAACGACGGGCCGACCAAGCAGGCGATCATCGATTTCGTGCGCGTCACAACCGATCCCGCGAGCCCGGACTTCGTCGCGCCGGAGGATCGCATCGCGACCTTCGATCTGGACGGCACGCTGTGGGTCGAGCAACCGCTCTACACGCAAGTGGTCTACGCCTTCGATCGAGTGCCCGCGCTCGTCAAGGCACAGCCGGAGCTTGCCGGGCGCGAGCCGTTCAAGACCGTTCTTTTGGGCGATCGCGCGGCGATCGCCAAGCTTCCCTCGAAGGAGATCGAGACGATTCTCGCTGCGACGCTGACCGGCATGACCGTCGAGGCGTTGCGCGCGGAAACCAACAAATGGCTCGAAACCGCGCAGGATGCGCGTTGGAAGCGGCTCTATACCGAGCTCGCCTACCAGCCCATGCAGGATTTGATCAACTATCTGCGCGCCAGGGGCTACCGCACCTATATCGTCACCGGCAGCAACCAGGACTTCGTGCGCGTGTTTGCCGAACGGGTCTATGGCATTCCGCCCGAGCAAGTGATCGGCTCGGCGAATGCGACGCAATATCGCTATGGCGCCGACGGCAAGCCGGTCCTCACCCTCGCGCCGAAACTCCTGCTCAACGACAATTTCAGCGGAAAGCCGGAGGACATCTATTTGATCGTCGGGCGGCGGCCGTTTGCGGCCTTCGGCAATTCGACCGGGGACCGGCAGATGCTCGAATACGCGAAGACAGGCCACGGCGCGCGGCTTGCGATGATCGTGTTGCACGACGACGGCGAGCGCGAATATGCCTATGGTCCCGCCCTGGGCCTGCCCGACACGAGGGTCGGATACTTTCCGCAGCCGCTGTATGACGAAGCGAAGAAGCAGGGCTGGATCGTCATCAGCATCAAAAACGATTGGAAGCGTGTCTTTGCGTTCGAATAGCCCCGCCGAGAGGATTGCGTCATGATCAACAGCCTGAATGTCGCCGCCATCATCGCCGCCGGTTCTGCCCGCGCGCGCGCCAGTATCTCACGGGCGCTGTGGGCGGCCGGCCATGCCGTCGCGTTTGTCGCCTGCGGTCTCCTGCTTCTTCTGCCCGGCCGGGTACAGGCTGCGGGGCTCGATTGTCCGGAAATGGGGCCGCTGGTGCCCGATCTGATCGCCGGCACGCAACAAATCCAGCGCATGACGGCCGGCAACGATGTCGATCTCGCCAACGAGGTCCGGGGTCTTATCAACCGCATGCAGACGGAAAAGCCGGGCATCTCCAATGACGATATCATCAACGGATTGATAGCCGCCTATTGCCCGGTGGTGGCGGGCATGACGCAGCTCTCGTCCGCGGATAAATTTCGACTGATCCGCCGCTTCGATGCGGTGGTGATGCGGGAGCTCACCGCGACGACGATGCCGTCCGGCTCGCTGATCATCGCAAACGTCCCGCTGCCGCCGCCCGTGTTTCGCAGCCTGACGAGCCAGGCGGACGCCGCCGGGCAAACCCCGGCGCAATTCATGGCGACGATCCTGACGGCCGCGGCCAAACGGTGACGCTTGGGCGACGCTCCGACCCGCCGCGCGGTCGCGGAACGGGTCGGGGTGGTGCGTGCCTCGCGATGGATGAAAGGCCTGCGATGACGAAGGACTTCATTCATTCGCGCCTAGGCCGCCGGCAACAGTTCAGCGCAGCGGGCGGAGGAGACCTGAGCGCTCGGTCAAATCATGCGGTCGACACGCCGCATCGTCCGTCATTGCAATTCTGCGACAGCGTCGCCCGCCCGAGAGTGCAGGAGGCCGTCGCCGCTTTCGACCATGCGGAGGGCGAGGCGCTCGCGGTGATCGACTTGCAGATCTCGCGCCGGGTTGTCGGACTTCTCAGCGAAGCCCATGCGCTTCGCCGCTATTCGAGCGAGCTGGATCGGCGAAGGCGCGAATTCATGGGCGAAGTCTGAGCAAGCGCGTTGCGATCGGGATGCGCGAAGCCCGGCGGGCTTATGCACGATATTAATACATGCACTCGGTCGCAACCTTCAACGTGAACGCGTCGAGGCCGAACTCGCTCGCGAGCGTCAGATTGAACAGGCCGAGCCATTTCTCCTGCGCCGCATAGGCCATCTTTTCCCGCGCCGGGGGACACTCATACCGAAGACCAGCCGCTGCCTGGAGATGGTGGACCATCTCATGCAGCAGGACCGACAGCTCCGCCGGCGTGCCGCCGGACCAGCCGACCGGCAGCAAAACGGTGTGGTTGGCTTCGTCATAGACCGCGACGACGTTTCTCTTTTGGTCCGGCGCCGCGGCGAAGTTCGCAATGACTTCTCGCCGCTTTTCCGGAGTGAAGGCGCGATAACGAAAAACAAGGATTTCCGTCGGATCGACGAAACGAACGCTCGGAACATCGCGCGGTGGCGGAAGGCCGAAGTTCGCCGACAGCCAAAGCGCCATCGCGGTCAGCAATGCGCTCATGTCATAGACCCCTTGGTCTAGCCAACATGCGTTTCGTCCTGCTGCACGATCACGCAAGCGTGTCGAAGGCGCAGCGCGATGCCGACTGAAATTCGAAATGCAACGGCTGTAAATTCACTAGCCGGTCTACATAGCGATAAGGTGCCGAGCCCATGCCAGGAAATGCTGACGAAACTCGGCGCCGCATTCTCGAGAGCGGTTACGCGTTTTTTTATCGGCAAGGATTTAATCGCGTCGGAGTCGACGAGATCGCGCGTGCGGCGGGAGTCACCAAGCGCACGCTGTACTATCACTTCAGGAGCAAGGACGAGCTGCTTGCTTCGGTGCTGCAACGCCAGCATGAACTCGCCCTCGCTCAAGTTCGCAATTGGGCGGAAGGGCTGTCAGGCGGGGCGCACGAGGTGTTCGACTCGCTTTTCGAGGATCTCGCAAAATGGGCGGCGAGCCGCGGTATTCCGGCGCCGGCTTTACGCGGGTCGCGATGGAGCTCGCCGATTTGCCGGGTCACCCGGCTCGCGCGGTGGCGCGCGGCCACAAGGCGGCGATCGAGCAATTGATTGCGGATGTCCTTGCCCGAGCCGGCGTACAAGCGCCGGCCGAAAGCGCGCGCGAGACTGCCCTTCTTCTCGAGGGGGCGATGGCTCTCATGCTGGTGCATGGCGACCGCGCCTACGCCGAGGCGGCCGCCGGAGCGGCGAAAAAGCTGATCGCTTCACAAAGCGGATTTTCTTCCCGCCGGCGAAACCGCGCGCCTGCTCGTTCGTAGTTCTCGCGGTCGCCGGGGGCAGATCGCCGCCGGCCAGCAGAGGTAGCGACTTCCTCGCGTGGTGGGAGTGGCTCTCCCGGGGCCGGTGTTTGGCTTGCGCCTTTGGCGCGTCAGCCCTCAGGCGCGCCGGGCGTGGGAAGGCTGTCCCGCCCAAACTTCCTCGGGGCGGGGCGGCTTTCCTTTGTCGTACCGTTGATGCTCGCTAGCAGCCTGTCGGACTTAGCGGATTATACGCGACGCGGGGTATTCTGGCGCAATTGATTTGCCGTGTGGATGCCCATCGATGAGCAATTTCCGCGAGTTTGATCGCGAGACGAGATTTCTGCTTCCGCCGTCGCTCGATGAATGGCTTCCCGAACAACACCTGGCGCGGTTTGTTGTGGAGGTGATCGACGGGTTGGACCTGTCGGCGATGGTGAAGAGCTATCGGGGCACCGGCTCGGCTGGCTATCATCCGGTCTTGTTGTTGGGACTGTTGGTTTACGGCTATGCGACCGGGGTGTTTTCGAGCCGCAAGCTGGAGCGGGCGACCTATGATTCGGTGGCGTTCCGGTTCATCGCGGTGAACCAGCATCCCGACCATGACACCATCGCGACGTTTCGGCGACGCTTTCTCAAGGACATCGAAGCGCTGTTCGTGCGAGTGCTGGAATTGGCGCGCGAGATGGGGCTGCTGAAGCTCGGCACGGTGGCGCTGGACGGCACAAAAATCCACGCCAATGCCAGCCGGCACAGCGCGCTGTCCTATGAGCATGCCACGAAGATCGAGGCCCAATTGAAGGCCGAAGTGGCCGCACTGCTGGCGCGGGCGGAAGCCGCGGACCAGGCCGAAGTGGTCGATGGCATGTCGATCCCGGAGGAATTGGCGCGCCGTGAGGATCGTCTGGCCAAGCTTGCGCAGGCGCGCGCCAAGATCGAAGCGCGCGCCACGGAACGCTTCGAGCGGGAGGCGGCGGAGCATCGCGCCAAGCTGGCGGCGCGGGAGGCGGCGGCTGCGAATGGCAAGAAGGGAGGCGGCAGGCCACCCGCACCACCGGTCGAGGGGCCGCAGCCCAAGGATCAGATCAACCTGACGGACGAGGATTCGCGGATTATGCCGGTGGCGGGCGGCGGCTTCGACCAGTGCTACAACGCGCAGGCGGTGGTGACGACGGCGAGCCTTCTGGTGATCGCCACGGCAGTGGTTCAGGCGCCCAACGACAAGCAGCAGATCGCGCCGATGCTGGAGAAGATCGACGCTTTGTCGGAACAGTTCGGCCGGCCCGAAACACTGTTGGCCGACAATGGCTATTTCAGCGAGGCCAATGTAATGCGGTGCGCGGCTGCCAAAATCGAACCGCTGATTGCGACCGGGCGGCAGCCGCATCACCCCTCCTGGCGCGAGCGATTTGCCGCGCCGCTGCCGGCGCCGGAAAACCCGACCCCGGTCGAGGCCATGGCTTGGCGTCTGCGGACACCGCACGGCAAACAACTCTATGGTTTACGCAAGCAGACCCCGGAACCGGTGTTCGGTATCATCAAATCGGTGATCGGATTCCGCCAGTTCCTGCTGCGTGAACTCGATCGCGTTCGCGGCGAGTGGAGCCTCGTCACAATGGCCTGGAACATCAAGAGAATGTATGCGCTCAGCCTGGGCTGAGCGCTCTCCCAGCGCTGCGCTCGAACCGCGGCGGGGGTGTCCAAAAATCTCCCCGCCGCCGCCACGTGTAATCGCAGCAATGTTCGTTGGCGAGATTTACAACTCGATCCGCGGCAGAATTGACGCCGGCAAAAAATCAAGCCCAAGTCCGACAGGCTGCTAGAATGGGCCGACACGATCGAGGTTGGCCATGCACGATCCGCTCGTTCTGCCTAGTCGTCCGTGAAGAATTCAGAATGGCCTGAGCGCTGGGCCTAACTTGCGCTGAGGAAGTATTCGATTTTGCAAGAGAGCCGGGACTTGTGCCCGGCTTTCTTGCGTTTTGGGATTTTCGGTTGGGGCGGTTCGTGATTCCCTCGCTGAGGGGATTCGGCGTTAGGAAGAGCGATGAGCAAGCCGCGCGACGACCGACAGGACGACCTGTTCCGCCCGCCGCTGGAGAAGATCATCAATCTGCGTCATCCGCTGGTGCGGCTGGCGAGAGAGATCGACTGGGAATTTGTGGCGCGGCGTTTTGGATCGGCGTGCCGGGCCGGGCCCGGTCAACCGCCCTTGCCGACGCGGCTGGTGGCAGGGCTATTGATCCTCAAGCATATGCACGACCTCTCCGACGAACGGCTGTGCGAGCGTTGGGTGGAGAACCCGTATTTCCAGTACTTCTGCGGCGAGGTGGTGTTCCGCCACGAGCTGCCGTTCGACCGCTCCTCGCTGACGCATTGGCGCCAGCGGCTGGGCGAGGACGCGCTCGCCGCTCTTTTGCAGGAGAGCCTCAGGGTCGCGCACCAGACCGGGGCGCTTGCGACCAAAGACCTCGAACGGGTGGCGGCTGACACCACGGTGCAGGAGAAGGCGGTCGCCCATCCGACCGACGCCCGGCTCGCCCAGCGCGCGATCGAGAAGCTCGCCGATCTCGCCAAACGCGAAGGGGTGGCGCTGCGGCAGAGCTATCTGCGGGTCGCCAAGCGCGCCGCCATCATGGTCGGGCGTTACAGTCACGCCCATCAGTTCAAACGCGCCCGCCGCGCGCTCAAATTCCTGCGCACCCGGCTCAGCCGCCTCATCCGCGACATCGGCCGCAAGATCGCGGGCGACCCCGCCCTGGAGGAGCGCTTCGCGCCGCTGCTGGCGCTCGCCGTTCGGGTGCGTTTCCAGGAGGCGCGCCAGCGCGGGCCGAAAGTCTATTCGCTGCACGCGCCCGAGGTCGAATGCATCGGCAAGGGCAAGCCGCGCGCCCCTTACGAATTCGGCTGCAAGGTCTCCCTCGTCACGCCGGTGACCCGCCCCAAGGGCGGCCAGTTCGTGCTGCACGCCAAGGCGTTGCACGGCAACCCCTACGACGGTCACACGCTCGGCCCCGTCCTGGCCGAGCTGCAAAGGCTCACCGGCGTCGAGGTCCGCCGCGCCCATGTCGACAAGGGATACCGCGGCCACAATCACCCAAACCGCTTCCACGTCTGGATCACCGGCCAAGTCCGCCGCGTCACCCGCGCCATCCGCCGCGAGATGCGCCGCCGCGCCGCCATCGAGCCGGTGATCGGCCACGTCAAGGCGGAGCACCGCATGGGCCGCAACTACCTCAAGGGCCGCGATGGCGACCGCGCCAACGCCGTGCTCGCCGCCGCAGGCTATAACTTCACCCTGCTCTTGCGCGGGCTCGAACGGCTTTTGCGCGCCCTGCTCGCCGCGCTCTGCCGTTCGCTCGCAAATCCCGCACTGCGCTTGATTAGCGCTCAAAAATATTCTTCACGAGCGACTGCCTAGTCTAGGTTGCTTGCGCCGAACGCCCCAGCGATCGCTACCGGCGCGACAGATTTCAAGCCTGACAGGTTACAGATTTCAAGCCTGACAGGTTAGCGCGCGATATATCGATAAAAGTGGATTGCAACTAGCTCGCAAAAAAAGAGGCCGCCAGCGGGTGCCAGCGGCCCAAGTCTAGGGAGGAAACGCCCAAGGAGGGCGACGGTATCACGAGCGATCGCGATACCGCACTGCGAAAATATGAGCGCGCGTCGCACAAAAAGCAAGAGAGCCAGGGCATAGCTGCCCTGCTCGGCGCGTGGCTCTCGCAGGATGTGGATAAGCCAAGCCAATCATTGAACGGGTTCATGGGTGCTTCGGTAAAAACTTAAGCCGATGGCCGCAAATCCCGCTTGGAAAAGAAAAATTGTCTGATAGGCGACGAGTGGATAACTGCCGCGATCGGCGGGGTAGAGCTCCATGATGAAGCCGCTGACGAACTGCGACACGAAGCCGCCCCCCATGGTGGCCATATTCAGGAGGGTGATCCCCCGTCCAACCAGAGAGGGTGGGAAGAGGGCTTTGCCATGGGCGATCACCACGGGCATGAAAGCTGAGCAGAGCCCGAATGCCGCGAACCATGCCCACAGCGCGACCGGAGTTAGGGGACCGGCCAGCCCTACAATTAGAAGCAGTGCGGCGGTTGAGCCGCTACCGAGATAAACGAGGACCTTGTAGCCGCGGAATAGACGGCCGCTCGCGCCCCAGATCAGCATGCCGAGAACCTGGGTCAGCGCCGCGACGAACAATAATGTGCCGCGTTGAGCCAAGTCGTAGCCGTAGACATGGGTGAGATACGGTCCGCCCCACAGGCCGACGACCAGGACGTAGCTGGAATAGGCGGAGAGGTTCAACAGGAACAGGCGGCCGACGTCGGCGCATCGCCAGGCGGCGGCCACGCCGCGCAAGCTGTCAATGATGTGTTCTGGGCGGGACTCCGCCGGACCGTGCGGAGGAGGTGGATCGGGCACCAGAGCCGCGATGAGCAGGGCGACTCCCGCCATCGCCGCGGCCATGATCGCAAAGCTTCCCCGCCAGCCAAACGCCGCGGTCGCGTAGGCGAGCGGCGCGGTGGCAAGCAGTCCGCCCGCCGCCCCGATCCCCAATTGCAGGCCGGCAAGCACGGAAAACCGGTCGGGCGCGAATGTCCGGGCATACAGAGCGAGCGGGGCCATCAGAAAGCAGGAGGTGCCGAGGCCCATCAGGATACGAGCGAGCATCAGCACGGCAAATCCGGCGGCGCCCGCGAACAGGAGCGTGCTCGCGATCGTGACCATGGCGCAAACAAGCATGCACCGCCGCGGACCGTAGCGGTCGATCGCCACGCCGAGCGGTATCTGCGCGGCGACGAAGGCGAAGAAGAAGATGCTGGATATCAGCGCGATCTGCGGACCGCTCAAGGCGAGATCGCTGGCCAGATTGGGCGCGATCACGCCGATCGAGGTGCGCAGGAACAGGCTCACCACGTAAGAGGCGCCGAGCACGGCGATAAGCCCGATCGCGTCGGCGAGGGAGCGGGCGGGCGGAGCAGCTACGGTCATCGGCGCGGCCTGATCGCGAGGAGCGGGGTGCAGCGGCTGCGTGGTTGCATGGGGAAAGGGGGAGGGCAAGCGCGGGGGGCGGGTTGCCCGAACGCGCCGGCTCTTATAGGCACATAGGATCGCACTCGGGAGAGGGACGGGGACGCATGACCGCGATCGACTTCGCGGCTTTCATCGACAAGCTGGCGACCGTGTCGGGAGAGGCCATCCTGCCGTTCTTCCGCACGTCGCTGTGCATCGACGACAAGAGCGCCGGCGGCGTGTTCGACCCGGTGACGGCGGCCGACCGCGCGGCGGAACTCGCCATGCGCGCGCTGATCCGTTCGAGCTTTCCGGAGCACGGCATTGTCGGCGAGGAGTTCGGGGACGAGCGCGCCGACGCCGAGTTCGTCTGGGTCCTCGATCCGATCGACGGCACCAAATCCTTCATTTCCGGCATGCCCGCCTGGGGCACGCTGATCGCGCTGACCCGCCGCGGCCAGCCGATCTTCGGGATGATGCACCAGCCGTTTTTCGGCGAGCGCTTTTCCGGCGACGGCAATCGGGCAAGCTATCGCGGCCCGCGCAGCGAGCGCGACCTGATGGTGCGGCCCTGCCCGAGTCTCGACCAGGCCGTGGTCTACACGACAAGCCCGCGCTTGATGAACAGCGCCGACCGCGCCGCCTTCGGCCGAGTTGAGGAGGCGGCCAAGCTGTCCCGCTATGGCGGCGACTGCTACGCCTATTGCATGGTCGCCGCCGGCCATGTCGATCTCGTCATCGAGACCGGGCTCAAGCCGCATGACGTTGCCGCCCTGATTCCGATCGTGGTCGGCGCGGGCGGCGTCATCACCACCTGGGAGGGCGGAGCGGCGGAGCGCGGCGGCCGCATCATCGCCGCCGGCGACAAACGGATGCATGCGGCGGCGACCATGGCGTTGCTTTCAGGCTGAGCGCGAATTCGGCTTTTTCGCTTTGCCCGCGCCGTTGCCTGAACTATGTGCTCGGACATTCGTCGCCGCGTGAGCCCCGCCATGTACCCGATCCCGAAGCCCTCCCTGTCTCCCAACAGCTATGCCTATGAGTCCGAGCCGCTGGTGAAGCCCACCGGCTTCCGCGAATACGACGCCCGGTGGCTGTTCGAGAAGGAGATCAACCTGATGGGCGTGCAGGCCCTCGGCATGGGGCTCGGCACCATGATCCGCGCGATGGGCGTGCGGCCGGACATCGCCGTCGGCCACGATTTCCGCAGCTATTCCGCCTCGATCAAATATGCGCTCGTCTCCGGCCTGCTCGCCGCCGGCTGCAAGGTCCATGATATCGGCCTCGCGCTGACGCCGATGGCCTATTTCGCCCAGTTCGCCCTCGACACGCCCTGCGTCGCCATGGTGACGGCCTCGCATAACGACAATGGCTGGACCGGCGTGAAGATGGGCGCGCATCGTCCGCTCACGTTCGGCCCCGACGAAATGACCCATCTCAAGGAGATCGTGCTGGGCGCGCGGTTCGACCTCTCCGGGGGCGGCGCCTACGCATTCGTTGAGAACTTCCCGGCGCGCTACATCGCCGACCTTACCGCGAGGCCGAAGCTCAAGCGGCGGCTGAAAGTCGTCTGCGCCTGCGGCAATGGCACCGCCGGCGCGTTCGCCCCGCAAGCGCTGGCGGCGATCGGCTGCGAGGTCGTGCCGCTCGACGTCGAACTCGATTACCGCTTCCCGAAATACAATCCGAACCCGGAAGATATGGCGATGCTGCACGCCATCCGCGACGCGGTGCTTGCGAGCGGCGCCGATGTCGGGCTCGGCTTCGATGGTGACGGTGACCGCTGCGGCGTGGTCGACGACACGGGCGAAGAGATTTTCGCCGATAAGATCGGCGTGATGCTGGCGCGCGACATCGCCGCGCTGCACCCGGGCGCGCAGTTCGTGGTCGATGTGAAGTCGACCGGCCTGTTCGTCACCGATCCGGTGCTGAACAGCCATGGGGTCAAGGTCGATTACTGGAAGACCGGACACTCTTATATGAAGCGGCGCACCCATGAGCTCGGCGCGCTCGCCGGCTTCGAAAAGTCGGGGCACTTCTTCTTCAACAAGCCGTTCGGTCGAGGCTATGACGACGGCCTCGTGACGGCGATCGCCGTCAGCGACATGCTCGATCGGAACCCGGGGCGTAAGCTCTCCGAACTCAAGGAGGCGCTGCCGAGGACCTGGCAGTCGCCGACCATGTCGCCGCACTGCGCGGACGAGGCGAAATACGGCGTGGTCGAGCAGATCGTCCAGCACTTCGCGACGGCGCAGGCGGCAGGCGAGCCGGTCGCGGGCCAATCCATCCGCGACCTCGTCACCGTCAACGGCGTGCGGGTGACACTCGCCGACGGCACCTGGGGCTTGGTGCGCGCGTCCTCCAACAAACCCGAACTCGTGGTCGTGGTGGAGAGCCCGGTGTCGGAGACGCGCATGCGCGAGATGTTCCACGCGCTCGACGCGGTGCTGCGCGCCCACCCTGAAGTCGGGGCCTACAATCAGACGATTTGAACGCGAAACTCACCTCTCCCCGGTGGGGAGAGGTCGGATTACGAGCGGAGCGAGGAATCCGGGTGAGGGGGCGTATTCCAGGGGCGAGTGATACTCCCCCTCACCCGGCTCGCATCTCGGCCTACTCGATGCGAGCCGACCTCTCCCACCGGGAGAGGTGAAAGCTCAGGCTGTAACGGTCGGGAGTATAGGGAGGCAATTTCTGCGATAGGGCTCACTCCGCCGCCGCGCGGTAGGGCCGAAGATCCTCCCAGGGGATCGCAGCAAGCCGGTCGGCAATGATCTCCAGATCGGCCGCGACCTGGGCGAACGCTTTGGTCTGCGCCGGGCGGCGTTCGTCCATATAGAGGGCGCGGTTCAGCTCGAACTGGATCGAATGCACCCCGGAGGTCGGATTGCCGTAGTGCTCCGTAATGAAGCCGCCCGCATAGGGCTTGTTGCGGCTGACGGAATAGCCAAGGCTGCGCAACGTGCTCTCGATCGTTTCCGAAACGATGGGAAAACAGCTCGTGCCGTAGCGGTCGCCCAGAACCACGTCGACGCGGGGGCGCTCGTCCTTCCCGCCGGTGCTCGACGGCATCGAGTGGCAGTCGACGAGGATGGCCGAGCCGAATTCGCGCTGCATGCGGGTCAACAGCCGCCGCAGCGCGCGATGATAGGGCTTGTACAGGATTTCGATGCGCCGCAGGGCGTCTTCCACCGGGATGCGGCCGTCGTAGATTTCCTGAGCGTCGCCGACCACCCGCGGGATTGTGCCGAGGCCGCCTGCCACCCGCATCGACCTCGTATTCGCGTAGGAGGGGAGCCGCCCCTCGAACATCCGCGGATCGAGCTCATAGGGCTCCCGGTTCACGTCGACATAGCAGCGCGGAAAATGCGCGCGCATCAGCGGATGCCCGCGGCGCACCACCCCGGCGAACAGTTCGTCCACGAACGCATCCTCGGACCGGCGCAGGGCCGGAAGGTCGAGTTGGGTCGTCGCCAGGAAGGCTCGCGGATATACATGCCCGCTGTGCGGCGAGTTGAACACGATCGGCCCTCGCCACTCGACAGGCTCCAGCACGTCGAATGGGGGATCAAGTTCGGCGGACAGCTCGGTCATCGGGACTGGACATAATGTGAGGTAAGGTGGCCCTAGGCCGAGTGAGGCGTTGCGTGGCGGACACGTTGATGCAAGTCATTGTCCGATAGGAACGTCTTTCTGCCAAGATCGGATCCGGCTTCACTCTCTGTTTACCAGGAATCTTGCTTATGGGATGTTGGATCGACGATCAGGCGGTTTCCAGGAGAATGGCCGCGGTCGGGCGCTCCCAGAGACGGCAGGCGTCAAATGTCGAAAATCCTTTTGGCCGAAGATGACAACGACATGCGGCGCTTTCTGGTGAAAGCGCTGCAGAATGCGGGCTTTGAGGTCACATCATACGACAATGGCCTGTCTGCCTACCATCGATTGCGGGAAGAGCCCTTCGAACTGCTTCTGACCGATATCGTCATGCCCGAAATGGACGGCATCGAGCTGGCGCGGCGCGCTTCCGAGCTCGATCCCGACATCAAGATCATGTTCATCACCGGCTTCGCGGCGGTCGCGCTCAACCCGGACTCCTCGGCGCCGAAACACGCCAAGGTCTTGTCCAAGCCGTTCCACCTGCGCGAGCTCGTCAACGAAGTGAGCAAGATGCTGGCGGCGGCCTGAGCCCCCCACGGCCATCGTCGGGTCACGCTGTCAGCGCCCGCGGCACAGTCGCGGCCCGGCCTCTGCGCGAGCAGCCGTGCGGATTTGGGTTGGGCGCCAGCGCGAGCACGGGTCGGCTTGCGGAATGGTTGCAGGGCCGGCACGTGGCCCTCACGCGGCCCTCAGGCTTGCAGGCCGGCGCGGGGACGGGATATAGGATCAAGGCCTTGCGGGCGCGTAGCTCAGCGGAAGAGCACTACCTTGACATGGTAGGGGTCACAGGTTCGATCCCTGTCGCGCCCACCAGTTTTCTACAATGATTTCAACCTCGACCCTGACTTGCATGGCCCGCACATAGGGTTCCCGCCAACTTGACCCGGTAGGTGCGGAACCCTATCTTCCGCGCGGATTCGCAGTGCCGGTCATGTCCATGGCCGCCCGACGGAAATGCCGAGGATGTGCCATGAAGGTCCGAAATTCACTGAAATCCCTGCGCGGCCGCCACCGTGACAACCGCATCGTGCGGCGCAAGGGGCGCGTCTACATCATCAACAAGACCCAACGCCGGTTCAAAGCCCGGCAGGGCTGATGCGGTCCGGCCGATCGGTCGGAATTCCGGTTGCCGCTGTGATGATTGGCTGCCGTGCCCTCCCTTTGCGAAGGCGGGCGATCGCAGCTACACTTGCGCGCATGACGCAACGCCGCCGTTTGGCTTTTCTCGGCTTGGTTCTTGTCGGCGCACCCGCGATCCTCGCAGGCGCGTCCGGCGAGGCGCGCGCACAATCGCAACCGCCCAACTGGGTCGAGCCGCCGGCAATCGCGTTGCGCGTTCCGCGCGGCGGCCCCTTACACGATCTCGACTTCCTGTTCGGCGCCTTGAAGGCCGCGCCCGATGACACGAGCGCCAAGGCGATCGAGGACCGCATCTGGGCGCAGTGGGCTGCGTCCGGCAGCGACACCGTCAATCTCCTGATGGTGCGCGTGAAGACGGCGGTCGATAAGGAGGACTTCGATCTCGCGATACGGCTGCTCGACGCCATCATCGAGATCAGAGCGGAATATGCCGAGGCGTGGAACCGGCGCGCGACGGTCTTCTATTTGAAAAAAGACTTCAGCAATGCGCTCGCCGATCTGCGTCAGGTGCTGCGCCGCGAGCCGCGGCATTTTGCGGCGCTCGCCGGCCTGGGCACGATCATGCAGGAGATCGGCGACGACAAGGGCGCGCTCGAGGCCTATCGCGCGGCGCTCGCGCTGCATCCGCACCTCAAAGGCATGGCCGACAAAGTGCGCAGCCTGACGGAAACGGTCGAAGGCCGACCGATCTGAGTTATTGGTCAAACCTCACAACGAATTGCAAAGTTCGCTGGACCGCATTCCGGCGTGCAGCTTTCTCTTTTCACGAACGGGCTTGCCGAGGCGTCTGCGGACTCCGATCGGCGCAGCGCGGATCGGCCAACGTGCGACCAAAAAGTGGTGCGGGTGGTCGGAATCGAACCGACACTCCTTGCGGAACACGATTTTGAGTCGTGCGCGTCTACCAGTTCCGCCACACCCGCTTGCCGCTCGTTATAGCGAGCACGTCCGCCCGCGCCAATGGCCGGCTCAGTGATGGCATGCGCGGCGCGTCCGCCCGCGCCAATGGCCGGCTCAGTAATGGCATGCGCGGCGCGTCCGCCCGCGCCAATGGCCGGCTCAGTGATGGCTCTCGTCCTTTTGCGCGGCGCGGTCGGCGGCGACGGTCGGCGCGCCTGCGGTGGTGGCGCGGTTGAGCGACATGCGCTGAATGCCGCGGCCAAACAGCGGCGGCCTTTTCGAGGTGAGGGTGCGCGAATTCACCCCCATCCAGCTGATCTCCGATGACAGCCGGCCGTACTCGATCTTGGGGCAGCGGTTCATCACCACCTTCAGCCCGGCCGCTTCGGCGAGGCTCGCCGCCTTGTCGTTGCGGACGCCCAGCTGCATCCAGATCACCTGCGGGCGCGGCGTCATGGCGAGCGCCTCGGCGACGATGGGCTGCGCGTAAGAGGCCGCGCGAAAGATGTCGACCATGTCGACCGGCTCGGGGATGTCCGCAAGGCGCGCATACACGCGCTGGCCGAGAAGTTCCTTGCCGGCGAGGCCGGGATTGACCGGAATCATCCGGTAGCCGCGCTCGAGCAGATATTTGAAGGCGAAATAGCTCGGCCGGCTGTCGTTCGCCGACACGCCGACCATCGCGATTGTCTTCACCGTGTTGAGGATGCCGCGGATATAGTTGTCGGGGTAGGCGTCGTGGTCCATGCGGTCGGAGTTAGCGTAATCCGCGCCGGCCCGCCATAGGCGCAAGGCTCGGTTCGACGAGGAAAGCGCGATTGCGCCGTCATGCGCGAGGCGATCCGCCCACGGCCGCTCGAAGGTTGCGCAGCGCCGGACGGGCCGGCGCAAATATGGCGCGGGTGCGATGCGTCGGGCTAATTCCAATTGAAATCATTGTGAATTCTGCCCTGTTGTGCGTTGCAGCGTCAATGCCTATGTGACGGGTCGCGTAGTTCGCGTCCAAGAAGCCGCACAAGGCTGCGTCAGCGAGAAAGGAAACGTCCGAATCAGGCCTCGAACAGGAGACATGATTCGATGGTTCATACCGCTACCCCCGGATTGGCCGCCAGCCCCGGCCTGATCGCACGAATGGGCCCGCCCGCCGGGCCGAACCGCCTCCTCACGTGGGTGCTTGCGAGCCTACGGTTCTGGCAGGAAGCCTTGTCCGAAGCGCAAGAGCTGCGGCGCGAGGCGAGCAAGCGCTATCCGCATTTCGATTCCTGACCGCAAAACGGCGCATCCCCGGCCGCTGGGCCGGGGATGCGCCGCCATAGAAGCTTGCGAAGCGTTGGGGCGCTAGAAACGCGCGAAGCTCAGTAGAGACCGCCCGTGCCGGTGCGCACCGCACGGTCGGCGTCGGGGCTGACCCCGATCGGCTGTCCGTCGGGGCCGAGCGTGCCATACATCGCCGTCGAATCGGCGGGCGCAGTGCCCGGCTTGTAGGCTTCGAGGATCGCCCGCTGAGTGCCGGGGCCCGCGCGCGTGCCGCTGGTCGAGTCGATGCGGATGAGCTTGATGCCGGGGGGCACGCGGAAGGGCACCGCCGCTTTATCGGCGAGCGCGATCTTGAGAAAATCGCGCACGATCGGCGCGGCGAGCTGACCACCGGTCGCCTTGTAGCCGATGTGGCGCGGTTTGTCGTAACCGAGATAGACGCCGACCGCGATCTCCGGCGTGAAGCCGATGAACCACACGTCCTTCTCGTCATTGGTGGTGCCGGTCTTGCCGGCGACGGGCTTGCCCACTTCGCGCACCGCAGTGCCGGTGCCGCGCTGAACCACGCCTTCCATGATCGACGTGACTTGGTAGGCGGTCATCGGGTCGAGCACCTGCTCGCGCCGGTCGATCAGCGCCGGCTCCGGCTGGCTCTGCCACTTGTCGGCGTCGCAGCCGCGGCATTCGCGCTGATCGTGTTTGTAGATCGTTTTGCCGTAACGGTCCTGAATGCGGTCGATCAGCGTCGGCGCGATGCGCCGCCCGCCATTCGCAATCATGGAATAGGCGGAGACCATGCGGAGCACGGTCGTCTCGCCGGCTCCCAGCGCGTAGGACAAATAGGGCGGCAAGCCGTCATAGACGCCGAAACGCTTGGCGTATTCGGCGATCAGCGGCATGCCGACATCCTGCGCAAGCCGCACCGTCATCACGTTGCGCGACTGCTCGATGCCGAAGCGCAGGGTTTGCGGGCCGTAATATTTTCCGGTCGAGTAGTTTTCCGGACGCCAGATGCCGATGCCCGGTCCCTGGTCGATCTCGATCGGCGCGTCGACCACGATCGTCGAGGGCGTATAGCCGTTGTCGAGCGCGGCGGCATAGACGAGCGGCTTGAACGACGAGCCCGGCTGCCGCATCGCCTGCGTCGCGCGATCGAACTGACTCTGGTCGAACGAAAATCCGCCGACCAGCGCGAGCACGCGGCCGGTCACCGGATCCATGACCACCATAGCGCCCGATATCTCCGGGATTTGCCGCAAGCGAAATTGGTTCGCCTCCTTGTCGAGCGGATCGACATAGACCACGTCTCCCGGATGGAGAACCTGAGAAACGCGGGTGACCGCCTTGCCGCGTTCGGGTCCGCCTGCGGCCTTCGCCCATTTCACGCCTTCAAGCGGGACGATGCCGATCTGCCGCGCTCGCGACACCGCACCGCCCGGTTCGCGCGCGGGCTGGAAGCCGATGCGCGCGCTCTGATCGCTTGTCTCGAGCACGACCGCGAGCCGCCACGGAGCCACGTCGGACAGCGCCCGAACGTCGGCCAGTCGCGCGCCCCAGTCGACTGAAATGTCGATCTTCGTGACCGGGCCGCGGAATCCCAGGGCTTCGTCGAATCGGACGAGACCTTCCGCCATCACCTTGCGGGCGATTGTCTGCAGCTTCGGATCGAGGGTGGTGCGCACCGAGAGGCCGCCCTCATAGAGGCGCTTCTCGCCATATTTTTCCAGGATCTCCCGCCTCACTTCCTCGGCGAAATACTCGCCGGCGAAAATGTGTGCGCCGGCGGGCCGCGGCGTGACGTTGAGCGGCTCCTTCTTGGCCGCCTCGCCCTCGGCTGCCGTGACATGGCCGTTTTCGACCATGCGGTCGATCACGTAGTTGCGTCGCTCGACCGCGCGATCCCGCTGGCGGAACGGATGGAGTTGGGAGGGCGCCTTCGGAAGCGCGGCGAGATAGGCCGCCTCCGCGATCGAAAGCTCGTGGACCGACTTGTCGAAATACAGGAGCGAGGCAGCCGCCACTCCATAGGCGGAGAAGCCGAGATAAATCTCGTTGAGATAGAGTTCGAGGATGCGGTCTTTCGAATAGGTGCGCTCGATCTTCAGCGCGAGCAGCGCCTCCTTGATCTTGCGCTCGAACGAGACCTCGTTGGTGAGCAGGAAGTTCTTCGCGACCTGCTGGGTGATGGTCGACGCGCCTTGCGGCCGGCGGTTGGTGCCCATGTTCTGAGCATACAGCACGCCGGCGCGAAGGATGCCGGAGAAGTCCAAGCCGCCATGCTCGTAGAAATTCTTGTCTTCGGCGTCGATGAAGGCGTTGATGACGCGCTTCGGGATCGCCTGGATGGGAAGATAGAGGCGGCGCTCGCGCGCATATTCGGCGAGCAGCGCGCCGTCGACCGCGTGAATTCGCGTCATCACCGGCGGTTCGTAATCGCGAAGCTGCGAGTAATCCGGCAGGTCCTTGGAAAAGTGCCACATCAGACCGGCGGTCGCCGCGATGGCGACGATGAACAGAATGGTACCCGTCGCGAACAGGAAGCCGAAGAACCGCAAGATCAGCTTCATCGCCCCGTTTCCCGCAAGCTGCGCGCCCCCTTGGCGCGCCCTCGAAATTGAATGCGCGGCCGTGCGACCACAGGAATCCCGACCGCTAGGTCGCGCTGTTTTATGGTCAAACTGAGGCCCGATCGCCTCGGGCGCCTACGCGTCTTCCCTGACCCCGTCAGTTCGACCCGGGTTTCGCACCAGACCCGGCCAGCCTAGTCGTGAAGAATGCGTCGATCGCCTCCACGATCTTGTCGGCGACGTGCAAACGCCAGTCGTTCGAAGTGAGCTGCTTGATGTCCTCGCGGTTGGACACGTAGCCGAGTTCGACCAGCACCGACGGAACGTCGGGCGCGGTCAGAACCTTGAAGCCGGCGGACTTGAGCGGATGTTTGTGCAGCCGCGCCGTCGTCTTCAGCTCTCCGACGAGCACGCGCGCGAATTGCGCGGAGTAGTTCTTGGTCTCGCGCTGGGCGAGGTCGATCAGAATATCGGCAATGTCGTTCGGCTCGGCGGACAGGTCGACGCCGGCGATCACGTCGGCCTTGTTCTCGGCTTCCGCAAGCCGCGCCGCCTCGGCGTCCGAGGCGTGCTCCGACACGGTGTAGACCGTCGCGCCTTCCGCGTCGCCCTCGCGACGCCGCAGCGCGTCGCAATGGATGGAGATGAACAGCTGCGCTTCGCGTTGCCGGGCGAGCCGCACGCGTTCGCCGAGCGGCACGAACCGATCGTCGCTGCGCGTCATCACCACCCGGTATTTGTCGGTCTGCTCGAGCTTGTCGCGCAGCATGAGCCCGAATTCGAGCACCAGCGTCTTCTCTAGTTCGCCGCTTGCCGCGCGGGTTCCGGTGTCGATTCCGCCATGGCCGGGATCGAGCACGATCACCGGCCGTGGATCGCCATTGGTTGTGGGCGCCGTGTCGCGCTCGGCTCGGCGCGGCAGCTCGCGGGGAAGCCGGTTGTCGATGGCGGCGGCGCGCAGGAAGGTTTCCCGATCTACGGTGGCAAGGTCCAGCACGAGGCGGGCGGGCAGGTCGTCGGCGGGATCGAGCACGTACGCCCGTTCGACTCGCACCGGGCCGTTGGTGTCGATCACGATGCGCGAACCGCCCGGCATGACGAGGCCGAACCGGAATGCCTTGACGAGGCCCCGGCCGCGTTCGCCTGTCTTCGGCGGAAACTGAAACGTGATCTGCGGCAGGTCGATGATGACCCGGTACGGGTTGGCGAGGGTGAACGCTCGCATGTCGACTTTTTGCGATAAGTCGACGACGAAGCGGGTCTGCTTGTGATCCCCGGCGAGCCGGGCGGCGCTGGCAAGCGGAAACACAGGCGGGACCGCGCCAGGCCCGCGCGTCTGCTGGGCGAGACCGGGCGAGGAGACTGCCGCAAGGGCAACCCAGATCAACGCGCCGAAAAAGGTCGCGAAACGAACCACCAGCCAAGAGCCCCCATGTATCGGCCTGAAAATCTAGGCCACTTTCGCTCCGCTTGCATTAAGTCTGCGCCCCGACCGAACTGGATCGGACGTGTGTCTTGCCCAGTTCGCCGGCGCGAATCGCAAAGCGCCCCCGTCGCCGAACAGTTTCAATGGGTTAATGTCGACTTTTTGATGGTCGGGCCGTCCGTAAGGACGCCACGGCAGCAATTAGCGGCGAAACATAAGGCGCTTGGACAATCCAAGGTTGTTGTTGACATCAGCTTGCCAATGGACCGCCGCGCCCTTTAATAAGAGGTGCTGGTGGATTCTCAGAGGATTCAGGTTCTGCGTTCCAGCTGCGATCGTGGGTGTCCGAATTCCGTTTACGCGGCGTGCGCAGGCGGATGCCGGGATGGGGAACGGTCAACTCGACGCCTCCTAGGAGGAGGATTGAGATGTGCGGCGACCCATCCGAACCTTCGCATGAATTTTCTCCAGCCCTGAAGAACATCGTTTCCGGCCGCGCAGGAGCGTAGCCGTCCACCCCAGGAATCGAGGCTCATGATCGGGAAGTTTCGCGGGCAACGAACCGTTCGGCGCTATGGGAGAGCGCCGACGCGACCTGCCGCGCCCTCGCCCGAAATGCGCTCGATGACTGGGACATCTTATTCATCCCCCCAATTCGGCGCACATTTTTCGTCTCCGCTTGCAGCCGTCCTCAGGACGCCAAGCGGCAGACCGCGAGTGGGACGCCTAGAGACACGAACATGGCCAATAAAATGCTTATCGACGCGACACACCCGGAGGAAACGCGGGTGGTCGTGCTGCGCGGCAATCGGGTAGAGGAATTCGATTTCGAATCGGCGAATCGCCGCCAGCTAAGAGGCAATATCTATCTCGCCAAGGTCACGCGGGTCGAGCCGTCGCTACAGGCGGCATTCGTCGACTACGGCGGCAATCGACACGGCTTTCTCGCATTCAGCGAAATTCATCCCGATTACTATCAAATTCCGGTTGCCGACCGACAGGCCCTCATTGAGGAGGAGGAGCGCGCTCATCGCGCCGCGGAGGTGGAGGCCGACCGGCGCGCCGCCGCCCGTTCGCCGCAACCCATTCCCGCAGCCCGCGCTGCGGAACGAGATCATCGAGTGACCAGCGAGCCGGTCGCCCAAGCGGAGCCGGAGGCACGAGGCGAGGGACTGGATCTCCCGATCAACTTGCTTTCCACAGCGGGCGTGGAAGGGGAGCCACCGCCGGACCTTGCCGGTTCGGCGCCGGGTGAGGGCGCTCCGGCCGATGTTCGGGGCGATGCCGAAACCGGGTCTCCGCCGACTGTCAGCCAAGGTGGTGACGGCGATGGACCCGCCGAGTACGGCGCGGAGGCGCCGGCCGAAGCCTTAAGCGGCGCGGAAGCGGCCGACGACGCGGGGACCCGGGTGGGGGGCGTCGAAGTCGATCAGACGACGGTTTTGCTTGAATCCTCTCCAGGAACGGAAATCCCGGACGACGCCGTCGACGGAAGTGATGGGGACGACGAAGGTGACGAGGCCGACAAAGCCGAAAATGCAGACACTGAGACCGCTAATGAGGACGACGACGAGAACGACGAGGACGATGAGAACGACGACGAGAATGACGAGGACGATGAGGACGACGAGGAAGAAGACGAGTCTGCCCCGACCGAGGACACGGTCGAATCCGTAGGGGGAGCGGACGCCCTCGAAGAAGTGCAGGAGCGGGCTCCCCGCATTCGCCGCCAGTACAAGATTCAAGAAGTGATCAGGCGCCGGCAGATCATGCTGGTGCAGGTGGTCAAGGAGGAGCGAGGAACGAAGGGCGCCGCGCTCACGACCTATCTGTCGCTCGCCGGTCGCTACTCGGTTCTGATGCCCAACACGGCCCGCGGCGGCGGCATCAGTCGCAAAATCACCAACCCGCAGGACCGCGGGCGGCTCAAGGAGATCGCGCAGGATTTGGAAGTGCCGGAGGGAATGGGCGTCATTCTGCGCACGGCCGGTGCCTTGCGGACCAAGATGGAAATCAAGCGAGACTTCGAGTATTTGTTGCGCATGTGGGAGCAAGTTCGTGATCTTACGCTGAAATCGAGTGCTCCGACATTGGTCTATGAGGAAGGATCCGTGGTCAAGCGGGCGATCCGCGACCTCTACAGCAAGGAGATCGACGAGATCATTGTCGCTGGCGAGGAAGCCTTCCACGAGGCGAAAGACTTCATGCGCATGCTGATGCCGAGCCATGCGAAGAACGTGAAGCCTTACACGGACAGCCCGCCACTGCTCATTCGTTACGGCGTCGAAAGCCAGCTCGACGCGATGTTCTCGCCGATCGTACAACTGCGCTCGGGCGGCTATATCGTTCTCAATCAGGCGGAAGCGCTGGTCGCCATCGACGTGAACTCCGGCCGCGCCACGCGCGAGCATCACATCGAGGACACCGCGCTCAAGACCAATCTTGAGGCTGCCGAGGAAATCGCGCGCCAGCTTCGGCTGCGCGACCTTGCCGGGCTCATCGTGATCGATTTCATCGACATGGATGAGAAGCGCAATAATCGCGCCGTCGAGCGACGTCTCAAGGAGTGCCTGAAGAACGACCGCGCCCGCATTCAGGTTGGCCGGATATCGCATTTCGGCCTGCTTGAGATGTCGCGTCAGCGAATCCGCACCAGCGTGTTCGAGAGCTCGACCGAGAAGTGCCCGCACTGCGGCGGCACCGGCCATGTGCGTTCAGTGTCCTCGGTCGCCTTGCAGTGTCTGCGTATGCTGGAGGAACTCCTGTTGCGCGGGGCGACCCATAACATCACCGTGCGCACGGGGACCGAGATCGCGCTCTACATGCTCAACCAAAAGCGAGCGCATTTGCGCGAGCTTGAGCAGCGTTTCCGCATCACGGTCGCGGTCAGGGCCGATGGCGGTCCGAACGGGCAGCAGCCCTTTGTGCTCGAGAAGGCCGAGCAGGTCCACAGTCTGGAACAGGCGCGAGCGCTCGCCGCGCAGCCGGTAGCGCTGGTTCCGCTGGTGGTCGAAGAGGAGGCGGCCGACGAAACGGCCGAGTTCGAAGGCGAGGACGTTTCGGCGCACGAAGAGGAGGAAGGGGCGGAGCGTGCGGAGGCGGGCGAGAATGGCGGGCGCCGCCGGCGCCGCCGGCGCCGGCGCGGCCGCCGCGAGGAGCGGCCTGAGGCGGGTCCGGCCGCGGGCGAGACGGCCGCGGAACATGCGATCGCTTATGAGGATCACGATGGGCGCGACGACGAGGGCGAGGCCGCAGCGCCCCGCGCGCTCGAACCTCCGGAAGGCGAGGGGGAGGACACCGTCGGCGAAGCGGGCGGCGACCAGCCTCGGCGGCGCCGCCGGGGCCGGCGCGGCGGGCGACGCAATCGGCGACCCGAAGGTGAGGCAGGCGCTCCGTCCGTTGTCGACGAGAAGGCGGGGCAGGTAGAACCGGAGATCGTCGAGGCGAGCGCCGATTTGGAGGGTGTCTCGTTCGAGTTCGGACAACCCATGAGCGAGCCTGTGGCGGACGCGAGGCAAGGCGCGGCGCGGGATGAGCTGCCCCAGATCCTCGGGGGAGCAGAACAGGCCCCGCTTTCGAGCGATCAGGCGGACGCTGCGGCCAGACCTTTGGATGCCGAAGTCACGGCTGCCGCCGCCGAAACATCCGAGAAACCGAGTGCGCCGGCAAAGCTCGAAGCTTCCGACACCAGGGGCGAGACGCCGCGCCGACGCTCGACGATCCGCGAGCCGGTCGGCCGCTTCCCGAACGAGAGCGGCGCTTCCGCTGCGACCGAAACCGCGCCGTTGGCAAATGCTCCGAGCACACCCGAGCCGTCCAAGGTCGACATTGCGGATACGGCGTCGACGGACGAGCAGCCCGTCGGATCGCGACGCACCGGCTGGTGGGCGCGCCAACTCATGGGTGGCGACAAGGGCTGAGCCGCCCTTCGCGCGAAAGGCCGCGGGGGACGACCATGCAAAGCCGCTATGTCGAACGCGACGCCGACGCGCTCGTTGCGCACTACGCGCGGGAAGGCGTTCCGGCCGACATCGCGGCGCGCATCTATACGACACGCCTGCTCGGCCAGGACCCGAGGCTTGTGCGCCACGGCGGCGGCAACACGTCGGTGAAGACTCGCGCGACCGATCTGGTCGGCGTTGAGACCGAGGTGCTGTGCGTGAAGGGCTCGGGGTTCGACATGGCCGCGCTCGAGCCCACGGGGCTGGCCGCGGTCCGCCTTGCGCCGATGCGCTCGCTGCGCGCCCGCGGCGGTATCTCGGATCGTGACCTCGTGCAAATCCAGCGTGCGAACCTGATCGATCCGATGGGTCCCAACCCGTCGGTCGAAATGCTGTTACACGCCTTCCTGCCGGCGAGGTTTTGCGACCATACGCATGCAAACGCCGTGCTGAGCCTGGTCGATCAACCGGATGGGCTTGCAGTCGCGGCGGAGGTGTTCGGCGATCGCATGGGCCTCGTGCCCTATGTCAGGCCCGGCTTTGCCTTGGCGAAGGCGGCGGCGGAGATATTCGATCAGAATCCGCGGGTCCAAGGCCTCATCCTCGACAAGCACGGTATTTTCACCTTCGGCGAAACTGCGCGCGAAGCTTACGAACGCGCGATCGACATGGTCTCGCTTGCCGAGGCGCGGCTTGCGCGTGGCCGCAAGCCGGTCATAGCGGCGCGTAGCTTACCGGCGCTCGCGCCGGTCGCGGAGATCGCGCCGATCATCCGCGGCGCGTGCAGCCTGAAGGATGAGAGCAGGGACGGCGCGTTCCGCCGCCTGATCCTCGAGTTCCGCACCGGTCCGGCGATCCTCGATTTCATCGGTTGCGCAGACGTCGCGCGCTATTCCCAGGCCGGCGTGGTCACGCCCGACTATGCGATCCGAATCAAGAACTGGCCGCTCGTGCTCGACGCGCCGCAGGCGAACGATCTTGCGGCATTTCGCGCAAGCACGCGGGCCGCGGCAGATCGGTTCGTCGCGCGTTACCGCGACTATTTCGCCCGCAACAATGTGCGCGTCGGCGGCGGCAAGCAGATGCTCGACCCGCTGCCTCGCGTAGCGCTCGCGACGGGCGTCGGGCTGTTCGGGCTCGGCGCATCGAAGAAGGACGCGTGCATCGCTGCGGACCTCGCCGAGGCGTCGATCGAGATCATCGGCGACGCCGAGGCGATCGGCCGCTTCCAGTCGATCTCGGAAGCCGAGATGTTCGACATGGAGTACTGGCCGCTCGAACTCGCCAAGCTGGGCAATGCTCCGCAGCCGCTGCTCGCCGGGCAAATCGCCGCTATCACCGGGGCAGGGGGAGCAATCGGGGCCGCAACCTCGCAAGCCTTTGCGCGTGCAGGCGCGGAGGTCGCGCTCCTCGACGTGAACGAGGGCGCTGCGGCGGAGCAGGCGAAGGCGATTGGCGGCGCGGCGCTCGCGGTGAAATGCGACGTGACCGATGCGGGCTCCGTGCGCGCGGCTTTCGACCGCGTCGCGGAGGCGTTCGGCGGCATCGATATCGTGGTGTCGAATGCGGGCGCGGCCTGGCAGGGCCGCATCGGCGAGGTCGACGAAGCGGTGCTGCGCCGGAGTTTCGAGCTGAATTTCTACGGACACCAGCGCGTCGCCCAGGCGGCGGTGAAGATCATGCTGGCGCAGGGAACGGGCGGTTGCCTTCTGTTCAACGTATCGAAGCAGGCGGTCAATCCCGGACCTAATTTCGGGCCTTACGGCCTGCCCAAAGCGGCTACCTTGCTTCTCGTCCGGCAATACGCGCTCGACTATGGCGCGGACGGCATCCGCGCCAATGCGGTGAACGCCGACCGTATCCGCTCGGGCCTGCTCACCGACGATTTCATCAAGGAGCGCGCGGTGGCGCGTGGCGTCTCGGAAAAGGAGTACATGAGCGGCAACCTGCTCGGACGCGAGGTCACCGCCGAGGACGTGGCGCAGGCCTTCCTGCACCAGGCGCTGCAGCTCAAGACGACCGCCGACGTCACCACCGTCGACGGCGGCAATATCGCAGCGGCGTTGCGATGAGCCGTTATATTGCCGCCGCCATCGGCGGCACGCTGCTTTCGGGCGTGACTCGGTGTTCTATCTTCCTGCCGGGACAGCGCGTTCGTAAGATGGAAGGGCAGGTCAAGGCCGCGTGTGACAAAGTCAAGATCGCAAGGAGGGGGCAATGCCGGAAGCCGAAACCGAAGGACAGCGCTACCAGGCCGACAAGCCGCAGGCGCGACCCGGATTCTTCCTGAAGGGCTGCCACCAGCTCGACTGGGGGATGAAAAACCGCATGGCGCGCGTGTTCAGCCCAGCGACCGGACGCACGGTGATGCTTGCGATCGACCACGGTTATTTCCAGGGCCCGACGAGCGGGCTCGAGCGCATCGATCTCTCCATCGTGCCGCTCTTGCCGTACTGCGACGCGCTGTTTTGCACGCGCGGAATTCTGCGCTCGGTCATTCCGGCGGAGTCGCAAAAGCCGATGGTGCTGCGCGCGAGCGGCGGCCCGAGCATCCTCAAGGAGCTGTCGAACGAAGAGATCGCCATGGACATGGAGGACGCGGTGCGCCTCAACGCGGCGGGCGTCGGCATCCAGGTGTTCATCGGCGGCGAATTCGAGACGCGATCGATTCACAACATGACCAGGCTCGTCGACGCCGGCCTGCGCTGCGGGATGCCGGTGATGGGCGTCACCGCGGTGGGCAAGGACATGGTGCGCGACGCGCAGTATTTCCGCCTCGCCTGCCGCATCATCGCCGAGCTCGGCGCGCAATACGTGAAGACCTATTATGTCGAGCAGGGGTTCGAGACCGTGACTGCGTCCTGCCCGGCGCCGATCGTGATGGCGGGCGGCAAGAAGCTGCCCGAGCTCGACGCGCTCACCATGGCTTACAATGCCGTCCAGCAGGGCGCCGCCGGCGTGGACATGGGCCGCAACATTTTCCAGTCCGATGCGCCCGAGGCGATGATCACCGCCGTATCCGCTGTCGTGCATCAGAACATGAGGCCTGCCGAAGCGCTCGACATGTACAATTCTCTGAGGGCGCGCGGGTAAGGCGGCTGGCCGCGGATCCGTCGCCGGCCGATTTGACGCGGGACCGGGGATGTGGACACTGGTCCCGCTCCGGCGGGGAGAGGTCGATGGCTAAGCTTTGGGACAAAATGACTCCCGACGAAAAGGCCGAATGGCTGCGCGCCGAAATACGGCAAATGAGCAGCCTTTACGCCATGCTTGCCTCACAGATTCAAGAAATCGCACGGTCGGTGAAGGCGATTGAAAAAAAGTTCGCCGAGAAGAAGTAACGTCCCTCGGCGCCGGCAACGCTCACGACGCCGCCCACACGCGCGAATATGCGCATAGAATCGCAACTGCGAAGCTCATGCAGGAGTTTCGCACGTCGCCGGTGTCGTAATGCAGAAGTTGGGCGGCTTGCGCTGGCTTAACGCACGCGCCCCCTCTTTCCCCCGTAGAGCACATACCGGCACGCCGCGCTGATGCGGCCGCGGTTCCGCACGAGGCAGCGCCGGATGAGTTCATGGTCCGGAATATAGGCCCCGCAGTAGGTTTGCGCGTCGTATTGGCAAGCGGCTCGCTGCTCGGCGGTCTGGGCGTGCGCATCGTTCGGCAGAGCGCCGGCCGCGGTCGCAAGGGTGGCGGCGAAAGCGAGCGCGGTCAGACGTCGCAAAGGCATGATATCTTTCTCCAGTTTTTTAGGTGGGGCGGCCTGGGCGGCCGATTGCGGCGAGCGGCCCGATGGTGACGATGCCGATCGCGGCTGACAGAAGCGCAGTGAAGGCGGCCGAATCGAGGCAGATCGCGCCGCAACGCCAGGATTCAAGAGCGGTAAGCCCGGCGGCGACGAGAACGCCCCAGGCGATTCCTGCAGCGAAGCCGCGCGACACCCGACGCGCGTCGAGGCGGCCCAGCGTCGCGCGGATGAGTGCGGCGGTGCTCATCGATCTTCCCAGCGCGGCGGGCGTTTCTCGACGAATGCGCGAATTCCCTCTTCGGCGTCGCGCGCCATCATGTTTTCCGCAATGACTTCGCCCGCGTAGCGATAAGCGTCGGCAAGACCCATCTCGAGTTGGCGATAGAACGCCTCCTTGCCGATCTTGATGACAGGCGCGGACTTGTCGGCGATCTTGCGGGCGAGACCGAGCGCCTCCTCGCGTTCGAGCCCCGGCTCGACGATCCGGTTCACGAGACCCATCCGAAAGGCGTCCTCGGCGGAGATCAAGTCGCCGGTCAGCAGGATTTCCATTGCCTGCTTGCGGCCGACATTGCGCGACAGCGCGACCATCGGCGTCGAGCAGAACAGGCCGACATTGATGCCGGTCGTGCCGAAATTGGCGGTCTTCGCTGCGACGGCGAGGTCGCAGCTTGCGACGAGCTGGCAGCCGGCGGCGGTCGCGGTGGCGTGCACCGACGCGATCACTGGCTGCGGCAGGTGGACGATCGCCTGCATCATGGCGCTGCAGCGCGCGAACAGATCGATGAAATAGGCGCGGCCGCGATCTTGGTCGCTGCGGTGCGCGGTCATTTCCTTGAGATCGTGGCCGGCGCAAAAGGCGGGTCCGGTAGCGGCGAGCACGACGGCGCGGACCGACCTGTCGCCCGCGATCAGCGCAAGCGTTTCGCTCAGCGCTGCGATCGTCGCATCCGACAGCGTATTGCGTGCTTTCGGCCGGTTCAGCGTGAGCAGCGCAACGCCGTCGAGATCTTCACGCAAGAGGATCGGCTGGGCTTGGCTCACAGCGTCGGCCGGTATGGGCGTATTCATGGCGCTTCTCCCGGGAAGTTTGACCCACAGATACATGCCTGACCGGCGATCCGGAAGGGGGCGCGAGCATATGGCCGGCTCGCTCGGCCTGGGGCATGCTGGATGCGGCTGTGACCGGGCGAAGGGGGGACCGGGCGAAGGGGAGATATGTCGTGATGCACGAGCCGGCGATGACGGTGGCGGAGCTTGACCGGTTTCTGACGAAGGAATTTCCGCAATTCTACAACCGCGATAGTGGCGTCGCGATCGAGGGCGCCTGGTATTACGGCTGCCGTGTCCGGCAAGCCTATCGCGAGACCTTCATTCGGCCCGGCGGAACCATCTCCGGTCCCACCATGATGACGCTCGCCGATTTCGCTTTGTATGTCGCCGTGCTTGCGTCGATCGGGCCGGTGCCGCTTGCGGTCACCACCAATTTCAACATCAATTTTCTACGCCGGCCTTCGCAGCGCGACCTGATCGCCGAAGCCAAGCTCATGAAGCTCGGCAAACACTTGGCAGTCGGCGAGGTCATGGTCTGCTCGGACGGCCATGAAGAACCGGTCGCCCATGTGACGGCGACCTATTCCATCCCGGTAAGGCATTTATCCTGAGGTTATATGATACCATAGACTTAACATATTGATTTTACACAATCTTATTTTCAAGTGCTGGGTTGACGACAAAGCCCCCGGGCGGGTAGAAGCGCCCCTGCCAACGTCGCTCCGGCCGTCTCCGGTTTTCCAACAATGGTGCAACGATGAAGAGCTATTCGGCGAAGCCCGCCGAGGTCGACAAGAAATGGGTGATGATCGACGCGACCGGCCTCGTCATCGGTCGCCTCGCCTCGATCGTGGCGATGCGGCTGCGCGGCAAACATAAGCCGACCTTCACCCCCCACGTCGACTGCGGCGACAACGTCATCATCATCAATGCGCGCCAGGCGGTGTTCACCGGCCGCAAGCTGCAGCAGAAGGTGTACCGGCATCACACCGGCTTCATTGGCGGCATCAAGGAGCGCAGCGCGAAATCGATCATGGAGGGCAAGTTCCCGGAACGGATCCTCGAAAAGGCGGTGGAGAGGATGCTGCCGCGCGGCCCGCTCGGCCGGCGCCAGCTCGCCAATCTGCGGGTCTATGCTGGACCCGAGCATCCGCACGAGGCCCAGACTCCGGAGCAACTCGATGTCGCGGCCATGAACCGCAAAAATGCAAGGACCGCCTGATCATGGCCGAAACCATTCAGTCTCTCGATCAACTCGCCGCCCATAAGCCGGCTGCCCCCGAGGCCCCCAAATACGAGCAGAAGCTCGACAAGCAGCGGCGCGCTTACGCGACCGGCAAGCGCAAGGACGCAGTGGCCCGCGTCTGGCTCAAGCCTGGCGCCGGCAAGATCATGGTCAACAACAAGGCCGTGGAGACCTATTTCGCTCGGCCGGTGCTGCGCATGCTGATCCAACAGCCGCTCGTCGCAGCAAACCGCAACGGCCAGTACGACGTCGAATGCACCGTGGCGGGCGGCGGCCTATCCGGTCAGGCCGGCGCGGTGCGCCATGGCATTTCCAAAGCGCTGACCCATTACGAGCCGGAGCTGCGCGCCGTCTTGAAGCGGGGGGGATTCCTGACCCGCGATTCGCGCGTGGTCGAGCGTAAGAAGTACGGTCGGGCCAAGGCGCGGCGCTCGTTCCAGTTCTCGAAGCGCTGATCGTTTGCGCGCGAAGCCAGAAAATGCTCCGGCGACGGTGAGACTCGCTTGGCTCGCGCAGCATTGCCCCCGGCGCGCTCGGCCGACCCGCCCGCCCCCGGAGACCCTGCCGCAGCCTGCGCCGCCCCGGCTCGCGGAAAAATCGTAGACCACCATCCGGCCGCAGCCCGTCCAGCGCCGCCCCCGCGCTCTTGACCGGCGTGCCCGCTTCGGGTCCGATGCCGCGCAGGCGCATCGGTCCCGCGGGCCCTTCGCATGAATACGGCAAGCCTTTCCGTTTTCCTCTGCCTCGCCGCGGGTCTCGCGCTTCTCGCGCAGTTTTTCGCCCAGGAGCGCCCGGCCGCCATACCGCCCTCGATCGAGGCCGAAGCGGTGGCCAACCCTCCCGGCCTGCCCGCGATCGGCAAATGGATGATCGCCGCGGACGGCACGGTCGCGCACTGGCTCGGCGAAATCCATCAGGGCAAGCGCCTGCACGAGCCGATCAACGTAATTTTGATCGACGAGGGTGCAACCGGCGCCGACGACGCGCGTACCCGGCTGGTCGCGGCCGCCGCCGCGGCCGGCTATCCGGTGCGCTTCGGCCATTCCACCGGCTACCGCGGCCTGATCGGCGGCGATCTCCACGGCCAGCTGCCGCAGGGCCGCGACGACGCCTTCGCCGACCGCATCTTTGAGGAGAGCAACAACCACGGCCGCGTGTTCGGGCCGCACCGCGTAGGCGAAGGCTTCGCCTTCATAGCAGCGTTCAGCCGCGAGCGCGTCTACTTTCTGGAGTGGCCGGCGCACCGCTACGACTCGTTCAACGAAGCGCGCGACGACCTCGCGCGCAGGCTTGATACCGCCACCGCCTTCAAGGCGGAGGGCCGCGTGCCGCTCGGCAACGCGATCACGGGCCACCCGCATGTGACGACCGGCGACCACGACGGTCACGCCGTGCTGCTGCGCGCGGGGAAGGGGAGCTAGGGTCGGGGCGCGTCTGAGTGGCGGCCGGCGTCAGACACGCCGTCACTCCGGGGCGCGCGTCAGCGCGAACCCGGAATCCAGAGCCACGCGCGGAGAATCTGCCCCTGTGGATGTCTGGGCCGACCGACTGTCAAATAGGCAGGGCGTGCTTACGCTCTGCGCGCAGGGCGACGCGCAGGGTCGTAAGCTCAATCGCCGAATACGGTGACGACGATCTTGCGTTCGCGCGTGCGGCTGTCGAGATTAACGCACGCGATTTGTTGCCGCGTTCCCAAATCCGGGCTGCCGTTCGACACGGGCACCATCAGCTGCGGGCCGAGCAAAGTCGCACGCAAGTGCGCATGCGCGTTGCCGTCCTGCCAGGTGCGCCCATGGTAGTAATTGAGGTCGCGCGGGATCAATCGCCGGAGCGCGTCCTTGAGGTCGAGCATCAAGCCTTCTTCGAATTCGATCGATATGATCGCGCCGGTCGAGCCGACCGAAAACACTTGAACGAATCCGTCAGTGATTCGCGAGCGCTTGACGATCTGCTTGATTTCCTCGGTTAGATCGCTCGCGCCAACCTCCTTTTCCTCGGTGGCGGTCAGCGTCTCTCGGTAGATACGGGCGATTCTGACTTCGAGCATTGGTCTCGGTTCCCCAAATTGCACTGCACCAATTCCGACGCCGTTCGGATGTCCTACGAACTGTCACCTCAAAAATATAAGCAAGTTCTACGCCAGGAAGATTACACAATCCCCTCAAGCAACTGCGGCGACCGCGCGTTCTCGCTGCGAACGAATTTGAGGCGGTCTGATCGATCTTTATTCAAAGCCATCACGCCGTCGTGGCGACCTGGGCGCAGCGTTTCACGCCATAAGCGTTCAGCCGTGACGCAACGCTTCGGCGACCGGAATGCGGAAGGCGGCGAGCGCCGGCATGAGCGCCAGCAGACTCCCAAGCGCCATCAGGCCGGCGATCGGAAGCGCATCGGCAAACGCGATTGTCGCGGGCAACGTCAGGCCCGTGCGCGCTTCCACCAGCGCGGCCGCCCCGAGCGAGGTGAGCTGAGCAAGCGCGAGCCCGGCGGCGCATCCCGCGGCCAGGATCGCGACGGCGCCCAGCCAGGCGCTCAGAAGGACATACAGACGCGTCGCGCCGAGGGCGCGCAGCACGGCATAACGGCGACGACGGAGCCCGGCCAGCGCGAGCAACAGGATCGAGACCGCGGCGAACACGACGACATCGTTGAGGACCGCCGCCACGAGCAACAGGTCGCGCACGTCGCCGATCGTCTGGTAGATCGAAACCAAGACCTCGGCCGGAAAGAACGCCATCGTGCCGCCTTGCCGGTACTGTCCGCGCAACGCGTAGGCGTCGGCCACCGAGTTCGGCTTGACGACGATCGCCGGGACGCCCGGCGGTTTCCTCGCATCGAAGGGCGGCCCGATCGGGCTGGCATCGGCGGCGTGGCCGTTGCCGAGGCCGTGCGTTTCCCACACGCTCTCGATCGGAATAAGAATCGCCCGGTCCCAGGGAGAGCCGAGCCGCGGCAGCCGCCCGACCACTTGGTAACGCACGGCCTGATGCCGATGACCGATCTCCTCCGCGCCCTCGATCCCGAACGGGCGGCGCAGGCCCGCGTGCGCGTGCGCAGGGATGAGCGCCTCGCCGAGCGCGAACGTCACATCGGCGCCGACCACTGCTTCGCCTTCCCGTTCGAAGATGCGGCCCTCGGCCGGCTTGAGCCGGCCCCAGCGGGTGACGAAGTCCGCCGTCGTGCCGACGATCGGATAGCCGCGCGCGATATCGCCGAAGGCGATCGGCGCGGCGGCCTTCGCGCGAGGATCGCCTGCAAGCGCCGCAAGGATCGCGCCATCGACCAGGGGGAGCGCCTCGGGCTGGAGATACACGGCGGTGAGGACGAGTTGCGTCTGGCTGCCCGGCGCGCCGATCAGCAAGTCGAAGTCGGCCGCCGCCTGCGCCGTCGCGTGCCGCAAGCCGCGTTCCTGCGCGCTCAGCGCCACCCCGATCGACACGGCGATCGCCACCAGCACAGGCGCGATCCAGGCGATCCAGCGGAGCGAGCGAAGATCAGCCAAGACGACGGGCCAGGGATTCATCGTGTCTGCCCCGAGATCATGGCGAGTCGGCCCGCTTCGAGCCGATAGACCGCCCCGACGCGCGCGAGCAATGCGGGATCGTGCGATACGATCAGCACGGTCGCACCCGCCTCGCCCGCCATCTCGAACAGAAGATCGGCGACGCGCCTCCCATTGTCCGGATCGAGGCTCGCGGTCGGCTCATCGGCGAGCAGCAAGGCCGGACGGCGGATCAGCGCGCGCGCCACCGCGACACGCTGCTGCTCGCCGCGCGAAAGCGCGCCCGCCCATGCGGTTGCGCCGGCGACCCCGACTCGCTCGGCCAGCATGCGGGCGCGTTCCCGCATGGCCGCCGGCGCGCGCAGCCGGTCGAAACGGGCGGGCAGGAGGATGTTGTCGAGCGCGCCCAGTTCGGGAAAGAGCTGGAAATCTTGGAACACCAGACCGACCGTGTCGCGCCGCCAGCGGTCGCGTTGCCGCTCGGATAAGGCCGCGATATCGCTATTGCCCCAGCGAATGCCGCCGCGATCCGCCCGCACGAGTCCGGCGACGGCGTGCAGCAGGGTCGTCTTGCCGGCGCCTGAGGGGCCGGTGATCGCGGCGGTCGCGCCGGGCTCAAGCGTGAGATTGATGTCGCCGAGGATCGAGCCGGCAACGCGGCCGGCCTCGACGCGGTCGACGCCGAGGCCCGCGACGCTCAGCCGCGATGGCGCCTCGGCAGTCTCATGAATGGCGAAAGACCGCATCGACGATCCGGATCTGGCTGACGAACCCGGTCTCGCTGTCGGTTGCGGACCCGACTTCGAGGCGCCCGCGCACGGCCACCGCTTCGCCGCCGCTCACCAGCGGGCTCGCGCGGTCGAGATAGACGACAACAATGTCGACAGGCCAGTCGGCGTCCGACTGGCAGAACGGGCAGATCGCCATTGGCTCGCGGGTCAGCACGAAGAATTTGCTTTCCGCCTTGAGAGGAGGGGCCATGTAGCCGCGCATGACCACCGGCTGTCCCCGCAGCGCGAGCGCCATGTCGGAGAACTGCAGGCCGCGGACGCTGACGCTCTTATAGAGCTGCTCGAAGGCAAGCGGCGTCGGCTCTGCCGCGAACGCCGCGCCGACCGGGGCAATGCCTGCCGCCACCAAACAGGCCCCGGCGCCAAGCACGACGGCGCGCCGGGTGCCTGATTGCGATCCTGCGCGCGGGGCAGGGGCCACGACACCCTCGTCTGACCTCACTCGCCGGGAACGGGATTGAGCCCCAGCGCGGTCGCCATGATACGGAACACTTTCGTGTTGTCGATCCGCCCGCGGAACAGCTCGGCGCCGGGGCCGCTCGCCGTCAGCACCACGTCGTCGGCGGAGTGCACGCCCTGGCTTGCCGAGGCGGGCAAATTGCCGGGACGACGGGCCGCGCCAGGAAAACCGCAATACGCCTCGTTGGCGACATAGTCCTTACTGGGGCTGGCGACGGCGGGAACGTTCTCGCCCTCGAGATAGGGATGGCCGGTGTCGCAATAGTCCGGGTAAGAGCCGAACATGAAGGCGAGGCGCCGCGACACGTCGACCTTCTCGGGATAGCCTTCAGCATTGGGAGTGGGATAGTTGGGCACGACCGACTTCTCGTAGATGCCAAGCTTGTCGCGCAGCCGCTGGCCCGGCAGGTCGTCATTGTAGGTGCCGATGAGCGAGACTGGATGAGCATGATCGGCCACCACGATGACAAGTGTGTCGTCGCGGCCCGCCGGGAAGTCCTTGGCGAGCTTGACCGCATTGTCGAGCATGATGGTGTCGTAGACCGCTCGCTCCCAGTCGAGCGAGTGGCTGTATTTGTCGATGCGGCCGGACTCGACCATCAGCACGAAGCCCTTGTCGTTCTTGGACAGCGCGACGAGGGCGGCGCGCACCTGATCGGTCAGATCGGGCTGATCGGGAAATTTGTCGACACTGCCTTTCTTGAGGAAGAAACGGTCGAGCGCGCCATCGACATTGCCGGTGTTGAACAGGCCGAGCAGCTTTTGCGCGCCGTTGGCGGCGGCAAGCTCCGACTTGGTCGTGACGAACTTGTAGCCGGCCTCCTCGAATTTCTTGATGTAGTCGACATCGTCGGCGCGCTTCGAGCCGGGCGTCGACTTCGGAAGGAAATTGGGCGACCCGCCGCCCATAATGACGTCAGGTTTCACGGCATAGAACATCTCGACGATGTCGTTATAGTCGGCCCGGCGGCGGGTATGCGCCACCATGGCGGCGGGCGTTGCATCCTCGATTTCCGTGTTGGTGACGACGCCGACCGCCATGCCGCGGCTGCGCTTGACGAGGTCGGTGATGGTCTCCATTCGCGGATGGGCGAGGTTGTTCTTGCTCAGCGAACAGTACACGCCGAGCGCGTTGACGCACGACTTGTGGCCGGTCGTGTAGGCGGTCATGCTGTTGGCGCTGTCGGTGACGATCGCGTCGGTGCCGGAGGTCGAGACGAGCGCCATATGCGGCATGTCGTCCATCGCGAGGTCGCCGCCGAAGCGGCCCTCGACGAGCCCCTTCGACAGAATGCGGGCGGCCGTGCGGTGGGCGATCGTGAGCCCGTCGCCGATGAACAGGATGACGTTCTTAGCCTTGCCGCCGCCCGCCGTGTCGAACACCTCCCAGGTGACCGCCGCCTTGCGATCGCCGGCCATCGCCTCGACGGTGTAGCGGCCGGGCTTGGCGATCACGGCATCTCGAATCCAATAGGCCGAATGGTTCGCGCCGTCCTCTTTCTCGGTGAACGTCGCCGGCTTGCCCAGCACCTTGGCGGCGTCCTCGCCGTTGATGGTGACCTTGGTCGCGGCGGACGCGGGGGCGCCGGGGAATTCGACCTTCAGGTCGAATTTGCCGCCGGCGAGAATCTCCGCCCGGTCGATCGGATAGATGGTTTGGGCCGAGGCGGGAAGGGCGAGAGCAGAAAGCGCGATCAGCGCGGCGCAGCGGGCGAGCGGCCGAGGCATGACGACCTCCGGGTTGTAGGCAGCGGATTGCGTCCTACGGCCTTGAGGTTACAGTTTCATGACTTTGGCCTGACCCTTCGCCCACGCTGCGAAAGTCGAACGGCTTGGTCGTTTTTTCGTTGATCCAGACCGAAATCTTGTGCCTCCGCTCGCGGAAGAACTCCGGTAGGATCGCGCATTGCGGCGGTTGCACGAGGAATGTCCGATGGCGCTCGGGACCGATCTTCGTCATGAGCGCGCGAGGTCCCGGTCTGAAGATCTGCCTGTACGGGCGGCTCGGAGAATTTCAGGATGCGAAGGTCAGGCGACGCTCGACGATACCGCTGGTGATGAAGCCGCTGACGCGGCTCTCCATGACCCTCGTGGATGCGGCAAAGCCTCAACCACTGGCTCCGGCGTGCGCTGACGTCGATGTGGGCAAGCCCACGCGGGCCGGTCCATCTTTCGGTGACGCGCGACGTTCTGACCGGCGAATGCGCCGCCGAGTATTCCGGTGTGTCCGCTTATTTCAAGGAGGTCGAACCGCTCAGCCTGCCGCAAGCGCGCGCCGCCTTGAACGGTCTCGGCCTTGGGGCGGATGCCGGGCCGCTGCGCATCGCCTGCCTTGCCGGGGCCGGGGTCGGAAACGCCGCGGCGGCCCTCCTGAAGGAGGTGGCCGAGCGCTGGGCGATCCCCGTCGCCACGACGCTGCGCGCCAAGGGCATATTTCCCGAAGACCACGATCTATCGCTCGGCGTTTTCGGCTATGCCGGGACGCGCCATGCCGCAACCGCGCTTCTGGGCGGGGATCTCGACTGTCTCATCGTGCTCGGCTCGGGGCTCAACGAGCGCGACAGCATGCACTGGACGCTGGGCGAGCGCGTGAAAGGCGTCATGATCCACGTGAATACCGACATGGAGGAGCTGACCGCCCATGCCGAGGCGCATCATTCCGTTCCCGGCAGTGCGCGCGCCTTTCTCGAACTGATGCGGCAGGAGGCGGAGACCTACGCCGCCGCGCTCGCGGATGCCCGTGAGCAACGGCGCGATTGGGTGGCGAAGACCAAATCGGGACCGCGCCTCTATGACATCGAGAATACGATGCGACCGACGCGGCCGATCCATCCCGCGACCGCCGTCGCGGCGTTGCGCACGGTTTTCCCGCGCGACGGAATCGTGCTCGTCGATTCAGGCGCCCATCGCGCCTTCGCCGGCCATTATTGGACGGCCTACGAACCGGGGACCTATATCTCCGCCGCCAATCTCGGACCGATGGGTTGGGCGATCCCGGCGGCTGTCGGGGTGCAATGTGCTCGGCCCGATCGCCGGGTCGCGGTGATCACCGGCGACGGCTGCATGCACATGCACGGCATCGAGGTGCAAACCGCGGCGCGCTACCGGCTGCCGATCGTCTATGTGGTGCTGAACAATGCCGCGCTCGGAAATGTGTGGCTGCGCGCGCACCGCCTGGGACGGCTTCCGGCAGAGCTGACATCTCTGTCGGATCACGATTGGGCTCAATTTGCGCGATCGCTCGGGGCGCAGGGAATGACCGTCGAAGACCCGGACGTGCTGGAAGACGCTTTCGCCAAGGCGCTCGCCGCAGAGGCGACGGTGGTGATCGACGTGAAGGCCGACAAGGATTGCCCGACGCCGGTCTACGACTTCGCCGCGGCCAAGGCGGCTTGGTCTTATCACGATTGAGGATATCGGCGATGAGCGTGCTGCAAATGGATCCGGCCAAGTTCTCGCCTGCGGCGAAGGCGCTGTATGACGAGATCGCTGCGCGGCGCAAAGCGCACGGCGAAGGTTTCGGCGGACCTTATCTCGCGCTGCTCAATCATCCCGAGCTTGCCAAGCGCATCGAGCAGCTCGGCTTCTTTCTGAAGTTCGAAGGCGTGCTGCCGCGTATAATAAGATTTCCGGCCTATCAGTTCATCGTGCTGTCGGTCGCGCGCGCCACCGGCGCAGGCTTCGAGTGGCAGGACCATATCGAGCACGCGCTTGCCGCCGGGCTGCCGCGCGAGATGATCGATGCGGTCGGCTCGGGCGCGACCGGCGCGCTTCCGCACCCGTTCGCGCTCCTGCACGCGATTTTGGAAAAGACGATGGCCTGGCAGGAAGTCCCGGACGACTTGCAGGCGCGCGCCGCCGCGGAGTGGGGGAGGGAAGCCCTGGTCGAGATCGTCGTCGTCTCCGGCTTCTACCAGATGTTCGCCGCCATCAATCAGGGTTTTGGGATCGGCGCTGCGCCGACATCGAAACGATAGCGCCAGCCTGGTCTGGACTTACCAATGCGCTTAAAAAAAAGGGCGTCCCGAAGGACGCCCAGGTCGATCGCTCAGCGATCTGCGGAGCAAACTCGGTGTCGACGGTCACGTTGTCCGGCGAGCGGGCCTCGTTCGCCGGAGACGATGCGACCGCCGACCTCAGCCCGAATAGTACATCTCGAACTCGACCGGATGCGGCGTGTGCTCGAAGCGGATGACCTCGCTCATCTTCAGCTCGATGTAGCTGTCGATGAAGTCGTCGTCGAAGACGCCGCCGGCCTTCAGGAAATCGCGGTCCTTATCGAGCTCCTCGAGGGCCTCGCGCAGCGAGCCGCACACGGTCGGGATCTGCTTCAGTTCCTGGGGCGGCAGGTCGTACAGATCCTTGTCGATCGCCGGTCCGGGATCGAGCTTGTTCTTGACGCCGTCGAGGCCGGCCATCAGCATCGCGGCGAAGGCGAGATAGGGATTGGCGAGCGGATCGGGGAAGCGCACCTCGACGCGCTTCGCCTTCGGATTCGTCGTGTAGGGGATGCGGCAGGCGGCGGAGCGGTTGCGCGCCGAATAGGCGAGCAGCACCGGCGCCTCGAAGCCGGGCACCAGGCGCTTGTAGGAATTGGTGGTCGGGTTGGAGAAGGCGTTGATCGCCTTGGCGTGCTTGATGACGCCGGCGATGTAGGACAGGCAGATTTCGGAGAGGTCGGCGTATTTGTTGCCGGCGAAGACCGGCTTGCCGTCCTTCCAGATCGACTGATGGCAGTGCATGCCGGAGCCGTTGTCGCCGTAGACGGGCTTCGGCATGAAGGTCGCGGTCTTGCCGTACACATTGGCGACCATGTGGATGCAATATTTGTAGATCATGAGCTGGTCGGCCATGACGGTGAGCGGCGCGAACTTCATCCCGAGCTCGTGCTGGGCGGAAGCGACCTCGTGGTGGTGCTTCTCGACCTTGACGCCCATCTTGGCCATGGCCGAGAGCATCTCGGAACGCATGTCCTGCACGGTGTCCTGCGGCGGGACCGGAAAATAGCCCTTCTTAAACCCGATATGGTGGCCGAGATTGCCGCCTTCATAGTCGGTGTCGGTGTTGATCGGCAGCTCGACCATGTCGAGCTTGAAGCCGGTGTTATAGGGATCGGCGCGGAACTTGACGTCGTCGAACACGAAGAATTCGGCCTCGGGCCCGAAGTGGACGGTGTCGCCGATGCCGAGCGACTTCACCATCGCCTCGGCCTTCTTGGCCATGCCGCGCGGATCGCGGTTGTAGGGCTCGCCGGTGGTCGGTTCGATCACGTCGCAGACAAGCACAAGCGTCGTTTCGGCAAAGAACGGATCGATGGTGGCGGAGGCGGGATCCGGCATCAGGCACATGTCGGATTCGTGGATCGCCTTCCAGCCGGCGATCGACGAGCCATCGAACATCATGCCTTCGGCAAAGGTTTCCTCTTCAATCTGGGAGATATCGAAGGTGACATGCTGCCACTTTCCGCGCGGGTCGGTGAACCGGAAATCCGCGAACTTGACGTCATTGTCCTTGATGAGCTTCAGCACGTCTTTGGCCGTCGTCATTGGTACATCCTTTTGTTGAGAGCGGTACGAACGAATCGCGGGCGGTCGGCCAACCCGCGGTCCGGTTGGTTAAATGGCGTTCAACCCGGTTTCGCCGGTCCGGATGCGGACGGCCTCTTCGATGTTGGATACGAATATCTTGCCGTCGCCAATCCGCCCGGTCTGGGCGGCGCGGCGGATCGCATCAATCGCTTTCTCGACCATATCGTCGGCCAGCACAACTTCGATCTTCACCTTGGGGAGGAAGTCGACGACGTATTCGGCGCCGCGATAGAGTTCCGTATGCCCCTTCTGTCGACCAAATCCCTTGGCTTCCATAACCGTGATTCCCTGCAATCCGACTTCCTGCAACCCCTCCTTCACCTCGTCGAGCTTGAATGGCTTGATGATCGCCTCGATCTTTTTCATTGCTCCTCGTCTCCCAGCCGGCTGGGCAAGCACGACGGCGGGCCCGCCGACCCGTTAGCAGGGTCTATGCCAGTCGCGGACGGCCCGATATTTGCGTACCAGAGTCAGAACGTTACTGTCATTTGCCGAGTAATTGGGCAACTCGGCGGGGCCACGCGCGCCGTATTTGTGTGCGTCATGCACAATAGACGGGCAGGGCCGATGGCGCGAGTTGATGGCGCGAGTTGGGCAAACGGCGTCTGCGGTCCCCCCGTCACGTTGGATGCGCGGGCTGGCGCGCGCTTCGGCGCGCGGCGCGCCGCCTTCCCCAGCCGGAAGATTAGGCTAGATTGGAGGCGCCAAGAATTAGAGGCCCGCCCGTGAAGTCCAACGCCTTTACCGTCACCAAACGTCCTCACCTTGCGGCAGTTACCAAGCATCCGGTGGTCGAATTCGCCGATTATGAGCGCAAGCTCAGTACGATGCAGTCGACGCTTCAAGCGATCCAGCAGGCTTATCTTGGGACCAAGGAACGCGCGGTGATCGTTCTCGAAGGCTGGGACACGGCCGGGAAGGGCGGCGTCGTGCGGCGGCTTGGCTGGGCGCTCGACCCGCGCAGCTTCAAGGTCTACCCGATCGGGGCGCCGACCGGCCCCGACAAGGGCAAGCACTACCTGCAGCGGTTTTGGGAGAAGCTGCCCGAGTACGGCCAGATCGTTGTGTTCGACCGCTCCTGGTATGGGCGCGTCCTGGTGGAGCGGGTCGAAGGCTTCGCCGATACCCGCGAGTGGAAACGCGCCTATGACGAAATCAACGAATTCGAGCGCGTGCTGGTCGAGGACGGCATGCGCATCACCAAATTGTTCCTACACATTACCCCGGCAGAGCAGATCAAGCGGTTCAAGCACCGCCTGACCGATCCGCTCAAGCGCTGGAAACTGTCCTACGAGGATTTCCGCAACCGCGCGCGTTGGGGCGATTATGAGGTCGCGATCGAGGACATGATGGAGCAAACCTCGACCAAGCGGGCCCCCTGGTATCTGATCCCCGCCAATAACAAGCCGTTCGGGAGACTCGTCGCTTTCCGCATCCTGATCGATCGCTTGGGCAAGGATGTGAGCCTCGCGCCGCGGCCGCTCGATCCGCAGGTCGCCGAGCAGGCAAAGCAGATCTTCGACCTTACCGCGGAGTAGCGGGGGAGCCCTACCAGCAGCCCTGTGCCTCAGGGCTCGCGCAGAAATCGGCGGTGAGCCGATAGGCTGTCTCCTGCGCTTGCCGCCGGCGCGCGACCGAACAGTCGTCGATGGACATATTTTAGTACGCCGCGATCGAGGCAGCGAATCTCGCCACCGACGAGGACATATTCGTCCAGGAGTTGGTCGATCATCCGTCGATTGGCCTCCGAATGATATTCGAGCAGGACCGCATCGAACTCAATATGCGCAAAGCCGCTCAAGATTTCGATTTCCGCGCCTTCGACGTCCATCTTCAGAATGTCGGCGCGGGGCAGCACGCTGGGCGGCTGGGTGATCACTTCGACTGCTTCCCGAGATTGTTCCCCTATGTCGAAGAAACTCGCTTCACCGCAATTGTTGCGGCCAAGATAAAGAAGCGTGTGCGCGGGATCGCCGATGGCAAAATTATTCAGCTCGACGCGGCTGGCGAGCGACGAGAGGTTTTGCTGGAGCAGCGCGAAGTTCTCGGGCAGCGGCTCGTAACAGTGAATATGGCTGCTGGGCCAGCGGCGGCTCGCCCAAACCGCGAAGGCGCCCACATTGGCGCCGATGTCGAGAATGATTGGATTGGGATGCTGATAAGGAATGTCGTACTCGCCGTTCAACACTTTGTTGACGTGCCACGCCATGGTCGGCGGGCAGTTGATATCGGCGGCGGCTCGGGAACCAAGGTACATCGTCGACGGTCCCGTCTATTGCGCACGTGCGCTTGTTCTCGGCGCGCGGCGAGTGGACCCAAATCTCTACCAGCGGCCCTGCGCCTTCAGGCTCTCATACAGATTGCCCTGGAACATGTGCTGGCCGAGATGGCCGAGCCGGCAATTGAGATCGACCCACACCTTGCCCCCCATGTCGCGCCACAGCCGGCAGAACGCAAAATCCTCCGAAAGATACCGGCCGGAATCGGGATCGACCATGCAATCGAAGAAGCGCCAGTGCAGGTGCGCCTGCGGATTGTTGGGGGGGCCGTCCGGCGTATAGTTCAAGTGCGGGTAGCGCTTCATCATCGCGGTGAAGACGTGCCGTTTGACGACCATGAAGCCGGTCGGCGCCTCCGCCACTTCAACGAAACCATCGGGATCGACATAGCTGCTCACGCGCTCTCCGCCGTGCCCGATCGGGTTGAACGGATAGTCGGTGTCACTGCTGTCCGGCGATTAACTGAAGAAATTCAATTGGTTGGAATCGACTGAATCTAGATTTTGTAGAGCGATATCGTTAAGCAGTTGATCCAACGGTGTTTTCTCGAAAAGCGTGAGGCTGAGAATTTGTAGGATTGTGTAGAGCGACGCTGCGACGCCGAGACGTTTTTTGACGATGGCAACGAGCACGTACACACTGATGGCGATCCAGATTTGCGTTTTCACCGCGTTCTCGTTCGTGCCGAAAAACGCCTTGATGCGCAGATGCTGCTTGATCCATTTGAAGAACAACTCCACCTGCCAACGGCATTTGTAGAGCTGGGCGATGGTCAAAGCCGGAAGCTCGAAATTGTTGGTGAAGAACCCGAGGCGTTTGTCGTTCTCTTCGTCATAAAAAACGACGTAGCGCAGATATTGCGGATGGTCGTTGGCTGACGTGACGCCTGTGAGCCGAACGGTCTGATCGCAGCGCAAGCCTGTTGTTTTTTCGACGGATCGTGAATACACGCGCTGGAAAGCCGTGTTGCTTTTGGGGCGGATGACGAAGAAAGCACCCGCCTGCGTCAGGCGATACAGGCGCGCAAAATCAAGGAAACCGCGATCCATGATCGAGAAGCTGCCGGGTTCCGGCGTCATGAGGTCGAGTACGTTCACCTCATGCATTTTGCCGTCGGAAACGTGGATAAACGAGGGAATGTTACCGCGCAGATCAATCTGCGTGTGCATCTTCACGGCAGCTTTGGCCTTGCGAAAATGTGCCCACGGAAACACTTTGAGCGATAGGTCAATCGTTGTCGTGTCTAAAGCGTACACGGTGTTGTCCAGATCAACCGCGAAGGCATCGTCCGCGTAGAGCCGCCGCGCTTGCGCGATCAAGCTGTTCGCGAAATCGCGATAAATGCGCCAATCGCGTTTCTCGTTCGCATCGCCCAGATTGCTGCGAGCGACGTGTCCGCGAATGCCGAGATGATAAAGCTTGGCTTCATGCGCACGTAAACAGACTTCGATATCGCGCAAGCTTTCGCGAAACGTTAATTGCGCAAACGCCATGCTCAAATATTGATCGAGATGTGAAAAGGTTTTGGTCGGATAATTCGAAGGGTAACGCGCAACGCAACGCCGGAACGTATGGAGTGGGAGAAAGTCCATAAGCTGGGCGAAAACCAGTTTGCCGATCGGCATGAGAAAACTCCGGGGTCGAAAAACCCCAGTTTCTCAAAATCACTTCGGAATCGGTGACACCCCCCAAAATCCGTTTTCTTAGTCCTTATCAGCGCGTTACACTATGCCCCCGGCAGAATTGCCGGACAGCAGTGAGTCGGTGTAACGAATTTCGTACTGCTCGCGGGTCATGCCGGAGGGAAGTCCTTCGGCCGGCCAGACTTCCGACTTCATCGGATAGACGCCGCAGGCGACGTCGCGGTCGGCGAGCAGCAAGCGCATCGCCGAGCCCGCCTCGAAAGCGATGTCGGAATCGATCCAGAACAGATGGGTGAATTCCTCCTCGGCGAGGAATTTCAGCACGATCTTGTTGCGTCCGCGCGGGATCAGGCTCTCGCTGTGCAGATGCAGGATGCAGGGGAGGCCGAGCCGCATCGCCTCGCAGGTCAAGTTGAAGATGCTCGCGACGTAATTCATCGTGACGGCCGAAATGTAGCAGGGCGTCGCGAACATCACGCGCATCGATCTCAGCGCTTCACCGGCAGCATCGGCTTGTCCGTGATCAGCGGGCGGGACCTGGGGGCGTCGCGGCGGCGGAGGGGGCGGCGGGCTTGGCCTGCGCGCTCGGGGCGGCTTTCGGCGCAGCGGCGATGGGCGGCGCGGGCGCGGCCTGGCCGAGCGCGACCGACAGGCCGAACAGCCGCCACTGGCCGTCCACCGGCGCAAACAGCATCTCGAAATTGACTGACCTCGGGATCGAGGGAAAGAAGCCGGCCAGCCGCATGAAGCCGTTCGCCTCGATCTGCGGCAGCAGGCTGAGCTGCGGGTCGATCGCGGCGACCCCCGAGAGATCGAGATTGTCGCGGCGTTGATCGGCGAAAATCTCGGCGAGGCGCGCCGCCGTGTTGACCTGGAAGGCGGGCGCGGCGAGGTCGCGCAGCACCGTGTAGTTGCCGGTCTTGTTGGCGTGGTCGAGCGCGAGCAGGGTCGAGCGGATCAGGATCAGCACCCCGTTGCGGTCGATCTGGGCGGGCCGCGGCGCAGACGGCTGGGCCGGCGTCTGTTGGGCGGGCGGCGCGGGCTGCGCCGGCTTGGACGGGGTTTGAGCGAATGCGGCCGGGATGAGTCCCATTGCCAAAGCGAGAGAAGCAGCCACAAGCCAAGAGACCGGCGGCGCGGCTGCGGCCTCACCAGGCAAAGGTCGCGCCGGCCCGGCCGCCCATGCCGCCATGCTGGAATCCGGACGCGAAGCCGCCATTGATCACCATGAATTCGTTCACGCGCATATGCGCGACGACGCTCATTGCGTTTTCGCCGCAGGAACGTACCCCAGTTGGTCGAGATCGCAAACGTCTTGTTGTCCGGCAGGAAGCCGCCGCCCAGGGCAATCGCGATCGCAGTGCCTTCGAAGGCACGGGCGACGTTTGTTTGCAGCGTCGCGACGTTCGCCTGCAGGGTTGCGACGTTGGCCTGCAGGTTGGTGATGTTATTGGTGATATTGGCGACGTTGGCCTGCAGATTGGTGATGTTGTTGGTGATGTTGGTGATGTTCGACGCGCTGATGTCGGAAACGGCGAGATTGCCCGCCGCGTCGGAGGTGACGAACTTGACCGGGCCGCTCTGGGCGGAGAGGCTCGCCGCCGAGGTGATGCCGGGCATGGTGTAGGTCGCCGTCGTCGTGCCGAGCATCATCTGGTTCGCGCGGGTCGCGACCGCGCCTGCGCCGAGCGCGGTCGAGTTGGCGAAGGTCGCTTGAGCGCCCGGCCCGAGCGCGGTCGCAAGCGATCCCGTCGCCACGCTGTTGTCGCCGAAGGCCGCGCCGCCGCTCGCCGCGCTCGCCAAATTGCCGACCGCGATCGAGCCGGTGGCGACCGCGCCCGTGCCGATGGCGATCGCGTTGACGCCCGTCGCCTGTGCCGTCTGGCCGATTGCGACCGCGCCTTGCGCCGTCGCTAGGTTGTCGATTCTAACGCTTGTTTCGCTCGGGCGACCTTTTCGAGAATTTGGCCCGCGGACTTGGTCCAGATGAAGGGCTTGGGATCGGCATTGTGGTTCTCCAGGTATTCAATGATTGCATCCTTGAGCTCGGCGACGCTCTTGAAGGCGCCGCGGCGGATGCGTTTTCGGGTGATCTCGGCGAAGAACCGCTCAACCATGTTGAGCCAGGACGCCGAGGTCGGCGTGAAGTGCAATTGGAAGCGAGGATGCAATTTGATCCAGCGCTTCACGGCTGGCGTCTTGTGAGTAGCGTAGTTGTCAACGATGAGATGGAGATCGAGACCGGCAGGGGTCTGTTGGTCGATCAGTTTGAGAAAGCGCAGGAACTCGCGGTGTCGATGCCGAGGCATGCCGGCCCCGATGACGGTGCCGTCCAGCCTGTTCAGAGCCGCGAACAGGGTGGTGGTGCCGTTGCGCTTGTAGTCGTGGGTCATGGTGCCGGCACGCCCCTTCTTCATGGGCAATCCCGGTTGAGTGCGGTCGAGGGCTTGGATTTGGCTCTTTTCGTCGACGCACAGGACCAGCGCCTTGTCGGGTGGATTGAGATAGAGCCCGACCACGTCCTCCACTTTGGCGGCGAAGTTTTTGTCACGCGAGACCTTGAACGTTTCGATCAGGTGCGGCTTGAGGCCGTGGGCACGCCAGATCCGCTGGACACTGCTGTAGGAGACGCCCGCCACCGCGGCCATGCTGCGCACGCTCCAGTGGGTCGCATTCGGCGGCTTCTCGTGCAGCGTCATGTGCACCACCTGCTTGATCTTATCGGGCGACAGCGGCTTGACGCGCGACGGGCGGGTTGCGTCCTTCAACAGCCCGTCCACCCCCTTCGCCACATAGCGGCGGCGCCAGCGGCGGACGGTGAGCCGACTTTTGCCCACTGTCGCCGCGATCGCCTCCGCCTGGGCGTGCCCACGGCCTCAAGCCGCACCTTCGCGAACCACCTTCTGCGGCGGTTCGCGATCGCCGCACAACCGCCGAGCGGCGTCGCCCCGTCGCCGGTGGTCGAGCCCTGGCCGAAGCCAGTCGAACGGCGCAACGATTCCTGGCTCGAATGCCAAGTGGCCGACTCGCGCCCGTCGGCGGCGCAAGCGACTCCGAAGAAAGCTTGCGAAGGCAGCCGAGCACCAGGCGTTAGCATTGCAACGCACGGCGACCGCCGGTTCGCGTCGCCAAGCCCGCGAGACGGGCACCTCAGCCCGCAACGCGCCAACGAACCGCGACGGGCGTAGTGCTTCGCAAACGGAACCAACACCACTGCGATGGGCTGTGTTGTGGACTTTAACGCTTGTTTCGCTCGGGCGACCTTTTCGAGAATTTGGCCCGCGGACTTGGTCCAGATGAAGGGCTTGGGATCGGCATTGTGGTTCTCCAGGTATTCAATGATTGCATCCTTGAGCTCGGCGACGCTCTTGAAGGCGCCGCGGCGGATGCGTTTTCGGGTGATCTCGGCGAAGAACCGCTCAACCATGTTGAGCCAGGACGCCGAGGTCGGCGTGAAGTGCAATTGGAAGCGAGGATGCAATTTGATCCAGCGCTTCACGGCTGGCGTCTTGTGAGTAGCGTAGTTGTCAACGATGAGATGGAGATCGAGACCGGCAGGGGTCTGTTGGTCGATCAGTTTGAGAAAGCGCAGGAACTCGCGGTGTCGATGCCGAGGCATGCAGGCCCCGATGACGGTGCCGTCCAGCATGTTCAGAGCCGCGAACAGGGTGGTGGTGCCGTTGCGCTTGTAGTCGTGGGTCATGGTGCCGGCACGCCTTCTTCGCGGTCGCGTTGGCGCCGTTCGCGAGGCTGAAGGTGCCGGTCGCGGTCGCGTGGACGCCGTTCGCGACGCTGAAGCCGGTCGCGGTCGCACTTGTGCCATTAGCGAAGCTGAAAACGCCGGTCGCGGTTGCTTGGCCGCCGTTCGCGAAGCTGTTCTGGCCGGTCGCGGTCGCTTGGACGCCGTTCGCGAAGCTGGTCTCCCCTGTGGCCGTCGCAAATTGGCCGTTTGCGAGAGCGCTCACGCCGGTCGCGGTCGCGTTGGCGCCGTTCGCGTTGGCTCCGGCCGGTCGCGGTCGCTTCGGTGCCGTTCGCATTGGCCTGCACGCCGGTCGCGGTCGCGTTGGTGCCGTTCGCGATCGCGAGTACCCCGTCGCGGTCCAGTCGCCGTTCGCGACGCTGCCCGCGCCCGTCGCGGTCGCAACCAGGCCGTTCGCGAAGCTGGTCTGGCCCGTCGCGGTCGCAAGCGTGCCGTTAGCGATGCTGAAAACGCCCGTCGCGGTTGCTTGGCCGCCTTCGCGTTGCTGCTCACGCCGGTCGCGGTCGCTTGGACGCCGTTCGCGACGCTGGACTCCCTTGTGGCCGTTGCAAATTGGCCGTTCGCGATGGCGCTCACGCCCGTCGCGGTGGCGTTGGCGCCGTTCGCGAAGCTGCCGGCGCCGGTCGCGGTTGCCTGGTCCCCGTTCGCGGAAGAAGCCGCGCCGGTCGCGGTCGCGCTCACGCCGTTCGCGGTGCTCAGAAAGCCGGTGGCAGTGGCGTCCAGTCCGCTCGCAAAGCTGCCCTCGCCCGTCGCGGTCGCCTGATCCCCGTTCGCCAGCGCGTTATTGCCATAGGCCGTCGCGCCGGCGCCGTTCGCGTTGGCATTGAAGCCGATCGCGGTTGCGCTGGCGCCGGTCGGTACGACCGCCGTGCAGGTTCCAGCGAGACCGGTCGCCGTGGAATAGCACTGCGCGAAGGCGGCCGTCGGCCCCAGCGCCAAGCCGGCGGCGAGCGCGAGGCCGCACAGCGCGCCGGTCGAGAGCGCGGTCGTGGCGAACAAGGGGGCGCTTGAATTCGCGCTTGCCGCCCGCCGGCCGGCGGCGTCGCCGCGATCGGCGCGCGCCGTCCAGCGGCCCGCCGCCCCGAGTAGCGCGACTGCTCGTGTGCTTGCGGGACGCGGAGGCGGATGCGTCCAATGCGACCGCGCCATCCCCATCGCCCATCCCCCCGGCTGATGGCTTCGCCGACCGTGGTTTTTGATTAGCGTTAGGGTAAACCCGCCAGGCTAGCCGCTCAACGCGTGCAGCCTCCCCAGATGGCGCAATTCGAGCTTGAACCTGTCGAATCTTCGGCGCCTGTGGCCGCCTTGCAACTCACCCGAGTAGCAAACTAACGGAGCAAGCGCCGCATCGGCGCGCGGGTCACATGCGGAAGGTGCGGCGGGCGATGACTGGTGGCGCTCCCTCTCGCGCCGTCGCTGCTCGCGCTATACTCCCGCTATGATCGAGCTTCTCACCAATGCCGAGATGGGCGAATGCGACCGCCTCACCATTGCGGGCGGCACTCCCGGCATCGTGCTTATGGAGAACGCCGGACACGCGGTCGCCGACGCGGTCGCCGCGTGCACGCCGCCGCATGGCAGGATCGTCGTGGTGGCCGGGCCCGGCAACAATGGCGGCGATGGTTTTATCGCGGCCCGCCTCTTGGCCGAGCGCGGGTTTGCCGTCGAAGTCTTGCTGGTGGGCGAAGCGGCCAAACTCAAGGGCGATGCGGCGGAGGCGGCGCGGCGGTGGACTGGGGAAGTTACGCCGGCCACGCCCGAGCGGGTCGGACACTTCGCCACGATCGTCGATGCGCTGTTCGGGGCGGGACTCGACCGATCGGTCGAAGGGCTGCCGCGGGCGATGATCGAAGCGATGAATGCGGCCGGCCGTCCGATCGTGGCGGTCGATCTTGCGAGCGGCGTCAACGGCACGAGCGGCGCGGTGATGGGCGCGGCCGTCAATGCCGTCGAAAGCGTCACCTTTTTTCGCGCGAAGCCCGGACACTATCTGCTGCCGGGCCGGCTTCATTGCGGGACCGTGCGCATCGCCGACATCGGCATCGATGCGGCCACGCTCGATAAGGTTCGGCCGCAGACGGTCCTCAACGGTCCCGATTTGTGGGGACGGCAATTCCCGATCCCCGCCGCGGCCGGACACAAATACAGCCGCGGGCACGCGGTCATCGTCTCGGGCCACGCCTCGACGACGGGTGCCGCGCGGCTCGCCGCCCGCGCGGCGCTGCGGGCGGGCGCGGGGCTCGTGACGATCGCCTCGCCGCGCGACGCGCTCGCGGTCAACGAAGCGTCCAATCTGGCGGTGATGGTGCGTCCGGTCGACGGCGCCGAGGAGTTGACGCGGTTTCTCAGCGACCGCCGCTTCAATGCGGTCGGACTCGGTCCGGGGCTCGGCGTCGGCAGTGCGACGTGCGACCTCGTTCTCGCCGCGCTTGCGGGCGACCGCGCCGTCGTGCTCGACGCCGATGCGCTCACGAGCTTCGCAACAGATGCGGAGCGATTGTTCGCGGCGATTAAGGCGCGCGGACCGCAGACTGCCATCCTCACGCCGCATGAAGGAGAGTTCGCGCGTCTGTTCGGCCGGATCGACGCGCAGGAGAAGGCTGCATCGAAGCTCGAACGGGCGCGCGCGGCGGCGCGGCGGTCCGGCGCGGTCGTTCTGTTGAAGGGGGCCGACACCGTCATCGCCGACCCGCAAGGCCGCGCCGCGATCAACGCCAATGCGCCGCCTTACCTCGCAACCGCCGGCGCGGGCGATGTGTTGACCGGACTCATTGTCGGCCTGATGGCGCAGGGCATGGGCGCGTTCGAGGGGCCGAGCGCCGCCGCGTGGCTGCATGCGGAGGCGGCGAATGCATTCGGCCCCGGCCTGATCTCCGAGGATTTTTCAGAAGCCCTGCCGCGCGTCTATCGGCGCTTGTTCGAGGAGCGTCTTGGACCGGGCCGCAATTTATTTTCGAGTTGAGTTCATTCTGACGTCTATTTTGGCTCACAAAGCGCTCGGGGCACACGCCGCGCGACCGCGGACGCGCGGTAAAATGCACCCGCGCGGGCCGCCTGCGTCGCTAACGAGAACACAACCCGGTAAGGATCTGGCTGTCCTGGATGCCGAAACGATGCGCACAGAAGCGAACAACCCACTGTTCAGTCACACGAAACACTCTTCGGCCCGGATTCCGGCTCGTTTTTCCCGCAGCTACGCGGCGGAGTAGCCGGACCCCCAATCACAAGGCTGGCTCAACGTTGCCATAATTGGGCGCTGAATTCTCAAGCCATGAGGACAGGGGACCTCGGTTATTCACCAGGCGTAGGCGTGCAGCAGCGTCTTTCTATCCGGGAGGCGGCGGATGGGGTTACTTCCGGCACTACTTGATCCGCAGGGCGCAGTTCCGCTCGGCGCCTGCATGTCGTGGCGGCCCGAGCTCCATTGGTCGCATGCCGGGTCGGATGGTCTGCTTGCTTTGTCGTGTTTGTCGATCGCGATCGTGCTCGGAGCGCTTCTTTCGAAGCGGACGGACATGGTCTTCAATCGCGTTTTCTGGGGGTTCACCGTCTTTCTGGTCGCTTGCGGCACGTCGCACGCGTTCGATCTGTGGACAATCTGGCAGCCGCATCACGGCCTGAGCGCCGTCGCCAAGGCGGTCGCCGCAGTCGCGGCGGTGGGCATGGCCATTGCGCTGTGGCCGCTGCTGCCGAAGGCGCTTTCGCTTCCGTCACCCGATGCGTTGCGGCGCGCGAACGCAGCGCTGCGCCGGGAGGTCGCGCAGCATCAGGCATCCTTGGCGGCGCTTGACGACGAGCGACAGGAACGCCGCCGCACGCAGGAGATGCTGCATCAATCGCAAAAAATGGATGCGATCGGCCAGCTGGCGGCGGGCATCGCGCATGACTTCAACAATCTGATGACCGCGGTGATTGGGAACCTGGAGCGAGCGCGGCGCCTGCTCCCCACCGATGGGTCGAGCCACGTTAGACGGGCAATTCGTGGCGCAGCGCTCGGAGCGGAGCGCGCCGGGGTTCTGACACATCGGCTGCTTGCATTCGGGCGCCGTCAGGCGCTTGCGCCGACCATCGTGAACGTCAATGATGTGATCGAGCACGTCGCCGACACCTTGCGCCGCACGCTCGGGGGCAATATCCGTGTGGTTACGGAACTCACGTTTGACTTGTGGCGGGCCCGCGTGGATCCCGATGCGCTCGAGAGCGCGATCCTTAATCTCGCCGTCAATGCGCGCGATGCGATGCCGGAAGGGGGCGATCTGGTGATCACGACGCGGAATATTGCGGCGGGCTGCAAGGCGACGGCGGAGCTTCCGCCGTTCGTCTGGGATCAGATCGAAATCGCCGTCGCCGACACCGGAGTGGGCATGAGCGAAGATGTGGCGAGCCGCGCCTTCGAACCCTTCTTCACGACCAAGCCGGTTGGGGAGGGAACCGGACTCGGGTTGAGCCAGGCTTACGGCTTTGCGGTTCAATCGCATGGCGCGGCGGTGCTCGAAAGCGCGCCTGGCAAGGGCACGACGGTGCGGCTTTATCTGCCGCGCCTTCAGATCGCGGGCTCGGCGCAACAAGCGCGCATGATTCCGCACCAATTTCTTTCAAAGGCGGCGGGATATCGATGACTCCAATAAATTCGACGTCCTCCAATGACGGCGTGATCGTCCTTATCGTCGAGGACGAGCCGCTTGTGCTCGACATGATTTCGCAGGAACTCACCGATCAGGGCTTTGCCGTTCTCGAGGCGGATACAGCCGAGGCCGCGCTGTCGATCATTCAGAGCGGACAGCCGGTCGACGTTTTGTTCACCGATATCAGGCTGCCGGGCGAAATGGACGGCTGGCGGCTTGCTGCGACCGTGCGCGAGGCAAAGCCGAAGCTCCCCGTGATCTACGCCACGGGATATACGGTCGAGCGAAACGCGCAGGTGCCGGGCAGCGTGTTCCTCAAGAAGCCATACCGGCCCTCCGCCATCGCGGAGACCATCAGAACCCTGATCGCAACTCCGAACGGCGGTCAGAACTGACCCGAGTAGGACGAAGCCGTAACTCGCTCCATCCCTCGCCAAGCCCAACTCGCCAGACCCGATCGCGGCGATTTAGCCGGGCGCAATTTCTGCTGTAACGCTCGGATGCGCGTGATATAAGCCGCGCGCTCGCTGGTTCGCTTACTAGCGCTGCCCATGGCGGGCGTGGCGGAACTGGTAGACGCGCTGGATTTAGGTTCCAGTGACGCAAGTCGTGGGGGTTCAAATCCCTCCGCCCGCACCAGCCACCGAGAGCGGGCCGTATTGGTTCACCCTATGTGCGCTGCGAAGCGCCAACAGCACGGCTTACAGTATACGAGACCGACATGCAGGTGACGCAGACTATCGCCGAGGGCCTTAAGCGCGAGTTCCAGGTGTTCGTACCCGCCGCCGATCTTGAATCGCGTTTGGCCGATCGTCTCGCCCAGCTCAAGGACAACATTCGGCTCAACGGTTTTCGGCCCGGCAAGGTCCCCATCGCCCATTTGCGCCGCCTTTATGGCCGCTCCGTCATGGCGGAAGCGATCGAGGAACTTGTTCGCGAGACGAACGCCAAGATCATATCGGAGCATGGCTTCAAGCTTGCGCTCGATCCGCAAGTCAAGATGCCGGAAAACAAGGACGAGCTGGAAGGCGTGGTCGCCGGCAAGAGCGATCTTTCCTACACGGTGTCGCTTGAAGTGGTGCCGTCGATCGAACTCGCCGACTTCAAGGCGATCAAGCTCGAGCGCCTGAACACGGAGGTCGGCAGCGACGAGGTGGCGGCTGCGATTCAGCGCATCGGCGAGCAGAATCGGCCCTTCCAGGATAAGGGCAAGGAGGCGAAGGCCGAGAGCGGGGATCGCGTGACGGTGACGTTTGCCGGGACGGTCGACGGCGAGACATTCGAGGGCGGTTCGGGAGAAAACATTCCGATCGTGATCGGATCGGGCGCGTTCCTCCACAGCTTCGAGGAGCAGCTGGTCGGCGTGGTCGCGGGTGAGCAGCGCACCGTGACGGTGACCTTTCCCGAGAACTACCTCGCCGAGAAGCTCGCGGGGAAGACGGCGGAGTTCGCAGTGGGGGTCGGCTTGGTCGAGACCCCCGGCCCGGCGCCCGCCGGTGACGAGCTGGCCAAGGCGGTCGGTCTGGAATCGATTGATCGAACTCGAAACGGCGGTCCAGGAACGGATGCGAATGGAGCTTGGCGCTCAGAGTTCGACTCAAACTCAAGCGCGCGCTCCTCGATCAGCTCGATGCGCTCCACCGGTTTGCCGCGCCTCCCACCCTGGTGGAGGAGGAGTTCAAAAACATATGGGAGGCGATCCTCGCCGACCTCAAGGCGCAGAATCGCACCTTTGCCGACGAAGGGACGACCGAGGACAAGGCGCGGGAGGAGTACCGGACGATCGCCGACCGCCGCATCCGGCTCGGGCTGGTCCTTGCCGAAATCGGCGAAAAGAACAACATCAAGGTTACGGACGACGAAATTGCGCGCTCGATCTACGAGCGGGCGCGTCAATTCCCTGGCCGCGAGCAGGAGATCTGGGAGTACTATCGCAAGACCCCGGCCGCGCTCGCCGCAGTGCGCGCGCCGATCTTCGAGGACAAGGTCGTGGATTTCATCCTCGAACTTGCCACCGTGACCGACAAGCCGGTCAGTCGGGATGAGCTGTTCAAGGACGACGAGGCGGCGAGCCCTGCGGTCTGAGGACGCACCGGGGGCTGCCGGCTGCCGATGGGGAGGTGAGGTGTGATGACGAGCCTCCGGGAATGGCTGGCCCGGCTGCCGCAACCGATGCGCGGGACGCGGCGGCTGCGGTGCTCCTTCTGCGAGCGGCCGGCGGCGGAGGTGGACCGTCTTGTCGCCGGCGCATCAGCCTATATTTGTGATACATGCATCGAGAGGTGCAGGGTATATCGCGGTCATAGAGGCGCATGGCTGGTCACGGCCGCGCGCCCCTGGCCACTGACAAGGCGAAACGAATGCGCGATCCAGCCGACACCTATATGAACTATCTCGTTCCCATGGTGGTCGAGCAGACCAACCGGGGCGAGCGCGCCTACGACATCTACTCCCGGCTCCTGAAGGAGCGCATCATCTTCATCACCGGCGTGGTCGAGGACGCCATGTCGACCCTCGTCGTCGCGCAGCTTCTGTTCCTCGAGGCGGAGAACCCGAAAAAAGAGATCGCCATGTATATCAACTCGCCGGGCGGCGTGGTCACGGCGGGGCTTGCGGTCTACGATACGATGCAATTCATTCGGCCGGCGATCTCGACGCTATGCGTCGGCCAGGCTGCGTCGATGGGCTCGCTGCTGCTCACGGCCGGGCGCAAGGACATGCGGTTCGCGCTCCCGAACGCGCGGATCATGGTTCATCAGCCGTCCGGCGGCTTTCAGGGACAGGCAACCGATATCATGATCCACGCCCAGGAGATCCTGAACGTCCGCAAGCGCCTCAACGAGATCTACGTCAAGCACACCGGCCAGCCTTTGAAGAAGATCGAGGAGGCGCTGGAGCGCGATCAATTCTTTACCGCAGAGGGGGCGCGGGAGTTCGGCCTGGTCGACAAGGTCCTCGAGCGCCGCCCGGACGAGGTTGACAAGCCCTAGCCCTAAGGTGCGCCGACGCAGCCAGCGCGCGGGGGCGTCCCGCTCGAGAACATCCAGACGGGTTCGCGTCGGACCGGCCGCCGCTGCCGGGCGGTCGGCCGCTTGATTTCGCCATGATTGCAGGCCATTCCGAGGCCTCGGCGGGTGGAACGTGGCTTGCATGGCTACTCGGATGAATACGTAGGGAAGGCCGCTTGAGGGAATAGCGTTAGTGAATTCTTGATCAAACTCGCGCTAGCGTGCTTCGATAGGTGCATCGCGCGAGAGGAGAAGACGACCCACGGCCGGGATATAGAGGTTTTGTTACGGTCTATGCGCGACGGGTCTGTTCGGTTCAATCGCGTGCCTCGGCGCGAAGCGGCGTCGGCACCGCGGACCTGTGGAGATGACGGATGAGCAAAGTCGGCGGGAGCGATTCAAAAAACACGCTCTACTGCTCCTTTTGCGGCAAGAGCCAGCACGAGGTGCGCAAGCTCATCGCCGGACCGACCGTGTTCATCTGTGACGAGTGCGTCGAACTGTGCATGGACATCATTCGGGAGGAGAACAAATCCTCGCTGGTGAAGTCGCGCGACGGCATTCCCACGCCGCGCGAAATCCGCAAGGTGCTCGACGACTACGTGATCGGCCAGGATCACGCCAAGAAGGTGCTCTCGGTCGCAGTCCACAATCACTACAAGCGGCTCAATCACCAGACGAAGCACAACGACGTCGAGCTCGCCAAGTCGAACATCCTGCTGATCGGTCCGACCGGCTCGGGCAAGACGCTGCTCGCCCAGACGCTCGCGCGCATCCTCGACGTGCCGTTCACGATGGCGGACGCGACCACGCTCACGGAAGCCGGCTATGTCGGCGAGGACGTGGAGAACATCATCCTCAAGCTGCTGCAGTCGGCCGACTACAATGTCGAGCGGGCGCAGCGGGGCATCGTTTATATCGACGAAATCGACAAGATCAGCCGCAAGTCGGACAATCCCTCGATCACCCGCGATGTGTCAGGCGAGGGCGTGCAGCAGGCGCTGCTGAAGATCATGGAGGGGACCATCGCCTCCGTGCCGCCGCAGGGCGGCCGCAAGCATCCGCAGCAGGAGTTCCTGCAGGTCGACACGACCAACATCCTGTTCGTGTGCGGCGGCGCTTTCTCGGGCCTCGAGAAGATCATTTCCGCACGCGGCCGGTCCACCTCGATCGGCTTCTCCGCGAAGGTATTGGCCCCCGAGGATCGCAAGACCGGCGAGATTTTCCGTGAGGTCGAGCCCGAGGACCTGCTCAAGTATGGGCTGATCCCGGAATTCGTCGGCCGCCTGCCGGTGGTCGCAACCCTCGAGGACCTCGACGAAGCCGCGCTGAAGCGCATCCTGCTGGAGCCGAAGAACGCGCTCATCAAGCAGTATCAGCGGCTGTTCGAGATGGAGAGCATCGATCTTACGCTCGCTGAGGAGGCGCTCGGCGCGATCGCGCGCAAGGCGATCGAGCGCAAGACCGGAGCGCGCGGGCTGCGCTCGATCATGGAGGGCATCCTGCTCGACACCATGTTCGATCTGCCGAGCCTCGAAGGGGTGGAGGAAGTGGTGATCTCCCGCGAGGTCGTCGAGGGCACTGCGAGGCCGCTCTATATCTATGCCGACCGCGCCGGCGACGCTGGCGCGAGCGCGTGAGCCACGCTCAGAAGTTGCCTCCCCCTCGAATCGTCGGTATCGAGACGCAGCCGTCGAGATCGGGGGGCCAGCTGTTCTTGACACGTTCCGTACGGGTCGCCACCTATAAGCCTGCGAACGTAAAGTGTCGAGTTAGGCGTTCCGAACAATTTCCGGGCAGGGTCTCGTGCCGCGCCGCGTGGCCTAAGCTTTGCAAGCTTCGCCATCGAGCTTCGCGCTCCCTACCCGGCTCCTTGCACTCTGCTGCGATTGCGCGTTCTGCGGGTCGTGGGGGAGGGGCTCCAGCAATGAGGATCGGACCATGACAACGACTTCGAGGCCAAGAGCGCTGCCCCAGCCGGGCGAGATGCGGGCCTACCCGGTGCTGCCGCTGCGCGACATCGTGGTGTTCCCGCACATGATCGTGCCGCTCTTCGTCGGCCGCGAGAAGTCCATCCGCGCGCTCGAAGAGGTCATGCGATCCGACACGTTCATTCTGCTCGCCACGCAGAAGAACGCCTCCGATGACGATCCCGCCACCGACGCGATCTACGAGGTGGGCACGCTCGCAAGCGTGCTGCAACTGCTCAAGCTGCCCGACGGCACGGTCAAAGTGCTGGTCGAGGGCGCTGAGCGCGCGCGCGTCGTCAAATACACCGAACGCCCTGACTATTACGAGGCGGAAGCCGTTACGCTCGCCGACACCATGGGTGAAAAGGTGGAGGCGGAAGCGCTCGCACGCTCGGTCGTGACCGAGTTCGAGGGCTATGTGAAGCTCAACAAGAAGATCTCGCCCGAGGTCGTCGGCGTCGTCCAGCAGATCGAGGACTACGCCAAGGTGGCCGACACCGTCGCATCTCACCTGGCGGTCAAGATTCCGGACAAGCAGGCGATCCTCGAAACCACCGTCGTGACCGAGCGGCTGGAGAAGGTGCTCGGCCTGATGGAGAGCGAGATTTCCGTCCTCCAGGTGGAAAAGCGCATCCGCACCCGCGTCAAGCGGCAGATGGAGAAGACGCAGCGCGAATACTACCTCAACGAGCAGATGAAGGCGATCCAGAAGGAGCTCGGCGACGAGGAGGGGCGCGACGAGCTGCAGGAGGTCGAGGAGAAGATCAAGAAAACCAAGCTGTCGAAGGAGGCGCGCGAAAAGGCGCAGCACGAGCTGAAGAAGCTGCGCCAGATGTCGCCGATGTCCGCCGAGGCGACGGTCGTCCGCAACTATCTCGATTGGCTGTTGTCGATCCCCTGGAACAAGAAGACGAAGGTCAAGAAGGACCTCGTCCTCGCACAGAACATTCTCGACAACGACCATCACGGGCTCGAGAAGGTCAAGGAACGCATTGTCGAATATCTCGCCGTGCAGAGCCGCGCGAACAAGCTGACCGGGCCGATCCTATGCCTGGTCGGACCGCCGGGCGTCGGCAAGACGTCGCTCGGCAAGTCGATCGCGCGCGCGACGGGGCGCGAATTCGTGCGCGTCTCGCTCGGCGGGGTGCGCGACGAGGCGGAAATCCGCGGCCACCGGCGCACCTATATCGGCTCGATGCCCGGCAAGATCATCCAGTCGATGCGCAAGGCGAAGTCGTCGAATCCGCTGTTCCTGCTCGACGAGGTCGACAAGATGGGCGCCGATTTCCGTGGCGATCCGTCCTCGGCCCTGCTCGAAGTGCTCGATCCGGAGCAGAACCACACCTTCAACGACCACTATCTCGAGGTCGACTACGACCTCTCCCACGTGATGTTCATCACCACGGCGAACACGCTCAACATTCCGCCGCCGCTGATGGACCGCATGGAGATCATCCGCATCGCCGGCTACACCGAGGACGAAAAGGCGCAGATCGCGCGGCGGCACCTGATCCCCAACACGCTCGCCAAGCACGGCCTCGACGCCAAGGAATGGTCGATCGACGACGAGGCGCTGTTGCTGATCATCCGCCGCTACACGCGGGAGGCCGGCGTCCGCAATCTCGAACGCGAGATCGCGACGCTCGCGCGCAAGGCCGTCAAGGAATTGATGATGGCGAAGACGCAAAGCGTCAGCGTCACCGCCGACAATCTCGGCGACTATCTCGGCGTGCCGAAGCACCGCTATGGCGAGATCGAATCCGAGGATCAGGTGGGCGTCGTCACTGGCCTTGCCTGGACCGATGCGGGCGGCGAGCTGCTCACCATCGAAGGCGTGATGATGCCTGGCAAGGGCAAGATGACCGTCACCGGCAATCTGCGCGACGTGATGAAGGAGTCGATTTCGGCCGCCGCCTCTTACGTGCGCTCGCGCGCGGTGGCGTTCGGCATCGAGCCGCCGCTGTTCGACAAGCGCGACATCCACGTGCACGTGCCGGAGGGCGCAACGCCCAAGGACGGACCGTCGGCCGGCGTCGCCATGGTCACCGCGATCGTCTCGGTGATGACCGGAATCCCGGTGCACCGCGATGTGGCGATGACCGGGGAGATCACGTTGCGCGGCCGCGTGCTGCCGATCGGCGGACTGAAGGAGAAGCTGCTCGCCGCCCTGCGCGGCGGCATCAAGACCGTGCTGATCCCGGAAGAGAACGCGAAGGACCTGGTCGAGATTTCCGACAACGTCAAGAGCGGGCTCGAGATCGTTCCGGTCACGCGCATGGACGAGGTGCTGGAGCGCGCGCTCATGCGCAAGCCTGAGGTGGTGGAATGGGATGAGACGAAGCAAAAGGTGGCGGAGACGCCGGTCGAGGAGGAATCCTCGCAGCTCACCGCGCACTGAACCGGCGGTCCCGCCTACCTCACAGTTCTGAGGGGCAGGCAGAGTCGAAAGGAAGAAAGGCGGCGCCGCATGCGCCGCCTTTTTCTTGGTTCGCCGCGAACGGGCGGCGGGCGATCGCATCCCGCGGCGGGAAGAGGGTTCGATCCGTGGAAGAACGCGCTCCAGCGGCGCGGGTGCGCCGCCGCTGTCCGACAAGCGATATCCCCCGTGTGCTGCTGGCTGTTGGGCCGATCGGCTTGCGCGGCGGCGCGCAAACGCGATAATCCCGCTTCAAGGGCGGTTAGCTCAGTTGGTAGAGCATCTCGTTTACACTCAGGCTTAGGCCGCTAACGGGCGCTCACTCCGACGCACATTGCTCCTTGCTTTTCCGCGGAAGTCCCCTAAATACAAGCACAAATATTAGCCCAGCATAGTCGGCGTTAGCCGACGTGACATGGGCACTGTTAACAGCCCTGTGTTAGCCGATGGGCTTTCTGATGAAACAACATGAGGCGGCAAACCTGCCCGCCACGCCGCCACGCCGCCCGCGGCGCAAGGTTCTGACCGATACGATGGTTGCGGACCTGAAGCCTGACCGGACCAAGCGCTACTTCCATCCCGACCCCGATCTGCCCTGCCACGGCGTCCGCGTCGCGCCGGACGGGCAGCGGTCGTTCTATGTCATCCTGCGCGACCCGTGGAAGAAGCAGCGCTGGGTGAGGCTCGGCGGCACCGCCGAACTGAAGATCGAGCAGGCTCGCGAGAAGGCGCGTGAAGTCATTGCGCGCATCAAGGAGGGCAAGCCCGCGCGAGAGCCGCCGTCGGTCAAGCCCGACACCGTCGAGGACGTGATCCGGTCATGGTCGGCGCAGCACGGCAGCAAGCTGCGCACCGGCGGCGAGATCATGCGTGTGCTGGAGCGGCATGTCATCCCGGCCTGGCGTAACCGTCCCTTTGTCGAGATCGGTCGCCTCGACATCGCCAACCTGCTCGACGCCGTCGAGGCCAAGCACAGTGCGTGGGTCGCCGAACTCGGTGCTGAGCGCGTTGCAGGGCGTTGCCTCTTGGTACGCCGTGCGGCATGACACCTATCGCCCGCCGTTTGTGCACAAAATGCGCCGGGTCAAGAAGGAGGACCGCAAGCGCGATCGCATCCTGAACGACGAGGAGCTGCGCGCGGTATGGAAGGCGGCGGAGAAGGCTGGCACCTTCGGTGCATTCGCGCGGCTTCTTCTGCTCACCGCCCAGCGGCGAGACAAAGTCGTCACCATGAAGTGGACCGACATCTCCGCGGACGGCGTGTGGACCATCGCGTCTCAGAAGGGAGAGAAGGGCAATCCCGGTTCGCTGCAGCTACCGCAACTGGCGTTGGATATCATTGCGCAGCAGCCGCATCTCGCCAAAGTGCCGTACATCTTCCCTGCCGCACACCGCACCGGCCCGCTCAACGGGTTCAACAAAAGAAAGACGGCGCTCGACAAAGCCTCCGGCGTCTCCGGCTACACGCTGCATGATCTGCGCCGAACGGCGCGTAGTCTGATGAGCCGCGCCAAGGTTCAAACCGAGATCGCGGAGCGCGTTCTTGGCCACGCCCGCCCGACCATCGAAGCGACCTACAACGTACACGCGTACGACGATGAAAAGGCAGATGCGTTGAACCGGCTGGCGCAACTGATCGAGACGATCGTCCATCCGCCCGAGGGCGGCAACATCGTCGCGTTCACGAAGGCGTCGTCATGAGCAAGCAGCGGACGAAGCAGGTCCTTCACGTGCGTGTTCTCACAAAAGAGGAAGCTCGCGATAAAGCTCGCGAGCTAAGGCTCGCGACCACGAAAATGGCCGCAACTCATCTAGCTGCATACGAGCAAAGATGGGAAAAGTCCAATCACACGGACCTTCACGCTCTGCACGGCGCGTTGTTTCTCCTGCAAGCCCAATTACCGCCGTGGCTGTTCACCGGACTGCGTCAGGTAGTCGAGCGCAGTATGCGAGGCCCCTCTGTCGATGTGGTACGCTGGATGATGGTTCGCCAGGCGCTCGATCACCCCGAGCTGCAGCTCACTTGGGACGATGCTTATGACTATGCGAGCCGGCAGCTCAAAAAGACAGATGCTCATGGTGAAGCCGACACGGTCAAGAAGTCCTATCAAAAGGTCGAACGCAGTTTGCCGCCCGAACAGCGCCGGCCGGTGACCCACCGACGCCGTATCAAGCGAGGCTGTTGAGCCAAGTCCGCCGCCATCCTGGCTCGCTCTTTCGACACGCTTCGCCTCGATTTGTGCGCCGGATATTGGGTAACTTTTTAACGCTGATTGTGTCAAAGTAGCCCGACTGAGATTGGGTACAACGGGTTCACGTGCACTACGTGAGGATGACAACCCGTGCCCCAAATACCCCTTGAAGAACCTACCCATAAAATCTCGCACGAAGACCGTCTGCCTTCGCTGCCGGTCTACGTGCGTTTCCGTGACCTCAAAGCCGCGGGGATCGCGCAGAACTGGCAAGGTCTCAAGCGGCTGGTCGAAGAGCAAGGGTTCCCACCCGGCGTTATGCTCGGCCCAAATACACGTGCATGGACAGTCGGCGACGTACAGGGCTGGCTTGCGACGAGGCCGCTTGCGGCCGGAGGTCGGAAATGAATGCCGATGGCGAACCGCCACCACTCCGCGCGGCGCGTCAAACGCCTGCGCTCCTACAACGTCCGCGAGGCGGCGAAGGCGACGGGCGCGACGCCTGCGACCGTGCGTCATTGGAGCCGCAATGGCCTGGAGCCCGTGAAAGGGGTCTTCCCCACGATCTTTCGTGGCGTCGACATCATCGAGTTCTTCGATCGACGCGCCGCCAAGCGGAAGAAGCCCTGCGGGCCGGGCCGCATGTTCTGCTTCCACTGCAAAGAGCCGAAGATTCCAGCGTACAACGAGGCGGAATTTCACGCCGATGGGCCGAAGCTCGGGACCCTCTCGGGGCTTTGTCCCGACTGCGCCGGTCTCATGCACCGGCGCACCTCCATCGCCAAGCTCGGCTCAGCGGCAGGGGATTTGAAGGTCTTAATCCAACGCGCGGAATCGCGCCTGTACGAGACGCCCAACCCCAACTGCAATCGACACTCTGAAATGGGGTAGGAACCTATGAAAAAATACGACCCCGAAAACGAACGGGTAAAGCGGGATTACGCCTTCTTCCTGGAAGCAGCGAACGGCAAGCAGAACGCCTCCATCGACGCGGCCTTGCGCGCCATCGAGCGCTTCGAACTCTCGACCGGCCGCAAACCCTTCCGCAAATTCCACATCGAACAGGCGCGTTCATTTCGCGGCCGGCTTATTGAGGAGACCGGGAAGAATGGGAAGCCTCTGAGCGCCGCGACCATCACAACCACCCTCAAACACCTGCGCAACTTCTTTCTCTGGCTATCCCGCGAGCCCGGCTTTCGGTCGGCCCTCAACGCCAACGACGCCAACTATTTCACGCCCTCCGATCAGGACTTGCGTGTAGCGACGGCGCGGCGGGAAAAGCGCGTGGCGACCCTCGAAGAGATTTTACAGGTGCTCGTTGCCATGCCGGCTACAAGTCACATTGAGAAGCGCGACCGGGCGCTTGTCGCCTTCACAATATTGTCCGGCGCCCGTGACAGCGCCATCGCGTCGCTTAGCCTGAAACATGTCGACTTGAGGGATCAGACCGTCTTTCAGGACGGCCGCGAGGTGAACACCAAGCGGCGCAAGACCTTCACTTCTACCTTCTTTCCGGTCGGCCCCGAGCCTTTGAATATCGTCCGCGACTATGTGTCGATGCTGACCAGCGAATTGGGGTTTGGCCCCGAGGACCCGCTTTTCCCTTCGACCCTAATCGGCCGGGGCGAAGATCGCGGCTTCCTGCAAATTGGTCTGTCTCGCGAGCACTGGCGCACGACTGCGCCCATCCGGCAGATATTCCGCAACGCCTTCGTGGCCGCCGGCCTTCCCTACGCCAAGCCCCACAGTTTCCGGGACACCCTCGCGCGGCTGGGCGAGCGCCTCTGCCGCACGCCGGAGGAGTGGAAAGCGTGGAGCCAGAACCTTGGCCATGAAAGCGAGGCGACGACCTTCACCGGCTACGGCCACGTCCCCCTGCATCGGCAGGCGGAAATCATGCAGGCGCTAGGACGGCCGCGTCGAGACACGATCGCGGGCCTAGACATCGCGGCGCTCGAAAATTTCCTTCGGAGCGCGAAGGAGGTCACGGGAACTCCTGACCAGCTGGACGAAGCTTGCGGGCCTGGCATTGCTTGTGAAAAGTATACTTTGGGAGATTCGGGGGCGGCCTCACCATCGTCGAGTCCGTGAATATCCGGAATGCAGAGTTCGATGGCGTCACAGACGAAAAATGCAATGAACATGGAGAAGGTTTTTGTCTCGTCTCACTGATCTGATCGCGCAAAGCAAAGGCCAAGGACGCGGCGCTCGGTGATGAACTTGAACGTGAATTCAAGGTTCTGTCTTCCCGTCGTTCCTTCGGACTGAACTTCGAACGGCATCGTCCCGAGAGCGTAGAATTACCGGGCAGGCCCGTGCGCAAAGGCGACAAGGTAGGGCGGCTACTTCGGCTTCAGCCAATGGCGCGAGCTGCAGGTTCAGGCGGCTGAAGTTCGTTCGCCAATGTGAGAAGGAAGGCGAGCGCTTTCTGGTCCCCGCCCGCAGCCCTGTCCCCGAGTTTGCGATACGCCACTGCCCGCACCGACATCTTTTGCTTTTGGCCGTTCACGAGCACGGGGAGCTGCCGCTCAAGCGCCTCCCGCGCGCCATCGCGACGGTTCCCTTCGCCTTCTTGGAGTGCGCCGGGAGACCGGCAAGGAGTAGTCGGTGCAAGTCCGACACGATGAAGGAGTAGCGATCCACATCAGCCCCAAGCCGTGCGCCGGCATTCGTGAGGGTGCAGTTGTCGAGCGGTACGCTTTGGTGACGGTGCCTACATTGAAGTAGTCTCGTGATCTTGTGCCGGAAGGGCAAGGCCGAAGAAGCCTTGCAACGGCTGCGCGAGCTCACGGTCTCGGCAGGGGAGGGCATAGGCCAGCCATTGAGCCGCGAAAGGAGTTGTGTCCCGGGCGCCGACGCGTTTCAGATCGCGGATAAATCCCGTGGCGATCGACGCCTACCGGGCCGGCGTTCCCGGCAACGGCAAGCCTTTCCCCGACGGCTCCAAGATTGTGAAGATCCATTGGAACCCAAAAAAGAGTGCGGAGGCCCCCGCTCCGACGACGGTGCCGGACACCCTGCACGACGTTGGTTTCATGGAGAGGGATAGCAAGAGGTTCGCGGACAGCGGCGGATGGGGATGGGCCGAGTTTAAGTATGACGCCGCGTCCGACACGTTCACGCCCTACACCTTAGCTGACCAGCCGCCGCAGGGAAACGACGCCAAGTGCGGGTTCGCGTGCCATACGATGGTGGCGGCAAAGGATTACGTCTTCACGGCGTACCCGAAGCGGTGAACGGGGAACAGGATTGTCATCACTGTCGTCCGCTCCGAGTCCTTGCGAACTTCGGAATCGGACTGGCACGAACTCGGACCTTCCGGAATGTCTGCTGATCGGTCGCTATCAGGGACAAAGCGGACGTTAGTAAATCTAAGCCGCGGCGACGCGCATAAAGGAATTGTACCCTTGTAAGATCGTATTGCATTCCGGCTTTTGGACTCCTGCGTCGCGAAACCGAGCCTTGCTGTCAGTCAATCGGGTGCCGCAGGCAGTCTTACTATGTCGGCATCGCCCCCAAGTGCCGAAATCCGCAGCCGTCGTAGCCACTTCCGGGTAGTGCACACAATAGGCGACATTCGCGGATTCACTCGATAACTTCAATTGAGTGTTAGAGCAACTTTCGTGGATTGCTGGACCGGCAGATCGGTTACCTTTTCTCACTTGAGTATCCGACCCACATAAACCCCGACCAGGTGAAATGCAGCCCCGTCGAGGTCCTGGTAACCACGGCGATCGTCCCGCAATCTGAACTCGTCTAGTAGAGGCAATTGAAATGACTGCGCAATCGTCACATGCCAGCCCGATCCTAGTGACCGGCGCGGCTGGCGCTGTGGGTTCCATCGGCCGCAATCTCACTGAAATGCTGCTCGCCAAAGGGCACAAGGTGCGAGCCTTGGTGCGCCGGGAGGATGAACGCGCCGAGGCTCTGCGCCACTCGGTGCCGAGGTCATGCAAGGCGACCTGACCGACCTCACCGCGATGCACCGCGCGATTGAAGGTTGCCCGAGGGTCTATTTCGGCATGTCGGTTTCGGCCGATTACCTGACGGCCACGGTCAACACCGCCGCCGTGGCGCGCCACCACGGCGTCGGAGTTTTCGTGAACATGTCTCAGATGACCGTCACGCAGATGAGCATCACCGAGAGCACCGACAGCCCGCAGCACAAACTGCACTGGCTGGCGGAACAGGCTTTGTCCTGGTCGGGCCTCCCGGTCGTCACCATGCGACCCACGGTCTTCCTCGAAGGGTTTTTCCGGCTTTTCGCTGCCCCGGGCGTGCGGGAAGCCGACGAACTGGCGCTGCCAATGGGCGGTGGCAAAACCTCGCCGATCTCGGCTGTGGACGTGGCGCGAGCCGTATCGGTCGTCCTCGAGGATCCCACGCCGCACATCGGCCAGATCTACAATCTGACCGGTTTTAAATCGGCCGATCTGATGCCACATCTTCTCAGACAGGGGCCTGTCGCCTCAGCCGCCCCGCCTCCATTCCCGCCTAGCGGGTTCGTTGTGTGCCGGGCATGTTCGGCAGCTTGGAGGTGCAAGTCCTCCACCCAACCTGATGGAGGTGAAGGGTTAGCGATGCGCAAGGGCTATCGCCGCGAGGCGATGTCTGAAGGAAGCGCGGAGCAAACGTGCGAGTTGATGGACAAGAACCGGATACAAGGCGCGAGCGTCGGACGAGCAGGCAACGTACTGCGAAGTCCATATCCATCAAGGACGCGAGGCGTAGATCCGGCAACTGTGCACGGAAGGCGGCTGAACTTACCCGGGAGATCTGCTCTGTGTCGCTTCGGCGACTGGGGCCGCCGAGAGGCGCCTGACCGCAGGGCAGAAGTCAGCAGAGGGCGTATTAGGCCATGTCGTCGGCAAGGTTAGTGAGGCACTCCGAGACCGAAAGGTGGAGCAAACAGATAGGCCGAGCCGGAAACGAGGACTGAAGGCCCGAACGAGAGAAGTGGCAAGTAGGACATGAACCTCGAGAGCGACAAGCGGCTGAATATCCAGTTGAGACTGGACTTCTCGTCGCCGCCGACGGGTGAAGCCCGGCAGGCGGGACGTGAAGACATTGAAATCGCCCCCGGCGGTGAATGAGCCCGAACGCCCAGCCGATACGAATCAAATCATGGAGGAAGCATGTGAGCGAGGGAATCTGAAGGAAGCACTGCGGCAGGTGAAGGGCAACAAAGGTAGCGCAGGCATCGACGAGATGACGGTCGATCAACTTGGCGACTATCTGAAGCAGCACTGGCCAGTCATTCGGGGGCAATTGTTGAACGGAACCTACGAACCGAAACCGGTGCGACGGGTGGAAATCCCGAAGCCGGATGGAGGAGGGGTGCGAAAGCTTGGCATCCCAACCGTACTGGATCGCTTTATCCAGCAAGCGGTGATGCAGGTTCTGCAAAGACGATGGGACCCGACGTTCTCCCCACACAGCTATGGGTTCCGACCGGGACGGTCGGCGCATCAAGCCGTGGCTCATGCTCAGCAGTATATCGCGGCAGGCTACGGATGGGTGATTGATCTCGATTTGGAAAAATTTTTTGATCGGGTCAATCACGACAAACTGATGGCGCAGATTGCCAAACGCGTCGAGGACAAGCGGCTGTTGAAACTCATCCGGGCATTCCTGAGTACCGGAGTGATGGAGAACGGGCTGGTCAGTCCAAGCGTGGAAGGGACCCCGCAAGGCGGTCCGCTTTCGCCACTGCTGAGCAACGTCGTGCTCGATGAACTCGATCGCGAGCTGGAGCGCCGCGGACACCGCTTCGTGAGATATGCGGACGATGCCAATATCTACGTCCGCAGCGAACGGGCGGGTTTGCGGGTGATGGAGAGCATCAAACAATTCATCACACAAAAGCTGAAGCTCAAAGTGAACGAGGCAAAGAGCGCGGCGGCGCGACCGCAGGAACGGAAGTTCCTTGAGTTCAGCTTCACGGCTGGTCCGGACGTCAAGCGCACGATTGCGCCAAAGGCTCTGGAACGGTTCAGGCGGCGAATCCGGGAGATCACGCGAAGGGCCAAGGGCGTCAGCATCAAAACGACAATGGAAGAGCTGGCTTTGTTTATGCGGGGCTGGCGAGGCTATTTCGGCTTCTGCGAAACGCCTGAGGTGTTGATCGCCCTCACTCGCTGGGTCCGGCTGCGACTGCGGGCCGCTCTCTGGCGGCAGTGGAAAACACCACGGCGTCGGCGAGCGGCGCTGGTCGCAAACGGGGTTCCGGAGCGCACGGCAAACAATGCTGCCGGTAGCGGCCGTGGCCCCTGGCGCCTAGCCCGGAGCAGAGCCCTCTCCTTAGGGCTCTCCAATGCGCACTTCAGATCGCTTGGCCTCCTGTCCTTGTTCGGTGCGTGTTAGCCAAACTCTCGAACCGCCATGGTACGGACCCGTATGCCTGGTGGTGTGGGAGGGGCGGCACCGCGAGGTGTCCCCCCTATCCCGATCAATGGCACTTTGGTGCCGATTTAGCATGTCCGCTCCCACGGTGAGTTTGAGGGGATAAGCGAACTCATCGCGGACGCCGCGAAAACGGCGTTCATGACCCGGCGCGCTTCCGCACACCGGGACAACGTCGCACTGCGCTCATTGGTTCGGCGGCACATCGGCAGCCCCCATCAAGATAACGTGCAGCCGGCGCGGGCCATGCGCCCCTAAAATGAGGGTCTGTTCGATATCGGCGGAGCGCGACGGACCCGTTATGAGGTTGATCGCCCGCGGCAGACCCTCGGCGCCGAACTGGTCGCGCAGGCGCGCCAACACGCTCTCGTAAGCGCCGACCACCGTCTCGGCGGCGACGACGACGATGTGATTGTCGGGCAGGAAGTTGAGCGTGGTCGGGTTGTCCGCGCCCGACAGCAGGACGAGGGTGCCGGTCTCCGCCGCTGCGCCATAGGCATGCGAGATCGCGACCAAATCGTCTCCCCCGGTAGCTCCAACGGCAACCGTAAGCGAAGGCTCGCGCTGCCATGGCGCGGCGGCGAGCGTGGGATCGGCGCCGCGCTTGAGCGCAAGCGGCAAATTGTGGCCCCGGAGGTACTGAGCGACCGCGGCGGGCAGGTCGTCGATTGACGCGATGCGCTGCGTGGTGCCGGACACCGCCTCGACCTTGCTCACGAACAAGGCGATCCGCTCAACCATGCCGAGCTGGCCTCGCTGGGGAATGACGCCGCGCGGATGGTCCCGCAGCCGGTCTTGCACTGCCTTGCGGCGGGGCTCCTCAGCGCCGGACACGCCGAGCGCGCGGCGGATCGAGGCGAACACGAGGTCGCGTGCGCTCATGTGCGGCTCCGATCGCGCCACTGCGTCTGGAAGGTTGCGCCCTGGGGCGCGGGCAGATCGCGGTGCTTCGTCCATCCCGCGGCGAGCGGG
>CAVRVX010000008.1:0-65335 GCA_963724735.1 uncultured Alphaproteobacteria bacterium
TTCTCAAACTCGTCCTCAAGCTTTCAGAGAAGGAAGTTCGCTGATGCCTGGCCTATTCAATCCGCTCGTCATGGGCGAGCTCAAGCTTCCCAACCGCATCGTCATGGCGCCGCTGACGCGCATGCGGTCAAGCGCCGGCAGGGCGCCGAACGCGCTGATGAAGGAGTACTACGTCCAGCGCGCCTCGGCCGGCATCATTTTCTCGGAAGCGACGTCAGTGACCCCGATGGGCGTCGGCTATCCCGACACGCCGGGGATCTGGTCGAAGGAGCAGGTCGCGGGCTGGAAAGCGATCACGCGCGCGGTACATGATGCGGGCGGCCGCATGCTGCTGCAGTTGTGGCATGTCGGGCGCATCTCGCATCCATTTTTTCTCGACGGCGCCCAGCCCGTCGCGCCGAGCGCCCTCGCGGCGGACGGCCATGTGCGACAGATGCGGCCGATAGCCCCCTACCCCGTGCCGCGCGCGCTTGCGCTCGAAGAAATCCCCGGCGTCATCGAGGCGTACCGCAAGGGTGCGGAAAACGCGAAAGAAGCGGGCTTCGACGGCGTCGAGCTGCACGGCGCGAACGGCTATCTGCTCGACCAGTTCTTGCAGGATACGACCAACAAGCGCACCGACGCCTATGGCGGCTCGATCGAGAATCGCGCGCGGCTGATGCTGGAAGCGACCGACGCGGCGATCTCGGTGTGGGGCCCAGGCCGTGTCGGCATGCATCTCGCGCCGCGCGGCGATGCCCATTCGATGGGCGATTCCAACGCGCGCGCGACCTTCAGTTATGTGGCCCGCGAACTCGGCAAGCGCGGGCTCGCCTTCATCTGCGTGCGCGAGCATCTCGGCGAAGGCCGCATCGGCCCGGAGCTGAAGAAGGAATTCGGCGGCGTCTATATCGCCAACGAGGGGTTCACCCAGGAGACGGCCGAGCGGGTGATCGCCGCCGGCGAGGCGGACGCGGTCGCATTCGGAAAACTGTTCATCGCCAATCCCGACCTTCCGGAGCGCTTCCGATTGCATGCTCCGCTCAATGCGCCGCAGCCGGAAACCTTCTACGGCCAAGGCCCGCAGGGCTACACGGACTATCCATTCCTGCCGGCGAAAGCCGCTTGATCGCGGCCGAGGGGCGCGGGGTCTTGCAATGGCCCGCGCTCTTCGTCCAATAGCGCATGCTCTGCATCAACGACCTGTCGGTCCGCGTGGCTGGCCGCCTGCTCATCGACCACGCCTCGGCACAGGTCCCCGACGGCGCGCGCGTCGGGCTGGTCGGCCGCAACGGGACGGGCAAGTCCACCCTGTTCCGGGTGATCGCAGGCGAGCTCGCCGCGGAGACGGGCAGCGTCGTCACGCCCGCCCGCGCGAGCATCGGGACATTGCCGCAGGAAGCGCCCAACGGGCCAGAGCCGCTTCTTGATCTTGTGCTCGCCGCCGATCGCGAGCGCACCGCGCTGCTCGCGGAGGCGGAAACGGCGGCCGATCCGCACCGAATCGCTGAGTTGCACGCCCGCCTGTCCGACATCGCCGCGCATGCCGCTCCCGCCCGCGCCGCCGCCATCCTTGCCGGCCTCGGCTTTGCCCACGCCGATCTCCAGCGCCCGTGCGCGGAGTTCTCCGGCGGCTGGCGCATGCGGGTCGCGCTCGCGGCCGTGCTGTTCCGCGAGCCCGACCTGCTCCTGCTCGACGAACCGACCAACTATCTCGACCTCGAAGGCGCGCTGTGGCTGGAGGATCACCTCGCGCGCTACCCGCGCACGGTGATCGTCATCAGCCATGACCGCGATCTTCTCGACGCCGCCGTCGATTCGATCCTGCACCTCGATGCCGGCAGGCTCACCGTCTACCGCGGCGGCTACAGCGCGTTCGAGCGCGCCCGGCGCGAACGCCAGGCGCTCGACCTCAAGCTCGCCAAGAAGCAGGAGGCCGAACGCGCGCGCCTGACGGCCTTCATCGAGCGCTTTCGCGCCAAGGCGACCAAAGCCCGCCAGGCGCAGTCGCGCATCAAGCGGCTCGCGAAGTTTGCCCCGATCGCGGCGCGCTTCAGCGACGAGGTGCGGCCGATCGTCATTCCGCCCCCCGCAAAGCCCCTCTCCCCACCCATCATCGCATTCGACGACGTCGCCGTCGGCTACGAGCCGGGCCGGCCGGTGCTGCGCGGGCTGACCTTGCGCATCGACGACGACGACCGCATCGCCCTTCTCGGCGCAAACGGCAACGGCAAGTCGACCTTCGCCAAGCTCATCGCCGGCCGGCTCGCGCCAGCAAGCGGCCGCATCACGCGCGCCGACAAACTGAGCGCCGCTTATTTCGCCCAGCACCAGCTCGACGAATTGAACGAAGCGGCGAGCGTTTACGACCATGTCCGCACGCTGATGCCCGCGGCGAGCGAAGCTGCGGTGCGCGCCAAGGCGGGCGCGATCGGCTTTTCCGAAGCCGCCGCCGATACGCTGGTCGGCAAGCTCTCGGGCGGGGAGAAATCGCGCCTGCTGCTCGGGCTCGCAACATTCGGCGGGCCGCATCTCGTACTGCTCGACGAGCCGACCAATCACCTCGATATCGACAGCCGCGCCGCGCTGATCGACGCCATCAACGAGTATCCCGGCGCGGTGATCCTGATCTCGCACGACCGCCACCTGCTCGACGCGTGCGCCGACCGATTGTGGCTGGTCGCGAACGGCACGGTCGCGCCGTTCGCGGGCGATCTCGACGAATATCGCCGGCAGGTGCTGGCGGGGGCCGACCCCGAGCGCAGAGACAAGGATGCCGCGGCCGAAACACGGGGCCTGTCCCGCACGGATACGCGGCGCGCCGCCGCCGAGAAGCGGGCCGCGCTCGCGCCGTTGCGCCATCGCATCAGCAAGATTGACGGTGAGGTGAGCAGGCTCTCCGCACGCATCAGGGACATCGACATCGCCTTGTCCGCACCCTACCTCTATGCGCGCGATCCCGCGCAGGCGGCGGCGCTTGCCAAGGAGCGCGCCGAGCGCTCGGCATTGCTTGCGGCGGCGGAGGATGAGTGGCTGTCGCTCAGCGCCGCCTACGAAGAAGCGATCGCCGGCCAATCCGAAACCAGCGGAGCATAGCGCTGCACGGCCCGCGCGGCGCCGCGGAAGCCGCCCGCGCCCTGTGTTCGCGTCATGCCTTTCCGCTTACTGCCGACGGCCTTCGCCGGGGACCCGACTTTGTCCGGGCGCGGCGTGGGCAGCCTCGCGCGCTTTGCGCGCGGCCTCCACCAGCTCCGCCACCGCTTTTCGATATGCCTCATGCGCCGCGACGAGCTGATCCGCGTCGCTGCTCCCGCGCACGGTCTCGTCGCGCACGACGCTCACGATCTTGTCGCCTTCCACATTCAGAAGATCGGCCAGGGCATCGATATCGGAACCTGCGGCGGCCGAATCCTTCGCCGCACTCAAATTCGCTGCGGCGCGTCGCAGCGTCGCGTCATGACCGCGCAAAACGGCGCGCGCCTGATCGACCCGCGCCAGCGCCGCAGCCTTGTCGGCAGGCGACAGGTCGGCGCGGTCCTTGAGATGCATTGCAAAGGTTTCCAGCGCCTGGTCGAGACGCGGCAGCTCCAATCGTACAACAACCGCGCGCTCCTTAACCGCTTGAAACTCGGCGTTGATCTGCGCGGCCAGGCTATCCGACGCAGGCGGCTGCGTCTGAGCTTGAGCCCAGCCGGTCGAGGCGGAAAAGCCCAGCGCCGCGCCGAGACACGCGATGCCGCCGATCAGGCCGAGACAGCGAATTGGTCGTCGCAATGCAGGCGCCATTCTCATCGTCCGAATTCGCGGTGCGAGGGATAAGCCTGCGCGAGCCCCTGCCCGAAGCCGCGCCAACTCTTCGCGCCAATTTACGGACATAGGTTTGCTTTGCCAACCATGGCGCGATGCGGTGGCGCCGCGATGCGCGTCTTCCCGCCGCCGAATTCTTGCGTTAGGTCAAGGGATCGGAACCTCTCGCGCCACTAATCTGCAACTCATCCCAACCTTGCGCCAAACCAAGCATGGTTCAGACCTCCTCCGAGCGCAGACATAAGCTGAAGGCGGCCGATTTCATGACCCGCAAGGTGATCGCCGTGCGTCCGGATACGCCGGCGCAGACGATTGCGATGCTGCTGTTTCGACATGGGATCAGCGCCGTTCCGGTGGTCGACGACAGCGGCGCGCCGGTCGGCATGGTCAGCGAAGGCGATCTTCTGCCGCGCGATGAATCGGAGCGGGAAGAAAGACGCGACTGGTGGCTGCGGATGTTGGCCGAGGGCGAGGAGCTCAGCTCCGATTTCATCGCCCATGTCGAGAGCCAGGACCGAACCGCCCGCCAGATCATGTCGGCTCCGGTCATTACAATTCCGGACACCGCCGATATAGTCGAGGTCGCCGAGGTCCTGTCCACGCACCGGATCAAGCGGGCGCCGGTGCTGCATGATGGACAAATGGTCGGGATCATCAGCCGCGCGGACCTCGTCCGAGCGGTGGCGCACCCGGTCGATACGGAGCCCGAGCCGGAGCCGTCGCGCGGCCCTTTCTCTTTCATATTTCCGTCAGAGCGGCTCGAAGCCCTGCACCCGCGGCCGCAACAAAAGCCGCCGGCGCCGCCTCCCGCAAGCGAGGAGCTGTCGGCGGTCAATTTTCGCACCTTCGTCCACCGGCATGAAGACGAAGAAACGAACCAGCGCGTCGAGGCGCATCGCCTGGCGCTCGACAAGCGTCACCACGAAGTGAGCGAAATGCTTGCCGCCGATCTGACCGACGCGGCTTGGAATCACATGATGCACGACGCCCGCATCGCCGCCAGCAAGGGCGAGAAGGAGTATATGCTGCTGCGCTTTCCCTGCGAGCTGTGCACCGATCACGGGCGGGCGGTGAACGTGCCCGATCCGAGCTGGCCGACGACGCTGCGCGGCCTCGCCGCCCAGGTCTTTCTTCGCTGGAAGCAGGAGCTGCGCGAGCGCGGCTTTAGGCTGAGCGCGCGGGTGATCGATTTCCCGGACGGCGTGCCCGGTCATATCGGTTTGTTTCTGGTTTGGGGCGAGTGATCTGCCGCTCTTGCGGCCTCGACACCGCCCCGCCGGGAGCCGACCCGGCGAGCGATCCTCGGCCTTCCCTGAGCGGAGCAACCTCAGCAAAAATTCTAGACTTGCCGATGACGCGAGCTTATAGGCTAACGGCCTCGGATCATCGCACTTCTTCGCGCGACGTCGCTTCGGAACGGGGTCCGACCAGGCGTTCCGCCTTCCCGTGAATTTTTTGCCAGTCCCGTGTCGAATGTCGTTAATTATCAGAGACTTGATGCACAGCCACGGTCGTTTTGCGTCGCCCCGCTGCATCGGGCGCTCGACAATTCCTGCGCGGAAGACACGAAGCCGGGCGGAGCACGTTCAAAGCGGTTGCGAGGAAGTGCGGAACGGAGGCTGAACCCGCGAACTTTGCGTCCCGACCTCCGATCGGGACGATGCCTGCAAACATCATCATAAAGGAGGAATGATACATGCGTGTTGCACTTGTTACAGGCGGATTGGGTGGTTTGGGCGATTTCATCAGCACGAAATTGGTCGCGGCCGGCTGCAAGGTGGCGGTGACCCATTCGCCCGGCAATACCAAAGTCGCCGAGATGCTCGACGAACACAAGAAGAAGGGCGTCGAGCTGAAAGCTTTTAAGTGCGACGTTGCCGACTTCAACTCGGCGAAGGAATGCGTCGCTCAAGTGATGAAGGACGTCGGCCCGGTCGACATTCTCGTCAACAATGCCGGCATCACCCGCGACGCCATGTTTCGGAAGATGACCAAGGAGCAATGGGACGCGGTGATCAGCACCAATCTCAACTCCTGCTTCAATATGACCAAGCAGGTGATCGACGGCATGCTCGATCGCAGCTGGGGCCGTATCATCAACATCTCCTCGATGAACGGCGCCAAGGGCCAGTTCGGCCAGTCCAACTATGCCGCCGCCAAGGCCGGCATGTATGGCTTTACCAAGTCGCTCGCCCTCGAGGTCGGCCGCAAGGGCATTACGGTGAACACCGTCTCCCCCGGCTATCTCGGAACCAAGATGGTTATGTCGGTGCCGAAGGAGGTGATGGACACCAAGATTCTCCCGCTCATCCCGGTTGGACATCTCGGCCCGCCCGAGGAGATCGCCGACCTCGTGGTCTACCTTGCCTCCGACAAGGCCGGCTACATCACCGGCGCCGACCTCGCGATCAACGGCGGCCAGTACATGTATTGACAGCAAGCGGCGGGGAGCGAATTCCGCTTGAGGAGAGGGATTTGCTCTCCTCGGCGGCCGTGCATCGCCCTACGGCGAGCGCAGCTTGCGCCCGCCGTAGACGACGCAAGCAGGCTGCCCGGCTGCCGCGCCGCCTTCGTGGCGTGTTTCTAAAGGGCTTGAGGGCCGACATCGCGCAGCCTGCGTGCACGCGGGCGGGCCGCGATCCATGCCAGCCGCCCGCACGGCTTGGTTTGCATCCCGAACATGCTGGACTCCCTGCCTTGCGCCGTCGCATGTTAGATCAATGCGCCGTCTCATCCTGCTTCGCCATGCGAAATCCGATCGGGGAATCCTCGGGGTTCCTGATCACTCCCGCCCGCTCAATCCACGCGGCAAAGAGGCGGCCGCGCGGATTGGGGCCTATATGGCGAAACACCATCTTCTGCCCGACCAGGTGATCTGCTCGACCGCGCAGCGCGCCCGCGACACCTGGGAGGCGGTTGACAAGACGTTTTCCGATCACCCCGCCGCGACCTTCGAGAAGCGGATTTACGAGGCGGATGCGGCCGGAATTCTTGCCGTACTGCAGGAAGCAGAGCCCGAAGCTCATACGCTGATGATCGTTGGTCACAATCCAACGTTGCAGGACCTTGCCAATCAACTCATAGCCGCCGGGGACATCGACCAGCGGGCAAATCTGCACCAGAAACTGCCCACAGGCGCGCTCGTGGTCATCGATTTTCCCGTCGACCGATGGGCCGATGTGCACAACCGCAGCGGTCGGCTCGACCGCTTTGTCACGCCGCGTAGCCTCGGTCCCTATACCGCCTAGCGCCCGCGCGGCGATTCGACGCGGCGCGCCCTGCCGGTTCCCTACCAGCGAGCGGGCGCCCGCGGAGACCAGGGCCTTTAAGGAAAAGCAAGATTTTAAGCGAATTATCAGGACCGGCGGGAACAGACCGGTTCTGATCACGTTACTAATGTGGCGGCGAATGGACGCTGGCTTCTGCAACCGTTGGAACCAGACGACCTAATCAGAGTTAGTGTGCCGCTGAGTAAAGTGGCTGGATTGAGATGAAACTCAAGTTGATCACCCGCCCCGTGATTGATGATACCGTAGAGCTGGAGTTCCAGGCGCCGTCGCCGTCGGTCGCGCAGCCTTTCGATCTGAGCGAGCTGGATCGCCTCCCTAAGCCCACCGACGACGATCCGCCCTACCGCCCCTGGTGGGTCGTGGATAAGCTCTGAGCCGTACTCGCCGCCAAAGGGCGGCGAGCCAACACAATTTCTTCCAGTGGTTTACAGTCGACTCCTCAGAGATCGAATCTGGTAAGGGAATACGCCCCTCGAAGCGCCGAGCCCTACGGTCGTTTTTCGGATGGGGCTTTCCGGTTTGCTTAGCTCAGCCACGAGGCTTTCCATGACACGTTTCGGAATATTCGGCGCCGCGCTGTTCGCCTGCGCAAGCTTCGCTGCGTCTGAGGCAATCGCCGCCACTCCTTTCGATGGGTATTGGAGTGTGGTGATCGTGACCCAGCGGGGCGCCTGCGAACCGGCCTACCGGTCGGCGGTCAACATCTCGAACGGCGTTGTCAGCGGCGGTGACGGGATGGCGAGCGTTTACGGGCGTGTCGGCCGAAATGGCGCGGTGAGCGTCGTGGTGACAAGCGGCGTGCAGAGCGCGCGCGGCAATGGGCGCCTGAGCCGCAGCTCCGGATCGGGCGTATGGGCAGGGCAAGGCTCCGCTGGACGATGCTCGGGACGATGGACGGCTTATCGCCGCTGAGTTCCAACCGGGCGATCACAAAACACTGGACGCGCACCTGCCTGCGCCCCCGACGGGGCGCATGTTCGTTTATTGCGCGATTTCAGGCTTGAGCCGGCTACGCCCGACTTTCCCCGGTAACGGCCAAGCCCGCCGTGTAGACGGGAACGGCTCGGAAAGCCCCGCGTTCTCCTGGTGAGTCATCAGCGAACGAGAGGATGACGATGCGGACAAAACCAGTGCTGATCGCCGCGAGCGCATTCATCATAGCCACTCTGCCGGGCTTCGCTCAAAACCCGCAAACGCCGCTTGCGCCCGCCCCTGAAAGCGCCCCGCCCCCCTCACACGAGGAGGGGCCGGCCTGTCCGCCCGGCGTTGACAAGCGCACGGCTCCCGCTATCGGGACGACCGGCTCGAGCTCAAACTTGAGCCGCCAGCTCTCGGAGTCGGGGGGCGTGGTTTGTCCTCCCGCCAATGTGGACCCCGACATGGTCGAGCGCCCGTCGGCGGGAGGCTCGCTCCGAGTTATCCCGCCGCCCGGCAGCCCCGGAGGCGACCCGGCCGTCATTCCCAAATAAGTCCCTTACGTCGTCACACAAAAGCGCCCGCAATTTTGTGCGGGCGTTTGCGATCAGGTCGATGCGATTTCGCCTCAGACCGCAGCCGCGGCGGCGGCGTTCACGCCGGACTCGGCCATCAGAGACAGCTTGCGATCGGCAGCCTTTTCCTCTTCGAGATTCTTCGCGAGAACGCTTGCGCAATCGTTGCGGCCGAGTTCCTTCGCCCAGGCGATCAGCGAGCCGTAGCGCGTGATCTCGTAGTGCTCGACCGCTTGCGCGGCGGCGACGAGCGCCGCGTCGAGCACTACGTTGTCGTCGACCTCGCCGGCCACATCGTCCGCTTCTTCGAGGATGCCGTCGATCGCCGGGCAATCCACGCCCTTCACTTCGACGCCGTACATCCGGAACACCTCCTGCAAGCGCGAAATATGATTTTCGGTATCCCCGAGATGCGATTTGAACGCCTGCTTTAATTGCGGGTTTGAGGCTTTCTCGATCATGTCGGGAAGCGATTTCACGATGCGATTTTCGGCGTAATAGATGTCCCGCAATGTGTGTACGAAGAGGTCGTTCATCGAGTGGAGGTCTTTGGCGGAGAGGCTCATGTGATGTTTCGTCCTGTGTCGTCGAGCGGTAAGAAGTTGCCACTTGCGACGGTTTGCCTCGGCTCGTTCGGCAGCGCCGCGCTATGTCCAAAGTTCAACGATATTGGGGGAACCGTTGTTCCCCGTCGGGCGCCGCGCGCATTGCTTGATCTTGATCAAGGCCCGTGGCGCAGCGGCTTACCAGACTATGTTTATGGACAACGTGATCGCGCTCGCCGAACGTAACGTTCCCCGCTACACGTCGTATCCGACCGCCCCGCATTTCACCGCGGCGGTCGATGCATCGGCGTATGCGGGCTGGCTTCGCGCAATTCCGGCGGACGCGACGCTGTCGCTCTATCTTCACGTTCCGTATTGCACCGAGATCTGCCGCTATTGCGGGTGCCACACCAAGGCGACCCGGCGCGGCAAGCCGCTCGACGCCTACGCGGCAACGCTCCTCGGCGAGATCGATCTGGTCGCCACCGCACTAACCGCCCGCCGCGTCGTGCATCTTCATTGGGGCGGCGGCACGCCCTCGATTCTGGGTCCGCAGCGCCTCGCGGCCGTCACCTCAGCCATATCAGACCGTTTCGATTTGTCCGGTCCGGCCGAGCACGCGATCGAGCTTGATCCGCGCCGGATGAGCAAACGCCTGGCGCAGGCGCTTGCCGCGATCGGCATCACGCGCGCGAGCCTCGGCGTGCAGGAATTCTCCGCCCATGTGCAACGGGCGATCGGGCGCATCCAGCCCTTCGATGTGGTTAAACAGGCGGCCCGCGACCTGCGCTCCGCAGGAATCGGGCGCATCAATATCGATCTGATGTACGGGCTGCCGCACCAGACCGTCGCCGAGGTGGAGCGCACCGCCAGCCTTGCCGCCTCGCTCGAGCCCGCGCGTCTCGCACTGTTCGGCTACGCCCATGTGCCCTGGTTCAAAGCCAACCAGAAACTGATCGACGTCACGGCGCTACCCGGCCCAGCCGAGCGGATCGAGCAGGCCCAGGCGGCTTCGCGCGTGCTCGCGCGGCACGGCTATGTGCCGATCGGCCTCGATCATTTCGCCCTGCCGGAGGACGATCTCGCAGCCGCGCAGCGCGCGGGCCGCCTGCACAGGAATTTTCAGGGCTATACGACTGACTCGGCGGACGCGTTGATCGCTCTTGGCGCCTCGGCGATCGGGCAACTGCCCCAGGGCTTCGTACAGAACGCCGTCGACATCGCCGGCTATGCGCGCGCGATCGCGCAAGGCGCCTTCGCCACGGTAAAGGGCATCGCGGTTTCCACCGATGACGTGCTGCGCGCGAAAATCATCGAGCGCCTGATGTGCGACCTTGCCGTCGATCTCGACAGCCTCTCTGTCCGGCCGGCGCTAAACGACGATGCAAGCTTTACACGCGAACTCGCCGGTCTGCGCCCGCTCGCGGCGGCCGGCATGGTCCGCATTGACGGGCGACGCATCACGGTGACCGACCAAGGCCGCCCTTTCGTCCGGCTCGTGGCGGCGGCGTTCGACGCCTATTTGCCGCAGCACGCCTCGCGCCACTCAATCGCAGTGTAGCGGACGCCGATCCGCTAACGCGTTGCTGGTCCGCGCAAACCGAATCACGGCGAAGTCCCTCCCAAGGTCGCGGCTGTGCGATCCGATTGGCCCTTTTCGCCGTAAACGCTCTCAACCATTACGCCTTCGCGCCAGCGATCGGACAGGCTGAAAATGAAATGAAAATATGAGGACTTGTGCTATGCCGCGGCGGCGGAGGACGCCGCATTCGGACTATGTAAGCCAGCTGAGTTTCGATTGATGCCGATAACCAACGAAAAGCAACCAGTTCCGCGCCTATTCATTCTCGGCGCCGCGCTCGTTAGCGGCATGCTGCTTTCGGTCGCGGCGCAGGTGGCCCTGGCGCGGCTCGGACTCGATCTGGACGCGGTTTGGCGCGGCGTCCGCGGGCCTCAAGCGCAATTGCGCGCGGCATTCGCCTGGTGGCTGATCGCCGGCATTTCCTTCCTGGGCGGCTTCGTCATCGCCGCCTTGGCGAAGTATTTTTCCCTCTATCCGGTGCGCTCCGCGGGCGTGCGCTGGGTTTCAGGCGCGATCGCCGTCGCGGCGCTCACCCTTGTCGCGCATGAGGCGACCGCGCGGTCCGGCCTGCCGCCTGCCGCGAGCGTCGGCATCGGCATTTCCGTTCAATGCCTTGCCGGCTTGCTGTCGATGCTCGGCGCCTTCTTTGTGGTGCGGCGATGGTGACGCGGCGCTGGCGTGTCAAAGCATACTGGCCGTGCTAGAAGCCGACGCCGCCCAAACCTCATCAGTCTCGCCGAGCAGCCATGAAACGAGCAGGACAACGGATGCATTTCACTCGCCGCTCGGCGGTGCTCGCTCTCGGGCTCGTCTGCTTGGCGCCGATGGTGCTGCTCCCGGACCCCGGTTCCGCGGCGCCGCGCGCACGCCGGGCGGGCGCGGCGCAGCACGCCGCACCAAAGCCTCCGCAAGGGCCGCCTCCACGCGCCGCATTCACCGAACGGGAACAAGCCGCCGCGGTCATTCCGGGCATACCCGACGCCCGTTTCTGGGCCGACTCGGTGGAGGAGTATCAACGCGTGCTCGGACCGTTCAATGGTCCCTGGCTTGCTTTGTCGGCGGGTGGCGAGGATTCGGCTTTCGGTGCGGGCCTCCTGACCGGCCTGTCGGAGAAGGGCCGAAGGCCCGATTATACGGTGGTCACCGGCGTGAGCTCGGGCGCGCTGCTTGCGCCCTTCGTCTTCCTCGGGCCCTCCCGCGATGTCGATCTCAAGCGCGATTTCACCGCGATCAGCGCCGCCGACGTGTTCGAGGACCGCCGCACCGTCGACGGCCTCCTGGACACATGGCCACTGCGCGAATTCATTGCCAAGCGGATCACGCCGCAGCTTCTCGCCGAGATCGCGAACGAGCACCGTCGCGGGCGCCGGCTGATCATCGTCACCACCAATATCGATGCGGCCCGGCCGATCGCGTGGAACATGGGCGCGATCGCCGCGGCCGGCGGCGAGGCCGCGCTCAAGCTGTTTCGCGACATTCTGCTTGCGACGAGCGCCATTCCGGGGCTGTTCCCGCCGGTGCTGATCGACGTCGAGGCAAATGGGAAGCGGTTCTCGGAAATGCATTTGGATGGCGGCCTCGCCGCCACGATCTATATCGCCCCGGATTCGATGCTGCTCGCCTCCTCCGCGCTTCGCTTTCCGGCGTCGCAAATCACGCTGATCCTCAACAGCAAGCTCGTGTCGGAATTCTCGGTGACCGACCGGACCCTCGTGGGCGTGCTCGGCCGCTCGCTCTCGGTCGGCGTCAAACGTGCGACCCGCAGCGCCGCGATCCTCATTGCCGCCGCGGCGCGACGCGTGGGGACCGATTTCAATGTCGCCTATGTCGACCAGACATTCGACGAACCGAGCCGCGGCATGTTCGACCCCGACTACATGAAGGCCCTGTTCGAAGCCGGGCGGCGGCAAGGTCAGAGCGATCAGCCGTTCCGCCATGCGATGCCGGAGGCGACACCCCCACAGGCGGCGACACCGCAGCACGCCAACTGACCGTGCTGTGCTCGGTTGCGGACGAGCGCCGGGTTTTTTAGACGGCGCGAAGCGCGGAGCTTGCATCAGCGGCACTCTTGCGCAACACGGTCGAGCGCCTGGGCGAGTCCCTTGAGCGAATAAACGTCGGATGAATTGGTGCCGCGCGCGGAAACGCCTTTCACCGTCATGTCGCCCGCCTTGCGCATTGATTCGACGAGCCGCGGTTCTTCGGCAGCGTTCTTGACCCAGCCGCCGTCGCTCTGCGTGTACATCGCGAAGCTCGCGCCTCCGATCTCGAGCGACGCCTCGGCGTTCGGCTTGAAGGAATAGCCGAACATCACGGAAACTTCGTTGCGGACATTGTCGGCCGGACGCGAGGCGATGAAGACATAGGTGGCGTCGCGCGGCCGGTTCGGCGGCTCGGTCTGGGTCTTGGCCGGCTTGGCGAGCGCGAAACAGACCTTTCGTCCGCCCGGGCTTGCGGCGTATGCGCCCCAATCGCCGAACTGGCCGAGAAGCGTCGGCTGGCTCGCACCGCCGCCGGGCGCGGAAGGTTTTGCGACGGACTGCGCCGGCTGTTGGGCGGGCTTCTGTGCAGGCGGCTTCGGCTTTGCCGGCTGCGTCGGCGCCGGTCGCTGCGCGGGTTCGGCGGGCGCTTGAGCCAGCTCGATTCCGGCGGACGGTGCAGAAAGGCCGAAAACGACCGCGCACAGGCCAGCGGGGATTGACGCACGCCTCCAACGAAACACCATCGTCAAGTCTCCATGACGCGGATGCAGGTTACAAGTCATTGATTTTATAGGACATAAGCCTGACCCCGCCGCATCCTAGCCGAACCGGGCGCGAGCGCATAGAGCGAACGAAAATGATGGCCAGCCAAAGGCGATAAGCGGTACGGACGCCTCTGCGCCTCCCGCGCGCGGGTCAACGCGCCAATCGGTCGAGCACGCGTCGGGCAGCGACCCGATGCTTGGGGGAAATATGTGAAGCGACGAGACGAACCACGGTCGCCAGCACCGCCGCGTCATCGGCAAATCCGAGCAACGGCATGACGTCCGGCATCGCATCGAAGGGCATGACGAAATAGGCGAGCGCACCAAGCAGCGCCAGTCTGGCCTGACGCGGCGTATTGCGATCGAAGGCGCAATAATAGCCGGCCAGCAGGTCCTCCGCGAAAGGAAGCTTCGTCGCCACCCGCCTCAGCTTCGGCCAAAAGCGCCGCCGCACCAGCTCTTCGTCGCGCTGCGCGGCCTCTTCATTCACGCCGAAACCGCCCGCGTCGGCGAACTCGTAGCGCATCGTCTGTCCTCCGCGAGACCGCCAGAGATTAGGCGCGCGGCCTCGCCTGATCAGGTAGTCGCGCGTGCGCCTGGCACAAGCCTGCTCACGCCCCGGCGATGCGGTCCATCACCTCGGCGAGCGCTATGTCGCGCGTGGTGAGGCCGCCCGCATCGTGGGTCGACAATGTCACTTCAACCGTCTTGTAAACATTCGACCATTCGGGGTGATGGTCAAGCTTCTCGGCGGCCAGGGCGACCCGCGTCATGAAGCCGAAGGCGGCGCTGAAATCGCCGAACACAAAGGTCTTCGCGATGGCGTCGCGCCCTTCGACCTCACGCCAATTCTTCAGTCGGGCAAGCGCTTCGCGCCGCCTGTCTCCGCTCAGCCTTTCCGCCATGTGCGTGTCTCCGCAAGTGCCCAGCGCCCCACCGGCGCTGCCTCGTCAAACAAACGCCGGAATGCCCCGCCCGCAAAGAAGCGCATTGCGGGTGGCGACCGCGGCTCCGCATTCATATCTGATTGTCATTCCCTGCTACACTTCATAACGGCGCGGCGGAGGCGAGGCCATGGGCTGGTCGGTCAGTATCGGTTCGATCGCGGGAACGGCGGTCCGTATTCACATCACCTTTGTCCTGTTTCTGATCTGGATTTTCGTCGCGAGCTGGGTTCAGGGCGGGCCTGAGGCGGCGTGGAACGGGCTTGCTTTCCTCATTCTCCTGTTCGCCTGCGTCCTCGCCCATGAGTTCGGGCACATCTTCACGGCGCGCGCCTTTGGCGTCGCCACGCCCGACGTGACCCTGTTGCCGATCGGCGGCGTCGCGCGGCTCGAGCGCATCCCCGAGGAGCCGGTCGAAGAACTTCTGGTCGCCGTCGCCGGGCCGGCCGTGAACGTCGCGATCGCGCTCGTCCTCTTGGTCTTTTTCGGGGCGAACCTGTCGCTCCAGCATCTCGGCGCGGTGGAAAGCCAGCACGTGTCGATGGTCGACCGGCTCGCGATCGTGAACCTCTTCCTGGTGCTGTTCAACTTGATCCCCGCCTTCCCGATGGACGGCGGACGCGTTCTGCGGGCGTTGCTCGCGATGCGGCTCGGCCATGTGCGCGCGACCGAGGTGGCCGCGGCCATCGGCCAGTGGACCGCGTTCGCCCTCGGCTTTCTCGGCCTGCTCTTCAATCCGTTGCTCATCTTCATCGCGATCTTCGTCTATCTCGCCGCATCGTCCGAGGCGCAGCTCGTGGCGATCCGCGCCATGTCGCGCGACGTGCCGGTGAGCGCCGCGATGATCACTCAGTTTGCGACGCTATTTCCGGAGGAGCACATCGACGCCGCGATCGAAACGCTGCTGCAGACAAGTCAGAACATGTTTCCGGTGGTGGACGAGCAGCGCCGCCTTGTCGGCGTGCTCGGCCGCGACGAGATGATCCGCGCGCTCAAGCAGCGCGGCCCCGACGCCAAAGTGGTCGAGGTGATGACCACGGACATCCCGCTGATGAGCCATCGCGGCCGCCTCGAAGAGGCGTTCCGCATGCTGCAGGAAAAGTCCAAGCCGGCCGTCGGCATCATCGATCCCACGAGCCGTCTGATCGGCCTCGTCACCTCCGAAACCGTCGGCGAGATGCTGATGGTCCGCGACGCCTTGCCAAAAGGCGCGCAGGTCGGCCCCTGGAGCCGGGCGGCCGGCGCATAAAAAGGCTTTAGACAGCCGAACCGCCGCGAAACGGCCGCATATCGTCCCAGGATAGAGCCGGATATCCTCCCAGGATAAGAGTCGTCGTCTCCGGCTCCTCTTGTCGCTGGGGCGAGTCGGGGGCATGCTTTGTCTCGGAGGCACCGGCGCCGCAACGCGCGAAGCGTAAGATGGGAGCGTGAGGTAAGATAGTGTGGCAGCGTCAGAGCCACTTGGCCGCCGAATCGGCGGACAACGATCCAGGTCCGCCGGACGGCGGCAACCGGCGGGAGCGTCTTTCCCTGTCGATGCGACAGGCCTTTTTCATCATACCGTTCATCCTCTTTCTGCTGGTGGGCGCAGCGGGCGTCGCACTTTATTTTTCGACGTCGACGACAACCCTGCGGTTCGCTGTCGGCCCGCCGGGCGGCGAGGATGCGCGCCTGGTGCAGGCGCTCGCGCAGCAATTCGTCCGCGAGCGCGCCCCCATCCGGCTCATTCCAGTCGTCACCGAAGGACCCGGAGCGGCGGCGCGCGCGCTCGACGATGGCCAGGCTGAACTTGGAATCGTCCGGCGCGATATCGCCTATCCGCAAGCGGGCCAGGCGGTCGCCGAGCTTCGCGAGAGCGTCGTCGCCATCATCGTACCGGCAGCCGGATCGCTGGCGGCCGGCGGAGCGAAAGCGTCTCAGCAAAAACAGAGCGCGAAAGCGAAGAAACCGAAACCGATTGAAAAAATCGAAGATCTCGAGGGACGCCGCATCGGCGTGGTCGGGAGTGGGCCGGCCAATACCGAGGCGTTCGATGTGATCCTCAAGCAATACCAGATCGCGCCCGACAAAGTCTTTCTCGTCAGGCTTGATCCGCGCGACATGGCCGGGTCGCTGCGGCCGAACTCAGTTGATGCGATCGTCGCGATCGGCCCGGTGGCAGGCTCGGTCATCGCCGATGCAATCGCCGCGTCGACCCACGGCAAGTCCCAACCAACCTTGCTCAAGATCGGCGCATCGGAGTCAATCGCGGCGCACCACCTCGTCTATGAGACGACCGAGATCAAGGCCGGCGTGCTGGGCGGTCAATCATCGCTGCCGGAAGAAAGCGTGGAAACGATCAGCGTCAAACACTACATCGTCGCGCGCAAATCGCTGCGGGAGAATACGGTCGCCGACTTCACCCGCCTTCTATTCGCCGCGCGCCAGACGCTTGGAAGCGAGTTCCCGGTCCTCGCCAAGATCGAAAAGCCGGACACCGATCGCGACGCCGCCGTGCCGGCCCATCCGGGCGCGGCTGCGTTTCTCGACAATGATCAGAAGACCTTCTTCGACAAATACAGCGACTATCTGTATTTCGGCCTGATGTTGATGTCGGGCGTCGGCTCTGGCTTGGCTTGGCTCGCGAGTTACGCCCGCGCCGACGACCGCGTGAAACGGTTGAAGGTTCTCGATCGTTTGCTTGACATCGTAAAGATGGCGCGCGCCGCTGAAACCGTCGATGAGCTGATCAGGCTGCGCGAGGAGGCGGACAGCATACTCAGCCGGACAATCCGCCAAGTCGAGTCGAACAAGCTGGACGAGTCGGCTTTGATGGCGTTCTCGCTCGCGCTCGATCAGGCGCAGCTCGCCATTTCCGACCGGCGTGCGACGCTGACCGGGCGCCCTCCGCCCGCGCCCAGTGGGGCTTTTCCCGAAGACCCCAAGCAGACCGCCGTCGAACGCGCGCGAACCCGCATCAAGCAAATGGGGAAAGGCGCCAAGATCGTTCCCGAGCAGTCATAATGTCGTCATTGCCTCGGGTTTGATCGAGACTATATTTAGTGCAGTGCGCGGGCCGAATGGCCCGCGTTCCGTTTCCAGGAAATCGCATGACGCTTCGCAACGTCGCCATCATCGCCCATGTCGACCATGGCAAGACCACGCTGGTCGACCGGCTCCTGCAGCAGTCGGGCGCATTCCGCGAAAATCAGCGGGTCGCCGAGCGGGTGATGGACTCCAACGACCTCGAACGCGAGCGCGGCATCACCATTCTCGCCAAGGTCACCTCGGTCGTCTGGAACGATGTGCGCATCAACATCGTCGACACGCCCGGGCATGCCGATTTCGGCGGCGAAGTGGAGCGCATCCTCAACATGGTGGACGGCGCGATCGTCCTGGTCGATGCCGCCGAGGGCCCTCTGCCGCAGACGAAATTCGTCGTCTCCAAAGCGCTGAAGGTCGGGCTGAGGCCGATCGTCGCAATCAACAAGGTCGACCGCAGCGACGCCCGTCCGCTGGTCGTGGCGGGCGAAGTGTTCGACCTCTTCGCCGCCCTCGACGCGAGCGAGGAGCAGCTCGACTTTCCGGTCCTGTACGGCTCTGCCAAGGAAGGGTGGATGGCGGCGAGCCTCGAGGGGCCGAAGACCTCGATGGCGCCGCTGTTCGACCTCATCCTCTCCCACGTGTCCCCGCCGCAGGTCGAGGATGGGCCGTTCCGCATGCTCGGGACCATTCTCGAAGCCAATCCCTATCTCGGCCGGCTCGTCACCGGCCGCATCACTACCGGGACGATCAGGCCCAATCAGCCCGCCAAGGTGCTCGACCGTCACGGCGCCCTGATCGAACAGGGCCGCGTCTCCAAGGTGCTTGCCTTCCGCGGCATCGAGCGCCAGCCGATCGAGGAAGCGGTCGCGGGCGACATTGTCGCGATCGCAGGCCTGCCGCAGGCGACCGTCGCCCATACGATCTGCGCGCCGGAGGCGACCGCCCCCCTCCCCGCCCAGCCGATCGATCCGCCGACGCTGTCGATGACCTTCCGCATCAACGATTCGCCGCTCGCCGGCGCCGAGGGCGACAAGGTGCAGAGCCGGGTGATCCGCGAACGGCTGTTGCGCGAGGCCGAGGGCAATGTCGCGCTGCGCATTTCGGAATCGGCGGAGAAGGACGCGATGGAGGTCGCCGGCCGGGGCGAGCTGCAGCTCGGCGTGCTGATCGAGACGATGCGCCGCGAGGGCTATGAGCTGTCGGTCTCCCGCCCGAAAGTGCTGTTCGAGCGCGACGAAAACGGCGCGCTGTGCGAGCCGATCGAAGAGGTCGTCATCGACGTCGACGAGGAATATGCCGGGATCGTCGTGCAGAAACTGTCCGAGCGCAAAGGCGAGATGATCGAGATGCGGCCTTCCGGCGGCGGCCGGGTGCGGCTCGTGTTCTATGCGCCGACGCGGGGACTGATCGGCTATCAGGGCGAGCTGCTGACCGACAGCCGCGGCACGGCGGTGATGAACCGGTTGTTTCACGCCTATGCGCCGCACAAGGGCGACATCCAGGGCCGGCGCACCGGCGTCCTGATCTCCAATGACCAGGGCGAGGCGGTGGCCTATGCGCTGTGGAACCTGGAAGACCGCGGACCGATGATGATCGAGCCGGGCTGGAAGGTGTACCAGGGCATGATTGTTGGCGAGCACACGCGCGGCAACGACCTCATCGTCAACGTGCTCAAAGGCAAGAAGCTCACCAATATCCGCACCACGGCGAAGGACGAGGCGGTGCGCCTCACCCCGCCGATGCGGATGACGCTGGAAAAGGCGCTCGCCTATATCGACGATGACGAACTGGTCGAGGTGACGCCGAAATCGATCCGGCTGCGCAAGAAAATCCTCGATCCCAACGATCGAAAGAAGGAGGAACGCCGGCGCGAGATGGAGGAGGTGTGAAGAGCCTTCCCGCTCGGATCAAGCCGGCGCATAGTCTCGCCTCGGATCGAAGCGCGCCTATTGACCTGACTGGAAGAGCCTCTCGTCGTGCCGGGTGATTCCATAAACCTGCCCTGTCCCGCCTGCGGGACCGACACGGCGCAGCGGCTTCTCTATCGCAAGAACGACTGCGATATTTTTCGCTGCGAGGCCTGCGGTCTCGGCCGCGCCAAGGCGGTCTCGGGCTTCGATCCCGCGGCCTATTACACCGGCGGCTATTTCTCCGGCGAACATGCCGACGGCTACGCAGACTACTCTGGCGCCGAGCCGGTGCTGCGGCGTGAATTCGCCCGCACCGTCGATTTCATCCGCACGCTGCGCCCGCGCGGTCGGCTGCTGGAAATCGGCTGCGCCTACGGCTTTTTCCTCGACGAGGCCAAGCGCCATTACGATGTGCGTGGGATCGAGCTTGCCGCCGAGGCCGCCGCAGCCTGCCGCAGCCGCGGGCTTGACGTCGTGACCGGCGCAGCCGATGCGCCAACGCTGGACCGGCTCGGCCCCCCCTTTGACGTCATTGTCCTGCTCGACGTCATCGAGCATCTGCCTCGGCCTGACGAAGTGCTGACGGTCGCCACGCAAAGGCTCGAGCGGAACGGAGTGATCGTGCTGACCACCGGCGATTTCGCTTCGCCCCTCGCCCGCCTGACCGGCGCGCGCTGGCGGCTCATGACCCCGCCGCAGCACCTGTGGTTCTTCACCGCCGAGAGTTTCCGTCAACTCGCGCGCCGCCAGGAGCTTGCCGTCGAGCGCATTGATTACCCCTGGAAAACCGTGCCGTTGTCGCTCATTCTGTTCCAAATCTTCCGCATGCTCGGGCGCGGGATCAAAGCGCCGGCGATGGCGAGCCGGATCGGCCTTCCGGCCAACCTGTTCGACGCCATGCGCGTCGTGCTGCGGAAAGGGTGACATCGCCAGCGTTTCTCCCTCGGGATGGCGAAGATGCGGACCTTGCGAATGAGCTATGGATTGACCCTGACCCAGACTTCGCTCCTTGCGGCTTATGCAGCCGGGATGGCCGGCGGCCAACTCCTGTTCAAGACAGCGGCGCTGCAGATGCCGGGTGACGCTCCGTTCGCAACCAGGCTGATCGGCCTGCTGCAGAACGGGTATTTTCTCGCCGCCGTCGCGCTTTATGCCGCGCTCTCGGTGCTTTGGGTCTGGGTGCTGACCTTCACGCCGCTGTCGCGCGCCTACCCTTTCGTGGCGATCGCGTTTGCGCTCACGCCTTTGCTGGGCGGTCTCGTCTTTGCCGAGCCGCTCTCGCTGCGGCTGCTGCTCGGCATCGCCGTGATCTTGGGCGGACTCTATCTGGTGGCCGGATGAACCGATGGCGCAGGGCAGCCGAGTTTTCGTGGTGATCGCCGCCTATAATGAGGCGCCGGTCATTGGGGCCGTCGTGACCGCGGTGCGACGCGCCGCCTATTTCGCGGTGGTGGTCGACGATGGATCGACTGACGCAACGGGAGAAATCGCCGCCTGCGCCGGCGCGCTCGTCGTCACCCACCCGGTCAATCTTGGTCAAGGCGCGGCCCTGCAGACCGGCCTCGATTATGCGCTCGCCCATGGCGCCGAGATCGTCGTGACCTTTGACGCTGACGGCCAGCACCGCGCCCCCGACATTGCGTCGTTGATAGATGCGCTCTCCGCGAACCAGGCCGATTATGCGCTCGGCAGCCGCTTTCTCGGCCGGACGGTCAATTTGCCGCGCGCCCGCCGCCTGATGCTGGCCGCCGCGGTCTGGTTCACGCGCCTGACCACCGGGCTCGCCCTGACCGACACGCACAATGGGCTCCGCGCCATGACGCGCCGCGGCGCCGCGCGCATCCGGCTCAAGCAGAATCGCATGGCCCACGCCTCGGAAATTCTCCACCAGATTGCGCAAAGCGGCCTCGCCTATGTCGAGGTGCCGGTCACCATCGAATACAGCGCCTACTCGCTGGGCAAAGGTCAGCCGGTTAGCGAGTGGATCGCGATCCTGATCGACCTGTTTGCGCGGCGGATGCTCCGATGATCGCTCAGTTCTTTCTCACCGCGCTGCTGCTCGCGATCCTGCTGTATGCCTGGCGCAGCTACCGCCTCGCGCCGGCAGTCGGGCTGCTCGGCGTCGCTGTGGCGCTTGCCGGCCTTTATTTCGTGTGGATTCCCGCTCACGCGACTGCGCTCGCCGAGTTCGCCGGAATCGGCCGCGGGGTCGATCTCATCATCTATGTCTGGGTGGCGATCAGCCTGATCATGCTGCTGAACCTGCATTTGAAGCTGCGGGCGCAGATGGAGCTGATCACCGCGCTGGCTCGCACGATCGCCCTCGCGAATGCCGCACGAATGCCGCCGCGGGACGGACTGCGCTCTCACGAAGGCGCAGCGCCTCCGCCATGACGCGGCCGCGCCGCTGCGTCCCCGTTGCCGGAGCCTCGCCGTTACCTGAAAAGCGACCAAGCCGACCGCCGCTTCTCGGTCGCTTCCTCGGCTTCGGGTTCGCGCCCGCTCTCCGTCTCGGGCTCGGGACCCGGATCGTCCGGCGCGTGCACCAGCGGGATGATCGGCTCGACGGCCCCGTCGCCTGATTTGGCGGCCGATTGGTCCTGCGAACCGGGCGCCAGCGAAGCCGCGGGCGGCGGCATTGTGTCTGGTTCGGATACGGACGGATGACTATCGCCGGCGGTCGTCTGCGGCGGCGTGGATGGATGGGCCGCCTCCGCTTCGCGACTCGGCGAAGCAATCGGAGCGGCGGTCATCGCCGCGGGCGGTGGCGTTCGCGTGCGATCATGCTCGATGATCGGTCCGCGCGGAGCAAGATCGGCGACGGGGATTCGCCATTCGAACGCATCCAGCCGGCCGGTGACCGGCGAAACCGGCATCCAGGCGTTCGACACGAGGCCGTCGGCAGTCCAGGCCGGATCACGCTGAGCGGAGAGCGCGCGCGCCATCCATTCGCGCGAGCGCCCGATATCGCCGCTTTCCTTTTCCTCGAGCTCAGCCATCAGCGCGGCCACGCGTTGCGTCGGATTGCCGAGCAGCGGCGCGAGGCTTTCCCTCACCAGGCCGAACTCCTGCGCATCGAGCGCCGCCCGCGCGACCGCCAGCGCGGTCTCCGGATGATTGGGGGACAGGCGCGCCAGCGTGCGAATGCGAGCGAGCCGATCGCGACTCGATTCGCCTGGACGGACACCGGTATAGACCTCGGCGAGATCGGGATGCGGATTGAGCGCCCATGCCTTCTCGATCACGCGGTTTGCTTTGCGCGCCTGTCCGCCTTCGGCGAGAAGCCGCCCGGCGAGCGCGGCGGCCGGCACTAGGCCGGGGGACAGTTTCAATGCCTCCAGGGTGAGGCCCTTCGCCGTCTCGCGATCGGTCGCCCCCGACAGTGCGCGGCCGATCAGAAGCACGGCGCGCTGGCGCTTGTAGGCCTCTTTCGCCACAAGCCCATGATGCCGGTTGCTGTCGAGCGCCGCGAGCGCTCCGCTCCAGTCCCCTTCGGCGCAGCGATATTGCAGCACCGCCTCGGCCGCCCAGGCGAGCGTTGGCTCGGCCTTGACCGCCTCCTCGGCGAGCGCGCGCGCCGCCGCTGCATCATCCCGACGCTGTGCTTCGACGAACAGGCCGTGCAGGCCGAGCAGCTTGGTATCATGCCGCTTGGCCATCGTGCGGAACGTCCGCTCCGCCTCGGTCCCGTCGCCGGCGAGTTGCGCGGTCTGCGCCTTGAGCAACAGGGCGAGCGGCTCGTTCGGCATCAGCCGGCGCGCTTCATTGGCGAAACGGCGCGCCGCCGGAGCATCGCCAGCCCCGATCGCGATGATGCCCCGCGAAACGGCGCGATAGCCGCGATTGGTGCGACGGTTTGAGCGGAACGCCGAAAAAGCCGACGGCGCCCGGTAGACGCCGATAAGAATGGACCACACCAGAACGGTCGCGGCGACGAGGAAGGCAAGCGCCGCAGCGCCGACCATCACCGAGGTCTCGATCTGGTAACCGAGCCAAGTAATGGCGATGTCGCCTGGGCGGTCGGCGATCCAGACCGCACCGATCGCGAGGGCCGCGACGACAACGAAAAACAGAAGGGCGCGTATCATCGTCTCCCCGTCCTATGGGTTGGCGAGCGCTGCAAGCGCCGAATCCTCGACGCGCTGCGCAGCGGCGATGGCCGCCTGGCGCGCCTCGGCTTTCTTGACCCACGCGGCGGCCCGCGCACGAACGGTTTCGGGGAGCTTGCGCAGCTCGGTCAGCGCGCCGGCGATATCGCCCTGCTTCGCCTTGGCCTCGATGCGCGCGACCACCGCCGCAACATCGTCGCCCGCGGCCGCCCCGTTCACCGGACGGACGCGCACCAGCCGTTCGACATGCGACTGAAGCCGTTCGAGATAGCCGCCGTCGCGCGCCTGGGTATCGCCACTCTGCGCCAGTTCGGGCCCGAGCGCCGCAAGCTCGCGCCCGAGCGTTTCGGCGGTCGGCACGCCCGACGCGGCGAACGGGTCGAGGGGAGCGAGCGCCTGTTGATCCGTCATCAGGGCTTTCGCCGCCTTGAGTTCACCCGCGAATGGCAGGCCGCGATCGACGGCGCTGCGCAGCGCCGACACGATCACGGCAAGACGAACGGCGCGGTCCGCCGCCGCTGTCTCTGCTCCCCGGGCGGTGGCTTGTTCCACGGATGCAGTCGTCCGGTCGATCGACTGCTGCAGCGAAGCCGCCGCCTGTTGCATGGATGTGACGCGCGCGGCCAGAGCATCGAATTCCGCTTTTACCACAGCATCCGCGCCCGCAGGGGCAGCCCCTTGCGACGCCGTCTCGGCGCGCGTGCGAACCTCTTGAATCGCGGACGCGGTTTCATCCGCTCGCCGCTGAACGCCCGACACCGTTTCGGCCAGTGATTTCATGAGGGTTTCCAAGCCGACCACCCGTTCGGCGAGCGCCGGATCGGGCGCCACCAAGGGATTTTCGGCTGGTTGTGTCGTCGCTCCTGACCCTCGCGACCCCGGCGAGGCGGCAACCGTCGCCTCTAGTTTCGCGAGGCGCGCGGCCAGGCCTTCCATGGTCGCCGCGTCCCCTTGGGCCTGCGACCCGCGCGTATTCAGGTCGCGCACCGCAAGCTCGACCGCGCCAAGCCGCGCCCACAGCACGCTCATGACGCCTTCATCCTCCATATAGGCGGACCAGAGATACGCGGCCGACGCCGCGACCACCGAGCCGCCGAGCAGACCGGACAGGAACAGCGCAGCCCATGGCGTGCGCCGACGCGGAGGCGCCGCGACGGTCTCTCCCTGTTCCGGCACCAAGGTCCGGTCGATATCCGCCGCACGGTCCGGAGCATCGGTTGCGGTCTGTTCTACTGGTGCCGCGTTCGATTCAACGGCCGCGTCCGAACGACTGCCTGCACCCAATTCATCTGTGCTTTCGGCGCCCTCCGGACCGACCGCGATCGGTCCCATCCGGGGATCCTCCCCCGCTGCGCCTTCGTCCGGGCGCTGCTTGTCGTCGGCCATCGCCGAGCTCCCATTCATTGCACGCTAGCAAGGGCATACTGCGACCGTGCCGCGGCGGCAACCTCATGCTTGGTCGAGCAGGTTCAACAGCGATTGCTGGTCCGGCCGGCGTGCCACGTCGACCCGCTCCGCCCCGGCGGCAATGAGGGGGGCGGCCACCTCGGCCGACAGACAGAGGTGCCTGAGCGAAAGGCCTTGCTCGCGCAGATGATCGGCGTCGATTGCGGCGAGGAAGGCCTCCACCGAGCGCTTGGAAAAATGCAGGACGCCGTCGATGCGATCGTTCGCAAGCGCGGACCGTGCCGCTTCGGGCAGGCGAGTCGCGGCGATCGCGCGGTAGATCGGTACGGTGCGGACGTCGATGCCGTATTGGCCGAGCAACGCCTCCAAATCTCCGGCGCGTTCCTCGCCGGCGAGATAGAGGACAGGGTATCTCCGATCGGCCAGTCGCGCTACGATCAGACTTGCAAGCGCCGCGACATCCCCATAGGCCGATTGCACTTCGCCGAAGGCTGCGGCATGCGCCACCTCCTCGGTGCGCGCCCCGACTGTGAAGACGGGCACGCGCAGCAGAGTCGCTTTGGCCGGATGCGCGGCAAGCGCGCTGACCGCATTCGCGCTGGTGAACGCGATGGCCGACCACGGCCCATCGCCGATCGGCGCGTCGAGGATCGGCTCAATGCGCAGAAGCGGCGCCACCAAGGCCTGCCGGCCTCGCGCACGCAGGGCGCGCGCGGTCCGGCCGGCGTCGGGCTCGGGACGAGTGACAAGCAGGCGCATGATTCAACCGAAAAAGCCTGGGCCGGCGCGTCGCTTCAACTCCGCTCCAGCGTCCTGCCCGATTGCCGCGGCCTCGCTCGCCGCGCCGGAGCGAGTCGTTTCGTGCGCGGCGCTGCCGTCCGGCTTGACGATGAGCCCCCGCAGGCTCAGCACGCCATGTTCGATCCGCGCGTGGCCCGCGATCGGCGTCTTGCACGACCCGTCGAGCGCGGCGAGAAACGCCCGCTCCGCCGTGAGCGCCACCATCGTGTCGGCGTCACCGATTGCCGCCACGAGATCCTGCGTGCGCGCATCGTCCGCCCGCGTTTCGATCGCGATCGCTCCCTGCCCCACGGCCGGGAGGAACTCGTCCACGGAAAAAACCGAACTCGCCGCCTCGGCCATGCCAAGCCGCTTCAGCCCGGCGAGCGCCAGCAGGGTTGCGTCGAACTCCCCCGCCTCGAGTTTGCGCAATCGGGTTTCGACATTGCCGCGCAGCGCAACTACCTGCACATCGGGGCGCAGCCGGCGGATGATCGCCTGTCGCCGAAGCGACGCTGTGCCGACGACTGCGCCCCCCGGAAGGTCCGAAAGCGTCCGCGCCTTGCGGCTGATGAACGCATCGCGCACGTCCTCGCGCTCGAGGAACGCCGCCGCGACCAAGCCGGGCGGGAGCCATGTCTCCATGTCTTTCGCCGAATGGACCGCGAGATCGATCGCATGATCGAGCAAAGCCAGTTCTATCTCCTTGGTGAACAAGCCCTTGCCGCCGACCTCGGCGAGCGGGCGGTCCTGGATCACGTCGCCCGACGTGCGGATCACCCGGACTTCGACCGCTGCGGGATCGAGGCCGTGCGCCGCTGCGAGCCGCGCGCGCACTGTCTCCGCCTGGGCGAGCGCGAGCGGGCTCCCGCGCGTGCCGATCCGCAAAAGCGGGCTGATCGAGGATTGCGCCATGCGACTTTGCAATGCTAGGCCGTCTCCACGTTCGTTATATGGGTGCTTCGCACCTTGGCAACGCAAAACGGGGGCGGGATTTCCCGCCGGCGACAATGATCGTTCTCGGCATTGAGACAACCTGCGACGAGACGGCTGCGGCGGTGGTGGAGCGCCGGCCGGACGGACGCGGGCAGATTCTGTCCAATGTCGTGCTGTCGCAGATCGAGGCGCACGCCGCCTTTGGCGGCGTGGTGCCGGAGATCGCCGCGCGCGCGCATGTGGAGGTGCTCGATCTGCTGATCGCCCAGGCGATGCGAGAAGCGAGCCGCAGTTTCGCCAATCTGGACGGGGTCGCGGCGGCGGCGGGGCCTGGGCTGATCGGCGGTCTCATCGTCGGCCTCACGACGGCAAAGGCGATCTCCCTCGTGCAAGAAAAGCCGCTGATCGCCGTCAATCATCTCGAAGCGCATGCCTTGACCGTGCGGCTCACCAACGACACTCCCTTCCCCTATTGCGTATTTCTGGCTTCCGGCGGGCATACGCAGATTGTCGCCGTGCTCGGCGTCGGCGACTATGTGCGGCTGGGCAATACGCTCGACGATGCGCTCGGCGAGGCATTCGACAAGACGGCAAAGGCGCTCGGTCTGGGCTATCCGGGCGGCCCGGAGGTCGAGCGCTGCGCCGAGCAGGGCGACCCATCCCGCTTCGACCTGCCTCGACCCATGGTCGGTCGCGACGGCGCAGACTTCTCTCTCTCGGGGCTGAAGACCGCGCTGCGGCTGGAAGCCGAGAAAGCCGCGCCCTTGTCGCCGGCCGACATCAACGATCTATGCGCCGCATTCCAGCAGGCGGTGGCCGAGATGGTGGCCGACCGCCTCTTCGCCGGGCTGCAGTTGTTTGACGAGCAGTTTGGACCGCCCAGGGCGCTCGTCGCCGCTGGGGGCGTCGCAGCCAATCAGATGATCCGCAGCCTGCTTGGTTATGTCGCTCAAGAAATGGGGACGGAGCTCGTGCTGCCTCCGGCCGAATTGTGCACCGACAACGGCGCGATGATCGCATGGGCCGGCGCCGAACGGCTCGCGCACGGGCTGATCGACACGCTGGAAACCGCGCCGCGGGCGCGCTGGCCGCTCGACCAAGTCGTCAAGCCGCCTCCGCTTCCGGCGGATGCATCGCCAGCCTGATACCGGAGCGCCGCAATGACGTTCGACCGCATCGCCGTGGTCGGCGCGGGCGCCTGGGGCTCCGCCCTTGCCGGGGTCGCCGTCCGCGCCGGGCGGAGCGTCACCCTGATCGCGCGCGATGAAACGCTGGCCGCCGAGATCAGGACGGCCGGAGAAAGTCCGTTTCTTCCCGGCGTCAAACTCGATCCGCGCATCGTGGTGACGGCCGACGCGAATGCCGTGGCCTCCGCCGATGCGATGCTGCTGGTCGTTCCGGCGCAGGTGGTGCGCGAAGTCGCCGCTTCCCTCGCGTCTGCGGTTCGACCCGGCACGCCGGTCGTCGTCTGCGCCAAAGGCATCGAGCGCGGCACCCAAGCCTTCTTGAGCGAGTTGATTGCCGCCTGCATTCCGCAGGCGACGCCCGCAATTCTGTCCGGCCCGAGCTTTGCGACCGATGTCGCGCGCGGATTGCCGACGGCGGTCACGCTCGCCGCGCCCGACGCGACAACCGCGGGAGCGCTGGTGGCGGCGCTCGGCACTCACACCTTTCGCCCCTATCATTCGACGGATGTGCGCGGCGTCGAGATCGGCGGCGCGGCGAAGAACGTGCTTGCGATCGCCGCCGGAATCGCGGCCGGGCGCAAGCTCGGCGCAAGCGCGGCGGCGGCGCTGACGACGCGCGGCTTCGCCGAGTTGACGCGGTTCGGCAAGGCGTTCGACGCCCGGCCGGAGACGCTGACTGGGCTATCCGGCCTCGGCGATCTCATTTTGACGTGCTCGACCCGCCAGTCGCGCAATTTCTCGTTCGGGGTCGCGATCGGCGAGGGCGTATCGCCTGCGGACGCGGCGAGCGGCGGTCTTGTGGAGGGCGCGTTCACCGCGACGGTGTTGGTGGCGATGGCAACCGAGGCGGGCGTGGACATGCCGATCGCGAGCGCGGTCGATGCGGTGCTCGAAGGACGGCTCAGCGTCGACGAAGCGATGGACGCCCTGCTCGCGCGCCCATTCAAGGCGGAGGTTTAGCGATGTCCTACTGGCTGGTGAAGAGCGAGCCGTCCGCGTGGTCGTGGGACGATCAGGTCAAGGCGGGCGCGACGGGCGAGCCATGGACCGGCGTGCGCAATCACACCGCCAAGCAGAATTTGACAAAGATGAAGAAGGGCGACCGCGCCTTCTTCTATCACTCCGTCGACGCGAAAAGCATCGTCGGCATCGTCGAAGTGGTGCGCGAGGCCTATCCCGACCCGACCGCAAAGCCGGGCGAACCTTGGGTTGTCGTCGATATGAAAGCAGTCGCGCCCCTGCCCCACCCGGTCACGCTCGCCGACATCAAGGCGGAACCGCGCCTGAACGACATGGCGCTGGTGAAGCTATCGCGCCTCTCGGTGCAGCCGGTGACAGCGACGGAATGGAAGCTCGTCTGCGCGATGGGCGGGGTGGGGTAGGTCCATCGCCTCTCCCCGGCGGGGAGAGGCCGGCGAGCATCGAGCGAGATGCGAGCCGGGTGAGGGGGAGACTGATTCTGTAGTAACCCCCTCACCCGGAGCCCTCGCTGCGCTCGGACCCCGACCTCTCCCCGACGGGGAGAGGTATAATTGCCCCTCAGTGCCCGAGCGCGTCTTTGAGCGTCTTCAGGTGGTCGAGCTTCGCCATCGCCTTGTTGCGCTGAACGTCGTCCTTGGCGTCGGCGATATCTTCCTCGGCGTCCTTGATCGCCTGATGGATCGTCGCCGGATCGAGCTCATCGACCGGCACGACCTCCTGGGCAAGAACGGTGACGCCGGTCGGCCCCACTTCGGCAAAACCGCCGCGCACGACGATCATCACCGGCGCGGTCTGCTCGGGATGAATCGTCAGCACGCCGGGCCGGATGGTCGCGACCAACGGGGCATGGACGGCAAGCACGCCGAAGTCGCCGTCCTCGCCTGGCACGTCCACCTGGGTGACCTCGCCAGAGAACATCAGCCGCTCGGGCGAAACAAGTTCGAAATGGAAGGTCGACATATTTGTTGCTCGCGTCTCTAGTGCCGCGCTTGTCTTGTCTCGTTATGCGCGGGCTTGACCCGCGCATCCATGCTACGCAACCGGCGACATGGAGGCTGAATGGATTGCCGGGTCAAGCCCGGCAATGACGAATTGGCAAAGCGTGACTATGCCAACCAGCCCCACGCCGCTTCTGACTACGCCGCCTCAGCGGCGAGCCGCTTACCCTTCTCGACCGCCGCCTCGATGGTGCCGACCATATAGAAGGCGGCCTCGGGGAGATGGTCATACTTGCCCTCGCACAGGCCTTTGAAGCCCTTGATCGTGTCGGCCAGCTCGACGAACACGCCGGGCGTGCCGGTGAACACTTCGGCGACGTGGAAGGGTTGCGAGAGGAAGCGTTCGATCTTGCGGGCGCGCGCGACCGTGAGCTTGTCCTCTTCCGACAGCTCGTCCATGCCGAGAATGGCGATGATGTCCTGCAGCGCCTTGTAGCGCTGGAGAATCTGCTGCACCTGGCGGGCGATATTGTAGTGCTCCTCGCCAACCACCCGCGGATCGAGCATGCGCGAGGTCGAATCGAGCGGATCGACCGCCGGATAGATGCCCTTCTCGGCGATCGAGCGCGACAGCACCGTGGTGGCATCGAGATGGGCAAAGGAGGTCGCCGGCGCCGGGTCGGTCAAGTCGTCGGCCGGCACATAGATCGCCTGCACCGAGGTGATCGAGCCCTTGTTGGTGGTGGTGATGCGCTCCTGCAGCGCGCCCATGTCGGTGGCGAGGGTTGGTTGATAGCCGACCGCCGAAGGGATGCGGCCCAACAGCGCGGAGACTTCCGAGCCCGCCTGGGTGAAGCGGAAAATGTTGTCGACGAAGAACAGCACGTCCTGGCCCTGGTCGCGAAAATATTCGGCGACGGTGAGGCCAGACAGGCCGACGCGGGCGCGCGCGCCGGGCGGTTCGTTCATCTGGCCGAACACAAGCGCGCATTTCGAGCCGCTGGTGTCGCCATTGTTCTTCTTGGGGTCCTTGTTCACCCCCGACTCGATGAACTCGTGATAGAGGTCGTTGCCCTCGCGCGTGCGCTCGCCGACGCCTGCGAACACCGAGAAGCCGCCATGCGCCTTGGCGATGTTGTTGATCAGCTCCTGAATGATCACGGTCTTGCCGACGCCGGCGCCGCCGAACAGGCCGACCTTGCCGCCCTTGGCGTAGGGCGCGAGCAGATCGACCACCTTGATGCCGGTGGACAGGATTTCCGCTTCGGTCGACTGCTCGGTGTAGAGCGGCGCGTCGGCGTGGATTGGGCGCGTCTCCGTGTGCGGAACCGGCCCCGCTTCGTCGACGGGATCGCCGACAACATTGATGATGCGCCCGAGCGTCCCGTCGCCGACCGGCACGGCGATCGGCAGCCCGGTGTCGATCACCTCCTGCCCCCGCACGAGGCCCTCGGTCGTGTCCATGGCGACCGTGCGAACGGTGGACTCGCCGAGATGCTGCGCAACTTCGAGAACGAGGCGCTGCCCCTGGTTCTGGGTCTCGAGCGCGTTCAGAATCGCCGGAAGGTGATCGCCGAACTGTACGTCGACGACCGCGCCGATCACCTGGGTGACGTGTCCGACCAGTTTACCATTGGCATTCATTGAGGGCTCCTTGCAATTCCTTGAGAGCTATATGACGGACAGCGTCACCGGCACATTGCCGCGCGTCGCGCGCGAATAGGGGCAGATGGTGTGGGCGTCCTCGACCAGGGCCTGCACCTTGGCCTTGTCGACGCCTGGGATGGAGACCTTGAGCTCGGCCTTCAGCGCGAAGCTCGTCGCGTCCTTCTCGAGCGTCACGGCGCAGGTAACTTTTGCCCCGCTCGCGTCGACGCCGTGCTTCTTCGATAAAGCGAGCAGCGCCTGTCCGAAGCAGGACGACCAGCCGAGGGCGAAAAGCTGTTCCGGATTGTGGCCTTCGCCCGAGCCGCCCAGGTCTTTCGGGAGCGCCATTGCGAGCGCGAGCCCGCCGTTCTCCAGCACCGCGCGCCCGTCGCGCCCGCCCTTCGTCGTCGCCGTCGTCGTGTAGCTCATCGGGTCTCCTGTCAGCCCCTCCGTGCCCTCGCTCTCGGATCGAGAGCCGCTTTATTATAGCGCCTCGGCGCCGGAGATGATCTCGATCAGCTCCTTGGTGATCATCGCCTGGCGGGTGCGGTTGTATTTGAGCGTCTGCTTGCGGATCATCTCGCCCGCGTTGCGGGTCGCGCTGTCCATCGCCGACATCTGCGCGCCGTAGAACGAGGCGGCGTTCTCCAAGAGCGCGCGCAGCAACTGGACCGCGATGTTGAGCGGCAAGAGTTCGGCCAGGATGTGGTCCTCTTCCGGCTCGTATTCATAGACCGAGCCGCCCGGCTCTGCGGCGGTTCCGGGAAAGACCGCGGGGATGAGTTGCTGGGCGGTCGGGGTCTGGGCGATCACCGACTTGAAACGCGAGAAGAAGACCGTGCACACGTCAAACTCGCCCTTCTCGTAAAGGGCGATGATCTTCTCGGCGATGCCGTTGGCGTGTTCGAAGTGGATCTGGCGCACCGCGCGCAGGTCGATCAGCTCGATGATATGCGACTCGAACTGCCGTTTGAGCTGGTCGTGGCCCTTGCGACCGACGCAGATGATCTTGAGCTTCTTGCCGTCCGCCAGCAGGGCGTTGGCCTTGTCGCGCGCAAGCCGGACGATCGCCGAGTTGAACGGACCGCACAGGCCGCGCTCGCCGGTGCAGACGACGAGGAGTTGCACCGCGGTCGAGCCGGTGCCGCGCAAGAGCGGCGGCGCCTCCGGATTGTTCTGCGTCGAGGCCGCAATGTTGCCGAGCACCTTCTGCATGCGTTCGGCATAGGGCCGCGCGGCTTCTGCGGCCGCCTGCGCGCGCCGCAGCTTGGACGCGGCCACCATCTGCATGGCCTTGGTAATCTTCTGCGTCGCCTTGGTGGCGGCGATGCGGTTGCGCAGGTCTTTCAGGCTGGGCATTGTCTTTCTACGCCTGTCCCGGCTCTTATCTCGTCACGCCCGGCCTGTGCCGGGCTCCACGTCTAATTCCGCCACGTCGTGAAAAACGTGGATGGCCGGGTCAAGCCCGGCCATGACGGCACTATCATGCAAAGGTCTTTGCGTAATCGTCGAGCGCCGCCTTGAGCTTGGCGGCGGCTGCGTCGTCGAGGTCGCGCGACGTGCGAATGGCGTCGAGGATGTCGGTGCGCTTGGTGCGCATCAGCGACAACAGCCCCTCCTCGAAGGGACGCACGCTCGAGACGGGCAGCGGATCGAGGTAGCCGTTCACGCCGGCATAGATGACGCAGACCTGCTCCTCCATTTTCAGCGGCGTGAACTGGGGCTGCTTGAGAAGCTCGGTCAGGCGCGCGCCGCGATTGAGCAGGCGCTGGGTGGTGGCGTCGAGGTCGGAGCCGAATTGGGCGAAGGCGGCCATTTCGCGATATTGCGCGAGTTCGCCCTTGATGCGCCCGGCGACCTTCTTCATCGCCTTGGTCTGCGCCGCCGAGCCCACGCGCGACACCGAAATGCCGACATTCAGGGCCGGACGGATGCCCTGGTAGAACAGGTCGGTCTCGAGGAAGATCTGCCCGTCGGTGATCGAAATGACGTTGGTCGGGATGTAGGCGGAGACGTCGTTGGCCTGCGTCTCGATCACCGGCAACGCGGTGAGCGAGCCCGACCCGTACTCCTCGTTCATCTTCGCCGCCCGTTCGAGCAGACGCGAGTGAAGGTAGAACACGTCGCCGGGATAGGCTTCGCGGCCGGGAGGCCGGCGCAGCAGCAGCGACATCTGGCGGTAAGCGACGGCCTGCTTGGACAGGTCGTCGTAGAAAATAACCGCATGCATGCCGTTGTCGCGGAAGTACTCGCCCATCGTGCAGCCGGCGAACGGGGCGAGGAACTGCATCGGCGCGGGATCGGAAGCGGTCGCGGCGACCACGATCGAGTAATCGAGCGCCCCGTTTTCCTCCAAGGCCTTGACGAACTGGGCGACCGTCGAGCGCTTCTGGCCGACCGCGACATAGACGCAATACAGCTTGATCTTCTCGTCGCCGGTCGCGTTGAGCGGCTTCTGGTTGAGAATGGTGTCGAGGATGATCGCGGTCTTGCCGGTCTGGCGGTCGCCGATGATCAGTTCACGTTGGCCGCGGCCGATCGGGATGAGCGCGTCGATCGCCTTCAGACCGGTCGCCATCGGCTCGTGCACGGAGCGGCGCGGAATGATGCCGGGCGCCTTCACGTCGACGCGGCGGCGCTCGGTCGCCTCGATCGGCCCCTTGCCGTCGATCGGATTGCCGAGCGCGTCGACCACACGGCCGAGCAGGCCTTTGCCGACCGGCACGTCGACGATCGCCCGGGTTCGCTTGACCGTCTGGCCTTCCTTGATCTCGCGGTCGTTGCCGAAGATCACGATGCCGACATTGTCGATTTCGAGGTTGAGCGCCATGCCGCGCACGCCGTTCTCGAACTCGACCATCTCGCCCGCCTGGACATTGTCCAGCCCATAAACGCGGGCAATGCCGTCGCCGACCGACAGCACCTGACCGACTTCGGAGACCTCGGCTTCCTGGCCGAAATTCTGGATCTGCTCCTTGAGGATCGAGGAGATTTCTGCGGCGCGGATATCCATCAGCCGACCTCTTTCATCGCGTGCTTGAGTGCATTGAGCCTGGTGCGCAGCGAGCTGTCGACCATGCGGCTGCCGAGCTTGACCACGAGCCCGCCGATGATCGCCGGATCAACTCGCACATCGATCTGTACGTCCTTGCCGGTCACCGCATTGAGCGCCGCCTTGATGTCATTGAGCCGCTCGGGACTGAGATTGTCGGCGACCGTGACCTCGGCCGTGACTTCGCCCTTGTGGCGCCCGACCAGGGTTCGGAAGGCCTTGATCATGCCGCGCACGGCGAACAGCCGGCGGTTCGACGCGACCAGCTTGAGGAAATTCGCGGCGAGCCCGCCAATTCCGGCCTGCGCGAGCACGGCGGCGAGCGCGCGCGTCTGCTCCTCGGCGGTGAAAACGGGGCTCCGCACGAGGCGCATCAAATCGGGGCTCTCCCCGATCAGACCATCGAAGCGGTCGAGATCGCTCCGTACCGCGTCAATGACATTGCCTTCCAGCGCCAGTTCAAACACGGCGGTCGCATAACGGCCCGCCATTCCCGATGCGGTTGGATCAGGTCCTGCCACGGCGCTCTCTTTCGGCTTGCGATGACCAGGTCCGACGCGTTTGAGGAAAAGCGCGTAAGCCCCTGGACACAAGCGGGACTTGGAGAATTGGAGCGTTGCGGAGCAGCTGCGCGCTCCGAGAAATTGCGCGTGTGCTAACACAGCCCCGAGGGCGGTGCAATATGGCCGGCACTTTAATGCGGCAACGAATGCCCAGGCTCGTTAGCTCTTCAATCGCGGGCGCATAATCATCGGTCCGTAGAGAATGCAAAAGCCCCAGAACGCGGCCACCCAGGCGATCGCGGCCGCCCAGAGCAAGGGCTGGCTAGAGGAAGGGAGCAGCGCGGCGGCGATCCGCAAAACGGTTGAAATGATCAGGGCGGCATAAAGGAGCTGGGTCGCGGGTGGCGCCTCAAGCGCCCGGCCGGTATGCCCGCGCGTCGCGCGCGTCATGACGGCGAGCGTCATTACCCCGATCGCGCCGACCGACCACGCATGCACTCCCGCGCTCGGCGGCATCTGCGCGCTCAGCGCCGCGCCGCCGACGAGCGCAAATCCAAGCGGAACGAAAACATAGGCGACATGCAGGATCAGCACCAACGGGTCTCGCAGCGTGCGGTCGCCTGCCCACCGGATGAACCGGGCGGCATGCAACAACCCTGCGCCGATCAGCAGAAGACCCACGCCGACCGCGTCGGGGAAGATAGTCCAGGCCAAAAGCGCGAAAGCGCCTAAGCCGATCGCTGCTCCGTCAAACCGGTCGAACGGCGCCGGCAGGCGTCCCGGATTTTCTCGCACGAGCCAGTTGCGGGTGAAGCTTGGAATGATCCGGCCGCCGATCAGCATCACCAGCACAAGGACGGTTGAGAGGGCCGCTCGGCGGGAATAGGACGCATCGCCGCCGAAGTGGGCCTCAAGATGAAAGGCGATGTTGGCGAAGGCGAACACGGCGACGATGACCAGCACCCGCAGATTGCGCCAGTTCTTCCCGGCGACGATCTCGCGCCCGGCGGCGGCGAGGACGACCAGAAGGAACGCGACGTCGACAAGAGCGGCGGGCCACCAGCCGACCACGCCGGACAAGGAGACCGCAAGGCGGCCGGCCGCCCATAAAAGGACGAGGGTGAGCAGGGGCGCGCCGTTGAGCGGCAGCCGTCCGGTCCAGTTCGGGATCGCGGTCAACAGGAAGCCCGTTACGATCGCCGCGACATAGCCGTAGAGCATTTCGTGAATGTGCCAATCGAGCGCCGAAAAGGCGGTGGCGCTTTCGAACCGACCTTCGAACATCGGCAGCCAGAGGAGCAGCGCGAGGCCGGCATAGAAAGCGCCGAAGAGAAAAAACGGACGGAAGCCGTAACTCAGGATCGCCGGCCCGGAAAAGCGGCGCAATCGAGGAATGGGCACGCTCATACTCCCTCAAGTCGTCAAGTCTGTCGAGCGGCGGCGGCGCCGAACAAAATTGGCGGGGCCCGGCCCGGGCCCCACCCGTACTTGCCCCGACCCCAGATGGGGAGCCTTGACCAAATCCAAGCCGCGAGGGGGCGAGGGCAAGAAAATTACAGCTAAAGCACAGCGCCAATTAGATGGCATAACATACTATCTTTATTAATTAAATTTAGTACATGCCCGAGCCGCTGATGCCGAATGACCGTCTCCGATTTCGTAGAATGATACCGGCCCGTCGGTGCTTTTAGAAATATACATTAACACTAGTTGATCGCTGCATCGCAATATCAACCGCTTTTTGACGAAAAAAAGCGCAACTTCGCCAGCATCTCGCCATTACCGCTAACAACAGCGAGGTGTGTTCGACAGTATGTATAAATCACAATACACAAAGATCAGTATTGCTTGTATAGTTGTAATTGGATCAACGATCTATTCTGTTGGTCAAGCTCACGCGCAGTCAGGAATAGCTTCGATCTACTCGGGAGAGCGGACCGCAAATGGCGAGTATGCGCATCCCGACAAGATGACTGCGGCCCATCGATCGCTGCCGTTCGGAACCCGGGTAAAGGTGACGAACCACAGCAACGGACGCTCGGTCTTCGTCCGCATCAACGATCGGGGACCCTATATCGTCGGACGCGTGATCGATCTGACCCCGGCGGCGGCGCGCGCGCTCGTCTTTTCCGGGCTGACCACCGTCACGCTCCTGGTTGCTGAAGACTATTAACGAAGTGTCTTTGGTATGCGGCCTGGAGGGAGCGCCAACCGGGCGCTCCCTCATTCATCGATCTGCTGCCGCGAATTTTACGAGCCGGCCGAAATCGAGCGGTTGTCCGTTCTCCCCGCCTTTGGTATCGCTGAGCCGAGACGGGAGAGCCACGGGAGTTGCGCAACGCGCAATCCCTCGGCATCGGCGGATCGAATTGCCTTCTCGAGCAAGGGCGGCGGGGGTTTTTTTGTCTGAACAAGTTTGCCGCCGGCCCGTGCCGCGTACGGCAGGGCTTTTGTCGGGAGCGCGTCTCCGGCCCGCTTGCGCGCCCCCCTGCTCCCCGGCCTTTGCGCCTGCCGCGCGAACCATGCGACAAGATCGACAGGCGGATGACCGCCGAGCCAAAGCTCTCGACAGGAGCGGCGACGACACGATAACTCGTCCTGATGACAGCCTGCGAACAGCAGCGGCCGCCCCCGCTGCCGCAAAATCTGCCGAGCGTGAGGAGGTGCGACGCCCTGTTATTTGGACCGGCAATCCGGGAAGTCCGCAAACCCACGCTCCACAGCAATCGAAAACGTTCCGGACGAGAAGAACGTTCGGTTTCCGTTCTCAATCCTTCGGGGAGTCTCAATGAACGAGGTCGAGCCCTACCTGTCTTCAGATCGGATTGCTTATTTCACGATGGAAATCGGAATCCGGCCGGAGATGCATACCTACTCCGGTGGACTTGGCCTTCTCGCCGGCGACGCCGCGCGGTCGGCGGCGGACCTCACCCTTCCAATCGTTTTCGTCACGCTCGCCTCGCGCGAGGGGTCGAACCGGCAAGAGATCGACGCCGAGGGTCATCAGATCGATGCTCCCGACCCGTGGAACCCGGAAGAATATTGCACCCCGATCGGCGCCATGGTGGCGGTGAATATCGAGGGCCGAACGGTCTGGATCAGGCCATGGCTTTACGAGCTGAAATCCCCGCGCGGGCACCAGATTCCGATCATTCTGCTCGACACCAATTTGTCCGAGAACGAAGCGCGCGACCGCACCATCACAAACCGGCTCTATTTCGGCGATGAACGGGACCGTATCAAGCAGGAAGCCGTGCTCGGCATCGGCGGCGTGCGGGTCTTGCGCGCGCTCGGTTTCCAGATCGACACCTACCACCTCAATGAAGGGCATGCCGCGTTCTTGTCTTTGGCGCTGCTTGACCAGCATCGCATCACGCCGATCCCGGGCATCCCGGAGCCGTTCAAGTATGACATCCACGCGGTGCGCGAGAAATGCATATTCACCACCCATACGCCGGTGGAAGCCGGCCACGACAGCTTCGATTATAACGATGTCCGTCGGATCGTCGGCGACCTGATCGAACTCGACCAGCTCAAGCTCTTGGCCGGCCGGGACCGGCTGAACATGTCGCGGCTCGCGCTCAACCTTTCGCGCTACGCCAACGGCGTCGCCCGCCGTCACGCCGAGACGGCGCAGCGCATGTTTCCGGAATACAAGATCAACACGGTCACCAACGGCGCGCATGTGCGGACCTGGATGCACCCGGCGATCTTCCATCTCCTGAAAAACCTGGTCCCGCATTGGGGGCATGAGCCCGAGGACCTGCTCAAGGCTGACCAGGTCTCGCCGGAAGCGCTATGGGGCGCCCACCAGCAAGCCAAACGGGAGCTGATCGCCCTGATCGGGGACAAGGCCGGCGTGAAGATGTCGGCAGACGTTCCGCTGATCTGCTTTGCGCGCCGCATGACCGGCTATAAGCGCCCCGACCTGCTGTTCACCGATATCGATCGGCTGCGCGCGATCGCCAAGCGCTATCCGTTCCAGGTGGTCATGGCCGGCAAGTCGCATCCGCGCGACTTCGACGGCAAGGAGATCATCCGCCGGATTCATCACTATATGCGGACTCTCAAAGAGATCCCGATGGCCTTCATGCCGAACTACGACATGGCGCTTGCCACCAAGCTGGTTTCCGGCGTCGACGTGTGGCTCAACAACCCGATCCCGCCGCTCGAAGCCTCCGGCACGAGCGGCATGAAGGCGGCTTTCAACGGCGCGCTCAACTTCAGCGTCCTCGACGGCTGGTGGCTCGAGGGCTGTGAAGAAGGCGTCACCGGATGGGCGATCGGCCGCGACGGCGGCAACTCCTCTGTGGCGGCGCATGCCGAGGAGTTCTACAGCAAACTCGAAAATGTCGTCCTTCCGCTGTATTACGATAATCGCGCGCGCTGGATTTGGATGATGCAGCAGTCGATCACCAAGATCGGCGCGGTTTTCAACAGCGCCCGCATGATGCGGCGTTATGCGACGGAAGCGTACATTCGATCCTGATTTCTCGGACTTCATGGTCAACTCACCCACGTCGACGAGCACGAAAAGCGGGGGCAGCGACCAGGAGGCAATAGCAGCAAAAATAGCGAGGCGTAGTCGTGCCGATCAATCCTTTGAAATCCGCCCCGATCGCCCGCTCCACGATGGCTTATGTGTTGGCGGGCGGCCGCGGCAGCCGCCTGCACGAGCTGTGCGACAATCGCGCAAAACCGGCCGTCTATTTCGGCGGCAAGACGCGGATCATCGACTTCGCGCTGTCCAACGCCTTCAATTCGGGCATCCACCGTATCGGCGTCGCCACCCAGTACAAGGCGCACAGCCTGATCCGCCACATGCAGCGGGGCTGGAACTTCTTCCGCCCCGAACGCAACGAAAGCTTCGATATCCTGCCGGCGAGCCAGCGCATCGCCGGGGCAAGCTGGTACGCCGGCACCGCCGACGCCGTCTACCAGAACATCGACATCATCGAGACCTACAGTCCCGAGTACATGGTCATTCTCGCGGGTGACCATATCTACAAAATGGATCTCGAGCCCATGCTCCATCAGCATCTGGAGCAAGGCGCCGATATCACCGTCGCCGCGCTCGAGGTGCCGGTGCGGGACGCCACCGGTTTCGGCGTCATGCATGTCAACGAAAACGATTTGATTATCGATTTCGTCGAGAAGCCGGAAAAGCCGCCGCACGTCCCCGGCAAGCCCAACGTCGCCTTGGCGAGCATGGGCATCTATGTCTTCAACACGCGGCTCCTGATCGACCAAGTCCGCCGCGACGCAGCCGATCCGCATTCGAGCCACGATTTCGGCAAGGACATCATCCCCTACCTGGTGAAATACGGAAAGGCGGTCTGCCATCCGTTTTCCCGTTCCTGCGTGCGCTCGCGCGAGGAGGCTCAGCCGTATTGGCGCGACGTGGGGACGATTGAGTCCTATTGGGAGGCCAATATCGACCTCACCGCGGTGGTGCCGCAGCTCGATCTGTTCGACCACAACTGGCCGATCTGGACGTTTGCCGAGATTTCGCCGCCGGCCAAATTCGTGCACGACGAGCAGGGGCGGCGCGGCATTGCGATCTCATCGCTCGTTGCAAGCGACACCATCATTTCCGGCGCTTCGATCCGCCGCTCGTTGCTGTTCACCGGGACTCGCATCCATTCTTTCGTGTTCGTCGACAACTCGGTGATCCTGCCGAATGTCGACATCGCCCGCGGCGCGCGCCTGCGTAACGTGGTCGTTGACAAGGGCGTGCGCATTCCCCCGAAGCTGGTGGTCGGCGAGGATCCGGAGCTGGACGCCAAACGGTTCCGGCGCAGCGAGCGGGGCATCTGTCTGATCACCCAGAATATGATCGACCGCTTGTGATTTCGTCGCAGATCAACGTTCTCTTTGTCGTCTCCGAGGTCTATCCGCTCATCAAAACCGGTGGCCTCGCCGATGTGGCGGGCGCCTTGCCGCAGGCGCTCCTGCCGGAGGGCGTGCGCGTCGTCACGCTGACGCCGGGCTATCCTTCCGTCCTCAAAACGCTGCCCGCAAGCGAAACGATCCGCGAATTGCATGATCTGTTCGGTGGGCCGGCGCGGCTCCTCCACGGGCGGGTGAACGGACTCGAACTCTTTGTCCTCGATGCGCCGCACCTCTATTTACGGCCGGGCGGCCCCTATCATGGCCCGGACGGGAAGGATTGGAGCGACAATGCCATCCGTTTCGGCGCGCTCAGCCTGGTGGCGGCGCAGATCGGCGCGGGCGAGATCGCCGCCTTCATCCCCGACATTCTGCACGCCCATGATTGGCAGGGCGGGCTTGCCGCCGCCTATCTCCGCTATGTCTATGGACATGGACCGCGCACGGTGGCGACCGTGCACAATCTCGCCTTTCAAGGGCTGTTCCCCGCGTCCTTCATGCATCCGCTGAAGCTGCCGCCGCAAGCCTACAGCATTGAAGGAGTTGAGTTTCACGGCGAAATCGGGTTTCTGAAGGCTGCGCTCGCGCTGTCGGATCGCATCACCACGGTGTCGCCGACGTATGCCGCCGAGATTCGGACGTCGGAATTCGGGATGGGCCTCGACGGCCTGTTGCGGGTGCGCACGGAGAAGCTCACCGGCATTCTCAACGGCATCGATAACAATGTCTGGAATCCCGCCACCGACCCGTTGATCGCCGCCAATTTCGACGCCCGCCGGATCGCCCCGCGCATCGCCAACAAAGCGGTGCTGAAGCAGAAAATGAAGCTGGAGACCGCCGACACGCTTCTGTTCGGGGTCATCAGCCGCCTCACCTGGCAGAAGGGTCTCGACATGCTGGTCGCCGTCCTGCCGACGATGCTCGCGACCGGCGCGCAGCTCGTCGTGCTCGGGACCGGCGAACGCGCGATGGAGCGCGGGTTCACCGACGCCGCGCGCATCCATGAGGGTCGCATCGGCTGCGTGATCGGCTACGACGAGGAGCTCGCCCATCTGATCCAGGCGGGAGTCGACGCCCTGATCATGCCGTCCCGTTTCGAGCCGTGCGGCCTGCCCCAGCTCTGCGCGCTGCGTTATGGCGCCCTTCCGATCGTCAGCCGCGTCGGCGGGCTTGCCGACACCGTGATCGACTGCAACGAAATGGCGATCGCCGAAGGATTCGGCACTGGCGTTCAGTTCAACCCGACCGTCGGCATGCTGGAGGCGGCGATCCTGCGGACGACCGCGCTGTGGAAAAATGCGCGCGTGTGGCGGCGCGCCCAGCGCAACGCCATGGCCGCCGACGTCTCCTGGCGCCGTCCGGCGCGCCGCTATGCGGAGCTGTACCGCGAGGTGCTGGCGGAACACCGGCGTTGACCGGCGCGCGGCGCCAGCGTGCAGCGGGCGCTCGCGGCTTGCTCATCGCCCGGCTCAGCCCCGAGTCCAGACATGAGCTGGATTTCATGGCATCACAGCGGCGGATCATAGGCGTCCCGGTTGCAGAAAATGCTCGCCTCTTCCAGGTCGAGCTCGCGCTCGATCCGCCGGCGCGATTCGTCGGTGATCTCGCCCTTGCGCAACTGCTCATGGATGTATTCGCGCTCCGCTTTGATCAGCTCGACATGAAGCTGCGCGCTCTTGGCGGCGGTCTCAAACCCGTCCGCCGCCGTTTTCGGAAGATGCAGCGAGCGATGGTGGTTGCGGGCGGTCAAATGCTCGGCGACCCTGGCATTGGCTGTCTTTCCGCCTGTCAGGGCGTCGAGCCTTCGCTCGGCCGCGGCCAGCGCGGCGTGGCGGGCGCGCAGTTCGGCTTCCCTCTCATCGCCTCTTTCCCGCGCCGCCATCTGCGGGAGGCGCAGCCAGCGCGACACCACGGGCATGACCGGGCCCTCGGCGACAAGGGTCAGGATGATCACGCCGAAGGTCATGACGAGAATCTCGTCGCGATACGGAAACGGCGCGCCGTTCTGAAGCGTGAGCGGCAGCGCGAGCGCGGCGGCGAGCGATACCACGCCGCGGACGCCGATAAAGGCGAGCATGAACGGCATTTTCCAGGGCGGATAGGGATCGCGCCGCCGGACGGCGGGAATCAACAGGCGCGGCAGATAGGTGGCGGGGAAGACCCAGACAAAGCGGGCGAGCACGCAAACGACCGTGGTCAGCAGCACGCCAAACACAAGCTCGCGCACGGAGTGCGCGCCGATGCGGGCGAACAGCGTGCGCGCCTGCAACCCGGTCACCAGGAAAACGAAACCCTCGATCAGATAGATCAGCAGGTCCCAGAAGAAGATGCCCTGCAAGCGGGTCGCCGCCGAGATCAGGCGCGGGCCGTTCCAGCTTATGTATAGGCCGGCGGCGACCGTGGCGAGCACGCCGGAGCCTCCGAGATGCTCGGGAATCCAATAGGCGAGGTAGGGCGTCATCAGCGACAAGGTAATTTCGACGCGCGGGTCCCGGGCCCAGCGGCGCAGGCGCAGGCTGACCCAGCCGACGCCCACGCCATAGGCAATCTCGCCGACCACGATGGCGCCGAACGTCCCCAAAGCCTCGGGAAAGGAGAACGCGCCGGTGCTGACCGCGGCGACCGCAAAGCGATAGAGGACGAGCGCGGTTGCGTCGTTCGCAAGCCCCTCTCCTTCGAGGATGACGACAAGCCGCCGCGGCAGGCCAAGCCGGCGCGCCAGCGCGAGCGGGGCGACCACGTCGGGCGGCGAGACGATGGCGCCGAGCAAAAAGCCGATACCCCAGGGCAGGCCCAGCAGGTAGTGGGTCGCCGCCGCCACCGCGCAGGTGGTGAACACCACGCACCCGAAGGCAAGCAGGGCGATCGGCCGCAGGTTGAAGCGGAACTCGCGCCAGCTCATTGCGACGCCCGCCGAGTAGATCAACGGCGGCAGCACGATCAGCAGCACGAATTGCGGCGACAACTCGATGGGCGGAATGCCGGGAATGAGCGTAAGCGCGACGCCGATGAGGACGAGCAGGATCGACGGCGCCGTATTCAATCGCCGCGCGAGCAAGGCGACGGCTGCCAGAACGCCCAGCAGCGAGAGCAGAGTCTCATACGACACGGTTGTGCTCATTTCGCCAAACTGGACGCAATCGCCGCCGCGTTCAAGGACGCGCGCGCCGGCGTCTTGCTAAGATGATGACGCATGGCTCCCATTTCGACATCCCGCCGGCCTCTTTGGGTCCGCGCGCTCAAATCCGTCGCGGCCATCCTCGCCGGCCTGCTGGCGTTGCCCTTTTTGCTCGCGCCGCTGTGCCTGTTCGGCCAGCCGGTCTCGACCCTGATGCTGGCGCGGTGGGCGACGGGCGCGCGGGTCGAGCGCCAATGGCTTCCGCTCCATGCGATGGCCCCGAGCTTGCCGGCTTCCGTCATCGCCGGCGAAGACGCCCAGTTTTGCCGCCATCGCGGGATCGATCTCGCCGGACTTCGCGAGGCGATGCACGATGCGGAAACGCTGAGCGAGATGCGCGGCGCGTCGACGCTCTCGCAACAGGCGACGAAGAACCTCTTCCTGTGGCCGGGGCGCAGTTACCTGCGCAAGCTCATCGAGGCGCCGCTGGCGCTTTGGGTCGATCTCGTCCTCGGCAAGCGCCAACTCCTGGAGGTCTATCTCAATGTTGCAGAATGGGGGCCGAACGGCGAATTCGGCGCCGAAGCCGGGGCGCGGCGGGCGTTCGGGAAATCGGCGCGCGACCTCACCCCGCGTGAGGCCGCGTTGCTCGCCGCCAGCCTTCCCAACCCGCGCCGACGCAACCCTGGCCGGCCTGGTCCGGCGCTGTCCCGGCTCGCCGGGATCTACGAACGGCGCGCGGCGATCCCGCGGCTCGTCGCCTGCCTAAAGCCAGGCCCTAGCCATCGCGACGGCCTTGTTCTATAAGCGCGGCCTTCGCAAAATGAACTCGGCGCGCGCCGCGCGACCTTTCGATGAGGAGACTGAAGCCATGGCCGTGCCGAAAAGGAAGACTTCGCCGTCCAGGCGCGGAATGCGCCGCTCCGCCGATGCGTTGAAGGCGCCCGCCTATGTCGAAGACAGGGACTCGGGCGAGCTGCGGCGGCCGCATCACATCGACCTGAAGACAGGCATGTACCGCGGTCGGCAGGTGCTCAAGAAGAAGGCCGAGGAGTAGGCCGCGGACCGGCGACCGACCGATCAAGCGCGACCGCCACGCGAAGAGCGAAAAGAGGAGGCGAAGGCGATGTTCCTGCTCGGGGTGCCGCTGCTCATCATTCCCCTGGCCTTCTACAATATCGTCGTCTTCCTCCTGCCCGGGCTCGAGTGGGCGCAGCCGCTTGCCGAGGCCGTAATGCCGTCGGGAGCGACCTGGACCTTGACGCTCGGCGATTTCCTCATCGCGGTTTCGGTGTTCATTCTGTTTCTGGAGGTCGCCAAAGCGATCCGCGCGGAACGGCGCGGGGGCGTCGATCACGCGCTTTCTGTGATTTTATTCGTCGGCATGCTGGCTGAGTTCCTGCTCGTCAAGCAGGCAGCAACGCCGACATTCTTCCTGCTGCTGGTCGCTTGCCTCGTCGACATGATCGCAGGCTTTGCCTTCTCGCTCAAAGAGGCGCACCGAAAAGTGGTGTTCGAAGGGATCGACCAGACGCAAGCGCCCTGACGCGCATTAATCGAAACGATGTCGCCGGCTCGCCCTCCCGGGCAAGCGCCTGCCAAAATTGTCCTGCGGCCCTAAGTCTTCGTCTTTTCGGCCTCGGCTGCGCTCAGCCGATCGAGCCGCTTCTGCATCTCTTCGAGCTGCCGCTTGAGATCATCGATCTCGTCGGGCGAGTGCTCAATCGACTCGGCCGCCACGTCAGCCTCCTCGCCTTGCCCTTCGGGGCGGGCGGCGAACGGCGTGAACATAGTGAAAGCGCGCTGGAACATGTCCATGTTGCGCCGCACCTGTTCCTCGATCGTCCCGAGCCGTCCGACCCCCCAGGCCTGCGCCATCTGCTCGCGGAATTTTTCCTGTTCGCGCGAGAAGAGGTCGAGCGAGCTTTCGAGGTAGCGCGGCACCAGCATCTGCATGCTGTCGCCATAGAATCGGATGAGCTGTCGCAGGAAAGTGATCGGCAAGAGATTCTGCCCCTGCTTGTTTTCCTGCTCGAAGATGATCTGGGTCAAAACCGAGCGAGTGATGTCCTCGCCAGTCTTGGCGTCGTAAACGACAAAGTCCTCGCCTGTCTTCAACATGCCGGCGAGGTCTTCCAGCGTCACATAGGTGCTCGTTCCAGTGTTATAGAGCCGCCTGTTGGCGTACTTTTTAATAATGACCGGAGATTCGGACTTGGCCATGAGGGTTTTCGCTGTAGGCCGGTTTGCCGGCGGGTTTGCACGCGAGCATGGCGCTCATGTCATTTTGCGCGGCCCGCGAAAAAAAAATAAGCCGTTTTCTTGAAACGGGCTACCGTTTTGTGCAACTGCTTCCTTTGCGTGCCGAACGCCGCCCGTCTGCCCCGGACGGCCGGCGGGCCGCTCTGGCCGTCCGGGTTGTTCGGGCGGGTCTCAGAACAGCGTTGACCAGTCGCCGGGGATGCCCGACAAAGGCGCCGGAATTAGCCACCCAGTCACTCGGGGCCCCGTCTCTCGCGGGCCGAAAACACAAGAGAGACCGGCTTGCGTAGCGGACCGCAACTCCCATTTTTCAGCGTTCGCGAAGCTCCGCGGATGTTCGCCTAAGTCCCCGCCTTTTCTGTGCATTCGCCGTCCTCCCTCTTAAAACTTGTTCGCTGACGTCCAATATAATCCGCCGAAAGCCCTGGCCAATCCGGGGGGCGAGACGGGGACGAGCGGAGGTAGGTGTGGGCGGGTTGACCGCAAAGAAGGTCGAGCGCGAGAAGCAGCCCGGCCGTTACAGCGACGGCAACGGACTGTATTTGGAGATCAGGGCCGGCAAGAGGGGCCTCTCTAAGTGCTTTTTGTTCCGCTATGAGCGTGACGGACGCGAGCGGTGGATGGGCCTTGGTGCGACACACACGGTCAGCCTGCAGCGGGCGCGTGCAGACGCGAAGGCCGCGCGTGAGAAGCTGAGGGAGGGCGTCGACCCGATCGATGCCAAACATGAGGCCCGCGGAAAGGAGCGAGAGGCAAGGAAGGCGAAGAACAAGCCGCCAAAGGTCACTACGTTCCGTCACGCCGCCGAGCGCTACATGGCGACGCAAGAAGGCAGTTGGCGCTCCGCCACCCACCGCGGCCAGTGGCGCGCTACGCTCGTCACGTACGCCTATCCGATCATTGGCGACATGCCGGTCGCGGATGTCAACACGGACGCCGTGTTGCGAGTGTTGCAACCGGTCTGGACCAGCAAACAGGTGACGGCCATACGCCTACGGGGCCGCATAGAGCGGATACTAAATTGGGCGAAGGCGCTCGGCCTACGCGCAGGCGAGAACCCCGCGCAATGGAAAGGCCATTTGGAGAACCTGTTGCAGAGGCCAAAGCGTGAAAAGGAGCACCACTTGGCGCTGCCGTACAAGGAGATACCAGCCTTCATGGCTGAGCTGCGGCAGCATGAAAGCACCGCTGCGCGAGCGCTTGAGCTTTGCGTTTTGACGGCGACCCGGTCCGCCGAGGTGCTCGGTGCGCGCTGGGACGAAGTCAATTTCGACGACCGGGTCTGGACCATCGACAAAAGTCGCATGAAGCCGGGCAAGGAGCACAGCATCCCATTGAGCGATCGCGCCATCGAAATCCTCGAAGGACTGTCGCGCGAAGAGGGTCATCAGCACGTTTTTATCGGCGCGCCGGGTCGGCCCCTGGGGCATGCTTCGATGTGGAAACTACTGCGGCATCTGCGACCCGGCTTCGTGCCGCACGGATTTAGGGCGTCATTTAGCACTTGGGCCAGTAACGAGAACTCACCACGCCAATCACGTCATTGAGTTGTCGCTCGCACACGCGGTCGGCACCGAGGTCGAGCGGGTCTACAAACGCGGCACAATCATGTTCAATAAGCGCCGCGAACTGATGCAGGAGTGGAGCCGCTATTGCGCGAACCCGGCGATGCAGACCGGCGAGGTCGTGCAGCTCCAGCACGGGCGAGGAGCAACTGCGAGCGATCGTCCTCATCCCCAGGAGTAACGACCCCGGTCGGGAAGTGGTAAGGCCAGCTCCAGACTGTGCAGCAGACAAGGGCAGCCCGTGGGCTTAACGCAACCGAACGACCCGCGCGGAAGCGAAGAAAAATCAAACTCGAGTATTCGCCGGGGGAGGGACGCGGGTGATTGATCTTAATTCTTTGACGCCTTTGATCACGCTCAGGTGGATGATTTGCTGCTTCCTGTCGGGGTGAAGACCGTTGAGAACATGCGTGTGGTGATCTGAAAGATGGTAGTGCTCCGTAGTCACGACGCCACTCCCTTTGACCCCTGAGAATACGAGCCTGTGGTGAAAGGGAAACTTTCCGCAATTGATGCTATGCGAGCCACTTCGACACCTGCTGGTCCAAAGAGCAAAGCATCTTCTGCCCAGGCCTCCGCTAGGGGCGCAATGATGGCTTTGGACAGGTTTTTCCGCTCGGACGCTTTCAATGGCTCCAGCCGTCCAGCAGCCAATGCGTTGACGGCAAGCCTCCCGCTGGGGATCCGCCAAGTCGGCGGACACATCCACCAGCCCAAGATCGCGGAGACGCCCAAGCAAACCGCCACGATGGACAGCAAGCTTCGGGGCAACCGTTTCCGGCACCGGCACCTCGAACACTGTTAGATCGCGTAGCAGCGCTTTCGCGTCCGTGCCGGCCAGATCAAGCAGCGCATCAATCGCCAGGTTCTCCAGAAACGCCCGAACTTCCGCATCCGACGGCAGGTCCCCCTGGGCAAGCCAGGCCTCCATCTCGTCCAGGGTCCGCTGCGCGTCCCGACCGGGTCTGGACCATCGACAAAAGTCGCATGAAGCCGGGCAAGGAGCACAGCATCCCATTGAGCGATCGCGCCATCGAAATCCTCGAAGGACTGTTGCGCGAAGAGGGTCACCAGCACGTTTTTATCGGCGCGCCGGGTCGGCCCCTGGGGCATGCTTCGATGTGGAAACTACTGCGGCATCTGCGACCCGGCTTCGTGCCGCACGGATTCAGGGCGTCATTTAGCACTTGGGCCAGTAACGAGATTCACCACGCCAATCACGTCATTGAGTTGTCGCTCGCACACGCGGTCGGCACCGAGGTCGAGCGGGTCTACAAACGCGGCACAATCATGTTCAATAAGCGCCGCGAACTGATGCAGGAGTGGAGCCGCTATTGCGCGAACCCGGCGATGCAGACCGGCGAGGTCGTGCAGCTCCAGCACGGGCGAGGAGCAACTGCGAGCGATCGTTCCTCATCCCCAGGAGTAACGACCCCGGTCGGGAAGTGGTAAGGCCAGCTCCAGACTGTGCAGCAGACAAGGGCAGCCCGTGGGCTTAACGCAACCGAACGACCCGCGCGGAAGCGAAGAAAAATCAAACTCGAGTATTCGCCGGGGAAGGGACGCGGGTGATTGATCTTAATTCTTTGACGCCTTTGACTGATCTTCTACAGTTCGAATTTGCAAGGCATTGACCGGGCGGCGAAAACCGCGCCGGAAAAGCGGCTTGGCACTACATTTTGGTCGATTGGCTGGGTTGGGCGGGATCAGGCGTCGGCGAGTTGCCGCACGGTCGGCGGCAGGGCGACGCCGGCGGCGCGCAGGGCGAGGCTTGCGGCGGGACGTGGCGGTGTGCGCAGCAGAAAGCGTTTGCCGTCCTGTTCGACCTCGGTCTCGGTCAACGAGTTGAGATCGGCGAGGACGTTCGGCCAGGAACTCGCATGGCCGAGCGTGGCGATGCGGTCCTCCAGCTCCTTCTTCAGCACCAAGGCGAGAAAGCTACACGACACATGGCCGCGAATGGTCTCGTCGAGCTTGTGGAAAATCGGGCGCGTGGCGAACAGGCTTTTCGAGGTTCGGAACGCGCGCTCCACCATCCACAAATGTTTGTAGCAAAGCATGGTTTCGAGCGGCGAGAGATCGGCGTTCGTGCGGAGCACGAAGATTCCGTCGAACTTGGCGTCCTCCTCCGCCTTGGCGCGATCGATGACGAAATGGTCGTCGTCTGGCGTCGCGAGAAAGCGCCGATAGCCCTTGTTGCCGACAAGGGTCTTATCGCCTTTCTTCAGCTGACGCTCGAGCGCGGCCAGGATCGCGGCTCTGGCGGCGGCGTCCTTCTTCATCTCTTCGCGATTGCGACAGACGATGTAGCGCCGCCCGGCCAGCACGACCGCCTTGGCTTCGTAGTCGATCTCCTTGCCCCGCTTGGCGATCGTGAGTGGGATGAAGGGAGCGGGATCGGCGAGCACGAGGTCTCGCACCAGTTTGTCGCTGCGCTCGCGCACGCCGAGAATATAGCAAAGCCCGCGCGCTTCGAGTTCGGCGATGGTCTCGGCGCTGATCATGCCGCGATCGGCGACGACGCAGACGCGTTGAATGGAAAAGCGCTTGCGCAACCTATCGACCACCGGAACGAGGCTGCCGACATCGGCCGTGTTCCCTGGCCACATTTCTGTGCAAACTGGTCGACCGTCGCCATCGAGCAGCACGGCGAGAATCATCTGATCGAGGTCCGGCCGATGGTCTTTGGAGAAGCCGCGCTGTCCCAGCGTCTGGCCGCCGTCTCCCTCGAAATAGAGGCTGGTCGTGTCCATGAACACGAGGTCGAGCGTGCTGAACAGATCGCGCCGGCGCGCGAACAGCTCCTCCTCGACGACGTCCTTCAGGCAGCGCGGCGCGAAGAGCGTGGCGCCGTCCTGTCGATCTTCGCCCAGTTCCTCGCCCAGCCAGGCCATCGCCCGATAAAGGTGATGCAGGTCGAGACCCTCGACGCCATCGATGGCGTAATCCTCGCGCCAGCGGTCCGCCGCCCGATCGGAGCCGCCAGCAAACAGGCGATGCAGAACGGTGAGAAACACCGCGCGTTCGAGCGGGAAGCCGTGCTTGCGGGAACCGGCGAGGTCTTCGATCACCTTGCGGCAGCCGGTCTCTTCCCACAATCGCTCGAAGACGAGAGCGGGCCCGATGCGCCGCGCCGCGTTTGCCGTGACGGCGCCCTCGGCGAAGGCGTTGACGACGATGGCTTTCGCGGCGAAGCGCGCGCCCGACCGCAGCAATCGCTCCAATTGCCCGCTGTCGCGCAAATCCTCGATGCGGCCGAGCGTGGCGATCACCTGCTGGCGCACTTGCGCGCCGTCGCGGCGGCTTTCGACGATCTGGAGATAGGCGCGGCCGCCCGAGGTCTTCTTGCGGAAATACATGCGCGGAACCGTCCGGTCAACTCATTCCGGGGTGCGCACATGATCTGCACAGAAATCATTAAAGTCAACCATATTCGCGCTTCGCGTGGCACTACACTTCTGAAAAATCAGCGCCCCAAACAAGTAAAATCAATAGCTTACGAACCGCAAACCGCCTCCAACTGTAGAAGATCAGTTTGATCACGCTCAGGTGGATGATTTGCTGCTTCCTGTCGGGGTGAAGACCGTTGAGAACATGCGTGTGGTGATCTGAAAGATGGTAGTGCTCCGTAGTCACGACGCCACTCCCTTTGACCCCTGAGAATACGAGCCTGTGGTGAAAGGGAAACTTTCCGCAATTGATGCTATGCGAGCCACTTCGACACCTGCTGGTCCAAAGAGCAAAGCATCTTCTGCCCAGGCCGAGAGCTCGCTAAAATCGCAGGAACACTTCGGCGAAGCTCTCGGGAAAGATGCGAACGAGCTCGCCTCGTGGCTCTGTCTTGCCGATACCGATAAATTAGGTCCAGTTCGTGTGAAAGCGCTCCTCGCCAAGTTCCCATCACCCGATCAAGTTCTCCACGCAAGCAAACGGGAACTGAGCGATGTTCCCGACATTGGGCCAAAGCTCACTGAAGCAATACTTGCGCAGACGCCTAAGCTCGACGAATACGCGATCAAGGCCGCGCAGCTGCTCGATACCGCACGCAACATGGGCGCGCGGATTTTGACGCTGAACGATCCTCAGTACCCACAGGTGCTCAAGGGTTCTAATGCGGCCCCCGCCATCGTCTTTGCCCTTGGGTCACGCATTGATTGCCTGGCCAACGCCAAGACGGTCTCGATAGTCGGAACGAGGCGCCCCATCGAGGAGGCCGCCCATCGCGCTCGGCGGATTGCACTCGCACTCGCGCGCGCCGGCTGGGTTATCGTCAGCGGCATGGCCGAAGGCGTTGACAGCATTGCGCACGCCGGATGTTTAGAAGCAAGCCAACCAACCGTCGCGTTTCTCGGCAACGGAGTAGACGTTACGTATCCTCCGAGCGCGAAGACCTTGCGACAGGACATCCTGCGCAATGGCGTCCTCATTTCAGAGTACCCATTCGGGATCTCGTACCAACGAAAACCAGCTTAGGCGACGAAATTCGCTCACGGTCGGCCATTCTCGTGCAGTGGTCATCATCCAGACCGCGACTGATGGCGGGACGATGATCGCTGCGCGCGCTGCTAAGCTCCTGGGACGTCCGGTGTTTTGTCTGGAACCGATCACCGGATTTGCGTCAAAATTCAGCGGGAATGCCGAGCTTCTCGAATCTTGGACAGGCTCATTCGATCAACCCAGAGCACCCAGTCCAATCTCTCATGACCGTCATGCAGAGCCGCAGTGATTAGGCATATTGCGTTCGATCTCGACGGCACCCTGCTCGACACGCGCGACCAGATCGTCGAGAGCATCCTGGCGTGCCTTCCCAAAGCGCTGCGAACGGAAAAGACCCGACGTGCGCTGTATCAGGACGAAGGAGGATCTCCACGGTCCATTCTCAAGCAGTTTGGGGTCAATGGGCTGGAGCAGTACTGGAAGCATCACGCGAGCCTAGCTGCAAAATCCCGCTGCTTCTTTTCTGACACTACGTCGATATTGCGAGCGCTGTGGGACGAAGGTCTCTCGCCCGACTTAAACAGTAAAATGGTGTTGGTCCGCGTAAGCCATTGATTTCATTGATGCGGGGTTATGGTTTTCTCAAAACGTGGTGCCACGTTTGTGTGAGCGGGCGTTGAATTCTCCCCATTTATGGGCCTCGAATTTTCCCCAGTTTCGTCGTGTTGCCCGCTAGGGCGGGCGGCGCGGTTGTCGCCGATGCTGGTCCCCTTGGCGGGAGGGATCGGCACGGTGGTCAAACTCGGGGAACTCATGATGATCTTAGAACTTCATCGGCAGGGATTAACCGTCTCGGCCATCGCTCGCCAGCTCGGGATGGATCGCTGGGAACGGCTCGGCATCGCCGCCGTGCTCGCAGACTTGCTCGAGCACCGTGCATTCGAGTTCGCGGTTGAACGCGCGGTCTTTGTCGGCACGCTGCACCGGCTTTTTGTCTCCGGGTCGGATCGTGACTGTTCCTCGTGGATGGCGGACTACGACATTGCCGGCGTCGACGGTCTCGACCTGCATCATTTTTATCGCGCCATGGCGTGGCTCGGCGAGGAACTGGAGGAGAAGCCCGCGGATGCGCTGGCGCCGCGCTGCGTCAAGGACGTCATCGAGGAGCGGCTGTTCGACCAGCGACGCGACCTGTTCACCGATCTCTCTGCGGTGTTCATGGACACGACGAGCCTATCGTTCTACGGCGAGGGCGGCGAGACGCTGGGCGAGCATGGCTACTCGAAGGATTATCGCCCCGACCTGAAGCAAATGATCCTGGGCCTCGTCGTCGATGGTTCGGGCTCGCCGCTTTGCACCGAGATGTGGCCCGGCAACACCGCCGACGTCACAACGCTGTTGCCGGTGATCGATCGGCTGCGCCAGCGCTTCGGCATCGGCCGCGTTTGCGTCGTGGCCGACCGCGGCATGATCTCGGCCGCCACCATCGCCGGGCTCGAAGAGCGCCGGCTCGAATACATATTGGGTGCACGCGAGCGCAGCGACGCGCTGGTGAAGAAGATCGTCATGGAGAATGACGACCCCTGGGTGCCGCTCCTGATCGAGCGGCAGAGCGGCGAGACGCAGCTCTTCGCCAAGCAGGTGAAGATCGAGGACCAGCGCTACATTGTCTGCCGAAATGAGACGGAGGCCGAGAAAGATCGCAAGGACCGCGAGGCGATCGTGGCCGCCCTCGATGCCCAATTGAAGAGGGGTGACAAGGCCCTGGTCGGCAACTCGGCCTACCGCCGCTATCTGCGCAAGACCCACGAGACGAAGGACAAGCCGGCATTCGAGATTGATGCCGGCAAGCTCGCCGAGGAGGCTCGCTTCGACGGCATCTTCGTGTTGCGCACCAACGCCAAGATCACGCCGCTGCAGGCGGTGCTGCGATATCGCGACTTGCTGAAGGTCGAAAACCTGTTCCTGCGAACCAAGGCGGTGATGCGGACGCGGCCGATCTTCCATTCCTCCGACGCCGCGATACGCGGCCACGTCTTTTGTTCTTTCCTGGCGCTGACCATGCAGAAATACCTGGAAGACCTGTCACGCCGGGCCGGCGTCATCCCGGCATGGAAGACCCTTCTGCGCGACCTCGATCGCCTGCAGCATGTGCGCATCCGCCATCGCGACAACGACTGGCTGGTGCGCACCGATGTCTCCAAGCCGATCGCCGATCTGTTCCACCACGCTCACATCGCGCTGCCGCCGCGCGCCCGGCAGATGGCGCCGCCAAAACTTGTCCCACCCAAAACATCCGCCCGGAAACGCCGCGGTCGCCCCAGGCGTGGTGCCACGTCGTCACGAATTTCGCCGAAAGCAGCGTGATCTCAATCGATTACGGAAATCAGGTGTTCAAGTAGGGTCTCGCTCTCGGTTGTTACCAGCTTGCCGGCGCAACCCGCCATGATGCTACTTCGTGAGGCGCGTTTGCAGGACTACTTCGCCCTGGTCGATACCTTCGCATCCCGCTCGTATCGTAAGCCTTCACCGAACCTCTTGAGAGCCCACCTGGCAGAGCTCAACATCAACCCCTCTGACGCAATCTACGTCGGGGACAGCCCAGGTGACATGCGAATGGCCAAAGGTGCCCTTGCGCTCGCATGGGGAGCCGCGTGGGGGTCGACCCCGGCAATCGATCTTATTCAGGCTGGCGCCGACAAAGTCCTGATGTCCTTGCGCGAGCTACTTACCATCGAGCAGCAGTAGCCTAACTCCGCAGATGCGAACCGAACGGCAATCCGCCGAGCGCTTGCGCACATCCGAACCAGATTTGCCGGCGCCCAAGCGGGCGAAGGCTGCTCTCCAGACCGAGAGGCTCGGAACGATCAAAGGCTCGCATGGGCGCGACGCACTTCCTGACGAAAACCCCTTCCGAAGGTCGCCGGCGGGAAATGAAAGTGGGTCAGCCAAGGCGCAGCCATTTCCCGAGTAACGAGTGCTACCGTGGTACGCTGGAGCACGTTGATCTGCTTACGGCCGATTTCGACGCCGATGTCCTCCGCAGACCCCGGCTCGGGCGGGCTCCAGTCGCCCGGAGTGTGGACGTCGAGCCAGAGTCGCCGCAGGCACTGCAGGCCGGCGGCGTAGCGGGATGGCGGCGTAGCGGGATTTCGTGAGATAGACCGCTCCAGACATATGCCCCCCGGCATGATATCCGGACGCGGCGAACCGCGGGCGCGTCCGGAGTGATCTTCTCCGCCTAGCCGGCCGCTGCTTCGGCGTGCGAGGCGACGCCGCGCAGCGGCGAGAAGTTGGGCGCCGACTCGATCAGCTTTGATCGTCTTTCTTCAGGAACGCGTTCCAGAGCGTCAGGAGGAAGCAACGACCCGAACAAGCTCGCATCGAAAACATGTTGCCGGCGCATGACGCGATTCCATTGGAACGCATCGTACGTTCCCTCGAACAGCAGCTGGCGAATTTCGATGAAGGGAGGCGGCGCCACGCCTCCATCCGCGCGCCACTCCTGGAAAAGCCGTTCCCACAGGCTTCCCTTTCGGTCGAACTCGACCGATCTGCTGTTCGATGACGCCGGGGTTCCATTCGGCGTGGAATTGCAGGACCACTCGGCAGGACTCGTGCAGGTTCAATCCTTCCCGGCCGACCTGGCTTTGAGCGACAAGGACCCCCGGGGAGGCGCCCCTTCGATTGAAGGCGGCCTGCAAGTATCGCCTTGTTCCCCATTTCGTTTCGCCCTGCAGAAGCCGGGCGTGCAGACTTTGCCGGTTGTCGACATCGTCGTGTTCGATGAACGCCCGTTGAAGCGCGTCCTGCCGCAGAGCGGCTTGGGGTTCCTCCGAGTTCTCGTCGTCGTCGAGCTCGCTCAACAGGGGCGTCATGTAGTCCCGGAGAAACTCCGCGGCCAACGCGTCCACGCGTTCGGCGGCGGGCTCCCCCGACCGCGTGGTCCGCAGGAAGTCGTCGAGTGCGAACGACACCAACCTGTCTTGCAGAACCGCATCGAGCGTACCGTCATGTGGAGCTCCGCCGAGCAGCGCAGGATCTGCTCGCCATCTCGCAACCGGATCCTTTGTGGCCTTGCGCACCTGCCGTCGAACGCGCTCATATGCTCTGTGGCTGTCCTGCAGCGCCCGGCGAACGGCTGTCCAATCGGCTGAAGACAATCGCCCCGGCAACAATCCTTCTTCTCGCATTCTGGCGAGCTGGCGGTGCGCGATGCCGAGCAAGCGGGGATCGGAAAAGATCCCGTGCGCGAGCGGTCGTTCGCCGTCGGCGGCCCGCAAGGCATGACGCACGTTCAACACGTCGGTCAGCACGCGGAGCGGACGAAGGAAAACTCCAAACACCAGGCACCTTTTCGTCTCGAGCGGTCCAGGTCTCGATTTCGTTGACGGCGGCTCTGATGCGCGGATGATCGGCATCAGGATCGAAAACGACACCAGGAACCTGCTCCATTCCGTTCAGCACCCGGAGGCGAGCGTCGCGCAATCTGCGGTACCAGTACGACACACGGGAGATCTTGCACCTTACGGGCTCCTCGACGCCGTTGCCGGCTTCCGGGATCGGCACTCTGCCGTCGGCTTCGGTCAGATCGATGCTGACATGCCCGTTGTGCAGCTTCGTATAGGCATCTCGGATCGCTCTGGGCCAATTCTTGGTGTCGGCCTGCGACAATCCGCGGGCGCTGTGGCTCATGCCTTCCGCGGCGAACAAGACGTCGATCCAAGGAGAATTCCTCTCCGTCGTTTGCGTCCATCCGATCCGAATCTTCTCGGTGTGTCGGTATGGATGCGGATCGTGCGGTTTGTTCGCCGCGGTGCGGAAGTCGGCAACGAGCTCGTCTTCGTCGCGCCGGCGCCTGGTCACGAAATCCTCGAGGGTGCGCGTGAATTCGCGGGCGGCGACGCACAGTTCGTCGAGTTCGTGGTCCTTCATCCGGCGCCATCCGGGCCTGCATGGCTGCGTCGCGGAAGCGCTTGATGACGGCGCCTGCCTGCCCGAGATCGACGTCGCACCTTGCGCGCCGAAGAAGGTCGAGCCACTGATCGAGCCCTAATTCCATCGGGGTTGCGGTGAGGCATAGGCGGCGCCCCCAACGCGGCTGCTTCAGCAGCCTGTCGACCAGCCTGGCGAGCACGGTTCCGTTGACGGCGCCCATCGCGTCGTCCTCGGCATCGAGATCGCTACGGCTCTTATGCGCCTCGTCGATGACGAGGAGGTCGAAATCCCCGAGCCACAGGCCGAGAAGTTCCTCGGTCAACGGACGCCCGTCGCCGTCGCCGAACGCGGCGCGAAGCGGGGCGTTGACATCCGCGCTCGTGGCGCTGAGCACCGGTAACTTGCCGATTTGTTTCTTGATGTCACGCCGAAGCTCCGGGAAGTCGCCAAGTCGACCGGCGACATCCTGCGCGATCCGGCCCTGTTTCCCCCACCAGGACTCCGGCCAATCGTCGAGCACCTGTTGAAGCTGCCCAAGCCTCGTTCGTCCGTCGCTTCGGTCCGCCGGACGTGCGAGCTTCAACTCGACCAATCCGGGCAGCGCGGCGCGCCAGTCCTCGGAGTTGCTGCGGACCCGAGGGGCACGAAAGCCGTGGGAAATCAGCCACCATTCCGGGCGATCCGGATACGGTCTTTGCCGATTCCAGCAGTCATCGCCCGGCGTGAGCTCCCGCAGGAACTCGGTGAGCGTGGTCAGCGTCTTCTGGTTCGGGAGCCTCGGGATCGAGCTTCCGCGTCTCATCGACCCATTGGTGCATCAACCCGTGCGGAACCACCACGGCGGCTCGTCCGCCGCTTTCGACAACGGCTTGGACTAGGGCGCAAGCGATCCTTGTTTTGCCGGTACCGACCTCGTCGGCGAGGACAAGGCCGCTGTGGGGAATTCTGTGGGCTATCCAGCGCAACGAGGCGCATTGTCCGTTGTCGAGGTGCTGAGTGTCGGCCGCCAGCTCGCCTGCTGACCGACCTTGCGCCGGAGAGCGCTGGCCACGTTCACCCAATCGAATGTCATTGCAGACCCCACGCTTGTGCAACGCCGTCGAGCACCTTGAAATAGCGTTCTCGCTGGGAAGGGCTGAACTTGGCGGGCCGAAACTCGGACTGCCTCAAATGGCAGAAGACATCGACCCGGTGCTCGCGCCAGGTCGTGACGAGCGCTTCCGGGAACGAGGCCCGAAACATTCGGTCGAGATGCCCGATCCAATCATCGAGCATGTCGTCGGGCAGGGCTGTTTGCAGGGCAGCGACGCGTTCGATCAGATCCGCGGCGGCATACAGCGCATAGCTTCTCTCGTCATCGGCATCGTTCCGATGATTCCCCCGCGGGATGCACATCGTTCCGATGATTCCCCCGCGGGATGCCATTCCCGCCGTCGGGATCGTCATCGTCCTCCTCGTCATCGGTCGCCTCGGCAGGTCGGATCGGAAAATCCAGGAGCGCGGCGAGCGCATCCTCGTAAGTCACGAACTGCTGCGGCTGCCAGCAAACGTGCCCGGCCGGATCGACAACCGGCACCCTCCACTCACGCCCCGAGATGTCGTCGCGCACGCGCAGTTCGGCCGGGGCTTCGGTGTCCGGCAGAGGCATCGGTTCACGCGTGGCGGCGACCCAGTCGGTACCGGTCCAGCCGATGCTGACCCGCGCGCCCTCCGGCGTGTCTTCTCGCCAGCGCAAGCGCAATTGCCGTTGCGGCGAAGTTTCGATCGCGGCGGAGAGGATCGGAGGCGCGGCGAGGAGGTCGGTCGTGTCGGGTTGGTCACCGACCCGGCCGACCAACAGTTCGGCCGGATCGACGGGATCCGAATCCTGCTTCCAGAAGAGGCGTTTCTCCAGATCTTCCGGAGTGAAGCGTTCGTCCTCCGGGAAAACGACGCCGCACTCGATGTTGCCTTGTTCCATCGTACCGTTGGTGAGCAGTCCGCGGCGCGAGAGGTTGCCCGAGCCGAGATAGAGCCAGCCGTTGCTGGCACAGCCGTCGCGCAAGTAGCCGACATAGATGAACTTCGCGTGCAGACGTCGGGAAAAGGGGTCGGGATAGAGATACGGCGCGCGCAACTTTAGGCCAAGGCTTGGCTGTTTCGGCGTTTCCGCGGTCTGTGCCCGTTTAGCCTTGTCCATAGTTCACGTTTCCGTACGCCCCCCGTTTCATCCCGGACGGTCGCATCTCGCGAGTCCGGTTGGCGACCATGACTGTCCCGTGCCGTCTTCCTTGTCCTGCCGAGGCTCAAGCGCTCACTCGCATACACCCCTCGCAGCACGCGTTTACTGCACAGTTCGATAGCCGTGTGTCATTCCCAACTTACCCGGCACTGTGTCCGGCGTGGGCGGCACCTGATCTATCCGTCATGTCCGAGAGCCCCTTCGCACCCTCAAGGTGTTGCCTCTTGGGTAGCCGTGTTTCCACGGCTTAGACCAGAGTTACCCGGTCCTCTTTGCTACTATGGACTCATGCGCCGAACCTAGATCCTCTGCTTTTCTCTGCCATAGGCTCTGATCCACAGTCCTTGCAGGTTGCTGTGAGCCCCTGCTGCATCTAGGTCCTTCCCGGCGTTATCTCTGCAAATCTTTCCTCGGATCCCTGGCCCCCTACCACGGTGGCTGACAAGGTGCGCTTACCCGTTTCTTCCCCTGTCACATCGGCCTTCCCCAAATTCCCAGCGGGTCGGCTGCTCCACATTAATCCGTTCAACGACTTCTGAACGGGGGGTGCTTTCGCGGCTGCAGTCATTCGATAATCTTCAGGCCTCCGAGTTTGCTGCCACCCAGGTCGTTCCCACCGCTGGCCATCCACTTCGGATGCCAGGGCGGCCGTGGCGTTTACGTCCGAGCACAGCGCGGTTTGTTACCTCCCCGCGCATCGGATATGCTAGCCGTCCGAACCGGGCAATTGACGGCATAGGTCTCTCACCTACAAGATTTGCAGCCTTGCCGGCCGCTACCGGGAACGTCCACCGGAGGGAGGACATTCCATCCATCCGTGTCGCCGCTCTTGACCCAACCCTCGACAGCGCCTGCTTCTGCGGCGTCTACGAGCGCGACCCGACGGACGTTCTCGGTGAACACCCCTAGATCTTCAAGCTTGCGCAATACCTCTGGTTTTGCCGGCTTCGCGGACGGCTCCTCGTAAAAGCCGGAGCCGCACAGCAAGAGATTCCTCTTGCTGGTGCCTTTGCGAAAGCGCCGCCTGATTTGGTCGTGGAGGCTCTCGTCGAGCGAGTGGATGAACCGTGGCTGCCGGCCCTCGGGCTTGAACTCGGTGGCCTTTCCCAGAAGCACGGCCAATCGAGCGGTAAGCTTACGCTGTTTCGCCGAGAGCTCCTCTTCGTCACGATAAAATCGCGTCTCCAGCAGGCGGCCGACGAACTCGGCAGCCGCAGCGATGTCGGCGCGCTCGGCGGCTTTAGCGGTTCCGGTGAGGCGGTCTTCGAGGCGAAGGTCGACGGTCCAGACCAGTTCCAGCTGCCGTCTGGCCAACTCGTAGGTGAGGTTTGCGGTGAGGACCGCCAGCCGCAGATGGACCGGTGCCGCCGTCCGGTTCCGTGAGAACGCGAGCAGGGCGAGCTTGGCGTGCAGGAGCGATTCCGGCAGAACCGACCGCGGCTGAAACTCGTGAAGGCCGGGAATCCGCCCGGGAGGGAACACGGTCTGGCGCGAGGGCGAAGCGTGTCCGTCGAGCATCAGGTACATCAGGACTTGGCCGAGTTCGGCCCGCTGGCGGGGTCGTAGCCCGCAAAATCGCTGGGCGGCCGCTTCGAGGAAGTCTTCGTCGCCGGTCATGGCGACCAGGGCGGCGCTGTGGCCGATCAAACCTTCGGGCGGGACGAATACGTCGAGAAGCACGTTCGCGGTCATGCTGACTTGGCCGGTTGGATGTCTCGCAGAAGCGAGTGAAAATTGGCGATGCGGAAGGTCCTGCCGGTGCGATCGGGCTCGATGGTGGCTGCGCCGTCTTCGAGCGGCCCCTGTTTTTCTGCTTCCTCGACCGAAGGATCGACGACCCGGAAGCGCAAGCCCCTCACTACACTGGCTCCGGAAAGCTCGAGCACTTGATCGACGCACGGGACGAGTGCCCGGATGGCTCCCTCGACATCCGCGGCTTCGAACGATCGTGCGAAAGCGCGGCTCGTCGGCTCCGCGACTTCCGCCTTGGCAGCCTTTTTCAGGAAGTTGGCGCTGGCGGTCTTGAACGCGCCGAAACTGTCGCGGACACGGCTGTCTCCCGCCAGCCTGGCGATCATCTCCCTTCCTCGGCCTTGCTCGACCGCCAGCGTCAGGGCCGAAGTGGCATCGCGGGCGCGGTCGAGCACGGCACCGAACGCGAGCGCGGCGACGATCTCGTCCGCCTGCTTTCCGCGGCCTGCGTCACGCAGTCGGGACACGACCATTTCCTCGATGTATTCCGTTGTCGGCTCTTTGGCGGCGCGTCCCAACGCACGAGAGAGACGGACCCGCGTCTCGGTCTTGAGGTGTTCCGTTGTGTCCAACAGCCGGCCTCTGACGATTTCCCGTTCGTCAGGAGTAGGCCGCTCGGGCGAGAGCGCTTTGAGCAGGCTATTGCGCACGCTGCTGACGTCGCGTTCGCCGTTGATCCATTCGACCAGCCATTTGCGAAGGCTGGCTCCGCCCTGCCCCACCCCTTGGCTCAGGAACGCCTCGACGAGTAGCTTGCCGACACCGGACAATTCGAACAGATCGAATCTCAGGCCGGTTGCAAAGCCGAGTCCGCCATCGGTCCGGAGTGCGCGGGACGCTGATTGGCGATGGGTATTCCGGACGTAGTTCGTGGAATGCCGGAGTTCTCTCGAAATCCCAGACGTTGCTTTCCGTATCGCGACCAAATGCACGTGTGCCGAGGATCCGTTTAGAGCGCTCCTCCGGATCCTGCCGCATCCGCCTCTTACTCGCAATCAGGTCGAGCTAATGCAGATCCACACCACGACCTCAGAAAGCCGGCCGGGATTTCGCGAACTCGGAATTTCTCCGCGATCGTTGGAAGAAGAGCTCAAAACGATGCTCAGGCAAAGCAAATGAGGAAACTCGTTGCCCCAAAGTAACCCTCAATAAAAGCGGCGGCAGAGGAACCGGCCGATGACGACCGTGCGGCACGGGCTACGCCTGAAACGCTCCTCTGCGTTCTTGTCTTTCCAGACATGCTGATAGATGCGTGGCGGGAGAAAACGTCGGCCTCAAGGGTGCTCGCTGCGCTCGCATCGTCTCCGGCGACCCAATCACAAAGGCGTTGTCATGTCGCACGTCGAGCGAACCTCTCGATAATCGTGTCGGCCTCCCAGTCTCCGATGCGGCTTTTTGCGGCGACAATAGGAGGCCGCTGAACCGCTTCGACGCCAGAACCCGAGGGAGGAGCCCGGTGCGTTAGCAGCGCACGCCGAGATCTGTGCGGGGGGCGGTCAGCAATGGCCGTCCCTACCGCGACTACACCAAGAGGCAAAGCCCAGGGCGGCCGGCAGGGACACAGGCGAGGAAGCGGACGATCTTGCTACACAGCACGGGGTCGCGGCGAAGATGGTCGCCTATCTCCTCGGGCAACTTCGCGCTACCCTCAAGGCTCGCATGGTTTCACGTGCACCGCGCGACGCGACCGAGCGTGTGTCGAACTTCAGGCCGTGGGAGATAAAGGCCGGTGCGTAGGCGCCGCAAGGATCATCTGAGCGATGGCCGGGTCACTGGCGCCGACATCATCGCGTTTATCGAAGCGGTTTGCTTCGTCCCTGAAGGCCGTGACGTGGGGAAGCCGCTCCGACTACACGATTGCGCCGTTTCAAGTCCGAAGTGCAACAGGGCAGCATAGACGGCATGGCGGAGTGAGTGGCGGGGGAAAGGGTCGGGGTCAAGGGCTTTAGTCGCCGGAGACGATGCGAGCGCAGCGAGCACCCTTGAGGCCGACGTTTTCTCCCGCCAGACTTTGCCATGTTGTGTATGCCGGTTTTTCTGGCGGTCAGATGGAGACTATCCTTGCGTGGGACAGCACATCTCACGGAGGAAAAATGCCCGAAGGCTATCTCCATCTGACCTGCGAACAACGCTGCCAGATTTACGCGCTCTTGCAAAGCGGCCACTCGCAAGCCCACATTGCGCGGCAAATTGGCGTCGATCCGTCGACGATCAGCCGCGAGCTTGTTCGCAACACCGGCGCGCGCGGCTATCGCTTCAAGCAAGCGCACGAGAAGGCCTCGCAGAGACGCGAAGAGGCCTCGGACAAGCCGCGCAAAATGACGCCAGATTTGGTGGAGCTGATCGAAGAAAAACTGACGCAAGAGCAGTGGAGTCCCGATCAGATCAGCGGGCGTCTGGCGAAGGATGGTGTCGCCTTTATCAGTCACGAGCGCATCTATCAGCATGTCTGGAAAGACAAGAAAGACGGGGGCACGCTGTATCTTCACTTGCGTCACAGCGGCAAAAAATACAACAGGCGCAAGGGCAAGAATTCGGGGCGCGGGCTGATTCCGAACCGCGTCGATATCGATCAGCGGCCTCCTATTGTCGCCGCAAAAAGCCGCATCGGAGACTGGGAGGCCGACACGATTATCGGCGCCAATCACAAAGGCGTTGTCATGTCGCACGTCGAGCGAACCTCCAAATACACCAAGCTCGCCAAACTGCCGGACAAGAACGCGGACTTTGTCGTGCAGGCCTGCGCACGCGTGCTTTTGCCGCTCGCTGACCGCATCGAAACAATCACTTACGACAATGGAAAAGAGTTCGCCTCTCACGCCCAAATCGCAACCTCGCTGGGGGCACTATCCTATTTTGCCAGGCCCTATCACTCGTGGGAACGCGGCCTCAACGAACACACTAACGGCCTCTTCAGGCAGTACTTCCCAAAAGGTTCCGACCTCTCTATTTTGTCCGATGCCGATGTCCAAAGGGTCGAGGACAAACTCAACTCTCGCCCCAGAAAGATACTCGGCTACCAAACCCCTCGCGAGATTTTCTTCAGCGCCAGAAATCGGCCCGTTGCACTTCACTGTTGAATGGGCGTTGGCAAAAACGCGAGCTTATTCGCATTTACGACAATCCCTTCGGCACGCACCGGGCCATTCTGAGCATGAAGAGGAAGAACGCGAAGTCCACTCTTTCCGGATCACATCCAGAAACCGGCATTGTTCGAGGTGCCCTATAGGGAGGTGGTTTCGATCGTTTACAGCTGCGGCGGTTCACTTCTGCTTACGCTGGCGTCCGTCATCAGCTCAATATCGCCTTGAGGCGACGACCGGCACGTCTGCCGCTGCGGGGCAGCGATCGCGCGCTGCTGGTGTGGATGACCCGGCTGTGGCCGAGCTTGCTCGGTATGGTCCAGGTGGTTGAGCCGGCTACGATCCTGCGCAGGAGAGCTTTATGAGCGCGCTCTATGAAAACCCGCACGACGGCAACTTCATTCTCTCGGAAGACGACGAGGGCCGGCTGTCGCGCGACAATGTCATCATCGCCTCTGGCGCCGGCAAGCTCCGGCCCGGAACCGTGCTCGGCAAGCTTACCGCGAGCGGGAAGTTCGTTCCATCGCCGAAGACAGAGACGAATGGATCGGAGACGGCCGCCGCCGTTTTGGTCGGCAGCGCCGATGCCACCGGCGCTGACGCGGTCGCGGTCGCCGTCACCCCGCATGCCGAGGTCAACCGATACGGCCTCTTCTTCCTTGGCGGATTGCATCACCAATACGTGCGGACCTATTTGCGATAGGCACAGCGGGATTTTCGGCTTCAAGTCGGCTTCCCCCGCGGGTTGGAGGGCCTGGAAGATCAGCGCGATCCATCGCAAGCGTGACGTGATTTCCATCACCAGTTCAATGCGTACGAGGTTTTTGTACACACACGTGGCCCTGACGCGTTCGGAACGACCTCGATCGAGGGCTGAGATTCACCAAGGGCGTCGACTCTGTTAGTCTGCGGGTGAGCGAATCAAAAGTAGCCAGTGCGCGTATCGGGCGTCGCCTCGGGTTCAAGCATTCCCGAGGTGGGGCGGTTATGATTGGACAGAGCAGGCACGAAGATGCTTCTCACCTTTCGACTGTTCCTCGGTGGCGCTAGCCTTATAATCCTGGCTTTGGCGGTCATCGCACGCGGTCTCATTCCGATGCCGGAACTGCGCACGCGGGTCGGCGAGGTGCCGAGCCTGGGACGGTCTCTTATCCAGGAAGCAATGATACCGCGGGCGTTTATCAAAGTGTCCGATGGTCCGACTGGGAAGCGA
>CAVRVX010000009.1:0-151878 GCA_963724735.1 uncultured Alphaproteobacteria bacterium
CATGCGGGCAGTGGCGAGCTTGGACGCCGGCGCGATCAGCCGCGCCACGATCATCGCGATGACGAGGTCGCGGCAGCGGTTGCCAGAAGGCCCGAGCAGACGATCAAGACCGATGTCGCGCAGCGTGCCGAGCACGGCCGCCACATGCCCGTGCGGCAAGGCGCGGCGCACCACAATCGTCTCCTGACCGGCCGGCGCCGCCGTGCCGCCTTTGAGCAGCGTGCGCAGACCTTCGACGATCTCGGTCGGCCAGTGGGACAGGTTCGCTATGGTGCGCTTCTCATCTTGCCGCCGTCGCGATAGCTCTCCCGCAGCAGGATGGCGGGCGGCGAGTTCCGGTTCGGGACGGTTTCGATATACATGGCGCAATAATGCCATGCCCGTCACAATGACTAAACATAATTATCGCAAATTACATGGCTACACTTCAGCGACAGATCCCGGGAAACTCACTACCTTCAATCGCTTACAGGTTTTGCAAGAGGGAAGTTCGGTCTAAATGCGCCGGCGTCGGCGCTCCATCCCCCGCCACTCACTCCGCCATGCCGTCTATGCTGCCCTGTTGCACTTCGGACTTGAAACGGCGCCTGTAAAAATACTATACCCCGTTCACGTCATGACCCGAAAATCCTTTGGGTTGATGACGCGGAAATTGTCGGTGACCGAATCACAAAGGTCCGCCCAATTCCCCGGAAACTTTTCACGCAGAAAACTGAGCGTCGCATCGGCGAACTGGGCGCAAGTTGCGTAGCACTTGTTGTGAGTGACGTTTCTGTGCATAAGGCCCCATAACCGTTCGATCGGGTTCAAGTGCGGGCAATACGTTGGGATGAAGTGCAGCTTGATGGTCGTCCCGGCAGGGCCAACCATTCCTGCACGAGCTTGGCATGATGATAACGCGCGTTGTCCAAGAAAACATGGATGAGCGCCAGCATCGGATAGAGCGCCTCGATCGATTGCAGCAGCCTGATCGTCGAGGCGGCGTCGATGGTCAGGGCCTCGATCATCCGGGTTTGTCCGGTCTCCAGGTCGATCGCGCCGTGAATGTTGATGCGTTGACGCCCGCTCGTCTGCTCGATCGCGAGCTCTCTTGGCTCGGCGCCCAGCAGCCGACAGGCCGCGCCGCATGGGTCGGATGCACGGCGTCCGCAAACAGCACGGCCTCGTCGTCGCCCAAGGAATTCAGCAGCTTTTCGTAGCCCTCAATGAAAGCCTTCTGCTTTTCTTCGTCGAGCTTGCGCGGGATGACATTGGGTTTGTGATATTCGAGCCCCAGGCGATGCAACAACGCGATCAGTCCTGACCGGCCTTCGTAAACGACGCCGAATTCATTCTCGATCCAGGCGCCGACCTGGCGCGTTGTGCGCGGTAAGGCCGTGGCGACCCAGGCTTTCAGCTTTTCCTGTTGCTCGCCGCTCAACTGGCAAGCGCTGCCCTCGTAGCTGAAGTTCGTCAACCCCTCGATCCCATCCTCTTCATACAGGCGATACCAAGTGCGGATGGTGTCGTCGTCCAGCAACAGGACCTTCGCAATCGCCTCGCAGCTCATCCCATCGTCTAGCAACACCAGCGCGTTCGCACGTCGGGCCAGACGATGAGCGGCCGACCCGTCCCGAGCCGACTCGATCAGGTTTTGCCGCGATTTTATGTCCAGAAAGCCGGGCCGTATCATCCGTTCGGTAGAATCCGGATCGCGCCGTTTGGCAAGGGGGGTCTTCGGATTTCGCCGAAGTTGAAGTATACACCAGTCTGAAGTAAAAACTGTGCCGAATTGCTCACATCAGATGAAACTCGCGCATCGTCTCCGCTGAGGCGCGGGCCCGATCGGTCCAAGTGTCCCGCTATCTTCGAATCAGCAGCGCGGTGACGCGGCCCGAAAAACGCGAGCGCACAGTCCGGCGAGTAAATCTGCGGCTGATCGTGCAGAACCACGTTCAACAACGAGCTATGGACGGCAATCCCGCCATTGTAATCGATGAAGCCCAACTGCCAAAACTTGTTCATGAAAAAGCTGACGCGCGAGCGCGTCGTGCCGATCATTTCCGCCAGCGTCTCCTGGCTGATCTTCGCGATCACCGGCTCCGGCTTTCCCTCCTTGCCAAAATTCGCCAACAGCAGAAGCAGCCGTGCGAGCCGTTTCTCGCTAGAATTGAACAGCTGATCGACGAAATCCGCTTCAACGCGGGATTGATCGAGATCAAGCGCGTTTGCACTGCGCCTACGATGCGAACTACCTCTACCCCTCCGGCGGCTCTCTTCCGCATCCTCATGCGCCAAGTCTATGTAAATCCATATCCGACGACGATGATGAGGCTGCAACATCAAGCCGGTGAGCGATATTGGTCAGAGCACGGTCGGTCGTTCTGGGAGGCTCTGGTCAAGGCGGAAGAACAGCGGAGCGAGCGCTTCGTCGGGCGCATCGGCACAACCAGCTGGATGACGGCCTTCGCCCCGCTGGGGTTCGAATGGGGTGCGTGCCGTAGTCTCGCATCGGGAGACGCTTTTCGAGTTGACAGACGAAGACAGGGAGACTCGCTGGCGCTCGGCATCTCACGCATTCTTTCTTGCGCCCATTCAACAGTGAAGTGCAACGGGCAGATTTCTGGCGCTGAAGAAAATCTCGCGAGGGGTTTGGTAGCCGAGTATCTTTCTGGGGCGAGAGTTGAGTTTGTCCTCGACCCTTTGGACATCGGCATCGGACAAAATAGAGAGGTCGGAACCTTTTGGGAAGTACTGCCTGAAGAGGCCGTTAGTGTGTTCGTTGAGGCCGCGTTCCCACGAGTGATAGGGCTTGGCAAAATAGGATAGTGCCCCCAGCGAGGTTGCGATTTGGGCGTGAGAGGCGAACTCTTTTCCATTGTCGTAAGTGATTGTTTCGATGCGGTCAGCGAGCGGCAAAAGCACGCGTGCGCAGGCCTGCACGACAAAGTCCGCGTTCTTGTCCGGCAGTTTGGCGAGCTTGGTGTATTTGGAGGTTCGCTCGACGTGCGACATGACAACGCCTTTGTGATTGGCGCCGATAATCGTGTCGGCCTCCCAGTCTCCGATGCGGCTTTTTGCGGCGACAATAGGAGGCCGCTGATCGATATCGACGCGGTTCGGAATCAGCCCGCGCCCCGAATTCTTGCCCTTGCGCCTGTTGTATTTTTTGCCGCTGTGACGCAAGTGAAGATACAGCGTGCCCCCGTCTTTCTTGTCTTTCCAGACATGCTGATAGATGCGCTCGTGACTGATCAAGGCGACGCCATCCTTCGCCAGACGCCCGCTGATCTGATCGGGACTCCACTGCTCTTGCGTCAGTTTTTCTTCGATCAGCTCCACCAAATCTGGCGTCATTTTGCGCGGCTTGTCCGAGGCCTCTTCGCGTCTCTGCGAGGCCTTCTCGTGCGCTTGCTTGAAGCGATAGCCGCGCGCGCCGGTGTTGCGAACAAGCTCGCGGCTGATCGTCGACGGATCGACGCCAATTTGCCGCGCAATGTGGGCTTGCGAGTGGCCGCTTTGCAAGAGCGCGTAAATCTGGCAGCGTTGTTCGCAGGTCAGATGGAGATAGCCTTCGGGCATTTTTCCTCCGTGAGATGTGCTGTCCCACGCAAGGATAGTCTCCATCTGACCGCCAGAAAAACCGGCATACACAACATGGCAAAGTCTGGCGGGAGAAAACGTCGGCCTCAAGGGTGCTCGCTGCGCTCGCATCGTCTCCGGCGACTAAAGCCCTTGACCCCGACCCTTTCCCCCGCCACTCACTCCGCCATGCCGTCTATGCTGCCCTGTTGCACTTCGGACTTGAAACGGCGTTGGTATGAAACGTGCGGCTACAACAGTTTCAACTTGGCGCTCTACTCCGGCCCGCTTAGCGGAGCTGCGGGCTTCGGTGTCAATCTCACAATGGTGACGCGCAGCGCGCTCACGCCGAATTATCGCAGTGATGCGATGCACTTGGAGCGATTGCATTGGGAAGCAGCGGTTGATCGGCCTCCTGAAGCGCTCGCCGCCGAGTTGCGTCACTACTTCGCAGCAGCCTGATTATGGGGCGGTACATCCGGATTTCATGTAGCAACGGGAGTCGTTACGAGCAAACCGAACAGAGCCTGTTCGTCGATGCCCCGCCCTGCACCCCTCCTTACGCCCCGCCTTTAGGGTAAGGCGGGGTAAATGGACAATATGCGCACCCATAAGCAACATGTGCAGGCCGTAAGGCGGGGTCGTCCGTGCGACTTTCATGCCTGGCGGCATGATCTACGTCGCCGACGCCCGCCTCCATCAATCAAAAACCCTATTAAAGGGAGGCGCTCGCGTCAGCTTGTCTGACAACAGCTGACGCGATTATTATTCTTAGAGAGAAAAGACATACAAGTCATATTGAAAGGGGTGAATTATAAATTGATTCAGAAGGGGTATAACTGTACACCGACAAAGATGAACTGAGCAAGCGAACTTGTCAATTGACCGATCTTTGCGCAGAGTTCTCGAAACTCGCAGACGACAGCCGGAATTGTTTTGTAAAATTCTAAAATCGTTCGATCTCGCTTTTCATGATTTTCGCATCTTTGCGATTTTTCAATTTGCGATTTTTGATTTTGATCGCGCGCGGGGCGCGCGCCGCTGCGACTGAACCCGTTGGATCGGTCATCGACAAGCTCGACGCGATCGGTCGTACCGACGCGGTGGCGCATGCCGCCCGGCTCGGCATCATCGACCTCTGAGCCGTATGCCGGCTATCGGCGCTTTCTCGCGACGCCAGACGACGACCACTTTGTCATCGATCGCGCCAAGGCGGAGGAGGACGCCAAGTTCGACGGAATCTTCGTGCTCCGCACGAACGCCGATCTCTCGCCGCTCGAAACCATGCTTTGCTACAAACATTTGTGGATGGTGGAGCGCGCGTTCCGAACCTCGAAAAGCCTGTTCGCCACGCGCCCGATTTTCCACAAGCTCGACGAGACCATTCGCGGACATGTGTCGTGTAGCTTTCTCGCCTTGGTGCTGAAGAAGGAGCTGGAGGACCGCATCGCAACGCTGGGCCATGCGAGTTCCTGGCCGAACGTCCTCGCCGATCTCGACTCGTTGACCGAGACGGAGGTCGAACAGGACGGCAAACGCTTTCTGCTGCGCGCACCGCCACGTCCCGCCGCAGGCCTCGCCCTGCGCGCCGCCGGCGTCGCCCTGCCGCCAACCGTGCGGCAACTCGCCGACGCCTGATCCCGCCCAACCCAGCCAATCGACCAAAATGTAGTGCCAAGCCGCTTTTCCGGCGCGGTTTCTACTGCCCGGTCAATGCCTTGCAGATTTCGAACTGTAGAAGATCAGTCTGACGCGCAGACATCGCGGATCGGCAGCAGAGTGCCAATTGCGGTCATTGCGGTTTACTTAACGTTGCTGCACGGGGAACCATGACCGTTGAAACCCAAGCCCTCGCGGCTGGGGCTTCTTTTTTTGCCTGCGGCACCTATGGTGCTTTGGACGCGGACTTATTCGAGAGCGCGACGTACTCGTCCGCCAGCCCGTTCAATGCGCTGCCGCCTTGCGTCCCGCCGAGCATTTGATTGACGCCGACGCACACGCACATGACCGCTTGGCACAGCAGTTCAAGCGTCTCCTCGATTTCCTCGCCCTTGACGATCGGCTCAACATTGATGCCCCCTACCTCGTCAGCGGTGTGCGGGACGACGTACCGATTGAGCGCGGTGACCGACGGATGGGCCGCATCAGAGGATAGCTGACTGTAGAAGACGTAAGACCGCCAAATGTCGCTCAACGCTGCGACCTGCTTCGGGTACAGCATCTTTGCGTCAGCGAAGCGCTTGTTCGTGTTGCGCAGCCACGCGCGCAGGCGATCCTCAGCCTCAAGTGTGACGCCGTTTTCGAAGACGAATTGACCAAGTTGCTTGCGGTGGCTCATCTCGTCGTGCTGCATCTTGCGCACGAACGCCTCGCCCTCCTCGGCCAGACCGATAACCCAGTACGCATTCTCATAGCAGCAGCGGGTGATGGTCCGCGCCTCGATGATGCGCTTCTCTCGCAGTAGCAAGAGCGTGCCTTTCAGGTTCGACAGCGTCCTTGCCAGCAGCGTGAGCGCCAGCACTCTTTCATCGGCGTAGCCCTTGGCCGTGATCGGCACATTTGCGGTCGCAAAGATGTCGAGGCCGGTCTTGCGCAGCTTCTCCGCGAGCGCGGTCCATGCAGGAATATCAATCATTTCAATCGCTCGTTTGCGCGTTCAATTGCCCGGTTTGCTTGGGTGGTCGCGTCTTGGGCAATCACGGCCTTGTCGGCCGGGTCAACGGCGACTGATAAATACCATACCACAGACTCCGGTCAGTCAACAGTAAGGCTGCGCCCTCGGCTGAACCAGCCGCTCGACGTGATCGGCTCATTCCTCCAGCAGGCATTGTCACGTTATTGGGCTTGTGGGCGGGGATTTGCGGCCGTAAGTGTCCATCATGACCAAGATCGGCTACGCCAGATATCGCTTCCCACGGCAGAAAAAACAGCCGCAGTCTGCCGTGTTGGCTGTCGACAAAAGCTCTGGTCTTCTTGGCAATGTGGGCGGGGCCGCGATCGACGATCAAGAAAATCGCGCGCTTGGCGCCGGCCATCAGGCGCTTGAGAAACTCGATGAAGACCGCTGCATTCACCCCGCCCTTTTCTTTAATCATGAACCGCATATGGCCGCGCGCGGCAATCGCCGAGATCAGGCTCATGCGATGGCGCGCACCTGTGGTTTCGACGATGGGGGTTGCGCCCCTCTTACCCCACGTGCGCCCGGCATGATGATCGGAGCGCATGTGAGCGGCGTCGCCAAAGAAGATCTCGGCCTTTTCTCGCTGCGCCAGGGCTTTGATCTTCGGGTAGTCCTTCCTGAGCCATTGCTCGACCAGAGCCTCGTCGCGCTCCTGCGCACGGTGCAAGGGCTTCTGGCAAGTGATGCCGAGTTGCGCCAGCAGTCGACCAACCGAATTGGCGCTCACCACGACCCCAAACTTATCCTTGATCAGCTTTGCCACCATGGCACGCGTCCACAGCGCGAAGGCGAACTTCAGTTGCAACGGGTTCTTCTGCGTGATGGTGTTGTAAATCCATTGCAAGGCGCGCGCATCCAGTTTGGGCGGCCTGCCGAAAAGCGGCTTGGCTTTCAGCGCTCCCCAGCCACCTCGCCGATACTGCGCCAGCCAGCCATAGATCGTACGGCGGTTGATCCGCATGGATCGTGCGACAACCTCGGGACTTTCGCCAGCCTGTACGCTGCGCACGGCGCGCATGCGCATCTCTTCCAGCGTCGTGTGATCCAACTTGCGAGCATCGTCTGGTTTCATCTCCCTTCAGAATCAGACGAAATTCGCCCTGTCAATAAAAATGTGCAACTACTTATGGACTGATTAATAACGGGCTGCATTGAGCAAGCCGCTCGCTCGCTTCCCTATGCGGGTCCTGACCGCGTATTCTGGTTATTACAATGAGACGCGAACACCTTGTGGAGGCAGCCGAGCAGCGCGGCCACCGCACCAAGAAGACCTTGGAGATCGATCCGATCGAAGCCAAGACCGTGCGGCTGATCTACCGCCTGGCGCGCGAAGGCGATGGCGGCTCTGGTCCGATGGGCGTCAAATCGATCACCAACCACCTCAACGCCGCCGGCATACGTACCCGAGACGGGGGACGTTGGGGCATCGGCGCTGTGCACAAGGTGCTGACGCGCACGACCTACATTGGCCGGCACCGGTTCAATACAAAGTTCTGGAAGACACGCGAGCACAAGCCAGACGCCGAGGTGGTCGAGATGGCCGTGCCGCCGATGATCGATTGGAAAGCGAGCGCGCCCTAGCCATCGGGGGTACGTCCTGGCGACCTCACGCGGCCGACCTCACAACACACTACATCTAGACCGAACTTCCTTCTTTCAAGATTGTAAAGCGTTGATTTCGCTTTCGTTTATCGAAAGCGAGTGTCGGTTACTGGGTACGGTCGGGGTTGATGGCGAGGAGTTCGAAGGCGCGGCTCTGGATCGGGGTTGGCCTGGTGTGGAGGGTAAAGAGGTATTTCTCGTTGAGCGCGGTGGTCGCCTGGATCCGGCAGTATGTGGCGAGATCGGCGAGTAGGCTGCGGAAGCTGTGGACCGGGAGACCGTCGTCGGTGCGGCCGGTTGCTTGTTTGCGCTTGGCGGCGGCGGAGCGCTCGGCCTTGGCGACGATGCTGGTGCGCATCGCGGCGGCGGCCTCGTGATCGGTCTCGTCGTAGAGCATGGGGGCGAGCCTGGCGCGCATGTGATGCTCGACGTGATAGGCGAGCATGCACAGGAAGACGTGGGCGCGCACGCGCGGCGCCGTCCAGTGGAAGATCGGACGCAGATGGATGTCGACGGTCTTCAAGGAGCGGAACGCGCGCTCGACCCGGGCGAGGCTTTTGTAAGCGCCGACGGTCGCGGCGTTATCGAGCGCTTTCTTCGGCAAGCTGGTACGCACGACATAAATGCCGTCGAGCGCCGCCTCGGCGGCGATCGCCGCCGCCTTGCGATGGAACGCGAAGCTCGCCTCGCCGATGACGAGGTCGAAGTGCTTGGCCATCTTGCGCCGGTTGACGACGGCGCCGACCTTGAGCGCAATCGCGGCTTCGCCGCGCAGCGGCTTGCGGGCGCGCCGAACCGCCGCTGCGATGACGGCGAGGTCCTTCTCGGTCGCGGCCAGCAGGTCCTCGCGCTTGCGAGCGCGCTCGCGGGCGAGATCAGGATTGCGGCAGACGATGAGCCGCTCGCCCGGATAATCGGGCGAGGTGATGGCCGCCATGTCGCGGTCGTCGAACAGCGACATCTGCAGGGCTCCGGCGTCCGCAAGCTCCCGGATCGCCGGCGCCCGCAACGCCGTGATCCAGTCGAGCCCCGCCGGGGCGATCTCGGCGTCGATGCGCGCCTGCGTGATCATTCCGCGGTCGCCGACCAGCACCACATGATCAAGCGCGAAGCGCTTCTTGACCTTGTCGATCTGTGCGGCGAGCGTGCGCGGATCGGCGGTATTGCCCTCGAATGCCTCGATCGCCACCGGGCAGCCGTCTCCCGCGCACAGCAGGCCGTAGACGATCTGCAGCTTGCCCTTCTTGCCGTCGCGGTTGTAGCCGCGCTGCGCCAGTTCGCAGCAGCGGCCCTCCAGATAGCTCGACGACACGTCGTAGAGCACCAGCGTGCCGGCGCGCAGATGCTTGCGCGCGAGCGCCCTCTCGACCGCCTCCTGGCGCTCGCCCAGCCAGTCGAGGGCGACGTAGAGTTCGTCTTCGTCAACCGATCCAAGACCAAGCGTCTCGCCAAGGCTGAAGGCGGCGGTGAGCGGGTCGAGCATGCGGGCAGTGGCGAGCTTGGACGCCGGCGCGATCAGCCGCGCCACGATCATCGCGATGACGAGGTCGCGGCAGCGGTTGCCAGAAGGCCCGAGCAGACGATCAAGACCGATGTCGCGCAGCGTGCCGAGCACGGCCGCCACATGCCCGTGCGGCAAGGCGCGGCGCACCACAATCGTCTCCTGACCGGCCGGCGCCGCCGTGCCGCCTTTGAGCAGCGTGCGCAGACCTTCGACGATCTCGGTCGGCCAGTGGGACAGGTTCGCTATGGTGCGCTTCTTGATCTTGCCGCCGTCGCGATAGCTCTCCCGCAGCAGGATGGCGGGCGGCGAGTTCCGGTTCGGGACGGTTTCGATATACATGGCGCAATAATGCCATGCCCGTCACAATGACTCAACATAATTATCGCAAATTACATGGCTACACTTCAGCGACAGAATCCCGGGAAACTCACTACCTTCAATCGCTTACAGGTTTTGCAAGAGGGAAGTTCGGCCTAGAGCTACCTGAGTCAACGGGATAAGCCACACCTCACGCGGCCGACCTCACAACACACTACATCTAGAGCTACCTGAGTCAACGGGATAAGCCACCGCCGCCAGGCGGCCTTTTGCATTGCATCAGTGCTCCCCACTCGCTCGAGCCTGCCCCGATCGGCCTGTCGCTTCCGAAAACTCAGATGAGCTATGCGCTCGAGCCTCCACTTCTCCACCGAAGGAGTGATACGCCGTGACCGAGACTAACGTTTTCCAGCTTGCCCAGCCAGGGACCTTTGCCGATTCGCTCACCGACGTTTTGCGTGAGGGAGCGCGTGCGCTGCTCGCGCAAGGGCATTGTCACGTTGATGGATGATAGACGCGACGAATCGTGCATTCAATCGCGATCATGCCGCGGCGGCGACCTCGCGCCATGTTTGCATGGCCGAGGCTCGGAACGCCCGGTGCGTCTTTGCTGATATGAGGTGCCGCTGGACGTTGAAGGTGTTGTAGGTGGCAGCGTAGACGGACAGAAATCGCTGGGCTGATCCCGCACTCTTGAACCCCTGCATCTTGCGCTCCCTTCGTCGGGTCGGTTGATGCGAGTTCTCCGCTCGGTTGTTGCGCCATCGCCCGCGTTGATGGCGATGAGATATCCCAAGATCACGCGCGGCCGCGCCGTAAGATCGCAGGTCATCGGTCACAATCTTATCTGGAACAAAGCCCATTTTCTTGAGCAATTTCCGCATCAATTTTAGTGCCGCTCGCTTGTCCCGCTTGCTCTGCACGAGCACATCGAGGACCTCGCCCTCGGCATCGACGGCACGCCATAGGTAGACCAACCGGCCATCGATTTTGACAAACACCTCGTCAAGATGCCAGGTGGAATGAGGCTTGGGCCGGCGTCGTCGAAGATCAGCCGCGATCATGGGTCCGAAGTGTTTCACCCAGCGGCGCACCGTTTCATAGGAAACCATGATCCCGCGTTCAGCCAACAGGTCCTCGACATCGCGGAAGCTGAGGGTGAACCGGGCATACAGCCAGACGGCCTGCTGAATGATTACGGGTGTATGGTGGGCCTAACGCACCAGGCGCACACTGACAACAAATAAGTCGGTCCTACGGGTTTACCGGGTACCGTTCGACCGCGGTCGCGCGACCTGACCCCGTTTGAGTAACCTCACAAGCTCCTGTTCTTGCCGTTATCTCGATACAAATCTGTTCGGGCTTATCTGTGACGACCTGCCAATTCACCGTTGTAGAATCAGACCTTTGGAAATCTGTCACATCTCCGCTGCCGACCACCAAATATCCTCCAGGTTTTTGAGGCATAACACAGTCCCGATCAGTACCGGCCGGACAAATTGTTGAGGTCTGATTATTGGACCTTGCGCTCATTTTTCTTGCTCCGATCACCACCTGAGTCGCCATGGCTACCGGCGCTACATCACGAACAACGACGAATGATTTCCTTTTACCATCTACATTGAGCCCAATATACGCGTCGGCGGTCGATGATTTTTTTAGAACGATTTGCACCGGCTCTCCGCCTCTAATCCACTCATCTGGCAGTTTTTCGACTAATTCGGCATCTCGTACTACGGGCGCTCCGACCAGCTTCCCGACTGCCTGGCGCGGATCATCGCCGACCCAAAACGCATTCAGAAATACATAGTCCCCCTCTTTGCGACCGAACCAAATTCGAAGGCCAGGCGTAGTTTTATCAAGTGTCAGACAATCAAAATGCATTTTTGCTGCAGTGGGCGGGAGCTGCTGTGAAAGATAATTCAAATAATAATCTCGTTGGTAGTCAAATTTTGTAAGAGCAGCTTCCTTCATCGCAGATGTTCTCGCTTGATCAAAATTAAGCTTGCCGGATATGAGACCGAACGCCAGCCCCGAGCCGAAAGCATTCGAAGCGGAATCGTATTGCTCTTTAGTAGCTGAAAGTAAAAAAGCAATCAAAACCCGATCAGAAATACGGAGATTATTTACGTCCCTCACCATGAAATCGATAGGATTGCAATCAGCAGCCGCGCGATTGGCTGAACCCGAGGCAACAGCGGTTCCGAGTAAAAGAGCAAGAATAGTACGGAAGATGACACTCATATGACCCTCCGAGAGGAGACTTTAGACGAGGATAACGCAAGATATTGGGACGGCCAACAGGAACTCCCAGGCTCGGCGCCAGGCCTGGCCGATCGCCGGATAGCGCTTGCCCCGTCGGCTTCGAATTCCTTGAGCCGGACGAGCGCCGTGTCAACGTTCTCGGCCCGATAGATCGCCTTGATCGCCGGCAGGATCGCCTTGCGGTCCTTCCAAGAAACAAACGCCTGGCTGTTCCTGATCAGGTGCACGATGCAGGTCTGCACGATGGTTTGCGGGAACACTGACGTGATCGCCGCGGGAAATCCTTTGAGGCCGTCAACGACCGCGATGAGGATGTCGTTGACGCCGCGGGCTTTGAGTTCGTTGACCACTTTGAGCCAGAACTTGGCGCCTTCAGTCTGCTCGATCCAGAGGCCGAGAACGTCCTTCTCGCCCTCCGTGGGGTGCGGCACGAATAATTGAGACACCCGGCTGAGGTAAATTGAACCTCAACCGGAGTGTTACACATGACGAGCGATGAGGGGCGTTGACGGGAATGGTCCGAAGCGCTTTTCCGTTCAGCGCAAGATGGCGATTGTCGCGCGACTGTTGCGCGGCGATGCGACCTACGCACTCGTCACCATCGGCAGCATGACGGGCGCGGCTAAGGACGCGGTCGATGCCGCGCGTGCGGGGGGCGAAGCGGTCGGCCTCATCAAGATCGAGACGTTCCGCACGTTCCCGCTCGAAGCCATGGCGGCGGCGCTCGCCAAGGTCACCGCCTTCGGCTGCACCGTGGTGGCGACCGTGACCCGCTTGAGGTCCTTGGTGCGCAGGGCACCTGCGTCCTGCGCAACCCGCAGGCTCTCGGCCAGGAGAAGCTCAAGCTTGTCGCCGAGGCGCTTGCGCCAATGGCTCAGGTCCGAGCGCTCGTGCGGGAAGCTGTGCTGGAAAAACTCTTCCCCAGTGAAGTATTGAAAATATGGGTCGTAGATCCAGCGCTCGCACACCTGTTCGTCCGACAACGCGAAGATGTGCTTGAGCAGCAACAGCCCGATCACGAACCGGCTCTCGATGCCGGGCCGCCCCTTGTCGCTGTAGAGCGGCGCGATCTCGCCGTCGATACGCGGCATTGCGACCAACTACGATCAAGATTGTTGGCGCGCCAACGACTGGCTGATGCAGGGCGTGCGCGCCGCGATCCCCCAGGCGAGCCCGCTCGCCGAGTGCGAGTTCGCGACCATCCGAGAGCGCCTGATCAAGATCGGGGCGCGCGAGATCGAGCATCTCGCGCGTAGCCGGCAACTTGCGCCGCGACCCAAAGGGCGATCACGTTAACCCCACGATAGCGGCGCCCCGATCCTAGCGGTTTGCGATAAGATGGACGCGTTGGCCTTGCGCCTTGACGCCAGATATCCTGAATTCGAGGCGCTTGAGCGGAAGCTCAAAGAAAATCCGGTCAGCCACCTTTTGGGAGTGGCCGCATCCTTCGAGGGTGCAGGCCGCCTGAACGCCCGCACCCCCTAACGTTCGCCCCGTCGCGTCCCCATATAAAGCCAACGGCGCAAGCCGCACCCCCTCGTGCGCAGCCGACCGCGGATGTACCGGCGGCCAAGCCGCGAGCGGGTCGCAAAACCCTACACAAAGCAAAAGAGCCTCAAGGGAGGTTAGATTATGAACAGCCCGAACAAAATCCTTTACGAGCATCTCACGGACTATCCGACCTCCACCGAGCGCTATTACAAAATCAGTAATCGGTCGGTGGCTGCGGCATTGTGCTGCGAGCACATGCCTGACCTAACGGAAGCGAGCCCTGAACAACGCCCTCAAAACGTTGGCGGGATTGCCGTCCATAGCTCGCTGTTGAACGCGGTTCTGCACGATCAGCCGCAGATCAAGATTTGAATTAAACTACTCGCCGGACTGCGCGCCCGCCCGTTTTCCGGCCGCGTCACCGCGCCGCTGATTCGAGGATGGCGGGACATCTGGACCGATCTGGCCGCGCCCGTCAGCGGAAACGATGGCGCGAGTTTTCTTCCGATGTGAGCAATTCTACACAGTTTACTTCAGACCGGTATGTATCTTAGAAGGTGGCTCTTTTGGAGAGAATAGCAGTGCCAGAAGTCCGTGGCCCTCGGCTTCGGGAGTTGACCGTAGCGCCCGACTTTTGAGCTGGAGGGCAGCGCGCTGTTCTTCTCGGCGCCCATTATCATGCTTTTACTATCGGTACTGAGAAAAGTCAGCAGGCAGTTGCACTTAACGTGCCCGAGGAGGGCACACTAGCAGGATCCACCCACTGACGGAACTTAGCCGCCTCTTTCCGATTAACTCACGTATCGCAGCTGATCCAGAGAGGACGCCATGCGAATCGCGCAGGTTGCGCCGTTATGCGAGAGTGTTCCGCCACGCCTTTATGGTGGATCTGAGCGGATTGTCTCATACTTAACAGAAGAGCTCGTTCGCCTCGGACACGATGTGACGTTATTCGCGAGCGGCGACTCAGTGACCGCGGCCGAGCTTGCGCCATGCGTTCCCATCGCCTTGCGGCTAAACAAGACCGTCCGCGACCCAATCCCCTATTTCATGCTGATGATGGGTCGGGTGGCGGAGCGGGCGGCCGAGTTCGACATTATCCATTTCCACATCGACCAGTTTCAGATGCCCCTGTTCCGGTCAATGTCGGGCCGCACCGTAACCACGTTGCATGGCCGGCAGGACAGCGCGGACTTGCGAGCGCTCTATGCGGGCTTCCCCGAAATGCCGCTCGTCTCGATCTCGAACGCGCAGCGAGCGCCAATACCCCATGCAAACATTGTCGCCACCATCTATCACGGTCTGCCGATCAAGCTGCTCCAGCCGACCTATCATCCACGTGGCGGTTACCTCGCGTTTCTCGGCCGCATCTCGCCGGAGAAGGGAATCGAAAGGGCCATCGCGATTGCGCGCGCCTTCGGCATCCCGCTGAAAATCGCCGCCAAGGTGGACAAGGTTGACGAAGCATATTTTCGGGAGAAGGTGGCGCCGCTGCTTAACGATTCCAACGTCGACTTCATCGGGGAGATTGGCGAGCGTGCAAAGAGCGACTTCCTCGGCGAAGCGCAGGCTCTCTTATTCCCGATCAACTGGCCCGAGCCGTTCGGCCTGGTCATGATTGAGGCGATGGCCTGCGGCACACCGGTGCTTGCCTTTCGCAATGGTTCGGTTCCGGAAATCATCGAGGACAATGTGACCGGACGCATAGTCTCTTCGATAGACGAAGCCATGCTCGCACTGCCGGAAGTGATCGCGCTCGATCGGCGGACGGTGCGCCAGCATTTCGAGGAGCGTTTCAGCGCGACGCGGATGGCCAAGGACTATGTCAATGTGTACCGGAAGCTCTTGAAGCAGAGCACACTGGCTGATGCGCCTTCGCTTGCCCCGCCCCTATCACTTACCAATCACACCTTTTTTGGTGACAGTGCTTAAAAGGAGGGCGTTGCTGGCGCACCGACTGGGGATCAACTGGAACGTCCACCTCGGGATGCGTTGCTATAGGGGTCTTCTCTCGCTGCTCTTCCTCGATCCGATCCCACACGTGCGCCCCGAGCGAGAGCGAAGATCACGTCGGGAGGTGCTTCGATGCGCTGTGCTGTCGTTTTCGATGTGGACGGTGTTCTAGTCGATTCACCGCATGAACGCGCTTGGCAAGAGACGCTGGCGGAATTGGTTCGCGGTGAATGGAGCGATATCGCCGCGGGCACCCGTTATGGCCAGCAGCTGTTCGACACGGTCGTCTACCAGAATATTGTAGCGGGCAAGCCGCGCTTAAGTGGTGCCCAGGCTATTCTCGAGTATTTCGGTTTCCCCGACATAGAGCGGCGGGCGACGAGGTATGCGGACGCTAAGCAGCGCCGACTGGTGGAGTTGATCAGCAGCGGCGCCTTCCATCCCTTTCCGGATGCTCTGCGATTGGTCAGAAGGCTTCGCCGCCGGAACGTGCCGTTGGCAGCGGCCTCATCGTCCAAGAACGCAAACGATATGTTGCGACGGATAGCGCTGGATGAGAGAACAGCCTTGGCACCGGCCGTGGACGCCGGCCGCATGGCGCTTTTCGACTGCTTCGCTGTAAACGTATGCGGAGTGAAGGTCGCCAAGGGCAAGCCTGCGCCTGACCTCTTCCTGTTGGCGGCTGCCGAGCTTGCGGTCGACCCTGCCGCCTGCGTCGTCGTCGAGGACGCTCCCGCCGGGGTCGCGGCTGCGAAGAACGGAGGAATGAAAGCAATCGGCATCGCTCGGCTGCACGATGAAGCGATGTTGAGTGCCTCCGGGGCCGATCTGGTGGTAGAAAGCCTGGATCTGGTGAGGATCGATTTCTCGCCATTCGGAAACCTGTCTATTAGTCCGGCGTAAGGCTGCCCGTCATGGATGCGGAGACTTGGGCGAGCGATCGTGTCGAGAGTCGGATTACAGCTTCGGGCGGTCGCGCGTGGTGCTTGATCGAGAGCGATTACGATCCCGCACGTGAGGCCAAGGTGGAGGCTTGTTTCGCGATTGGAAACGGTTTGCTCGGCGTCCGTGCTTCGCGCGCCATCAGCCGGGGAGCGACTTGGGTTACCTATCAGCAACAGCTCACCTGGGCGTCGTGGCCGCGAACCTATGTTGCCGGACTATTTGACACGCCAAACGTACTGCCGCCCGTGCCAGGCCTGGTTCCCGCGCCGGACTGGATGCGGCTGCGTATCTGGATCGACGATCAGCCTGCACTGTTGCGTTTCGGCGAGCTGCAGAATCACCGCCGTACGCTCGACATGCGGCGCGGCGTGCTTGTGACCGAATGGGAGCAAAAACATCAATCTGGGCGTCTCATCCGGGTCAAGACCTTGCGACTCGTTTCGCTTGCTGATCGCGCCCTCGCGGTTCAGCTCCTGCAGCTCGCGCTGTGCGGCGAGCCTGCGACCATACGCCTGGAGGCATCTTTTGAGTCGACGGGATCAGCGCTCGATCTACTTGGCCTGGAGCGCGATGCCGCGCTCTGGCGTACCGCGGAAAGCGGAAAAACGCTTGCCATGGCGGCGCGCGCCCGGCTCCGCCTCGACGGGGCAGCCTTGACCGAAGAAAGGAGCCAGCTGAAATGGGTTTGGAGTTGGAGGCACGAGCCGGGGCAAGCAGCCGAGTTCGTGCGGCTTGTGGCCTTTGCCAAAGGCGATGTTGATTCAGACGCTACGAGTTGTCGCGCAAACAAGGCCATCATGCGAGCAGAGGAGGCCGGCTGGTCGGCAGTTCTCGCCTCGCATGAACGTGTCTGGGACGAACGGTGGCGACTCTCGGACGTTGAGATCATTGGAGACGGAAAGCTGCAGCAGGCACTGCGATTTGCGATTTATCATCTAAACAGCGCGGTCAATCCGGAAGATGAGCGGGTCTCGATCGGCGCTCGCGCGTTAACCGGCGACTCCTATCTCGGCCACGTTTTCTGGGACACCGAGATCTATTTGTTGCCGTTTTACGTCTTCACCTGGCCGGAGGCGGCCCGCGCGCTCTTGATGTACCGATATCATACGCTTCCTGGCGCGCGCGCCAAAGCAGCGAAGCTGGGCTACCGCGGCGCTCTTTACGCATGGGAGTCGACCGATAGTGGAGAAGAGACAACACCTGAGAATGTGATAGATCTGAGCGGCCGGGTCATTCCTGTTCTCTGCGGCTTGGAAGAGCACCACATCAGCGCGGATATCGCCTACGCGGTCTGGCAGTACTGGCAGGCGACCCGGGATGACGACTTCTTCCTGTCCGCCGGGGCGGAGATCCTGCTTGAAACGGCGCGGTTCTGGGCAAGCCGAGCGACGCCGGAACACGACGGGCACTACCACATCCGACGCGTGATCGGCCCCGACGAGTATCATGAGACGATCGACGACAACGCGTATACGAACACAATGGCGGCCTGGAACATCGAGCGCGGCCTCGACACCATGAAAGCCCTGGACGAGTATTGGCCCGATCATTACGGGCGGCTTCGCCGACGGTTGGCGCTCGACGATGCAGAGCTTGCAATTTGGACGGTGGTCGCTGAACGGCTCGCGCGTGGTTACAACCGCTCTACGGGCATGATCGAACAGTTTGCCGGCTACTTCAGTTTAGAAGATATAGATCTCGGCGGTTATTCCGGCCGGACCGTGCCCATGGACGTGATCCTGGGGCGGGAACGGACGCAAGCCTCGCAGGTGATCAAGCAGGCGGATGTCGTCGCGCTACTAGCATTGCTGCCAGATTCCTACGATCATTCGACGCAGCGCCGCAATTTCGCGTATTACAAGACGCGCTGCGGACACGGCAGCACCTTGAGCACCGCGATGCACGCGCTCGTCGCTGCGCGTCTGGGCGACGTTTCGACTGCGGAGCACTTTGTTCGAGCCACTGCGGAAATCGACCTCGGCTCGCCCATTACCAGCAGCGCGGGGGGAGTTCACATCGCGGCGCTTGGCGGTCTCTGGCTCGCCGTGGTCTTCGGCGTCGCGGGGTTTAGGCCCAAGGGCGAGGAGCTTGTCCTTAATCCGTCGATGCCAGAACGCTGGCAGGCGCTCGCGTTCCGCATCCAGTGGAGAGGCCGGATCATCCATGTGCGGATCGATCGAGTGGGCAACGCGGTTTCTGCGACTTTGGAGAAAGGGGATGCTGTGCCGTTGCAGGTGGGCGACAGTCGAGTTGTTTTGGAGTCAGGTACAAGCTGCGACATGCACTATCCGGTGCAATGAACATGGCTGCGCTCCGATGTCCTGCGAGCGACCGACACGTGGCACGCCTTCATTGTGCGGAAGGAATGGATATGCGCCTGTGACACGAGCCACACAGAACTTTCCGTAGCTCGGCACATTTGGATCGAGCCGGTAGCATCGTCCCCGTCCAGCTTCCCTTCGCATTCGCCAACGATCCTAGAACGGCGTTTGCTTGGCTAGAAAACTCGTCGAGTGGGTACGCAAGAGCTGCACGCTCGCAGAGTGTCAAAAAGTTTTGCATGACAAAGGACGACCATCCGACCGTCGAGACAAGTCTCGTGACAATCGGCATGATGAGACTGATTTGCGACCAATCGCCCATTCACGAACCGCGCTGCCCCGGGAGCCCGCTCCACCGCCACGAACAGTACGGAGGGACCGTATAGCGTTCGCCTATGGATAAGCTCTCATATCGCCGCCACGCCAGGCGATCGGGAACAGCAAGGCGAGCGCCTCGCCGAGGAATTCGCCCTTGGCGGCCTCGTTGATCTCACCGACGAATTCAACGCCGGCCCCGTCGAGCAGCGGCTTGATCCGTACGCGGAAATACTCCTCGTCGACCTTGTCGACCTTGGCCGCAATCTTGAGCGGGATGCCGAGAGCGCGCGCGATCCTGATCGCAGGCTCGATCCCTTTTTCCGGCGAAATGCGGCCGAGGAAAGCGAGATAGCCACCACGCGAATGGAACGTGGGCTTGAGCAGATTGAGCGGCAAGCCGTGGTAGACCGTGGCGAGAAAATTCCCGCTCGGAATCGGCGCGCGCTGCGCATTCGAGATCGATACGAGCGGCATTTCCGGAAATCCGGCGTAGAGCGCCTTCAGGTCCGGGCAGTCCTGGCGGCCATGCAATGTGGTGACGGTGCGACCTGCCATCGGCCGGAACATCGGAAACTGGAACTGGTCGATATGGAAATGAATGACGTCGAACTCCTCCGCGCGCTCGGCGACCCGGCCCATCATAAGAAGGACCGAACCTCAAGAAGGACGCTGGGTCATGGCGATCGAACGAAGACTGTCATTCGATCCGAAAACTTTTCTCGCCAAGGTCGGTGAGGGACGGAGCATCGGAAGCTACCGCAAGGATCAGGTCGTCTTTTCACAAGGCGATCCGGCGGATGCGGTCTTCTACATCCAGAAGGGCAAGGTCAAGGTCACGGTTGTGTCGGAGCAAGGAAAGGAAGCCGTCGTCGCGATTCTCGGCGCAGGCGATTTCTTCGGCGAGGCGTGCCTGGCCGGCCAGGCGAGGCGCCTGGCGACGGTCGCGGCAATGGCGGACTCCATCATCGTGTGGCAGGCGCAAGCCGCCGATCTGCTCTTCGTTCTCGCGCTTTGGGGGAGTAATCCGACCGGATCAGGCTCCCCGCCCGCAGCGCGCCGCTGGCACATCCGCAGTCGACGGGACACGAGCAGGCACGGCCCTGTCACAGGAGGAAACACTGAGGCCTCAGTTCAATATACAGAAGGCCGACTGCTCATGAAACGACACTCAACTTTGTCGAAAGAACCGCCATAGCTTTGTATTTTGCGTTGAATAGCGCGACCACGCGGGGGCACGTTTTCTACTATACTTTCCTCTTCGTGGACAGGGTCTCCTCTATCTAGGAATACACAGCTCCATCGCGTGCTCTGGAATGGTTGATCTGACCTATTCTCTACGGAGAGGAGAAGATAAGTGGAGGTCCCACTTTTTTCTGTTTCAAGCACGTTTATCGACAGTGGATTTTCAGCGCCAAAGGACACGCTTGTCATCGCCAAAACAAATACCCATAAGAGAAAGTACCTCATCATGTCCTCACAATCCGAGCGGCGCAGTCGCCGGCTCCTGGGGAAAGGAGACGGTAGCGCAATCAACTAGCCGTTGCCATAGTGGCTGCGAATCACTGGGTTGGGCAGGTTCATGTCTTCGATCTCGGTTTGCAGCTTGCCTCGATAATGCTTGCTGATCCTGCGACCGAAGATCACTGTGATCTTGTTGGGCTGCCCTACTGTTCGATTGGCGTCGAGCAGGCGTTCACCGAGGTTGTCCAGTGCCGCGCGCGATGGAAGAGGAGGTTGTCGCAGAACTCGACCTGCGAGAAGAACAACCGATGCTGGCAGCCGGATTGCTCCCGCTCCCTTGCGGTAAAGAACGGGGTAAGTCGCGCCAGCCACTTTTGGCCGCAGGTCAACAGGTCCCAAGGGGTGAGCGAGTCGGCGAACTGCTGGATGCTGGAATGCTGGAGGCGCTCGGGTGCCGAGCATTTAAGAAAGGCATTAGCACATTGCTTGAAGTCGATGCCGTCCTCGCGCATTCGGTTGGCGGACCAGTGATGTTGATTGAGGCAGACCCGAGCGGAGAACGGAAGGTAGGGACAGATGCACACGAACATCCGTCCCCACTGCCGGTCATGGATATAGAAGTTGTATTGAATGACCCACCGGTTAGCGATTTGAACGTGCCATCGGTTCGCCTTGCTGTCGCCGACCGCGGTCATGATCCGTGCTGGTTCGCGCGCGCGGTCATGATCCGTGCTGGTTCGCGCGCTTTGAGGATGACCACCACTGCATCGGGGCTCGCCCTTTGAAATATGGATCGACGAAGTCATCGCGGCGGCCTTTTGGGGCCTCCACCACCGGGATGTTCCGCTTCTCTGACCAACGGGCCGTGCGAACGCAAGGGCGTGGAGCCGATGGCGGCGGTCACGGCTCCGGCGCGGGTGGTCGCGGTAGGGACGGAGATTACTCTCCGCCCCCCGCACAGATCCCGGCGGGCGCTGCTAACGCAGCGGGCTCCCACCTTGGATAGTGACGAGGAACCGCTTCTCAGGCCACGGATGCAGGATGCGTGGGAATGGCAGGTACCGGTCTGCGATCGTCTTCATTCGGGTCCACGTTACTCGGCGCCGCTGGCTGCGGCGCATAAGAGCGCTGTGCCAGCGTTCGATCATGTGATGCCGAAATGCTGAGATCGCTGAGCCGCTCATCGGCACAGCATAATAGGCCATCCAGCCCCGCAGGACTTGAGCAAGCCATTTGCCCTGCCCATCGATCCCGTCGTGACGGGTCGCCATGAGCTGCTCCACGCCATTGCGAACCGCCGCGCTCGAGGCCTCGGTAAACCGGAGCCGTTCGACTTCCTAGGGTTCAAGCATTATTGCGCGACTCGGCGGGACGGCAGCGGCTTCGTGCTCGGAAGGAAGCCGATGGCCAAACGCATGCGAACCAAACTCGGGAGGCTCACGCGTACAACGCGGTTCTCGACTTAAAACGTTGGGCGCTTGAGGTGGCCAAGCGGCGCGGTCTAAAGCGCGCACGGATCGCGCTGGCGCGCAAGCTGGCCGTCGTGCTGCACTGTATTTGGGTCGACAGGGCCGGGGGCGAGCCGTGTTCGAAGGGATCATCCTGCGCTGGCGCATACGCCTCGAAGCGCTGGTCAAATCCGGCGTTTGGGGCGCGATCGCGATCATCGGGCTGATTGTCGCGCTTTTGTTTGCCGGCGCGGCAGTGTTCGTGCTGGCGCAAGCCGAATATGGGACAATTCGAGCCTTGCTCGGCTTCGCCGGCCTGTTTCTCGCCATCGCGCTGCTTGCCACGATCGGACGCCGTCACACGGCGGAGCGCCGAGCGGAAAGTGCGCGCGGCGTCCGCGAACGCGCCCGCCGTGCCGTCATGGCTGCTCGACCCGCGCTTGCTCGCAGCGGGGCTCGATTTCGGAAAGACGCTGGGCGGACGGCGCACAATCGCGATCGGGCTCGTCGGCGCGTTCCTGGTCGGCCTGTGGCTAAGCCGCAATCTCGATCAGAAGTGACGATCGGCTGCGTCCCGGAACCTTTGTCGATGCGCAAGATTGCTTCTTCGGTCAACGACTGAGGAGGACCGCATGTCGACTGTTCTGATCATCATTCTTGTTTTGATTGTCCCCTTCGGGGTTCCAAACCCTCGCCTTCAGGCGAAGCGAAGGGTAGATGACGTCGCATTATGCGACGATATCGACTGAGCAGCCACCCGAAGTACGACCTCAAGGTTCATCCTGTGTGGTGCCCGAAATACCGCAAGCGGGTGCTGACCGGGTGTTGCGTAGCGCTCGAACTCAGCAAATCGGCGTGGGTCTGTGCGTTTGCCCCACCGGAGAGTGGACGAGCGAGTGTTCACAGGATGAGCGCTGGTGACGTGGATCGCCTGGTCAGCATTTTGCGACGGATTTTGGCTCGCATGATTGCTGATTGCCCGCGGCATTCGCACGATCGTATTCGACCCGACGAGCTTTCTCAAACCACGTCGACGTCGGCTCGCCAAGACTGATCGGCTTGATGCTGAGGAGATGACCCAAATCCTTCGAACCTGGCTTTCCGGCGATCGTGCTGTTGCCACGGCTGTCATCGGAGCGCTGCTCCGCGACGCTCGCGGCAGGGCGGCCGCAAAGCGCGCGGTCAAGGGTGAAAGCCCCAGCGAACGCGGCCTAAGTCAGTGAAAGCACTGCGGCCCTTGACGGCGCGCTGCGGCCAGCCTTGCCCAAAGGGTCCGCGCAGCCCGATCGTGTCGCCCGGCTGCAACCGCGTGAACGCAGCGGAGGCATCTTGTATGAATGGTATAAGGAACTGATAAAGCTCCGAGGAGAAATTCAGGCTTTCGCGGGGTTAAGCAAGGATCGCATGGAAGTTGTTTGCATTGAGAGGGAGAGTACCCTGGTCGTTAGACGCTGGGGCCGAGAGGAGCAGGTTGCCGCCATCTTCCATTTTGGTGACACTGCTGCGTCTGTCAACGTCCCTTTGCCTTACGGACGCCGGCTGAAACGCCTGGCGTCGGGAGAGAAACGATGGAACGGTCCAGGCTGCGACCTGCCCACAGTGTTTCATTCAGACGGAGAAGTCTCGGTGACCTTGACGAAACACGCCTGATTTCGTTGCGAGTCTGCAACCGGAGGACTAAACGATGGACCGATTCATTTGTATCCATGGGCATTTCTATCAACCTCCAAGGGAAAGCCCCTGGCTGGAGGCAATCGAGATCCAGGATTCGGCGTTCCCTTACCACGACTGGAACGAGCGGATTGCCGCTGAATGCTACGCGGCAAACGCCGTGTCGAGAATATGGGACACCCGGGGACGAATCGTCCAACTGGTGAACAATTATGCCGGCATAAGCTTCAACTTCGGTCCGACCGTCTTACTCTGGATGCAGAAATATGCCACCGAAGCCTATGAGGCAATTCTAGAGGCTGACAGACAGAGTGTGGAGAAATTCTCCGGTCATGGGAATGCTTTGGCCCAGGCCTACAATCACATGATCCTGCCGCTGGCCAACAGCCGCGACAAGACTACCCAGATTATCTGGGGAATAAAAGATTTTGAATATCGTCTTAAACGCAAGCCCGAAGGGTTGTGGCTCCCAGAGACGGCTGTAGATCTTGAATCCATGGACATCATGGCACAACACGGCATCGGATTTGCCATCCTTGCTCCCAGTCAGGCACGACGGGTTCGTTCCATTGGCGGTAATGAATGGCAGGACGTGAGTGGTGGAAGAATCGACCCCGGCATGGCCTATCGGATATCGCTGCCCTCAGGCCGCGTAATGAATCTGTTCTTTTACGACGGCCCCATTTCACAGGCTCTGGCATTTGAAGGGTTGCTCAACAACGGAGAGACCTTTGCCAACAGGCTGCTGGGCGCATTCCCCGACAACCATTCCTCTCCTCGTCTCGTCCACATCGCAACGGATGGCGAAAGCTATGGGCATCATCATCGCGGGGGTGACATGGCCCTTGCTCACGCGCTCCATTACATCGAATCCAACGGACTGGCGCAGGTGACTAATTATGCCCGGTACCTGGACGAACACCCGCCGACGCACGAAGTGGAGATCTTTGAGAACAGCTCGTGGAGTTGCGTTCACGGCATAGAACGTTGGCGGTCGGATTGCGGGTGCAACAGTGGAGGCAACCAGGGTTGGAACCAAGGTTGGCGAGCTCCGCTGCGTGCTGCCCTGGACTGGCTCCGCGATGCCGTGAATCCGGCTTTCGAACAAACGGCCGGACGATTTCTAAATGATCCCTGGGCAGCTCGCGACGACTACATCGACGTCATTGTGGATCGCTCACCCGACCGCGTCAGTGCCTTTCTGAACCGCCACGCAACCCGCGTCTTAAACTCCAGGGACGAGATCACGGTCCTGGAGCTTATGGAGCTCCAACGCAACGCCATGCTCATGTACACAAGTTGCGGTTGGTTTTTCGACGAGCTCTCCGGGATTGAGACCGTCCAGGTCATACGATACGCCGGCAGGGTCCTGCAATTGTCCGACCAGCTTTTTAGCGAATCCTTCGAACCCGGCTTTCTCGAACATCTCGAGCGTGCCAGGAGCAACATACCCGAGCACAGTGACGGCCGCACCATTTATGAGAAATTTGTCAGGCCTGCCATGCTCGATATGAAAGATGTGGGCGCCCACTATGCCTTAAGCTCGATGTTCCAGAATATCGGTGAACGCAGCTCGATCTATGCGTATTCAGCCACCCGGGAGGACTACCGCAGCTTTCAGGTTGGAGGCTCAAGGCTGGTGATCGGGCGAGCCACGGTCACTTCAGAGGTTACGCGCATATCCTCAAGCTTGTGCTTTGGCGTTCTGCATCTTGGTGATCATAATATCGCCTGCGGCACCGGTGAATACCAGGGCGCGCAAAAATATGAAACACTGGCCAAAGAGATTTCAGCGGCTTTCGCCGGAGCTGACTTCCCGAAAACCATACTCCTGCTGGGTAAATATTTCGGGACGTCCACCTACTCTTTGAGCTCGCTCTTTGCCGATGAGCGCCGAAAAATCCTGAACATCATCATGGGCCCAACTCTGAGAGAGGCTGAAGCTGCATATAGCTCGATTTACGAGCACCATGCTCCCTTGATTCGCTTTCTGACCGGGGCCGGCACGCCACGGCCCCAGGTCCTGTCGGTTGCCGCTGACTTGTGCTTGAATGCCAAGCTTCGCAGAGTGCTTCAAGGGGAGGGGCTTGACCCCGAAGTCGTAAGACCTCTTCTGGAAGAAGCTCGTTTGGCCGGCGCAACTTTGGATGCGACTGCTCTGGGATTGTTGCTGGCATCCAACATCGAGGGTCTGGCCGAAAAACTTCTCGAGCACCCGGACGACCTTTCTTGCCTGGAGAGGTTGAATAAGGCTGCACAACTGGTCCACACCTTGCCGTTCGAGGTTAATCTCTGGAAAACCCAAAACATCTGCTACAAAATCCTTCACACCCATTGTGCCAACTTCAAGGAGAAGGCCGGTCCGGGTGTCCAAAACGCGCAAGAATGGCAACGCCATTACACCGTCTTGGCCGAGAATTTTTTGCTGCCGGCGCCCGTATGCCCGGTAAACAGCAAACCTGCAAATGAATAGAAGAGCGGGAAGTCGCTCGTGAATATGCCAACCGCGACCTATCGTATTCAATTCAATCCCACGTTCGGCTTTCAGGCAGCGCAGAAAGTCATTTCCTATCTGGCTGACCTGGGTATATCCGACCTGTACGCTTCTCCCATTTTCAAAGCCGTCAAGGGCAGCCTCCACGGCTATGATGTGGTTGACCCCAATCAGCTGAATCCCGAGTTGGGAGGGCCCTCTGAGCTGGAGCAACTGGCCGCCGAGCTAAAAGCGCACAATATGGGGTGGATCCAGGACATTGTCCCGAATCATATGGCGATAGATTCCGATAATCGGCTGTTGATGGATATTTTGGAAAATGGTTCCAGCTCAAGGTACTTTCAGTTTTTCGATGTGGATTGGGATTATCCGGCCGCCAGCCTCAACAGGAGAATTCTGGCGCCATTTCTTGGCAGGTTCTATGGGGAGTGTCTCGAAGATGGAGAGATCGCCCTTCAATACGGTCCCGATGGCTTCAAGGCCGCTTACTACAACCTCGCCTTCCCGTTGCGAATTAAATCTTATCTCAATCTTTTTAGCAATTTGTCCCAGTTAAAAAGGAAAATTGCCGAAGACGATCCCGACTTTATCAAACTCCTCGGCATCCTATATGTCTTGAAGTCGCTCTCTTCAAGAGATGAGCCGGAGGAGCGCGACAACCAGATAAGATTCATCCAGGACACTATGTGGGAAGCCTACAACAGCAACGCCATAATAAAGGCATTTGTCGATGAAAACGTGCGGACCTTCAATGGTGAAAAAGAGAAGGCCGAGAGTTTTAATTTTCTTGATGACCTTCTTTCCCAACAAGTCTTCAGGCTTTCATTTTGGAAAGTGGCTGCGGAAGAAATAAACTATCGCCGTTTTTTTTGCGTTAATGGCCTGATCTCACTCAAAGTGGAAGACGAGCACGTTCTGAACCACACGCACGGCCTGATTTTCGATCTGATTGAAAGACGAATAGTAACCGGTTTAAGAATTGATCATGTCGACGGACTGTACGATCCGGCAAGCTATCTTCAAAAAGTAAGATGCAGGGCGCCGGCAGCCTATATCGTCATTGAAAAAATACTCGATCTCAACGAAGACCTGCCACCTCTGTGGCCGATCCAGGGAACCACCGGCTATGATTTTACAAATTATGTCAATGAGTTGTTTTGCCAAAAGGAAAATGAGCGAGCATTTAGCAGAATCTATGTCGGCGTAACCGGCTTGAAGAATTCTTATGAAGATGTCGTGCGCGAAAACAAAAAGCTGATGATTCAGGAAGATATGGCGAGCGACGTCCACAACCTCGCTCAACTCCTGAAGAAGATCTCCAGCCGGGACCGCCATGGAAGCGACATAACACTCACTGCGCTGCAAAGAGCCTTAACCGAAGTCCTGGCAGTATTTCCCGTATACAGGACCTACATCAACCAGGTTGTGGTCCCGGACGACGACAGGAAATACATTTTGGCTGCGGTGGACCGGGCCAGAGCCAATTTCCCCGCCCTGCTACATGGATTTGCGTTCGTACGAAGATTCCTTCTCCTGGACTTTCCCGACTATATTTCTGAGGAAGAGAAGCAGGAGTGGCTCCACTTTGCCATGAAGTTTCAGCAACTTACCGGGCCGGTAATGGCCAAGGGAGTCGAAGATACCACACATTATGCGTACAACCGGCTCCTGTCACTCAATGAGGTAGGTGGACAGCCCGGTCATTTCGGCTGCTCGCTCGAAGAATTCCACAGCTTCAACACAAAAAAAAGAGACTTGTGGCCGGACTCCTTAAATGCAACCTCGACACATGACACCAAAAGAGGTGAAGACGCGCGCGCCAGGATAAATGTATTGTCCGAGATGCCGGACGAGTGGCAGGAAAACATTCGAAAATGGATCAAGATAAACAGTGGCAAAAAAAAGCGACTCCACGGCTTTGCCGTTCCGGATAGAAACGACGAGTATTTTTTGTACCAGATTCTGATTGGCGCCTGGCCATTTTCAGATGTTGAGTATCCCGAATTCATTGAAAGAATTAAGAGATACATTGTCAAAGCTGTCCGGGAAGCCAAAGTCCATACCGCGTGGTTGAAACCCGACACCGAGTATGAAAACGCTTACATCTCATTCGCTGAGAAAATCCTGGCCCGCTCTAAATCCAACGCATTTCTGAAAGAATTTATCCCGTTTTGTAAAAGAGTTTCTCATTACGGCATACTCAACTCCCTCTCGCAGACACTGATCAAGATTACCTCACCCGGTGTTCCAGATTTCTATCAGGGATCTGAACTATGGGACCTGAGCCTGGTGGATCCTGACAATCGTCGGCCTGTTGATTTTGAAAAAAGGCGCGCCATGCTGGCCTGCATCCGTGAACAGGATGATGCCGATATTGGCCGGCTGGTCCAAGATCTGCTTTCCACGAGAGAGGATGGAAAGATTAAACTCTTTCTCATTTATCGGTCGCTCAAAGCAAAAAAAGGAAACCGACAGATCTTCCGTTCCGGCGTTTATCTTCCCCTTGAGTCGGCGGGGAGACTCAGAAACCATGTTATCGCATTTGCCTGGAGGTATGAGCATCAATGGGCCCTGATCATTGCCCCGAGGTTTCTTAGCCATCTGGTTCAAGAGGGCGAGTTTCCTCTGGGAAGACAAGTATGGCAGGACACGCAGGTGAAAATGCCTAAAGGGGCGCCTGCTGCCTGGCGAAATGTTATTACGAGCGAAGTGCTTTCTGCGGGCAAGGCACTGTCTGTCGGAGATATATTACTCAGTTTTCCAGTGGCGTTTCTCATAGGCGAAGGAAAGGAGTAGTATGAGCAGACTACTTTAACGGTGCTGTCCCGGCGGCGTTTCCAGCAGTGTCGGCCATCTGCTGAGATTCAATGCGTATCCTACTATCAATGGTACTTCTATGAACTTTTGGGGGGTAAGATGTCTACGAATACCAACGTTGAGCCATTTTTCGTCAAAGACTGTGCGCTGGTGACGATAGCAACCGGGAAAAAGGCCCACAAGGCGGATTGCCGCATTATTTCTTCAATTGGCCACCGCCGGGGAAGCTACTGGATAGTCGGCACTCTCGACAACGGGCCTCCTGACGGAGCGATCAGCATTCGTCAGGCCGAGGCCAAGCTGGAGCCCGAAGTTGTTTAGCACGACGATCACAGACGGCTTCGACTTGCTGACCTATCGCAAGAGCCGGTGCCGTCGCATCAATGAGCGGCGGTTCATCCGGCGTCGCGCCGAGCTCGACGGGCGCTGGGTGGACTATCTTCTCCACGACCAGCCCGCTTCCTCAAAGGCAAGCTGCGCTTACGGCAAGTGACGCGCTTGTGCGACGGCGGTCATCAGACGCAGGTGATCACCAGTCGATGGGACCTGCGCGACATCGAAGTCGCCTACCGCATGTTCGAGCGCTGGCGACAGCCGGTCTCGACTGCCCCGACGGCGCCACCCATTTCGAGGATGCGCCGCAACTCGTCGCGCGCCTCAGCATGAAGCTGGAGCCGCACGGCGTTGCCCGCGAACGTCCTGCATGACAGGTGCCTTCTCGGGATTGGTCCAGACCCATGGCAGCGTGCCGTTCGCCAGCCGCAGTATCCGCTCCGCGATGACACGCTCGGCCCGGTGCAGGCCGGCAAGGAAGATTTCAGTCTGTTTCGCGCACGCGGTCAGCGATGACCGTGCCCTCGACTAGTTCGAGGTTGAGCGCCGTCTTGACCAGAGCCCTCGGAACCTCAAAATCTCCTCGGCCAGCTGCGCCAGCTCTGCGGTCGGCAGGCCGCAGTGCCCCCTCGTCCATTGCTTCCGCATCGCCGTCTTCTCGACGCCGAGCTTGTGACCAAGGGTCACAGGGGTCACGGGTTTGAAGCGGGCGCGTCTAAGACGAGGAAGCGAACTCCACGCTGCCAGACGCGACTGTCGTCGAGCTTGATGAGGCTGCAGTTCCACAGACCGCCGAGCCAGTATATGCGCATAACGAAGACGGACCCGTCATTCCCCTCAACTGGAGCAAGGTTGATCCCCGTACCAGCACATAGGCCGGCTTCCTCCGTGCCTCCCTCCTTCCGGACGACCCTCTCCTGTTGCACAACCATTTGCTCGAGCTGCGAGAGCGAGGGCACATGCCCGCACTCCTTGAGAAGTCGCCCTACGTCGTCGAGCGGAACATCTTCCCCGACATTGATGGACGTGCGGAACATTTGAGCGCACGTCATCCCCTCCTTGGGGCCATAGACCGTAATGCTGGCCGCGGCGGTCTCCGGTTGCATTTCGGGCAGAGTCCGATCGATCTCGGGATCGCGGGGCCAGTAGATCTCGCCGACCAAGCATTCGCTCGTCTTCCTGGCCGGAGCCGCAGCGACCGCCACGGACTTCTTGACGACGAAGAGGGCCGGACTCCCCGCAACAGGCTCGAACCCCTCGGAGAAAGCCCTCGCGACGGGCCGGAGGCCAGAGCGTTTCGGCTTCTCCACAGGGGGCGCGGACTTCTCGCGGAGAGCTTTGGCGACGCGCTGGTGGACGACCCTAGCTTCATTGCCGCTCAATCTATCGACGATGTCGAGAACAAGGCGGTGATACGCGGCGGGGACTTTAACGAGAGCCCAAACGATGGGGCCGATTAGGTCCTTCTTTGGCATGGTATATCCTCCCGCTTGCTGATGCTGGCCGTTCGCGTCGGGATGGTGGCAGCGTCTCCCCGCGCCGTACAAAGGTGCACCGAGCAGCCGTCCGGCCTTGCGATCTAATCGAGCGAATTGCTCTGCTCTGCTCCGCACCACGCCGACCCACGGCGCAGGCCAGAAGCTCCAGCGTGTGATCAAGGGCTGTCGACGGCACTTGTTCCTCTGCGGCGATTCTCGCGTCCCTTCGCGATCTCTTAGATCGCGCAAGCCACACTCGTATAGCGCAGCACCTGCAATTTCTTCCTGACTGTGACCTATCAGAGCGCGCCGAATATACTTGATAGCGTCTGCCTCATGCACACTGCCTTTTTCAAGGATGAGCAGGGCTTCGAGCACAGACGGTGCCAATCCTTGTTTAATTAACGTAACTGCCCAGGTTGTCTTGATGGGTCAGGAGAGGCGTAGGGATATAGCCAGGTTCGAAGGGTCGCGGGTGAGGGTGTCGATGATGTTCCAGCCCTGTTTCTTGGCGGTCGAGAAAAAGGAGCGGATGAGCGCGAAGTCCATCGCGCCTTCCGGCGAGCGAAAGCCGCCGGAGATTTTTTGCCGAAGCTTCATCGTGCGCCCGTCGCGTTCGGCCTGATTGTTGGTGAAGGGAACCGTCGGATCGTGAAGGAAGCGCAAGGTGTCCTGTTTGCGCGTTGCGAGACGCAAGAGGAGATTATGTCCGGTTCGCCGCGCACTTGGCGACGGTGCTACCGGCCGCCAACGAAAGCTTCGACGAGTACATGCGCTGGGCGCTCCGGCGCTTCCCGCAACTGACTCCGGCTGAAATCGACCAAGCAATCGAGCTTTCCGCCGAAAAAGGCCGCCGCCAGGCGCAAAGAGCTGTCCGACGAGGCAGACCAGCGGTGCGTTGTGAGCGTTGAAGGTATCACACCTCGATTGCGAAAATGGCGCTGGTGGCCCAAGTAATGCCCGTTTAGCCATCAGTGCGCAGTTGGAAAGTTAAATTTTGGCTCAATTCGGGGGAAGGTTCATGGCCGTCGATTTTCCGAAGTTTTTTGCAACAGCGGCCGAACTGTATAATCTTTGGCCTTCGCTGTTCAATTGGGGGTTAGCAACCCTTGGCGGTCTGTTTTCGGCGGTAATTTGGCTCGTATGGTTCATACGTGGCCTCAAGGCCAAGATTGACTTGGCAAACCTGTGTACTGCGGCCCGGTTTTGAGACACCCGGCTGAGCTCATGTTGCCAGCCGTCGACCTCGGTGGCCGAGTATGGCTGGATGGCAGGTCCTGTAAAGGCGGTCCTGCGGCCCCCGCCTTCGGCGGCTGACGGCCTTGACAGGACCGGCCACCCAACCATCGTTTGCCACCAATAATTCGACTCTTGCCATTCGCAGCCGCCTCCTCCCGCGCCGCCAGCTTGGCGCGATGCTCAGCCGCCTCCCGCTCGAAGCGTTCCTTGGCGCGCGCTTCGATCTTGGCGCGCGCCTGCGCAAGCTTGGCCAGACGATCCTCACGGCGCGCCAATTCCTCCGGGATCGACATGCCATCGACCACCTCGGCCTGATCCGCGGCTTCCGCCCGCGCCAGCAGTTCGGCCACTTCCGCCTTCAATTGAGCCTCGATCTTCGTGGCATGCTCATAGGACAGCGCGCTGTGCCGGCTGGCATTGGCGTGGATTTTTGTGCCGTCCAGCGCCACCGTGGCGAGCTTAAGCAGCCCCATCTCGCGCGCCACTTCCAGCACCCGCACGAACAGCGCTTCGATGTCCTTGAGAAAGCGTCGCCGAAACGTCGCGATGGTGTCATGGTCAGGATGCTCGTTCACGGCGATGAACCGGAACGCCACCGAATCATAGGTCGCCCGCTCCAGCTTGCGGCTCGAAAACACCCCGGTCGCATAGCCGTAAACCAACAGCCCCAACAATAAGACCGGATGATAGCCAGCCGAGCCGGCGCCCCGATAGCTCTTCACCATCGCCGACAGGTCCAACCCGTCGATCACCTCGACAACAAACCGCGCCAGGTGCTGTTCGGGAAGCCATTCATCGAGCGAGGGCGGAAGCAGAAATCCCGTCTCGCGATCAAACTCGCGGAAATTGCTCATCGATGGCATCCAGGCGGCGAATCAATTGCGCCAGAATACCCCGCGTCGCGTATAATCCGCTAAGTCCGACAGGCTGCTAGCGTGTGCGCCGCGGCGGGTCGCGCGACAGGCCTTTGTCGCCGAGTTCGTCAAGATATTCTTCCCAGTAGTGGTCGAGATTGCGCCCGAAATCGTGGAAATATTCCCACGAGAATATGCCGCTGCCATGCAGATCGTCGAAGACGAGGCGTACGGCGTAGTTGCCGACCGGATGGACCTCGATAATGGCGACGTCGCGTTTGCCTGCCACGGTCTTTCGTTCGGCCGGCGAATGGCCTTGGACCTCGGCGCTCGGGCTGCGGACCCGTAAAAGCTCGGCGGGGAGCTCGAACGACTTGCCGGTGTCGAAACTCACCAACAGCTCACGGCCCCCCTTGCGCAAGCGGAGTTCGGTCGGCCAGGGCCTCTGCTCAGTCGACTGTACGCTCATGATCCTCGCCCGCGCGATCGGTGGCGCGCCCTCACGCCGCACCAGGCCGGCCTAAACGGCCTCCCGATCGCAAAGTTTCACCATTATATTGTCCCGCAAGGGCAAGAGCCCTGCGACCATTCGTCGGTCGTCCGGCCGTGGCGCGCTCACAAGAAACGCCCAGGGAGGAACATGGATTTCGACGGTCTCGCCTCGAGGCAGGCGGCCCCGGTGGTCGACCCGTTCGGGCGCGCCATTACTTATGTCCGCGTCTCGGTGACCGACCGGTGTGATTTCCGCTGCGTCTATTGCATGTCGGAGCACATGACGTTTTTGCCCAAGGCCGAGGTGCTCACGCTGGAGGAACTCGATCGGCTGGGCACCGCCTTCGTCGTCAAGGGCGTGCGGAAGCTCCGGCTGACCGGCGGCGAGCCCCTAGTGCGGCGCGGGATCATGACGCTGTTCGCGTCGCTGTCGCGCCACCTCGCAAGCGGCGTGCTCGACGAGCTGACCGTCACCACCAATGGCTCCCAGCTCGAGAAATACGCCGCCGAGCTCGCCGCCTGCGGCGTCCGCCGCATCAACGTCTCGCTCGACACGCTCGATCCGGACAAGTTTCGCGCGATCACCCGGTGGGGCGAGCTCGGGCAGGTGCTGCGGGGGATCGCCGCCGCGCAGCGCGCGGGGCTTGCGATCAAGATCAACGCGGTCGCCCTCAAGGGCGTGAACGAGCGCGAGCTGCCGCAGCTTCTCGCCTGGGCGCATGGCCAGGGCATGGACCTCACTTTGATCGAGGTGATGCCGCTCGGCGAAATCGGCGAGATGCGTCTTGACCAGTATCTGCCGCTTTCGCTGGTGCGCGCCCGCCTCGCCGAGCGTTTTACCCTGGAGGAGACCGACTACCGCACCGGCGGGCCGGCGCGCTATGTGCGGGTGGCCGAGACCGGCGGACGGCTCGGCTTCATCACGCCGCTAACCCACAATTTCTGCGAATCCTGCAACCGGGTGCGCGTGACTTGCACGGGGACGCTGTTCATGTGCCTCGGCCAGGAGGACGCGGCCGATTTGCGCGGCCCGTTGCGCGCCTCGGAAGCCAACGACCTGCTGTATGCGGCGATCGACGAAGCGATCGCGCGCAAGCCGAAGGGGCACGATTTCGTCATCGACCGACGCCGCAAGCGTCCGGCGCTCGCCCGCCACATGAGCGTCACCGGCGGCTGAGCCGGCCGGCCGCTTCGCCGCCGCACGGCCGTTCATGCGCCAACTTTCCGTTGCGCGCGAGCGGCGGCGCGGCTTATCTTACCGCATCATCGACAAACCCGCGGTCTGCTGGGCAAAGCGAATAGCGGGCGATGCTCTAAGGATACCCCGAGCAATAACTGCTACGATTTTGACGGCTGGCGCGGCCTGATCGTGTAGTTCCATTCAGGATGGAACTGATCGCCGGTGATGTCGAGGCGTTTCATCTCGGCTTTGCTGATCTTGATGCCCTTCTTATAGCTGCGCGTGTCGAGTGCGCTTCTGGGAGACTAAAACCACAAACCACAAAATGTGTGGTAGACGAGGCTTTCGTTTACATCATGCGGGTGTTTTAGTGTACTCTGCCTTGTTACCTTATCCATGGGCTTTTGCACTACTTTATTAGACTAACGGGTTTTCCCTAGTACGGCTGGAAGGCTGGCTTTCCAAGCGGGGCCTTTCCGGACACGCCCCAGCGCGGGTGCAGTGCACAGCCGCGCAAGCATGGAGAGCAGCGTCACCTCGTCCGACTCGCCCTCACAGCCGCCTGCCTTTGGGCAGGATGACCAGCAACCTGACAGGCCGTAGCAGCAGCGAACCAGCGTAGCCCCGAAATCCGTGCCCCGCGCGAAACGGATTGCGGGATCATCGGGAGTGCCGAGCCCTTTGGTCCATGGCGAAGACCAATGTCGACGTCGGTGTTCTGGACTGAAACGACGATCGAACTCCCCGGGGTCAGAGAGGACGGCATGTCAGGACGGAATGAGCAGCGAAAGCCCGGAACCACTCGTGGGTCGCCTAGGCGCTCCCGCACAGCGAAGGCATCGCGTATAAGCCGCCATGCGGTGAAATCGCGGTGTGCCCACGAGCGGGACGGATGGGGCCGACTAAGTGATGACGGGCCGGGACACTATAACCCGGACCTGAGCGAGGGCCCCTGGGGCGGAGGAGTAATGATCCTCCAGGGCGGTGCGCAATCGAGTTTGAGGCCCGACACAGTGCGGGACAACCGTTGTGACTACGAGGCGCACGAAGGGCGGATGCAAACTGGACGTCGGACGGCGCATGCCGGGAGCAGGCTTAAGCCGCCGATCATCGGGAAGGCACCGCTTGGAAAGAAAGCCTTCCAGCCGTACTGGGGAAAACCCGCCGTACCCATCAGACAATATTTTAATACTAAAGTCACTGCTGTCCGGCAATTAACTGAAGAAATTCAATTGGTTGGAATTGACTGAATTTAGATTTTGTAGAGCGATATCGTTAAGCAGTTGATCCAACGGTGTTTTCTCGAAAAGCGTGAGGCTGAGAATTTGTAGGATTGTGTAGAGCGACGCTGCGACGCCGAGACGTTTTTTGACGATGGCAACGAGCACGTACACACTGATGGCGATCCAGATTTGCGTTTTCACCGCGTTCTCGTTCGTGCCGAAAAACGCCTTGATGCGCAGATGCTGCTTGATCCATTTGAAGAACAACTCCACCTGCCAACGGCATTTGTAGAGCTGGGCGATGGTCAAAGCCGGAAGCTCGAAATTGTTGGTGAAGAACCCGAGGCGTTTGTCGTTCTCTTCGTCATAAAAAACGACGTAGCGCAGATATTGCGGATGGTCGTTGGCTGACGTGACGCCTGTGAGCCGAACGGTCTGATCGCAGCGCAAGCCTGTTGTTTTTTCGACGGATCGTGAATACACGCGCTGGAAAGCCGTGTTGCTTTTGGGGCGGATGACGAAGAAAGCACCCGCCTGCGTCAGGCGATACAGGCGCGCAAAATCAAGGAAACCGCGATCCATGATCGAGAAGCTGCGGGTTCCGGCGTCATGAGGTCGAGTACGTTCACCTCATGCATTTTGCCGTCGGAAACGTGGATAAACGAGGGAATGTTACCGCGCAGATCAATCTGCGTGTGCATCTTCACGGCAGCTTTGGCCTTGCGAAAATGTGCCCACGGAAACACTTTGAGCGATAGGTCAATCGTTGTCGTGTCTAAAGCGTACACGGTGTTGTCCAGATCAACGGAGGATCCGCGTAGAGCCGCCGCGCTTGCGCGATCAAGCTGTTCGCGAAATCGCGATAAATGCGCCAATCGCGTTTCTCGTTCGCATCGCCCAGATTGCTGCGAGCGACGTGTCCGCGAATGCCGAGATGATAAAGCTTGGCTTCATGCGCACGTAAATAGACTTCGATATCGCGCAAGCTTTCGCGAAACGTTAATTGCGCAAACGCCATGCTCAAATATTGATCGAGATGCGAAAAGGTTTTGGTCGGATAATTCGAAGGGTAACGCGCAACGCAACGCCGGAACGTATGGAGTGGGAGAAAGTCCATAAGCTGGGCGAAAACCAGTTTGCCGATCGGCATGAGAAAACTCCGGGGTCGAAAAACCCCAGTTTCTCAAAATCACTTCGGAATCGGTGACACCCCCCAAAATCCGTTTTCTTAGTCCTTATCAGCGCGTTACACTATGCCCCCGGCAGAATTGCCGGACAGCAGTGTACTAAAGTCTAAATTTATGACTGGGCGCCATCGAGCCCTTCGAAGAAATGCACAGAGCACAGAATCAGTGCAACGCCCGGAATTGCATCAACTTGGGGAATTTCACCCTGAGGCGTGATGTTAGGACTATAGTCTCTGGCGGGGACCTACCACAACGGGCGTCGCGGAGGTATCCAAATCAAGAACCTTGGACGATATGGAATGTCGGGAGCCATACTGGTTTCCAATCTGAGGCGGCCATGTTAGGACTATAGTCTCTGGCGGGGACCTACCTAGTTTCCCCACTAATTTAGTGGTTAGTGGTCCTGCAGCGCACCGCGCCGACGAGGCGCTGCATGCGTCCGGAAGTGGCACTCTTCGCCAATTCGCTGCGCTGCAACGGCGCGTCCGCAGCTGAGGGCAGACCGTCCGTGGCGGACAATCTATTGCTCTCAGCCGATGTTAATGCGGCGGCCGACGGCCTATGACAAACGAATTACCGATCACAGCTGACCAGACCCAGATGACGCCACCGCCTACGGAACCAAGCAAACAGTTGACCAGCGCAGGGACGCCAATTTCGAAGACCCTCAAATTCTCCAAAAAGCGGCTCGCCCTTGCCTTCGCCATCGCAGGCATCTCCGATGCCATCGGCGCTTCGGTTAATTGGAACGCTACGGCGCGACTGCCTGGATCACGTCCTCATCTTCGGTGCACGGCATCTGCGCGGGTTCTAGCCACGTATTCCCCGCTATTACAATGAGACGCGAACGCATGTCTCCTTGGACAAGGATGCTCCGCTCGGTCGAGCGATCCAGCGGCATGGAGCCATCATCACTGTGCCGATCTTGTCAGGACTGCATCATCGCCGGCTACATCTTGCCCCCAGCGTCGCTGACCGGAACTGTTTGATAGCGTTTCCAGCAGTTTCGAGGCCGAGATTATCGTATACCCCGCCGTCGGAGAGGATTACTTTCGTGGTGAACGGTGCGCGCTGCAGGTCCATCCCAGACTTCGGCGTGAACGATGATGGGCGGTGGTCGCCGACAAATGGGCGCCTTTGCGGAGCGCCTCAGCTCCGGCAATTCGCCCCGTGGATGCAGCTGCTGCCGCAGCCGCGCGGGTAGCTCCAGCGCTTCATCCATGATCCGCTTGATGGCACGGGTGCAACGGCCGCAGCGGGCGCTGCAGCCGAGGCGAATAGTATACTTGACTGATCGAGCGCGGCCGGTGTCCACGGCGCTGACGGCGGTACGTACTTGCTGATCGCTGAGCACGTTGCAGGAGCAGATGATCATGGTCGCTGTCGCTCGAGGTGCGCAAGGTCGAGAGCGGGCTCACGCTAACCGAAACGATGCCGCCGTCGGACGCGGAAGCCTCCTCCGCCGAATACTCTATGAAAACCGCCTCCGCCGCCGCCCCGGGCGACCGCTTGGTGGTTGGGCATTATCAGGATTCCGGCAAGCAGCGCGACAGCACCAATCGTCCAAGTTTTCATCATCTCATTATCCAATTGCAATGGCGAATCTCGCCAAAGCTTTTGCTGATGCACGAGTGACCAGAGGAAATGCAATTTTATTCCGAGCTAGCGACCGAGCGTGAATGCTCACATGCCTCGTGAATGTCGTCCGCGCAGGATCTTTGCACGGCAATACAAGCGCCGGACGAGCCTTCGCATCGACGAAGACGCCTTCCTCGGAGGAGCAATATTCGTTGCAGAAGTACACGCCCTCGCCCATTGTGCCACGGTTCGAGGTGGCCATCATTAATCGGAAATCGGTTGTCCCAGTATCTGCACCTAGACGATCAATTCGCTAATCGATAATCACATCCAAGAGTTGTCGTTCGGCCAAGCCTGCGTGGCTGATCGGCCACAGTCGGCAGCCAGCGAGCACGCCACGCCCAACTTGCGTGATTATTCGTATGGACTTCCGCTTGATGCTGCCGGAATTCTCGGCATGTGCTGGTTCCCCAAGTCGCAAGCCCGGGGAGGCAAGAGGGAACACGGGGCGAAGTCCGACTGGGACTACGTAACCCCCGCAACTGTGAGCGGAGAGCCGCATCGGTTACGGCCACTGGGAAGCCGCATGGGACATCCAGGTGGCGGGCAGAGCGGTCGACGAGCCGGGCAAACTCGACCTCCTCAACTTCGAACGGCATCGGTTCCTGGTGCGGCTCGCAATCGCGCTCAATCCCAAGGACTGATCGTGCAGGTCCGGGGCGCGCATTGGCCATATAGATGCCGACGGGATCATGCCGATCACGATGACCGCGGTCACCCAGTGCAGCACGCGGGCGGGGAGGGCATAGCCCTGCTCGCTTGCCGAGACGGTCATTGTCGAGCCAATCATAATTCGACTCCGACTGCATCACCTGGTCGGCCGGCAATTTGAGTATCAGATCGGACGGAAGTTAGTTGCTGTTAGAACGTGTCGGCGACGCGCGTCTGTAGGACGTGATCGGTGAGGAAAAACGGAATCGAGAATCCGAGAACGAGCTGGGTTGCTTCCGCGACCGGCATCCTGAGCGAGCGGCGCAGCCAAAACGCCCACAGCGCCAGGCCGTAATGCGTCGCGAAGGCGCCATAGAGGATGACGCCGCCGAGCGGACTCGCCCAATACTGGTAGATGCGCTCGAGCGCGTGATCCATTACCTCCACCGAGATGAGGCCCAGGCTATGGTTGACGAAGTGGGTCGTCACGTAGGCGAACATGACAAGTCCCGAAGTCAACCTGAGCCGCCGGATCACGCCTTGCAGCCACCCTCGTCGTTCCTGGGCCATAACTTTTGACCGATCTTCTACAGCGCGATTTGTTAAGTTTCTGATCGGCGACGGGAATTCTCGCCGCTGCGGCGGCTTGGCACCACATTTTCGATTGGGCAAGGGTCGGGCGAGGGTCAAGAGGCAGTTGCGTCGCGGACGGTCGGCGGCAGCGCGACGCCGGCTGCACGCAAGGCCAACCTGGCGGCCGGGCGCGGCGCCGAGCGGACGAGGAAGCGTTTGCCGTCGTACTCGATTTCGGTCTCGGTCAGCGAATCCAGATCGGCGATGATCTCCGGCCAGGAGCCGGAGCGACCGAGCGTTGCAATGCGGTCCTCCAGCATTGTCTTCAGCACCAGCGCGAGGAAGCTACAGAACACGTGACCGCGGATGGTCTCGTCGAGCTTGTGGAAGATCGGCCGGGTGGAGAAGAGGTGCTTGGCGGTGCGGAAGATCTGCTCCACCATCCACAGCTGCTTGTAGCAGAGCATGGCCTCGAGCGGATTGAGATCGGTGTTGGTGCGCAGCACGAAGATGCCGTCGAACTTCCTCTCCTCTTCGATCTTGTCGGGATCGATCGCGAAGTGCTCGTCGCTGATCGTCTTCAGGTAGCGCCGAAAGCCGGTGTTGCTGACCAACGCCTTGTCGCCCTTGGCGAGCTGCCGCTCCAGCGCGGCGACGATCGCGGTTCGGTCGGCGGCATCCTTCTCCGCCTCCTGTTGGTTGCGGCAGACGATGTAGCGCCGTCCCGCCAGCGTCACGGTTTTGGCCTGGTAGTTGATCTCTTTACCGCGCTTCTTCACCGCCAGGGGGACGAACGGCGCCGGATCGTTTTCCGCCGCACCTTCGTGACTCGGGTATCAAGCGGAATATTCCTGCTCGTCTGGAATTGATGCGGTCAATCAGTTTGTGATGCTCCAAAGAAACCGAGATTATCGGCGACATTTCTTTCTCATCTTTGGCCGGTGGCATTCTGCAGCGCGGTAAATGGTGCATAGCCTACGAACGGCTCATAGCCCTTAGCCCAATCCTGCACCTCAACATCGAACTCACCGATCCCGGCCGGCGGTCGGCTCAGTACCGTGGCAAACCAGACGTCGTATTGCTGGTGCCAAAGGGCGATCCATCGTGCGGCGCTCTGAAGTGCAGCCCAGGCCGTCAGATATTGCGCGGCACTCACGACAATTCCTCCGATTTGTGGGAGCATAATCCCCGGCTTGTTTATGAGCGGAGGAAAAGCCCGATCGTCTGGCGCTTTTGGTTGAGACGCTTTTGACGATCGGGCGGAAGTGGCTTTTTCCGAGAATCGCTTCAGCAAACGGCTGAGCGCGCAGTCACCAAATGTCGCCCTTGGCGTGATCGAACCGCATTTCTTCATTTGGGTTATACGAATAAGGGTACCCGTTCTGCTCGACGCCCGTCCGTCGGGGAGCTCGCGCAAACGCGGTGGAGGTTAAGGCGAGAACAAGCGCGGCGATGAGCGCGTAAGTGGTCTTCATCAGCATTGTGATGCTCCTTTGACGTTTAGGACACTCGGCCCTTGCTATGCTGTTCGGTGTGTCTGCAGGACGGCGCCGACGCCAGCTCTCGCAGTGGGCTTGTGCGCAACAAGATCGCACGCCGGTCGGGATTATTCCGGCGCAACTCACACGACGCCGCAATGCACTGTTGACGGCGCGTCCCGGCCCGCGTGATCGAAAGCCGTGAAACGATGTGCTGAACGCCGCAAGACATTTGTCCCGGCAGTATGGCTTGAACGCCGCCGCTATGGGGCGTCTTGCCCAGCCATTCCGTAACACGGTCAACGCCAACGCATTCACTCCGGTCTATCGCGCCGTAAAGCCCCCCTTGGAATAAATCGCGCATTCGTCCGATCTCGTTTTGTGAACCAATGCAGGCTTTCGGAGGCGACCATGAGGACGATGAGCGACAGCCATGACGGTCTGGACAAACCGATTAATCTGTATGGGGTCCACGCTTACCTAGAGGCGATCGGCGCGCAGGCCTCACCCGCCGTGCCGCCCCTATTCGATGACGCCGCCCAGGTCGGCCCACGGGCTGAGCTCGGCGTGCGCTATGCGCCCGGAAAGCGCGGTTTCCTCGACGATCCGCACGAGTTCTACTGCGAGCGCCATGCTCGCGGCACGGCGGACAGCGGCTGCTACGGCTTCCTGATGACAAAAGCCACGGGGTCAGCAGAAAAGAAGTATCCTGGAATAAACCGCGCCATCGTCCGATCATGCTCTTTATGAGCCATGCTGGCGTCTATCAAAGAAAGAATTCGCGGTCGGTCGGGGCGAAGTCTTTATGCTATGCGACTTGCAATCCGGCAGCATCAAGCGGAAGTCCATACGAATAATCACGCAAGTTGGGCGTGGCGTGCTCGCTGGCTGCCGACTGTGGCCGATCAGCCACGCAGGCTTGGCCGAACGACAACTCTTGGATGTGATTATCGATTAGCGAATCGATCGTCTAGGTGCAGATACTGGGACAACCGATTTCCGATTAATGATGGCCACCTCGAACCGTGGCACAATGGGCGAGGGCGTGTACTTCTGCAACGAATATTGCTCCTCCGAGGAAGGCGTCTTCGTCGATGCGAAGGCTCGTCCGGCGCTTGTATTGCCGTGCAAAGATCCTGCGCGGACGACATTCACGAGGCATGTGAGCATTCACGCTCGGTCGCTAGCTCGGAATAAAATTGCATTTCCTCTGGTCACTCGTGCATCAGCAAAAGCTTTGGCGAGATTCGCCATTGCAATTGGATAATGAGATGATGAAAACTTGGACGATTGGTGCTGTCGCGCTGCTTGCCGGAATCCTGATAATGCCCAACCACCAAGCGGTCGCCCGGGGCGGCGGCGGAGGCGGTTTTCATAGAGTATTCGGCGGAGGAGGCTTCCGCGTCCGACGGCGGCATCGTTTCGGTTAGCGTGAGCCCGCTCTCGACCTTGCGCACCTCGAGCGACAGCGACCATGATCATCTGCTCCTGCAACGTGCTCAGCGATCAGCAAGTACGTACCGCCGTCAGCGCCGTGGACACGCGGCCGCGCTCGATCAGTCAAGTATATTATTGCCTCGGCTGCAGCGCCCGCTGCGGCCGTTGCACCCGTGCCATCAAGCGGATCATGGATGAAGCGCTCGGAGCTTACCCGCGCGGCTGCGGCAGCAGCTGCATCCACGGGGCGAATTGCCGGAGCTGAGGCGCTCCGCAAAGGCGCCCATTTGTCGGCGACCACCGCCCATCATCGTTCACGCCGAAGTCTGGGATGTACCTGCAGCGCGCACCGTTCACCACGAAAGTAATCCTCTCCGACGGCGGGGTATACGATAATCTCGGCCTCGAAACTGCTGGAAACGCTATCAAACAGTTCCGGTCAGCGACGCTGGGGGCAAGATGTAGCCGGCGATGATGCAGTCCTGACAAGATCGGCACAGTGATGATGGCTCCATGTCGCTGGATCGCTCGACCGAGCGGAGCATCCTTGTCCAAGGAGACATGCGTTCGCGTCTCATTGTAATAGCGGGGAATACGTGGCTAGAACCCGCGCAGATGCCGTGCACCGAAGATGAGGACGTGATCCAGGCAGTCGCGCCGTAGCGTTCCAATTAACCGTTCGGCATACGGATTCTGCCATGGCGACCGCGGTGAGAGCAGGCTCGGCTACAGCCGGGTCACCACACCGGCAGCGCGCGATCGATCACCGCCCCGCAGCGGCAAACGTGCCTTCGTTGCCTCAGAGCGATATTGAGTTGATGACGGAGAAAGCGGATCTCGGCCTCAAGCTGCCGCCGCGATTTGGACAGACTGGCGATAAATATTGCAAGCAAACGCATGATCGTGAGCGATGATGCGCTGATTCTCCGTCACTACGCAAAATCGGGCCGGATGGAATTTTTTGGGAGCGACAGGGCTGTCAGGCCCCGAAACCCGTAAGAGACGTGCGCCAGCGCGGCTTGGATAGGCCGCCGTGACACGCTTGCGGGCAAGCGGCGAAGGCAACGCCGTTGCAGGCACCACGGTGAAATGCGGCACGGAGTTCTTACCGACCGTGCTGTCGAGGCGTGATGCATTCGGCACGCTTTGCGGCCATCATCGAGAACAGCACTGGTGATAACAAGAGGTCTGCAACGCCACCCGTACGAAGGTATCGTCGACGCCGCCTTCGAGCGGCGGCACTTGTTTCTCACATGCCGATCCCGCGGCTGGATCCGAACTCCCATGAGAGGTTGCCGCCACGGACGAGGCCGGCGACTTTGCACCGTGCCAACCTCGACCGCCGTGATCACCCGAGCCCTGCCGCGCCCTCAAACAGTGCGATCGAGCTTACACTCAAGGCAAACCTATCGTCGCTTACGGCACCCTATCGAAAAAGTAGTGCGGGGCGCCAATGCACTCGGCGCCATTAAAGCGCTCAGGCGCGCCGCTTCTCGTTGCCACTGGTCCCGACTGTCCATGATGCGCTCGACAACCGCGAAATGGAATTTTTCCATCGCACGCAATCGTTCCAGTTCGATCCGCAATAGCTTTAGTTCCCGCCGCATAGTCGGTACCGGATCGGACGTGTACTGCGGCCCGGTTTTGAGACACCCGGCTGGGCTCATGTTGCCAGCCGTCGACCTCGGTGGCCGAGTATGGCTGGATGGCAGGTCCTGTAAAGGCGGTCCTGCGGCCCCCGCCTTCGGCGGCTGACGGCCTTGACAGGACCTGCCACCCAACCATCGTTTGCCACCAAGAATTCGACGGCCAGGAGCGGCTGAAGTGCACGCAAGCGCCCCTGCTCAGGCGGCCAACTTTAAATCGGCCGTTGTGTTCGGATCAAGCCTGCATTGATCGGCTCGCACCTGGGCTGGGGTACGATAGCCGTGCCGAGCGACGAGCCAAGTTTCGTTGTAGCGAGCCGCGAACTCGACGAGTGCGGCTCGCAGCTCTTCGATGGTGTCGAAGGTTCTCACCCACAGCAGGTTCTCTTTCAAGGTTCGGATGAAGCGCTCTGCGACGCCGTTGCCCTCGGGCTGTCGCACGAAGGAGGGCGAAGCTTCGATCCCCAGGCATTCGATCTCGTCCTGGAAATCGCCGGACATGTAGTTGGAGCCATGATCGTGACGCAGCTTCAATCCACACGCCACCCCGGGCGCGATGGCTCCGAAGCAGCGATGCACCCCCTGGCGCACCGGCTCCAAGGCCTCGAAGCGATTGGCCGACCGCGATGCATGAATGCCGACGACTTCCGAGTTGGCATGTTCCACGGCGACGAAGACATTGGCTCGGCCTTCCCGGAGGATCGTCATGTCTGTTCCCCACATTTCATTGACCTTGTCGGTGATGATCGTCCCATCGTGTGGCTTGGTCTCGGTGCGTCCAACGCGGTGCGGCGCAAGCAGGCCGTTCTCGCCCATCACCCGTCGCACACGACGGGGGCTCGCGCGAACGCCAGCAAAGCGCAACCGCGCCCATAACTTGCGGTAGCCCTCGCCGTGAAGGCGGGAGGCGGCTATGTGCTGGCGGATATGCTCTGCCAGTTCCGCGTCCGAGCATGCGCCGACCGGACCAGGGCGACGGGCGATCGTGTTCGGCGGCGTCTCCTTGAGAGAGCGATAGACGCTGGCGCGCGAGATCTTCCACACCCGCGCGACGCGCGCCATGCCATAACAGCGAGCACTGGAGGGCGAGAGTGTCTGGCTCATCGTCTCGACCTCCTGTGGGCCAAAGGGCGTTTACCCTCCAGCGCCTCGATCTTGGCGTAGAGCACTTCGTTGTCCATGGTGATCTCGCCCACCTTGGATTTCAGACGGGCGATCTCGTCGTCGCGGTCATCGCGTTCGCGTTCTTTCAGGGCTGTAGCCGCGCCTGCGAGCGCGCGCTCGCGCCACTCGCTGAGCCTGGCGATCGAGACAGTCGTCTCCCGCGCCACCAGTTCCAGCGGCTCGCCGCGCAACAGTCGCGCGACAATCGCCATCTTGCGCTGAACAGAAAAGCGCTTGGGGCCATTCCCGTCGACCCCCGAACCGTCCACGCCAGCTTTGGGGGAGCGCTCCGGCGCCCCTTCGGGCTTGCGACCGTCATCATTCGTCATGTGTAACACTCCGGTTGAGGTTCAATTTACCTCAGCCGGGTGTCTCAATTATCCGTGCCGCACCCCAGGCACCTATCGAAAAAGTAGTGCGGGGCGCCAATGCATCGGCGCCATTAAAGCGCTCAGGCGCTCCGCTTCTCGTTGCCACTGGTCCCGACTGTCCATGATGCGCTCGACAACCGCGAAATGGAATTTTTCCATCGCACGCAATCGTTCCAGTTCGATCCGCAATAGCTTTAGTTCCCGCCGCATAGTCGGTACCGGATCGGACGCGTCCGGCAACTCTGGTGCCGGAGTTATGCGCCTGAAGGAGAGAACATTAACGGCGGTGGACTGATTCAGCATGTGCAAAATCGTGCCGAAGTATGGTTTACAAACGGTTAAGGCCCCACGCTTGATTTAAGTGGGGGATCCCGGCCCGAAGGAATGGCAGAGACTGCGGATAGAATATGCAACCGTCCGTCTGGCGGCGGATGGAGGGTAGCTCGGTCCGCGCCTTCGCCGTCAAGTCCCGCGCCCTTGGCGCGCCGCGGTGCGGCTTCGGGACATTGACCGCGCAGCGCGACCGAGCAGATCGGGCAGCCATGCCGCCAATGAATTCTTGCGATGCTTACCAGCATCGAAGGTACCGACCGACGGTCATGCGCGGGGTGAGTACTAGGTTTTATCGATTATCACTTGTTTTTCGACTCACCGGGTCGCCTAAGTCGTAACGATACCCTCGATGTCGCTGCCACCGCTGGCGCGCTTCACCGCCGCATTGTCGATCATATGCTCTCGATTGCCCGCATCGCACGCATGCCGGCTTCTTGGCCTCGATCCCAAGCATGGGATTCGACATCCTGAGTAGGAACGGCTTCGTAGGGATTCCGGTGCAAGCCCTGCCGATAATCCACGAAACCCTCCCAGAACGCCTCATACGGCGCATAGTCCGAGGTCAGCTGTCTCTGGTCTGTATTTTTCATTGAAGTCCCATGTTTGGATGAAAATTGCAACGATCGCCAGCAAGTAAAGTGGATTGATTACGTACAAAAAAGCAGGGTCAAGTGCTTTCCGTACGCCAGCATGCTCTGCGATCACCTTCCGTATCTCTCGCACAGGTTTGTGAGAATTTATGGCAATCCAAGTAACAAACGCTTTCATTGAAAAATATATTGTGATGGAACCCCTACAAAGCGGAAGGACCGGAACGGCAGCATTGATGGCCGGGGCGCCCGGATTTCACCTTGCTCGCCCCGAGATGCAAGAAGCCGCTGTCGCTTATGAAGATGTCTTCGCCCCGGAGGGTGGCGCCCGGGTTACCCTGCGGCCTTCGTTATGTCTGCAATCAATCGAGCCTTTGCCTTTTCGAGGGTTCGGTAGTGCCCCCACTTGCGCGAGCTGTAGTAGATGTTCGCCGATGTGATGGCCTGTTTCAGCTTTGAACGGACGTAACCATCATCTGTCCCGGTGAGGGGCGCGCGCAACGCCGCCATCACCTCGCCTTGAGTGATCTGGTCTTCAGAGATTCGATCTCGCAGTTCGCAGAGAGTCACCAGGGTATCCTCCGAAAGCAATCTCGGCAGTAGGCACCCAATGAGCGGCGCTTTTGCGACGAACGCCTCAGGCTGCGGAGGTCCGAGTCAAGTTTGAGCTGGCGCGGTCGGCCGCCCTTCTTGCCAGCTTCGGAGGCGATTTGCCGTGGTCGCTCGGGAGAGAGCTTGTCGGCCCGCGCCTTGCCGCCCATGCGGGCGAAGTCGGTGATTGTGATCCGTTTCTTCATTGCTGCAATACACCACGCGGCCGGCATGCAAGCGGCCGACATCCACATAACCGTCCGCTCTTTTCCTTAACAGTCGCATCATGCTCTCCCCGACTGGGAACCTCTGCCCAGGTACCGACTACGGTGCCCCATACACGAGAAATGCATTGTCCGCGCACGGGCGGAGAGCAACTAGTGAACTCGAAGCGGGCTAGGTTGCGGTAGGCGTACCGCGAAAGCCCGCGGGGGCATCAACACGCGGGATTGGTAATCAACATAGGCGGCGGCGAAGCTGTGACCGTCGGCCACCATCTCCTGCATGAGCGACAGCGGGGTCGGATACGGGTTTTCCATCGTGCCGATCACCGTTCCGCAATCGAAGATCAGCTCGGCCTCGAATTTGCGAGCGAGTTGCTGCATGCGCTGGTTTTCCGCAAGGCAGCAGACCTCCAGGAGCTTGACACCGCGGTTGCGCGCGACGAGGAGGGTGCGTTCGAGCAGCGCCGAGCCGACACCGTGGCTCTGCCATGGCTTCTCAATGCTGAAGGCCGCCTCGGCCTCGCGCCCAAGAAGGCGCAGATCTGCGACGCCGCGCAGCACGCCGTCCACGAAGAAGCCGTGAACGATCGCATCTCTGCCGCGCGCCGTTGCGGCATAGGTTCGAATTATGTCGTCGGCGATGGTGCCACAGAAACGGTTACGACGGCTTTCAGCATCCAGCCGGAGTAAGTGGTCGCGATAGACGTTTGTCTCGACGCCCCAGAGCTTCCGGATCACGCCGCCTTCGATAAAGACTTGGTACACAGGGGTCTCCGCTTTGTCTTCTTTTGCGTTTGCGGTTTCCCTCCGAGCGCATCCCCCTCGCCCCGGACGCTGTCCATCCGGTTCTCCGTTAATTCTTCTGTACATGAAGAAGCTTAATGTTTCGCTAAATGGACATTCGTTCGTCCATGATCAATTCAATCTGAAGGACTATGTCAGCCGCGTATTAAGCGAGCCGTGTTCGCGTGGTTACGGGCTGGTCCGACAAATCGGGCAAGTCGATGTTGAGGACATGATCACCCTCTTGCATATCGGCCGAAAAAGGACGATATATGATTTGTTAGAGGGGGCTATGGCCGTTTTTCGGCCTGCGGATGATCCACCGGAAACTCATTTCTCTTTACAAAGAAAGAAGCTCTGCTGCGCCCCTGCGAGGGGTGCGAGATTCAGGGCGTTAGAAGGCTCAATGGACAAGACGAATCAATGGCAGACGATGGCAGCATCGCCGTCGACCGATGATGATCACGATGCGTTAGCCAAGCGGTTGAGCGAGAACTGGGCCACCCATGCGCCCCGTCCGCAACGAATGGGTGGCCAGGTTGTTCAAAGGCTCGCACATGGCCGCGTTCACGTCGTCGCTGTGGAGAGCAAGCGATCTCGATGGCGTCGCGGTAGTTCCCGCGTGTAATTGAGCGAGCCATGTTGGGCCTCTCGTGTGAGGCCGAAGCCGCGATGGCGAAGTGCCGTATTGCATGGGGACCGCCGCGCGCGACATGGCGGCGTATCGATCGTTGCCACACGCCCGGCATGCAAGCGGCGACATCCACATAACCGCCCGCGCCTTTTTCCTTAAAAGTAGCATCCCAGATATTCATAAGAGGGGACGGCATTCCAGCTACGGGACGACTTGCAGGTACAGGACAACTATCGCCGTAAAGACTAAGCCGAAGCCCAGTACGTACTACAAAACTCCCACAATGCGCGTTGAGGGTGGGTGGGTGGGAGTGCGCACGCGACCGCGGGTTCGGGCGGCCCGCGCCACCGTCTGATCGCTTTTCTGTAGCGGGTTATCGCGGGCCGCCACACAGAACGTGGCGATGGCACCTTCGGACGTTGCCGGTAGCGGAAGCACGACGAGCCCAACACCGCGCGGCGACGGTGATCAGTTCTTTCTGCGCCGCAATCTCCCGACAAGCCGGTTAGCAGCGTGCTTGGGCTTTGCGTGCGCGTAGTGGCGGCAATCGCAGCGCGTCACGGCCGCGATGCAGATGTTGCGGGCTGGGGCGTCGTTGCCGGAGATCGGCCAACTCCTGCGTCACCGCCGTGCTTTGACGACAGCGATTTACGCCAAGATCGACCGCGACACCTTGCGGACGATCGCCCGCCCCTGGCCGGGAGACGCAGCATGAACTTCCTCCGTCAGGCCCTCGCCGATTACTTGGCCGTGCGGCGCGCCCTTGGCTACAGGCTTGCTCGGGCCGAGAAGCTCCTCACTCAGTTCCTCGCCTTCGTCGAGGATCGTGGCGAAGAGCATCTGACCATCGAGACGGCGCTGGCTTGGGCGACGGCGCCGGCAGGCGCCGATCCGAACTGGATGTCCAGGCGTTTCTCCGACGTTCGCCGGTTCGCCATCCATCTACGCGGGATTGACCCTGCTACCCAGGTGCCGCCGGCGGATATCCTGCCAGGTCGATCACGCCGAGCGACGCCGTACCTGTACTCGACGGAAGAGATCTCCACCTTGATGGCGGTGACCGCGACATTGCGCGGGTCGCATAGAAAGGCGACCTATCGGACATTGATCGGCTTGCTGGCGGCGACCGGCATGCGAGTCGGGGAGGCAATCGGCCTCGATCGTGACGACTTCGACGCCATCTGCGGCGTGCTCACGATCCGCAATGGAAAGTTCGGCAAATCTCGCGAGTTGCCATTACATCCGAGTCCGATCGTCGCCCTTGGCGACTATCTCCGCCGCGCCGATCGTCCTCGCCAGTCGCCGAACGTCCCGGCCTTGTTCCTCTCGCCGGCGGGCACGAGGCTGCTCTATACGAACGTGCAGAACACGTTCCAGCGGCTTGTTCGTCATGCCGGCATCATGACGCGTTCGGCGGCATGCCGACCGAGGCTGCACGATCTTCGACACGGCTTCGCGGTCAATACCATCCTCGACGCCTACCGCGACGGCGATGATCCAGGCGCGAGATTGGCGATCCTGTCGACCTATCTCGGCCACATCAACCCGGTTCACACATATTGGTATCTCTCGGCCTCGCCGGAGTTGCTGAAGCTGGCCGGCGATCGGTTGGAGCGTCATCTCGGAGGTGACGCATGACCGCACTGGCCACGACCTTGCAGGCATTCTTCACGGACCGCTTGGCCCGTCAGCGCCAAGTCAGCCCGAATACGCTCGCCGCCTACCGGGACACACTGCGGTTGCTGCTGGTCTTTGCCGCGAACAAGAAGGACAAGGAACCATCCAAGTTGGATATCGACGATCTCGATGCCCCGCTGATCGGCGCCTTCCTTGACGACCTCGAGCACCAGCGGAAAAACGGCGCGCGCACCCGCAACGCTCGGCTTGCCGCGATGCGATATTTTACGGATGTCGTTTTTAAGATGCCGATCGACGAATTCTGAACCTTCTCCCGTACTCGTGCTTTGTTGCCGCCGCTCGATCCGACAGACTAGACCGATCAACGGATCAGAGCTGCATTCCAGTTAATTAAACAAGGATTGGCACCGTCTGTGCTCGAAGCCCTGCTCATCCTTGAAAAGAGCAGTGTGCATGAGACAGACGCTATCAAGTATATTCGGCGCGCTCTGATAGGTCACAGTCAGGGAGAAATTGCAGGTGCTGCGCTATACGAGTGTGGTTTGTGCGATCTAAGAGATCGCGAAGGGACGCAAGAATTGCCGCAGAGGAACAAGTGCCGTTGACAGCCCTTGATCACACGCTGGAGCTTCTGGCCTGCGCCGTGGGTCGGCGTGGTGCGGAGCAGAGCTTCGCTCGATTAGATCGCAAGGCCGGACGGCTGCTCGGTGCACCTTTGTACGGCGCGGGGAGACGCTGCCACCTGCCGACGCGAACGGCCAGCATCAGCAAGCGGGAGGATATACCATGCCAAAGAAGGACCTAATCGGCCCCATCGTTTGGGCTCTCGTTAAAGTCCCCGCCGCGTATCACCGCCTTGTTCTCGACATCGTCGATAAATTGAGCGGCAATGAAGCTAGGGTCGTCCACCAGCGCGTCGCCAAAGCTCTCCGCGAGAAGTCCGCGCCCGCTGTGGAGAAGCCGAAACGCTCTGGCCTCCGGCCCGTCGCGAGGGCTTTCTCCGAGGGGTTCGAGCCTGTTGCGGGGAGTCCGGCCCTCTTCGTCGTCAAGAAGTCCGTGGCGGTCGCTGCGGCTCCGGCCAGGAAGACGAGCGAATGCTTGGTCGGCGAGATCTACTGGCCCCGCGATCCCGAGATCGATCGGACTCTGCCCGAAATGCAACCCGAGACCGCCGCGGCCAGCATTACGGTCTATGGCCCCAAGGAGGGGATGACGTGCGCTCAAATGTTCCGCACGGTCATCAATGTCGGGGAAGATGTTCCGCTCGACGACGTAGGGCGACTTCTCAAGGAGTGCGGGCATGTGCCCTCGCTCTCGCAGCTCGAGCAAATGGTTGTGCAACAGGAGAGGGTCGTCCGGAAGGAGGGAGGCACGGAGGAAGCCGGCCTATGTGCTGGTACGGGGATCAACCTTGCTCCAGTTGAGGGGAATGACGGGTCCGTCTTCGTTATGCGCATATACTGGCTCGGCGGTCTGTGGAACTGCAGCCTCATCAAGCTCGACGACAGTCGCGTCTGGCAGCGTGGAGTTCGCTTCCTCGTCCTAGACGCGCCCGCTTCAAACCCGTGACCCCTGTGACCCTTGGTCACAAGCTCGGCGTCGAGACGACGGCGATGATCCGGGCCCGCGCCGGCATTTCCTACGCGCTGACGGAAGCAATGGACGAGGGGCACTGCGGCCTGCCGACCGCAGAGCCGGCGCAGCTGGCCGAGGAGATTTTGGTCTAGGGCTCTGGTCGAGACGGCGCTCAACCTCGAACTGGCTGAGGGCACGGTCATCGCTGACCGCGTGCGCGAAACAGACTGAATCTTCCTTGCCGGCCTGCACCGGGCCGAGCGCGTCATCGCGGAGCGGATACTGCGGCTGGCGAACGGCACGCTGCCATGGGTCTGGATCGATCCCGAGAAGGCACCTGTCATGCAGGACGTTCGCGGGCAACGCCGTGCGGCTCCAGCTTCAGCTCCAGCTTCATGCGCTCGCCTACAATCTCGGCAATTTCCTGCGCACGCTGGCGACGCCCGAGCCGATCAAGGACTGGTCGCTGACGAGCCCGAAGGAGAAGCTGATCAAGATCGGCGCGAAGGGTCGCCTTCCAGACGGCCGAAGTCGCCATCCTACGGCAAATGTTGCAGGAAATTTTGCGGATGATCGCAGAGCTGCGGCCGCAGCCACCAGCGCCAGCGTGAGACGCTCGATGGTCATGCATTCGAGATCAACCGACGGGAGGACTGCGCCCAAATGCGCTGAACAAGCTGCAGGTAGATACCTCTTGGGAGCAATTTGCGGCAGCTAACAAAGAACTCGGCTCCGATGGTTTGGAGATGTATGTCGCGCTTCCTCAGCGTGTCGCAGTGTCGGTACTCAAAGAGATACTCAAAGATATGAAACCAAGCGTAGGGGTGGTGATGCTTCGCGCTGTCCGGGCCGAAGAGGAATGCGCACCGCAATAACGGGTGCACATTGTAGCGCGACAACGGGCCGCCGGCGAGCCATCGGCGTCCTCGATGCCATCCCGCGCGACCCTGAACGGCGTGCCGCTCCCCCGAAATGCGCACGTTGATGTCCGAACTGGCAAGACCGCTAGCCCGGATGTACGGCAAGCCGCGAGCGGGGATCACCGCCCATAGGCTATACCTTCTCGATCCGCGCTGTTCCGTCGCCCTCGACAATGACCACGCCCGAACCAGCGGCCTTGTATTCGGCGTACGAAATTCCGAGGAACTTCTCGCCTGGGCGAACAGTATGGTACGCGCCGACGACGCCGCCAGGCTCCTCGGTCCGCGCCTGCAGATGGACGTCGCGCCCGGACATCCCAAAAAACCAGCACATGCGCATGATGGATCATGTGCGCCGAACCGACGGGCCGGCAATGACGCTCGTCAAATACTCGCGACCGCGGAGGAACCGGCGGCCGGGCGGGGGAACTTGGCACCCCATTTGCGTTCGACGGGGCGAGAGAGTTGCGACCTCACTCTCTCCGGCGAGCCTGGGGTCCGGCCCAGCACTCAGTCCTGCGGCTCGCCGTCATGCGCTCTGGTCCCCTGATGCCCCGGAGTGAGAGATGCCCAACAAGGTTGATCGGATCAGGCGTTTGCGTCTTACGTTGGAGGCAATTGCTCAAGGTATTGAACAACCCGCGGCCAGCCAGATCGCCTCTGAGGCGCTCGACACAGATAATTATCTTGCCGAGAACCCTCAGAACGTGGTCGATGACCAGCAAGAGCCCGCGCCCGGCCGAACTGGCGGGAGATGCAGGTGAGCGGGAATTGGCGAACTCACCAAGCGCGCACGAATGCGATGACCAAGTCGGCAATCTGGAAGAGCAGCATCAGGCCGAACAAGAAGTAGGCCACCGCAAATGCGAAGGCGTTTGTGACCCCTGTCGGAATGACGCGCATGATCGCCTCCGAAGGTCTTCGAGCCTCCGCCAGTATGCGCCGTCGACCGAAAAATGAAATGTGACACAATTCACAGCACAGGGTGAGAACTTTGCCGCTTCACCAGCGCGGTAGGAGCGGGGAATTGGCGAACCGAGCCAATCGTCACCACATAGATGCCGCGGCTTCGGCCGCGCCCCGCCTAGTCTTACTGTGTCACAAATTTCTCGATCGTGATCGCCTGGCGATTGGAGCTGCGCAGCACGGGCATCGCGGCAGCGTCTTGACGAGGGCGGCGATGAGGCGCCGGCGCATGGTGGCGATCGAGTTCGGGACGTGGCGTTCGGGCCGCAGCGGCGGATCCGCGGGGTCGGTAACCGTCGGGTACGGCAAGTCGCGGGAACATCCTGCCGGAACGAGATGCTGAGGGGGGAATCCTCGCCCGCTCGGCAATTAGGAATCCGTAAGCTGCGATGCACAGCGTGGCGTGATGGTGGAAGCCCCGCCATCCGCGGCCTTCGAAATCTCCAAGCCCGACCTCCTGCTTGAGCTCCTGATAGTCGCGCTCGATGCGCCAACGCAGCTTGGCTGTGTCGACCAGCGAAGGAAAGGCCATGTTTTGCGGAAGCGTCGAAAGCCAGTATTTGGTCGGCTCGGCCTCGCCCTTGGGCCACTCGATCAACAGCCATTCTTCCGGTCGCGGTTTGGCGCGCCATTCGTCGCGATGCGCGGCGCGAACGCGCAAGCGGGCAAAGCGCGAGCGCAGCGGCTCGGCCGCGCCCTCACGCCATGCGATCGTTCGCCAGGCTCGCTTCGGCAGGCTGAGCGCCAGCGCCTTGACCGAAGCCGGCCGATGCTTGTCGTCACGCCGCATCAGCTTCGGCGGCCGGCCGCGACCCGACCACGGCTTCGCCGGCAATGGCCGCGCGCCTTGCGCCCACACCGTGGTGGTCGACAGAATGCCGGCGGCGTAAGTCAGGCCCAGCGCGGTGATCTCCGCGCGCAACTCGCTGTTATTGCCATAGCCGGCGTCCAGCAAAGCCACGCCGCGCGGCAGGCCGGCCGCACAGGCCCAGCGCAGCTGATCAAGCGCGATCTCCGGCTTGGTCTTGAACACAACTTCCTCGGGAACGCCCGCCTTGCGCCGGCGCGCGCGGTCGCCCGCCCAGTCCTGCGGCAGATACAGCCGATAGGCGACCGGCAGGCTCGCATGCCGATTGGCCAGCGACAGCGACACCGCAACCTGGCAGTTGTCCTGCTTGCCGAGCTGACCGCAGTACTGCCGCGCCACCCCGACCGAATGCCGCCCCTGCTTGGGAAAGCTCGTGTCGTCGATGATCCACGCCGAGATCGCGCCCTGCCGTTCGATCTCCGGCAAAACCATCTCCCGCACTTTCGCCAAGACGCGCTCGTCCGACCAGCAACCCTGACCGATGAAATGCAACAGCGCGCCAGTCTCTCGCAGAACGGTGCGTGAACTCTCACCTCACACCCGCTCGCCATCAGGCAAACGCGCCGATCATTCTGATGCGCCAGTGCTCGAAGAGATGGCTGAAATCCGAACCAGCTTCTCGAGGAAGTTGGCGGCTCCAACCTGTCGCCCTTGAAAGCGCTTAAACTTCCACATTACCATCTCAGAACCGTCAAGTTGACGTATCGGAGCATGATCTCCAGGGCCGCGGGATTGTATCGTCCGTAGTACTGTATCCATCCCCGGAGGAGCGGATTGAGCATACGAGCAATGTCGTCCAACGACCGCACGGTGAGCTGCGGGATGTTCAAGTCCCGGACCGTCGATCGGATGGCCTTCAGCGAAGAGGGGCTGACAGCGGGAGTGAAGCTGCAAAATAGTTGCCCATTTCGAGAGCTTCTGACCATCCGCGGTCGAAACTGGTATCCAAGGAAGTCAAACGTGACGTTCGGATATCACTACATTTGATCTCTGGATGAAAAGGACACACCCTGACCTCCCATGGTGTCGGTATGCCGACGATGGGCTGGTGCACTGCCGGACCGAGCAAGAGGCTGAAGCCCTCGGGCCGAACTTCAAGCTCGCCTGGAAGAATGCCGCCTGGAGATGCATCCCACCAAAACCAAGATCGTCTATTGTAAGGACGGAAAGCGCAAAGGGACGTGCAATCCCGCCGGTCTACTCACCAGCTGATCGGCAATTCAAGAATGGCGGAACTGATTATCGTCCAAAAGACGATCCACGGCGCGTGAACGTGCACGACTTCGAGGACAAGAGGCTCGGCAAGGTCGTGCCGTATGGCGTGTACGATGTGACCGCCAACGCCGGCTTCGTCAGCGTCGGGATCGCGAGCGACACGGCTGAGTTCGCCGTGCAGTCGATCCGTTGCTGGCTCGAACGCATGGGACGACGAGCGCTATCCGAATGCACGAGACTTGACGATCACGGCGGACTGGCGGCGGCTCGAATGGCGCGCGTGTGCGGCTCTGGAAGATCGAGTTGCAAAAGCTAGCCGATGACGACGAGGAACTCGCGATCCACGTCTGCCACTATCCGCCGGGCACGTCGAAGTGGAACAAGATCGAGCACCGGCTGTTCTGCCACATCACGCAGAACTGGCGCGGCCGGCCGCTCACGGATCGCCTTGCACGTGGTCGAGTTGATCGGCGCGACGACAACCAAGACCGGTATGAAAGACGAGAGCGCACTCGACACGCGCAGCTATCAGAAGGGCACACAGCAAGGGATGAAACGCCTCGACATCACCGGCGATCAGTTCCATCCTGAATGGAACTCACGATCAGGCCGCGCCAGCCGTCAAAATCGTAGCAGTTATTGCTCGGGGTATCCTAACGGGACCGTGGCGCAACAGCTCGCGCGGCGGCACAAGGGCCTCCGGACGTCCGGAGGTCTCCTCCTCGACCAGCAACGCCTCGGCCACGCGCTCGATGGCGATGGCCAGGCGCGCCCCGCCGCCCAGTCGCTGGCGTAGCATCTTCACACAACCTAACTCATGCACCGCACCAAAGAACGTCCTATTCGATAACCTCGTCGGCGCGCGCGAACAGCGTCGGGGGCATCAGCGGGATTTCCAAAGCGAGCGGCAATATTCGATCACGCTTTGCCAAAACACGATCAGGGCTATGAAAGCCGCCAGCACGATTGTTGCGAACATCATCTGTACGGCCGTGAAGCTGATCGCGTCTTTGCTAAAAAACCAACCTGCAACGACGCCGCCAATCCGCAGGAGCTGGTCGGCAGGCCAAGTGAGCCAATCGAGCATATTGCCCTCCAGCGCACCACGGGGTGTTTTAACTGACATTCCCCAGATGACTTGGGTCGCCAGATCGCGACAATTCGAGGCTTCTGTGCACGCGTCAGTCCGACAGCCCCGCTTTGCCGACCCGCTGGTAATAGCGGATCGCCCCGGGATGCAGCGGCAGGAACGAATTGTGATCGATATTAGCCGGAATAGTCGCCGCGGCGGCGGGATGCACCGCCATCAGCTCTTCGTGCTTGTCGAAGACGGTCTTCACGATTTGATAGACGAGATCGGCGGGAAGCTCCGCGCGCGCGACGGCGAAATTGTACAGGCCGACGGTGTCGTAATGGCGCAGCAATGAGGGATAGGTGCCGGCGGGAACCCGCGACGGTGACAGCTCCGGCATGGCGAGGCGCAGCGACGCGATCTGCTGCGAAGACAGCGTCAGGTAGCGGACCTTGGTCTTGGCCTCGAGTGCAATGAAGGATGGAAATGGCGCGCCTGCAGCGGCGAAAAACGCGTCGATCTGGCGGTTCTGCAACTGCGTCGCCAAGTCGGCGTAGTCGCCATAAATGAATTCTGCCGCAACGTTCAGGACGCTGAAGAACTGTGGCGCATAGGTCGCCGACGTGCCGCCATGCGGACCGACCCCCACGCGCTTGCCGGCGATATCGGCGATCGATCGTATTCCCGACTGTTCCAGAACAAGGAACTGAAACGGCGTATCGTACATCGGAAAGATCGCGCGCATGGCGCGCGCGGGCGCGCGGCCTGTCCACACTCCGCTCGCGTTCCAGGCCTGAAGCGCGACGCCCATGGTGACAAAGCCGAGTTGGATTTGCCCCGCCTCCATTAGCTCGATGTTCTGGAGCGGCCCCTCGGTCGCCTGCCGCACGACCGGCAAGTCGAGGGCGCGGGTCAGAATATTGGCGACGCCCTCACCATAGACGTAGTAGGTGCCGCCCGGCGAAGCAGTGCCGAGTGTCATTTGATCCGGCCAGTTCGGCTCGGCGGCAATGCTCGGCGAGATCCAGCCAAGCAGAGCGACAAGCGCGGCGACGAAACGAATCGAAAAGGTTCTCATGTTGCCCTCAAATGCGATCCTCGACCGAGAATGCGGTGCATCGACCCCGCGCCGCAGCGCTGTGTGCTAAGTAACGAGCGGCGCCGGCGCGGGAAGGATCTTCTCCGGCAAGTCGGCTTCCAGCTCGGTTTCCCGATCAAGGTGACGGCGCATGCGCCCTTCGTCCAGCGCATTCTCCCACTTGGCCACGACGACGGTCGCCACGCCATTGCCGATGAGGTTGGTGAGCGCACGCGCCTCCGACATGAAGCGGTCGACGCCGAGAATAAGCGCGATGCTTGCGACCGGGATAGTGCCCACCGAAGCAAGCGTGGCGGCGAGCACGATGAACCCGCTGCCGGTGACGCCGGCGGCGCCCTTGGACGTGAGCAGGAGAATGCCGATGATGCCGAGCTGCTGCCAGAGCGTGAGCTCGGTGTTCGTCGCCTGGGCAAGGAAGATCGCCGCCATCGTCAGATAGATTGCAGGTGCCGTCGAGATTGAACGAATAGCCGGTGGGAATGACAAGCCCGACCACCAATTCGTTGCAGCCGAGATTTTCGAGCTTGTTCATCATGCGCGGCAGCACGGATTCCGAAGAGGACGTGCCGAGCACGATCAGGAGTTCCTCCTTGATGTAGCGGATGAACTTGAGAATGTTAAATCCGGCGAAATAGGCGATCGTGCCGAGCACGCCGAAAATGAAGACCAGGGCAGGTGACGTAGAATGCCGCCATCAGCTTGCCGAGTGAGAGGAGCGTGCCGATGCCGTATTTGCCGATCGTGAACGCCATGGCGCCGAAAGCGCCGACGGGGGCCACTTTCATGATCACGCCGACAATGCCGAACAGCACGTGCGAGACGATGTCGATGAAGTTCGTCACCGGCCTGCCACGCTCGCCGAGCGATGAAAGGGCGAACGCAAACAAGATGGTAGTACAAAACCATTTGTCTCGCGCAAATCAGGCTCCCTTTGTTCGCACGGTTCGATGACGCACCGTCGCGAATTTTGACGTGCGCAGATGGTCCCAGTAGCTTGTTGTAATGCATGAGGTTTGGGATATGGCCGCACACTCGACTGAAAAGAAATGCACAGAGGTTGGATGTGGGGCGGCAGTGACGAAGCGCAGTCGATCGCGACTATCCGCTCCGCGGTAGAGCAGCGAACCCCCAGACGTGAGAGATTTTTTCATGCAGTGCCCCCAGCGCTGCCGCCGGATAACTCAATCTCCGCGACGCGCTTCTTAATTGCGGCACGGAAGGTTAGCGCGTTACGCGCAATTTCATCCGCACCAAGGTGCGAATATTCGCGCAAGAGGTCGTCGACATAGCGATCGATGATGCTGGCTAGAAATGCCTCGCATTCGATTGGCTCATCTCGATCACCGCGATGATCGTGCTGTCCTGCTCGAGGACGGTGAAGGATCTGCTCGCGTCAAAGGGGTGCGACATGGGGCGCTCCATCGGTCTGTTGTAGAGCGCCAAAGGTGCCTTACCCTCGCCGCTTGCCCCATAGCATCTTTAGGCTGCTCCCCGGTAGCGGATCAGCATGATTCGCTCGAACTCCTTCTCGGTAAAGGCGCAGCCTAAAAACCATCGAGGCACCAACGCAAAGCGTTCGGGCTTTCAATCAGGAGGATCGCCATGTCGAAGGCACAAAAAGGCAATAAGGAAAATAAGAAACCGAAGGCGGACAAAAACCGGTCCAAGGCCAATGTGTCGGCCTACAAGGCGGCGCAAGGCCAGGGCAAGCCGGCCAGCAGCCCGTTCGCGAAAAAGACCTGACGCTAGGTTCGGTTTAAAACAGAACGCCTACAATGATCCTAAGGCGCTGATCTACCGGTAAGGTAGACAACGGGGCTGTCTATTGGGCCTCGGTGTTGACGATGCGCTCGGCGCTACGCTCGAATTTTCCGAGCGCGACAGCCATCCCTCGGCGCGGCGGCTGGTCAACGTCGGGGCGTGTGGACACGAAATTTCTTGACCAAGACATCGCCCACGGCGTTGGACCTTGGGGCAAAGAAACAACATTGGTCTGTGTGTAGTTCCGTTCCGAATCCTGCTTCGGTGCGCTTTGAACGCACTTCGGCCTAGCGCCCGGCGTCCCTCGGGGGTATTGGACAGGCCCCACCCCCGGGTGGGCGACATCACCGTGCCGCGCACGGTGTTCGGCCGGGTCTGTATGCTCGGCGACGCCGCCTTCGTGGTTCGCCCTCACACGGCGGGCACAGCGGCCAAGGCTGGGTGCTGGCGACCGCGCTCAAGCGCGCCCGACAGAACGTCGATGCCGGCTTGGCTTGCTTCATGCACCTCGAGTGCCTCCGCATCTCGTCCGCTATGGTATAGGGCTAGGCCAACGCTGGGCCGCCAAGGCGCGCTGACCAAAGCGAGAAGAGACGAGAAGGGACCACCATGCAGGAGAGAGTTGTCCAGCACATTTACTGTAGCGCGATTATCAGCAAGAAGATGTGCGATGCGCTGACCAGCTACGTGTTTTCGGTCAGCGCCGCCAAGGGTGGCATCGACGAGTTTGTAGTCTACCTCGTCACGGGCGGGGGGCACCCGGGCTCCGGCATGGAGCTCTACACCTTCTTCAAGGCGCGGCCCGAGCGCACGACGATCTACAACATGTCGAGCGTCGACTCTGCGGGAGTTCTGTTCTTCCTGGGATTCGAGAACCGGTTCGGCGTGCCTGGCTCCAGCTTTATGGTGCACCAGACCAAGTTCTCGAAGGCGATGCTGCCAGAGTGGTACAGCTATTCCGACCTCAAGCGGTCGGAGTTAGAGCTACTCGCGGTTGACCAGAAGACTCACCGCGTGATCGCGGCCGAGACCGCGCCGAAGGCCCAAGTTCCGCTCTCGGTAGAGGAGGTCGAGGCGGCGGCCGCCCGCACGACCGTTTACTTCGCGGAGGATGCCCGCCGGCACGGCTTCATCGAAGCGATCACCATCCCGACAATGCCGAAGCAGGACGTGTTCTACCTGACCGACCAGTACCTTGCAGGGCTTCCGGGCTGAAGCGTTCGTGGACGGTCGGCGCCGGACGATGCTAAGCAAGGTGCAAGCAAGCGTTTGGTCCGCGACAGTTAGCTTGCCACCCGCCGCGCTGATCACCGAGCCATCCGCAAGCATCACGTGACCCGCTGCATTCGCATGCACGATGCGGCCGTCGTCATCGAGGAGAAACATCGCCACGGTGAGGCCACCGAGCGTGTCAGCGAGCGCTGCGGCTTCGACCGTGCGCAGGTCGACGATCGGGCGCTGTTCATCGAGTGCTCGCAGGTCCTCGCGACACTCTCGCGAGTCCTTGCGAAGGGCGAGGTCTCCGCGTTGATCTCCTGTCCGTAAAGGTGCGTCGTCACTTCCTTGCCGCGTGCTATCGCGAGCTGCTGCAGAGTTTCCTCCGCGACTGTCAGCATGCCGCCCGTGCCGAGCGCGCCATCGTAGAGCAGGTAAGCGCCCGATGCGAGCGTGTGATTGTTCAACTGCCTGAAAGTCGGCAATCCGAGGGAACAACTGGTTATGCCGTCGTGGCATTGGCGATAGCTACCGTGTTGCTGGTCGCTGTGCGTTGTGCCTTCGTCCACCCGCCGATCAGGCGTCCGGTCTCGTCGAGCGCGCGTGCTGGTCACGTCAAGCGGGGGCTAAGATCATTTCGACGGGGATCCGTCGGTCGCTCCTTCCGAGTTGGCTTTTTGGCTTGGCGCCAAATCGCGGGCCGGCGGTTTCTCCAACCACGTCCTAGCGGCCGGTGACATCGCAGTCCCGGTAGCCGGCCGCGGCATCGAGCCAGTCATCCCGCCACGATCAATCGAAAGACGCCGATAGATTATGATCGCGACGCCTACAAACGACGCAACCTCATCGAGCGGTGCGTCAACCGCCTCAAGCAGTTCCGTCGCATCGCCACGCGTTACGAGAAAACCGCCAGAGCTTTTCTCTCGATGCTATGCATCGCAGCCGCAAGGCTCTGGATTAAAACTGTCAACACGGCCTAATAGCTTGGCTCTATTATGTGCAGTCACCACCAGCGTATTGACCAGAGCATTGATACGATTGACGGCGACCTTATCGAACCACCAATGATCGCCAACAAATCCTCAACGATTTGTTGGTCAGCCGTCCATCGTTTCTCAAATTGGGCGTCAGCGCGGTCGGAGGCGCCCGTGCTCACAGCGAGACCTTTCCGAACGGCACAATGACGTTGCCCGGCCTGCCCGTGACGAGTGCCTCGACATGCGCCGCCCAGCGCTCTAACGCGGCGGTCTTTTCAGTCGAATAAGAATGCACGTTATAGACGCCGGCAACGCCCGCCTTGGCCCCGCTGACATGGTTGAGCACCGCCTCTACGACGTGCGGCTGAATCCCGATCCCGGCCATGCCGGTGGCGCAGGTGCGCCGGAGATCATGTAGCCGCCAGGGCGGAATGTGGCCCGCATCCGGATCGCCTGCGGTCGCCCTTTCCTGCTTCTGCGCGGCTTTCAGCATCAGCCCGTCCAGGCGCTCCTTGATGCGCGAGAAACTGCTGACCGGCACCTTGCCATTGGTGGTAAATACAAACTCATTCCCGACCCTTTTCACGCTGCCGATGAGGTCGCGGGCGAGCGGCGGCAATGGGACAATATGCTCACGCCAATTCTTGGTGCGCGTGGACGGGATGTTCCAGGTCATGCCGTCCTCGCTCAACTCGGACCAGCGCAATCCGGCTACCTCCTCCCGCCGGCAGCCGGTCAGCAGCAAAAGCTTAAGCAACGCGCCGAACGGTTCTCCGATTTGCTCCGTCGCCGCCCAGAACCAGCGCAACTCTTCGGGCTTGAGGACTCGGTCGCGCACGGCAGCCCGCTTGGGTCGCGATACCAGGACGCAAGGGTTCTTCGTAACGCCCGGCCAGCGCTCGTTCAAAAGCCACTTGAAGAGTAACGAAAGGGCCGAGTGCATCGCACGGCCACGGGCTTCCGACTTATCCTTGTTGTATCTGCCCATGCCCGGAATGCCATGATCGCGCGCGTCCCGCACAACCGTGTGGACATCCACATCGTTGATCTCGGCAAGCGGCTTGTCCGCCCAGGTATCGGCTAGACTGCCTTTGACTGATCTTCTACAGTTGAATCTCCAAGTCATTGACTGGGCAGCAAAAATCGCGCCAGAAAAACGGCTTGGCACTACATTTTGGTCGATTGGCTGGGTTGGGCGGGATCAGGCGTTGGCGAGTTGCCGGACGGTTGGCGGCAGGGCGACGCCGGCGGCGCGCAGGGCGAGGCTTGCGGCGGGACGTGGTGGTGTGCGCAGCAGAAAGCGTTTGCCGTCCTGTTCGACCTCCGTCTCGGTCAACGAGTTGAGATCGGCGAGGACGTTCGGCCAGGAACTCGCATGGCCCAGAGTGGCGATGCGGTCCTCCAGCTCCTTCTTCAGCACCAAGGCGAGAAAGCTACACGACACATGGCCGCGAATGGTCTCGTCGAGCTTGTGAAAAATCGGGCGGGTGGCGAACAGGCTTTTCGACGTTCGGAACGCGCGCTCCACCATCCACAAATGTTTGTAGCAAAGCATGGTTTCGAGCGGCGAGAGATCGGCGTTCGTGCGCAGCACGAAGATTCCGTCGAACTTGGCGTCCTCCTCCGCCTTGGCGCGATCGATGACGAAATGGTCGTCGTCTGGCGTCGCGAGAAAGCGCCGATAGCCCTTGTTGCCGACAAGGGTTTTATCGCCTTTCTTCAGCTGACGCTCGAGCGCGGCCAGGATCGCGGCTCTGGCGGCGGCGTCCTTCTTCATCTCTTCGCGATTGCGACAGACGATGTAGCGCCGCCCGGCCAGCATGACCGCCTTGGCTTCGTAGTCGATCTCCTTGCCCCGCTTGGCGATGGTGAGTGGGATGAAGGGAGCGGGATCGGCGAGCACGAGGTCTCGCACCAGTTTGTCGCTGCGCTCGCGCACGCCGAGAATATAGCAAAGCCCGCGCGCTTCGAGTTCGGCGATGGTCTCGGCGCTGATCATGCCGCGATCGGCGACGACGCAGACGCGTTGAATGGAAAAGCGCTTGCGCAACCTATCGACCACCGGAACGAGGCTGCCGACATCGGCCGTGTTCCCTGGCCACATTTCTGTGCAAACTGGTCGACCGTCGCCATCGAGCAGCACGGCCAGAATCATCTGATTGAGGTCCGGCCGATGGTCTTTGGAGAAGCCGCGCTGTCCCAGCGTCTGGCCGCCGTCTCCCTCGAAATAGAGGCTGGTCGTGTCCATGAACACGAGGTCGAGCGTGCTGAACAGATCGCGCCGGCGCGCGAACAACTCCTCCTCGACGACGTCCTTCAGGCAGCGCGGCGCGAAGAGCGTGGCGCCGTCCTGTTGATCTTCGCTCAGTTCCTCGCCCAGCCAAGCCATCGCCCGATAAAGGTGATGCAGGTCGATATCCTCGACGCCATCGATTGCATAATCCTCGCGCCAGCGGTCCGCCGCCCGATCGGAGCCGCCAGCAAACAGGCGATGCAGAACGGTGAGAAACACCGCGCGTTCGAGCGGGAAGCCGTGCTTGCGGGAACCGGCGAGGTCTTCGATCACCTTGCGGCAGCCGGTCGCTCCCCACAATCGCTCGAAGACAAGGGCGGGCCCGATCCGCCGCGCCGCGTCCGCCGTAACGGCGCCCTCGACGAAGGCGTTGACGACGATGGCTTTCGCGGCGAAGCGTGCGCCCGACCGCAGCAATCGTCCAGTTGGCCGCTGTCGCGCAAATCCTCGATGCGGCCGAGCGTGGCGATCACCTGCTGGCGCACTTGCGCGCCGTCACGGCGGCTTTCGACGATCTGGAGGTAGGCGCGGCCGCCCGAGGTCTTCTTGCGGAAATACATGCGCGAAACCGTGCGAGCGACTCATTCGTGGTGCGCACAGGATCACCATGATAGATCTCTAGTCAATGATAATAACGATAGCGTGGCACTACATTTTTGAAATGTTGACCCTCAGACGAATAAAATCAATAGCTTACGCAGCGCAAACCGCCTCCAACTGTAGAAGATCAGCTAAAGGTACTTGGAACCCTACCCGCCTGCCGACGGGTCGCGCGCAAGTGTATGATATCATTAACAAAAATGCCATGAAAACCTCTTTACCCTTTACCGCCGCCGCCGTCAGTCCCGCGCCGCAAATACTTCCGCCGGATCAGCCGCGCGGCTTTCTTGCTCGGCTCGCCGAGGTCGAGGTCGTCATCGTAGTCGAACAAGCGCCGCCATCGCCTCGGCGACCTCCGCGTCGATCATCGCTTTCAGCGCCGCCGGCGTCGCGCACGATTCCGCCCGCGAGCTGATGGTCCGGCCGAGCCGCAGCAAGTGCGCGCGGACCAGCGCCATCGTGCCGGCGAGGATGCGCACGGCGTCTTCGACCAGCACGACGCGGCCGGTCTCGCGATCGAGCTGAAGCTCGCGGAGTTCGGCCAACGCTTCCTCCTTGCGCAGGAGAGCGTCGCTGAGCGTGCCGTGCTCGCGCGCGCCATTACCGTTGCGCGGCGGATTGCCGCCGACTTGACCGCCTCTGTAGGTCGGCGCCCGCGTCGCCAGCAGCGCATCGCTCGCATCGCCGTCAATCGAGCCGCCCGGCGTCATGACGATATAGCCGCGGCGGCGCCAATTGAAGACGCTTTGCCGACTGACGCCGTGACGGCGCGCAAACTCTGCGATCAATTCTACTGCCATGGGGGGACTCCTGGAAGGGCGGGGGCGCGAGGCTAGCGAAGCGCGCCGCGAAGCACTATGTTATAACATTGCATGTTTATGACGATTTGCCTACAATATTGGCGCTGCGCGAGCGGCGCGCAGGGCCGGTTCGCCTGCGTGAGGAGGCACCCGAATGAGACGAGGATCCGCTTCCCCGGCTCCAGCGGGCGGGGGGAGGCGGTTCGCGGCGGGACTAACCTCCTCTCCCGTCCCGCCGCCCTTTTGGTGAGGCCTGAAAGATGATTGCACGAAGTCCGTACTCAGAGATTTTCGCGTCGCTCCGGGGCGGACGCCCCAAGAATGCGTTTAGCGAGGCCGCCGCGGCGCTTCGCGCCGAGCGAAATGCCGAACGCGGCGAGAGCGAACCCGAAAGCGAGCGACCTCAGCGCGAACACGATGCGAGCGGAGGAGCGGCGCGAGCGAAGCGAGCGTGAGCGACGACTTCGTGGAGCGCTTCTTGCTGGCTGGCGCGCGTAGGCGCGGGGAGGTTCCGCTGGCACCGCCGCCGCCGCAGCCAACGCCGGTCGCGATGACCGCCGAAGCCATCATCAACGCGGGCAAGAAGCGCCGCGGCGAACAGGTAGGCGGACCTAAATAAGAACAACGAGATAGTAGCGAGGATCGCCGATCTTGAGGCCAAAAACAGCGCCCTCGAAGCCCGGCTGACCGCGCTGGAACCGAAGCCGAAGCCGCCGCAGCGGCCCGACGAACCGGTTGTGCGGATCATGCAAACCGCCGCGCCCAGTCAGTTCACGATGCCGTCGGAGCGCGAGCTGCGCGCGTCGTATCAGCTGGGCTGCGGCTTGGCGAAGGTGCTTGCGCCTGCTGACGGCGACGAGCGCGAGCACTTCGCGTCGTTCGCCGCGGCGTTCAAATATTTGTCGAGCGTGTCGCGCAGCGATCGGCTCGACACCTCGCGGATGTGCTCGTGGTGGTGTGGTGAGGCGCGCCAGTGGTTGCGCGAGCGCGGCAATTCGGTGGATGTCAAACCAGTTCACTTGACGCTGGCTGCGCTGTGCCATGGCGACATTCCGCATTCGTTCGATCCGGCGCGCTGGCCGTTCGACCTGGCGCTCGGGCTGGCGCTTGGCACGATGAAGCTGCCGACAGGCGCGGGCTGGCTGCAGGTGATCGAAACGTCGCGCTTCCGGGCGGCGACGGCATTGCCCGAGTTGCGCGACGAAGGTCCGCGCCACATCCGCCCGCGCGACGTTCCGCCCGGCTATATCGGCCCGCTGTGGTGATCGCGATGCTCAATGAACCAACTCTCGATGGATCGACGCCGATTGCCGCGGGCACGCGCGAGCCGCAGCCGCTCTTCGGGCAACAGCGTCGCGCGGTCACTTGGTGATGACTTGCGTGTGAGCGGGAGCCCGGATCGAGCGAGGCGTGCGAGGCCTGCCCGCGGCCTCGCCGCCCAGAGCTAGGTCCAATCCTCCCTTTGGACCCTAGTGTAACCACTGCCCCTTGCCCCAAATGAGGACTCCCAGCGTAGAACGGTGCGCAACGGTGAGCAAATCACCAAGCCCTGATCAAGAGGGTATTTCTCTAGTTAAGAGGCTCGATCTCACTAGGAATGTTCTTAGGTGCAACGTACTTCAGAAGCCGCTTGTCATATGAGACCCGGTAGGTGTTTTCGAATGATCGCCCCTTCATGATACCTGCTGCTCTCAACACCAGCGGATAAAATGGCTCACTATCGGACCCCAGAGTTCTATGAGTAGCTCAACCGAAATATCCGTACATGGCGCATACCGCTCTTCGCAGTCCAAATGGTTAGAATATTTTGATACAATAGAACCGAGACGGGCCACTGTGTCACCAATCCGCCCATAAATGTCGAGCCAGCGCACCTCCCTACCTCCGTGATCTTCATCCAACTTTATAATACAGCCATATGAGTCACCTGGCCCCACTCGCCGTACCGATAAGGCTTGTGCATCTGGTACTCTTCCATATGTTAAAGCAGCATCATAAAGACTGTTTTTGGCAACGAGTTTTAGTGATGTCTCACCGTCAGCCAATATGATCAGCCCTATAACGCTCGTAGCGGCATGATACTCTAACGGTTCACCATCCTCGCCTAGTCTTTGACCCCCAGCGGCTACAAACATCCGCCTTGCATTATTTTCAGCCGACATTATATCGAGCCGCAGCGGTTTCATGCAAAAATAGGTATCTTAATTCTTGCTAACCCAGCACTTTTTGTCTTGGTTGTAGAGCCCATAAAACTCGCCCATAACCCGTTGCGAAATCTCATCCTTGTCCGAAAGACTGGACGGTATAGAAGTTATCTGAAAGAGGCCCGACGTGGCCTGGTTGCGGGCCGCCGCGTCGCCTTGCCTTGCGGAGGTTGGAAAAGATAGAGTTGCTGAAGCTATTGGATTTGCTTGACTTGTAAGGTTGAAGCTCTCCCGTTCGACGGCGGTTCTCAATTCAGCGTTTGTCGGGTCTTTCGCTAACGCCTCATCGAAGTCGCGCCGCGCAAGTTGCGGCTGCCCCATTTTTACGTAAGTCCGTCCGCGCTCAACTAGAACCCAAGCGTTTGATGGCTCTAGTTGAAACGCAGTCGCGTAATCGTCCAGAGCGCGCTCATGCTGCCCAGCATCCCGAAGAGCATTTCCACGATCAGAAAATCGAAAAGGCTGCTTGACCGGGTCTAACCGGATAGCCTCGCTGTAGTCTGCAATTGCAGATGTTAGATTTCCGGCCGCGCGGTAGGCATTTCCCCGCACGTGGAATCGGAAGGCACGAGTTGGGTCCAGTCGTATCGCCTCATTCAAGTCATCAATGGCCTGCAAAAAGTTGCCCTGCTTTATGTAAATTTCGCCTCGCTCTTGCCAACGATACGCGCGTCGAGGATCGAGTTGAATACCCGCACTTATGTCGGCGATTGCTTGGTCAAGATTGCCTTTCGCCTCATAGGCCATTCCACGATTGTGAAAAGCACCGGATTTAGCATGGCCCGCCCTTAGCAATTTTGAACAAGCAGTGATGCTTCGGTCGGGAGCTCGCTCGGCAAGCTCACAGTCCTTCCAGGTCGTGTCGCGCGCGAATGCACTGCTTACTGCCAACGAGCTTACTGCCAACGAAGGGGCTAGCAGTACTAAGAATGTCAGTAGCCTTGAACGAGTTATCACGTTTCTCGATCCCGAAGATAGACGTTACTCACAGTCAAGGTATACCCGAAACACCCATCCGCGCTTGCCTTCGGACAATGGGACAATGTACGCCCACCGCCGCCCACTCTGATCGACCGTGATGTCGCGAACTTCGACGCTCGTCCCGTTGTAGAGGGCTCCCAGTATCGGACCGTTGGGGCTTGCGCGCACATTCAATGGCGTTCCTGTCGGATCATCCGCGGTGCAGCCTCTCCCCCGTGCCACAACCGGTGCCCGGTCGATCCATGGCCGCGCCGACCGGACAGTCTCGGAATCACACTGCATGGTTTCGGAATGGTCGAAGCGACCATCCGTGAACCAGCTCTCGGTGTACTCTGCGCTACCTTCACCGACCGTGAACTTGCCGACAATTCGCGTGCGCGGGTCCTTTCTTAAGACGCCGTTCCAGATAACCTCATAGCCTTCGCCCAAAAACCGGCGGCGGATGTTGACGCCACGATACTGGTCGAAGCGAGCTTTGACTTCCCCCGGGAGTAATAGGTGCCCAACGGCGAAATTGAATGGATACGAGCCATCCGGGGTTTCGTTCACCACTACCCGTGTCGCAACCACCGGGTCCTTGTCCCGGTTGCTGACCTTCGGATTGCAGGTCCAGTTATCCGCCTATGCGCTCGTAGAAAAAAAGCAATAGTAGCGACACTAATCAGCGTTTTCATTTTATTATTCTTTCTTTCTTTTCCGATTTGCCTGACCTCGACAGCGAGTGGAACAAGTTTGATTTAATTTCGTAGTCATCCCCGCCCCCAAAAAAGACCTATGCAACTCTCACAGACACGGCTTCCGGAGATCGTCGGCGATGCCGCGCGCTTCTTCATTTGACGTCGTTTTGCCGATCGCACAGCTTTGATCTAGCTTAGTGGGAGCCACTCGAAAAACGACTAAACCACGAAATTTGCTACGATCGTCCTCAAGACCCGCAACCATACGTACGATTAAGGCGACCAGTTTTGAGCCGTGATAACGCCATTCAAGGCGTTTGCCCTCGATACTCGGGAAGCTCCCGATGTTAGCGTGGAAGCGCACACCGTCTTGGTAGATCGCACCACGAGGCAGAAGACCAATATTGCTACGTGAGTCCCCGCCTTCGAAGATCACGCTAAAGCCGTTGCGGCCGGGACAGATCGTCTCGAAGAAATCTCGCAACACGACTTCGGGATTAGTCCGATACGTCCGCAGGACTCTGCAATCCCTTTCTATGAGTGAGGTGTACGCTGACGTTGCGGCTGGACTGCTGTCTTCGCCGTGTGCGACAACAGGTGCACGATCGATCGTCATCACGTAATGGAAACGCAGAGCGGCGTTGTAGCTATCCCACGTGTAGTCCACCAGGTCGCAAGAGACAGGATCAACAACCGGTACTGCCCCAAAAAGAGACACATCGGTTTCCGAATAGATTATACCTTCAACAGTATAGGGCGTAGGTGGACAGGCTGAGCTGAAAACGTACGCTGTGCCGACAAGTCTGTTACCTATCCTTTGCCCTTCGAAGAGAAGCGTGTCTGGTACCACCGGGAGTCCGGGTCGCGGATCGACATAATAAAACCAACGGTCCTGCCCCGAGCTTACCCAGCGGACCGTCGAGCCGTTGTGAGTCCAGATGCTCTCTCCACCTCTTGCAGGTGAGGCGGGGAAGGCAATCATTGCGGCAAGAGTGATCCAGAACCCGAAAAACACGCCAATATGACGGATGCCCGACCTCGCCCGATCCATTTGGGCAGGATGGCGGCTTGGCATGATATCGGCGAGACCAGCGGCGAGCGGATATCGCATGACTTCTTCCTCGCGCATCAATTAATAATTCGGAACCGGCAGCTCAGAAAGCGCATTGATGGCGATCAACTTTCTGAACGATTTAGGGTGGGTAGCTGGCGCAAGCAGGGGTAGGCGGGGCTGGCTAAGGAGGCGGGCTAAGCGCTGGCGAGCGCTTGGCGTTCAGGTGGGGCGAGGGGCTTAGCCAGCCACAAGCTCGCATGACGCACCAACGGCCTTCTGGGCGCCAGCCGGAAGGGGTTGTCCCTCGCAATCTGCCGCCGTGGAGAGGGTGGCTCCCGGAAAAAACCCGACAATTCAACCGCAGCGTTCGAGAGGTTGACTGGGCGCAAGGTCATGGACGAGGAAATGCGCGAGGTGGAGCAGAGGCCACTGTGGGACCGTTGCTCGTCAGCTCAATCGCGGGTCACGCGCTGCTCGCTGACACAAATGATGCTGGGCCCCACTCAGGGTGGACGCGCCCGACGTTGGCGCTCGGCGCTATGTGTGCATGGGCTCGATCTGTTCGCCAACTGCCGCCATCAGATCATCCCTGCCATATTGACCGCTCTCCCGATGACGTCCAGGTGCCGTGTTACTGTAGCCTTGTGAGACAAACAACCATGAACCCGCACATCAAATTCGTAATCGTAGCGGTGCTTGCAGCATCGGCTTATCATCCGACCAAGGCCGAACCATCGTCCGTTTGCGGGGTCGCCGAAGATATATGCCAGTCGTCTCAGTTCAAGGCCTACACCGCATGTGTCGACGCGGCGATCATATATTGGGACCCGAAGGGTCCGACGCTCGCGCCAAAGAACTTTCCTCCAGCCAGGTCGGTACTGGCTGTCTTGATGGAATGCGAGTATGCCGCCAAAGACTTCGGAAAAAGGTTTGGCAATCATCTCGCCAACATTCTGCAACAGACGGCCAACGAACGGGTGGCTGCAGCACGGTACGGACCCTATCCGTGCGCCCACGTGCGATGTCTTCCTCGAATACGGAGTAAAACTTGACCACCCTGAGGCGGGCGCGGTTGCGATTCCGAAACACCGCACGCCTGGTTTTGAAAGAGCCGGTACCAAACAGCACAAAATCAGCGACTACAACTTCCGAAAGGTTCCGGAACCCTGAAACGCAGCAACCATCGACCGGCTACCAAAGGTGAAAACCATTGATGACAGGAGAACCACGGCGTCCGCGACGCCGCGGCCTCCTGACTCCCGCCCAGCACCCCTCGACGCTTTCATTGTGGCGTTGTTCTGTTGCCGATCAAGCCACACTTGTTCGAGAGGTGGATCGCGATGGATGTGCACCGCATAGGCTGCGCACTCGAGCATCGCTCGGCACTGAACGTAAGTCTTAGCACCGTATCCCGACATCGCCAGTCCGGCCGCCGCCCGGAACGCTGCGTGGCAACGCAGGAATAGCTGCGCTGTTATTTGGCTGGGCGGATTGAGCCATCCTCTGGATACCTTGGCGAACTCAGCATCGATTGCGATCAATTTGCCGATGGCGGGCCGCTTGTTATGAAAGGTCGCCCATTGATTTCTCCGGGCGTGGTCAAGAAATTTCGTGAGTTCGTCGTCGCCCCAGGGCTGTTCAACGCTCGTTACAGGCCTCTGTATGAGAGGCTGATGGCGGGGTCGAGAGCGGCGGCCCATAAGGCCTCGGCGATATTTGTTACGCCGTTTGCGCGGGCGATGTTGAGCGTCTGACTGCGCAGTCGCGCCATGATGCCCGGGTTGACGCGGATGCGGCTGGCGTCCTCGGCGAGGGTGACGCGCACCCAGTGGTTCTGGTTTTCGATCGCCCAGTGATTGCGGATGGCGGCGGCGAAGGTCTCGGCGGGCAGCACGACAGAGGATGCGTAGAAGGCTGTCTCCCGGCGCGTGGTCCATTGTCCGGTCGCGGCGGAACGGATGAGGGTATTGCGTTCGACGCGCACGACGGCGGCGATCAGCGACGCCCACTCGGTTTCGTCGAGCGCCGATCCGGGCAGGTAGACCGCGACGCAGCGGTCTTCCTGGCGATTTCGCGCGAGATTGCGACTGTCGTCGATGGCGACCGGCGCTGTTGTTGCGGCGATGTCTTCGAGGCGACGCAGCAGGCTCGGCTGGTTGTCCTTGACCTGCACGATCAGGTCATTGCCGGTGTCGCGGGCGATCTCGAAGGTTTTTTTGGCAGTGCATGGCGTCGAGCGTGAACACCCGGCCGCTCAGCCCCAGCGTGGCGATCAAGGTCTGCACCGCCGGGATTTCGTTCGACTTCTCGTCGACGATCTCATAGGCGAGGATGATCTGGTGATCGACCGCGAACGCGTTGAGAACGTGCGCCGCCTTGCGATCTGCGAAGGCGTCGAAGCTCTGCCGCAACGTCTTCCCGTCGATCGCGATGAAGCGGGATGGGGCGGCGGCGCAGGATCGATCGAGCCCGTCGGCATGGCGCCGGAACGCCTGCTCCAGTTCGGCCGGATCGATCCGTTGCAGGATGCCGCGCACTGACGTGTAGGCCGGCGCCCGCCGCAACGCCGCCTGCGGAAAGGCGGCATTGAGGATCGCGAGCCGTCGGTCGAGCAATGCGTGGATTTGCCGGTACGACCGCGCCCCGATCAGCATGGCGATGATCGAGAACAAGATAACGCCGACCTGGCCGTACATCTTCCCTTCGGCGCGCCGCCGGTCAGGAATGAAGCGAGGCAGGACGCGAGATCAAACGTCGGCTCCATGGGGCAACCTCCGAATCAGGTTGCTCCCGATAAATTCAGAGAGGATTCGCCCGGAAAAGCAGAAAATGTCGCCTCCAGCCCCAGTCGCTCACCCGCGCCGCCCTCACAGTGTTAAGAGCGTTGAACAGCCCTGGTCGTCGCCCCAACCGCGCGGCGGGGCTGCAGATGATGAGCTATCAGATGAGTTCTTCGTCATTGGTCAATCATCATGGTCGGGTCTCCCGACCGCGCCGGTACATCGCGGTCGCGCGCAGGCCCTCCGCGGCCCGCCTCAGCCCGAAGTTTGCCGGGTGCTACTAGCTCATGCGGCGTCTTTTCGCCGGCTGTGTCCAATTTCCCTAAGCTTCTTGCATCTATTGTCTAGATGGTGGCGTTTTATTATGGGGAATGGGCCTGAAACTCCACAGTAAGGACATTTTACTGTTAGATGCGGCGTTTCTCTGAGGGTATTTCTCAGCTTTTCTACTCTGGTTGACGTTGTTCTTCTCATCTTGGGCCTGAAATGCGGCCCCCTCTCATCGACCATTTAGATATGAACGCGGCCAGTCATTTGTAATGTCGCACGACGCGGAAAGTTAGCGCCGTCATTTTCCCTGCGTCCTGAACTCCCGCGAGTTCGGCCGCGCATCGGCGCCGACGATCCTGCGCGGACGGCGAGTCATTCCTCGCCCTTGGCGCCGAGCAACTCGGGCAGCTTGGCAATATTTGCCGCGATCCGCCGGGCCTCGTCGCGCGTAAGCACGCGCGCCTGCCGGGCCTCGTTCTCGTCCTTGCGGAAGCAGGTGTAGGCAATGGCCTGGCCGGTGGCGTCCTGCACGACTTAGCAGGCCAACGGTTTGTTGAACGTCTGCAAGGTCAGGTTTCGGGCGGGAGCTGCCGTATGTGGGGAGACCGGCGACGAAAATGACCCATTTGACCCATTTGAGACATGTGTTGCTCGGCCGGAGATTTTGATTAGGATCAAGGGCAAATTGACAAGCTGTATTTGCATTGATCTGCATTACAGGAAGGAGTGATTGCGATGAAAGTGCTTCCGCTCGTCTGTATGCTTCTCGTCAGTGCTTCGCTTTTCGGAACTACGGCGAGTGCGATCGCACAACCGCGAACTGCTGCATGCGCCGCGGATATCAAGAAGTATTGTGCGGATATCCAGCCCGGAGAAGGCCGCGTCAGTGCTTGCGTCAAGGAGCATTTCAACGATCTTTCTGATGCCTGTAAGGTGAGGCTCGCAAGAACCGGAGCGTTCACCATCTCGCCCGCCCCCGCCGCCTTGGCGAACCGCGCCAGCAGGGCCGTCTCCTCGCCGAGCGTCATGTTCTCACGGATCCGTCCCCCGCTCCGCTTCGGCTCGAGCGCCGCCAGCCCGCCACGATCGAACGCCATGTGCGCCCGGTTCACCGTGCTCAGCGACCCCCCATCGCCTCTGCGATCGCCGGCTGCGTCATTCCGGCTTCCCGCAGCAGAACCATCTGGATGCGCTGACGAAGGACCGGTGTCTTCGTCCGCCGCAAAGCTCGCTTCAACCACCGTACCCGGCTTCTGTTGCACTTGACCATCTGCTCGCTCCGAATCAGATGGCCTTAGCGAATCACATTGATCCTCCAAGAAAAACCGCCCTCCACTTGCGCTCCTCGGGCAGTCCAGCACCCTTCGATTCAGCCCCCTGTGGAAATGGTATCAGACCCGACAAAAATGCATGTCGCAGCCCACCAGGGTGCGGCAAAGCCCGTCGCTTCAAACGCCGGCCCAGATCGCGACAGCGACCCTCGGCTAGTTCGCCGCCGGCGGCGGAGCCCTTGAGGGCGCCGCAACATCCCCCGATGGAGCGGCGGCGCTGCTCGGCGGAACCGCGAACATATACTCGAAAGGCTCGGGCCCAAGCTTGAGGTCTGCGGGAGAGGAAACCTGCTCATGATTGCGCTGCTTCGCCCGCGGCGCCGTCTTGGCGATTGTGACCTTTTTCCGCGCGGACGTAGCGATTGTTCGTGCACGCGCTCCGCTCCGTCTCGCCGCCGTCTTCCGTCTGGTTTCGCGCGCACTCTTCTTTCCTTTGCTCGAGCGCGTTTGCTCGGCGCCTTCCGAGCCAGATTGGGTATCCGACAGTTTTGCTTTCAAAGCGCCGCCCGCCGCCGTGCGATCGTCATCAAGCGGCGGCCTTGACGGGGCTGCGGCGGTTCGTTCGCCTGCGACGCTCTCGGTCCTGCGGCTGGCGTCCGGCTCCGCGCCGAAAGCAAGCGCGGGCGGTTCGACCGGCGCGGACGGCTCCGCGGCGCGGCTCATCTCAGTAGACGTTGCGGGCGAGACGACAGCCACCTCCGACGCGGCGCTGGACGAAGGCTCGGGCGCCCCGCTCGGTGCGGGGGTAAGCGCCGCAGTGGATGAAGGATCGGATGCAGCGCTCGGAGAGCAATTCGCGACCTGCGCGCCGGGCGGCGCGGCATGTTCGTTTTCAGCGGTTTCCGCAGGTTTGGTCGCGAGCGGAGCTGGGGCGACGCCCGAAGCGCCAACGGCCGAAGCCTGCTCTCGCGTGGGCGGGACATCGGGCGTCTCGGACGTTGGCGGCGACGCGGCGAGTTCGGGAAGCGGCGCGACGACGATTCGTCCCAATCGGCTGGCTCCGCTGAGGGTCGGATCGACGGTGAGGCGAGCGATTTGGGTGGGCGGCACGACCGCCAGCTGAACAAGCTCCCGGCCGACGCTCGGCACCACACCGATGTTCGTGCGCACCTCCGGCTCTGGAACCAAACCGCGCGCGGTCATCGCCAAGGCGACAGTCACCATGCCGGCCGCGACAAGAAACAGTCGAACCATCAAAAGCATGTTGGCCCATCCTCGCGAGTCAAAATCACTGGTCGACGCATCGAGCATGCCTTGTCGGAAAGCAAAGCCGCCGATACGCACACAGACTAACCACTGCTGATTCGTTCGCCGGTAGGCTACCAGAGTCGACGCTCTGGGTGAATCGCCGCGATTCCCGCATTGAACACGTCTGCGGGAGCGACCACACCGTTAACGCAATGCACTTGCGCCGGCGCCGACATTGTGCCTGTTCGGACGCGCTGCTACCATTTCTGACGCATCGAACGGGCCCGTAGCTCAATGGTTAGAGCTAGCGGCTCATAACCGCTTGGTTGCAGGTTCGAGTCCTGCCGGGCCCACCAAATAAAAACAACTGCTTAGGCAGCATTATGAGGTGCTATAGAGAGCCCTAAATCACAATCTGGCAACGATCCTGGCAACAATCGGCAAAATTCGTCCGCGTAGCGCCCGCGCCACACCGTACCCATATAAAGCGAGCGGCTTCGGCCGCGCCCCCTCGCGGTTCATTTGAGCACGGATGTACAACGGCGAGCGGGGACGCCTACCAATTGCCCTTCCCGAGAACGCAAGTGCTATGGACTATTCGCGAGCCCCGCCATGCCCGGCTCGCGGCGAACATTGCCGAGCCTTCCTGCTGCGCGGCCAACGTGAGCAATACCGGAGATCGAATGAGCCGCTTCCGAGACCGAGATAATCTGATTGACCGCCAGAGCAACTCCGCCGCCGCAAAGAGAGCCATGCTCGAAAAGTTTCGGGCAGCCGCAAACGATCCGGAGATCGCCGCGCGACGCTCGGCTATCGAAGCTGAACGCCTGGCCCGACGCGCCGCGCGCTTTGCTGCCGGGATCGAGCGTGAGGCCGAACGTGCGGAGCAGCTCGCCCGTGACGCCGAAATCGCGGCGAAGGCCAAGCGAGAGACGGAGGAAGCCGAGGCTGTCGCTGCAGCGGAACTGGCCGAACGCGAGGCGACACTGAAGGCGGAGCAAAAGGCCGCTCGCGACGTGCGCTATGCTGCGCGCAAAGCCGCCAAGAAGGAACGGCGTCGAGGATATTGATAGGTACGCAGGAATGGCCTCCCCTCTGGGCCCTCCCATGACACTCGGCAACATGCGCTCGCTCGCTGTCACGTGTGAGCTATGCCACCACGAAGCCGTCCTGGCCGCGGACGATGCAGAGTTGCGCGCCTTCGCCCCCTCGTCCCACAGCCGCAACTCGCCGAAAGCCGACGACCGACCAACGACGCGATGTGCTAACAGCCGCACAATCCCCCCGCTGTGGCAGCCGGCTGCGTTGCCGTGCTTTTCGATCCGCCAGCAAGTGGTGATGGCGACTCGGTGAAGCCCACGTTCATCGGCCGTTCAGGGTAGATAGAATGTTATGAACAGGACGGGGACGGGGACTAATTACGAGCGGAGGAGACGACAATGATCGCGAGACTTGCTGCACTACTTCTTGGCGCTGCGCTGTTGACTGGTTTCGGTTTTAGCGCAGAAGCTGCCTCGCTTGGGTATTCGCGCGCTGCCGTGACACCATCTGAAGGCGTCGTCGTGAAGGCGGTGACACGGGCCGGAGTTGCGCACCGTTCAACCCGCAGGACTGCTAGGCGAGTGATGCGGCGGCATGGCTATTAGCCGGTGCGGCTTTCCTGGAGTGCCGTTACGTGAATAGCCCGCCTGGCGAATAGGCCGGGCGGGCCCCTAACCCCTTGATTGGGCGCGCCCGTCGATCCGCCATAGCGGGCCACTTGCGCGCCACGTTTAAACGGTTGCCCTGCCAAAGCGGTTGCTGCAACCCAGCCTATTTTTTCCCGGTGACAAAGGCGACAAGGCTTCTTTGCACGTGTCGCTGAGATCAGCGAGAGCATCCTTAAGGCAAGTTGCGATCCGGCCGCGACCGTGGCCCGCACTAGCGCAGTGCTTCTTCACGTCCGGGCTACACGCTTTCGCAACGATCTGAAGGCGGCTTACGAGCAAGCGATCGGACACCCGACCAGCAACAGCACGGTCTACAATCTCCTTGCTCGGCACGGCTGGCGCAAGCTGATGCCCCGTCCGTTTCATCCCAAGCGGGACCTCGCGGCGCAAAGCGCGTTCAAAAAAACGGCTTTCCGCGCGGTGTGAGACGCGCCGCGAGGGCGGCGGCGGCCCGTGGTCGTCCCTTGCGGGTCATGTTCGCCGACGAGGCGCGGTTCGGCCGGATCAACCGCCCGCGGCCATGCTGGGCGCCGGCCAAGGTCAGACCCGCGGTCGCTTCCCAACTCGTTCGCGAGTACATCTATCTGTACGGTGCGGTCTGCCCCAAGGACGGGGCGTGCGCCCTATTTGGTCATGCCGACGTCGAACACGGAATGCTTCCAGGTTTTCCTCGATTGCCTTTCACGAAAATTCGCCCGGTCCCATATTCTTCTGGTTCTCGACGGGGCTCCCAACCACCGGTGTCGCGACCTCGTGCTCCCCGACAACATCTCGCTGCTATTCCTTCCGCCCTACTCGCCGGAGCTCAACCCGAAGGAAAATGTCTGGCACGAAATCCGCGAGAAGATCTTCAAGAACTACGCCCTCAAATCCATCGACGCCGTTCGGGCCAAGCTCGAGCAGGCCATCCTCTATCTCGAACACAACCCAGACATCGTCAAATCCATCACTGGATTCCCATACATCATCAAGTCACTCTGATCTGGAGGCGGTCTGATTTGCGTTTCGCGCGCTGCATTTTTCTGAGACCAAAGCGTTTACTCATGGTTGCTGTATAGTTGGAGCGCCGCGATGGCGCACCATATCCCCGTAAGAGAAGTGGCTCGGGCAAATCTCGCGATCGCGCTGACCCTTGTTTGGAGCGGGGTTGCCGCGTGCGTTCTTGCGGCCTGCGTCCATGATGTCGGGCGCTGGCTTGAGGCGTGGTGAAGTCGCGCGAGGTCCGGTCGAGCCGCGCCCTCAGCTCAAGGCGGCGAAATAAATTCACCGTCCAATTTGGAACGCAATAAAGCTCGCCACCCGGATTAACCGCGCGGCGAAAAAGGTCTGTTGAAATCGCACTTCATGCTGCGATGCAATCTATACCGCATCGCAGCAACACGTTCCCGGCACCGCCAGTGGCGGTAAAAGTCAAACTGAGCTGGTTAGGACGTAACGCCGCCCTTTCCCGGGGCCTTCACGCTTTCCATGGCCGTCTTCGTCGCCGTTTCGCCCAGGTCCTTGACCTGCTCGCTCAGGACCTGCATCTGGGTCTGCACGAACTCGCTCTGCATCTTGACCAGTTCTTGGATGTCCTTGGCCTGGACGAGTTTTTGCGCAAAGTCGAATGCGGACAATACGTTACGTTCCGCGAAGCTCATCGCTTTCTTGCTGATTCCCTGCGCGCCGACCTGGCTCGCCTTCACCCGCTCCTCAAACGTGGAAACGGCTTCCTGGGCCGCCTGCATGTAGTTGTTGAAAGCGAGCTTCGCCTGCTCGACGCTCCGCTCCGCAACGGCACGCATCTCGCTGGGGATTTCAAACGGCGGTGTGGTGCCCTTGATCATGATGCTCCTCCTATACGCCGGCGGATCCGATCCCGACCGCCTTCGATAGGGGCATTATTGCACTGCAACATGAAATACGCAAATCCATTTTTATAATCCATTCGGAGGGCCGGACAGTGACTAGCCCAAATAGACTAGTACGCTTGCCTAAGCGCGGTCGGTCGGAGGTCCGTCCCGTTAACGCGCGAGGGCCGACATTGGCTCGCCGTCAGTCCCTCGAAGGGTGGTAAAAGCGCTGCGAGTGGAGATCCGCTGCTTCGGCGGAAGGATCGTTCGCGGTCGTCACGCGTTGTTCCCGTCGCGAGATCCGGTGGCTAAACGCGCGTGATCATGCGGTTTCGTCTCGAGCGGAGACTGGGATGGGGACGATCATCCGCCAATTTTTCGTTACGGCAGCGACCGCGCTTACAGTCACGATTGCAGCCCAAATCCCAAGCCGCGCCGACGCTGAGACTGTGGACCTACTACTCGCGCTCGCGGCGGACGTTTCTCGCAGCGTCGATGCGCAGAAGTTTCAGCTCCAACGCGAGGGCTATGCGGCCGCGATCACTAATCCGCGCGTGCTCGAGGCGATCGGCGTCGGGCGGTTCGGCCGTGTCGCGATCTGTTATATCGAGTGGTCGGGCGCCGGCAATCAGAAGGTCGTCGTGGACTGGACGGTGATCCGTAATGCCGACGACGCCAACCACTTCGCGACCCAGTTGATCGAAACGCCGCGCGCCTTCGCCGATCGCACCTCGATCAGCGGCGGGATCGATTTCGCGATCACCCAGCTCGAGCAGGCGCCCTTCGAGTCGGCCCGGCACACCATCGACGTGTCGGGCGACGGCACCAATAATTCAGGCCGAGATGTGACGATTGCGCGCGATGAAGCCGTCGGGAAGGGCGTCACCATAAACGGGCTGGTCATCTTGACCGACCAGCCGCTGTCCTGGAACGCCGAGCACACCAACCCGGCTGGCGGCCTCGAAAACTATTATCGGACGAATGTCATCGGCGGACCCGGCGCGTTCGTCGCGGTCGCACAGGATTTCGCTTCGTTCGGCCAAGCTATCCTCAATAAGCTGGTCGCCGAAATAGCGGTCGCCTCAACGAGATCCGTTGCGTCCGGTTCTGCGGCGGGCGCGCGGTGAGCCGCCGCTGGTGCGGCTCTCCGATAATCTCGACCCGACCCGCGCAATGGGGTGAGGCGAGCCGCATGCCGCCCTTTGTCGGCATTACGTCCGCAATTCCGGCAGGTTTTCGTAAAGTGCGAGCGCCTCGGGATTGGCGAGCGCTTCGGTGTTTTTCACCGTGCGCCCATGCACCACGTCGCGTACGGCGATTTCGGTGATCTTGCCCGAACGCGTGCGCGGGATGTCGGCGACCTGGACGATCTTGGCCGGCACGTGGCGAGGGCTCGCGCCGGTGCGGATCTGCTTGCGGATGCGTTCCTTCAAGGCATCGTCGAGAGTGATGCCGTCGCGCAGGCGCACGAACAGGACGACCCGTACGTCGTGCCTCCACTCCTGACCGATGCAGATCGCTTCCACGACTTCCGGAATTTGTTCGACCTGCGCGTAAATCTCCGCCGTGCCGATGCGCACCCCGGCCGGATTGAGAGTCGCGTCGGAGCGGCCATAGATGATCAGTCCGCCATGGCGCGTCCATTCGGCGAAATCGCCATGCGCCCATATATCGGGAAATTTCTCGAAATAGGCGGCGCGATATTTCGCACCTTCCGGATCGTTCCAGAACATCACCGGCATCGAGACGAACGGCTTTGTGCAAACAAGCTCGCCCTTCTCCTCGCGCACCGGCTTGCCGTCTTCGGAGTACACGTCCACCGCCATGCCGAGGCCGGCGGCCTGGATTTCCCCCTTCCACACCGGCGCGGTGGGATCCCCGCCGACGAAGCACGAGATAATGTCCGTTCCGCCGGAGATCGAAGCGAGCTGCAGGTCGGCTTTGATCGCGCGATAGATATAGTCGAAGCTTTCGGGCGCGAGCGGCGAGCCGGTCGATGTGATGAGCCGCAGCGCCGAGAGGTCGTGGGTCTGGCCCGGGGCAAGGCCCGCTTTGGCGCAGCCGTCGATGTATTTCGCCGAGGTCCCGAACACGTTCATCCGCGTCTCCTGAGCGAAGTCCCACAGCACCGCTGGCTTCGGCGCGAAGGGCGAGCCATCGTAAAGGAGAAGCGTCGCCTCGCTCGCGAGCGCCGAGGCCAGCCAGTTCCACATCATCCAGCCGAGTGTGGTGAAATAGAACACGCGCTCGCCGACGCGGATGTCGCATTGGAGTTGATGCTCCTTGAGATGCTGCAACAGCGTGCCGCCCGCCCCGTGCACGATGCATTTGGGCGCGCCGGTCGTGCCGGAGGAGTAAAGAATATAGACGGGGTGATCGAATGGGAGCCGCTCGTAAGAGATCGACCGCGGCGCGTAGGGCTCCAGATAATCGTCGAGCGTGACCGCGCGCGGCAGCTCTCTCGCGACCGCCTCCGCCTCGCCGAGATAGGGGATGACGACCACGGTGGCGGCTGATTCGAGTTGCGCGACGATCGTCTTGAGTTTGTCGACGATGCGCGCCGCCTTACCGTTGTACCAGTAGCCGTCGACGGTCAGGAAGAGCTTCGGCGTGATCTGCCCAAAGCGGTCAAGCACGCCGCGCTCGCCGAAATCAGGCGAGCAGGACGACCAGATCGCCCCGATCGAGGTCACAGCGAGCATTGCGGCAATCGCCTCGGGAATGTTCGGCAGCATCGCCGCCACGCGGTCACCGACGCCGACGCCGGACGCCTTCATCGCCTGTTGCAGCCGGGAAACGAGCGACTGCAACTGCGCCCAGGTCAACTCGCTGCGCGTCTTGTCCTCCCCGTGGAAGATGATTGCGGCGCCGGCATCGCTCCGGCGGAGCAGGTTCTCGGCAAAGTTCAGTTTTGCGTCGGGAAAAAACTTGGCGCCCGGCATCCGGTCGCGGTCGATTGCGGCGCGATCGCCTTTCTCGCCGATCACCCCGCCGAAATCCCAGACAAGCGCCCAGAACGCCTCGCGCTGGTCGACGGACCAGGCGTGCAGCGCGCGATAGTTCTTTAGAGCCAATCCATGCCGCCGATTGGCCTCAGCGATGAAGCTTGAGATTCGACTTGTCGCGGTGCGCTCCGGCGACGGCGTCCACAACGGATTTTCAACCATGTACCGATTCCTCCGAAAACCCCGCGCAATAGCATTTTGCCCGGTTCCGTGCCACTTGGAGCGCCCTGGGCAGGGTGTTTTCCCGGCCACGAAAGCGTCACAGAGGGCGCGCATTTTCCGCCGCCTCCGCTGGAAGATAAGGTACTTTCGGCGCCACCGAAAACGGACTTCACCGCGTGAGCGCTCCCACCGGCTTCAAACGGCTTGCAGTCGCCGCCGGCGTCATCGCGGGCCTCGGCATCATCGTGCTGGCGGTCGCGTCCTATCTGATTTCGGCCGACGCGGCGAGCCATGCGGTGATGGCCGATGTGAAGGCGGCGACCGGTTTCGAGCCGACGGTGCGCGGCCCGGTTTCGGTGTCGCTCTTTCCCTCGCCGCGCGTGACGCTCGGCGAGGTCGCGTTGACGGGCGCAGACGACCGCAGTCCTCCTTTGACCGTCGAGCGCCTGGTCGCTCATGTCCGCTGGCTGCCGCTGCTGGCGGGGCGCTTCGATATCGCCGATATCGCGCTCGATCATCCGCGCATCATGCTCAGTATCGATGCGGCCGGCCATTCCAACTGGTCGCCGCTGGTCGACACGCTCGCCCGGACCGTGCGCGCAGGCAACCGAACCGGCGCGAAGACGCTGTCCTTCTCGGAAATCCGGATCGCCAACGGCGGTGTCGTGATTGAAGACGGTATGCGCGGCGGCGTGGAGACACTCGAACGTGTCGAGCTATCGCTCGCATGGCCGTCGATCGCGAACAGATTCGCGGCGACCGGACGCTTTACCTGGCGCGACGAACCGCTCGATGTCGGGCTCACCATCGCCGATTTTTCCGCCGCGCTCGCCGGCGACAATTCGGGACTGAAGCTCCGCCTCGCCGGGGCGCCGGGCAAGCTCGCCTTCGACGGCGTGATGAGTTATCTGCCGAACATGAAGATCGACGGCACGCTGGCCGCCGACGGGACCTCCTTGCGCGAAGCCTTGTATTGGATCTCCGGGAAACGGCTGCCCGGCAGCGGACTCGGAGTCTTTTCTCTCAAGGCGCGCACCAATATGGTCGGCGGAACGATCGCCCTGTCGGATCTCAATATCGAGTTGGACGGGAATGTCGCGGAAGGGGTCTTGAGCTACGCCACGCGCGGGCGGCGTACGTTGCAGGGGACGCTCGCGCTCGAAAGTCTCGACCTTATGCCGTACGCGCCGACCTTGCGCCTGCTCGCCGCCGACGCGCGCACCTGGGATAACAACCCGATCTCCCTCGAGTGGTTCAACGATATCGATTTCGACCTGCGAATTTCCGCCGCCCGCGTCATCGCCGCGCAAGGCCGGCTGGGCCGTACCGCCGCGGCCGCGACGCTGCGCGACGGCCGGCTGCTCGTGACGATCGGCGAATTGGAGGGTTGCAACGGCCTGATCAACGGGTCGCTGGCGATTACGAAATCAAACCAGGGCGCGCATCTGCGGTCGCAACTGCGACTCGCCAATGTCGATCTTGAAACCTGCCTCGCCGATCTCTTCGGCGTTCGCCGCGTCGAAGGCAAAGGCAGCCTGTCCTGGGAGATCGAGGCCGAAGGCGGCAGTGTGCTCGCGCTCGCGCGCACGGTGAACGGCGGCGCGACGCTTGTTGCGACACGCGGGGTGCTGACCGGGTTCAATGTCGAGCAGCTTCTGCGCCGGCTGGAACGGCGGCCGCTCGCGGGGAGCGGAGATTTCCGAACCGGCCGAACGCCGTTCGAAACGCTGAACGTCACCTTCAGAATCAAGCAGGGCACCGCGAGCGTGGAGCAGGGGCGCATCGAGAGCGCCAGTGTGCGCCTTGCGCTCAGCGGCAACGCCTCCATTCCCACGCGCGATTTCGATCTGAATGGGACGGCAAGCCTGCTCCATGTCGGGGAAGGTCCACCCACGTTTGAACTGCCCTTTTTCGTGCAGGGGGGCTGGGATGACCCGATCATGCTGCCCGACAGCCAGGCGTTGATTCGCCGTTCGGGCGCGGCGGCGCCGCTGCTCGACGCCGTCATTGACCAGCGCACCCGCGAGGGCGTGCGTTCGGCGATCGATCGCATGATCGAAGAAAGCGCTCCCGCGTCGCGAACCGATGGGCCGCCGCCGAGCCCGGCCGCGCCGCCGGCGCAAGCCAATATCCCGGCCGCGCCGCCGTCGCGCTGAAGAGCGAGCGCATTTTCCGGCGCAAAGGGAACCGGCTTGCCGCAGGCCTGCGGGGCGATCGGGAAACGAATTCTGCCCGGCATTCTGTATTATGATCGCCGCTGGCGAATCACCACGACGAGACCGAGAATCGCGGCGCATGTTGAGGCTTCTACACGCTGTGGTGAAGATCGCGATCGCCGCCCTGGTCGTTGGGACGATCCTTGCCCATTTCGGCATCACCATCGAAACGGTTGCGGCCGAGATCGGCGTCTCTCCCGGACGGGTCGGCGAGTTCATGCGCCAGGGCATTGCCTGGGCGGCGCCCAATCTGGCCCTCGGTCTGGTCGTGATCGTGCCCGTATGGCTGCTCGTCTACATCCTTCGCCCGCGCGGCCAGAACAGCGACTGAGCGGTCGCCTGGCGACCGTCCTTTCTTGTTGCGCTTGCGAAGGCGGCCCGACGGTCAGCGCGCGGCCGCCTGTCGCTGCTCCGCGCCCCGCGTCAGAATCGAAGCGGCGATGACGACGACGGTGATGACGGCGATGAAGATCGTGCACACCGCGTTGATTTCCGGCTTTACCCCCAGTCGCACCTCCGAATAGATGCGGATTGGCAATGTGGTGGCGCCCGGGCCGGTGGTGAAGCTCGCGATCACGAGGTCATCAAGGGACAGCGAAAAAGCGAGGAGGAATCCGGCGGCGATGGCCGGCGCGATGGCCGGCGCCGTCACCGTCAGAAAGGTGCGCACGGGCGGGCAGCCGAGATCCATCGCGGCTTCCTCCAGCGTCCGATCGAAGCCGACCAGGCGCGACTGCACCACCACCGTCACGAAACACAAGGTCAGCGTCGTGTGGGCGATGGCGATCGTGAGGAAGCCGCGGTCGAGATTGATCGCGACAAAGAACAAGAGCAGCGAAAGGCCGGTGATCACCTCCGGCATGACCAGCGGCGCATAGATCATCGCGACGAAGGGCATACGGCCGCGAAATCGGCCGAGCCGGGTGAGCGCGACGGCCGCGAGCGTTCCGAGAATTGTCGCCGCGGTCGCCGATATGAATGCGATCAGCAAAGAATTCGCGGCCGCTTGCTGGAGGGCGGTGTCCTCGATAAGCGCTGCGTACCATCGCAGCGACCAGCCGCCCCATACCGTCACCAGGCGCGATGCGTTGAACGAATAGACGACGAGGATGACGATGGGCAGGTAGAGGAAGGCGACGCCAAGTGCGATCGACACCAGGTTGAACGAGGAGAATCTCTTGCCCATCGTCAGCCCTTTTCGATCTCGCGTGCGTGAATGTTCTCGTAAAACGCCATAGGAACGACGAGCAAAGCGAGCAGAACGACCGCGATCGCCGAGGCGACCGGCCAGTCGCGATTGGCGAAGAACTCGGTCCACAGCGTTTGCCCGATCATCAGCGTCTGCGAGCCGCCAAGGAGATCGGGGATCACGAACTCGCCGATGATCGGAATGAAGCAGAGCAGCGCGCCGGCGACGACGCCGGGCAGGACGAGTGGCAACGTCACGACAAAGAACGCCTTCCAGCGCGGGCATCCGAGATCGGCCGCCGCCTCGAGCAGGCTTTCGTCGAGTTTCTCAAAGCTCGCGTACAGCGGCAGCACCATGAATGGGAGGTAGGAATACACGATGCCGACGTAGACGGCGGTGTCGCTCGCCAGCCAAGCGACCGGCTGGTCGATGAGGCCGAGCGCGCGCAGCGCCTCGTTGAGGAGGCCGTCCCGTTGAAGAATGTTGATCCAGGCATAGACCCGGATCAGGAACGAGGTCCAGAACGGGAGAATCACCAGAATGAGTAGGACCGGCTGCGCCCGCCTCGGGGCGCGCGCCATGCCGTAAGCAATCGGCACTCCGATCAATACGAGAATGAGCGTCGACAGCGCCGCGATCTGCAGGCTCTTGAGATAGGAGAAAAGATAAATGTCGTCGCCGATCAGCACCGCATAGGTCGCAAGCGACAGCTCTCGAAAAAAGTCCCGAAGGCCGGACCAGCCGGCGGCAAGATCGAGCGCCGGCGTATAGGGCGGCTGCGCGATCGCCGTTTGCGACAGGCTGATCTTCAGCACGATCAGAAACGGCAGCAGAAAGAATGCGATCAGCCAGAGATAGGGCAGGGCGGGGATCAGCCACATGCCGAATGAACGATTGCGAGCGTGTCGCGACATCGGTCTGCCTCAGCCGGTGAGCAGGACGACGGCCTCGGGCGCAAACGAGAGCCAGACCCGATCGTCCCAGCCGACCGTGCGTTCGCACACGCGCACGGCATTGGTCACTGAGGCCTTCATCATGGCGCCGTCCTCCAATCGCACCTTGTAAACCGAGATATCGCCGAGATAGGCAATATCGACCACGCGGCCGGACACCGTGTTCAAGGCGTCGGACGGCGGCGCGTGTGCGAATTTGAGTTTTTCCGGCCGCACGGCGAAGACGAGCGGCGAGCCCGGTTGCGCCTGCGCGCTCGTCGCGGCGCGAAAGCGCCGGCCTTGGGCGTCTTCGAGAATGGCTCCCTCGGCGTTTGCCGAGAGTGTTCCCTCGATGACATTGACCTCGCCGACGAACTCGGCCACCCAGCGCGAGTTCGGCTGTTCGTAGATAAGGGCGGGCGGGCCGACCTGCGCGATCTGGCCGCGGTTCATGACGGCCATCCGGTGTGCGACCGTCATCGCCTCCTCCTGGTCGTGAGTGACGATCACGAAGGTCGTGCCGAGCCGCGCTTGCAGTTCCATCAGCTCGGACTGAGTCTGTTCACGCAGCTTCTTGTCGAGCGCGGCGAGCGGTTCGTCGAGCAGCAAGACCTTAGGCCGCTTCGCCAGCGAACGGGCAAGCGCAACGCGCTGGCGCTGGCCGCCGGAGAGCTGGTGCGGCTTGCGGTCAGCGAGCCCTTTCAATCGGACCAGACGCAGCATCTCTTCGACGCGCCGAGCGATGTCCGCCTTCGGCAGCCGGTCCTGCTTGAGGCCGAAGGCGATATTGTTGAACACGCTGAGATGAGGAAACAGCGCATAACTCTGGAACATCATATTGACCGGCCGCCGATAGGGCGGAACGTCGTCGATCTGCTTGCCGGATAACAGGATGCTGCCCTCGTCGGGGGTCTCGAACCCGGCGAGCATGCGCAGGAGCGTGGTCTTGCCGCATCCCGAGGGCCCGAGCAGGGCAAAAAACTCGCCCTCATAAATATCAAGGTCGAGCCGCTCGACTGCGGCGATATTGGCAAACCGTTTGCTCACGCCCTCGAAGCGCACCACCGGCTGCGCATTCGGATCGGTCCACGGGGCAAAGTCACGTCGCATGGAGGATTTCCGCGAATTCAGTCGACGGCTATTCTCTTGATGCGGGTGGATCGCGAGAGGATCAATGGAATTCTTTTTTTGGTCCCGCGCGCGAGCGGGTCGTCATGAACCGGTCGAGCGTCGCGCGTTCGGTGGCGGAGAGGCGGAGGCGAAGCGACGAACGCCGCCAGAGCACGTCCTCTGCGGTCTCGGCCCACTCCTCGTCCATTAGATAGGCGATCTCGGCGGCGGTGAGATCGGCTCCGAATTGCTCCCCGAGGTCGCCCGCTTGCGCGGCCGTACCGAGGATTCGCTCCACGCGGGTTCCATAGCTTGAAACCAGCCGCCGCGCATGCGGCGCGTTGAGGAACGGCCAACGCCGCTCGGTCGCCGCGACGAGGGCGTCGAGTCCATCGACGGCGAAATCGCCGCCAGGCAGCGGCGCGCCCCTCGTCCAACTCGGCGGCGCCGCGAAGAATCGCGCGATACGGTCGACTGCCGTTTCCGCGAGGCGACGCGCCAGCAAAGCATGCCCGCCGCAAACGGTCAGCAGCGGGGCGAGGCCGCGCGGCTTGTCGAGATGGATGACGTGATCGGGAACGGTTGACGTCGGCGCGCTCTCGGCTCTTTTCGGTATCGCGCGGGTGCAGGAAAAAGGCGATACGTCATCCAGCGGGATGGCGTGCCGGAAATAGTGGTTGGCGAGCGCGCAAAGCGAGGCAACCTCTTCGGCGGTCGGCGCAGCCGGCGCGCCGGCGCCGGAATAAGCCTTTTCGAGGGGACCAATCAGCATGGAATCGGCTCCGAGAGGCAGCGCGAGAACAAATCCGCCCCTGCGGTCCGGCAGCAGATAGCCGCCGTCATGGTCGAATGCCCGCGCGGCGACGATATAGGTCTCCTTGACGTTGCGGATCGCAATTGGCGATGCGCCCCCGCAGAGCTTGGCTGCGATTTTTTCCAACCCGGGGCCGGCGGCATTGACGAGGACGCGCGCGGCAATGCTCAGTCGCTCACCGCGCGCATTGACCACAAGCGTCCACTCCTCGCTCCGCTCCGCGCGCACGCAGCGCGTCCGCGTGCGAACGACCGCGCCGCGGTCGGCCGCTTCGCGCGCATTGGCGACGGGCAGGCGTACGTCGTCGACCCGGCAGTCCGAACAGGCAAAGCCGAAAGCGAAGGTTCGCCGCAACGCGGTTCCGAACGGGTGGTGGGTAAGATCAAGCGCCTGCGTCGCCGGCAGGATGCGCCGCGACGCGAGGTGATCGTAGACGAACAGACGTCCACGTAACCCGAGCGGGGTGCGGGCGCTGTCCTGCGGCAGCAGGACGAGGCGCTGGGCGCGTGCGAGATGGGGCGCGGTCGCGAGCATGACCTCCCTTTCGGCCAAGACCGCCCGCCACGTGCCGAGCGATCGGCAGCGGGACTGGAGGGCGCTCTGGACCAGCATGTGGGGGCCGGATGAGGCGTCGGAGGCGAGATCGCTCTCGTCGAGGAGGAGCACCTTGACGCCGCGTCCCGCCGCGTCGCGGGCGATGGCCGCGCCGCCCGCGCCCGAGCCGATGACGGCGAGATCGAAATCGGCCATGCTATGCCTCTACGGCGCCTCGCGCCGGCGATGACGGCGGATGGATTTGGCGATCGGATCGCGCAACAAGCAACCGCAAAATCGACCCCCGCTCCGCCTGGAGACGACGACATGGAATTTCACGAGCTGCACGTGATGGTGACCGGCGGAACCGGAGCGCTTGGGCGCGCCGTCGTCGCTGCACTGATCGACGCCGGGGCGACCTGCCATATTCCTTACCGCAGCGAGGCGGAAGTGGAGCGGTTTCCGTTCCGCGATCACAAACAGGCCAATCTTTATCCGAACAGCGATCTCGGCGACGAGCGCAGCGTCGATCAGCTGTTCGAGCGCCTCCCCTCATTGTGGGCGTCGATCCACCTCGCCGGAGCGTTCGCGTTCGGCCCGCACCGGGAATTGAGCGAGACGACCCTCCGGCGTCAGATCGAGGCCAATTTCATCACCTGCGCGCTGTGTTGCCGCGGCGCGCTGCGCGTCTTTGCGCGCGGCGGGCAAGGCGGACGGATCGTCAATGTCGCCGCTCGTCCCGGACTGGAATGGCGCGCCGGTGCGAACATGGCCGTCTATGCCGCGACCAAAGCCGCGGTCGCCGCGCTCACCGTCGCGCTCGCCGAGGAGGTCGCCAAGGAGGGCGTGCTCGTCAATGCGGTGGCGCCCTCGATCATGGATACGCCCACGAATCGCATGGACATGCCCAAGGCCGATTTTTCCGCTTGGCCGAAGGTCGATGAAGTCGCGCAAACCATTCTTTTTCTTGCCTCGCCAGGCAACAAGGTCACACGTGGCGGTATCGTGCCAGTATACGGGAAGGCATAGCGTGATTGCGCAACTGCACGGATTGTCGCGATAGACTTAGAACAACATTAACCGCAGAGTGTTCTGGCTTTTTCTTGCACCAACCATACTCGGCCCAGCGCTTTCTTATTTCGGTCACGCGACCGTGTTTGGCCTGTGCGGGACTTACTGTGCTTATTTTTATTTGATCCTTGCTTGTAGTGGGGTGCCGATGTTCAGCCTTGATCACCGCGATTCCGAGCTCCGCCTGCTCTTCGAGGCGGCGCCGAACGGCATGATCGTGACTAATGAAGTCGGCATTATCACCTTCGTGAACCGACAGATCGAGAAGCTGTTCGGTTATTCCCGTGGAGAGCTGATCGGGAGGAGCGTGGAGGTTCTGATACCGGAGGGGTCGCGCGCGGCGCATCCGGTCAAGCGCACGGGATTCATGAAGAATCCTACGATGAGGCCGATGGGAGCGGGTCGCGACCTTTATGGGTTGCGCAAGGACGGCACCGAATTTCCGGTGGAGATCGGCCTCAATCCGTTTCGCTCGGGCGACCGTATGCTGGTGGTCGGCTCAGTCATCGACATTACCGAGCGCAAGCGTAGCGAAGAGCACATTCGTTGCATTATGAATGAGCTGTCGCACCGCTCGAAGAATCTGCTGGCGGTCGTGCTTGCCATCGCAAATCAGACCGTGCGGCGGGCGACCAGCTTTGGCGAATTCCAGAAAAACTTCGAAAGTCGGCTCCTGGCGATCGCCCGTTGCCATGACCTTCTTGTGGATAAAGGTTGGGAAGGCGCTTCAATCGAATCTTTGATCACCGCCCAGCTCAGGCCGTTCACCGACGATGCTGAGTCGCGCGTCGACGCCGCCGGGCCGCCGATCATGCTGAATCCGGACGCCGCCCAGAATATCAGCCTTGCCTTGCATGAGCTTGCGGCGAATTCGATGAAATACGGCGCGCTGTCTGCACCCGAAGGACAGATTTTCATTCGCTGGGACATCGACGGGCTGCGGACGCCGAAAAAGTTCCGCTTCTCGTGGCAGGAGCGGGGCGGCCCGATCGTGGAACCGCCGACCCACGAGGGATTCGGCCACAAGCTTCTCAGCCGCATCGCCTCGGAGAATCCCGACACGGAGATCAGGCTCGCCTTTGCCCCCGAGGGCTTTACCTGGACCATCGAGTGCCAGGAACAGGTGTTTTTGCGGCTTTGACAGGCAGGACATTTGCGGCCGGCGTCTGCTCCGTAGGCGAGGGCGACGCCATCGTCGCGCTTGAAATCAGTGGTCTTGCGGAATTGGTTCTTGTGGCGCGCTGCTTTCACGCGAACCGGTTCGTCAACGTGCCAATTCCGCTGATCGAAATCGAGACGACATCGCCCGGTTTGAGGAAAAGCGGCGGATCGCGGCCAATGCCTACGCCGGCGGGGGTGCCCGTCGCGATGATGTCTCCCGGAAGAACCGTCAGCCCGGCCGAAATGATCGCGATGAGGCTCGGTATGTCGAAGATCAGGTCGCGCGTATTGCCGTCCTGACGAAGCTCGCGGTTCACCCAGCATTTTACCGCCAGCTCCTGCGGGTCGATTTCGTCCGCCGTCGTTATCCAGGGGCCCATCGGACAAAAGGTGTCGAGCGCCTTGCCGAGGAACCACTGTTTGTGCTTGCGCTGGCGGTCGCGGGCGGTCACGTCGTTGACGATCGTGTAGCCGAACACATGGCGCAAAGCGTCCGGCTTGGCGATGTCGCGGCCGGCGGCGCCGATCACCACGGCAAGCTCGGCCTCGTAGTCCACGCTCGACGTCACGTGCGGATGCAGCTGAACCGCAGCCTCAGGCCCGATGACGGCGCTGGGCGGCTTGGTGAAGACAGCCGGGTAGTCATCGATCTCGGCGCCTTTGACCGCGCCGGCCTCAAAGCCGCTGCGCGAAAACTCGTAGGCGTGCTGGCGGTAGTTCTTACCGACACAAAAGATATTGCGCCGGGGGAGCGGAATCGGCGCAAGCAGGTGCACATCCGAAAGCGGCAGCTCGGCGCCGCCGGTTTCAAGCCGCGCTCCGATCTCGCGATAGCGCTCGATCAGGTCGAGCATGCCGGCGACGCCGGTGATTGCGCGGACAGACTGGCGAGCCTCGTCGACGATTCCGACATGATCGGTTTCGCCAAATCGGAAACAGGCTAATTTCATCGAACAAATCCCCGGCCTTTATCGATCGATGATCGAAAACATCGCAGCTATCCGACCTTGCCGATCTTTTGCACGGCGGCGATCAGGCGCCGGCTGTCGGCCTCGACGAAACGGGAAAAATCGGGAGCGTCCTGATAGGCGGGGGGGCTTCCCGCAGTCTCGAAGGTCCTGATCACCTCCGGGCTCCGCATCGCTTCGCCGATCGCCTCGCGTAAACGCACCATGATCGGATCGGGCAGGCCGCGAGGGGAAAATACGCCAGCCCATATGTAGAATTCGACATCCGGATAGCCGAGCTCCTTGAAGGTTGGAACGTTGGGGAAACTTGCGACCCGTTCCGCCCCCCAGCAGGCGAGAATGCGCAGCTTTCCGTCATCGACCTGTGGCTTGAGCACCCCAGGCGCGGAGGCAAGGGCTTCCACCGATTTGGAGAGCAGCGCCGTCAGGGCAGGGCCGGCGCCCCGGAACGGCACGTGCAAAAGCTTGATCCCGGCCGACGCGGCGAACATCTCCATTGCGATGTGCAATGTGCCGTAGGGACCGGAGGACCCGTAAGGTATTTCGCCTGGCCTTTTCTTGGCGTCCTCGACCAGGTCCTGCACGGTTTTCCACGGGGCCGATACGGGAATCGCAAGCATGGTCGGATCGGCAAGGATTCGCGCGATGGGGATAAGCTGCGAAACTTCATAGGCGGGCTGGCGTCCGAACAGGCGATCAGCTTCGGGAAGCACGGCCAAGGACGACAGCGTCACCAATAAGGTATAGCCGTCGGGATTGGCGCGTGCGGCGGCCGCGTTTCCCACCGAACCGCCGCCGCCGCCGGCGCGGTTGTCGATAACCACCGGCCGCCCGAGGATTTTCTCCAGCGCAGCTGCGACGGGCCGCGCCGCAAGGTCAGCCTGTCCGCCCGGCGGGAATGGGACGATGAGGGTGATGGCGCGCGTGGGCCAATCCTGTTGCGCACCGGCGGGGGCTAGCCAAGCAGAACTCCCGACGGCCGCCAGCGGCAGGCTCATCGCACCTTTTAGAACGTCCCGGCGCTTCATCAATGCCTCCCTAGGATTCGCTTATTCCTTTTTCCACGAACCTCGGAAAGGATCAAACCGAGGGTCAGGCGAGTTAGCAAAAAAGGTCTAAGTGCAGCGATCGAAGAGATAGAAAAATTCCGAATTTTGACCGAAAAAGATCTTCACGGGAGCCTTTTCAAAAATACAACCTTGTCCTATCATCTCACTTTACGTAAACGGCTGAGCAGATATATAATAACAAAACTCGCCCTGATTTATGGAGACCGATATGGCCGGTGTTAATATCAAAAGCCTGGACGTCGACCAATTGTTGTCGCTTCGCGACGACATAGATAAGCGCCTTTCTGAAAAACGTCGTGATTTGGAAAAGCAGCTTTCTCGGCTTGCATCCGACGCCGGGCGCGGCCGGGCGATCGCGAATTTGCGCTTGGCAGGCGCCGGCCGCCGAACGAGCGCGATGAAGGGTCGCAAGGTGCCGCCGAAATACCGTGGTCCGGGCGGGGAAACCTGGGCGGGGCGCGGCGCTCAACCGCGATGGCTTTCGGCCGCCCTGAAAGAGGGAAAGAAATTGGAGGATTTTCTCATCGAAAAGTCGGGTCGCAAGTCGACGAGAAAAGCTCGCTCGAAACAGCAATGAATGGGGCTCCCACGTCGAAACGTCCTCTTAAGGCCGGTTGCCTTTGAAACAGCGTGACGGATTCTCCGGCGCCGCTCCTCGCAACCTGAAGTTCTCACCGCAGGGAAAAGCCACCCTTTGCGAGCCGATTGCACAGTTAATCGGCAACGCAGTTCATTAAAATCGACGATCGATAGGCGCGGGCGAGGCTCTCGTATCTGGGAGGCCGCATTCCGACAGCGGTCTGGGTGCGCGACCTCTGCGAAAGCGCGGTCGTATCCTGCGTTCTCAGATTGCTAAGCGTGCCCCGTTTGCGCGACGCCAGCCCGTTTCGTCACGCCGAGCGCGCCGCCGCCAGCCGGCGGATCAGCGGCGTAATGCGCAAGGCGGTGATCCGGTTCCTTTGCTTGCGCAGGACTTGAAAACGGAAGCCATGGAAGGTGAAGCTCTGGCCCGGTTCGGGAATCGAGCGCGCCTCATGAATGACGAGGCCCGCGATGGTGGTGGCGTCGGAGTCGGGCAGGTTCCAGTCCATCGCGCGGTTGAGATCGCGGATCGGCACCCCGCCATCGGCGTTGACCGACCCGTCGGGCAAGAGCCGCACGCCTGCGACCTGCACGTCGTGCTCGTCGGCGATGTCGCCGACGATTTCCTCCAAGATATCCTCGATCGTGAGAATTCCCATCATCTCACCATACTCGTCGACGACGACCGCAAACGGTGTCTTGCGGCGGCGAAACGCCTTGAGCTGCTCGGTGAGGGGGCGGGTTTCCGGCACGAACCAGGGCGGCCGTGCAAGCGCCGTCACGTCGATCTTGGCGGGATCGTTGCCGGCGGCGTAAGTCGCGCGGAACAGGTCCTGCAGATGCAGGATGCCGACAATGTTTTCAGGGGTGCCCTGCCAGAGCGGCATGCGCGTCACGGGGCGCGACAGCGCTTCATCCAGGATTTTCGTCGGCGGATCGGCGGCATTCGCCATGATGACGTCAGTGCGATGGATCATCACGTCGGCGACGGTCAGCTCGCGCAGATTGAGCAGTCCCCCGAGCATGTCGCGGTCGGTCTTCTCCACACTGCCGGCGCGATGCAGAAGATCGACCGCGCCGCGCAACTCCTCGTGCACGGAGAGAAAGGCCTGATCGGCGCCGACCTTCACGCCGAACCGGCGCAGAATCCAGCGGATCGTTGCCTCGATGCCCACGAGCATCGGTCCGAGCAGACGGACAACCAACGCTATCGGCCGGGCCACCATAAGCGCGATGCGGTCCGGCGCATTGATCGCCACCGTCTTCGGCAGCACCCCCGTGAAGAGGATGGTCATCACCGCCATGATTGCAGTCGCGTAGAGAATGCCGACCGCGCCGAACCAGGCCAGCAGAATTCCCGTCATCAGCGCGGAAGCGAAAATGTTGACGAGGTCATTTCCGGTAAGAATGGCGCCGATCGTCCGCTCGCGGCGTTCCACCAGGCGATTGACCAAAGCGGCGCGCGCGTTTCCGGTCTTTTCCAGCCGCCACATACGAGCGCGGGAAAAGGCGGTCAGCGCCGTCTCGCTGGCGGAGAAAAAGAACGCCAGAACCAGGCAGATCAGAATGACGGCGAGGAATATCCAGTCTTCGGTCAACATTGCTGCGCGAGCTTCTCGACGAGAAACGCGCGAACCTCGGCGGCATCGATGTCGGGGGCGATGAATGCCTGCCCGATGCCGCGCGCCAATATGAATGTAAGGCGGCCGCGCCTGACTTTCTTGTCCTGCGCCATCAATTCCATCAGCCGGTCTGCATCGGGATGGTCGCCCGGCATGTCGGAGAGGCGGGTCGGCAGCCCAACCTGCTGGAGGTGACGCGCCATGCGGTCGGCTTCCGCCGGTGGCAGCAAGCCGAGCCGCGCCGAAAACTGGAAGGCGAGCGCCATGCCAAGCGCAACAGCCTCACCGTGCAGAAGTCGGGCTGAAAACCCGGCCAACGCTTCGAGCGCATGGCCGAAGGTATGGCCGAGATTGAGCAGGGCGCGCTCGCCGGCTTCACGTTCGTCGCGGGCGACAATGTCCGCCTTCATCCGGCAGCTCGTGGCGATGGCGTGCTCGCGGCCCGGCCCCCCCGCGAATACGTCCGCGGCGTTCGCTTCGAGCCACGCGAAGAAGGCTGCATCGCCGAGAAGGCCGTATTTCGCCACTTCGGCGTAGCCCGCGCGGAACTCGCGCGCGGGCAGCGTGTCGAGCAACGCGGTGTCGGCGACCACCAGGATCGGCTGATGGAACACGCCGATTAAGTTCTTGCCCAGCCGCGAATTGATCGCGGTCTTGCCGCCCACCGAGGAATCAACCTGCGCGAGCAAGGTGGTCGGAATCTGGATATAGTCGATGCCGCGCCGCACGACCGCGGCGGCGAAGCCGGCGAGATCGCCGATCACGCCGCCTCCGAGCGCGACAATGACATCGCCGCGCTCGATCTTGGCTTCCAGCAGGTCGTCGCAGACCTGCTCAAACACCGAGAAACACTTCGTGCCTTCGCCCGCGGCGACGACGATGCTCTTCGTTGCAATGCCGGCGCCTTCGAGCGCCGCGCTGATCTTCGAAAGATGCAGGCTGGCGACCGTCGCATCGCTGACGATGGCGGCTTTGGCTCCCGGTTTGAGCGCCGCAATCCTCGCGCCGAGCGAGGCCGCGAGATCGCGCCCAATGAAGATGTCATAGGCGCGCTCGCCAAGGGCGACCTCGACGCGGATCGGGTCGCGCGGTCGCGGGGGCGCGGTCATGGGGCTGACTCCTGGATGGCGGGAGCGACGAGGCCGAGCCTCGCCGCAACGGCGTCGATGATCTCGTCGACGATGACCTCATGCGGAACGTCGCGGGAATGAACGGTCACGTCCGCCTCGGCATAGACGGGATAGCGTTCCTCGATCAGCCGCTTCAGCGTCGCCTCGGGGTCGGCGGTCTGGAGCAGGGGCCGGTCTGAGCGCCGCTTGATGCGGCGCAGGAGAACTTCGTGCTCGGCCTTGAGCCAGACCGATATGCCTTTGGCGCCGATGAGGGCGCGCGTGCCGGGATTCATGAAGGCGCCGCCGCCCGTCGCCAACACCTGCCGGCCTTGCTCGAGCAGGCGGGCGATCACGCGGGCTTCGCCGGACCGGAAATAATCCTCGCCATGGTGGTCGAAGATATCGGTGATCGGCATGCCGGCCGCGAGCTCGATCTCCGCGTCGGCGTCGACAAAGGCGAGGCTGAGCTTTTTCGCGAGTCGCCGGCCGATTGAAGACTTGCCCGCACCCATCATGCCGACAAGCACGATCGAGCGCGATCCGAGCGCTGCGGCAAGGGCCATGGCGACGGGCGGGAATTCGATCGGTTTGCGCAAGGGCTGGTCGGGCATGCGGGTCGGCCAGGGATCCTTTCGTGGCGCAGCATAACACCGATTGCCGCGCGCGCGAGCGCCGGCGCCCGGAGCGGGGTCATGTGCGTCTTTACAAAACTTTACATGCGCGAGAAGCCCCTGAAACGGCGGTCTCCTAGATTGGCGGTGTGTTCAGCCGCATCACAGGTTCAAAGGAGACAACCATGAGCGATCGAATCCCAGCCTCACCCAACACCCCGTCCGACGGGACGCGGCGGGGTCGGCTTGCGACCTTTGCCATACTCGCCGCGCTCGGCCTCTCCCTCGTCGGCATCGGCACGTTTGTCACGAATTCGTTCAGCCAGGGGTTTGGACCGCCCTTCGGAGGGTCCGGTTTCGCGCACGGTCCCGGTTTCTGGCGCCACGGGCCATTCGGTCCGGGCGGGTTCGATCCGGCCCGCGCCGAGGAGCGGGCCGACCGGATGATCCGGCATATTTCGGTCGAAGTCGACGCGACCGCGGACCAGCAGGAGAAGCTGCGCGGGATCGTCAAGAATGCGGTCAAGGATATGTTGCCGTTGCGTGAAAAAATGTTCGCCACGCGGCAGCAGGCGCGCGATCTGCTGCTCGGCCAGACCGTGGACCGCGCGGCGATCGAGAAATTGCGTGCGGACCGGATTGCCGTCGCCGACGCGCTGAGCAAGCGGTTCACCCAAGCGCTCGCCGACGCCGCCGAGGTGCTGACGCCCGAGCAGCGCCACAAGCTGGAAGACCTGTTGCCGCCGGCAGGCGGTTGGCGCGGCTGGTCGCGCGGCTAATATGGCGCCGTGACCGAACGCATTCTCCTCGTCGAAGACGATGCCCGGCTTGCCGAGATGGTGAAGAACTATCTCGGCGAGTCCGGTTTTTCCGTCACCATCGCGCCGACCGGCCGGGCCGGCCTTTCCCTGCACGATCGTGAGGAATTCGACGCGCTGATCCTCGACCTGATGCTGCCCGACATGGACGGGCTGGAAGTCTGCCGCAAGATCCGCGCTGGCGCGCAGACGCCGATCCTGATGCTGACTGCGCGCGGGGACGCGATGGATCGCGTGGTCGGACTCGAGATCGGCGCGGACGATTACGTCCCGAAGCCGTTCGAGCCACGGGAGCTTCTGGCGCGCCTGCGGGCGATCCTGCGACGCGCGAAAGGGGGCGACGCACGGTCCGAACTCCTGCGTTTCGGCCGGCTCGAAATCGATGTCGGCGCACGGCAGGTTCGGCTCGACGGCGAACTCCGCAGCGTCACCGGCCACCAGTTCGATCTACTGCTTGTGCTTGCCCGCCATGCCGGGCGTGTCATGTCGCGCGAGGCGATCATGGACCTTTTGAAGAACGAGCGGCTCGAGGCGTTCGATCGTTCGATCGACGTGCATATCTCGCGCATCCGCGCCGCCATCGAGGACGATCCGAAAAAGCCGCGCCGGGTGATCACCGTGCGCGGCGCCGGCTATGTCTTCGCCAAGGCGCAGGACTGAGGTTTGGGTGGAGCGAAGCGCGTATGCGGCATCTCTACCAGAAGATCTATCTGACGATCGTCGCAACGCTTCTGCTCGTCGTGCTGATCGCCGGCGCACTGTGGCGGCTCGGGTCGCCCGGTTCGCCGTTCAGCCAGGTGCTGGAAGTGGCCGGCGAACTTGCAGGCGCGGCGCTTCCGCCCGCCGACGCGCCGCAGGCCGTGCAGCAGCGGGCGCTCGATCGCCTGGCGCAGCACGTCAATGCCGACCTCGCGCTGTTCGACGCTGCGTTGCAGCCGATCGCCTTTACTGGACGTCCGTTGCCGCCTCCCTCGCGCGTCAATGACAGCGGCTGGATGCGTGGTCCCGGAGGCCCGGCCTGGAGCTTCAGGCTCCCCGATATGCGCTGGTTGGTGATTCGTGCGCCACGACGCCACCGCAATCCTGCGGTCGGGCTCATTCTCTTCCTCGGCGTCATCGCGTTCGCCGTTGCGGTGTGCGCGTTTCCGGTGGTGCGCGGGCTGACGCGCCGGCTGGAGACGCTCCAGACCGGAGTGGAAACGCTCGGCGCCGGCAATCTGTCTACCCGGGTCAAGGTCGAAGGCCGCGACGAGGTGGCCCGGCTGGCCGAAAGCTTCAACCGCGCGGCCAGCCGCATCGAACAGCTTGTGACCGCCCATCGGATGCTGCTCGCGAACGCCTCGCACGAGTTGCGCACGCCGCTGTCGCGCATCCGGCTCGGGATCGAGTTGATGGGAGAAAAGGCCGATCTGACATATGCCGCCGACCTGAAGCGCGACATCGCCGAGCTCGACGGTCTGATCGACGAGATCTTGCTGGCAAGCCGGATCGACGCCATCGGTGCGCTGCAGACGAGCGAAGAGGTCGACCTGCTGGCGCTCGCCGCCGAGGAATGCGCCCGCTATGATTGCGAACTTCAGGGGGAGCAGGCCGCCGTCCGCGGCGATCCCCGGCTATTGCGCCACATGATTCGCAATCTTCTCGAAAACGCCGAGCGCCACGGCAAGCCGCCGGTGAAGATCGACCTGCGCCGCGACGGCAACCAGATCGTGCTCGATGTGACCGATGCCGGGCCCGGCGTGCCACCTGCGCAGCGCGAGCACGTATTTGCGCCGTTCTATCGGCTGGCCGGCGATCAGAAAGGGGCGGGGCTCGGCCTGTCCCTGGTGCGCCAGATCGCGCGGCTGCACGGCGGGGACGCGGTTATCGGCGCAAGGCCGGACGCGCCAAGCTGCTTTACGGTCACGCTGCCGCTCGGCCGCGCGGCTTAGGCGTTCTTCAACGGAACGTCCGGAGTCCCCTTGCCATTGCGCCGTCGACATGATCGTAGTCGCGTCAGTCGGAACCGGCGCGCGGCCTGAAGAGGACCATGCCAAGCCTATTTCGCCTTCTCACGATCCTCGCCATCATCGCAGGCCTCAGCTATGCGGGGATGGTCGCGCTCGTCACTCTGGTCGACCTCAAGCCGCGCGAGATCACCGTGACGGTTCCCCAGGACAAATTCGTGAAGCAACGCTGAACAAACGCGCATGACGGGGCCGGCGATCTCGGCGGACAAATCGATCGAGCTTTTTCTCGACATGCTTGCGGCCGAGCGCGGCGCCGGCGCCAACACGCTCGCCGCCTACACGCGCGATCTGCTCGACCTGTCTGGCTTCCTCAAATGGAACGGCGGCGCGATCGCGACGGCGCAGACAGACGATCTGCGCGCCTACCTCGCCCGGCTCGCCGAGCGCGGCTACAAGAGCACGTCGGTCGCGCGCCGGCTCTCGGCGATCCGCCAGCTCTATCGCTTCCTCTATGCGGAAGGCCACCGCGCAGACAATCCCGCCGCCGCCCTCGAAGGGCCGAAGCGCGGGCGCGCTTTGCCGAAGGTCCTGTCCATCGCCGACGTTGACCGGCTGCTCGCGACGGCGCGCGACGGCGCAGCGAAGCCAGCCAATTCGCCGCTGGAACGGCTGCGCGCGCTGCGGCTGGTCGCGTTGATCGAGGTGCTCTACGCCACCGGCCTGCGCGTGTCCGAGCTGATCGCGCTGCCCGCCTCGGCGGCCAAACGCGACGAGCGCATGCTTGTCGTGCGCGGCAAGGGCGGAAAGGAGCGTCTCGTCATCCTCAACGAGGCCGCAAAGAAGGCGATGCGCGACTACAGCGCCGCGCTTGCGGAGCACAGTGAGAAAGGCAGATCGAACAAGGCGGGCCGCTCGAAATGGCTGTTTCCGTCATTCGGCGGCACCGGGCACATCACGCGCCAGCATGTCGCGCGCGAATTGAAGGGGCTCGCCGCCGCCGCCGGTCTGCGCACCGACAAAGTAAGCCCACACGTGTTGCGGCACGCCTTTGCGAGCCACCTTCTGCAAAACGGCGCCGACCTGCGCAGCGTGCAGACGTTGCTCGGTCACGCCGACATTTCCACCACGCAGATCTACACGCATGTGCTGGAGGAGCGGCTGAAATCGCTGGTGCGCGATCTCCACCCGCTGGCGGAGGAGTGACGGCGACCGGCTCAATTCCTGGCTTCGCTGGCGCCGCGAGGTCGGATAGACTGATTTTATGACAAGGCAGGCCGCGATCGAGATTTTACAGCGGAACCAGGACGCCCTGCGCGCCAGGGGAGTTCGGCATGCTGCGTTGTTCGGTTCGGTCGCGCGGGGAGAAGCGCGCCGAACGAGCGACATTGATGTTCTGATCGAACTCGACCCGGCATTGAAGCTCGACCTGTTTGCGTATGCGGGCCTCAAGCGCTTCGTGGCCGAGCTTTTCCAAGGTCCCGTCGATGTCGTGAACAAGGACGCGTTGAAAACCCATCTTCGCCGATCGGTGGTGGTCGATGCCATCTACGCGTTCTGAACCGCCGCTGGACGCTCTGACTGACATCCTGCGAAACATTGATTTGGCGCGCTCTTTTGTCGACGGTCTCACCTACGCGAACTTTCAACAAGGTATTCGCACCATCTATGCGGCGACGCGCTGTTTAGAGGTCATCTCGGAGGCGTCACGCAGACTACCGAAAGAAATGAAATTGCGTCACCCCGATATTCCGTGGAGCGATATCGCGGGCGCGGGAAATATCTACCGGCATGATTATGAAGACGTGTTGGAAGAGAACATTTGGCGCACGATTCAGGGCGCGTTGGGGCCTTTGCGCGCGGTAGTCGAACATGAGCTGGCGAAATTGAGCAGGAGCAGCTGAAAGGTTCATGCGCGATCTCCACCCGCTGGCGGAGGAGTGACGGCGCTAGCTCTTCAGCGTTTTCAGGAACGAGATCAGTTGCCGCCGGCGCGCCGGGTCCTCGATCGGCGGCAGCACTTTCAGGGTGCCGGGGATGAAACCGCTCGGCTTGGCGAGGTAGGCGTCGAGGTCCTCCTCGCTCCACACGCCGCCCTTCTTGCGCAGCGCCATCGAATAGGAGAACCACTCGGAGCGGGCCTTGGGCGCGCCAACGATTCCCCACAGGCTCGGCGCCGAGCGCATCGGACCGTTCTTCTCGATGCTGTGGCACACGACACAGTCGTTCGCGGGGCCGGCCCGGCCGGTCGGATCGGCGGTGAAGGCGAAAGTCTCATTGCTGGGACCGAAAGATTTCGCCTGAACCTGCGTATCGAATTTGTGCATGGCCTGGACGGCGATAACGGCCACGACGGCGATCGCCGTCAGGGCGCCCGCGCCCAGCGCGACAATTCGACCATTCATGACGCTCTCCGATGATAGGAAACGCTAGAGCATTTTCCGGCGAAGTGGGAACCGGTTCGCCGCAGAAAATGCGACCACTAAAGGATAACGAGAGCGAATTCCGATTCCATTGGAACGAAATTCGCTCTCGACGCGCAAAGTCGGTTCACACCCTCGAACAAACGCGAATTTTCTCTCCGGGGCAGCGTCCGGCAAGCTCCGAAGCGGCGACGGAATAAGGCTAGTCTATGTAGCAAAAAGTTTAATACGCGCGTTTGATCTACCGCAAGGTGCTTGCGTAAATCGCATACTAGCTTTGCGCAAAACGCATAATCCTGAGGAAACGTCCAAAAAACCCCTGCGTTGTGGAGGGCGAAGAATGTTTTCGGCCCCGTTTTTTCGCGCCTTGGGGCATCCCGCCCCGCAATCGGATGACGTCACAATCGGGGGCATGAACCGGCGGGAATTCACTCAGTTCTGCGCCGGCGTCGCTGCAACAATGGGTCTCTCGCAAGCTGCGGGCTTGCGCATGGCGGAGGCCGCCGCGACGGCGGCGCGCCCCCCCGTGATCTGGCTGCACGGTCAGGAATGCACCGGCTGCACCGAGTCGCTGTTGCGCGCCCAGCACCCGACGCTCGAAACCCTCATCCTCGATCTCATCTCGCTCGAATATCACGAGACGCTGAACGTAGGCGCCGGTCACCAGGCCGAAGCGCACAAGCAGAAAATCATGCGGGAGAACAAGAGCCAGTATATCCTCGTGACCGAGGGCGGCACGCCGACGAAGGACAACGGCATCTACTGCAAGGTCGGCGGCAAGACGCAGGTCGATCAGGTGCGCGAAGCCGCCGCCGGCGCCGCCGCCATCATTGCGATCGGCTCGTGCGCCTCGTGGGGCGGCATCCAATCGGCCGATCCCAATCCGACCGGCGCGCGGCCGACCCAGGACATCGTGCCGGACAGGGTGGTCATCAACATTCCCGGATGTCCGCCCAACCCGTACAATTTCATTTCCACCGTCCTTCACCTGCTCACATTCAAGAAGCCGCCCGATCTCGACGAGAAGAACCGGCCTAAGTTCGCCTATGGCCGGCTGATCCACGAGAACTGCGAGCGGCGGCCGCACTTTGACGCGGGGCGTTTCGCGCTCGAGTTCGGCGATCTCGGGCACCGACAGGGCTGGTGCCTGTACAAGATCGGCTGCAAGGGCCCCGAGACTTATGCCAACTGCCCGGCGATCGGCTTCGGCGATGTGGGCTTTGGCTCCTGGCCGGTCGGCACCGGCCATCCCTGCTTCGGCTGCACCGAGAAGGACACCGCCTTCCACAAGCCGATCCACTCGCTGGCCACCGTCAAGACGCTGACACCGCCCACCGCGTTCCCGACTGTCGAGGGGGCCAAGGGCTGGCCGGCCGATCCGGCTGCGGTCGCGATCGTCGCCGGCATCGGCGGGGCGTTGATCGGCGCGGGAGCGGTCGCCGCGAGCCGCATGCGCGGAACGCCCGCCGACGAAGACGACGCTTCGCACGCGAAAAGCTGAGGGGAGGCGGTCATGTCCATTGACCGGCGCGCGTTCCTCACGCGGTCATTCGGCGGCGCGGCCGCGGCGGGCGCGTCGCTCGCCGCCGGCGAGGCCGCGGCTTTTACGCTGGCGCGGCCGGACCGGGTCGCCTCGCCGGATGCCGTCGGCATTCTCTATGACTCGACCCTCTGCGTCGGCTGCAAGGCCTGCGTCGCCGCCTGCAAACAGGCGAACGGCGCGCCGGCCGTGGTGCCGGCGACGCTTGCCGGCTGGAATCAGGGCGAGTGGGATTCGGCCGAGGACCTCGACGGGCGCACGCTCAATGTCATCAAGGCCTACGTGAACGGCACGCGCGAGGTGAAGGACCGCGAGATCGACGGCTTCGCCTTCGTCAAGCGGCATTGCCTGCACTGCATCGATCCGTCCTGCGTGTCGGTGTGTCCGGTCAGCGCGATGCAGAAGCACCCGGTGAGCGGCATCGTCACCAACAACAAGGACGCCTGCATGGGCTGCCGCTATTGCAGCTATGCCTGTCCGTTCGGCGTTCCGCAGTTCGACCTGACCCAATCCTACGGCCGTATCAACAAGTGCGAAATGTGCAGCCACCTGCAGGCCAAAGGCGGATTTCCGGCTTGTTGCGAAGTCTGCCCGACCGGCGCTTCCTTGTTCGGCAAGATGACCGATTTGCAGAAGGAGGCCGAGGCGCGCCTGTCGCTGGCGTCGGGCGCCGCCTACGACTTTCCGCGCGGTCGCTTGGGCGACGAAAGCCGGCCGAAAAATCCCGGCGCGATCGCAAACTATGTGAAGAAAGTGTACGGCGAAAAGGATGGCGGCGGCACCCAGCTGCGCTATCTCGCCGGCGTTTCGTTCGAGAAGCTCGGCCTGCCGAAGCTGCCCGATCATTCCTTTGCAGCAACTGCGGAAGGCATCCAGCACACGATCTACAAATGGTTCGCTGCGCCGATTGTGGTGTTCGCCGGGTTGCTCGCTCTCACCTACCGATCGACCCGCAGGGGTCACGGCGGCGACGCGCCGCCTTCCTCAGAAAAGCGCTGAGGGAGACCGTCATGCAAGACGCGCATCTCAAGCCGCGCCCGTTAGGCGGGCCCATTCTCACCGTGCCGGTGGCGATCCTCGGCGTACTGACGTTGATCGGCTTCTACTACATCGCCAAGCGCTATTATCTCGGGATCGGCGCCATCGCTAACATCAACCCGGGCTATCCGTGGGGCATCTGGGTGGCGTTCGACGTGATCGTCGGCCCCGCCATCGGCTGCGGCGGCTTTGCGATGGCGCTGCTCACTTACGTGCTCAATCGGGGCAAATATCATCCGATCATGCGCCCGGCGCTGCTCGGCGGTCTGTTCGGCTACACATTGGCCGGCGTCGCCGTGCTGATCGATCTCGGCCGCTACTTCAACTCGCTCAACCTGCTCCTGCCCTGGTACCTCAACACCAACTCGATCATGCTCGAGACCGCGCTCTGCGTGATGGCCTATGTGTCGGTGCTGTGGATCGAGTTTTCGCCGGCCTTTCTCGAGCGCTTCGGGCTCACCCGCATTCGTCAGTTTCTCGAGCGCTACATGTTCGTAATCATCGCGCTCGGCGTCTTGCTGCCGACCATGCACCAGTCTGCGCTCGGCACCATTCTGGCGGTGAATGAAACGAAGCTCTCGCCCCTGTGGTGGACCCAGCTGCTGCCGGTGCTCTATCTCCTCTCGGCGGTCGCGATGGGTTACTGCGTGGTCGCCCTTGAGGCGACGCTGGTCAGCCGCGGCTTCCGCCTGCAGTCGGAATTGCCGCTGTTAAGCTCGATCGCGCGCGTGACGTTCTGGATCATCGCCATCTTCATGATCATCCGCATCGGCGTGATCGTATTCAACGGCAATCTCGGGCTTGCCTTTGAAGCCACGCGCGAAGCCGGACTGTTCTGGTGGGAAACCTTCCTGTTCGGCGCCGCGCTGGTGCTGCTCTCAACCGACCGTTGGCGGCGCACCGAGCGCTATATTTTCCTCTCCGCCTGCGCCCTGCTGCTCGGCGGGACCTTCTACCGGCTCGATAGCTACCTGCTCGCCTACAAAGGCACGGTCGGTTGGCAGTACTTCCCCTCGGTTCCCGAATTGATGGTCACCATCGGCCTCGTAAGCCTGCACATCCTGCTGTTCATCCTATTCTGCAAATTGCTGCCGGTCCTTTCCAATCCGCCCCGCGCAGCCGAGGGACATGCATCATGACCCGCATCGTCGTCGATCCGATCACCCGCATCGAAGGACATCTGCGCATCGACTGCGAGGTCGACGGCGGCAAGGTGAGCAAAGCCTGGTCGTCGGGCCAGATGTGGCGCGGCATCGAAATCATCCTCAAGGGGCGCGACCCGCGCGACGCCTGGATCTTCACCCAGCGCATCTGCGGCGTGTGCACCACCGTCCACGCCATCACGTCCGTGCGCGCGGTCGAGAATGCGCTTGCCCTCGAGGTGCCGCTCAACGCGCAATACATCCGCAACCTGATCATCGCCGCGCATGGCGTGCACGACCACATCGTGCATTTCTATCATCTCGCCGCGCTCGATTGGGTCGACATCGTCTCCGCGCTCAGTGGCGACCCGGCGGGCGCCGCCAAGATCGGCGCCTCGCTCTCCGACTACAAGGGCAACAGCGAGCCTTCGATCCGCGCGGTGCGCGACAAGCTTGCGAAGTTCGTCGGCTCCGGCCAGCTCGGCGTGTACGCGTCGGGCTATTGGGGCCATCCCGCGATGAAGCTGCCGCCGGACATCAATCTGCTGGCCGCCACTCATTACGTACAGGCGCTGGAGGTCCAGCGCATCGCCAACAAGATCGTCAGCGTGCTCGGCTCGAAGACGCCGCACATCCAGAATCTCGCCGTCGGCGGCGTCGCCAATCCGATCAACCCGGAAAGCCAGTCGACGCTCACGCTGGAGCGGCTCTACGCCATCAAGATGTGGATCGATGAGCTCGACGACTTCGTCAACAACGCGATGATCCCCGATGTCGCGGCGGTCGGCGCGGTTTACGCCGATTGGACCAAATACGGCGCAGGCGTCACCAATTATCTCTCGGTCCCCGACCTGCCGATCGACGCCAAGGGCACGAAATTCGCGATGCCCGGCGGCTACATCAAGGCGGCCGATCTCGCCTCGTTCAAGACGGTCGAGCGCTTCGGCGATCCCTATTTCCGCGACGGCGTGCAGGAGAGCGTGAAGCACGCCTGGTACGACTATTCCGGCGACGGAAAGGCGCTGCATCCCTTCAGGGGCGAGACCGCGCCGCGCTACACCGACTGGCAGGATGACGGCAAATATTCCTGGATCAAGGCGCCCACCTTCCAGGGCGAGCGCGCACAGGTCGGCCCGCTCGCGAACGTGTTGGCGATGGTCGTCGCCGGCCATGAGCCGACGAAGAAGCATCTCACCCGCGTGCTGAAGATCGCGTCGACCGTGGCCGGGACGGAAATTCCGGTCGATGCGGTGCATTCGACCATCGGCCGCATCGCCGCCCGCGCGGTGCGCTGCGCCGTTCTGCTCGACGAGCTGAAAGGGCAATGGCAGCTCCTGATGGAAAATATCGCCAAAGGCGACATGGCGACCTTCAACCGGCCGGTCTTCCCCAAAGGCGAGGTGGCCGGCGTCGGCTTCCATGAGGCGCCGCGCGGCGTGCTGTCGCATTGGATCGTGATCGAGGACGGCAAGATCAAGAACTACCAGGCGGTCGTGCCCTCGACCTGGAACGCGGGCCCGCGCGACGACAATGACAAACCGGGCCCCTACGAGGCATCGCTCGTCGACAATCCCGTCGCCGATCCGGAGAAACCGTTAGAGGTGCTGCGCACGGTGCACTCCTTCGATCCATGCATCGCCTGCGCGATCCACCTGGCCGATACCGAGCGTCGGCCGATCGTGTCGGTGAAGGCGTTCTGAATGACGGTCGCGGTGGTCGGTCTCGGCAATCTCATCCTCTCCGACGAGGGCGTCGGGGTCCATGTCGTGCGGCGTTTGGGCGAGGCATGCGACTTTCCGGATAACGTTGTTCTCATCGATGGCGGGACGTCCGCGATCGATCTGCTCGATCAGCTCGTGGACGCGGAACACATTATTTTTATTGACGCGGCCCAGACTGGCGGACCGCCCGGGAGCATCGTCGCGCTGGAAGGCGCGCGGCTCCCGGTCTGGTTTCGCGAGCGCACGTCGCCGCACCAGATCGGCCTTGCCGATCTGCTCGCAACGCTCGCCTTGATGGACCGCACGCCCGAGAGCGTGACCCTGATCGGCGTCGAACCGCAATCGATGGAGTTGGGGACCGAGTTGAGCCCGGCGGTCGAAGCCGCAGCCGGCGAAGCGCTCTGCAAAGTCCTGGACGCGCTCGCGGCGCTGGGCGTTCGGGCAGTCGAACGCGGCAAGAGGGCGGGGGCGCTGCCATGTGTCTGACGGTGCCGTGCGAGGTGATCAGCGTCGATGGCGACGTGGCGCTGGTCGCGCGCGGCGCGGCGCGTTTCGAGGTCAGCCTGCTTTTTCTCGACGAGGCTGTCCGTCCGGGCGATTGGGTCGCCGTCCAAGCGCAACGCCACGCGCACGCGCGCTTGACTGCCGAAGAGGCGTGCGAGCTGCTCGCGATCTATGGCGAACTCTCCGGGCTCATCGATCGCGCCGAGGCGGCGAATGGCTGAATCCGAAAGCATCACGGCCGAACCGTGTGACCGCGTGCGGGCGCTGGTCGCAAGCTTCGAGCGGATTGCGCGCGACTCCATGAGCGGGCTGCCGTTCTATAATGACGTCCTGTCGGTGGAGGCGGTCGGCTTCGAGCGCTTTGGCGACGGCTGGCTCGGCGTTTTGATCACGCCGTGGTTCATGAATCTGGTGTTTGTGTCCGAGCGCGCGGTCGCTTACGCAGAGGCGGCCAACGGCAAGAAGCGCACGGTCGAAATGCCCGGCGGGGCCCTGACATTTCTGTGCGGCGGGACCGAGGAGGTCGGCATGTTCGACGCGTATTCGATCGCCTCGCCGATGACGATCTACAAGTCGCAGGCTCAGGCGCGGGCGGCCGCGCGGCAGGCGCTTGTGCGACTGCGAACGCCGCCCCAGGTCGAGCCGGCCCGCGCCCCGGCGGGGCAGGCCGTCGTTTCGCGACGAAACCTCTTCAGTTTTGCCGGACGGCCGTTAAGCTCTGAGTCGTCGAGCTGATCCCGCGGCAGCGCCGTCTTGGCCGAGAGCGTCCATGCGTTTGTCACGCCATTGCCGCGACGGGAGCGTTCCGCCAGCCGCGGGAAGCGCCGCGGTTTACCGCGGTTTTGTGCTCGGTGCTTCGTCCATCCCGCAGGTCGGGCGGACAAAGCCATGATCGAGGGGATCGACCCAGGACGGGTCGTGGTTGACCTCACGGTCGTCAATCGCCGCGTCTCTGCGGTTCGCATCGGATCGACACGGCCGACCCATATCGCGCGCTTGTTTGTCGGTCGGCCGGTGGACGAGGTTCCGGTGCTGGCGGAGCGACTGTTCTCCCTGTGCGGACGCTCGCATCGTTTGGCGGCGGCCCGCGCCGCCGCGGCCGCATTCGAACAGCCGGTCGATGAGACGCGCCGGACGGCGGATGCGATCGGGCTCGCCGCGGAGCGGATCGCCGAGACGTTGCGGGCGACCGTGCTCGGCGATGCAGGGCCGGGCGTCGCGGTCGAGCGAGACGTCGCCCTCCTCTTGCGCGAGGCATTGTCGGCCGTGCGCACATTGATGATGCACGGGGTGAGCGAAGGCAAACACGGCGCGGCGCACGGCCCGGCCCTGGTGAGCCGCCTCTCCGACTCCATGCGTCAGCTCGGCGTTCCGTCCGCTTCGCCGGATGGAACGCCCGATCCGGCCACGCCAATCGGCCGCTTGCTGGCGGAGGCCGAGCGGGAAACCGCCTTCCTTGCGCGAACCCCGGATATGCTGACCGAAGCCGACGATCCCGACGTGGTCGAGGCGCTGCGCGCGCATGGCGAAAGCTTCGCCGCGGCCCCTCGTCTGCCGGGACGAGTCGTAGAGACCGGGGCCTATGCGCGGCATTGGCAAAGCACGGCCGTGGCCGCGACGGCGCTTGCCGCCCGCCTGCACGCCCGCCTGATCGAGATGGTCGAATGCCTTGACCTCTTGCAGGCGGCCGTCACAAGCGGAATTCCGTCGGAAGCGGACCCCGTACGCAGCGGTAGGATTGGCCTGTGTGAGGGTTTTGCCGCACTGGAGTTCCCGCGGGGCAGGCTCTATCATTGGTTGAAATCGGGTGCGGAGCGGCGTATCGGTGGTTACGCGATCCTGGCTCCCACCGAATGGAATTTTCATCCGCGCGGGCCCCTCGTCGAGGCGCTGATCGGGGCAGAAATCGGGACTGGTGAAGAGGCGCGCCGTCGCGCGTCCCGCCTCGTCGCAGTGTTCGACCCGTGCGTCAGTTTCGACGTTTCGGTTGAGGAGGCGGCGCATGCATGAAATGTCGCTGACCGAAAGCCTGGTCGAGCTGATCGAGAGCGAGGGCGCGAAGCAGGGTTTCGCGCGCGTGCATGCAGTGCGCTTGGCGATCGGCGCGCTGGGCCATGTCGAGCCGGACGCGATGCTCTTCTGCTTCGACGCGGTGGCGCGCGGCACCATCGCCGAAGGCGCGCGGCTCGACATTCGCATGGTGCCCGGCGAGGCCTGGTGCCTCGATTGCGGCAAGACGGTGCGCGTATCGGAGCGGGGCGCCCGCTGCCCCGAGTGCGGGCAAGGCCGGCTGCAAGTGACCGGCGGTGACGATCTGCGCCTGACCGAACTGGAGGTCGACTGATGTGTACAGTATGCGGCTGCGGCAATCCCGACTCCTCCAAGGACCAGACGGCGCAGAATGAGACTGCGCACGAGCATCCACACGAGCATCGCCATACCCATGAGCATTCCCATGGCGATCTTCGGCACACCCACGAGCACATGCACCGGCATACACATCCGCACGCTCATGCGCATGCTCACGAGCACGCCGACGACGCGACGCACGACCACCACCACGACCATGCCGCCGATCATGCGCATGTGCATGGCCATGACCATGCGCATGGCCATGACCATGACCATGAGCATGAGCACGAGCACTTTCATGCTGATGATCATCCGCACACCCACGCGCACGAGCACGGGCCGCAGTCTCACGCGCATCGCGGCGACGCGTTCATCGATTTCGGCGCGGGCCCGGCCGGCGTGCATGTGCCGGGCATGAGCCAGGCCCGAACGCTGCGGATCGAACGCGAGATCATGGAAAAGAACAACGCCTATGCGAACAGCAACCGGGCGTATTTCATCGGCCTGCAGACGTTGGCGCTCAATTTCGTCTCCAGCCCGGGGTCGGGAAAAACCTCGCTCCTGGTGCGCGCGATCGACGATCTGAAGAACCGGTTCCCGATCGCGGTGATCGAAGGCGACCAGCAAACCGCGCGGGATGCCGAGCGTATCCGCGCGACCGGCGCGCGCGCCGTGCAGATCAACACGGGAAAGGGATGCCATCTCGACGCCCACATGGTCGCCCACGCGCTCGACGAGCTTGCGCTCGAGCAATGCGGCCTTCTGTTCATCGAGAATGTCGGCAATCTGATCTGTCCGGCCGGATTCGATCTCGGCGAAGCGCACAAGGTGGTCGTGCTCTCGGTCACCGAGGGGGAAGATAAGCCGCTCAAATATCCCGAGATGTTCGCCGCGGCCGATCTGATGCTGCTGAACAAGTCCGATCTGTTGCCGCATCTCGACTTCGACGTCAGCGTCTGTCTCGCCAACGCGCTGCGCGTTAATCCGGATCTGCAAATCCTGATCGTCTCGGCACGCACTGGCGAGGGCATGGCCGCGCTCGATGCGTGGATCGAAAGCCGCGCGGCGAAGCTGGTTGGAAAGCGCGGCGCGGCTGCGGCGGCGGCTGGGCGCGCGGCTCACGCAGGCGGTCCGGTGGAGTGAGCGCATGACGCGGCCCAGTCCAGCCGCCCGGTCTGATCGCGAGCCCCAGCGCCTGCGGCTGCGCGTGCGCGGGGCGGTGCAGGGGGTTGGCTTCCGCCCGTTTGCCTATGGACTGGCGACGCGGCTCGATCTCGCCGGATATGTACGCAATGGACCGGATGGCGTGGTGGTCGAGATCGAAGGACGGCGGGCCGGGGAATTTATCGAACGGCTGCGCGGCGCGCCGCCGCCGCTTGCTCGAATCGATGCGATCGAGGTCGAGCCTCTCGCGCCGCGCGGCGAAGCGGGTTTCGCGATCGCGCCGAGCGAGGGCGGGCTCGCGCGCACCCGCATCGTGCCGGATACGGCGGTGTGCGAAGCGTGCCTCGCCGATCTGTTCGATCCGGCGAGCCGGTTCTACCTCTATCCGTTCGTGACCTGCACCCATTGCGGCCCGCGCTTCACGCTGACGCGCAAGCTTCCCTACGACCGTGCGCAGACCTCAATGGCGGCTTTCGCGATGTGCGAAGCTTGCGCCCGCGACTACAGTCGTCCCGACAACCGCCGCTTCCATGCCGAGCCGATCGGCTGCGCCGAATGCGGTCCGCGGCTGTCGCACCCGATCGAAGCGATCGTCGCTGCGATCCGCGCCGGCGCAATCGTCGCGCTGAAGGGCATCGGCGGCTTCCATCTGATGTGCGACGCTGCGAACGAAGCCGCGGTCGCGGAGCTGCGCCGCCGCAAGGCGCGCGAAGCGAAGCCCTTTGCGGTGATGGTCGCCAACCTCGCCTCGCTCGACCGCATCGCCGCGCCGACCACAGCGGAGTGTCGCTTGCTGTCCGAGCCAACGCGGCCGATCGTGCTCGTGGCGAGCCGCGGCGCGCTCGCGCCGTCCGTTGCGCCCGGTCTTGCGCGGATCGGCGTCGTCTTGCCCTATGCGCCGCTGCATCATCTGATTTTCCACGCCGCGGCCGGATCGCCGTCGGACCTCGCGGCTCGGCAGGCTCCCAATGATCTGGCGCTGGTCGCGACCAGCGCCAATCCGGGCGGAGAGCCGCTCGTGATCGACGACGCGGAGGCGCATGAGAAGCTTGCGGGCATCGCCGATCTCATCGTCACGCATGACCGGGCGATCGTGACGCGCGCCGACGATTCGGTGATGGCGGTGGTCGACGGTGCGCCGTCCTTTCTGCGGCGCGCGCGCGGGTTCGTGCCGGAGCCGATCGATCTCGGCGGCGATGGGCCGAGCGTGCTCGCGGTCGGCGCCCATCTCAAGGCGACCGTCACGGTGACGCGCGGGCGCGAGGCGTTCGTCTCTCAGCATATCGGCAGCCTCGACAACGCGGCGACCGTTCGCTTCCACGCCGAGACGATCCGGCATCTGCTCGACATTCTCGACGTCGCGCCGGAAGCGGTCGCCTGCGACCTGCATCCCGATTTTCATTCGACGCGGTTCGCCGAGGAATCCGGCCTGCCGGTCGTGCGCCTCCAGCATCACGCCGCTCATGTCGCAGCAGTCGCAGCCGAGCACGCGATCGCCGGACCGATCCTCGGCGTGGCGCTCGACGGGCACGGGCATGGCGACGATGGCGCGGCCTGGGGCGGCGAAATGATGCTGGTCGACGGCGCATCCTGGCGGCGGCTTGGACACCTCGCTCCGCTCGCGCTTCCGGGCGGCGACCGCGCCGCACGCAGTCCATGGCGCATGGGAATCGCGGCGCTGGCGGCGCTGGGGCAGCTGGATCGCGTGCCGGAAAAATTCGCAAGCATCCCCGCCGCAAGCGAGCTTGCCCGCCTGCTGGGTCACGGCTTTGTTTTTCCCATCACGACGAGCGCTGGCCGGCTGTTCGACGCAGCCGCCGCGCTGCTCGGCGTGTGCCTGGAGCAGCGCTACGAGGCGCAGGCGGCCGCCGAGCTCGAAGCGCTGGTGCGTTCGCCGCGCGCGCTCGCCGGCGGCTATCGCATCGAGGGCGGAGTCCTCGACTTCAAGCCGCTGCTATCGGCGCTCTGCGAACCGGGGTTGCCGCCGCGCGAGGGCGCCGAGCTGTTTCACGGCACGCTCGCGGAAGGCCTCGCCGATTGGATCGCTGGATTTGCGAAAGCGCGCCGCGATCGGGGCGTCGCGCTTGGCGGCGGCTGTATGCTGAACCGGGTGCTGGCGGAAAGCCTGAGCGCCCGCCTGCGCGCACGCGGCCTGGTGCCGCTGCTCGCCTGCGCGGTTCCGCCGAATGACGGCGGCTTGTCGCTCGGCCAGGCGTTTGTCGCGCGCCATCAACTCGCCGCTGCAGGGAGGGATGCCTAACCATGTGTCTGGCGATTCCGGCGCGCGTCGCCGAGCTCCTTGACGACGGCATGGCGCGCATCAGCCTCAACGGGGTGACCAAGGTCGTGTCGGTCGCCTTGGTCGAGGACGTCCGCGTCGGCGATTACATCGTGCTGCACGTCGGCTACGCGCTCGCCAAGATCGACGAGGCGGAGGCCGAACGGACCCTCGCGCTGCTGCGCGAAGCCGCGGCCGCCGTCGAGTTTGCGGGAGCCGCGCCGTGAAGCATGTTGACGAGTACCGCGACGGGAAACTTGCCGGCGCGATCGCCGCGCGAATCGCAGCCGAGGCGACGGCCGACCGCGAATACTGCTTCATGGAGTTTTGCGGCGGCCATACGCATGCGATCTCGCGCTACGGGATCGAGGACCTGCTGCCCGCCAATATCCGCATGATTCACGGGCCGGGCTGCCCGGTCTGCGTGCTGCCGATCGCGCGGATCGACCACGCGATCCGACTGGCCGAGCGTCCCGAGGTCACGCTCTGCACCTATGGCGACCTGATGCGCGTGCCCGGCTCGCACGGGACGAGCCTGTTGAAGGCCAAAGCCGCGGGCGCCGACATCCGCATGGTCTATTCCACCCTCGACGCCGTGCGCATCGCCGAGGCCGAGCCCGGCCGCGAGATCGTGTTCTTCGCCATCGGCTTCGAAACCACGACGCCGCCCACCGCGCTCGCGATCCGCCTTGCCGTCAAGAAGCGGCTCGCCAATTTCACCGTGTTCTGCAATCACGTGATCACGCCGGCAGCGATCGCGAGCATCCTCGACCATCCGGACGTGCGTACGCTCGGGACCATCCGCATCGACGGCTTCATCGGCCCGGCGCATGTGTCGACGGTGATCGGCACGCAGCCCTACCAATTCTTTGCCGAGGAGTACGAGAAGCCGGTGGTGGTGGCGGGCTTCGAGCCGCTTGACGTGATGCAGGCGATTCTCATGCTGGTGCGTCAGGTCAATGACGGGCGGCACGAGGTCGAGAACGAATATATCCGCGCGGTCAGCGAGGAGGGCAATCGCAAGGCGCAGGGCGAGGTGGCGGAGGTGTTCGAACTGCGCGAGTCGTTCGAATGGCGCGGGCTCGGCATCGTGCCGTACAGCGCGCTGCGGCTGCGCGAAGCGTTTGCGCAATACGACGCCGAGCGGCGCTTTCCGATCGTGACCGAGCCCAGGCGCGACAATCCGGCCTGCGAATGCGGGGCGATCCTGCGCGGCGTGAAGAAGCCCGCCGAATGTCGCCTGTTCGGCACGGCATGCACGCCCGAGACGCCGATCGGGTCCTGCATGGTGTCAGCGGAAGGGGCCTGCGCCGCGCACTGGACCTATGGCCGTTTCCGCGAACGGGCGGCGGCTGGCGCCGCGCTACCCATCTCAAGTCCTCGTCCGCAGGCAGGGGAGGGAAGCGAGCGGCGCGAGTGTGAGGCGGCAATCGGGACGCTGGCGCCGTGAACGTCACGCAAAAGGCGATCAAGCCGGTCCGGCGGCGGCTCGACCTTGCAAACGGCCGGGTCGACCTTTCGCACGGCTCGGGCGGGCGCGCGATGGCGCAACTCATCGCCGACATTTTCGTTGCCGCCTTCGACAATGAGTGGCTGCGCCAAGGCAATGATCAGGCGGCGTTCGATGCGCCGGGCGGGCGCATGGTGATGTCGACCGACGCCTATGTCGTCTCCCCTCTGTTCTTCCCCGGCGGGGATATTGGTTCGCTCGCGGTGCACGGCACCATCAACGACATGGCGATGGCGGGCGCGCGCCCGCTGCACCTTTCCGCAAGCTTCATCATCGAGGAAGGCTTTCCGCTCGCTGATCTCGACCGCATCGCGCAGAGCATGGGCGAGGCTTCGCGCGCGGCCGACGTGCCTGTGATCACCGGCGACACCAAGGTGGTGGAGCGAGGCAAGGCGGACGGCCTGTTCATCTCGACGGCGGGAGTAGGAATTGCTCCGCCGGGGCTCGATCTTTCCGGTAATCGCGTGCAGCCGGGCGACGTTGTGATCCTCTCCGGCACATTGGGCGATCACGGCGTCGCGGTGATGTCGAAGCGGCAGAACCTCGAATTCGAGACGCAGATTCTATCCGACTCGGCGGCGCTGCACGGGCTCGTCGCCGACATCGTGGGGGCGGCGGGACCTCATCTGCGCACGATGCGCGACCCGACGCGCGGCGGGCTCGCGGCGGCGCTGAACGAAATCGCCCATCAATCCGGTCTGGGCTTCCGGATCGAAGAGGCGGCGATTCCCGTCAAGCCGGAGGTGGCGGCGGCGTGCGAACTTCTGGGCCTCGATCCGCTTTATGTCGCCAATGAAGGCAAGCTCATCGCGATCGTTGCGCCCGCAGGCGCGGCGGCTGCGCTCGCGGCGATGAAGCGGCATCCGCTCGGCCGTGACGCCGCCGTGATCGGCGCCGCCGTGATGGACGACAGCCGCTTCGTGCAGATGGTGACCGCATTCGGCGGCGGGCGCATCGTCGATTGGCTGTCGGGCGAGCAGTTGCCGCGCATCTGCTGACCGGCGATGCGCATCCTGCTGCTCTGCCATTCCTTCAACAGCCTGACCCAACGCCTGCACGTGGAGCTGCGCGAGCGCAGCCACACGGTCTCGGTCGAGTTCGACATCAACGATGCGGTCACCCGCGAGGCGGTGGAGCTGTTTCGCCCCGATCTCGTGATCGCGAGCTTCCTCAAACGCGCGATCCCGGAGGAGGTGTGGCGGAGCGTACGCTGCCTGATCGTGCATCCCGGCCCGCGCGGCGACCGGGGTCCATCGGCCCTCGACTGGGCCATCCTCAAGTCCGCGCCGCGCTGGGGGGTGACGCTGATCGAAGCGGTCGCGGAATTGGATGCGGGCCCGATCTGGGCGTGGCGCGAATTCCCGATGCGGAAGGCGAGCAAGTCGAGCCTCTATCGCAATGAAGTGACCGAGGCGGCGCTTGCCTGCGTATTCGATGCAATCGCCATGATGGAGCGCGGCGAGCCGAACCCTGGCGCGCCGGACATGCCGCCGCCAGCGGTGCGCCCGCTCTGCGGCCGCAACGACCGCACCCTCGATTTCACCCATGACGACGCGGAAAAGGTGCTGCGGGTCGTGCGCTCGGCCGACGGCGATCCCGGCGCGTTCGCGACCTTGTTCGGTCGTCCCGTGCGCCTCTTCGATGCGCACCCCGCGCCCGGCCTCGTCGGCAAGCCGGGCGAGGCGCTAGCTCGATGCGGGCCCGCCATCGCCCTTGCCGTTGGGGACGGGGCGGTCTGGATCGGCCACGCCAAGGAAGACGGTGCGCGGCAGCTCAAGCTTCCGGCTTCGCGCGTGTTCGCGGCGGAAGCGGCGGCGCTGCCGCACCGCGCGAGCTATCCAACGATCGCGTACCGCGAGCATGCTGGGGTCGGCTATCTCGCTTTCCCCTTCTACAACGGAGCGATGGGCCCGCAGGCCTGTCGCGATCTGCTCGCGGCTTATCGGCAGGCGCTGGCGCGCCCGACGCGCGTGCTGGTCCTGACGGGCGGCGAGGATTTCTGGTCGAACGGAATGCATCTCGGGCTGATCGAAGCGGCGCGCAGCCCGGCGGAAGAGTCGTGGGCCAACATCAACGCCATCGACGATGTCGTGCAGGCGATCATCGAGACGCAGGATCGCCTGACGGTGGCGGCCTTGCGCGGCAATGCCGGGGCCGGCGGTTTTTTTCTCGCGCTCGCCGCCGACGAAGTCTGGATGGGCGAACACGTGGTGGTCAACCCGCATTATAAGGACATGGGCAACCTTTATGGCTCGGAATATTGGACCTATCTGTTGCCGCAGCGCGTCGGCGCGGCGCATGCCGAACGCCTCACCGGCATACGCTGGCCGATCGGCGTCGGCGAGGCCGAACGGCTGGGTCTCGTGCAACGCCGCCTTCCTTGGTCCCGCGCCGAAACAGAGGGCGCAATCGCGCGGCTTGCCGTCGAGCTTTCATCCGCGCCCGACTACGCCGAGAAACTCACGGAAAAACAAGCGCGCCGGCGCGCCGATGAAGCGGCGTTGCCACTCCAGGCCTATCGCGAGGCGGAGCTTGACCGCATGCGACGCAACTTTTTCGGGTTTGATCCGAGCTACCATGTCGCCCGTTACAACTTCATTCGTAAGATCGGCAAATCGCACACGCCGCTAACGCTCGCGCTGCATCGGTCGCAACGAGCGCGGCGCTCGGCGGAGTGAGGAGAAAATCGGGTCGATTGAGCGATCTTAAGATAAAGAAAAGGCCCCGCAGAGCGGTGTTAATATTGCGCCTTTTCGTGCAAGCTAATAAAATCGGCTTAGAATACTGACAGAAATCACGGGAGGACACACGATGAAGCGCGCGTTTTCCATCCTGACCGTAGCCTGCCTGCTCGCGCCGAGCGCGGCGCTGGCGCATACGGGGGCCGGCGCGACCGACGGCATTGTCCACGGGTTGATGCACCCCGTCGCCGGGCTCGACCACGTGCTGGCGATGGTGGCGGTCGGCGTGCTCGCCGCCTTTATCGGCGGACGAGCGCTTTGGCTCCTCCCGGCGTCGTTTGTGGCCGCAGCGGCATTGGGCGGCGCGCTTGGCCTGCGTGGCGTGCCCGTGCCGTTCGTGGAGCTTGGGATTTCCGCCTCGGTGGTTCTGCTCGGTCTCGCAATCTGCTTGCAGACGCGGCTGCCGCTCGGCTGGATGGCGGGGTTGATCGGCCTGTTCGGCCTCTATCACGGCTATGCTCACGGCGCGGAGGCGCCGGCGGACGCGGCGGGCCTCGCCTACGGGCTGGGATTCCTTGTGGCGACCGCCGCTCTGCACGTGACCGGCATAGGCCTGGGGCTCGGGATCAATCATCTGGCGAGCCGGTCGGCGATACGGTTCGCCCAGGCAGGCGGCGCCGCCATAGCGTTGGCCGGCATCGCGCTTCTGGCGCGGTCGCTATGATTTGCCGGCTGGCGCTCCTTGCCGCGAGCGCCATTGCGGTTCCCGCGCAGGCGGAGACGCCCGAGGAGTGGATCACGCTCGGCGCGCGCATGCATGGCGGGTTCGGCGCCTACATCCCGGTCGGCATTCGCATCGGGCTCGATGCGCTGCAACGGCTCGACGCCAAGCCGCGCGATGTGACCGTCCTCTATTACGACAGCGACAAGGCGCCGTGCGCCTGTTTTGCCGACGGGATTGCGCTCGCGACCGTCGCGACATTCGGGGCCCGCACGATGCGGCTTGCGCCGGACAAAGCGCCGGACGGGGCGATGGCGGTTATCGTCATGCGCAACAAAAAGACTGGCGAAGCGGTGAAATACACGGTCCCGGAGACCTGGATTCCCAAGCTCGCCGAGTGGAACCGGACGCTCGACCCCCGCGGCCGCTATGACGAAGTGATGAGGGCCGAGAACCTGTTCACGGTCGTGCCGGAAAAGTAGCGTTTCGGTCTCGGCAGGGGGCTCGCTCTGGACGGGCCCGTCAGCGGTCGTCGACAAACGTCCCTGGGGCGGGACACAGCGGCACGTAGCCGTGTTCGGGCGCTCCCATCTTTGGCGGGGCGACGCGCTCGGCCGCGCTGCGCGCGGTCAGCCACGCGGCCCAGGCCTGCCACCATGACCCATCGACCAATTTGGCGCCGGCGAGCCAGGTATCGGCATCGACGTACCGGTCGTCCGCGTAGCGGGTCGCGATGTGATAGCGCCGGCCCCGATGGCCGGGCTCCGACACGATGCCGGCATTATGCCCGCCATTGGTCAGGACGAAGGTGACCTCGTTGTCGGTGAACAGGTGCACCTTGTAGACCGAACGCCACGGCGCGATGTGATCGGATTCGGTGCCGACCACGAACATCGGGATGCGGATGTCCTTCAGCGCGATGACGCGGCCTTCCACCGCATAGCGGCCGGCGGTCAGCCGGTTCTCCAGGAACAGGCCCCGCAGATACTGTGAATGCATGCGATAGGGCAGGCGGGTCGGGTCGGCGTTCCAGGTGGTGAGGTCGGTTGCTTTGTCGCGTTCCCCGAGCAGGTAGTCGCGGATCATGCGCGACCAGATGAGTTCGTTCGCGTGCAGCGCCCGGAAGGCGCCGACCATTTGGCTCGCGTCGAGGACGCCTTGATCCCACATCATGTCTTCGACGAAGGCGATCTGGCTCTCGTCGACGAGCAGCATCAGTTCGCCGGCCTCGCTGAAATCGGTCTGGGCGGCGAGCAGCGAGACGGAAGCGAGCCCATCGTGCTCGTCGCGGGCCATCGTCGCGGCCGTGATCGCGAGCATGGTGCCGCCGAGGCAATAGCCGCACGCATGAACCTCCCGGCCCGGCACGATGGCGTTGACTGCGTCGAGCGCGGCCAGAACGCCGGTGGTTCGATAGGCGTCGAAGGGAATGTCGCGGTCTGCCGGGGTCGGATTGCGCCAGGAGATCATGAACACGGTGAAGCCGCGCTCAGTGAGATAACGCACCAGCGAGTTTTCGTGGCTCAGATCGAGCACGTAATATTTCATGATCCAGGCGGGAACGATCAGGACCGGTTCGGCGATCACCTCGCTTGTCGCTGGCCTGTATTGGATGAGCTCGATCAGCTCGTTGCGGTAGACCACCTCGCCGGGCGTAGCGGCGATTTCCTTGCCGACCCGAAATTGGCTGCTCAACGGGGCCGGTTCGGCCGCGAGCAGGCGCAGCGAATCCTCGAGTAAATTCGCCGCTCCGCGCACGAGATTGCCGCCCGCCTCCCTGGCGGTCCGATCGATGATCACCGGGTTGAGCCAGGGAATGTTGGAGGGCGACATGACGTCCAGCAATTGCCGCATCACGAAGCCGACGCGCGCCGCATTCTCCGGCGTCATGCCGCGGACTTCTCGCGTCGCGCTGCGCCACCACTCTTCTTGCGCAAGGAAAGCCTGTTGCAGGAAGACGAAGGGCGGGGTCCTCCAGGCGGGTTCGGAGAACCGTTGATCATGTTCGAGCGGGGCGAACGGCAGCTCGGGGTTCTGTCCGAGCGCGCAGCGCCCGGCGAATGAGGCGAACCGCGTCGTTGCCCGCCAAGCCGCCAGCGCCAATTCCAATTGCCGACCGGGGGCGCGCGAAAGATGCGACATCCAGTCCGACCAGGCGACAAACTGCGCATGCGGCGATATGCCGTGCGTCAGCCGGGCGGTAATCGCACGGGCGAGCCGGTCGAGCGTCTCGAACGAAGGCGGTTCGGTTCGCGGTCGCGGCAGGGGCGGGCGTTCGCGCGGCGCCAGCGGCGCAAGTGACAGCGGCGGTGGCGGCGCGAGTGACAGCGGCGGTGGAACCGGTCGGTTCACGTCGTGCATCCTGCGGGCTCGGCTCGTTGGACAACACCCCAAACGCCGGGCGATCAAAGCCCGCATCCGTGAACTTTTCGTGACCGCCCCGCTCCCGCACAGCCAAATAGCCCGATGCGGGCTGCGGCCCGAAATCGACGTCGCCGGAAGCGCTACTCGACGACCATGCCGACGGCCGCGTCCGGATGATGCTGCAGAAAATGGCGAAGCACAGCGAGAAGCTCGACCGCGTGCTTCACTTCGCCGCGGTCGAGGGCCTCGTGGATATCCTCGATGATCATGGTCCGGATGCGCTCGGACCCGTGCGCCTGATGCAGCAGGTAGCTCGCCAGGGCGGACGCCGGGACCGCGCCGATATGCTCATGTTCGCAGATCGCGGCCACTTCGTCAGGCTCCAAGCCGCACATTGCAATGCAGTCTTCTAGGCCGATCATCGCTGAATCCTCAATTATCCAATCTTCGCGCGACGCGGGCGCTGGCAGGGAATTAATGCTTGCGAAATTATTATAGGCGCGAATCCGACACGGCGAATTTGATGCAGAGCAATGAAGGGCGTTTTGCGCAGCGATGGGCGCGGCGATGGGCGCCGCCCCTCCGGAAAGGATGGCCGACAACCCTAGGAGGCAACCCGCCCCGCCTCCCAGCCGAGCATTGCGCGCTTGCGGGTGAGGCCCCAATGATAGCCGGTCAGCGCGCCGTGCTTGCCGATCACCCGATGACACGGCACCACGAAGCAGAGCGGGTTCTTGCCGACCGCGGCTCCCACCGCGCGCGCCGCCTTGGGGGTGCAAACCCTCGCCGCGAGGTCGGAATAGGTCGTGACCCGGCCGAGCGGAACCCGCAGCAGCGTCTCCCAGACCCGCACTTCGAAATCGGTCCCGATCAATACGATGCGCAACGGGTCGCCCGGCAGCCAGCGCGTGGGATCGAACACGCGGCGGGCGAGCGCGGCGGTGCCTTGTTGATCATGGACATAGGCCGCATTCGGCCAGCGTCCCTGCATGTCTTCGAGCACGGGCGCCTCCTCGCCGGCGTCGGCGAAGGCAATTCCCGCGAGCCCGCGCTCGGTCGCCATCACCAGGGCGGTCCCGAATGGGCAGGGGTGAAAGCCGAACCGCAGGGTCAGTCCGGCACCGCCCGCCTTCCACTCGCCGGGCGACATCGCCTCATGGGTGACGAACAGGTCGTGCAGCCGTCCCGGCCCCGACAGGCCGACCTCATAGGCGGCGTCGAGCACGCTCGCCGCGTCGCGCAACAGCCGGCGGGCATGATCGAGGGTAAGGGCCTGGAGGAAGGCCTTGGGCGTCAGGCCGGCCCAGCGGCGGAACAGGACCGTGAGCCCATCCGCGGAGAGGCCGGCGGCGCGGGCGACGGCCTCCATATCCGGCTGGTCGCGCCAATGCTCAGACAGGTAGGCGATGGCGCGGCGGACGCAGGCGTAGTCTTCGGCCGCGGTCTGGAGCGGCGGGGGCGCGGCGCCGACGGGCCGTGCTTGGGTCAGATCGATATTGCGAGTTGCGAGCGTCATGATTGCCTGATCATCGATCTTGCGAGTTGCGAGCGTCATGCGCCTGATCTAGGCCGGGCCGCCGGTCCGATCCACCCGATTTCCGGACGGCTCGTCAAACCGGGCGCGGGTCGGGCCGCGTCTTGCTTCGCCAAGCGCGGCGGAGAGGGCGGCGGCGAAGCTGTCCTTCTCCTCCGGGCTCAGGTCTTGCGCGACCGGGTGCCGCCGTCCGTGCGAGACGAGGACGAGGCGCTGCGTCCCAAAATCGGGGTCGACCTCGCGATGCAGCCGGACCCAGAGCGGGTTGAGGGTAAATTCCGCGAACGCCCCCTTATGACTGATCCGCCGCACGCTGAGCGTCGATGGGGTGACCAGGACCTGCTCGCGCGCGGCGGCGCGGCGGAAATTGACCTGGAAGGCGAAATAGACGAGGACCACATCGAGCCCTAGGAAGGCGACGATGGGCCATGCGCCGGTCGCCATGAAAATCACCGCGAGCACGAGGCTCGCCCCGCCGAAAGTCAACATGACCGCGAGGAAGCCAAGGCTGTCCAGCGACCGGTGCGGCGTCACGTCGGCGGCGAAAATCGTCGGTTCATAGGCGCTGCGCACGGGCGGGATCATCTCCTTCCAACACATCCTTAAGACTATGACACGCAAGCCGATCCGCAAGCCCTCGGCGGCCCGACCCTCCCCGGCCCGAGCCGCAGCCGGCAGGCCCCGGCAAAACGCCAAGCGCGGCCGGGTCGAGCCTTGGAGCACGGCCGAAATTGAAGAGGCGTTCAGGCGATTCCGCGCGGCCAATCCCGAGCCGAAGGGGGAGCTCGAGCACATCAACCCCTACACGCTGCTGGTCGCCGTGGTGCTCTCCGCCCAGGCGACTGACGCTGGCGTAAACAAGGCGACCAAGGCGCTGTTCGCCATCGCCGACACGCCGGAAAAGATGGTCGCGCTCGGCGAGGAGCGGCTGCAGGCGATGATCAAGACGATCGGCCTCTACCGCGCCAAGGCCAAGAACGTGATTGCGCTGTCGCGGCAATTGATCGCCGAGCATGGCGGCATGGTGCCGCCGGTGCGCGAGGCGCTGGAGAAGCTGCCCGGCGTGGGGCGCAAGACGGCGAATGTCGTGCTCAACATTGCTTTCGGCAAGGAGACGATCGCGGTCGACACCCATGTCTTCCGCGTCTGCAACCGCACCGGCCTCGCGCCGGGGAAAGACCCGCTGGAGGTGGAGACGCGGCTCGAGGCGGTGACGCCGCCGGCCTACAAGCGGCACGCCCACCACTGGCTCATCCTGCACGGGCGCTACGTCTGCACCGCGCGGCAGCCCCGCTGCCCGACCTGCCTCATCAATGATCTGTGCCGGTGGCCGGAGAAAACGCCGCCCGTTTGATGAAAGGCAGCCGCCGACGGCCTCTTTAAGGTTGCTCGACGACGTCTTTGCAACGACTCCTCGTCTTTGCCGGGCGAAGACCCGGCAATCCATTTGCTCCCTCTCCCTCCCGTATCGCTGCGCTCTGCTCCCTCTCCCGCTTGCGGGGGAGGGTTGGGAGGGGGGCGGATGCGCGGGTCAAGCCCAGGGTCAAGCCTTTGGGTCAAGCCCGCGCATGACGAGGATTGGGCTACTGCAACATTTCTTTCCCTCTCCCCTTGCGGGAGAGGATGCCCGAGCCGCTTTAGCGGCGAGGGCAGGTGAGGGGTAACGGGGTCACGCTCTCAGCGTTGCAGATGCGAAGCGACCCCCTCACCCGGCTCGAAACTCGCTTCGCTCGTTTCTCACCACCCTCTCCCGCGAGGGGAGAGGGGGAGTTTGCGCCGCATGTTTTTGTGAGGGCGAATATCCCCCTCACCCGGTTCCTCGCTGCGCTCGGAACCCCCCTCTCCCGCGAGGGGAGAGCGGGAGTTTGCGTCGCATGTTTTCGTGAGGGCGAATACCCGCTCACCCGGCACGCATCTCGCTTTGCTCTATGCTTGCCTGTCCTCGGGTCAAGCCCGAGGACAGGCTCTCTCCCCACCGGGGAGAGGTAAGCCGGCGGCTCGCAATGGGCAACGGCGCAGACCCGTCTCGCGATCGGTCACTCCTTATGCGCCGCGATCGGCGCGCAGGAGCAGACGAAGTGGCGGTCGCCATAGACCGCATCGACGCGGCCGACCGGGGCCCAGTATTTGTCCATGCGGTCGACCCCCTTGGGGAAGCACCCATGGGCGCGCGGATAGGGACGTGTCCAGTTGTCGTCGGCGAGGTCGTGCACCGTGTGCGGGGCGTGTCGCAGCGGCGACTGCTCGGCCGGCCAGGCGCCTTTCTCCACCGCGGCGATCTCCTCGCGGATCGCGATCATCGCGTCGATGAAGCGATCGAGCTCGCGTCTGCTCTCCAATTCGGTCGGCTCGATCATCAGCGTGTTGGCGACCGGGAACGACACGGTCGGCGCGTGGAAGCCGTAATCGATAAGGCGTTTGGCGATGTCGTCGGCGGTGATCCCGGTCCGCTCCTTCAAGGGGCGCGGATCGACGATGCATTCATGCGCGACGCGCCCCTTCTCGTTCTTGTAGAGCACGGGATAGTGGGGGGCGAGCCGTGCGGCGATGTAGTTCGCCGACAAGATCGCGATCTCGGTCGCCCGCCGCAGGCCCGCTGCGCCCATCATCAGAATGTAGACATACGATATCGGCAGGATCGACGCGGACCCGTAGGGCGCGGCCGAGATCGGGCCGACCTTCGCCGCGCAGCCGTCGAGGGCGGGATGGCCGGGCAGGAACGGGGCGAGATGCGCCTTGACGCCGATCGGCCCCATGCCGGGTCCGCCGCCGCCATGCGGGATGCAGAACGTCTTATGCAGGTTGATGTGGCTGACATCGGCGCCGTAGTCGCCCGGCCGTGCGAGGCCGACCTGCGCATTGAGGTTGGCGCCGTCGAGATAGACCTGTCCGCCCTGCGTATGGACGATGTCGCAGATGTCGCGGATATGCTCCTCGAACACGCCGTGGGTGGAGGGATAGGTGATCATCGCACAGGCGAGTTCGCGGGCGTGCCGCGCGGCCTTCTTCTCCAGATCGGCCAGATCGACATTGCCCTGCTTGTCGCAGGCCACGACCACCACCTTCAGCCCGGCCATGGCGGCCGATGCCGGGTTGGTCCCGTGCGCCGAGGACGGAATGAGGCAGACCGTGCGCTCCGCCTCGCCGCGCGCGCGATGGTAGGCGCGGATCGCGAGCAACCCGGCATATTCGCCCTGCGCGCCGGAGTTCGGCTGCAACGACACGGCGTCGAAGCCGGTGGCCTGCGCCAGCATGCGCGAAAGCTCGGCTACGAGTTCGCGATAGCCGCGCGCCTGCTCGGGCGGCGCGAACGGGTGCAGGTCGGCGAATTCCGGCCAGGTGATCGGGATCATCTCGGCCGTGGCGTTGAGCTTCATGGTGCAGGAGCCGAGCGGGATCATGGCGCGGTCGAGCGCGAGGTCGCGGTCGGAGAGCCTGCGCATGTAGCGCAGCATCTCGGTCTCGCAGCGGTGGCGGTGAAACACGGGATGGCGCAGGAAGTCCGACTGGCGCAGCAGCGCCGACGGCAGTCCGGCGGCGGCCCCGATGGCGATCTTGTCGTAGGCGAGCGTCCGGCCGAACGCTCGCCAGACGGCCTCCACCACCGTCTCGTCGGTGGTTTCGTCGAGACTGACGCCGATCGCCGCCTCCGCTCCGCACGCGCCCGGCGCGATGGCGCGCAGATTGATCCGCTCGGCGCGCGCGCGCGCGAGGATCTCGGCCTGGCGGTCGCCGACCGCGACCGTGAGCGTGTCGAAAAACGTGTCGTTTAGGATCGTAAAGCCGAGCTCGCGCAGCCCCTCGGCGAGAACCGCGGTTCGTCGCTGCACCCGCCGTGCGATGGCGGCGAGCCCCTCGGGCCCATGATAGACCGCATACATCGAGGCGATCACCGCGAGCAGCACCTGCGCGGTGCAGATGTTCGATGTCGCCTTCTCGCGCCGGATGTGCTGTTCGCGCGTCTGCAAGGCGAGGCGATAGGCGGGGGCGCCGCGCGCGTCGATCGACAGGCCGACGATGCGCCCGGGCATGCTGCGCTTCAGCTCGTCGCGCACGGCCATATAGGCGGCGTGCGGGCCGCCGAAGCCCATCGGCACGCCGAAGCGCTGGGTCGAGCCGATTGCGATGTCGGCCCCGAGTTCGCCCGGCGGCGTCAGCAAAGTGAGCGCCAGCGGGTCCGCCGCAAGGATCGCGAGCCCTCCGTGGGTATGCACGGCCGCGATCGCCTCGCGATAGTCGCCGATCGTCCCGAACGTGTCGGGATATTGAAACAGCGCGCCGAAAAATTGTGCGCGGGAAAGGTCGTCACCGGGAGCGCCGACCGCGAGATCGATGCCGAGCGGCTCGGCGCGGACGCGCAGAACCGCAAGCGTCTGCGGGTGCACGTTGCGGTCAACGAAAAAGGATGACGTCTTCGCGCTCGCGGCACGGTGGGCGAGCGTCATCGCCTCCGCCGCAGCGGTCGCCTCGTCGAGCAGGGAGGCGTTCGCGACCGGTAGCTGGGTAAGGTCGGCAACCATCGTCTGGAAGTTCATCAGGGCTTCCAGCCGGCCTTGGCTGATCTCCGGCTGATAGGGGGTATACGCGGTGTACCAGCCGGGATTCTCGAGAATGTTGCGTTGGATGACCGGCGGCAGGATGGTACCGTAATAACCCTGCCCAATCAGCGACGTAAACACTTCGTTTTTTCCCGCTATGGCGCGCATGCGGGAAAGCGCCGCCTGCTCCGACATGGCCGGCGCGAGCGCGAGCGGCTCGCGGTGTCGGATCGATGCAGGGATCACTTCGGCAATCAGCGCATCAAGACTTTTTGCGCCAACCGCCGCGAGCATCATCTCGGTGTCGGCGGGGCTCGGACCGACATGCCGCTGGATGAAGGACGCTTCGCCGGCATCGGTCTGACCACGGTGCGGAGCATGCATCGTTGTTCCTCACATGACGTCAAGCAACGGGTGTGGGGGTCGGGGGGCGTTCGCCCGGCCGCGCACGCGACGAATGTTCAGGAGGGGCTGGCCGCGTGCGCGCTGGCGTAGGCCCGCGCCGGTATTTTGAGGAGAATTGCTCGGCCAAAAAACAAGACAAAGGGCGCCTCCCGGCGAGCCAGACTCGCCATGGCGCCCCATCTGTATTGGTGCCTGAGAACGTTATCCCGTCGGCGGACGCTCGCAGCGTCACTTTCCAGATTCAGTCCTCTCGACGGTCCTTTTGCCTGAGAGTTTCCGGGGCGGTTGCTCCTTCGGCGCCGGGCTGAACCGGTCTCTCCCGTCGAGGGTAGGCGTCAACTTGTACCGTATATAACCTGCTGCCGGCAAATCTGCGATATGTCAACATTGGTCAGCCGACCCCGCGGGTTCCGCACAGCCATTTCGGCATGGTAAGCCGGAACGGGCCCGACGACGAATGTTGGGGGCCGCCGCCCCGGGCGAGCGGCGGGGCGACCGGCGTGCCAAATCGCCACAACATGGCCTATAAGTTCCTTAAGTTGCTGGCACATTCTTCGGTCGCCGTTGGCGGAGCGCGGCGAAGGGGACATATGGATACGCTCGACAAGTACATCTTCAGGACCAACTTCAGCAGCTTCCTGGTTGTCCTGGTCAGCCTGACCGCGGTGATCTGGGTCACGCAAATCCTTCGCCAGATCGATCTGATCACGAGCCAGGGACAGACGGTTCTCGTTTTTTTATCGATCACGAGCCTGATCATTCCCGGACTCATGCTGGTTCTCGCGCCGATCGCGCTGCTGATCGCCGTGCTGAATAGCCTCGTGCGCCTCAATAATGATTCGGAGCTGGTGGTCATGAGCGCCGCCGGGATTTCTCCCGCGCGGCTGTTCCGGCCGTTTCTCCTGGTCGCCACGGTGGTTTCGGTTTTCGTGTTGCTGCTCGGCGCCTACGTCTCGCCCAGGCTGCAACGGGAGCTGGCGGAACAGATCACCAGGGTGAGAACGGATCTGATCGCCAATATCGTGCGCCCCGGCACCTTCACGTCGATCGAAAGAGGCCTGACCTTTCACATTCGCGAAAAACGCAATGACAGCCAGTTCGGCGGCATCTTGATCGATGATTCGCGCAACGCGAGTGAGCGGAACACGGTCATCGCCGAGCAGGGGAACATCGTTCAGAACAAGCTCGGGACATTCCTGGTCATGAGCGACGGCTGGGTGCAGCGCCGACGCAACGCTGACCGCGATCCGACCCTGATCAAGTTCGAGCACTATGCCTTCGACCTGTCGCCCTACAGCGGTTCGTCCCGCGTCACCTACGGGCTGCGCGAGAAATATCTCTGGGAGCTGCTCAATCCGGCTCTCGATGACCAGCTGTTGAAGACCGCCCCCGGGCCGTTCCACGCCGAACTGCATGACCGATTGGTCGCGCCCGTCTATCCTTTCGCGTTCGTTGTGATTGCCTTCGTGGCGCTATGCATGCCGCGCACCACGCGGCAGGGTGGGATGTTGTCGATCGTGTTTGCCGGGGTGGCCGTGTTCGGATTGCGAATCTTCGGATTCCTCTGCATGGCGCTCGGCCAGAACTCGCCGGCGGTGCTCTACGCAGTCTATCCGGCGGCCGCGCTCGCCATCGGGCTGGGGGGCATCGCCATCTTCCGCGGCGAGGGGCTCGAACTCGAAAGCAAGATCGACCTCTCGAAGCTCGGCGGTCAGTGGCTTGGAAAGATTACCAACTTCGCGCGCTTCGCGCCGCGCCGAGTTCCGACCCCCTGAGTATTCATTCGCTGTTGTACGCGGATCGGCCGATCGACTAAGGTCGCGCCAACGGGCCCGCCCGATCATTGATGTGAGTCGCGCATGCAGCAGATTTTCTGGCAAACGAGAAACGCTTTGCATGAGCGACTGGCGGATCCGGCGAGCACGATCAGCCTCGTGGCTCGCCTCGCGAACGACTATGGCCGCCCTTTTTGGCGACGCTATGCGCTCGCCTTCGCGTTCATGGCTCTCGGGGCGGGTTGCACGGCTGCGACGGCGTATCTGATCGGGACCGCGATCGACCAAGCCTATGTGAGCCGCGACTTTTACGGAATCGTCGTCGTGGCCGTGCTGGCGGTCGTGATCTTCGCACTCAAGGGGCTGGCCACTTACGGCCAAGCGGTGACGCTGGCGCGCATCAGCAATCACATCATCGCGACCAATCAGCGGCGGATGTTCGACAAGCTGTTGCAGCAGGACATGGCGTTTTTCGCCGACAAGCATTCCTCGCAGTTCGGCGCGCGCGTCAATTACGGCGCCAATTCTGCTTCCGCCGTGCTAAATCTGCTGGTCACCGCCAGCGGCCGCGATCTGCTCACCTTCGTCGCTCTCGCCGCGGTGATGATCTATGGCGCGCCGCTGTTGTCGCTCGGCGCGCTGGTCGTGCTGCCGCCGGCGGTGCTGTTCCTGCGCAAGCTGATCAAGCGCGTGCGCTCCATCACGCTTGCGCAGTTCGGGGGCAACATGCTCGTCCTGCAGTCGCTGCAGGAGACCGTGCAGGGCGTCAAGATCATCAAGGCGTTCAATCTCGAAGACGTCATGCGCGCGAAGGTCTATGCGCATGTCGACGAGATCGAGCGCGCCTCCAACAAACTGGCGCGCGTCTCCAATCGCGGGACGCCGCTGATGGAGACGCTCGGCGGAATTGCGATCGCGGGCGTGCTTCTGATCGGCGGCTATAACGTGCTCGTGCTCGGCAGCGCGCCGGGCGGGTTCACCTCGTTCATCACCGCATTCATCCTCGCTTACGAACCGGCCAAGCGCCTCGCCCGCCTCAACCTCGAGCTTCAGAACGGGCTCACGGGCGTCCGCATCCTCTTCGAGCTCCTCGACCTGCCGGTCGGCTCGGGGCGAAGCGGCGGCGCGGAGGAGCTCGAGGTCACGCGCGGGCGGATCGAGTTCGCCGACGTGACATTCAGCTATCGTCCGGGCGAGCCGGTGCTGCGCGACATGTCGTTCGCCGTGGCGCCGCATTCGGTCGCCGCCTTTGTCGGCGCGTCCGGCGGCGGCAAGTCGACGATTTTCAACGTGCTGCTCGGGCTCTACGAGGTGCAGCGCGGAACCGTGCGTATCGACGGCCAGGACATCTCGACTGTGTCGCCGCACTCGTTGCGCCGTCAGATTGCTTATGTCGGCCAGGACGTGTTCCTTTTTCACGGAACGATCCGCGAGAATATCGCGCTCGGCCGGCCCGGAGCGACCGACGAGGATATCGTGGCCGCCGCACGCGGCGCCCATGCGCACGACTTTATCGCGGCGTTTCCGGACGGATACGAGACCAAAGTGGGCGAGCAGGGCGCACAGCTGTCAGGCGGCCAGCGTCAGCGGATCGCGATCGCGCGCGCGCTGATCCGCAACGCGCCGATCATCCTGCTCGACGAGCCGACTGCTTCGCTCGACAGCCAGTCCGAGTATTTCGTGCGGGCGGCGATGGCCGAGCTGATCAAGGGCCGCACGACGCTCATGATCGCCCACCGGCTTTACACCATCGCCCATGCGGACATGATCCATGTGGTCGAGAACGGGGCGATCGTCGAGTCCGGCCGCCACGACGAACTGCTGCGCAAGGGGCAGCGCTACGCGACCTTCCATCAATTGAGATCGTTGGATCAGCAGGCCAAGGAGCCGCCCGAAAGCGGCCTTCGCGCGGTCGCCGGATAAGGAAACGATACGGCGATGGCGTTGAACTACGAACGCATCATGGCGTATCGGCCCGCCGATATTCCCGTCAGCTACGGCCCGCGCGACTGCATCCTCTATTCCCTCGGCATCGGGCTCGGCATGGATCCGCTCGATCCCGACCAGCTCAAATTCGTGTATGAGCGGCACGGGCTCGAGGCTTTTCCCACCATGGCCGCCGTGCTCGGCTGGCCCGGCCGCATGACCGATCCGGCGTTCGGTCTCGACGAGACGATGGTGGTGGCGGCCGAGCTCAAGGTCGCGCTGGCGCGACCGCTCGCGGTCGCCGACGAACTCGTCGGCCGCCCGCGCATCAAGGAGGTCGTCGACCGCGGGCCGGGCGGTCCCGCGATCATCCTCGCGACGCGCGATCTGCTCGCGCAGGATGGAACGCGGGTCGCGTGCGTCGAAAGCAATCTGCTCGCCCGCAAGCACGGCGGGTTCGGCGGTCGGGTGACTGAATTGGCGGAACCGCCCGCAATTCCCGACCGGCCGCCTGACCGCGTCTGCGATCTTCCGACGCCGCCCAATCTCGCGCTGCTCTATCGGCTGACCGGAGACGAAAACCCGCTGCATGCCGATCCCGAGCGCGCCAAGGCTGCGGGTTTTCCGCGGCCGATCCTGCACGGTGCGGCGACTTTCGGAATTGCCGCACATGCGATTCTGCGCCAGATCGATTATTGCGCCGAGCGGCTTGCGAGCATGTCGGCGCGGTTCTCTCGTCCGGTTTTTCCAGGCGAAACAATCCGTACCGAAATGTGGATAGCGCCCGCCCGCGTTTCCTTCCAGGCCCGCGTGGTCGGACGCGACGGGATCGTGCTGACCAACGGCCTCGCCACGCTGCGGGAATGAGAGCGACGAAAAGAGGCGCCGGCTGCGAGCGCTGAGCAAAAGCAGGGGCGGGGTGGGCCGTCCCATAAGATAATGCGACGCGAAGCGCGCCAGCGAACTAAATGACCCTGCAAGGATTCGACCGCCATGAAAGCGTCGCGTGATTCTGTGCTTGCGGCCGTTGAGACAAATGGCGTCGCAACGCTCACCCTCAACCGGCCGGACAAGGGCAATGCGTACGGTCTCGGCATGCTCGATCGTCTCATGGCGGAGATCGAGGGGTTTGGGGCTTCGCCGGACATCCGCGCCATCGTGCTGCGCGGCGCCGGGAAGCATTTCTGCGTCGGCGGCGATCTTGCCGATCCGTTTGTCCATATCGGCGCGGGTGCGGAGAACCAGGTGCTGATGCCGCATGTCTGCCTGGCGCTCGAGGCTTGTCCCAAGCCGACCATCGCACTTGTCCAGGGCGCCTGTTTCGGTGGCGGCTTCGCGCTCGCGGCTTGCTGCGATGTGCTTGTCGCGGCGGAAGATTCATTTTTCTCGCTTCCCGAACTGCGGCTGGGCTTCGGGGTCGGCCCGTACATCCCGTTCTTTGCCCGCGCGCTCGGCGCGCGCAATCTGCGCCGCTATCTCATGACCGCGGAACGGTTCGATGCGCAGGAGGCGCTTGCGATGGGCGTGGCCCATCGGCTCTTCCCGACCGGTGCCGGCGACCAGACGCTCGGCGACATTCTGAACGACATCCTGCAATCGGCGCCGGATGCGATTGCCGCGACCAAGCGCGAGTTGAGCGAAGTCGCCGACATGACGCCGACCCGGGAACGGATTGACCAACTGCAGATCGGCTTCCGGCGGCTGTTCGAAGCGGCCGAAGGGGTGGAAGGCCGCGCCGCATTTCGCGACAAGCGCCTTCCATCCTGGGCGCCCAAGCCCTGATTTCCACCCTCGCGCGAATTCGGATTCCGTAGAAACGGAATTCGCTTGGAATTGCCCTTTCGTGGCCGCATCTTCGGCGGCGGCCCGCCACCATGCGGACGCCATCGGTTTCGCGGCAAACCGCTTGCCTGCGCCGGTCCGGCTCAAAGCCCTGCGATGGCCTTCTGGTAATAGGACAGGTCGAGATAGGCCTCCGGCGCCTGCGGCTCCTTTCCGGTAAAGCGGGCGCGCAGCGCCAGCACGTTGCGGAAGCCCTCCATGTCGAACGCCGCGTCCTTGGCGAGACTGCTCAGCACCGCCGGGTAGCTCTGGGTCGCAACCTCCTCGCTCGCCTTGAGATGGTCGACGATCAGCCTCACGACGGCGGCCTTGTTGCGCGGATCGAGCACGAAGCGCTGGCCTTCGATGATGGCCGCAAGGTAGCGCACCAGCGTGTCGGCATTCGCGCTCGCCCAGGAACGCAGCACGAAGCCGGAAAAGGCCTGATACGGGCCGATGACCTTGATCGCCTCGCCCAAATCCTTGTACCCGGCGCTGACCGCACTGACCGAGAACGGCGGATAAAGCATGGTCGCCGCAAGCTCCTTGTCCTGCTGGATCGCCTCGAACCGCCGCGCCGTGGCCCCGGCGGACTTGACCGCGTAATCGTTCTTTTCGAGGCCGCTCTTGCGCAGCATCTCATAGAGCTGGAACGCAAACGCCGTGGCCGGCGCGTCCACCGCGACGGCCTTGCCGCGCAGGTCCGCCACCGACGCAATGTCCGGCTGAGCGATCAGGCTGTTCATTCCGTTGTCGCCGCCGATGACGATCACGGCCGCGACCTTCGCGGCCTCGACCATTGCGACGGCGTTGTCGGCGGCCGCGTGAACGATTTGCCACCGACCATCGGCGAGCCCGTTGCGCAATTCGTCCGAACTCTGCGCAAATCTCAGATCGAAATCGATGCCGCGTTTGGCGAAGAAGCCATTCGCCTGGGCCGCAAACAGCGGCAAGTTGTTGATGCCCTGGAACACCATGACGGTGAGCTTGGTTTGCGCGGTTGCGCTCACCGGCGTCCCCCATGCGAACGCGACCGAGGCCGCTGCAACGACCATCCGGATCAAAGAGTTGGCCATGCAATCCTCCCATCCCGGTCCGAGGGCGGGTTGTGCGGCGGACCGGATTTTCTTTTCTACAGGGCGGCCGCGGCAGGTCTGGATGCGAACGCAGCCTCCATTTCCTGACGGGTTTTCACCGCCGGGTCATCGGCATCATAGGCGACGTCCGACCAATTCAATGCGGCGCCTTCGCGCACGTCGCGGACAAGCGCGACATCATGGGCAAGGCCGAGCGGCAGCAGTCCGTCGGCGAGCGAACGCTCGGCGGGCGTTTGCCGGCCCCAGACGCAGAAGCCGCCTTCGCCGTCGAGCACCTCGCCGGCCTTGAGGTCGCGCTTCGCCGTCGCCACCACGTCCGAACGGAATCCGGTCGGCGCCCCGGTGGGCTCGCGACGCAGCGCCGCGCTTGCGACCGAAATGCCGAGTTCGAGGCCGATCATATGGATCGGCCGGTAGAGCGCCGCGTAGCGCCCGCTGCAGTCGGGCAGCATGGCGTATTCGCGGAAGCAGCGGCGTGCATAGTCGGTCTCGCCCTCGATCACCACGTAAGTGCCGAGCGCGAGGTGATGCGGCACGTCGCGCCCGTCCCGGTACACCGAGGAGACCACCTCGGTGACGCCCGCGGCCTCCAGCGCGCCGCCCGCGGCGCGCGGCTTGCAGACGTCGGCCAGCTCGAACCGGCTGGCGGGCGGGAAATTCAAGCCTCCGCTTTGCGGCACAAGGCCGGTCGCGTTGCACACGGCCGTCATTTCGATCGCGGACTTCGTCCCGTCGATGAAGCTGTTGAACATCTTCGGGTTGATCGAGCCGCGGTCCGCGATCTGCAGGTACTTGTCGAGAATGTCCCATACCGTATCGGGGGTCGATCGGTGGTAATGCGGCTCGTAGCGCGTGCCCTTGCCGGCCGCGACCACCTTGAAGCCGCAGGCGCGCGCCCAATCGACATGCTCGCAGATCAGCGCCGGCTGGTCGCCCCAGGCGAGGCTGTAGACGACGCCCGCGCGTTCCGCCTTGCGCGCGAGCAGGGGACCCGCGAGCGCGTCAGCCTCGACATTGACCATCACGATGTGCTTGCCGTGCGCGATCGCCGCCAGCGCATGGCGGATGCCGGCGCCCGGCAAGCCGGTCGCCTCGATGATCACCTCGATCTCGGGCAGCGCGATCAGCGCGTCTGCGTCCGGCCCGACATAGGTGCGACGAGTCTTGAGCGCCTCGCCGAGCGAGGGCGCCGCATAGCGCTCCGCCTCCCACCCCGCCGTCGAAAGCTGAGCGCGCGCGTGCGTCGGGTTCAGATCGGCGACGCCGACCACATGCAGGCCGCAGATCAGCCGCGCCTGGGCGAGGAACATCGTGCCGAACTTGCCCGCTCCGATCAGTCCGACCGTGACCGGCCGTCCGGCCGCGTCGCGTTCGCGCAACTTAGCGGAGAGATTCACGCCTGCCTCCGGCGCCCCTTTAGAATACATAGACGGCGACGATGATGCCGCCGATCAACGCGATCAGGAATACGGTGACCCAGAAGCCAAGCCGCTTCTCGATCGCTTCGCGCGCTTGCGGCCCGTAGCGGCTGAGCAGGAAGGCGCTGAGATAGAATCGCGCGCCGCGCGTGATGATCGAGAACAGAACGAACAGGAAGAAATTGTATCCGGCAAAGCCGGAGGTGATGGTGACGATCTTGTAGGGGATCGGCGTCACGCCCTTGATCAGAATGATCCAGGTTCCCCATTGGGCGTATGCTTGGCGAAACGCCTCGACCTTGTCGCCATAGCCGTAGAGGCTGATCAGCCACAGGCCGACCGACTCGTAGAGGTACGCGCCGATGGCATAGCCGAGAATGCCGCCCGCCACCGAAGCGGCCGTGCAGACTGCAGCATAGTGGTAGGCCTTATCCGGGCGCGCGAGCGCCATCGGAACGAGCATCGTGTCCGGCGGGATGGGGAAGAACGAGCTTTCGGCAAAGGAAGCGGCCGCCAACACCCAGGACGCGTAGGGCTTGCCGGCCGCGTTGATGCACCAGTTGTAAAGCTTGCGAAGCATTGGGCTTGCTTAGCTGGCCGCACCGGCCATGTCCATGCGCCGCGCCGGCCGCGGAGGCGGCCTTGACTCATCCGCGCTTGCGCATCCGCTCGGTGGTCGCGGACGGCAGTTTGCGTCGCGCCTTCAGAAAGCTGCGTTGCTTGGCGAGCTTCTCGGCAATGCCGAACAGTCGCTCGCGACGCTGCATCTCCTTCCAGACGTCCTTCGGCTCGATGTCGACCGTCGCCCACAGGACGGCAAGATTGTAGAGGAGGTCGGCGCTTTCCCGCACCACCGCGTCGCGGTGGTCCAGCATGGCTTCGATCACCACTTCGACCGCTTCCTCGGCGACCTTCTTGGCGATCTTGCCGCGGCCCGCGCGCAACAGGCGCGCAGTCCGGGAGGACGATGGGCGCGCATCCTTCGCCTCCAGCACCGCATCATAGAGCCGGTCGATCGAATCAGTCATCCCCTCACCATAACGAAGAAGCATGACGTGACTAGCGTTAAGTAAGGCGAAGCCAAAGAAAATCAGTAGCGGGTAAACATTTGTGGCCGAAATGGATTCGCCGGGAGGGCGATGATGGACGGTGGCGTCCGGAGCGCTGCCGCTAGTTCACGATCGCGGGGCCGATCGCTCGTGGCCGTTACACGTCCTCCAGATTACGAAGCATTCCCTTCCATGCTCACGCGGTCCATATACATTTGCCGATATCAGCGCGGCGATGGATCTTGACCCCATGACCTCTCTATACGACGAAGGCTTTCTCGACATTGCGGGCCGGCGGCTCGAATATCGCATGATCGGTCCGCGGCCGCACGACGCGCCGACGCTCGTGCTTTTGCACGAGGGGCTCGGCTGCGTCGCCATGTGGGGAGACTTCCCTGACAAGCTCGCGCAGGAGACGGGAGCGGGCGTCTTCGTCTATTCGCGCGCGGGCTATGGCCGCTCCAGCCCGGCGAGATTGCCGCGTCCGGTCTCCTACATGCATGAGGAGGCTCTGACCGTCCTGCCGGCGCTGCTCAGCGCGATCGGCTTTCGCCGCGGCCTGTTGATCGGGCACAGCGACGGCGCCTCGATCGCCACCATCTATTCCGGCAATGTCGAGAATCACCGGGTGCGCGGCCTCGTGCTGATCGCGCCACACTTTTTTACCGAGGACTCGGGGATCGCCGCGATCGCCGAAGCCGGCGAAGCCTATGCAAACACCGACCTGCGCGCGCGGCTCGCCCGCTATCACGCCGATGTCGACAATGCGTTTCGCGGCTGGAACGATGTGTGGCTTAACCCCGCTTTCCGCAAATGGGACATCACCGAGGAACTCGCCTATATCCGGGTGCCGATCTTGATCGTGCAAGGAGAGGTCGATCAATACGGCACCCCACGCCAGATCGCGGTGGCGCGGGAGGAGTGCTATTGCCCAGTGGAAGTCACGCTCTTGCCAGCGGTGCAGCATTCGCCTCATCGGGAAGCCCCCGAAGCGGCGCTCGCTGCCGTCGCTGGCTTCGTCAACCGGCTTCTGCGCGACCATCACGAAGGCGACCTCGCCGCGCATGCGGCGTAAGGAAAGGGATCAGCCCGCCCGATCGGATCGGGCAGGCTGATCGGCGCGAGCCTGCAAGCGCAAGGCGGCCGCAAGTCGGACGCGGTTCACCACGGGCAGACGCGCACGGAGCCGATATAGTCGCCCCACTTGTCGAAACGCGGCGCCCAACGGCAATGGTGGTAATGGTAATAGCCGCCGCCGAACGCCGTCCCCGCTGCAAGGCCGATGCCGAGCCCGAGGCCGAAGCCCGGGTGGAAGGGCTTGGCCTGCGCCTGTCCGGTGGTGGCCATGAGGCCGCCAGCGAGAACGAACGCGGCCAGCGCGGTGGCGGCAATCTTTGACTTGGTCAACATGAACCCTCTCCCTTGGTTCTGCGGAGCGGTCGAACGACCGCCATGCCCGTTTAGTGAACCGCGTTGGAGAGAGGTTCTCGGACCCGTGTGAGCATTCTCACACGGGCTTTTGCCGGACCGCGGGCGGATGATGCGCGCCTTGCAACCCGCGCCCGGTAGCACAGGCCGCCTCGTGGGCTTGCGCCGTGACCGTCGCGACGAGCCCGGCGGAGCGCCGCTATTTCATTTTGCGCTTTGTCTTGCTTGCGCCGACCAGCGGCGAATTGAGCGCCTCGACCTCTTGCGCCATCTGCACGCAGGTGAGGACATCGACATAGCTCGGATCGCCGCCGATCATCGTCTCGTCGACGCAGCGGTTGCGCACAGCGACTGGATAACTATCCCATTTCTGCTTCAGCTCGGCGTGCGCGGCGTTTTCATCGCTGATGCAGGCGTCGGGGCTGTGCGAGAGCGCCAAGCCGAAGGCGGCGACGGCCTTGCAGCTTGCCGAGACGTCGAACTCAGGCACTTTGTCCGCCACGCTCAGCGCCAGGGACGCGACACGCCATCAGGAGAGCCTGGATTTGCATCGTTCGCTGCCTTTTTTCTTAAGCGCGGTTCCGCAAGGCGATCGCGCCGCTCGCCCGAGCGATCAAGGCGGACAATGGGTCGCGCCGCGCAACATAGGCCGCCGGGGGCAAATGTACAACGGCAACGCGCGTGTTACGATAATGGCGCATGCGAGCACGCTTGTATGGAGACGATTCGCGTGATTCAAAGAAAGCAATTCGACTGCGCGCGGCTCACGAGATCGGTGTTCGCTCGCGCGGACGGACGCGGCCCGCCGCGCCCGACCGCTCCGCCCTGATTCCAACCGTCTCCGCCGATGGCTTCCCTCGACGCAGTCAGCCTGTCCATCCTGTTCGGTGCGGCGCTGGGGCTTGCCGGCATTCTGTCGAGCCTCGTGGCTCTGCGATTCGGAGCGCCGCTGCTCCTGGTCTTTCTGATCATCGGAATGCTCGCCGGCGAGTCCGGCCCTGGCGGCATCCAATTCAACGACGTGCGGCTGACCTATCTGGTTGGCTCGATTGCGCTCGCCCTCATCCTCTTCGACGGAGGGCTACGCACGCGGTTCGCCACGTTTCGCAGCGCGCTCGCGCCCTCGCTGGTGCTGGCGACCCTCGGCGTGCTGATGACGGCCGCCTTCACCGCTCCCTTTGTCGCGTACGTGATGGGGTTCGGCTGGATCGAGGCGCTGCTCGTCGGCGCGGTCGTCGCCTCGACCGACGCCGCTGCCGTGCTGTTCCTGTTGCGTGCGCACGGCCTGCGACTGCGGCCGCGCGTCGCGGCGACGCTCGAAATCGAGTCGGGCACCAACGATCCGTTTGCGATCTTTCTTACCATTCTGCTGGTGGAGTTGTTGCTCACCGGCAACCGCCCATGGACGGTGATTGCGTCAAGCCTCGCCGGGCAAGGGCTCGGCGGCGCCGTCATCGGCGTGGTCGGCGGGCGGCTGATCGTGCTGGCGCTCAATCGGCTCGCTTTGCCGCAGGGTTTGCACGCCCCGTTCGTCGCGACCGCGGCCCTCGGCGTGTTCGCGCTGGGACAGGCGCTGCACGCATCCGGCTTCCTCGCCGTCTACCTTGCCGGATTGATGGTCAGGAATCGTCCCACCCGCGCCCATAACACCGTCATCGCTTTTCTCGACGCCGCGACCTGGCTTGCGCAGATCGTGATGTTCGTCCTGCTCGGGCTGCTCGCCTGGCCCGGACAACTAATGCAGTACGCGGCGCCCGCGCTCATCGTCGCGGCCGTGCTGATGGTCTTCGCGCGCCCGCTTGCCGTGTTTCTGTGTCTCATGCCGTTTCGATTCTCGTTGCGGGAGAAGGCTTTCATCTCGTGGGTGGGCTTGCGCGGCGCTGTTGGCATCTTTCTCGCTTCGATCCCGCTTCTGGTCGAGATCGCCCACGCGCAGCTCTATTTCAATATCGGCTTCGTCGTCGTGCTCGTGTCGCTGCTTGTCCAAGGTTGGACGCTCGCCCCGGCGGCGCGCCTGCTGCGCATCGCGCTGCCGCGCGCCGACCCCGCCCCGCGGCGAGTTCGAACTCGACCTGCCGGGCCAGCTCGAACAGGAGCTGGTCGGCTATCACGTGCAGGCCAACAACCCCTATCTACGTCGCCGGATCGTGCCGCCCTGGGCGAAGCTCGTGCTGGTCGTGCGCGACGAGGACGTGTTCACCGCGGCCGAGGCCGGGCCGATCAAGCAAGGCGATCACGTCTATTTTCTCGCGCCGCCTGAGAAGGCACAGGCGCTCGACCGGTTCTTTGTCGAAATGCCGCCGCCTGCGGCGCCCGATCCGCGCCTGCTCGGGGACTTCTTCGTCGGCGGCGAGGTGACGCTCGGCGCGCTTGCGGAAATCTACGGGGTGGAGGTGGCGGCCGAGGACCGCGCCACTTCGCTTGCCGAGCATTTCGCCGACCACCTCGGACATCCGCCGGAAGTCGGCGAGGCCCTGCCGCTCGGCGCGATCGCGCTCGTGGCCTATAAGGTCGTGGATGGGCACGTGCGAATGGTCGGCCTGCGGCTCGCCGACGACGAAGCGGCGCGCGGCGGCGTTCGCGGGTGGATCCGCCGGATCATGAATGCGGTTCGCGGTCTATCGAAGATATGATGGCAGCAGTCCGCGGCGGCCACGGTTAAGCTCGTTGTTCGTCGAACGAGGTTTTGGCTGACGGCTTGCATAGGAGCGAGGGAGCCCATGGACGCTGTCATGACCCACTTGTTCGAGGGTGCACGCGCCGTGGAGCTGCTGCCTGTCTTTGCGGACGTGGAAGCCTATCCGAGCTTTGTGCCCGGGTTCAAAAGCGCAAAAATCGTTGAGCGAGGCCGGGATGAATACAAAACAAAAATCGTGATGGCGCTCGATCTGGGTCTTTTCACCTACGAGGAGGAACTCAACTCGGTCACGAGAGAGGCTTTCCCCTTCTCCATTGAGGTGTGTTCGACCGGAAGCCGGTTTATCCGGTCGTTTCGCAATATCTGGCGTTTTTTGGATGGGCCGACGGGCTGCAATGTGGCGTTCGAGATGACGATCGAGTTCGCAGCCTTGCCGGGGCTCGTGCGGCCCATGCTGGCGCGCCTGGCGCAATTGCAGGCGGAAAGAATACTCCAGGCGTTCGTGGCGCGCGTCGAGGCTGGACGGCGTCCCGAGTGCCGTGAAAACGCTCGTCAGCGGGGGACATGATTCCATCCGCGCGACGCGCCTGGGCCGCTCAGCTCGGGTCGTCCCGTGGGTCTCGCAGAGACGCGAGCGGCAGGGAGCAAACGTTGTGTCGAGGCAAACATGAAATTTGTCATCGACCCGCGGCGCGGCGACGTTGAGGACGATGCGTCGAGCCCTAAGAAGCGCTCGATGCTGTCGCTCGCCGGAAGTCTGTTGGCGGAAATCAGCCTCCCCAAGCTGATCGTGGCTTGGGCGCTGCTGGTGGGCGCGCCGGCCATGCTTCTCGGCTTGGCGCCGCTCGCCGTTTCGATCTGGCTCGCCACTCTTTCGAGCAAAGCCGCCTACGCCCTCTCGGGTGTCGGCTCGCTTCTGCTCGCGATCGGCGTGTTTGCGATCGGCTGGTTCGGTGGGCGCCGTTTCTTCCAAGCAGCCGAGAAGAGCTTCTGGTCGCTCAATTCGCTCGCGGTTCAGCCGACCTATGTCTTGGTTCGCGAAGCCCTGCGGCATGGCGCGGAAGAATATCTCCCGGCCAATGCCAGCGCGGAAGCGCGGGCGCGGCTGCGCGCAAGAATGGCGGCTATGGGCGGGCTCCTGATCAGCGTTCCGGCATTCTTATTGGTCGTAAAGGCGTGGCCGGCGACCTCGTGGGCGGGAACGATCGGCGACCTGGCATCGCCGGGGCGTCTGCTCGCGGCTGCCGGGGCCAATGCCTTCGTTCTGTTCGCGAGCTACTTCGGCGCAGCCGCGCTGGCATGGGGCATTTCCGACGCCGCGATGGACCAGCCGCGCGATTCCAGGAAGCTGTCAGCTCCCGCGCCCAGCCATCGACGGTGGCGCATCGCGCACCTGTCCGACATCCACACGGTAGGAGAGAAATACGGATTTCGCATCGAAAGCGGACGATCAGGGCCGCGTGGAAACAAGCGGCTGCGAAGCGTGCTCGGCCGTCTCAATGAGATCAACGCCGTCGAGCCGCTCGACGCCGTTCTGCTGACCGGCGACATTACCGACGCCGGTCGTTCGGCCGAATGGGCGGAATTCTTTGCGGCCTTGGCGCACTATCCGCGGCTTGCCGAGCGCGCGCTCATCCTGCCCGGCAATCACGACCTCAATGTCGTCGACCGGGCGAATCCCGCCCGTCTCGAATTGCCGTTCAGCCCCAACAAGCGCCTGCGCGAGGCGCGGATGATATCGGCGATGGCGGCCGTTCAGGGCGCGCGCGTGCGCATCGTCGATCTGGCGGGAAAGCGCCTTGGCTCGACCCTTGACGAGGTGTTGGAGCCTCATCGCGCCGCGATTGCGGCATTCGCTGACAAGGGCTCGATGCGTCTGTCGCGCCCGATCGCGGAGCTGTGGAACAAACTTTTCCCGCTCGTCTCACCGCCGGAGACCGAGGACGGGCTGGGGATCATCCTGCTGAACTCGAATGCCGACACGCATTTCTCCTTCACCAATGCGCTCGGGCTCGTGTCGACGACGGAAATGCGCGGCGTTGAAATCGCCTGCGCGCAATTTCCGCACGCCCGGTGGCTGTTCGGGCTGCACCATCACATGGTCGAATATCCGATGCCGGCGAAGCATCTTTCGGAACGGATCGGCACGGCGCTCATCAACGGCAGCTGGTTCGTTCGCCGCCTGCAGAACATCGCGCCCGGCGCTGTCGTGATGCACGGCCATCGTCATATCGACTGGATCGGCGAATGCGGATCGCTTCGGATCGTTTCAGCGCCGTCGCCCGTCATGAACGCGACGGACGACCGCACGACATATTTCTATGTTCACACGCTGACGAATGGGCAGAATCGGCTCGATTTGCTGTCTCCGCAGCGGATCGAGATACCGGGGCGCGAAGCAGGAGGATAACGAAAGCTTGCCTGGCGCCGCTATCAACCAGGTCGCTTGACATCGCCGCGTCACACACTCTTCAGCAGAAGGTCGAGATCATAGGACGAGCGCTCTCCGACATCATGCGCGTGCGCGCCGAGAAACGCCTCGGCGGCGGCGCGACCCAGATCGCGCAGCTTGCACAGGAACTCCCACTCCGCGATGAGTTTCGATGAAGCGCCGAGCGCGCCCATCTCCTCGCTGGTCACCCGGTGGATCCGCATGCCCGCCCACAAGGCGCCCTCGCAGTCGCCCGCTTGGGCGACCTGCCGCAGAAGCGCGATCATGCGCAGCTCCTTCAGCAGCACGGAGTTGAAGGAGACCTCGTTGAGGCGATTGAGAATGTCGCGCGCCGAACGCGGCGTGCCTGCGCGCACGACCGGATTGATCTGAACCAGAATCGTGTCGCGCGACTGGCATTCGCGCACGAGCGGGGTGATGGTCGGATTGCCGGAATAGCCGCCGTCCCAATAAACGTCGCCGTCGATCTCGATCGCCTGGAACATGGTCGGCAGACACGCGGAGGCGAGCAGCACGTCGGGCGTGATTTCGTGGTTGCGGAACACCCGGCCCTGGCCCGTGCGCACGTTCGTTGCGGTCACGAACAGCTTGATCGGCGCCTGCGACAGGCGTTTGAAATCGAGGTGGGAGGCGAGAATCTGGCTGAGCGGATTGATGCCTCCCGGATTGAGGTCGTAGGGCGAGACCATCCGCGCCATCATGTCCATCGCGATATAGAAGGGGGAATAGTCGAGCGTCCATTCGCCGAGCATCATTTCGAGCGGGCCGCGCCGGAACGGGCTGAATTGCGCCGCCTCGGATACGCTGCGCCAGAAGCGCTCGAGCGCGGCGCGTGCGCCCTCGGCGCCCCCTTCGGCATGACCGTCGACCAGGACCGCCGCATTCATCGCGCCCGCCGAGGTGCCGGAGATGCCGTCGATCCGCAGCCACGGCTCCTGCAGCAGCCGGTCGAGAGCGCCCCAGGTAAAGGCGCCGTGCGCGCCGCCCCCCTGCAAGGCGAGATCGACCAGAATGGGATCACGCTCGATCGTCACGACGGTCCCCCCTATTGTTAGGACAGCGATTGTCCTAGCTAGCTAAGCGGATCAAGAATCGGTTTGCGAGTGATTTTTGGGTGGTTGGAAGCGAGGAGTCCGGTTCGATGCGGCGTGGCGTTTAACGCCCGCGACAGGAGGGCCTGCTCGCATCCACATCACGGCGTTAAGTGTAACGTTCGGCACGGAGGAGCGAAAATGATGTCGAAGGTTACCCGAAAGCCAGGGAGCCGAAATTTCGGGCTTCGGCTTGAATAGAGGAACTCAACGCTATGTTCTTTAGGAAACGCTCCTCGGGATCATGCCTGCTACAGCATTTCATCGTGGCGGCGGCCTTGGTTCTTGCCGCCGCGACCGGCCAGCCTTCCGCTGACGCGGCGGAGGGCGGCGTGAACATTCCCGCTCCAGCGTTCGATTTGCCACAAACGCCGGACAGCAAGCTGCAGACGGCGGTTCTCGCCGGCGGCTGCTTCTGGGGCGTTCAGGCCGTGTTCCAGCATATCAAGGGAGTCGAATCCGCCATATCCGGCTATTCCGGCGGCGACCAAGCCACCGCGCATTACGAAACAGTGAGTTCGGGGCGCACCGGGCATGCCGAATCGGTAAAGATCGTCTTCGATCCGCGTATCATCACCTACGGGCAGATCCTCAGAATTTTCTTTGCGGTGGCGCACGACCCAACCCAACGCGATCGTCAGGGTCCCGATGTTGGCACGCAATATCGATCGGCGATCTTTTCAGGCGACAACTCGCAGTCGGCTGTCGCAAGGACGTACATCGCTCAGCTCGATCAGGCGCACGCGTTTAGTCAAAGCATCGCGACTCGCATAGAGCCGCTGAAGGCTTTCTATCCGGCCGAGCGCTACCATCAGGACTATCTCGTCAACCATCCGAACAATCCGTACATCGTCTTCAACGATCAGCCCAAGCTGGAAGCTCTCAAGCGGCTGTTCCCCGAATTTTATCGTGCCGAACCGAAGCTCGTGGCAGCGCAGCCGGGGCCGCTCTAGCCCTCTGACGATCCGCGCTCGAAACTTCGGGTACCGCTACACCTCACTCGCTTCGCGAACCGGCCGTTGAGCGGCGGCGCGCGCGGCTGGCGCAGACAGGCGAGCGCGTCACGATCCTTGCAACCCTCGAGGTCGGCGAGGGTGAGGCGAGAGTCGTGATCGACGCGCCATAGGCGCGAGACATCGCTGTCCCGCATGCAGATAATCGTTTCTGTCCGACTATCTGCCCGAAGCGCGTTTTAGATTTTCGGAAGTATGGTCGGAGTGGCAGGATTTGAACCTGCGACCCCCTCGTCCCGAACGAGTGTTGCCACCGAGAAATCTAATGATTTCTGTGTAGCTTAGCGATGCCAAACGACGTTTGTTCCTGTTTGGTCGCTTTCAATCGTTCGGTAAAATTCGGTTTTCTGACGATAGCGTCGCGCGCATCGGACAGATAATTGGGATCATGATGGCCATAGACCCGGCGCAAAGTCTCGATCGTCATGCCTAGATAATCGGCGAGTTCCCCATGGTCAGCGCCATTCTGCATACCCCATGAAGCCGCCGTGTGACGCAGAGTGTGGGGCGTGACGTCGGAATCAAGTCCTGCGTCAGCAACGGCGCGACGGAAGGCTTTAACGATCCGAACCACCGGATCCCCATTCCATTCAACGACGTGCTTGTGACAGAGTCCCTTGCGTTTCCAGCGGCGGACATGGGCCAGCAGTCGATCCGGCAGCCGGATCGGCGGCTGCCGCTTCTTGGTTTCCCGCTGACCGTCCGCGCGCCGGTAGAATGCTCCGGTATCGAGATTGATCCACCCTCTGCCTTCGGTGGGCTCAAGGGCCGCTCCGCACACTGCGGCCGACCTCGTTCCCGTATAGAGCGCCACAAGGATGAAGCGCGCCAAGTGGCGCCGGGAGTGCCGCCCGGTTGCTTGGCCCTTTTGGACCTCTCGATATCGGTAAGCGGCCCACAGTAGCCGCGCGGCCTCGCTGCGTGTCAGAAAGCGCAGCCGCGACGGCGAGCGTTCGGGCAGCACAACCTCGACAACCTCGGTGCACAATCCCTCATTGCGGTGATAATTGATCGCCGCGCGCAAGTCCTCCAGCGCGCCCTGGCATAAGCTCGACAGGTAGCACCGTTCACCTGGGCCAGTGTCTTGTCGCCCCACCATTCGGCAAGACGTTTGCACCGCTGCGCCGTCTCTTTCGGGCGCGCCGTGCCGCCAACCTTGTCGGCGAGATAGATCGCGATTACGTCGCCGACGGCGACTTGATCGGCACTACGGTTGCTTTTCCGCGACGGTTGCGTCCGCTCGCCGAGGTACGTGGCAAGTGCGTCCTGGAGTGCTGGGTGATCAGCCGATTGGCAATCCGCAAGGCCGTAGCCTGTGCTGTGTTTGTGTCGACCATCTTTGATGCACCAGACGGCCGGCTCGATACGGCCGTCACCTCGGCGGTAGGCGGGCTGCAGCCAGAGGCGGGCCCCAAGCTTTCGACGCGGCATAACTCTCTCATGCGTCGATGTTGGCCAGGGTCGTGTAATCCTTGCCGCAACGCGCTCGATCCAAGCCGCCCCCTGGCTGCTTCCCTGCGCAACCCGCTGGCCGACATCGATCCGTCCGGGAACGCAAGCGCGGCAGCGATGCCGAGCCGCAGGGGCGTATCGGGAGCGACCTGGTCGCGCGCGGGCACCTTGAAACGCATTACTAGACCCGTTAAGCGGCTACTCTTCTTCGCTATCGGCCTCGCCGTTAGTGTCCTCGCCTTGGACGAGCAGATGTTCGAGGGCTTGGAAGTTGAAGGTCCCGCGCGCCACCTCGCTTAGGGCCGTCGCGACCCGTTTGGACCCAATACAAATCCATCCGGTGACAACGCTCAGTTTCACCAACGCATAGCTGTCCCCGGCGAACAACAAGACCCAGCCAGCTTGGAACAGCCAGTTCTGGACCTCCATTAAGAAATCGGCGCCTATCAGCTTCCTGTTAAAGAGGCGACGCACCGTCATTTCGGAAAGCCTGCAGCGCGTTACGGGCTTGCTGCTCGGTTCGCCGCTCTTCTTGTCCACGAGATGGAGGATGAGCATTGCTGCCTCGCGCGCGGTCACTTGATGAGCGCGAGCTGGCGGCTCCTTGGACTCGTCGGCTTTCTCGACAGGATCCGGCACAATATTTTTTTTCGATGCTCTGGACTTTATAATGATCACCTACCATGTTTTTCGATGTAAGACAACACTTCCCCTTTGCGAGTGACAACCGACCAGATGTCGACGCAGAGAGCGGCGCCGCGGTAGCTCTTTAAGCCAGGCGGACATGGCAATTATCGGATGGGAGCACGACGCCCGTTAGCGCGCGTGGAGGTCTGTCCTGCGACGATGATTATGGAAACGTCGATTGTTGAGCTGTTGAGCCGGGCGATCCCCCTTCGCCAGAGCTTCACAGCGGCCGCTACGGTGACGGTGTCCGTTAAACCGTCGGAATTAGTCGCCGCCCGACCCGTCAATTTGAGAGGACGCATGACAAACGATGCCCAGGAGAACAACGAAAGCGACAGGGCCGAGGACGACCCTATTATCGCCCTCGCTCACCTCGACCCGATCGCCTACGACCAGCAGCGTGTGGTCGCCGCGAAGGCGATGGGCGTGCGCGTCTCCACCTTAGATGTACAGGTCGCGCAGTGTCACGCTTCCCTGGCGAAGAGGCGCGCCCGCTCGGAGAAGAAGCCGGATGTTGACCAGCTTGCGGCGTCGGCGAAATCGATCATCGAATGCGATGACGTGCTCGGACTCTTCGCAGAGGAACTCAGCCGGGGAGTTGCTGGCGAGACGAAAAACGCGAAGACTCTATACTTGGTCGGCACTAGCCGCCTGTTCGCCAAGACGATGCATGCCGCGATCAAGGGACCGTCGAGCTGCGGCAAGTCAGAGATCAGGTCGCGCGTGCTCGACTTCTTTCCGCCCGAGGACGTGATCGCCTTCACCGCAGTGTCCGAGAAGGCGCTGCTGTACCTTACCGACGACTTCGAGCACCGCATATTGTCGATGGGCGAGGCCATCACCAGTAAGGGTGTCGATTTTCAGGACTACTTGCTCCGCGAGCTGATGTCGGAGGGGAGGCTACGTTACCAGACCGTGCAGAAAGGCCCCGACGGCGAGCAGAAAACGGTGAGCATCGAGAAGGAGGGGCCGGTTGCCTTTATGGTGACGACGACGCAGAACAAATTGAACCCCGAAAACGAGACGCGGATGTTGTCGCTTGAGGTCGACGACAGCGAGGAGCAGACGCGCGCAGTCTTGAACAGGGTGGCCTCGGTCGAGGGCTATATTAATCAGTCCATAAGTAGTTGCACATTTTTGTTGACAGGGCGAATCTCGTCTGATTCTGAAGGGAGATGAAACCAGACGATGCTCGCAAGTTGGATCACACGACGCTGGAAGAGATGCGCATCCGCGCCGTGCGCAGCGTACAGGCTGGCGAAAGTCCCGAGGTTGTCGCACGATCCATGCGGATCAACCGCCGTACGATCTATGGCTGGCTGGCGCAGTATCGGCGAGGTGGCTGGGGAGCGCTGAAAGCCAAGCCGCTTTTGGGCAGGCCGCCCAAACTGGATGCGCGCGCCTTGCAATGGATTTACAACACCATCACGCAGAAGAACCCGTTGCAACTGAAGTTCGCCTTCGCGCTGTGGACGCGTGCCATGGTGGCAAAGCTGATCAAGGATAAGTTTGGGGTCGTGTTGAGCGCCAATTCGGTTGGTCGACTGCTGGCGCAACTTGGCATCACTTGCCAGAAGCCCTTGCACCGTGCGCAGGAGCGCGACGAGGCTGTGGTCGAGCAATGGCTCAGGAAGGACTACCCGAAGATCAAAGCCCTGGCGCAGCGAGAAAAGGCCGAGATCTTCTTTGGCGACGCCGCCCACATGCGCTCCGATCATCATGCCGGGCGCACGTGGGGTAAGAGGGGCGCAACCCCCATCGTCGAAACCACGGGTGCGCGCCATCGCATGAGCCTGATCTCGGCGATTACCGCGCGCGGCCATATGCGGTTCATGATCAAAGAAAAGGGTGGGGTGAATGCAGCGGTCTTCATCGAGTTTCTCAAGCGCCTGATGGCCGGCGCCAAGCGCGCGATTTTCTTGATCGTCGATCGCGGCCCCGCCCACATTGCCAAGAAGACCAGAGCTTTTGTCGACAGCCAACACGGCAGACTGCGGCTGTTTTTTCTGCCGCCCTATTCGCCCGACCGCAATCCAGACGAACTGGTCTGGAAACACCTCAAGGCCGACACTGTTGGCCGCATGACAATTACCGACAAGGCCGATTTCAAAGTCAAGGTCCGCGCATCTATGCGCCAACTGCAAAACGACCCAGAAAAAATCCGGTCATTCTACCAAAAACCATCGCTCAAATATGCCGCCTGAGAGTGCATTTACTTATGGACCGATTAATAGTGGGTTCTTGAACCGGCTGATGTCGCCGATCGCCGCAACGATCCCGGCTGCGACCGTGAGATTCACGCCCGTGATCGTAATCAGTCTTCTGACCGCGGGATCGTCGATCGCGACCTGTGCGATCTCGTGGTCGACGAGGGCCGAGTCCTCGCGAGCCTGTCAAGCTCCCGCACGTGCCGCACGACTTGGTAGCGCCGCGCCGCCAGCCGGCGCTTGCGTTCGGTAGCAGCGTCAGGCGTCCAAATCTGCGGCAGATACCCGGCCGCATGCAGACTGCCGAGCGTGCCGGCGGCGATCTTATCGGTCTTGACCTGAGCCTGGGCGATCGCCTTCACCTGCCAAAGGGAATGGCGATTATCACCCGCGCCACGAAGGCCGTCAGCACGCGCGAGACCGCCATGCTATTGCCGGTCGCCTCGATCACCGCCTCGTCCGTCGACCGCATGCTCTTGCCGAGCCCTTCAAGGGCGGTCCGGGTTATGTCGACCCGGCCGGCATGTCGGAGGACGCCGTTCTCCCAAGTCACCACCTCGCCAAATGTTCGGTGAACATCGATGCCGATCACGCGTCGCATGTGCGTCTCCCATTAATTGCCGATGACGGGAGCGGCGGGCGACTCCGACACCTACGGATCCGCGCTCACAGCGCAACCGGGCGAGTCGCAGAGGCGGCCAGCTACTAACGCGAACTCACAGCTCATCGTACGGATCGGTCTGCCCGCACCTTCGTGCTCCCGGCGCCTCTGTCCCGGATGGTCGCACCATACGCCGCAATCAATCTTATCGCAGCGGGGACGCCAGGCACCGCCATCTTCATACCGGTTACCAACGCGATTGACCGAACCGTCAAGGACGCCGCCGTGAAGGTTTTCCATTACGACACTCTGGAAAGCCTCTCAGCTCACGTGTAGACTTTCGCCACCTGCGACGGCGAACTCCAGCGAGCTGCGGGCTCAGCCTGTGAATGGGAGCTTCCAATGAAGGTGA